>CALOAD010000014.1:0-727764 GCA_942491415.1 Candidatus Gastranaerophilales bacterium | reverse complement strand
AGGACTTTTGCCGCACAACCATCACTTGTTGTCCAGGTAGTACTGTCAGTTTCACAAGTTTGATTATCATTATAAGAGCCCATTGGGAAAACACCTGATTTTGTTATCCAAAATAAAAAGTAATCCCGTCCGGATTGATTAGGACCTTTACTTCCGTTTATATCAAATCTTACAGAAGCACATACTTCACCATTTAAGGGACCATCACCATTATCAGTAGTGCAGGCTCCACTGTAGTCATTTATTCCAATCATCGTTCCGTCTGCTAAGATTGCTCTGGCAGTGCCATTGGTTTGCATATAAGTATCGTATTCATCAAATCCTGATGCTACACTTCCTCCAAGAGTTTTTAAAGGGCTGTCATACCAACAACCTTTTGTATTTCCACAATTTTTTATTATGTTTAAAAAAGTAGCCAGTTCATTTAGGGCTACCTCGTTAGAAGCAGCGTCACCATTGCCTGAAAAGGCTGTCGTTAGGCTTCCGTTGTTAGCTTCGTATAGTTTTACAGCATTTGAAAATGTTGCATATGATTTTTTAAGCTGAGTAACATCGGCAGTTGCATTAGAGCTGCTAAGTAATGTTGGGATTGATAGTGCTGCAACAACTCCTATTATGGTAAGAGTTATTAAAACTTCCGCTAGTGTAAATGCAGATTTTTTCACATAAAAAACCTTTTTATTTTAAAATTGAGTATAAATTATTATAGCTGTATTTTAAATATAAGTCTAGAATATGCGCAGGTGTTAATTGCCTGATAAATGACAGTGTTTGCATTTTGGTGCTGTTTCAAGTTCTTCTTTTAAAACTTCCTTGATTTTATTTATTGGTCTCATTTCACCCATTGTATAGTTTTCATCAAGAATTCTTTTTTTCAATAAAGATTTTCTTTTTTGGGGTGAAGGATGAGTGCTGAAATAATAAAACAATTCATTGTATTTTTCACATTTATCAAAGAAACTAAAGCTGCCTAATACGTTATTGTATGTCTTGTTTAATAAGTCAATAGCCCATAAATCTGTTCTGGTTTCAATTTTTCGGGAAAAATTTAAGTTTAAACCATTTGAAGATAAGCTGAAAATATCAGAAGCAGAACCATTTTGTCGAAAAAATAATTGGAGGGTTAAAGACATTAAAATATTTCGACTCATTGCTTTTAAAGAATCTTTATGGACGATGTGTCCCAGCTCATGAGCTATCACAAAGGCAAGTTCATTTTCGGAATCTACTTTTTGTATTAACCCGGAGGTTAATACAATATTTCTGCCCGGTAGTGCAAAAGCGTTTATATTATTGTCATTAATTACATAAATGTTGTGTTTTAAGTTGTTTTGTTTTGTATTTGAAACTAATTTATCAAGAATTTTTTGTAGATTTTTCCTTGTTTTAATAAAACCTTTATTTCTATATGATCTAGCTATAGAACTTGTTATTTTTTGTTCGGTATCAGGAGATAGCGAAGTTACGACAATGTCTGAAATAACTCCAAAAACAAAATAAAAGAAAGTAACGATTAAAAAAGAATAAAAAGAGAACATAATCAATTCTTTGACAGGATTTGTCTTTGAGACGTTTACGTTCTCTTCTATGTATATAGGTTTGTAGTTTTTAATCATTATTTTATTAATTAATTATCATTTAATGTAATTGCGGTTGCATAGGCAAAAACTTCAACAGATCCTACCGAGGAATCGTCTTTGTTTGTTGAACCTTTAGAAATTGAAGTAGTTTCGATTTTTAGATTTATAATCATATCGGTATTAAAGGAGGCATTTTCTTTCATTCTTAAAATAGCTTCTCTTCGGGCTCTATCTACAAGTGATTCGTAGGTTGTCATTTGACCGCCCAAAAAGTTCACCAGGCTTGCAACAAATTTTTTGAAAAAATCGATAGATATAACTGCACTGCCATAAATTAATTTTGCTTCTTTAACTTCACCCGGTTTGAATTCGTGATTCTTTGTATTTGTAACCGGAATGCGCAAACAAAATCGTTCTCGTTTTTTGAGGGATTCAAAGTGGTTATTTTCGATCACAGTACCGGAGCAATAACCGATAATGAGCAAAATTAAGACGATTAGAATTTCAGTCATTTTTTGCTCCTTAATCTTCGGCTCTTACAGCTGTTCCATAAACATATATTTCTGCTGCACCTTCTGCAACTGAAGATGTGGAAAATCTAACGTTAATAATAGCATTAGCACCCATCATAGTTGCTTGTCTGACCATTCGATTTGTTGCATCTGCTCTGGATTCGTTTAATAGCTCTGTATAGCTTGTTAATTCTCCACCTACGATGTTTTTTAATCCGGCAAGAAAATCTTTTCCAAAATGTTTCGCTCTAACGGTGCTTCCTGACACCAGCCCAAAGTGCTCAACTATCCTTTTTCCCGGAATGGACTCGATGTTTGTTAATTGCATAAAAAATCTCCTGTTGATTGCAAATAGAGTCTGATAATTTAAGTTATTTTGTAGATTTTACCAGTTTACTGTTGTTACATCAACAAAAAAATAAAAATGAAGTTGAATATATTTTAATTAGAGGCTTTTAGTCTCGTTTTTTGCGGTTAGTTTTTTTCCTGTTACAGGCGCAATTATTTTTAAATCATCCACAAGTTCACTGTATTGCTGAGGGAATAAGGATTGTGCTCCATCACAAAGTGCATTATCAGGGTCGTGATGAACTTCTATCATTAAACCATCGGCTCCTGCAGCAACAGCGGCTCTGGACATTGGTATCACTTTGTTTCGTAAGCCTGTTCCGTGGCTTGGATCGACAATAACAGGTAAGTGACTCATTTTTTTAACTACAGGAATAGCAGATATATCAAGTGTATTGCGTGTTGCACGTTCAAAAGTTCTTATACCTCTTTCGCAAAGAATTACATCTCTGTTTCCACCTGCCATTACATATTCAGCTGACATAATCCATTCTTCTATAGTTGCGGAAAGCCCTCTTTTTATTATTATTGGTTTGTTTATCATTCCTAATTCTTTTAACAGGTTGAAGTTTTGCATATTTCTGGCTCCAACTTGCAGAATATCTACATATTTTAAAAATAAAGGTATTTGAGAAATTTCCATTATTTCTGAGGCAACGATCATTCCGTATTTATCAGCTACTTTGCGGATTATTTTCAGTCCTTCTTCGCCCAGTCCTTGAAAACTGTAAGGAGATGTTCGGGGTTTGAAAGCACCACCTCTGAGGATTTTTACTCCGCATTCGCTTAAAGCTTTTGCCGTCGATTCTATTTGCTCTAAAGATTCTATAGTGCAAGGTCCGGCTATTATATTTAGTTCTTCACCGCCTATTGTAATATCTTTAACTTTTATGACAGTGTCTTCAGATTGAAAAGTTCTACTGGCAAGCTTATAGCTGGATGTAATTTTAATTATTTTTTGAACACCGTCAAGTAGTTCAATACTTCTCGGGTCGATGGTTTTACCGCCAACAGCTCCTATTACGGTGTGTATATCACCTTTTGAAATGTGAGAGTCAAAACCTTTATTTTCTATGAAACTTACAACGCCCTGTATTTCTTCTTTTTTGGAATTGGGCTTCATTACTATAAGCATAAACGATCCATTCTTTTTTAATATTATTCAACAATATCATACTATAACAAAGTAGTTGTCATTTCTTGAAAAACAAAGTATTTATTAACAATATTTAGGAAGTAAATGAGTTAGTTTTCAGAAAATCCGACACGGTCGGATTTTCTGAAAACTAACTCTCTGCTTATGCATACTGACTTGCAAAATTGTTTTATTTTCCTGATTGCTTTTTTGTATCGGTATAGAAAACAAAAGTATTGTTTTGAATTTTTTTATATTAGAATTGTTTTAAACAAAAAAATTCGTCGGGTAATGTATGAAAGGATTTTTTATGAACAAGCAAATTGAAAAACACATTGAGCACACCCTTTTGGTTCCAAACATCACAAAAGATCAGTTAATTAAGCTTTTTGATGAAGCTAAAGAAAATAACTTCTTAGGAGTTTGTATAAATCCAATGTATGTCAAAATGGCTAAAGAGTACTTAAAAGGTTCTGATGTCAAGGTGGTTACTGTTGTTGGATTTCCTTTGGGGGCTAATTTGACTGAAGTTACTCAGTTTGAGACAAGGAAAGCGGTTGAAGACGGTGCTGATGAGATTGATATGGTTATAGATATCGCTGCTATGAAAGATAAAGACTATGATAGAGTTGAAAAAGACATAGCCGGTGTTGTTGAAGCTGCTCAAGGCAAGCCTTTAAAAGTTATTTTTGAAACAGACCTTTTAACAAAAGAAGAAATTGCAAAAGCTTGTGAACTTTGCGTAAAAGCAGGTGCTCAATTTGTGAAAACTTCAACAGGCTTTGTAAAAGGCGGTGTAGGCGCTAAAGTTGAAGATGTTAAATTGATGCATGAACTTGTATCTCCTCATGGATTAATGGTAAAAGCCAGTGGCGGAGTTAAAAACAGAGAACAGGCTTTAGCTGTGCTAGAAGCAGGTGCTGAAAGAATCGGGACAAGTTCAGGTGTTGAGATTGTAAAAGGCGTAGAATCTCAAAAAGATTATTAATAACAAAATTATTTTATAAAAATAAGCCCGGTTTTTATGTTTTAATTTCCGGGTTTTATTTTTAAAAGGTAGAGGATTATGAAATACATTTATCACGGTGCAAGTCATATTCATACGACATATTCGGATGGTACATCCGATATTAAAGAAATTGCTCAAGCTGCCCAAAAAGCAGGGCTATCCTGGATTATAATTTCTGACCATAATAATTTAAAAGGTCTTGAAAACGGCGAAGAAGGTTGGTATGGTAATTTAGCTGTGATAATTGGGGAAGAAATAAGCCCCGAGGATTCGGATCATTATCTTGCTTTTGATATTAAAAAAACAATAAGCCCTGATGGTTCACCTTCTGATTTTATAAAACAGGTTAAGGAACAAGGAGGCATTGGATTTGTCGCTCATCCTGATGAGAATTTAGATCGAAAATCTTCTTATAAACCTTTAAGATGGACAGATTGGAGTTTAAGAGGTTTTGACGGTGTTGAAATTTGGAACCATCTTTCTGATTGGGTTGATAATTATGATCCTAAAAAAGCTTTAAAACACTTTTTGTTCAGAGAAAATATACTTTCAGGTCCTTCTGCTGCTACATTAAAGTGGTGGGATGAGCTTAATAATGAAGTAGAGGACATTTTGCCGGCTATAGGTGGGGTTGATATTCATGCTCTTATTCAAAAGTATTTTGGCTTAAAAGTGAAAGTTTTTCCGTATAAAAGTTCTTTTAAAACGGTTACAAATACATTGTTTTTAGATGAAAAATTATCAAAAGATTTTGAAGAAGCTAAAAAGCAGATTTTTAAAGCTTTAAAACAAGGTAATAATGTGATTGTGAATAAAACCTGGTCAAAAGGACAAAAAGTGCCGATGTTTTATGTTGAAAATCCTGATAAAAGGGTTTTTTCAGGAGAAACAATAAAGCTTGGTAAATATACTCGAATGATTGTAAAATTACCTCATAAAGCTCTTTTAAGAGTTATTTATGATGGTCAACTTATATGGGAATATGAGACAAGATTTTTAGAATTTGATAAGCTTGATGTCGGAAAATATAGGATTGAGGTTTATTACAAAGGACGTCCCTGGATTTTTTCAAATCCGATAAAATTAATTAAAGAAACAGACGGAGAATAAATTATGGCAATAGCAACTGAGCATTTTTTTATTAAAACTAATGGTTTTACTGATATTGTAGATATTACGAAAGAAGTCAAAAATATTATTAGAAAACAAAATGTAAGTGAAGGGCAGGCTTTGGTTTATGTAGCAGGAAGCACGGCTTCGGTTACTTCGATTGAATATGAACCGGGGCTTTTAAAAGATTTGCCTGAAGCTTTGGAGAAAATTGCTCCGATTCACGGGAAGGTTTATCATCACGATGAGGCTTGGCAAGATGGTAATGGCTATGCGCATGTTAGAGCTTCGATTATAGGTAATTCTCTTAGTATTCCTGTTTTAGAGTATAAGCCTGTGCTTGGAGCCTGGCAACAGGTTGTACTTATAGATTTTGATAATAAACAAAGAGATAGAAAAATAACCGTTCAGGTTATATCTTAGGGGTGCAAAGTGTTTGATTTTGTTGGAATAGGATCTGTTTTAGTCGATGATTTGGCTGTATTGTCTTCTTTTCCTCAACCTGATGAAAAGGTTGAAATAATAAAAGGACAAAAACAGTTAGGAGGTCCTGTGCCTACAACTTTGAGAGCTTTATCCAAGTTGGATTTGAAATGTTCTTTTATTGGTAAAGTTGGTGATGATGCGGTTGGGAATTTGATCAAAGAAGAGCTTAATTATTCAAATATTGATACTTCTCAGATGATTAAAGAAAAAGGATCGAAGTCAGGGTATGCACAAGTATGGATTGACCCAAAAGCTCAAACAAGAGCAATAGCTTATTCATCAGGTACTTTAAGTCCTTTGTCTCATAATGAGTTTGATTTTGAAAATTTGCCTAAAGCAAAATTTTTGCATATTGATGGCAGAAATCATGCTGTTGCGGATGGATTATTAGAACAATATAGATTGGATAATACTGTAATATCAATTGATACAGGTAATTTTAGAGATGAGACCATTGCTTTAATTGAATATACGGATATAGCAATAATGCCAAAACGTTTTGCTGTAGCTATGTTTGGAGATGATAACCTTGAAGAGCTTGTCGTGAAATGCCGAAATTATTTTGAAAAATCCAGAGCTATTGTTATTACCGATGGCGTTAATGGTAGTGTTTGTAGTTTTAGAGATATTATATTCAAGCAAAAGGCTTTTGATATAGATGTAGTGGATACAACGGGTGCCGGTGATGTTCATAGTGCAGGTATTGTCTATGGGTTTTATAATAATTGGAAAGTAGAAGATACTTTGCGGTTTGCAGCTGCTATGGCGGCTGTTAAATGCACTCATCTGGGGAATTTGTACTTGCCGTCTAATGAAGATGTCTTTGATTTTTTGGAAAGACCTTCGGTATTTGTTTAGGTGTTTAAAGCTAGATTGGTTTATTAACAAAATTATAGTGGAGTAGGTATTTGTTAGCTGAAAATGTGTGTTATTTTTTGTTTGTATGCTTAAATGTCTACAAAGAATAATCTGTTTTGCGTGAAGAATAAGATGAGTAAAAAAAGTCAGACTGTAAATAAATTTGAGACGCTTGCCAAGAATCTTAAGCACGAGATGAAAAAAGAGGCGTGGTACTGGCATGTTATTAATTTAGCTTGGACTGCAGGTCCTGTAACATTTATAGCTGTTTATATAAGCTATTATATCGGTTATGGTAAATTTACCTCAATTAAAACTATTATTTACTTTGGTATGTATACGGTATTTGCAGGGCTTTTTGCGATAATTTTTCAGGCTGTTAAAAATGCGGCTGTAAATGCTCAAATAGATAAATATACATATCAGTTAAACTTCATTATTGATAAATATTTAGAGTATATTTCTTTTTGCAAAGAGTCTCAGATTTTTCAATTTCCTGAAAAACAAAGGGATTTAATGTCAGCTTGGTGGGTGTTGACGAGTTCTAATTCTGATATTGATATGATTCAACATGCTGTATATCTTGCAACTAAAAGAAAAGATCTTGCTGAGGCTATACAAAAAATTGAATTTTATAGAAAACAAGGTTTTAATCAGCAATTAATGAATGAATACTTAAAGATTGAAGGTAAGTTAGAAAAATGTCTTGAAAAAATGGAACCTGTTTTTCCGACATTAGCAAATACAATCAGAGAAAGGTTTCAAGGTAAGGCAAAAAATACAAAACAGGGAATGGAAAGACCTCAAGGGTTTTTATCAAGGTTAATGCGTTTTGTTGATGATGATATTGAATATAGTGATGAATATACTCGTTTTGAGGATATCATTGCGCTTTTTAATTTTGTTATAGAGCTTGTTTTAAACAGAAAAATCCTGGTGATAGAACCTGATTTTAAGCATAATAAAGAGTTTGATAAATTGATTCATGAGTATGAAGCAAAAATTTCTGATTTTAAGCTTATAAGAAGGCAAAGGAACAATAAAACCAGAGAAATGATTGATGTTATTAATGAAAGTTTGCCTCATGAAAAATTTAAAACAATGGGAGCTAATAGTGCTCAGTTAAACGACATTTTGGCGGAATTGAAGTTTTCACATAAATATAAAAAACTTATTAAAAGCAAGCAAATAAAAGAAAATTATATTGATTTTATAAATTTAAAAAATAAAAAATTAAAATCAATAATTAGCAGATTGAGGCAAATATATTCGAAAAAACTTTCAAAAACTGATATTTCAAAGTTAGATATTGATATTAAAGAGGATTTTATTTTTCTTGAGGATAAGGAAAAAATAGAAGTGGTGAAGCTTTTGTTTGATGTGATTAATAAAAATCAAGCGGAGCCTTCGAATATTGAGAATATAAAGAAAATATGCATTGAAACTTTAAATATATTGGATGAGAGTTTAAATATATCAGAGCCTGATAATCAAATAGCTGTTGAGGAGTCGATGGCTACTGATTTGAATGTGGTAGAGCCTAATTTTACCACTCGATATAAAATAGATATGATTGTTAATCAAATAAATGAGCAACAACACTCTAAAACTAGGACTATTCACAGGTTTGTGAGGCATTTGGTTCAGTATTATAATATTGAAATTTCAGAAGAATTAAAGCAAAAAATCATCGTAGAATATCAGGCCGAAGAAGATTGTTTGGACGCACTTTTAGATCCGATTGCTAATATTAATTCTATTTCACTTGATAATCTGGAAAGAGAAATTTTCACCGTATTAATTTGAAGTTGCTAATCTGTTGAACAGTGTTTGATAAGCTCTTCTTGCCAGCCGGGAGCTTTTTCTACAAAAGCATCTGCTCCATGATTTTTGCAGTTTGTTTTGTATTCAGGCTTTGAAGATGCTGTCATTACTATGATTTTGGTGTTTAGTTGACATAATAAGGAAAGTTTTTTGATTTCATCAAGTAGGATAAAACCTTCTCTTTCTGTCGGGATAAAAAGGTCTATAACTACATAACCAAAGTCTTTTACTTTGAATTTTTCGATAGCATCGTTAATTTCTTGAGATACAGTTACTTCGAATCCGAGTTTTTGGAATAATATTTTTAGCTGATAGGTTACTATTCCTAGATCATCTACAACCATAATGGTTTTAGGTCTGTCTACAGGAGTGGACGAAGAAGATGCAGCAACAGGTTGTGCACTTGCAGGCTTTAAAGATGATTGTGTTGTTGCAGGTGCTATAGAGCTTGTGTTCATTAATAATCCGTTTATTTTAGTTTGGATTTTTTCTAAAACATTTTTAAGTTCATCTAAAGAAATATCCGGAGGTGCCGGCATGTCGTCTAATCCGTAAAGTTTTTCGATGAATTGTTTATCTAAATCGATATTATAGTTTTCAGATGACATATTTAGTAACCTTTAAAAACTAGCACTTTCAATTATTCTACCCTTTTATTTCCAGATATGCCACCATTTTTTTAGAAACAGATTATGTTTTTTTGATCTTAATGAAGATTCAAGAATGCTCATAACATCTGTATCGCCTAAGTCGAAATGCATTTGGAGTTGTTCTAAATAATTGTTAAGAGATCTTTTTGCATCAGATTTTCTATTTTGATTTTTTTTATTTTCTTCTTTAGTGAAATTATCCATATTCAACCGTATCCGTTATTTACCCGACTGTATTAATCATATAGATTTTTTAACTTTTTTTCATTCGACAAAAGTTCTATAAACAAAGACCTTGTAAAGTTTGTTAAAACCTGCAAAATTTCTTTAGTATGGACAAAAATAAATTTTATAAAATTATTTTAAGGGGATAAAGATGGAAAAACAAAATCAAAAAGATGTAAAAGTAAGATATTTTTATGACGATGCTTTTTTTGAAAAAGACGGAATGGTTATAGATAAAAAATGTCCAAAGTGTAAAAGACCTATATTTCCGGAGACAAATTTTTGTAATTGCGGTTTTTTTGTAAAAGGTTTAAGAAATAATGTTTTTTGGACAGGTTTTTTTCTTACGGGATTTGTTATTTTATTAGGGTTTTTAGGTGTTTTTGTAAATTTGAATACCTACAAAGAAAAATTGGTAAGTGAACTTGAAATAAAAAAAATGGATTTAACAACGGTATCTCCTGTAAATGTGCAGGTCTTGGCTCTTATAAAAGACACTAAATATGATGAATATATTCAAAATGTTTATGTAAAACATAAAGAGGAGAATAAACTTGTAATACTTATAAAACCTTCGTTATGGTCACTTTTAAAAAATGGTGAAAAGGTTCAAATAAAAAATACCGTGCAAAATTTTTGGAATGAAATATATGCTAAAAATAATCCTGATTCAAATATAAGACCGGTGGCTGTTTTTGCAAATCCTGATTAAGAAATATTATAAAAGGTTATAAAAACGCTTTTAAGAAATGTAAAAAATGAAAAAGTATAAAAAAAAACGAGTGTGGAAATTCAAGTTGTAGCTTCCTTGTAACAGCTTCTAGAAGCGCACTTTGAGTTGAAAAATAATACTTGGTTTTTAATTTAAAACGGGTTGTTTTAGTAGTTGAATTAAAAGAAATCTTCATCTTTCTTTTTAAAGATGGTAAAATCTCATTAAACACTTATTTTAACTACTATAAAGTGTTTGAGTATTGTAAAAAGAATGGATGAATGGATTTTTGAATTATGAGTGAAAATACTTGTATAGTGAAAAAACTAGATGAAAAAGATAAAATAATTTATCAAAATGCTATTAATAAAGCATTTAAACTCCTTGGAAAAAAGAATGTATCCCTTATTATTCACGGGGCAAGTTTTCCTTCTGCAGAATGTGAAAATACCGGCATGGGCTCTCCTGATAATCAAGGTTCTAAAAACCTGGTAGAGTTTATTAAAGGTATATTTAACAGCATTCAATTAGGACCTGCCGGAAAGACAAAAGCTATAGATTCATCACCTTATACAGGTACTATATTTTCTAATAATACTTTATTTATTGATCTTTTAGAACTTACAAAGTCTTATTGGGCAGGAATTTTACCGAAAGAATCTTTTGATAAAATTGTTGAAAACAACCCTAATAAAGGTAAAAACAAAGCTGCATATAGTTATATTTTTGCAGAACAGGAAAAAGCTCTAAGGGAAGCTTTTAGTAATTATAAGTTGAAGCTTTTAAACCTTGATAGCATTGATAAAAAAGAAAAATCAACCATTGAAGTCATTCAAAAGGAACTTGCCGAGTATGAGGAAGAAAATAAAAGTTGGTTGGAAAAAGATTCGCTATATGAAGCGTTATGTTTGAAATATGGAAATGACTATTGGCCAATGTGGACTGATGCATTGGATAAAAATCTTTTTTATCCAAAAAATCAGGAAGATGAGAAAGCTTCTGAGGCTAAAATAATTGAAATAAAAGAACAGTATGCTGATGAAATAGAATATTATAGTTTTTGTCAGTATGTTGCACATACTCAAAAAGAAGCAATGAAGGACTTTGCGTTAAAAAGTAATATAAAAATGATTGCAGATCGTCAAGTTGCTTTTTCTGATAGGGACTATTGGGCTAATCAAGCACTATTCCTTGATGGTTGGAACCTTGGATGTCCTCCTGATTATTTTTCAAAAGATGGTCAGGCATGGGGATTTCCGGTTGTAAATCCTAAGAAAATATTCAATGAAGACGGTTCTTTAGGTGCTGGTGGCGTTCTTTTAAAAAGTTTGTTCAAGAAAATGTTTAAAGAAAATCCCGGTGGTGTTCGCATTGATCATATTATTGGTTTGATTGATCCTTGGGTTTATAAGGATGGGAAAAAACCCAAGCCGGAAGAAGGTGCTGGTAGACTGTTTTCGTCTCCTGAGCATCCCGAGTTAAAAGAATTCGCTATTGCCACGATGGATGATTTGGATGAAGAACTTGAGTCTGATAAAGAATACAGAGTTAAAAAACTAACTGAAAAACAGGTGAAACAATATGGAGCCTTAATGGAAAAGCTTGTAATAGAAGCAGCTAAAGAAGAAGGGCTTACTAAGAACGATATTATTTGTGAAGATCTTGGTACTCTTACGTATCCTGTAGAGCAAGTTATGAAGACATATGGTTTGAAAGGCATGAGACTTACCCAGTTTGTAGTGCCGGAAAAGCCTGAACATATATATAGGTGTTGTAATATAGAAAGTTCTCAATGGGCGATGGTGGGTACTCATGATAATGAACCTGTTTCAATGTGGGCTAAAAAAATGTTAAATACTCATGAAGGCTATCTTCATGCCAGAAACCTTGCAGAAGATTTACTCCCTGAGGATAGAAAATCTGAGCTGGATAATTTTATTTGTAAATTAACTAATGATGTTGAACTTTTAAAGAAAATGAAATTGGTGGAGTTATTTGCTTGTCCTGCTGAGAATATTCAGATATTTTTTACTGACTTTTTTGGTATCGATGATGTTTATAACAGACCCGGTACCTCGGGAGATAAAAACTGGTCATTAAGGCTTCCTGATAAATTTGAGGAGTTTTATTACGAACAGTTAAGCAAGGGGGTTGGTATAAATCTGCCTGAAATTTTGAAACTTGCTATTGAAACTAAAGGACAAGAATTTATTTCAAAAAATGAAAACCTTATCAATGAGCTTGATAGGCTTACGGCATTATTGAAAAAATAAATAGTATAAATTTAAAAAATTAAATATTATCGGGTTATAAAACATATAATCCGATTTTTTTTAAAAATTATTTCTTTACTTTTAAAACTAATGAGGTGATAATATAAGAGTTATTTATTATATTATTTTATTAATGGAAAGAAAAAAATGTACGAAGAAAATTTACAAGACACGGAATTACAATGCTCTGATTGTGGAGAAAACTTTAACTTCTCAGTAGAAGAACAAGAGTTTTACAGAGAAAAAGGATTTTCATCTCCTAAAAGATGTCAGCAATGTAGAGCTGCAAGAAGAGGCGGCGGCGGAAGAAGAAATGCAGGCGGTCCAAGACCTAGATTCAATGTTGTATGCAGTGAATGTGGATGCGAAACTACAGTTCCTTTTGAACCTGTAGAAGGAAGACCTGTATACTGTTCAGATTGTTATAGAAGATAATCTCTTTAAGAGAAAGACATTTTATATAATGACTAATAATCTTTTTAAATTTCCTGAGCTTAACTTAAGTCAAGGATTGTCAGCCTTAAAACCTATTATACAGGGTGGTATGGCAATTAAAGTCAGTACTGCACAGTTAGCGGCAGCTGTTGCTAATTGTGGTGGTGTTGGTGTTATTGCGGCTTCAGGATTGACAAAAGAAGAGTTGAAATCTCAAATTAGAGAAGCTAGAGATTTGCAAGAAAATAAAAAAGGTCTTATAGGTGTAAATATTATGTTTGCAGCTAGCGAATTCAATATGTTGGTTAACACCTCTATTGAAGAAGGGATAGATCTTATTATCTTCGGTGCAGGTTTTTCAAGAGATATTTTTGCAAAAGGAAAAGAATCTAACACTCCTATCGTTCCTATAGTGAGTTCGTCAAAACTAGCTGTTTTATCGAAAAAATTGGGCGCAAGTTCAATTATTCTTGAAAGTGGTGAAGCTGGTGGACATCTAGGAACTGACAAAGATATAAGAGAGTTATTACCCGAGGTTCGTGAGGCTTTAGACAGCACTCCCGATAACCCTGAAACAGGTAAAATATCACTTATAGCTGCCGGTGGTGTTACAGATGGATTTGGAATTGCTGAACTTTTGAAACTTGGAGCAGATGGTGTTCAAATGGGAACAAGATTTGTTTTAAGCAAAGAATGCGAAGTTCATGAAAATTTCAAACAGCTTTTCTTAAATGCAAAAAAAATGACAGATGTTGTCAAAATTTTGAGTCCTGTAGGTCTTCAAGCTAGAGCTATTTTGAATCAATTTAGTGAAAAAATCTTGAATGGTAGTGTTGAAAAACCAAAAGAATGCAAAAATTGCTTAAAAAAATGTTCGAGATCATTTTGTATAATAGAGTCTTTAAGACGGGCTCAGCAAGGTGATGTTGAAACAGGACTTGTATTCACAGGTAAAAATGTTTCTAAAATTGATACTATATTATCAGTTAAAGAAATTTTTGAAAAACTGGAGGCTGAATATAAAGAGTTTATGCAAAAGTTTTCAATGGTGAAGTAAACATACAAAAACTTAAAAAAGACACAGTTATTATAGCTGTGTCTTTTTTGTTTGAAAAAAAGTTAATTATTTTCTAATAAATCACCTTTTTTTATGAAATATTTAAGATAAAACCAGCTCCATAGGCGAGAAGCGAGTCCGTAGACGGTTACGTTTTTAAGTAAAATAGCTCTGTTTTTATCTATTGTAGATATAAGCATGTCATTTTTTATAGTTTTTAAAATAGTGCCTTCAAGATAGTCATGCTCTTCGATGTCTATAATTTTACTTGAGTTAAATTTTAAAAACTGATCGTTATGTAGTGTATAACAACAAGCCCAAGGGTTTAAAGCTCTTATTCGGTTGTAAATATCGTTAGCGTTATTTTTCCAATTTATCATTAAATCGTCTTGATTTATTGCAGGATAGTAAGTTGAATTTTTGCTATTTTGTTCAACGGGTATAAGTAGACCATCTTCAAGTCCATTTAATAGTTCAGGCAACGCTTCCCTTGCTTTGAATGCACATTTGGTGCGTAGACTTCCACCGGTATCATTATCAGAAATATTCACTTGTTTTTGTAGAAGAACTGAACCTGCATCAATTTCTTCGTTTACAAGATGAAAAGTAATACCTGTTTTTTTTTCGCCTTTATTTATTGTTGAAAAATAAGGATTAGATCCTCTGTGTTTAGGTAAAAGAGAGGGATGACAGTTTATACAAGCTATTTTAGGAAGTAAAATAGCGTCTTTTTTGAGTATTTCTCCCCAGGATCCTACTAATATGATATCGGGATTCATTTTTAAAGCCTGTTTTTTAAATTGTTCTGTATTAACACCTTTTGCTTTTATTTCAGGAATTTTATAGGATTTAATGAGTGAATAAAAAGGATCCAGCCTAAAAACGTCTTTAAAAAAACATTTAATAGGATGTGTTTTTGCTTTTTCCCATCTTAATACTCCCACCATTTGATGCCCTGATTCTAATGCGCCAAGTAGTAGAGAAGATGCTAATTCGTTATTTCCTACAATTATTATTTTTAACATGGTTTTTCCTGAGTTTAACTAGTATGATCGCTTTTAATTTAAACATTGTATCAAAATAAAAAGACTTAAAAAACAAGAAAAAAGATTTAAGTGGATTAAAGTTAAATATGAAAAAGCTTTTTATGGTTGCAATTTGAAGATTTCAATTAAGTATTGTAACATGAGTATATACTTTTTGAATACAAAATAGCAATTTTTTATATCGATAAGTTTTTATATAAGTAAGAGAGATGAAATTAATTAAAAATAAAAGGAGATAAAAAAAATGGCAAGAGTTTTGATTTCAATGCCCGAAGAGTTTTTAAGTTCAATTGATAAGGTAGCAGGAAATGAGCAAAGATCTAGAAGTGAACTTATTCGTGAAGCATTGAGAACTTACATTAACAAATCAAGAGTAAGAAATAATGCAATGGCAACAAAGAATGCGGCTATTTTAGAAGCGCTACTAGACTAAAAAAACATTGGGAAATGGGGATTACAAAAGAATTTATAAAAAAATGTAGCAGCCTTTCGGCTGCTTTTTTTTGTTTTTCAATATCAATATTTAAAAACTTTAAAGGCTTTATTACAAAAAGGTTTCAAAATTTTGTAATTGTGATTAGATATTTAAAAAAAAGGGAATATTAATTATTACAGAGTTTTTTGATATAATTTGAGTAGAAGTAAAAATTAAGAGGTTTTTAAGGAGCGAAAATGAAATTAAAGCATATGAGAGCACAACAGCTTGTGGAATTTTTGTTAATTGCATCTTTTATTGTAGTTACAGGTTTTGTTATCATGAGTCCATTGGGTGGCAAGATTGCTAATATGTTCCAAGGCATGACTGTTGATAAAAAAGTTAGCATGTCTAATTCTGTAATAGAAAAAGTAGCAGGCAATCAGCAAAATTTTTCAACCATACAAGAAAATTTGAATATTTTGTCTAGTAGTTCAAATCAGGCAGCGCAAAGTATTTCGAATAGAATTTCACAGTTTTTTGCTAGTCTGGATAAGATCAATTCGGGTCATCTGAATCAGTTATCAGATAATGAAGTAAAAGGTGTCTTGAATGAAATGACAGCAGAGACATCAGGTTCACTTGCAAATATTGTTATAAGTTTAGCCGGTGAAGATTATGATAATTTGAATGCTGAAGAAAAAGAAGCTTTTGATGAACTTGCTGCGCAAGTTCAAGGAGAGATAACCTCAAACAAACAAAAAGTTGTAGTGGTTGCAAGTGAAGCTACTTCAGCAATAAAAGCTGCTATTAAAGCACAGAGTCTCTCAGTTGATGTTTTTGCTTTTGAAGGTTCGCCGGTAAAAGCTGAAGAAATAGCATCAGGAAATATTGAAGCTATAATTAATAAGTATTTTTCAGTTGCAAATGAAAGTAAAGTAGATAACTTAGTGAATTCTGTTAATTTATTCAATCTTTCTCAAAGTTTAAAAACAAAAGAAGGTTTATCTGCTGAATTAGAAACCAAGTTGAATAATTTAGCTACCGGGATAGCAGATTCTTTGACAGTTGAATAATAAAATTAAAAGATTAAGTTTTGGTCCTGTTTGATTTTTTCAACAGGGCTAAATTTTTTGTGACGATATTATATACAATTGTTAAAATAGTGCCTCATCTTTTTGTACTATGAAAAATTTATGAAAATAAACTAAAATGTAAGAGGAATACTATCGACTTATTTGTATATAGATATTTGAAAACGTGTTTTATTAAGGTAATAGAGGGAAAATATGCGAATTTTAATTGCGAACGATGACGGAATACATGCCGCAGGCATTCACAAGCTGTTGGAAAATTTAACTAAAGAGCATGAGGTTTATGTAATTGCGCCTGATCGTGAAAGAAGTGCGGCAGGGCATTCACTTACATTGCATACACCGCTCAGAGTTCAGGAAGTACCACTTCCTTATAATGTAGCAAAAGCATGGGCAATATCAGGAACACCGGGAGATTGTGTGAAGATTGGTTTAAATGCGATCTTAGAATGTAGACCTGATTTGATTATTTCGGGTATCAATCATGGTCCAAACCTTGGAGCAGATGTTCTATATTCAGGAACTGTTAGTGCAGCAATGGAAGGTGCAGTACTGGGATTGCCAAGTATAGCAGTATCTTTAGCAAGTGGTGGAGATGTGGATAGGAAGGACTTTAAATATGCTTCGGATTTTATATCACGCTTTATACCTAAAATTAAAGAAATAAAATTTCCTAAAAAGACTATTTTGAATATAAACATTCCATCGGTAGATGAAGAGGATATCGCCGGTGTTGCGATAACAAAATTAGGTACTCGCATGTATACAGATGCATACGAAAAAAGAGTGGATCCTCGAGGAAAAGTTTATTATTGGCTTGCCGGGGAGATTATTACCAGTGAACAAGATCCAGGAACTGATATCATGGCAATTAGAGATAATAAAATTTCGATAACACCTGTAACATTTGAAATGACCCATGAAGATATAGTTCCAGAGCTTGAAAACGCTTTTTGTGAAGGGGTTTGTGATTGGTTTTAGCTTGAGGTAAATTTAAGTTAAATTTAAATTAATGTAAAAAAAACTTAATAAACAAAGAGAAACAGTAAATTTTGCTTACTGTTTCTTTTTAATTTTAATAACAATACATTAAGGGGTATATAGTTCAATGTTTAACAAAGTAGGTCTTTACAGCAATCAAGTACAATTTCAACAACAAAAAAAGGCAATCACACCTCCTTTTGCTTTAAATTTACAAAGCAAAAGTGATGCAGTATCAATAGCTCGAACGCCGGTTATTGCATCGAGAGTTAGCGGCAATGAATTACATGTAGTTTCATTTACAGGATTGCAAGACCCTGCTAAAAGGCTTCAGCCTGCTTTGCAAATGAGAGTTACAGGTGTAACTAATCACCAGAAAACTGATGACCCTTTAAAGCAACCAATGGATACTAATATTAATGATTTAGCTGCCAGCAATTGGAGAGATGGCGATAAACTTACTTTTGAAGTTACAAAAGCAAAAAAAGGATCTGCTATTCAACTTTCTCATCCTAAATTTGGTGAAATCGGTAGAGTTCCTGATGAAATAACCGGGCATATAATGGATTCTGTAAAACAACGCCCCGGAGACTTTCAATTTGAATTATCAAATATAATTGCAGGTACAACAAAAGGTGCTGCGACTATAGGTCTTAGAGTTAATCTTTTATATACAGGAAAAAGTGAAGAGTCAATCGATGCTGTAAGAAAGTCTTTCAGTGATGCTTTAAATGATCCTGAAGCTTCTAGGAAAGTTTTATTACATCAACCAAAAACATCTCCTGAGGAAATGTTAGAGTTGATTTTGGATAAAGAAGAAAAAATTGGCGGACCTGAAGCTAAAAAAGAAATGCAAGATATTATAAAAAATATCGTAAGTAAAATTGATGATCCTGCGAATAAAAGAATTTTATTAGTAGGACATGATAAACCGGATGGAGATACTATCGGTTGTGTGTTAGGTCTTAAAAATGCTATCGGACTGGCACATGGTGAAGATAAACAACTTGATTGCGCTATTGATGATCAGGTAACAGGTTTGTTTAGAAGTAAATTACCCGGTATTGATAATGAAATTAAACGTCCATATTCTCAAAAAAGAATTGATGCGTTAGCTTCTGCTATTGAAAAATTAGAAAAGTCTAATGATCAGCCCGGAACTTTACAAAGGCTAAAAAGGCTTCATGCTGACGCTGTTAATCCTGAATTGAATCTTGAAAAAGGCAAAGATTATGATCTTGTAATTATGTTAGATATTCCCGCTCCTGCAAGATTTGCGGGTGGATTTAAGAACTATCTTGAAAATGCAGGCGATATAATCTATATTGACCACCACCCATACAGAAAAGAAGATTGGGAAGCTAAAGCTGATGAGCTTGGTGTGAATATGGAAGATGTAAGACATAAAGGTCTTGCTTGGATTGCAGATAGAGTTCCTGCAGCAACTCAATTAGTTATGGCTTTAGCCGGTAAATTAAATGGTGGTGATACCCCATTGAATTTAAAAGAAGCTAAAGATCTTTCAAAAGAACTTACAGGCAAAAAATTAGATCAATTAAAAGCTTATGTAGCAAGTGTTGTTACAGGAGCCAGTACTGATACAGGTTCATTTACAAGAACAGCAAACCTTGTTCCTGAAGACATCAAAAAAGATGGACAGACTGTTCCAATTCAGTGGAGACCAAATTTCCTTCCTGAAGGTGTTTCAAAATGGTTAATGGGATTAACTGAATCTTCAATTAACAAAAAATGGTTAAGAGAAGAAATTTCATACGATATTAGTGATAAAACAACAGCAGAACTACCTGTTTCAGCAAGGGATCAGATGTTAGCATATGCTCAAGCAGGAATGACTGAACATCTTGATATCGGTACAGGTTTTACTGAGATTTCTTATGCACAACTTAAAGAAGTATTAGACAATGCGCTTGTAACAGAGCCTGAGACAAACCTTTTAGACGTTCAAAACTCGTTTAAATATTCAGAAGTTATGGGTGATCTAAAAGCCAGTGCTAAAGAAGGCGGTAGAAATGTTGATGCTCCTAATGCAAATGGTGAAAAGGTTGAAATAGGACCTTATGATGAAGATAAATTAGCTGTATTTGTTTGTGAATCAGGTAAAAAAGGTGAAATCACAGACGATGGAAAAATTGTAAAGGAAGATTCTTTAAGATTCTCTTTCAGATCTCAAGAAGGTTCAATACACGCTGAGCTTATAGCTTCGTTATTTGGTGGTGGTGGTCACGGTGGAGCTGCCGGTGCAGCTATTACAGGTGAAGATTTAAGTCTTGATACACCTTTCTCAGTTATGATTAATGGAAAAATTGAAACAGATATTGAGACTATTTATCAAAAACTTTCTAAAAACTATGATGTTATGCACGATATAAAAATAGATATTAATGAAAGAAAATCTATGTGTAGTGATATTAAAGTAGTTAAAGATGAAAACGGTAAAAAATCTACTGATATCATTAAAGATATAATGACAGTGTCTAGACAACATCAACCTGAAATTAAACACGAAGGTGGTTCGTTTAAAAAGACTCATAAAGTATCAAAAGGTGATGCTAAAGCCGTAAAAAAAGCCGCTCAAAAACTGGTTAAAGAAGGTAAAATAGCTAAAAAACAAGCAGGAGAATTAGCCAGAGAAGTTAAAAAATTGCTTGCCGAAGGTAAAATCACAAGAGCAGATATTAGAAAAGCTTTATTGAACGGTGGCGAATTACCAAAAGCAGCTTAGTTAAACATAAATAAAGAATACCCCTTAAAGATCCTTAGTACAGAGTACCGGGGATCTTTTTTTTATCCTTTTACCCCTTGATGGTTATAAAATAAACCCTTTGGCTCATATATTTTAAATCATCTGGTCGATTACTTTTTGTCTTAAAAAGTCTAATATTAAATCGTAAGGCAATTAGCAGCCATACAGGGGGTAGGAGATGCTACATAGAAATGTAGCAAATATAGAGCAGGGGAGCTTGCATGGGAGTTATAGTTGAGGAGTTTAAAAAAGATAAACTTCAATCTTTTCTCAATAAGTTAAAAGATCGACCAATATATGATAATAAAGCTTATCAGCATTGCATAAAGGCTGATGCTTTAAGAATGAAAAGACTCTTTATGGAATCTATTAAAGAGTATCAAAACGCTTTAATTTATGATGAAAAAAATCCTGAAGCTTTTAAAGGGCTTGGTATTTCTTTTAAAGAAACGGGCAGGTTAGTAGATTCTATTAATTCTTTGAATGAAGCCAGAAAATTATCTCCGTTCGATAAATCTATTTACTATGAGCTGGCATGTGCTTATTTGTTGAATAACAAACCTTGTCCTGCTGTGAAGGCACTTGTTAGGGCGATAAAACTTGATAGGGATTTCATAGAAGCGCAGTTTAAACTGGCTATAGCTCATGAAATGCTTGAAGAAGAAGAAATGGCTGTTATGATTTATGAAAAAGTCATAGAGCAAAGACCTTCTTATATAGCTGCATATAATAACCTTGGTGGGCTTTATATAAGGCTTCATATGTATGAAGAGGCTATATGCACTTTTAGAAAGATTTTAAGCATAAATCCTGAATTTGTAAGGGCTTATTTGGGAATAGGAGTCGCTTTTGATAATCTAAATAGATTTTGCGACGCAATGAGGAATTATAAAAAATATTTAGAGCAAAAACCGGCATCAGCAAATGCTGTTTATCTAAGAGATAGAATTAGAATTATAAAAAATAACCGTGGACCGTTGAGTAAATCTCATTTGAAGTTAATAGTCGGTTAGTTATTCGCCCATTACTTTGATTAAAAGTCTTTTGCGTCTTTGTCCGTCAAATTCTGCGTAATAAACTTGCTGCCAAGGACCAAGGTCTAGTTTTCCTTTCGTAACAGGCACAATAACCTCATGTCCTATAGTTAAGCTTTTTAAATGGGCGTCTCCGTTTAGTTCACCAGTCCTATGATGTTTATAATCTGATCTATAAGGAGCTATTGTCTCAAGCCATTCATCAATGTCTTCGATAAGACCACTTTCTGCATCATTAACATAAACACCTGCGGTGATATGCATTGCGGAAACGAGAATCATACCTTCGTTTATTCCGCTTTCTTCCAATGCGGAATAAATTTCGTCTGTAATGTTGATATATTCTCTTAATTTTTGAGTATCAAACCAAAGATATTTAGTGTGAAATTTCATCATGCCTCTCCTTTATAAAAACAATCTATTTACAATCCTTAAATTATAAGCAAAATCCTTAAAGTTATTGATCTAAATGAACGAAGAAAAAGATATAAGGAATTGATGTGTTTAATCTTCTTAGGAGTACATAAAAATGTATGAGGATAATTGTAACGCAAAAGAAATTTCAAATGAAGTGCGTGAACTTGTCGACAATATAGAAAAATTTGTAGAAAAAAGAGATCTTTGTATGAAAGACATAAAAGAAATGTTTTTGAGTACATCAAATTCTAATTGAGAATAATAACTTTTTACAAGAGCCTTTTTAGTTAAAGGCTTTTTTTTTATTTATACCAAAATGAGTTGAATTTTCCTGAAAACGTCGCTCTTTGCTTACGTATGCCGACTTGCAAAATTGTTTTATTTTACTGATTACTTTTTGTATCGGTAAAAAAAAGTTTCAATTGTGCGCTTTGTGTTTGCTTTATGTATTGTTCGTGGTTAAAACAGCCGATATCAGAATAAACGGCAGAATTACTTTCTACGTTATGCATTCTTGATTGTCCTGATTTGCAAAGGTTAAAGTGTTCGCATTCTCCGCAAATTATCCATTTTTTAGCCATTTTTTAACTCCTAAGTAAATAAAAAAGAGATTGTATTGACTAAATAGTCCTTCTTCATAGTATAATACTAAAAACACGGAGAGGTGTCCGAGCGGCTTAAGGTGCAGACCTGGAACGTCTGTGTACCTGCAAGGGTACCGAGGGTTCGAATCCCTCCCTCTCCGTTTTTTAATTTTTACGGATAATTGTGTCCGTAACTCAATGTTTAATATTGTTTCCAGAGTTCTATTGCAACAGTGAAAAACACTTAAATTATTATAATAGTATTTTATTAATCGAACTATTTACTTTAAAATCAGAAATAAACATCAATGAAAGATTTATATCACATATATTTAGAGACATCTGCAGTAAATTACCTTTTAGATAATTTTACAGTAGATGAACTCGGAGTGATGAAAAGATTACTAATTGAAGAGAAAAATGCTTGTTTTTGCATTTCTGCGACAACTATTAGTGAAATATTGTTAACATCAGATGAACTTAGAAAAGAAAAGTTGATTTTTTGTTTACAAAATATTTGTCACGAAAAAATAATAAATTCACCTGCGGAGTTTATTATTAACTATATAAAATCTGGAATGCCAAAAGAGGAGAAAAAGTATAATTTTTACTCTAACCTTCAATTATCAAGGACATGGGCAGATATATGTAAGAATCCAAATAAAACTTTTATTTATAATTTTTTAGAATTAAAGGAAAGAATGAAATTCCTTCAGAAAAGTTTTAAACAAATGACAAAAGATTTATTTATGGAAAATTCATACTTGAAAAAATCAATTGATGATGCTGTAAAAATGGATAAAGATTTTAAGATTCTTAATGAAGATGAACTAAAAATAAAACAAATTTGCTGGCTATTAATATTTTTATTTCTTTGTTGTGGCGATTTTATGGATAATGCTTATATTGATGATTATTGGAATAAATTGGGATATCATTCGACTTTTGACCGTTTATTATACTCTATGTATAATCTTCAAGCCTTAACTGTAACAGGTCCAATTGTAATGATGGCAATAATGTGGCATAATCAAATTGGAGATGGCAATAGAGGCACTCTTTTAGATATGTTCCATAGCATTTATATTGTTTATTGTGATACTTTTTTAACAAATGATGAACATTTTAAAAAAATACAGGTTAATTATGAACATATCAATTTTGAAAAAATTTCTTTGATTTCTGAAAATACATTTTTTACAGGCTTAAGAAAAGCCTTCGATTCTTATGTTCCTTCTTTATAAAATAAAAAGAACTGCGATTAAAAATTGATATGCAAAGTTCGATTGTGTCGACATTGTCTCCGTTTTTTTGTGCGAAAAAGATTTGGTCGTGAGTAAGTAGTGACTTATAAAATATTTTATATTGATGTAACATTGCTTCAAATGAGCGAATTAGAACTCAAAAAACTATATTCGAGGAAAATTTTTCTACTCGATTAAATCTAAAAAAAGTACCATAAAAAGGAAGGTTCGGAAACGTAGTTTCTGATCTCTAAGAGCCAAAGGCGAAGCGTTTTTTTGTTTTTCTTTGGTTCATTTCTTTTTATTTTGATCGCAAAAAATAAAAAGAAATGAATAAAACTTAAAGTGATAACCATGGACTTTAAGCCAGTAAAACTCTCTCCGAGGGGAAACTTTTTGCGCAAAAAGTTTCACAAAAACCTCGACACGAATTTATTTTCTTGTTTTATACGTTTCATTCGATTTTGATAAATCTTCAAAACCTACTTGCTAACTCTCTTAGCAAAGCTTCGCTTAAACACAGCAAGCATCCTTTATTTATGCCATTTCACTTTAAAACTTACGAAAATAAATTACGGTCTATTTTTTATAACAAAATAAACTTTTATACAAAAACAAAACAATAAAAAATTTTAATAAATAACCCGGCTGGTTTAAAAATATAGACACTATTCTACTCTTTTTGAGATTATCAACCTTGAAAAAAATTGATAATCTATATTGCAGAGTACGAGAGAGTTTGGAGTGTGGCTATGAAAAAAGTTTTTTTGGTCTTTACTTTGTTTGCCTTTTTATCCGGTTTTGTTTTCTTATTAAAATCTGATAGAGGCATATTTTTTGAAGCAGCACTTATACTTAATCCAAAGCTGAAAATAAGTACTCTCAAATTTTCAGATAAATCTCAAAAGAATTTGGATAGTGTGGTAAAGATCTTTGAAAAAGATAGTAGTTATAGTAAAAAATTCAAGATAGATATGGCTTTTAAGCTGATTGAAAATTATATAAACAAAGTTCAAATTGACAGTGATAAACTTAAAAAGAGGCGTGACAAAAATAACGAAATAATTCAGTATAATTCATTGAAGGTTATTTGCGCTAAAGAGGATTCCGAAATAGTCGAATTTTCAAAAAATTCATTAAATGCTGTTATTGAAAATTTGTTTATATTGACCGAATTGCCTCAATTCGATAAAAATATGATAAGCAATAGTCTTATTAATCTTTATATTATCAGTGGTAATGTGAATTCTGAAAACATTGATTATCAGATTAAAAAAGGACTTTTGGAGTTAAAGCCTATTATTGAGATTATCTCTAAGAGTCAAACAGAAGATAAAAAACTGAAAGAAGACAAGAAGAAACAAACCTCTAAGTCTGTAAAAAATTGAAATGACTATTAAGAGGTTTGTTTTTGGTTTTTAAATTTTAAAAAGGAGTTTATTCTTCTACAGCTTGAGCACATTCAGTACAAATAGTCGGGTGTTCAGAATGTTCACCTAATGTTCTGAATTTCCAGCATCTTTCACATTTTTCACCTGTGGCAGAAGTTACATATATTTTGTATCCTTCTTCTTCGTGTACTCTCATTGTTTTTTCAGGCTGTATATCTTCCGCTGAAACTTCGGCTTGAGATGTTATAAAAATACTCGAAAGCTCATTTGCTTGAGATTTTAGCATTTCAACAACATCAGCTTTATTTTCAATGTAAATAGAAACAGAGGTTTCTAGTGAGCTGCCTATTTTTTTGTCTGCTCTTAATGGTTCTATTGCTTTGGAGACAATTTCTCTTATTTGAAGAATGGTATTCCATTTTTCGTCAATTTCTGCATTAAGCCATTCAGACTTAATTTCGGGCCAATCAGAAAGTAAAATACTTTCTGTATTGCCTTTTTGAATCTCAGGAATAAACTGCCAAATATCCTCAGCTTGGTGTGGAATGACAGGAACCATTAGCCTTACAAGAGTTTGTAGTGTTTCATGAAGCACTGTCTGACAAGCTCTTCTTGATACGGACTTTTTACCTGCGGTGTATAATCTATCTTTTACAATATCAAGGTAAAAAGAACTCAAATCAACTGCAGCAAAGTTTTGAAGTAATTGATAATACTTGTAGAATTCATAATTATCAAAAGCATCGGTTATTTTTTTCACAAGTACTTGAAGCTCATGAAGAGCGTATTTATCAATTTCTTTTAATTCGCTATATTCAACATAATCAACAGCGGGATCAAAGTCAAAAAGGTTACCAATTAAGAATCTTGAGGTGTTTCTGACTTTTTTAAATACTTCAACCAGTTGTTGGATAATATTATCACCGATTTTTACATCGTTTGTATAATCTACGCTCGCAGCCCAAAGTCTTAATACGTCTGCACCATATACGTTAACAATTTTTTGAGGGTCTACTACATTGCCCAAACTTTTGCTCATTTTGCGACCGTTTGAGTCAAGTGCAAAACCGTGAGTTAAGACAGATTTATAAGGAGATGTTCCTTTGGTAGCCATGCTTGTAAGCAAAGAAGATTGGAACCAGCCTCTATGTTGGTCGGAGCCTTCTAAATAAAGTTCAACAGGCGTACTTCCCAGTTCGTCTTTTCTTAGGTCGACAACAGCTCTGTGAGTTACGCCGCTATCAAACCAAACATCCATTATATCGGCTTCTTTTTTGAAATTTTGTCTTTTGCAATCCGGGCAGCTAAAACCTTCAGGTAAAAGTGTTTTAGCATCATATTTGATCCAGGCATCTGAGGATTCTTTATCAAAAGTATCTGCAACTTTTGCGATGGTTTCTTCTGTTACTATTGATTTATTACAATCTTTGCAATAAAAAACAGGAATCGGCACCCCCCAGGCTCTTTGTCTACTTATACACCAGTCTGAGCGTGATTCTACCATTTTATAGATTCTTTGATGTCCGCTTTTAGGAATCCATTGAACTTTATCTATTTCACCAAGAGTCTTTTCTCTAAATGCGCCTACATCAACAAACCATTGCTCGGTAGCTCTATATATAACAGGGGCTTTACATCTCCAGCAATGAGGGTAACTGTGTTGTATTTCAGAAAGCCCAAGTAATGCTCCTGCCTTTTGCAATTCTTCTATGATAATGTCATTAGCCTTGTTGTATCTAATGCCTGCAAATTGCCCCGCTTCTTCGGTAAAAATACCTTTATTTGTTAAAGGTGATAAAACTCCAATATCATAACGATTTCCAACTTCATAATCTTCTAGTCCATGTCCCGGGGCTGTATGAACGCATCCTGTTCCAGCTTCGGTTGTAACGTGATCACCAAGTATTAACAGGCTATGTCTGTCATAAAGAGGATGATTTGCTTTTAGATATTCCAGTTTACTTCCTGAAGTTGTACCAAGTATCTTGTAGGTGTTTTCTTCCCATTCAACACCTCTTGCAAAGTTTTCGAGTAGATCAATTGCAATTAAATAAACTTGTTCTTCGCCGTCTTTTTGCACAAAACCGTATTGTAATTTGGGGTTTAGTGCAATTGCAAGGTTCGAAGGGATTGTCCAAGGTGTTGTTGTCCAAATGACAGCACCTAGTGGATTGTTAATGTTTAGTTCAGCTGCTTCATAAGCTTTTCTTGCTTCTTCACCTTCGATTTGGAATTTTACATAAATACTTTTTGAAGTGTGTTCTGCATATTCAACTTCTGCTTCTGCGAGGGCTGTTTCGCAATCAGCACACCAGTATACAGGTTTTAATCCTTTGACAACGTAGCCGTTTTGGTACATTTCGCCAAAAACTCTTATTTGTTCGCCTTCAAATTCGGGATCAATTGTTAAATAAGGTTTTTCCCAATTACCCCAAACCCCTAAGCGTTTGAAATTGTTTTCTTGTCCTTTAAGATTCTTGTGTGCAAATTCTCTGCATTTTTTTCTTAATTCTTCGGGCGTTATAGCTTCTCTACCGCCTTTTATAGATTTTACGACAGCGTTTTCTATGGGTAGCCCATGACCGTCATAACCTGGCACATAAGGGCTGTAATAGCCTCTTTGTGATTTATATTTAACTAAAATATCTTTTAGAATTTTATTTAGAGCTGTTCCTATATGAATTTTTTCAGAGCTAAGATACGGAGGTCCATCGTGCAAAATAAATTTATTATTTTTATCTCTTTGAGCTATATTTTTCTCGTAAATATTATTTTCTTCCCAATATTTTTGGGTTTCTACCTCTTTAAAAGCTGCGTTTGCTTTCATTTTGAACTTTGTCTGAGGTAGATTCAGGCTGTTTTTATAATCAGTTTTTTGACCTTCTGTCATCTTTTCCTCTTTCCTGTTATGCATATTCTTTTGCCTCGATAAATATTATAAGACAAAAATGATATTTCAGCGTTTTGACGGTTAATGCTTGTTAATTTGAATTGCAAGTTGAGGGTAATGTTATTGAGTCTTATAAAAAGTATTATGTAATTTTAAGTTCTTGCCTCCCGCAGGGGGAGTTTTTTCTAAAAAAACTCCACTAAAACTTCGACACAAATTTATTTTCTTGTTTTACAGGTCAGTTCTTAACCAAAGGTTTTAGAAATGACGGTGCTCGAAGAGTATACGCTTCACTTAATTTTTATTTTCTCTTCAAAACTTGCTTGCTAACTCGCTAACGCTTAAACACAGCAAGCATCCTTTATTTTTTACGTTCCGCTTTAAAACTTACAAAAATAAATAATGGTCGGGATTTTTCCATTTTTGAAATTTTTAAAATGCCGACTTTAAACTTTTTGTTTTTTTACTTAACTTAGTGAAAAGTTCTTCACGAGCTACATTGTTTGAGATCAGCGAAGCTGATCGAGTTATGTAGCATTTTTAGATTATTATGCTTTAAATTAACGAAGTTTAGTAAAATAGAAAAGTTTTACGGAGGCAGGTTTTTGCGGGACTTTTTTAAAAAAGTCCCCCCTCGGAGAGAGTTGCGCCTTTTTACATAATACTTTTTATTAGGAGTTGTAATAACTGCTAAATTTTTAAGTGTTTTTTACAGAGCAGCAAGAGTTTCATGGTAATATTTATTTATGGGTGAAAAGTTTAAAATAATAGCAAAAAATCTTGAAGATACAGATAATATAGCTGAGATAATTGCCAAAAGTGTTATAAACCAAGGTGGTTTGTTTTGTTTATATGGTGATATTGGTTCAGGTAAGACTACCTTGGTGAAAAGTATTGCTAAATATCTTGATATAACAGAAAAAGTAACTAGTCCAAGTTTCGTTATTTTAAACGAATATCATTCAGGTAAGCTTCCTGTGTATCATTTTGATCTTTACAGGCTTGAAAAAGAAGGTGTTCAGACTGTTATAGATGAAATTATCGAATATACCACGGTTGATAATGCTTTAGCTTTTGTTGAGTGGGCACAGTTTGATAAAGAAGAACTTCCTGAAGATCGTATTGAGCTTCAAATTGATTATGTAGGCGATTTTGAGAGAAATTTTGTTTTTAATAGTTTTGGAGCAAAAAGCAAAATAATATTAGAAGATATTAAAAGCTTTACGAAAAGGAAAAACAATTGAGATGAGAATAATAACTTTTGATACATGTTTGGATAAAATGTATTTAACACTTTCTGAAAAAGGGAAAGTTTTAATATCTAAAATGATTGAGAATACAGCTGATAGATATCATTCGGCGTGTTTGATTCCTACAATTGCAGAGATTTTACAAAAAAATAATCTTACAATGCAAGATATTCAAGCTGTAGGAGTGAATATAGGTCCCGGAAGTTTTACGGGAATAAGAGCGTGTCTTACGGTTGCGAGGGTTATGGGGCAATCTCTTGATATTCCTGTAGTTGGGATTCCTTCACTTGAGATAATTGCCGGCATAAATAAAACAGAAAAAAATTCTATAGTTATTTTAGATGCGAGAAAACAAAAAGCTTATGTTTCCATATATTCAAGCGATCTTGAAATAAAACTCAGCCCTCGGGCTTTAGACTTAGAAGAAGCTCTTGAGATGGCTAAAGATGATTATTTTGTAATTGCAGATAAAAAAATGGAAATACTATTGAATGATAAATCGGTTAATTGCATAAATTATCAAAATAGTGATTTTGATTTTGGATTGAATCTTGCAAGTTTGACTTTTAAATATCTTGAAAAAGCCTCAAAAGGTGAGTATAATTGGAATTATTGCAAGCCTTTGTATATTCAGCCACCACCAATTTCAATGCCTAAAAAAGTTCAAGTTTAATTGGGTTGATTATGCTCTTCGATTTGTTCAACAGCTTGTAAAATGCCTTCGGCAACTTTTCTAACATCGCTGGCAGGGAGGGTTGATAGCATTGACATCGCATTTTTTAAAAGTGGTTTATCATCGTACCATCTTTTTTTGTCACTGGATTTAAAAAGCCCTAAAACTCTATCTTTGCCGAGACTTAGAATTTCTTCGGGTTCGACAGTTTCTTTGCTTTCTCTAAGAATATTTATAAAGGCTATAATGCTTTCCGCAAGGGCTTCTTGGTCAATATTTGAAAGTTTTTTTGTTTTATTAATAGCTAATGCCATTTTAGAGTCAAAATCGTACCATCTTTTATATTCACTATCTTGGTTCATTTTGTTGCCTTGTTTTTTACCTCACGCTAATTATAACATAAGACTATTGTGAGGCTTGGGATTTTTAACTTTGTAAAAAACATTGATTTCAATTGAGTCGCTAATTAATTTTTATAACATCAAAAGCTACTAATGGTAGGGCTTTAATCTGCTTGATGATTTGAACTGCCCGTTGATTTTTTAACAAAGTTGTCAAAATTTCTAGTTGAAGAAATTTTAAGTATTTGCGGATATTAGATATCCACTGTTATGCTTTGATTATACAATCAATTCATAGTAAAACAGTTTTGATTTTATAAATAAAAATAATGCATTATATTAGAAGAAGAAATATCTTAACTAAGCATTATGATTTGGATAAGTATTATAAGTTTGCTGGGGAATATGCAAAGAATTTTTCAAATAAAAACTTTTATATTAGTAATATTTTTGTCTATAACTTTGAGTCTTTGCGCTCAGGGAGTGGAAAATTTTGTAATTAAAGATATTGGATTGGATGACTCTTCCAGTGCTTTTATTATTAATGGAAATTCACCGAGTCAAAATTTGATTATTAATACAGGTTTGTTAAGTAATCCTGATAGGGCTTTTATGGATGTTCACGGATGTTTATTTCCGGGAAAAACTTTTAATATAGAACCTAAAGGTATTGGTATTACAAGCATAAGAACGGCTCAGTTTGATAATAATCCTAATATAGTAAGGATTGTTTTTACGGCAAAAACCCCTCAGGACTTGAAAAATATAAAGGTAATAAAATATCATAATTCTGTGATATTTAGATTAAAAAAGTTAACACCGACATTAAAAAATAAAAACGTTGTATATAAAGATCAAAATTTGGCGACAAGTGATGATGAGCCTGTTTCTAAAATTGTAAAAGTTATTACGGAAGAGGAAAAAATTAAAGATTCGCAAGAGTCGCTTGAACAAAAAAAAGAAGAAAAAGCTGTGGAGTTTGAGCTTGAAGAATCACCTGAGGCTCAAGAGGAAACAGTGCAAGAGACACAGGATGTATCTAGTAGGGAAGCGGATGAAGATCCTAAAATAAAAGATTTTTTAACTAAATCAAATTATGTAATAACAAAAATTAATGCTGATAAGACGAAACTAAAAATAAGTGGAGTGGGGTTTCTTTCACTAAAAAAACCTTTTATACTTGATGAGCCAAAACGAATAGTTTTTGATCTTCCTGAATCATTAGCATTATCAAAGGATTTGCTTCAAAGTTTTGAATTGCAAGATGTTGATAAAGTTAAAACAGGACGTTTTGAAAATAAAACAGTAAGGATTGTTATAAATAGTCCCGAGGCTGAAAAGTATAAAAGTGTATTGTCTCCTGATGCTCAATCTTTGATCATTGCAAAAGAAGATAATATTGAGGTGTCAGAATTTAGTGATAGTGAAAATCTTGCAAAGGTTGAAAAGGTTGTTGTAAAACAGGTTAACAATCGAAAAACTAACGTTCAAATAGTTTCTTCAACTCCTATCATACATAATGTTCGTAGATATTATGATAGATTGATTTTTGAGTTTTATAACCTTGAAAAACCTGATGATAAAACTATTTCTGAAATAAAAACTACAAGACAGTTTGAAGGATTTGAAATAGAAGAAAGTGAGCAGGATAAAAACCTTACAAAATGGTCTTTGGCTCTTAAAAAAACATCAAAAGTTGAAACTAAAATAAGCTTAGATGGCAAAACTATTGATTTGAATATAACGGGTGGGCTTGTGCCTGTTGTAAATGTAGTTATTGGAAAGAATCGAAAAGTTGTTCTTGATGCCGGTCACGGTGGTTATGATACGGGAGCCAGCAGAGCCGGTATAAATGAAAAAGATATTGTTCTTGATATAACAAAGCGAGTTCACAAATACCTTACAGATGCAGGTGTTCACGTTATTATGACCAGATATAATGATAGTACGGTTTCTTTGAAGAAAAGAGTTGAAATCGCAAATAATAAAAAACCTGATGCTTTTGTTAGTATTCACGTAAATTCAAGTCGTAAACCGTATATAAGAGGGCTTGAAACTCATTGGTACGGAGGAAGAGGGTTAAAACTTGCAAGAGTAATGCACAGGTATTTAGCTTCTTCGATAAATTCGCCTGATAGAGGTCTTTTTAAATCAAGATTTTATGTTATATATCGTACATCAGCACCTGCTGTTTTAATTGAAACAGGTTTCATTTCAAATCAAAAAGAAAGATATCAACTTATAACCAACGAACGTAAAGAAGATACGGCTAGAGCTATAAGCAATGGTATTTTGATGTATTTAAGCAAAACACGTAGAAGGTAGAACGAGAATAAATGAAAAATAATCCTATAGGCATTTTTGATTCAGGAGTAGGGGGATTGAGTGTATTAAAGGAAATAGCTCAAAGGCTTCCGAATGAAGATTATATTTACTTTGGCGATACGGCAAGGGTTCCTTATGGCGAAAAAAATGAAGAGGAGCTGATAGGTTATTCTCGGGAGATTTTAGATTGGTTTAAAAGAAAAAATGTAAAAGCAGTACTTATGGCTTGTAATACAAGTTCTGCAATTACTTTGGATATTGTTCAAGATGAGTATGATTTTCCTGTATATGGACTTATAAAACCAGCCTCGCAATTTTTTGCGGCAAAACAGTCTCGAATAGGGGTTTTAGCCACATCAGCCACAGTCAAGGCGGATGCTTATAAAAATAATATTCTAAAAAGTTCTTGTGATTGTGAGGTTTTTCAAGTTGAATGTCCCGGATGGGTTGAAATAGTTGAAAATGGTTTAATAGATGAAGCATCCTCTAGAGGTTTAGTTGAAAAATATGTTAAAAAACTTATAGAACAGGATGTTGAACATATAGTTTTTGGGTGTACTCATTATCCTTTTTTGGCTGATTTGATAAAGGAAGTAGCTCCTGAGCATGTTCAGCTGATAGATCCGGCTGTGTTTTTAACGGATTTTGTTGAGAATGATTTAAAAGAAAAAGATCTTATATCGAATTCTATAAAAGGATCTAAATATTATTTTGTAAGTTCAAATCCTGAAAAATTCATTAAAAATGCCCGATTATTTTATTCGGGTTGTGAGTTTGTTCAAAAGACCGATTTGACAGATTAGGTTATAATCTCGTTATAGAAATGCTTTTAGCTTTTCTATAGAGTAGCTTAAAGCGCCGCTGTTTTGTTCGAATATAGTCTTGCAGGCTTCGCTACAGGTTTTATACTTCAAGTCGTTTGATAATAACATTTCCAGCGTCTCAACCAGCTCTTTTTCATTATTTGCAATAATAGAGGCTTTTGCTTGTGTTAAAAATTTGTACACATCTTTAAAATTAAAAATAGTTGGACCTGATATCGTAGGTACATTATAAATAGCGGCTTCAAGAGGATTATGTCCACCTGTACCCGAGAAACTTCCGCCGATAAAAGCTATTTTAGCTATTGAATATATATTTCCTAATTCACCCATTGTATCAAGCATTATAATGTCGTTTTGCTCAAAATTGTCACTGCTTTTTCTTTTTCCGCAATTAAGACCTGTTTTCAACATCAATTCAAAAACACTTTCATTACGCTCGGGGTGTCTTGGGGCTAATAAAAGTTTTAGATTAGAATGAGTGCTTTTTAGTTGTTTAAAAACGTTTAGCACTATTTCGTCTTCGCCGGCATGGGTTGAGCCTGCAATTAAAATAGTTTTCCCTTTTGTTTTTAAGCTTGAGCTTAATACTTCAATTTCCTCGGTTGATAAATTTGCTGAGATATCATATTTTAAGTTACCCATAACTTCTGTTTTTGATTCATTAGAGCCAATATCTACGATTCTGTCTTTATCTTCTTTTGATTGCATCAAAATTAAAGAATAGTTGCTTAAAATCTTGGAAAATATAGCTTTAAATCTTTTGTATCCTTTATAAGAGCTTGGAGAGATTCTACCGTTTATAATCATTAAAGGGATATTTTTTTTATTAACTTCATTTGAAAATGTGGGCCAAATTTCTGTTTCGGCAATAATTACAAGGTCTGGTTTGATTATGTTTAAAGCACTTTTGACGGAAAAGAAAAAATCATAAGGAAAATAAATGATTTTATCGGTAAAATTTGTAAGTTTATTTGTTGCAACTTGTTGTCCTGTGCGAGTTACGGTTGAAAGTACTATATTAAAATCGGGATATTCATTGCGGAGTTTTTTAGTAAAAGTTTCAACCGCATTTACTTCGCCTACTGAAACGGCGTGAATCCAGATTGTTTTAGTTTCTTTAAAAGAAATTTCAGATGGTTTGTAAAATCCTATTTTTTGCCAAAAACCTGCTCTGAATTTGGGTTTTACAATAAAAGCTATCAATATAACAGGAGATAGTAATAAGCTTAGGAAAATTAAAATTAAATTATAAAAAAAGTACATATTCAAATCATTTCAAGACTATTCTTTAAATAATATACAGAAAATAAAAACTTTTTAAAAGTTTATTTCAATTTCAAAAGTTCTGTTCCATGGGAATGAAAAAGAGGGGTCTTTGTCGTTATAGTTGATATTTGAGGCTAAAAGTCGGTAGTAATCTTTCATTAAGGTGTTTAACATTGTATTGTCGACATCAGGTTTTTTAGATCTTAAAATTTGTCTGACATTAGCTTGGTATGCCCAGTCATCAAGCAATCGGGTTAAAAACAGTTGTTGCGCTTTTAAACTATCAAAAGTTTTTTGTTTTTGGGCTATGTATTTGCTCATTCCTGTTGCAATACAGCTTCCCAGTGTGTTACTGGATGTGTTCCAGCCTGAATAGGAATAAACATTGTTTAATAAATTATTTTTCAGAAGTTCTTTAATAAGTAAATTATCTGCCCCGTTTGCATTTGCAATATCGGCTATTAATACAGGTTTTTTAGATGTGTTTAAAGTCTTTAAAATTGTTTTAATTGGTTTTAATTCTCTTTTTTCTTTCAAGATTCCAAGTGCAAGATCGTTTTGAGTGTTATAAAAATTGTGAATAAATAAAATGAGATCGGCTTCTTCTTCCTTCTCTGTCAGGGTTGCGCCGTTTATCTCTATTTGGTCTTTTACAACCTCTTTTATTGTTTTATCTTCGTATCTTGATACGAGATTAGTGTTGTTTGGATAGCTCCAAATAACTTTTATAAATATTTTTTCGTTATAAAACTCTGTTATAGCTTTTGAAATTAAATTTGAGAGTATTTCATCGGCACCTGTTTTAACACAGGTTTTTTTTTGAATATTTTTTTTGTTTATAAGTTTTTGCAAAGATTCTGCTTCTTCAACGTTAAAGCCGTATTCAGCGGTATCATCTTGTGAATAAATTAAATAATCAATTATTTTAGATTCAACTAAACTCAAAAGTTTTTTATTGAATTTAAAATTTTTGTTTCTTGTTTTTAGATAATCTGATAAAACTTCAATAGGGATATTTTTTTTAAGTTTATCTGCGATTTCCTTGGTTGCAGTATCGTTTGAATGTTTTGATTTGTGAGTAAAATATGAATAATCAAAAATGTTTTTACCGTAAAGACTCCAGTAATCTTTCTCTTCTTCGTTTATGTTGTTGTTTGAAATCCTCATAATACTACTGAATGCAAAGATTTTAGGTTTGTTTTCAAAAGAAGAGATGATATTTTGAAACTTTAAAAGACTGTTTTCAAGGGTTGAAAAGTCTAAAGGCTTTCGTCTGGAAGGAATTAAGCCTCCGTAAAAGAGTGTATCTAAGGAGCAGATTATAAAATCAATTTTTTTAAGTTTTTTTAGCCACGAAAAAATTTTGTCTGAATTTGCACTTTTTTGCAAAGCTCCCAAAAGCTCTTTAGGTGGGATATGCAATTGTATTGAAGAATTTAAGCTAACAATTTCTTTAGGTAGTGTATAGCTTACAGGTCTATTATCAAGGGGTATTAAAGCGATACTAAGCTTATTTTTCATTTTTGCTTTTTTGGATTTCTACAGAGTGTAAATTTCTTATTACAGCAGGGGTGTTTTGCTGCGTATATTGAATATCGTAAAGCTTTTCACCTTCTTCATCTTTTGTTATTGAGTCTATGGTGTCCATTACATTGCCTCCGCCTGGTATCGCAGGGGTAAATCCTGGAATTGAACTGGTAGAATGATGGGGTTTTATGAAAATATAGTTTCGGTCTGTTTCAGCTCCGTTTGCTCCAATTATTCGGGCTTTTGTAATGTCGCTATAATCGTCTTTTTCCCATAATAAGACTTCAAAAAAGATTTCTTCTCCTATTAATTTTTTATCATCGACAACAGAAACAAAAAGTTCTAAAACCCCTGTCTCAGGGATAATTTGTTCTTGAGTATTAAAAACCGGACCCAGATGAAGGGTTTTGCCGTGAAAAACTTTAGTTCCGGTATTAGCCAAAGATGCCATAAAAAGAGCTTTTAAACCGGGTTTTGCCTTGATTTTGAATTTTGCTTTTTCTCCAAGCACAAGTTTTGTAGGTTTGTAAACCTTAGGATTATTCATATTTAGAATGCCTGTTTTTAGAGGGTTTTTAATATTTTCATCCAGGTTTATCGGTGAAAATATGATCTCATCCGCTGATGCAGTGTTCGCAATAACGAGAAAAGCTCCAAATATTAAAAGTGAGGAAAATATTTTTTTCATTTAAACTTTGTTTTTTAACCTGAAAATAATGACGTGTTAAATATCAGTTTATTCTAAAATGTCATTTTTTCCAAATTCGTAAAGTTGTATTTTTAAATATTTATACCTAAATGAGTTAGTTTTCAGGAAAATCTGACGCAGTCACATTTTTTGAAAATGTCGCTCTCTGCTTACGCATATCGACTTGCAAAATTGTTTTATTTTCTTGATTATTTTTTTGTATCGGTATAATTCACAATTTTGCCCACTATGATGATTTGCTGTAAAATTAAAAGTAAGAGCAGTGATTATAAAACTAGGTTTAAACTGTTTTTTCAAAGTTAAATGAGCAATAAAATGCATTTTGATATAAACGATATAATTACAGTTACAAAAAGTGATTCTTGTTGTCAAAAACAAGGTAAATATAGCATTTCTACTGATACAAGGACGATAGGAGAAGGTCAACTTTATCTGCCTTTAAAAGGAGAGAATTTTGATGGTCATAATTTTATTCAGTCGGCATTGGAAAAAGGTTGTGCAGGATATTTTATTGAAAAAGAATACTTTGGAAAAGTTAAAAATCTTCCAACTTCTAAAATTGTAGTGGTGGTTGAAAATACTCTTGAGGCTTATTTAAATCTTGCAAAATATTACAAAGATCAGGTAAATCCTTTTACGATAGCAATAACAGGTAGTTGTGGCAAAACAACAACAAAGGAAATGCTATATAGTGCAGTTAGTGACTCTTTTAAAACTCACAAATCAAAGTTAAATTATAATAATGAAGTGGGATTGTGTCAGACAATGCTTTCAATGCCTTTTGATACAAAGGTTTTGGTGCTTGAAATGGGGATGCGTGGTTCGGGAGAAATTGAGATACTTTCTAAGTATTCAGAGCCTGATATTGCTATTATTACCAATGTTGGAACGGCTCATATAGGAAGGCTTGGTAGTGTTGAAAATATTGCAAAAGCTAAGTCGGAGATTGTTAAATATTTGAAGAAGAATGGTTTGTTGATCGCAAATGACTCTGAGGAATTAAAAAAAGTATTGGATTGGCTTGGCAAAAGTATATTTTATGGGGCTAAAGACATTGACATTAAACAAATGTCTGAAAATGAAATGACCTTTGTTTATGATCAAAAATTATATTCACTTAACGTAGCGGGTGAATATAATGCTTTAAATGCTATAGCGGCTATTAATGCGGCTAAACAACTTGATGTTTCTGATGAAAATATTTTGGCAGGTTTAAAAAAATATGAGCCAATTGGAGAGCGGGGGAAAATAATCAGTCTGAAAAATGGTTGTATTGCTGTAAATGATAGTTATAATGCTAATCCGGATTCGGTAAAAGCTGCTGTAAAATCATTTGTGGATAGTTATAAAAATAAAAAAAAGGTTTTAATTTTCGGTGATATGGCTGAGCTTGGAAAAGAAGAAAAACTGTATCATAAAGAAGTAGGCGAGTTTATTAATAATGAAAAAATAGATCAATTGATCACAGTGGGTGAAAAAGCTAAAATAACAGCATTGGAAGTCAAAAATCCGAATATAAAAGTGAAAACTTTTGATAATAATTTGCAAGTTGTAGAATTTTTAAATGAAAATATAGAGCAAAATAGTGTGATTTTATTGAAAGCTTCCAGATGTATGGCATTTGAAGAGATAGAAGAGGGAATTAGGAGTAAATTTAAATAATGACATTGGTTTACGTAGCAGCGCTAATAGCAATGATATTAACTATGACATGTGGGATTCCATATGTTGAGTTTCTTAAAAAGCGTATGTATAGTCAATTTATAAGAGAAGATGGTCCTAAATCTCATATAGTAAAAGAAGGAACGCCTACAATGGGTGGGCTTGTAATAGTAGTACCAGCCATTCTAGGTGCGGTTTTGGCACTTATTATGGATCAAAAAGTAAATCCTGATGTCTTTATAGTGTTAATATCTTTTATATTGTTTACTATTGTAGGGTTTGAGGATGATATAAAAAAAGTCACACGCAAGCAAAACAAAGGATTAAGTGCAGGTGGAAAGTTGCTTGTTCAGTCTACTGCCGCTATAATTCCAGCTTTATATGTTACTATTGTTCATCATCAAACGTATATTTTTGTGTTTGATCAATTTAGTATAAATCTTGGTCTTTTATATCCGTTATTCGCTTGTTTTATAATCGTCGGAGCCTCTAACGCTGTAAACCTTACGGACGGTCTGGATGGGTTGGCAGCCGGAACCTCGGTAGTTGCTTTTGTAGCTCTTATGTTACTTACTGTTATGGTGGGAAGGTATGATTTGGCAATTATTTCAGCAGCTGTAGCAGGTAGTTGTGCGGGGTTTTTATATTTTAATAAATATCCTGCAAAAGTTTTTATGGGTGATACCGGAAGCCTTGCATTAGGTGGATTACTGGGTGTTATAGCCATAATGGCAAAGCTGGAGTTATGGTTAATATTAGTCGGTGCGGTCTTTATAATTGAAACTTTATCAGTTATTATTCAGGTATCCTACTTTAAGGTAACAGGTAAAAGGGTATTCAGGATGAGTCCTATACATCATCATTTTGAGCTTTGTGGTTGGAGTGAAACACAGATAGTAAAAACATTTGTTTTTGTTGGCTTTGTTTTTTCCTTGTTGGCAGTACTTTTGAAGATATATCTATTCTAAAATGAAAAATTCGTGGAAAAATAAAAATATAACAATATTAGGGCTATCTAAAAGCGGTATTTGCGCTGCAAAATATCTTGCAAAACAAGGTGCAAAGTGTCTTATAAGTGAAAAAAGAGCTGAATCGGTTCAAGATGAATCTGTAATAGCAGAGCTTAAAAATTTGGGAATTGAAGTAGAAATGGGAGATCACTCTATTGAGGCGATTAAAGGTTCATCTTTAATTGTGCGAAGCCCCGGAATACCCCCCTAAAGCTCCTGTATTTGAAATGATTCAAAAGTATAAAACCAAGATTATAAGTGAAATAGAATTGGCGTATAGAGAGGCAAAGGCTCCTTTTATTGCAATAACAGGCACTAATGGGAAGACAACTACGACAAAGTTGGTTTCTGAGATCCTCAAAAAGGCAGGATATAAAGCACCTGAGTGTGGAAATATTGGCACACCGCCGACCTCATTATTGGAGGAAGATGTAGATTTTTTTGTATCGGAAGTGAGTTCATATCAAATACAGACCAGTGAAACATTTAAGCCTTATATTGGTTGTTTTATCAATTATACTCCCGATCATTTGGACTGGCATGGAAGTGAAAAAGAATATTTTGATGCAAAAGCAAAGCTTTTCAAAGGGGTTATGACACCGGAAAAAGCAGTTTTAAATGCTTGTGATTCCAAGATAGCAAATCTTTCAAAAAATGTAGATGCTGATTCTTATTTCTTTGGTGATGAAAAGACTTCTAATGCTTGTTATTTGAAGGATGATGTGATTTTTTATAAAAAGAATAACAATGTAGAAGAAGTTATAAAAACCTCTGAGATGAAGCTTTTTGGGGATCATAACTATCAAAATGTTATGGTTGGAATAATAGTTGCCAAGATTATAGGTGTAAGTACAGATATAATTAAAGAGGTTATATCAGATTTTATTGCACCGGAACATAGGCTTGAATATGTTGATTCTATTGGTAATATAAAATTTTATAATGATTCAAAAGCAACGAATTGTGATTCGGCTATTTGTGCTTTAAAAGCGTTTAAAGACGAAAACGTTGTTTTAATAGCAGGGGGCAAGGATAAAGGTACTGACTTGGTTGATTTTTCAAATACGGTAAAAGAGCATACAAGTGCTGTGATTCTTATTGGAGAGGCAAAAGAGCGTTTTTATGAATCACTTGCCAATGCAGGAGTTAAGAATCTTGTTTTTGCTGATTCTATAGAACACGCAGTAGATAAAGGTTTAGAACTTAATAAAGGTTCAGTTCTTTTGTCGCCGGCATGTGCCAGTTTTGATATGTATAAAAACTTTGAAGAAAGGGGCTTAGCCTTTAAAGACTATGTCAAGAGCAAGATCAATAGATAAAATACGACAAAAACGAGAACAGCAATTGAACAAGAGCGTTATCGTCTCATCGGTTGATAGTTCGTTGTTGTTGATAATAATATTTTTGACGGTATTTGGCGTTATGTCTGTTTTTAGTGCAGGAGTGCCTGAGGGGATAAGAGTTTTTGATAATGCCTCATATTTTGCTTTAAGACACATTGTATTTGTCGTTATTGGCATTATTTTGCTTTTTTCAACTTCTAAAATTGATTATAAAATTTGGAAAAAACATACAACGGCAATAGGAATTGGTATTGCTGTATTGATTATGGCGACTTTAATACCGGGGTTGGGACGTACAAGTTACGGATCTTCCAGATGGTTGGCTTTTTTCCCCTTACAACCTTCTGAATTGGCGAATTTGGGGTGTGTTTTGCTTGCAGCAAAAGGACTTCATCGAACAAAAGATATTTTTACAAAAAAATTCTGGAAATGCTTTGGGCTAGTAGGAGCAATGGTTGTATTGATATTATTACAACCAAATCTTAGTATAGCCTTGCTTTTGTCATTTACTTGTATTGCCATGATGGCTTATAGTGGTGTTTCATTGAGACTTTTAGGATCAATGTTTTTGTTTGTAATACCGTTTTTGTATTATAAGATCAAAAATACTCCATATCAGTTAAATAGGATAACAGGTTGGTTAAATCCTTGGAGTGACCAGCAAGGAACAGGTTATAATTTGATTCAATCCTGGTATGCGATTTCCTCTGGAGGGCTTTTAGGTACAGGATATGGTAATTCGAAGCAAAAACTTTTTTGGCTTCCTTTTGGACATACGGATTTTATTTTTTCGGTTATCTCTGAAGAGTTTGGCTTTATAGGGTCTTTAATGCTTTTAGGATTGTTTGTTGCTTTTGTTTTAAAGGGTTTTGCTATAGCAAAAAGAACCCCTGACTCGTATGGAAGACTTTTGGCTTTTGGGATAACTTTTATAGTGGGGTTACAAGCTCTTATAAATATAGGAGTTGCGGTAGGCGTACTGCCTGTTACCGGTGTTACGCTTCCGTTGATTAGTTATGGCGGTTCTTCTTTAATTGTAACTATGATAATGTTGGGAATATTATTGAATATTTCTAGGCAAAGGATTCAACAAATTCATGAATGATAAGAATAATAAAAAGCTCAAAATAGTTATTGCAGGTGGTGGAACAGGTGGTCATATTTATCCTGCATTAGCCATTGTTCAGCGATTGAAAAAAGACGAGCAAGTTTCTAAGATATACTATTTGGGCTGTCCTGACAATATGGAAGCTGAAGTTGCTGAGAAAGAAGGAGTTTGTTTTTTACCCGTCAGGGTTGCCGGTATGCCTAGAAAATTTAGTTTAGAGTTGATAAATTGGTTTTTGAGCCTCAATATAGCAATTATTACGGCAATGAGTTATTTTGTTAAGATAAAACCTTCGATTGTAATAGGCACAGGAGGATATGTGAGTGGTCCTGCTTTGATAGCAGCAACTTTACTTGGAATTCCTTATATAATTCATGATCCTGATGCTCATCCCGGTATTGTATCCAGAGTTATGGCTCCTTGGGCAAAGGCTGTTTCTATAGCTTTTCCTCAGGCTTCACATTTTTTGAAATCTAAAAATGTGCTTCATAATGGAAATCCGATACGAGAATCTTTTGAAAAAACATCAAAAGAAGAGGCTTTGAAACTTTATGGCTTTAGCTCTGAAAAAAAGACTATATTAATCTGTGGTGGGTCTCAAGGGGCTAAGAAAATAAATGATGCGATGTTAAATGCTTCAAAAAGACTGATAAAAGAGAAAAATTGTCAGATCATTCATCAAACAGGCAGAGTTAACTATGATGAATATATAAAAGAATTAAAGCAAATTTGGGCTGATTTTGAGCAGGAAAAAGCTTTGGTTATTCAACCTTATTTTGAAGATATGGCAGCTCCGCTTTCGGTTGCAGATATTGTTATATCAAGAGCCGGTTCTTTGAGTATTTCAGAGCTTAATTTATGCGGCCTGCCTTCGATACTTGTGCCTTATCCTTTCGCAGCTCAGGATCATCAACGATTTAATGCTCGGGCTATGGAAAAAGCAGGAGCGGCTTTGTATTTGGAAGACTCAGAATGTGACTCGGATAAATTATTTGGTATTATTAATGGTTTGATTAGTGACGAAAGTGAGCTTGAGGCTATGAAAAATAATAATTTGAAGCTTTCTAAGCCTAATGCTACAAATACAATCGTTGAATTAATTAAAACCTATGCTACATTATAATAAAAAAACTCTAAGCAAAGAGCCTAGAGTTAGTAAATAGCGTTTTTCTTGATTGATTATTTCTTTTTTATTGTCATTCCGAACTTGATGCGAAATCTATCCGATTTACAGTTAACTGAAAGTGTAGAAGTGGTTATTGACTGCTTTGGGATTTTCAGAATGACAGGTGTGGGTACAAAGTTTTCAATTTAACTGTTTTTTTATTTTTTCGATATCTTTTTTTATGATTTTAATCTGGTGAAAAAGGTCATCGATAGAGTCTTTTATATCGTTTTGAATTGTTTGAAGTATGTCTAAGGCTTTTTTCATAAAACAAGTGCTCCTTTGTGTTATCATTGGTACAGGAAGCAGGCTACATAAAACCCAATCAAAAACTCATCGTTTCCGCTTAGGTTTTATATCCGCTGTCCTTGGTTAAAATTGAAAATAGGAAATTTTCCCTAAAATCCAAAAAAGATTAAGGGGTTATTTTTATTTTTTTGATCAAAATCTAAAAAGCTTTTTCTGTTCATTTTTAATATAAACCATAGAAAACAAAATGTCAAGCAAAAAAATTCGAAACAATAAATCTCTTACTAGGAGTTGTATTATGAGAATTACAAAAGAAAAAATAAATTTTATATTAAATTCTAAAAACCTAACAAAATACAAAGTTTGTAGGTTAATTGATTGTGCTGATTCAACTCTAAGTGAAATGATAAACGGAATTTCTCCTTTTTCAGAATCTGTTATAGTTAAACTTCTTCCTATTTTAGAGGTTTCTCGAGAAGAATTTGATAGTTGGGTTATTGCGGATAAATATCCTGAAAGTCTTATAAAACAAGCTTTTGATATTAAAAAAACTACTAAAGTAAAAAGAAAACAATTGATTTTAACTTTGAAAATTGACGCTATTTTAGAAGTTAAAGATATATCAAGAACCATTCTTGCAAAACAAATAAAATACAGCCAAAGCGGTTTGAATCGAATGATAATAGGGGAAATAGGTGTTTCAAAATCAGTTTTAGAAAGATTGACAAAAGCTTTGGAAGTTTCTCAAGATGAACTTTCCAGCTGGATTTTGGCTGATAAATACAGCTTAAAAACCTTTGAAATGGCATTGAAAGAGAAAAAACAACCTAACTCCAATAAGCCAAAAGCAAAAAAATCAAAGAAAAAAATTGTCGGCTTAGATATTGATAAAGCTGAATATCAAGAAATCGTATTGTCTAATTCTAATTTTCCGTATAAAGATTTTTAATAGTGGTAAATTTATTTTCGTAAGTTTTTTTTAATGCCGACTTTAAATCTTTTCGTATTTTTACTTAACGAAGTGATAGGTTAAAAACAAGCTGTATTGTTTGAACGAAGCTCTGCTGAGTGAGTTATACAGCATTTTTTAGATTGTTATACTTTGATTTAACGGAGTTTAGTAAAATAGAAAAGTTTTATGGAGGTAGGTTTTTGGGGTACTTTTTTTAAAAAAAGTACCTCCTGCGGAAGGCAAAAGTTTTAAACTTCACATGAAAAGGCATAAGACTTAAAGCCCGTGGTTTTACTTCGATAAACGAAGCTAAAACCACTCAATACAAAAACATTCACTCAAAGAACTTCTACAAAACTCTATTATAGTCCAATTTTTCTACCCGATAATATCTTATTTTATTATTTTTTGTTCTTTTTGATTTTTTATAGTTGGGTTTTAGGATTCGATTTATTAACGCTTTTAATGCTTTCTTGTAGCTTGGTTTTGAGATTTGATCGAGTAGAAAAATTCTCCTTAAATATAGTTTTTCGAGTTCTAATTCGCTCATTAAAAGTAACGATATTTTTCAAATATTGACCGTAGTTTGTTTTTGTAAATTTTAGAGTGAAACGCCAAATATAAAGGATGCTTACACTGTTTGAACGATAGTGAGTTGTGTAAGCATATTTAAGTATTTTAAAAGTTAATCAAGTGAAGCGTATAAAATAAGAAAACAAATTCGTGTCAAAGGTTTTGTGGAACTTTTACGCAAAAGTTCCCCCTCGGAGAGAGTTACACAGATTTTAAGTCCGTGGTTTTACTTCGATAAACGAAGCTAAAACCACTCAATACAAAAACATTCACTCAAAGAACTTCTACAAAACTCTATTATAGTCCAATTTTTCTACCCGATAATATCTTATTTTATTATTTTTTGTTCTTTTTGATTTTTTATAGTTGGGTTTTAGGATTCGATTTATTAACGCTTTTAATGCTTTCTTATAGCTTGGTATTGAGATTTGATCGAGTAGAAAAATTCTCCTTAAATAGAGTTTTTCGAGTTCTAATTCGTTCATTAATTGAAAAGTTAAATTCGTCGATTTTAAACTTTTTGAAAAAACGACCTCCTGCGGAAGGCAAAAGTTTTAAACTTCACATGAAAAGGCATAAGACTTAAAGAAACGGGGGAGTTTCCTTGAAATTACATAAAATACTTTATCAGTCACTATTTACTCACTACCAGATTTTTAGTCTTCTTCATCACCGTGTAGAAAATTGCTGCTGCATCCCCAGCCTGAATCAGTTGGTTTGCAAGAGCCTGCGGCATTAACCCCTTGGGCTCCAAGGGGGGTAATGGTTCCATTTTTACGGACATAAAAAGCAAATATATCTTTACCTACACTATTTGGAGGCTTAAATCCATTTACATCAATATGTAATGCTCCACAATTATCGTTATTTGGAGTTAAGCTACTGGTACAGGTATTTGAATCTAAGCGAAAAGCTATTAAGGTACCATTTTCTAAAATAGCTCTGCTCATAAGCGTTGACCAGCTGCTACCGCCGTAAGTAGAGTTATTATAATAAGTAAAATTAGAGGTATTATGCCAGCATTCATCAACTGAAGCTCCTTGATCACAAGTCTTGACAGTTGTTAACTTTTTTGAAGTAAAAAGATTTCTAAATTCATTATGAGTACTTGCAAGATTTGTCATTAAACCATCGTGCTCCCAGGCTATTTGTTTTGTTACATTGCTAAATTCAGTAAAAGTTTTTCTCCACTGTGTCCTTAAATAAGCATCATTAACGTCGGGTACTCTAACAATAGACTTTGTAAGTACCGCAACTACACCAATTAGTGTTAGTGATATTAAAACTTCTGCAAGAGTAAATGCTTTTTTGTTTTTTATCATCAAAATAACCTTTTAGTTTAATTTCTTTATTTATTATAAAAGATTTTTAAGCAATACTCAACCGGCTTGAGTGAAAAATTAAAAGCTCAACCTTTAAGGTTGAGCTTTTAATAAAGTTTTTATTTTTTATTTATCATCCAATGCTGCAACACCGGGTAGAACTTTGCCTTCTATAAATTCCAGACTTGCTCCACCACCTGTTGAAATATGCGAGAAGTGATCTTTTGGTAATTTGAATTTTTCAACAGCAGCAACTGTATCACCACCGCCTAATACACTTACAGCACCTTTAAGAGTGGCTTCTTCAACACTTTTTGCAATAGCTTTTGTGCCTTCTTCAAATTTATCGATTTCAAATACTCCTACAGGACCATTCCATAAAATTGTTTTAGCGTTAAGAATAACTTCACCGGCTATTTTTCTTGATTCCGGTCCCATATCAACGCCTTCCCATCCATCAGGAATTTCTTTGGTTGAAACAATTTGAGTGTTTGCATTATTACTAAAATCATCAGCTACAACTATATCTTTTGAAATATATAATTGAACACCTTTATCTTCAGCTTTTTTCATTAATTCTCTTGCAAGTTCAAGTTTATCGTTTTCGCAAATTGAATCTCCAACGTTATAACCTTGAGCTTTCAGGAATGTATAAGTCATTCCGCCGCCGACAATAAGAGAATCGACTTTATCGAGAAGGTTATCTAAAACACCTATTTTGGTTGAAACTTTACTACCGCCAACTATTGCAATAAAAGGTCTTTTGGGTTTTTCTAAAAGATTTCCTAAAGCTGAAAGTTCTTTTTCCATTAAAAGACCTGATACAGCAGGGGAAAGTTCTTTTGCAACACCTTCAGTAGAAGAGTGAGCTCTGTGAGCTGCTCCAAAAGCATCGTTTACATAAAAATCTGCTAATTCTGCAAGTTTTTTTGCAAATTCAGGATCATTTTTAGTTTCTTCGTTATAAAATCTAATGTTTTCTAAAAGGGCTACATCACCGTCTTTTAGTTCATTTAATTTTGCTTTAACTTCATCACCAATACTGTCATTTAATTTCATTACAGGAGCGTTGATGATTTCAGAAAGCCTTTTGGCAATAGGGGCAAGAGTTAACTCAGGGTTTTTTTCTCCTTTAGGTCTACCGAGGTGAGCCATTAAAATAACTTTTGCGCCTTTTTCCCTCAAATAGTTTACTGTTGGTACAACTGCTCTAATACGAGTATCGTCCGTAACATTTTTGTTTTCATCTAAAGGAGCATTCATATCAACTCTTACGAGTGCTTTTTTTCCTTTAATATCATTTAGATCTCTAACAGTCTTTTTCATTGGAAACTTCCTTCTTCATGTGTATCCGTTATTAAACCAATTTTATAAGATAAATGTTTTTATTCAACAGTGATGACACATTTCTTTTCACTTTATTAATTAAAATTGATAATTAAGTTAAGTTTAGAATTGTTAACCGTTTTTTGATAAAAATCAGAGCTTTGTTACATTTTGTAATTTTTGTTTATTAATTGATAAGGTTGTTTTGTTTGAATTTGATTGATTTCAGTTATAATAATTATAGGCACACAATTCGGGAAATTTAAAATGGCAGATGAGGATAAGCAGTTTGAGGCTACGCCTCAAAAGTTGCAGCGAGCCCGTAAAGAAGGACAAGTTGTAAAAAGCAAAGACTTTTCAATGGCGATATCGCTTATTGTTATGTTTTTTTTCCTGTTTAAATTAGCTCCTTTTCTTTGGGGACAAATCTCAAAGCTTTTTGTTTTGCTCTATGAGCAAATACCCACCAGAAGTCTTGATGATATGGGATTACAATACCTTTTATTCTTGACTTTAGTCCCTACGATTCTGATTATCGGACCTATTTTGTTTATGGCTTTTTTCATTGCAATAGTAAGTGATTTAATTCAGGTGGGACCTCTTTTTACAACGACGCCTTTGGTTCCAAAACTGGATAAATTAAATCCTTCAAAGTATTTTAAGAATTTGATCTCTGTAAAAACCTTATTTGAGTTATTTAAAAATATTGTAAAAGTAGTGGTTTTAGGTCTTGTTGGTTATTTTACTTATAAGTCTCATTTTCCGGTTATGCTTGGGCTTGCAGCGATGGATAACACCTTTGCTATCATGTTTGAATTTGGTAATTTGATTGTAGATTTTATAACTAAAGCAGGGGTTATATTCCTTGTTATTGCAGCAGCTGACTACATGGTGACAAGAAGTAAGTTTTTGAAAGATCAAAAAATGTCTTTTAAAGAGATAAAGGATGAATATAAAAACTCTGAGGGGGATCCGCACGTTAAAGCTGCATTAAAGCAAAAAAGACAACAAATGCTTCAACAGGGGGCTATGGATTCGGTGCCTGAAGCTGATTTTGTTGTTACAAATCCTTCTCACGTTGCAGTTGCGTTAAAATATGAGGCTGATGAAATGCAGGCACCTAAGGTCGTAGCCAAAGGTAGTGAGCTTTTCGCCCAGAAAATTAAAGATATTGCTAATGAGCATGGAGTACCTATAGTTGAAAATCCTCCGGTTGCACGAGCTCTTTTCAGGCTTGTAGATGTTGACAAAGAGGTGCCACCTGAGCTATATAAAGCTGTAGCGGAAATACTATTATTTGTTTATAATTTGCGTAAAAGTGAAAAAATGAATACAATGTAAGAAGATAGGTTAAGTATAAAATTAATAAAGTGCAGCAAACAGTAAAAATACAAGATTATATAGAAGTTATAGAGAAAGTCGCCAGGGTTGAGCATAGGCGCATTCCTTCTCATATGGTAGAAAGTGAGGAGCTTATTAGCATTGGAATTATTGCTATTCAGGCTTTGATCAAAAACAAGACTGCCAAAGAACTTGAAAAATATAATAATGCTTATATTGCTACTGCTGTTAGATGGGCGATTAGAAACGAGCTAAGAAATAGATATAAGTGGTATTCTTTAAAACACACTAAAAAAGCGGATGCTAATCAAAACGGTGAAGGGCTTGATGTATCTCCACAGAAAGTTAGAGAAGCCGTTTATGAAACAATTCTTTCTATTGATAGCTTGCAAGATTCGTCTGATAATGACTCACCGTTTGATTTTCTTAAAGATGGTTCAGCATTACCTGATGAACAACTTGAAATATCTGAATTGGGTAAAATTGTAAGAGAAGCGATAGCTAAGTTGCCGTCAAAAGAACGAACTATTATGGAATATAGGTTCTACAGAAATATGCAAGTCAAAGATATTGCTACTCAGGTCGGATTATCATCTTCTCGTATTACAAGGATAGTGCAGGCTTCGCTTAATCAGGTACGAGAGTATCTTAAAGAGCGAGATCATTACGATTAAAATTTTTATAATAAAAAAAGACTTGATTATGTTGATCAAGTCTTTTTTAGTATATTTTTTGTTAGATAAATTATTAAAGATTTGTTTTAGCAAAAGCATCAACAGCAAGGTTTAATTTAGCTTGCTCTGACATGTTCTGGTATTCAGGCAGATTAGGGAATTCTTTTTCTATTTGTTTCATTCCTTTTTCCACAGTACTTGAAAATTCTTGAATAAATCCGGCAATTCTTTTTGCTTGATCAGGTGTTACATATTTTGATACTTGTATAGTTCTTGAAGATTTAACTTCCGATTTTGCAACATCAGCCATAGTATTTTGAGACATAAAATTTAGAACATCATCGGCAGATTGATGTTTTGTTTGAGGTTTAGCACCGGTCTCTTGTTTTACAGCTTCTTGTTCAGGAGCATTAGGTTTAACCTTTGGTGCGTTTATATTTGGTTGGAGCCCAAAACCATTTATTCTAGTCATTTATATTCTCCTTGGGGTTGAATTAGTTTTTATTTTATTTGTCTTCTTTAATTATATCGGCTTTTTTTTTGCAAACTTTAATGAAAAGTTACATAAATTAATAATTAATGTTAAAAAATCAAACCTTGATAAGAACATGATACAACACAATGGGTTTTAATAATGGTCGGGATTTTTCCATTTTTGAAAGTTTTATGGAGGCAGGTTTTTGTGGGACTTTTTTTACAGAATACTTTTTATTAGCATTTTTAAAATTATAATGATTTTTAAAGCAATTTCAACATTTTTTCAATAAAGAAAAAATGTTGGTGATAAAATTTAAGAAGGAAAGCATTTCGAGAGGAATCCGCACAATGGAGGCTAAATTGACTAACGAAACTGAACAGCAAAATACTGACAGAGTGAGAAATGTCAGGATACAAAAGCTAACAGACCTTGTGGATAAAGGAATAAACCCTTATCCTTATACTTTTAACAGAACAGCATCTGCACAGGATTTGCAAGATCAATATAAAGACCTTGAATCAGGTGTAGAAACTGAAGATAGTTATTCAGTAGCAGGCAGAATAATGGCAATGAGAAATAGCGGAATGTTCATTGATTTGATGGACAGTAGTGGAAAAATTCAAGTTTTTTGTCATAAAGAAAATGTCGATAAAGAAAAACTTTCATCTTTAAAATTAGTTGATATTGGTGATATAGTTGGTTTTACCGGTACGATAAGAAGAACTCCAAGAGGAGAGCTTAGTATAAAAGTGAAGGATTTTAAAATACTTGCTAAATCTCTTCAACAACTGCCCGAAAAATTTCATGGATTAACAGATAAAGAAACAAGGTATAGACAAAGATACCTTGATCTCATAATGAATGAAGATGTGCGTGAAACTTTCAAAAAAAGAAGTTTAATAGTGCAAGAACTTAGAAATTATTTAATCAAACATGGATTTTTAGAAGTTGAAACGCCTATGTTACAGACATTAGCAGGTGGTGCTGCAGCTAAACCTTTTATTACTCACCATAATGCGCTAGATATGCCTATGTTTTTACGTATAGCACCTGAGCTTCATTTAAAACGTCTTATGGTAGGCGGTTTAGGTGAAAAATTATTTGAAATAAATAGAAACTTCAGAAATGAAGGATTATCACCAAAACATAATCCTGAATTTACTATGTTGGAATTATACCAAGCTTATGTTGATTATAATGAAATGATGGCACTGATTGAAAATATGGTTAGTTATGTAGCTAAAGAAGTTTTAGGTACGATGAAAATTAACTTCCAAGGTAATGAAATTGATCTGACTCCTCCTTGGGATAGAATGACAATGTTGGGAGCGATTAAGAAGTTTACTGATGTAGATTTTAGTGAAATTTTATTACCGCAAGAAGCAGCTCAAGAAGCGAAAAAAATGGGTGTTGAAACTGATGAAAATGACTCTTGGGGAAAAATTCTTGATAAAATTTTCGAAGAAAAAGTTGAGCCAAATTTAATTCAACCTATCCATATTATTGATTATCCAAGGGATATTTCTCCTTTGGCAAAAGCTCACAGAGACAACCCAAGATTGGTTGAAAGATTTGAAACAAGAGTTAATGGTTGGGAAATTGCAAATGCTTTTTCTGAGTTAACTGATCCTATAGACCAAAGAGCTAGATTTGAAACACAGGCAAAAGCAAAAGCCGAAGGTGATGATGAGGCTCATGAAATTGATGAAGATTATATAAATGCACTTGAATACGGAATGCCTCCGGCCGGTGGATTGGGTGTTGGTGTAGATAGGCTTATAATGCTGTTAACTGATTCACCCTCAATTCGAGATGTAATAGCTTTTCCTACAATGCGACCAAAAGGCGAAGAATAGGAAAAATACAATAATTATAGAAAAGAGGCTATGATTTTTTGATCAAGCCTCTTTTTAATCATAATCAATAATCGTTATTATTTTACCTTCGACAAGTGCTTCCGTTATTTTTTTTCGAGCTCGTTCAAGTAATAAACCAACAAGCTGTCTTGATATACCCATTTTTTCCGCAGTATCTTCTTGTGAAAGTTCTTCGGTATTTGTGAGTCTTAACGCTTCTAGTTCATCTAAGGCTATTTGAACTTCTTCTATTGCTTCAGGAATCCGTTTATATTTAGGAATAAAAGAGTCAACTGATACTTTAAGTTCAATGTTTCTTTGTTTTTTAGGTCTTGCCATGTTTTCTCTTTAAATCTTTATTTTGTATAATAATACTTGTAATAAAAACAAGAGGCTATAATCTTATGAAAAAATTTATATTTGTTACAAGTTTTTTTTGTTTATTCATTTTTTATTCTAACTTTATTTTAGCATGTGATCTTTCTGAGCCTGATAAAATAAAGCATATCAAAACATCTAAAAATGTAACATTAAAAACCATTAAAGTATTTTCGGTGCCATTTATTGTGTTAAAACCTGTAAAATGGCTTTTTAATTCTGAAGTGCAAAAGTTATTTCCTGATAATTATTTGCCGCACATGCTAGGGGCTACAATAGTTTTTACAGGATCGACCCTTAAGGAAGTTCCTTATGATCTTTTAATGCCTAAAAAAGACTCCAGTTATTGTGATATTGTCGCTAATTGTGAAGGCATTAAACAAGGTGTTTTTGAGAATAAATAACTTTATTTTAAAAGTTTTCACCTCAAAATTTATCTGAATAAGATTTTAACTTTCTTTCTTTTTGAAATCATAAGTATAAAGAAATGAACAAATTAAAGTTGTGATAGGAACACAAGCTATAATTCCTATACTACCTACTAGTGCTGCTGAAATTTCTGTTGCTACGGTATTTAAGTTGATAAATTTTATAAATGGAGCCTCAGAGGCAAGTAAAAGCAAAGGAAATGCACTTCCAATATAAGCGAGAATTAAAGTATTAGACATTGTTCCTATAATATCTCTACCAACACTTATCCCTGAATCTATAAGTTTTTGACGTGATAAATCAGGGTTGTGTTGTTTTATTTGGTCAATACAACTTGCTATCGACATTCCTACATCCATTACAGCTCCTAAAGATGCAATAATCATTGCGGATATTAAAATGCCGGTAAAGTCAAGATCAGGTCTTGATGCCCATAGTATGACAGCGTTTTGCCCTGATAGCCCCGATAAAGAAGCAAGCTTTATTATTATTATTGATAGTATACCCGCAAGACAAAGACTTAAGATAGTTCCTATAGTTGCTGATAGACTTTTTAGGTTAATTCCACCCACAATAAACATTGTCGCAAGAGTTGAAAGCACTGATACAACAATTGAGACAAGGATGACGGGATAGCCGTTTAAAATAAGTGGAATTAATACAAAAAACACCAACGTAGCTGTTATAACTATTGAGATAAGTGAATTTAATCCTTTTAAGCCACCTACCCAAAGTAGTGAAAGAAAAAACAATCCCGTTAAAAGTAAAAGTGCCGGGGTTCTTTGTTTGTCAGAGACGAAAGCCATAAAAGAATCGCCTTCTTTTTCTATATCAAGGATTATTCTATCTCCTTGTTTTAACCATATATTGTAAGCAGGATTTGAGGTTTGTTGATTTTCAACCTGCAATGTTTTTCCTTTATATTTACCGTTTGTTATTTTAACTTCCAGTAATTGATTTTTTTGATCTGAACCAAAAGCATCTTTAAGAGTTACATTATTGGATTCATAAAGAATTTTTTGTACTATTGCAGGAGCATATTCAACTTCTTGAGACGATTCTACCTCTTGTGCTATTGAGCTTAAAGGTACAAAAAGCAATATTAAAAATAATATATTAATAAAAATTTTTTTAATCATTTATGAATAAACTCTTTTGGAAATTACTTTGTGAAGGTATTTTATAACCTAAATGTCGATACCCTTCAGGAGATACTTTTCTCCCTCGTGGGGTACGAGCAATGAGACCTGCTTGAAGTAAAAACGGTTCATATACATCTTCAATTGTTCTGGAATCTTCGCCTAATGCTGCTGATAATGTATCTATTCCTACAGGTCCACCGTCATATTTTTCTATAATCATTTTTAGAAGTTCTCTATCTGTATTATCAAGACCACTAGGGTCTATGTTTAACATATCAAGAGCCTTTTGAGATACTTCTTTGGTTATAATTCCGTCAGCTTTAACTATTGCATAATCTCTAACTCTTTTTATCAGCCTATTTGCGATTCTAGGGGTTCCTCTTGATCTTGAAGCTATTGTTTTAGCTCCTTCTTCGGTTAAGTCAATATCAAGAATGCCGGCAGTTCTTTTCACTACAGCGGAAAGTTCTTCTAATGTGTAAAATTCAAGCCTGTGAATAATACCAAAACGATCACGCAATGGACCTGATAAAGCTCCTGCTTTTGTTGTTGCACCAATAAGAGTAAATTTGGGAACAGGAACTCTTAAAGTTTTTACTGTTTGTGATTTTCCGGTTGTCATATCAATGAAAAAATCTTCCATTGCCGGATATAAAATTTCTTCGGCGACTTTGTTTAAACGGTGAATTTCATCTATAAATAATACTTCACCTGATTTGAGCGACATTAAAATCCCTATAATATCTCGAGGACGTTCTAATGCCGGAGCAGATGTTATCTTTATATTTACGTCCATTTCATTGGCAATAACACTTGCCAGTGTTGTTTTTCCCAGTCCGGGAGGTCCGTAAAACAGCAAATGATCAAGAGGTTGATTTCTTTGCTTTGCAGCCTCCAGAGATATTCTAAGAGTGTCTTTAAGCTGAGTTTGACCTATATAATCATTGAATTTTTTGGGTCTTATGTTGTTTTCAAAATTTTTATCAAAAGCTGTTTGCTCGGGAGTTACGCTTTCCCGTGGTGTTTTACTTTTTTTATTATCATCGTCAGAAGAAAATATTGCCAATGTTCAATTCCACTTATTTTAGTTTGTAAGTATATTATAACAAAAAAGACTGCGTTTAAATACAGTCTTTAAAAGGATTATGCAAGTTTAGCTTTTTTAGGCTTTAATATTTGCCAACAATTTCAAGCTGGACTTTTGAAATCCCTGAAGCCAACATACCAAGATGATTTGCAGTGTTCTTTGATAGATCTATTTCACGTCCATCAATATAAGGACCTCTATCTGTAATTTTTACGACACAAGATTTGTCGGTTTTTAAATTTGTAACTTTTACTAAAGTCCCGAAAGGTAATTGTTTATGGGCAGCTGTAAATTCATACATATTATAACGACTTCCATCAGAAGATGTTTGTCCATGAAAAGGATGTCCATACCAAGATGCAACACCTTTGACAATTGCGCCTAAATAATTTTTTTCAAAATCTGATGAATATCCGCCCCTTGAAACTACCAAAGAGTAATCTTTTATGAGCTCGGAAGCCCCTAGTGCTTTTCTTGCAGAATTCGCCCATTCAAAAGCAAGTTCGTGAGTTGAAACGCCGAATTTTTTTGCATTTTCTTTATCAGCCGTAAATAAGAAAAAATCACCTGCTTTTACTACTACAAATTTACCTGATTTATAAGGTCGTATAGCATTAGGATCAATTTTATTATCGATTAATTGCTTTAGTTTGTTTGAAAAAATTTCAGCTCTTTGAGCAACTGAATACTCTTGAGTATCTGCGATTAACCAGGCAATTTGTTTGTTATTTATACTAACAACCGCACCTTTGTTATCGCTAAGTAACTTATAAGTTACTTGTTTTTTTTCTGTTTTTATATCGTTAGCAAAACTATTGTCTTGCACGGCTTTTACAATACATGCCGGAACAAAAAACGATATTAGTAAAAATAGACTAATGAAAAGTTTGTTAATACCAAACCAGTTATTTTTTTTTGTCATTTTTTTGCCCTTTAAGTCCAAACCATTTTAAATAAATTTTTCTAAAAACAGTAAAATTCAAGCATGAAAACCTGTCAAATTGACCGCCTTAAAAAGAGAAATTAAAACCTTTGCTGTGTCTTTGTTTTAAAAAACAGCATAAAAAGATTAATTAAATTTACTAAAAAACGGATAATAAAAAAACTTGACAACAGTGAGTTTTGACGATTGTTCAACAAAACAGCTAATCAACAAAAAATAATACTTTACATTCTTTAATAATAAACAAATGGAAGAATTGTTTATTTCTTAGTATTTAAATATGTTTTGGGCTGCAACAATCAAATTATCGTCATTAAACCGATTAATAAGGTCATTAATTTCATTTTCAGAAACGGTGTATTCAAGTTCTTTTAATGTGTTTAGCGACTCAAATAAAACTAATTCAACTTCATTTTTATCTTCAAGAATTTTTTTAATATCATCAATAGCTTCTTTAATTTGCAAATCCTTAATAATCTCTAATGAAGAGAGTTTCCGTTGTTCATTTTTAGATCCGAGTTCTTTTAATACGTTGTTTTTTTGATTATCCCAAAAGTTTTTATCGAAGGATTCTAAAAATCTGCAAATTTCATTTAATTCTTCTACGGCTTGCTTACTTTCATCAAACCTATATATATCATTGTCTTTAAATATTTTAAGTTTTTCAAATGTTTTTAATAAAAGCTGAGAAAACCTACCCGTGAAAATATCTGATTTATCATTATTTACAAGGTAGACAAGATTTTCTATGCATTCATAAATATTGAAATCGATCAAAGATTCTAATGACCAATTTTCGGCAAGTCCTGAGAGTATGTTATCAAAACATTCAAGTGATAATTCTTTTAGCTCAGAATTATCGGAATCAAAAAAGTGGCAAAAATTATCAAGCGTTGCGATATCACCGGCGATATATTCTGACATTCCCGACACGCTCATTGCTTTTAGCATTGACGGCACAGCTTCTTTATTTCCGTAAGCTGACAAAAATTGAGACGCTTCAACTTTTTCCCAATCATCTTCGCTTTTTAGTTTTTCAATAAAATAATTATAGGAAACTTCATCTTTTATATTTCCTAAAGCTCTTGCTGCGTTTAATTTTAAGTTTTCATTTTCATTTTTAGCACAGTCAAATAAAAGTTCTTTAACATCTTCTGATTTTACATAGCAAAAATATTTTGCTGCATAAGCTTTTTCTTCATTTGACCCGTCTTCTAAAATCGCCGTTAGGGTATTTTTAATTTCGTCGTTTGAAAAATCAGCAAAAGTACGAGCAATAAAATCATCCCAATCAGAAGAATAAATTTTTAAAAAGTGAAATAAATTAAAAACATTATTTTCATTTATTTTATTCGCTAATTTTTTTTGAGCATTACTTTTGATGAAATCAAAGATATATTCTGAATTTTCTAATAAACACTGCCAGGCTTCCAGGTCAATGTTGTTTATTATATGTTCGGCAGCCTTAAAAGATATATTTTTATCTTTTTTTAGTAAATCAGATGTCCATTTGTTTGATAGATTCATTGTTTCTCCATTTTTAAAAATAAAACGCAGATCGCTCAATTATAAAACAGAAAAAATAATAATCATATCTTTAATTTTTAAAAACCTCATCCTTTTAGCTTAAACTTCCCTATTTTTATAAAGACAAACAATTATTTGAACGATAAATATAAAAGTATCGTGAGTGCGTAAAAAATCAGCAAAAGGGGGATTTTATGCTTGATCAAAATTTATTTAAAACGCCTGTGAGTCTTAATTGGTTTCAATTAAACGATTTTGATAATATTATCGAATATAATTTTATACTTAATGATGATATATGGCTTAACAACCTTTTATTGTTAAAAAAAGGAACTCTTCTAAGCTCAACGATAATAGATAAACTTATTAAATTCGGAATTAAAAAAGCTCAAATTGAACCGAGTAAAAGAATTTTAAATAATCCTGCTTTTCATTCTTTTGAAGGTGTCGAGCTTTTAAAAAATCAATATGTGCTTGTTATTCAAGATGATTTCCCAAAAATAACAAAACTTGTAAAATCTCTTTTAGATACAGGATTTAGCGATGATAATATTTTTGTTTCAACTGAACCTGAAAGCTTAGAAAAATATTTAAGTAATAGAAAATTAAATTATGTTTTTATAAATAGTAAAAATTTTGATCAAAAAATTCAACAGGTATTAAAAAAAGTATCTTCAAAAAGATTACTTAATATCTTTGTTACAGAATCTAATATAAAAAATATCAGCTCTTCATCTAAATTATCTTTATCTAATCTTTTAAATATAAATCATTTAGAATATTTTCCAAACTCGACAAGCGTAAGAAGTTTAATAATTAAAAGTCCTTCAACTACTTTTAATAAGCTATTAAATAAAGGTAAGGGGTTTTATGATAAAGCTATGTTATGGATTTAGCTAAAGTTTAAAAAATATTCTAATTAACGTCTAAGATTATTTATTAATCCTAGACGTTTTAATTTTTGTAAAAATAAATACGAATAGTGAATATTTTCACGTTTTGTTATTAATTTTAAACAAAATGTAAAAACTTTTCTGTAAATTTTTACATGATTGTGTAAGAATTAGAGGCAGTTGGATCAAAAACGTCATGAAAACAGTATGACGTGAAAAAAAGGAATAAAATTCTATTTTAGAAGGAGCAGTCAAATGACTAAAGCTGAGCAATTAAAGGATGCTCAATTGGATCTGGATTTTGGTAAGGTCGATGAAATTCTTAAAACTTACGAATACAAAAAACAAAACCTTATTGCAGTATTGCAAAGTGTTCAAAGTGTTTTTAGATATCTTCCTGAAGATGTACTCACTTATGTTGGCGTAAAAATGGATATTTCACCCGCCAGCGTTTACGGAGTAGCTACTTTTTATAGCCAATTCAGCTTGGATCCTAAAGGCAAATACGAAATTAAAGTCTGTGATGGTACAGCATGTCACGTAAGAGGAAGCATGCCGGTACTGAACGCTATAATGCAAAAATTGCAAGTTAGCAAAGAAAATCCTACAACTGAAGATTTAATGTTCAGTGTTGAAACTGTTAGCTGTTTAGGAGCTTGTGGTTTAGCCCCTGTTGTTGTAATCAATGATAAGGTATACCCTCAAATGACTCCCGAGGCTATGAAAATCGTTTTAGACACATTGATTAAAGAAGAAAAAGAGGCGTAGGAATGAGCAGTAAAACAATAGTCGATATAAATCAATTAAAAGAACAAGCTCAAAAAAAGATCAGTGAAATGGGAACAAGGGTTCTTGTATGTGCGGGAACAGGCTGTGTTGCCAACGGATCTTTAGAGGTTGTGGAAAAATTTGAAGAACTGGGTGCTAATGTTTCAACACTTCAAGAAAGCAAAGTTAGTACCGTTAAAACAGGTTGTCATGGTTTTTGCGAACAAGGTGTACTTGTTGTAATTCCTGAAATGCACGTTACTTATGTAAAAGTAAAACCTGAAGATGTAGAAGAAATATTTGAAAGTCATTTAAAAGGTGGTAAACCTGTTGAAAGACTTCTTTATAAAGATCCTGTAACAGGCGAATCTGTTGCAAAAAATGATGATATTAATTTTTATGCAAAACAAACAAGAACATCTCTTAGCAATTGTGGAAAGTTGGATCCTGAAAATATTGATGAATACATTGCTATTGACGGATATAAAGCTCTTCAAAAAGTGCTGGTTGACATGGAACCTTCACAAGTATCTCAAGAAGTTTTAAATAGCGGATTGAGAGGTCGTGGCGGCGGTGGCTTCCCAACAGGAAGAAAATGGCAGTTCATGGCTGAGGGTGATAAAAAATATGTTGTATGTAACGGAGACGAAGGTGATCCGGGTGCATTCATGGATAGAAGTATCATGGAAGGTGATCCGCATAAACTTCTCGAAGGTATGGCAATAGCAGCATATGCTGTAGGTTCTGACGAAGGTTATATTTATGTTCGTGCAGAATATCCTCTTGCTATAAAAAGACTAAAAGTAGCCATCGCTCAAGCAGTAGAACAAGGCTTCCTTGGTAATAATATATTAGGAAGTGATTTCAGCTTTAATCTTCATATTAAAGAAGGTGCAGGAGCTTTTGTTTGTGGTGAAGAAACTGCTCTTATAGCTTCCATTGAAGGTGAAAGAGGAATGCCTAGATCAAAACCCCCATTCCCCGCTGTTAAAGGTCTATTTGGAAAGCCAACCTTAATTAATAACGTGGAAACTTTTGCAAACGTTCCTTTAATCTTGCAAAAAGGTGCTGATTGGTTTAAAGGCTTCGGAACCGAAACAAGTGCAGGGACAAAAACATTCGCTCTTACCGGTGAAGTAAATAATACAGGTCTTATTGAAGTTCCAATGGGAACAACTTTAAGAGAAATTATTTTTGATATCGGTGGTGGTGTAAGAAACGGCAAGAAGTTCAAAGCTGTTCAAATAGGCGGACCTTCAGGTGGTTGTCTGACAGAAGAGCATTTGGATATATCTTTAGACTACGATTCACTTTTAAAAGCAGGTGCAATGGTAGGATCAGGCGGTCTTGTTGTTCTTAACGAAGACACTTGTATCGTTGAAGTTGCAAGATTCTTTATGAACTTTACGCAAAACGAATCTTGCGGAAAATGTGTACCTTGTCGTGAAGGTACAAAAAATATGCTCAAAATATTAGAGGATATCGTTAACGGTAAGGCTACAATGGAAGATCTTGAGCTACTTGAAGAATTGGCTCACGTTGTTAAAGACGGTTCACTTTGTGGTCTTGGTAAAACAGCTCCTAACCCGGTATTATCTACACTTAAGCATTTTAAAGACGAGTACATAGCACATATTCAGGAAAAACGTTGTCCTGCAGGTGTTTGTACTGCCTTTAAGCGTATTGAAATTGAAGCAGAACTTTGTAAGGGATGCTCAAAATGCGCAAGAACTTGTCCTGTTGGTGCAATAGAAGGCAAAATAAAAGAGCCTTTTGTAATCGATCAAGATAAGTGTATTAAGTGTGGGGCTTGCTTAAATGCTTGTCCATTTGATGCCATTAAGGAGGTCTAGTTAAAATGAAAACAATAGAAGTTGTTGAAATAAAAAAGGATACGAAAACGTTATTTGTAGATGGACGTGAAGTTGAATTTACGGATGAAAAAAATGTCCTTGAAGTTGTAAGAAAAGCAGGTATTGAAGTTCCTACACTTTGCTATAGACCTGATCTAACACAATATGGCGCTTGTCGTATGTGTGTTGTCGAAATTGAAGGTCGAGGAGTGCAGGCTAGTTGTACTATGCCTCCTGAGCAAGGTATGAAAGTTAGAGTCAATACTGAAAAAACAAGAAAAATTCGTAAAATGGTTCTAGAGCTTTTGCTTGCGAATCACGATAGAGAATGTACTACTTGTGACAAATCAGGCAATTGTGATCTTCAATATTTAGCAAATAAATACGGTATCAAAGATATCAGATTTGCTAAAAAAGAAGTTTTAGAACCGATTGACGCTTCTAACCCATCAATTGTCAGAGATCCTAATAAATGTATTCTTTGCGGTGCTTGTGTTAGAGCTTGTAAAGAACATCAAGGACACGGTGTTTTAGACTTTGCAAACAGAGGTTCTAATACTGTTGTAACTCCTGCCCACGGTAAAAACATGGGTGAAGTTGATTGCGTACATTGCGGTCAGTGTGTTGCTGTTTGTCCAACAGGAGCATTATCGATAAAATCTGATGTTGATCAGGTCTGGGATGATATCGTAGCTGAAGATACAAAAGTTGTAGCTCAAATAGCTCCTGCTGTTAGAGTTGCGCTTGGTGAGGCATTCAATCTTCCTGCCGGTAAAAATACATTGGGCTTAATTGTTGCAGCGATGAGAAAAATTGGTTTTGATAAGGTTTTTGATACTACATTCACAGCCGATTTGACAATAATGGAAGAAGGAACCGAGTTTATCACCAGATTTAAAAACGGAGAAAAGCTTCCTATTTTCACAAGTTGTTGTCCTGCTTGGGTTAGATATGCAGAAAATAAATATCCTGAGCTATTAGAAAACTTATCAACTGCAAAATCACCTCAGCAGATGTTCGGATCAGTTGCTAAAGGTATGCTTTTAGAAGATATGGAAGTTTCAAGAGAAAATCTTTCAGTTGTATCTATAATGCCTTGTACGGCTAAAAAAGCTGAGTGCAAACGTTCTGAGTTTTATGTTGATGGTAACGCTGATGTGGACCACGTTTTAACAACTCAAGAGTTAGTTAAAATGATTGAAGAAGCAGGTATTGATTTTAATAGGCTTGAAGAAGAAGAACTAGACGCTCCGTTTGGTGTATTCTCAGGAGCCGGTGTTATATTCGGTGCTTCAGGTGGTGTTGCAGAAGCCGCAGCTAGAACAGCTTACGAGATTGTTACAGGTAAAAAACTTGAAAATGTTGTAATCAAAGAAGCTAGAGGCGTTAATACTCTTAAGGAATTAACCCTTGATCTGGAAGGAACACCTGTAAGAGTTGCTATTGTAAACACTCTTGGAGAAGCTGATAAATTGATTCAAAATATCAAAGCAGGAAAAGCTGAATATGATATGGTTGAAGTTATGGCTTGCCCGGGTGGTTGCGTTGGCGGTGGCGGACAACCTGTTAGTTGTAAGGATAGAACAACCAAGCAAGTTCGTGCAGAAGGTTTGTATCAAAATGATTGTGAATTGCCTATTCAAAAATCTCATGAAAATGAGGAAGTTCAGGCAGTTTACCAAAACTGGTTAAAAGAACCTAATAGTGATCTTGCTCATAAATTCTTGCACACACACTATAAAAACAGAAAAGATACTAACTATAAAAATGTTAGATAGTTAGTAAACTGTTAAATTGATATACATCAAAAAGAAGAGGTTTTTTAAACCTCTTCTTTTATTGAGTTTTTGTTTAACGATTAATATTAATATCACAATGACTTGTTAATATCTATAATCAATAAATTCAGCTGATATTTGATTCAGTTGTTTATCTACAGAATCTTCAATTTTTTTGTAGAAAAAATCAAGCCGTTCTTTTTTATTTTGATATACATAACCAATTAATGCTTCAAAAGCAGTACTGAGACGATGCATTTTCTGATTAACTCTTCTTGATGTGGTAACAGCAAGGTTTCTAGCTCTTTTAGAAATGTCTTTTTCGTCTTTTTCGAGAAAAGGCTCAAGCTCATCAAGTAATTGTGCTTGAAATTCAGCATTTACAATGGAAACGGTTAATTTATGCAAGAATTTAGGGTTTTCTGTTAATAAAACAGTTTTTTCTCTTGCAAAAACTTCGTAGACGGCATCGCCAATATGTGCATAAGCTCTTATAGAAAGATTTTCCATTGTTTAGTCTTCCAGAATCCAGTTTGTACCATCTTTTGAGTCTTTAAGTGAAATTCCTGCAGCTTTTAACTCATCTCTTATCTGGTCTGATAAAGCCCAGTTTTTATCTACTCTAGCCTGTGTTCTTATTTTTATGATCAATTCCATTAAAGAATCGACTATTTCGGAATTTGCTTCTTCTTTTTGTTTAAGGTCAAATCCCAAAATATCGGATAAAATAAGCATTGTAGCTAAATATAATGCACTTATATTTTTATTTTCAAGTTCTTTTGTTTTTTGTGCCTGATTTGACATTTCAAAGAGTACTGCTAGTGCTTTTGAAGTGTTGAAATCGTTGTCCATTGCCTCAATAAAAGTTTTTATGGCGTTAGAAATATTTTTTGAATCTTGTGAAGGGATTCCCTCAAAAGTTAAATCAGGACTTTTAACACAGTTTTTAATTGTCGTTAAAGCTTCATTTAAAACTTGTTCCTTAATGGCATTTGATACATCGAGGTAAGAATTTTTAAGTCGTTTTACACCTTGTTTTGCGGATGTTAAAGCTTCATCGTTAAATTCAATAGGCATTCTATAATGATTTGTTAGTATGAAAAATCTTATTGTATTGCTATCGTATTTTTTAAGAACATCATCTATGGTAGTAAAATTACCTAAAGATTTCGACATTTTTTCGGAGTTTATAGTTACAAAGCCATTGTGGAGCCAGTATTTTACAAATTGTTTGCCTGTTGAACATTCGGATTGAGCTCTTTCATTCTCGTGATGAGGAAATAAAAGGTCTTGACCACCGGCATGGATGTCTATGGTGTCTCCAAGGAATTTTTTAGACATTGCACTGCACTCTATATGCCAACCGGGACGACCTTTGCCCCAAGGGCTATCCCAGCCTATTTCATCTTCCGTTTTTACAGCTTTCCATAAGGTGAAATCCAGAGGATCTTCTTTTATTTCAGAAGTTTCCACTCGAGCTCCGGCTTCCAAATCTTTAATAGCTTGATTGCTTAATTCACCATAGTTTTGGAATTTTTTAACCCTGAAATATACATCACCATTGACGTCATAAGCAAAACCTTTTTCGATAAGAATTTTTATCATATTGATCATTTCTTTGATATTATCGGTGGCTTTAGGCTCTATATCAGGGTCTGCAATGTTAAGTTTGTGCATTGCATTTTTAAATTCTTTATAATATTTTGAGGCTATTTGATGGGTTGTTTCTTCTGTTTTTCTTGCTTTTTCGATGATTTTATCATCTACATCGGTTATATTTCTTACGTAAGTGACCTCATAGCCTTTGAATCTAAGATATTTAGAGACCATATCCCAGGTAATATAACATCTGGCATGTCCTAAATGAGGGAAATCGTATACTGTAGGACCGCAAACGTACATTTTTACTTTGTTATTTTCAATCGGTAAAAAATCTTTTATTTCACCTGAATATGAGTCATAAACTTTCATTGTATCTCCTAACTATATCGTTGTTTTTAAAGCTTGATCGATTCTATTTTTAATTTTATCTTTTCCTAAAATCAGGATAATCTCAGAAATATCGGCACCTTTTAAAGAGCCTGTCAGTGTGCCTCTTATAGTCCACATTATTTGTTTTGGTTTTATACCGTCAAAGGATTTTCTAAATTGAGCCAGCTTTTCATGAAGTGCTTCAGAATCATTATAATCAAGATCTTCAACCATTTCTTTAAAACTTTCTAAAATGGTTTTAAATTCGGGTTTTTGAAATACATCTTCTTTTACTTTTGGTTCTATTTCAACGTTTTGACCAAAGAAATATTTTACATTTTCTTTTATATCGCTTAATACAATTAACTTCTCTTGCACTGCTTTGATTATACGTTCAAGTTGACTTTCGGTATATTCTGAAAGATCGAAATCTTTAAGGTATGGTTTTAGCTTGGCTGTAAGCTCGGAAATGTTCATTTCTCTTATATACATTCCGTTTATCCAGTTAAGTTTATCGAATTCAAATACCGCAGGGCTTGATGAAACTCTACTTAATGAAAATTCTTTTATAATTTCATCAAGGCTCATTATTTCTTTATCGTCAGATGCAGACCAGCCAAGCATTGCTACAAAATTTACGAATGATTCCGTAAGATAACCTTGTTCTATAAATTCACTAACGGCGGTTGCCCCGTGCCTTTTAGATAATTTGCTTTTATCGGGGGCTAAAATCATTCCTAAATGAGCAAATTCAGGAATTTTTGCGCCTAGTGCTTCATAGATTGCAATTTGTTTTGGAGTGTTTGAGATATGGTCTTCTCCACGGATTATATGGCTCATTTTCATATCCAGATCATCCACCACAACTGCAAAATTATATGTCGGTGTGCCGTTGGATTTCATTATTACAAAATCACCTGTTAGGCTTGTATCAAACTCGAGTTCGCCTTTTATAAGGTCATTAAACTTAAGTTGTTTTGAAGGCATTTTAAACCTTAAGGTCGGTACTCTGCCTTCTTTTTTTAATTGTTCAATTTGCTCTTGAGAAAGGTTTGTACATTTTTGAGAATAGATATAATTTTGTTTTTTTTCGGTTGCTTGTTGCTTTTCAGTTTCAAGCTCTTCTTGAGTGCACCAGCATTCATAAGCATTTCCTGATTCTACAAGTTTTTGAGCGTATTTTTTATAGATTTCGCCTCTTTCAGATTGTTTATAAGGACCATAGTCTCCACCTACATCGGGACCTTCATCCCAATTTAAGCCCATAGCCTTGAGGCTATCAAAAATATTTTGTGTATATTCATCTTTTGAGCGGTCTTTATCTGTATCTTCAATTCTTAAAATAAATTTACCATCTTGGTTTTTTGCGAATAAAAAATTGAAAAGTGCAGTCCTTGCCGTGCCTACGTGTAGATTACCACTAGGGCTCGGAGCTATGCGGACTCTTATATTATTATTTTTCATTTAATTTAATTTCTCCAAAAAATAGATTACAAGATAATTTTAATAGGCTAAAAGTTATTTTGCAAAGACATGTTGTAAAAAAAGTATTTTAAGTTATTTTACAATGAGGTACTTTTTTCAATAAAAAAGGCAATTTAAATTAGGGTCTTTTTTTAGATGTTATAACCAAGTTCATTACAATAATAAAGCGTTAGTCCAAATGCAAATAAATTTAGGGTTCAATTTAAATAATATAAAAAATATTTCAAAAGTTTCTCAACCCACTTCATCTTCTGTTGCTTTTAAAGGTGTTGAAGATAATTTTGAAATAAAAGACCCTGATAAAAAACTTTTATCAATGGCTAAAGTGTTAGTTAATAAGCAGTTTTCCGAAGGTTTGAGTAAGCAAGATTTTAAACAACTAAAACAATTTAGAAAATTAGATAATAATCAAAAAGATCTTAATCAATTATGTGAAAAGTATGAAGAAACTTTAGATAGGGATGATAAAATAGCTATTTTAAAGCAAGAAAATAAAATTCTTATGCAAGAAATTGAACATCCTGAAATAGGACTTATAAGAAATTATAGAGAAATTGAAGATTCTTTTGGTCCTGAAGGTGAAAGCTTTTTTGATCAATATAAAAATAAAAAAGAAGCGCTAGACGTAGTAAAAATACTTGCTGTTAACGCTCTTTTAAGACAGTTAGATGCATCAATGGACTTAAAAGCTGATTTTATGGGTCTAGATAAGATAGATCTGATTCAAGATACTTTGGAAACAACTCAAAATGAAGTTTTAAGATCAGTAAGTGAAAATTTGGTGGATGGTCTTTTATACTTAAAAGATAAAGACAATGATGAAGTTGAAGAAGTAGACTATAGTAACGATATAAGAAAATTAAGCAATTCAAAAACAAAAACTGATGCCAAAATTGAAGTACTTAAAGAATTAGGTGAAGCAAATGTGCAAGAAATAAAGGGGTTTTTACCTCCTATTTTAAAAGCTGAAAAAGTGGATAATGACCTAAAGCAAGCTGCGATATGGGCTGCGGGACGTTGCCAGAGCGAAGAAAATTATTCGCTGGTAAAAGGAATTGCGCAAGATAAAGACCAAGATATACAAACAAGAAAATTAGCTTTGCACTCTTTAGCTCTTTATAACAAAACTAATAAATCGGAGATAAAAGAAGTTTTGAGTAAAGTGAAAAAAGAAGGTGATTTGCTGGGCGAGTTATCGAACATTTTGCTTGAAAAAATAACCCAAAAATACAATACAGCAGACTGGGAACTTGATAAATTAGGACTTTCAGATGAAAAGAAAAAAGAATATAAAAAATTAAAAAATTCATTTATAGATTCAGGTAGGAATTTTAATGTCTGGCAAACAAATATGATAGATAGGGCTTTGGCTCCGTTTAAAAAAATTGTAGAAAAACTTCAAAAAGATGATGTTCAAGTTGTATTTGATGATGAAACATATACTAAATACAAAACTGATGGTCTTGGAGTAAGAACATTTTATGATGAGCTGGAAAATAATGGTGATTTTGCAGATAGTCTTACAGGGGTTGCATCCCCGTATATGTCATTTATTCATTTTAATGTATTAAAAGGACGATCAAAAAATAATATATTAGCACATGAATTTAATCATTTGTTTTATGATAATAAGATGGATGAAAAAGATAGAAAAAAATTGACTTGTCTTTATGAAAAAGCAGTAGATAAAAATAGGTGTATGAACGATTATGCTGCGCTTAATGAGGCTGAATATTTTGCCGAGGCTTTAAATGCTTATAGCAGCCCTTATGTTCCTCAAAAATACCAGTTAGCGGAAGATAAAGATAAGATAGATTTAAGCCAAAAAGACCCTGAAATGTTTAAATTTATTGAGTATTGTATAGATAAATATTCTAAATAGCAGTTTCAAAAATCTAAAATTTTAATTTTGAGAATTTTGAGATTATGACTTTACAAAAGTAAAAAAAGTTGAAAACGAAGAGTTCTCGGCTTTTTGATACTAGCCGATGGAAATAGCCTGAATAGTTTTTGTTTTAAAGATATCACAGGTTTTTGCAAAATTATCAAGATCTATATCTTTTTCATAAATGGCAAATACAGTAGGTCCGCTTCCTGACATCATTGCGTTTAGAGCACCTTCTTTTTTCAATAGTGCTTTTATATTTTTTATTTCAGGATAATTTTCTATTATCGCAGTTTCAAGGTCATTATTAATTAAACTTGCCACTTGAGAAGCACTACACTCTTGACTTTCAAGTTTTTCAATTAATTTTGAAGTGTTTTTTATTAAAGTTTTATTATTTAGTTTTGAATATTTTTCATAAGCTTCTTTAGCACTGATAAAAGTATTTTTCGGTTTTATTAGCGCAATTTTTAAATCAGGAGTAGTAACAGGAGCTAAAACTTCACCTCTTGAAGATGCAAGTTGAGTTCCGCCGACCAAACAGAAATTAACATCAGAACCAAGAGCCGAAGCTATTTTATGTAGTTCATCATCAGTTAATAAATTGTCAAATAAAAAGTTTAAACCCTTTAAAGTTCCTGCTGCGTTTGAACTACCACCTGCAAGTCCTGCGGCTACAGGGATTTTTTTGTCTATATAAATAGATATTTTTTTGTTTTTAATTTTTGCTGTATTCAAAAAGGCTTCTGTCGCTTTATAGACTAAGTTTGAATTGTCATAAGGTATCAAATTGTTATTTCCACACAAATTGATCTCATTTAAGCCTTTTTTAAAATCTTCAACACTAATATTTAGCGTGTCATAAAGGTCTACAGCTTGCATTATGCTTTGAATTTCATGAAAACCGTCTTCTCGTTTTCTTAAAATTTCAAGAGTTAAATTTATTTTTGCAGGCGTTTTTATTTCAGTTTTTAGCATCACTGGTCTCTTTTATAGCTGTTTCAAGAGCATCACTTAGAAGTTTAAATTCTTGTATCGAAAGAGTCTCTCCTCTTCGGATTGAATCCATTTTGATGGAATCAAGCGCTTTTGTAACGGCAATTTTATTAAACCCTCCCATTGATAAGGAATTTCTAAGGTTTTTTCTTCTGACACCAAAAGCAGCTTTTACTGTTTTTCTAAATATAGTTGGATTGTTAGGCTGCACAAGTGGCTCTTTTCTTACTTTGAGCCTTACTAAAGCCGAATCTACTTTTGGAGCGGGGTAAAAGCATTTTGACGGTACTTTTTTAATTAATTGAGTTTCTGCCCAATAATTGCAAAGAATAGATAAAGTGCCATATTCTTTATTTTTGGCGTTTTGATCAGCTACAATTCTTTTTGCAACTTCATATTGAACCATCAAAATTATTTCAGTTATACAATTTCTATTTTTGTTTTCTATTTGATCAATTTCACCAAGCAAGTGAACTAAAATAGGACTTGTTATGTAATATGGGATATTGGCAATTACTTTTACGGGTTCGTTTGTAAATTCTGAAAAATCAACCTTAAGAATATCTTGTGCAATGACATCTACATTTGAATAGGGCATTTTAGCAAGTTCATCAATTGCATCGTAGTCAATTTCAAAAGCTATAACTTTTTTCACTTTTTGAGCCAGTTGTTCGGTTACAAAACCAATTCCGGGTCCGATTTCAATGATAGTGTCTTCTTTTGTTAGGTTTGCGTTGTTGATTATTGTGTCAATGATTTGTCCTTCCACAAGGAAATTTTGTCCGAGACGTTTTTTAGTACGAAACTCTTTTGCTCTTTTTAAATAGCTCAAATGAAATACTCCTGTGGTATAAATTTACTTTTTTATTCTAAGAGAGGAAGCTCAAAAAGTCCAATTTTTGTAATTTTTATAACTATAAACTTGAATTGATAGATAGTTGAAATTACCATTTAACAATATTTTTAAGTATTGGGTGGTAAAATATTAAAAAAACTTTATCAAATTGAAATCTTGATACTACATTTGTGTTAAACTAGTATTTATACTAATTTTTATAATCATCAGGAGTTTCCAATGCAAAGCACTGAAAAAGAAGAGATCAAATTGCAAGAAAGCCGATTATATGAGGTTTTAAAGAGTGGTTGTAAACCTAAAAGTCAATTTAAGATAGGTATTGAATTTGAAAAATTACCTGTTAATAAGTCTACTCATCTGGCTCAAACGTATTCAGGTGAAAATGGTATTGCTGAATTTTTAAAGAAATATAAACAAACGGATAAAAACTGGAACTATATTCTGGAAAATGATAATCCACTCGGATTGTTGAAAAAAACAGGTAGTATAACTCTGGAGCCCGGTTGTCAATTTGAACTAAGTTTGGAGCCAAAAGAAAATGTACATCAAATTCGCAATGCTTTAGATTTGTATAACAAAGAAACTAATGAGCTGGCAAATGATTTAAATTTTGAGTGGGTAGGACTTGGCGTTCAGCCATTATCTATTTGCGATAATATTGAACTTATTCCCAAAGGTCGTTATGAATTTATGTCAAAGCATTCACCATTGTCTGGGGATAAAGCTCTTGTAATGATGAAAGAATCGGCAGGAATTCAAGTTGCTTTAGATTATGAATCAGAAGAAGATTGTATTGAAAAATTAAGAGTTGCAATAGGAATTTCACCTGTTGTTAGTGCTATGTTTGCAAATTCACCGATTAGAGGCGGGAAATATACCGGTTATAAATCGTATAGATCCTTTGGCTGGTTACATACAGACGCTATAAGATGTGGACTTATCAGTCCTAAATTATTTGATAGGTCTTATGATTTTTCTTTTGAAGACTATGTGCAAATTTTGCTTGATTTGCCTATGTTATATATTCAAAGAGGCGATCAGACTATAAAAGTAAGCGGTATAAACTTTAGACAATTTATGGAAAGCGGTTATGAAGGATACCAAGCAACAATAGATGATTGGAACCTTCAAATGACTTTATTTTTCCCTGATGTAAGGCTTAAAAACTTTATTGAAGTTAGAAATTGTGATTGCCAAAGATCACCACTGTTAACGGCTTTGCCTGCTATTTGGAAAGGTATCATATATAATTCTGACGCTATGAATGCTGTTTGTGAGGTTATGAAGCCTTATTGTTGGCAAGAATTGAATGATTTAAGAACTAAAACACCTATAAAAGCTTTACAAGCAGAAATTGAAGGAGTAAAAGTGGCTGATATTGCACTTGAAGTACTTAAAATTTCTTATGATTCTTTGAAAAAAATGAATGTTTGTAATTTGGAAGGACAAGATGAATCAATATATTTAGAGCCTCTAATGAACCTTGTAAAAATTGGCAAAACTCCTGCAGATGTAATATTAGAACATTGGAGTGGCGACTGGAATCAAGATATTGATAAACTTATAGAATATTCGTTAATTAAATGATTATACCTCCGGAAAAGTTTGCTTTAAAAGAGCCGTTACAAGAAGATATAGAGCTATTTGAAAATAAAATTTTTCAAGACAAAATACTTTATGAGAAAGAATCAATTTTTCATAAAATTTCTGTCGTTGAAAATGAAATAGGAAAATTCTTAAAATTTGATGACTGCACATACCAAGCAGGTTTTATTAGTCACGATTTTTATTCAGGAAATATTCCTTATATCAATTATTTTTTATTGCCTGTGTTGCAAAATCCTGATATGAAAAACATTTTGTTGGTAGGTCTCGGGACAGGTAAAGTTGTAAAAGACTTTGAAAATTTACTCCCTAATTTAAAACATATTGATATTGTAGATATTGACCCTGAAATAACCTCTATAGCGACTGATTATTTTGATTTTAAACAATCAGATAAAACTCAAATTCATATTCAAGATGGAAGAGTTTTTATTAGAGAATCAAAAAACAAATATGACCTTATTATTGTGGATGTAGCCGGAGATGAAGGCGTTCCCTATAGATTTATGACCGAAGACTTTTTCGTTGAAACAAAAAATGCATTGGCAGAAAATGGCTGTTTTGTTCTTAATTCTTTTGGTTCGTATTTGCTTGATAAAGAAGAAAATGTAGTTCCAAGATGTGTTTTGAAATCATTAGAAGATGTTTTTTCTGATATCAGCACTTTTTGTTGTAACTACAGTGATGAAATTTTTTATAAAACTTTTTATGACAAGGATTATAGGTTGATTGATATTACAAATATTATTTATTTTGCTTCTAATGGGCAAATGTTTGATAATATTTGTGAAAAAGCGCAAGAAAAAGCCTCAATGTTTGATAATATAGGCGTTTTAAATATAGAACAATATGCAAAGGATTTGTATAAAAAGAAGATAAATACAAAAAACATAAAAAGTTTAAAAGACGAGTTTGAAAACGATCCATTTTTTACACTCGAAAACTTTAAGGATTTTGTTACAAACGTATAACTTTAAAACCCTTACTCTGCTTGACTTTCACTCTTTTATAAACTATTAAGACATTTTATCTTTAAAATCTGGTATTCTATTAGCAGAGAGGTTATAAATTTTTTATTGAATTATTTCAATTTTATAGCCGATGAAAACAGACTATAAAATACGAAATAATATATTATCAGCAATAGAAAATAAACTTGGGATAAAATATCTGCCGGAGGATTTGGGTAAGAAATGAAATATAGTAAAAAAATATTTTCCTGCTTATTATTCGCAGTAATAATAGCTTTTTTAGGTGTTCATTGTGCAGATGCACAGGTGGCTTTGCCGTCTTTAAATCTGAGCATGAAACAAGTAACCTCGCCACAAGAGTTTAGTAATGGGATTCAAGTCCTAATACTACTCACAGTCTTAACGCTTGCGCCTAGTATATTAATTATGGCAACTTCATTTACCAGAATTATCATTGTCTTAGCTCTTACAAGACAGGCTATAGGTACAGCTCAGCTTCCCCCATCGCAAGTTATTGTTGGATTAGCTCTTATTTTGACTTTCTTTGTTATGTCACCAACCATAAATAAAATCAATGAAAATGCCTTTCAGCCTTATATGGCAAATAAAATAACGCAAGAAGCGGCTTTAAAACTAAGTGTAGAACCGCTTCGAACTTTTATGTTTAAACAAACCAATGAAAGTGATTTAGCTTTGTTTGTAAAAATGGCGAGAATTAAAAAGCCTAAAACGACTGTGGATATTCCCACATATGTTCTTTTGCCTTCTTTTATAATTAGTGAGCTAAAAACCGCTTTTACAATAGGATTTATGATATTTATTCCCTTTCTTGTAATAGATATAGTAGTGGCAAGTATTCTTGTTTCAATGGGTATGCTGTTTTTGCCACCACCTATGATTGCAACGCCTTTTAAAATAATACTTTTCGTACTAATTGACGGATGGCACCTGATTACCAAATCACTGGTAGAAGGTTTTGTTCAATAAATAATCGGAGAAATTGATGACTCAACTGGAATTCACCACAATACTTCAAAATACGCTTATATTAGTTTTGCAATTAGCTTCACCGATTCTTTTGGTAAGTGTTGTAATTGGTTTGTCGATTAGTATTTTTCAATCAATAACTCAGATACAAGAAGCTACATTGACTTTCGTTCCAAAAATCATTGCCGGTATTGCAACGTTGATAATCCTTGTACCTTGGATGTTAGAAGTTTATGTGACGACTATAAACGAGCTGTTTGGTCGTATTCCAAGTTTAATTCATTAAGGCAAGATTACGATGATGGAAGATTTTTTTGCACTCTTATCTCCCAATAGCATAATTTTATTCGTCTTAATAATGACAAGAATAGGCGGCATGCTTTTGACTGCACCTTTTTTCTCTACTTATCCTATACCACCACAGGCAAAAATAGGACTATTGGCGATGACTGCTTTTATGATGTATCCCATTGTAGCCACAACAAGTGGTTTTGAGCCTCCTACAAATATGTTGGCACTGGGAGTCATGATGGCTAAAGAGCTTTTTGTTGGTGTTACTATAGGATTTTGTGCCAATATTATTTTTGTTGCTATACAAATGGCAGGACACCTTTTGAGTATACAAATGGGACTTGCTATCAGTAATGTGCTGGATCCGATTACAAAGCAACAAGTGCCTGTTGTAGGGCAGATGTATTTATTTTTGGCGAGTATGATTTTTATTTGTATAAATGGTCATCAGTGGCTTTTTATGAGCATTTTTGATAGTTACAGTACAATCCCTCCCGGGCTGGAGTTAGCAATTTCAGGTGCTATGGTGGAAAGAATAATTTTTTATACAAGCCAGATCTTTAACATTGCTTTTAGTGTGATTGTACCGATTTACGGTGTTTTGTTTGTTGCAGATATATCAATGGGCTTTTTGTCCAAGGTTATGCCTCAGATGAATATATTTATGGTTGCATTACCCTTTAAAATTTACATAGGGCTTACTTTGATGATTGTTTTTATTACATCGACAGGTGTTTATATTTCAGGTATTATGCAAAATCTTTTAAAAGGAATAACGGGTATTTTTATTTAAAAATGAGAGGTTAAATGGCAGGGGAAAGAACGGAAGAGGCTACGCCTAAAAAGCGAGAGGACTCCCGAAAAAAAGGTCAAATATCGAAAAGTCAGGATTTCAATTCAGCTTTAATGCTTGCTATTGGGATGTCTTTACTTTTTATGCTTGTTCCTTCGATTATGGAAAAGCTAAAATTTATTATCAGCTATACCTTTACTCATCTTCACCCTTCGCAAATAAATGTTGAAAATTTAGAAGGTATTTTTGCCCCTTATTTTGTTACGCTTGCTGAAATAACCCTTCCTTTCTTACTTACGCTTGCAGTTGCGGGTTTTGTAATAGTAAGAATGCAAGTTGGGCATTTAATAACATTTGAACCATTGAAACTAACAGCTGAAAAAGTTTCACCTAAAAAATATTTAGGAAATTTAAAAAATAATTTTAATATTTTTAGCCCTAAAAAAATTGTTGAATTGGCAAAATCATTTGCAAAACTTTTTATTGTAGGGGCTTTTGCCTGGAGTGTGATAGATGCAAGAAAAGATGAATTATTCTCGCTTTTAGGGGCAGAGCTTAATCAATCTTTTGTTGTTATTACAGATATTTTGGCTCAAATAGTGATTAACATTTGTGTTGTATTGTTAGTTTTAGGAATTCTTGATAAAAAATATCAAAATTATGAGTTTGAAAAATCTATAAAAATGACAAAGCAAGATGTAAAAGATGAAAGAAAAAACCAGGATGGTGATCCTATAATTAAAGGGAAGATAAAGGCAACGCAGATGAGATTTGCTCAACAACGAATGATGAGCGAAGTACCGACAGCTAATGTTGTTGTTACAAATCCTACACATTATGCGGTTGCTTTGAGGTATGATACTAATAAGGCACCAATTCCTCAAGTGGTTGCAAAAGGGGTTGATTACGTTGCATTTAAGATAAGAGAAATTGCCGAAAATAATGAGGTCTTAATTGTTGAAAATAAACCACTTGCCCGAACGCTATATAAATTAGTACCATTAGAGGGGTTAATACCTCCAGAGTTATATGTTGCAGTGGCAGAAGTACTGGCTTATGTACATAAGAAAAATCAAGGTAGCAAAAGATAATGGATCTACAAAAATTATTAAATATATTTAAAAATAATGATATAGCAATGGCGATAGGTCTTGTTGTAATTATTGCAATGATGATCATTCCTTTGCCGTCAATATTGCTGGATATTTTGCTTACTTTTAATATTTCGCTGTCGGTTATAATAATGCTTGTTTGTTTGTATACAAAAGAACCTTTAGATTATTCTTCATTTCCGACAATTCTTCTTGTTTCAACACTTTTCAGGTTGGGATTGAATATCAGTTCTACCAGATTAATTTTGCTTCACGGCGAAGCTGGTGAAGTAATCAATTCTTTTGGCGAGTTTGTTGTAGGTGGAAACTATGTCGTAGGGGCTGTTATTTTTATAATTCTTGTAATAATCAACTTTATGGTAATTACAGGTGGTGCCGGCAGAGTTGCTGAAGTAGCTGCAAGATTTACATTAGACGGCATGCCGGGAAAACAGCTTAGCATTGATGCGGATTTAAATTCAGGTCTTATAACAGAGGAAGAGGCTAAATTAAAAAGAAGAAAACTGGAGCGAGAGACCGATTTTTACGGAACAATGGATGGTGCAAGTAAATTCGTAAAAGGTGATGCTACAGCGGGTATTATTATTACCGTAATTAATATTGTTGGTGGTCTTATTATTGGTATGTGCCAGCAAGGAATGGATTTTGCAACAGCATTGTCAACATTTACAATACTTACAGTTGGTGATGGTCTTGTATCTCAACTTCCTGCCTTGATTATATCCACTTCAACAGGTTTGATCGTAAGTAGAGCAAGTGGTCAAGATACTTCTTTAGGTGATGATATAAAACGGGAAATGTTTGGTAATCCTCTTGTTTTAAGTATAGTGTCCGTGCTTTTAGTTTCAATGGGACTTGTGCCCGGATTACCTACCGTCCCATTTTTTATAATAGGTATAGGAATAGGAGTTTTAGCCTATTTAAAAAGTAATGAAATTAAAGAGCAGGAAGTTATAAAACAACAACAACAAGAACAACAGACAAAGGACAAGAGAAAAACAAAGAAAAAGACAAAAGCAACACGGGAAAGTGTAATGGAGCTTTTGAATATTGAAGCGATGGAAATAGAGATAGGTTATAGGCTTGTGCCATTATTGGATGTTGAGCAAGGAGGAGATTTGCTTGAGCGAATTTCTCAGCTTCGACGTCAGACAGCGCTTGATTTTGGGATTATACTTCCTTCAATAAGAGTAAGGGATAATTTACAATTAGCTCCGAATAATTATCAAATAAAGCTCAAAGGTGTTCCAATTGAAACAGGAGAAGTTTATTCCGATAAGCATCTTGCAATGAGCACAGGAGGTCCTGAGGATCCTAATCTGCAAGGAATAGCAGCGGTTGAACCAGCTTTTGGGTTGCCGGCTTTATGGATTGCTGAAAAAGACAAAGAATATGCAGAATCAATGGGTTATACGGTGGTGAGTCCTTCTGCAGTTATATCAACTCATTTAACTGAAGTTATAAAGAAAAACGCATCTGAAATACTTACAAGGATTGATGTACAATCGTTGTTGGATAATATTAAAAGGGTAAATGAGTCATTAATAGAAGATTTATTAAAAGATGTCAGTGTTGCTGAAATTCAAATGATTTTACAAAATTTGCTCAAGGAGCGCATTTCAATAAGAGATTTGCAAACTATACTTGAAGCTATTGGTACTTATGGTCGTGTTAATAAAAATCCTGATTATATTACAGAGCAATGCAGAACGGCTTTAGCAAGAAGCATTTGTAAGCAAAATCTTTCAGACCAAGGAGATTTGCTTGCTGTAACACTTTCTCCTGATGTTGAAAATACTATAATGGCAGGTATCAGCCAAGATGGGCAAAACCTTTCACTGGATCCCGTTTTTACTAGAGATCTGATTGATAATTTAAATATAGAAATTGAAAAGGCAATCACTACAAGCGGAAACCAGCCGGTCATTCTTTGTAGTGGTCCTATTAGACTTGCGTTTAGGAGATTAATTGAAAGAACATTTCCTCAAATAAGCGTTATGTCCTATAATGAAATATCAACAAACGTAAATGCAAAATCTGTAGGCGTTGTAAGAGTTCCTACACCGGCAGGTTAATAAGTAGTTCACTTTTTTCAATGAAAGTTGTATCATAATAATTGAACCAGATTGCGGATATAATATGAAAAATCTTTTTAAATTAAATCAAAGAATTAGAATAATCCCAAATGACTATAAAGACCTTTTATATGGAGTTATAACAGGTATTAATATTAGTGATTTTGCAGTTAAGCCTGCTGAAAATCTTTCGGAAGATTCTCTTAAAACACTTAGGGAAAAACCCTTTGAGGTGTCTTTTACAACAGCTAATGCTTTAATCAAATTTAATTCTAAAATAACTCAAGTTATAGATGGAAATATCTATGTAGCTTATCCTGAAGAATTTAAAAGAATTCAAAGGCGTGAATACACCAGAGTTAATTTTAAAGTACCGGTGAAAATATTTGTTGATAAAGAAAATAAAATTGTTTATGAGTCTAATACCATAAACCTTAGTGGTGGTGGTATGCAGTTTGTTTCTCAACAATCGCTTGTAGAAAAAAGTATTGTCAATGCAAGATTGCAGCTTTCTAAAAACAAAGTTATTGAAACTCTTTTTGAAATCTTGAGGGTTGATGAAGATAAAGAAGCTCAAAAATATTTAGTATCAGGAGCTTTTAAGAAAATATCGAATATTGATCGTATTTCGATAGTTCAAATGTGTTTTAAAAGACAACTTGAGTTGAGATGTTTAGGACGATTAAAAAAAGGAGGAAAGAGTCATTAACCCAAAGAGTAAGTTATCGGGAATATTTGCTTCTTTTACAATTATTGTAACGACAGCGATAATTTTGTTTAATTCTGCTATGAATGTGGATTACAATACTGTCATATATATTTGTAAAGTCAGTATACCTTTTGGTATAATAGCAGGATTCCTAGGTCATCTTATGGGCAAAGTGTTTCAGCAATCTGATCCTTCACAACGACCTAAAAAGAATAAAAAATCAAATAAATCTGATCTTTACATAGATGATCTTTTGATAAATGATATAAGTAAATCTGCAGATTCAATTTTAGAAAACAATGAATCATCAAATTCTTAAATTAGCCTGGAGTTGTACATTATGAACGTATTTAAAAAATCGGATAAAAGCACAACAAAAAAACTTTCACGGCAATTTGCTATTTTAACAAACCTTGTTATATTTAGTGCTGTAATCGTTATGGCTGCTTTTCAGATTGGTACGATTGGCAAATTATATGATGTATTTTTTCAAGAAAAAAATCGTGCAGATAATGTTTTTGCCGGTGTTGTAATTGATGTTGCTCAAGAAGCGGTGTTGAAAAAAGAGTTTTCAGCACTTGATAAAATGGCTAAAGATCTTATTCGTAACAAATTAGCAGAATCGATTTCAATAATAAAAAAAGAAAATAATGTCATTGTATGGTCTAAAAATACGGCTAACGAATCGGCCGCTTTAGCTTTTGTTGAAAATGAAAAAAGAGTTTTTAAATACCCTCAAAAAGCACAAAGTAATTATGTATTCGGCAATATAGGTGAATATACTGTATTTATTAAATTTGGAACACAATCACATGTAGCTTCTTATTTAAATTCAGTGATTGATAACAATAAAATTTTATCTTTAGGATTTATTTTCCTAGGATTAGTTTGTGCCTTTTTTATGACCAAAATGGTTACACAGCCTTTAAATGTATTAGCTTCCGGTACAAAAGAATTATCAGGGGGTAATTTAAAATATAGAATCGCAAAAACAAACTATGAAGAGTTGGATGAACTTGTTGATGCATTTAACTTAATGGCTCAAAAGCTTGATGAATATTATTCTTTGTTAGAACAAAAAGTAGCTGATAGAACCAAGGAAATTTCTGTTAAAAATGATGAACTACAAGGTGCTTATAAGGAGTTAAAAGAAGCTCAAAGTATACTTGTTCACAGTGAAAAAATGCGTTCATTGGGTGAGTTAGTTGCCGGAATTACTCATGAAATAAATAATCCGGTTAATTTCATTTATGGAAATATAATTCATTTAAACAACTATTCAAAAGATCTTATCGATATTATTGATAAGTATTCGGAAGTTGAAGATAAATTGCCTGAAGATTGTCAGCAGCCTATAGGTGAATTTAAAGAAGAAATTGATTATGACTTCATTAAAAGTGATTTGCCCGAGCTTATTAGAAGCTGTAAAGAAGGGGCTGAAAGAACTAAAAATATTATTTTAGACTTAAAATCTTTTGCCAGGTTAGATGAAATGGTTGTTAATGAAATCGATCTTCATAAAGAAATTGATACGACTCTCAATATTCTTCACAATAAATATAAGGATAAAATAGCCGTCCATAAAGAATTTGGTGAACTGCCTGCTGTTGAATCTTATGGTGGGCAAATTAATCAAGTGTTTATGAATATTCTTGATAATGCATCTTTTGCTATCAAAGATAAAGGTGATGTCTACATCAGAACCAAAAAAGTCGATGAAAATGTTATAATTGAAATTGAAGATAACGGTGCCGGCATGGATGAAAACACCAAGAAAAAACTTTTTGATCCATTTTTCACTACAAAGCCTGTTGGACAAGGAACAGGGCTTGGAATGTCTATTAGTTATAAAGTGATAAAAAATCATAACGGAGAAATTTTAGCACAAAGCGAAGTAGGAAAAGGTACAAAAATTTTAATAACATTACCTGTCAAAGGGTTAAAAAAGTCGGAAGAAAACACTGCAGTGGAAGAAGTTAATGAAGCATAGAATTTTACTTGTTGATGATGAAAAAGACAACCTACAGTTATTAGCAAGAACTTTTAGACGTAAATATCAATTGTTTATGGCAGAATCAGGAGAAGAAGCTCTTGGTCTTTTAAAAGAAAATGAAGTTGATATCGTTATCTCTGATCATAAAATGCCCGGCATGGACGGTGTGGAATTTTTAAAATATGTAAATAGAGACTATCCTGAAACTATAAGAATTTTAATAACGGCTTATACAGAACCAAATATACTTATTGAAGCTATTAATACGAGTAAAATATATAGATATATTAAAAAGCCTTGGAGTCCTGAAGAGGTTACAGGTGTTGTAGATAGTGCAATTGAAACGTTAAGGCTTAATAAAGAGAATCAAAAACTCGTAAATAATTTTAAAGATCTTTTTTCAGGTACAATTCAAGCTATTACAGAAGCATTAGACGCAAAAGACTCTTATACTTTTGGTAGAAGTAAAAGAGTAGCACTTGTTTCAATTTTTATCGCACAAAAAATTGGTCTTTCAGAAGAAATGCTTAGCAAGATCGAATTGGCAGGGCTTTTACACGATATTGGGATGATAGGTGTTTCTGAACATATTTTGAATAAACCGGGTAAGCTTGAACTTGAAGAATTTAATGCGATTAAAAAACACGTAGAACAAGGTGTAAAAATTCTCGAAGATATAAAACAACTTAATTCTGTTATCGAAATTATAAGATACCATCACGAACGATTTGATGGAAATGGTTATCCTTATGGGTTAAAAGGAGAAGGTATACCTATCGGAGCTCGTATTATAGCAATAGCTGATGCTTATGATGGTATGGTTTCAGATAGAGCTTATCGTAAGGGTTTATCAAATGAAGAAGCTGTAAAAAGAATCAAAGAAAGTTCAGATTCGCAGTTTGATCCTGTTTTAGTTAATAATTTTTTAGAGATATCCGAAACTATAAAAGCACAATTGGATGCATTTAGTTGTTTTGAAACCGCGCAACAAGTATCAAATATTCATTAATAATGGATTTTGACGTTTTGCTATAGTTTATTTTCATACAACTTAAATTTTTATCAGTATTTTTGCAAAATAAAATCGGGACGTTTATGAACTATCCCGATTACATGATAAAAAATCTGTTTTTCAAGTTATTCCACTCTGCATGTATACCCCTGAGATTCAAGGATTTTCCTTAAAGTTTGATCTTCAAATCTCATTATAATTCCATCACCTTCTTTTAGATCAACTGTTTTACCTTTGGTGACAATCATTCGACCTGTTCCAATAGGAGTTCCATCCCAAGCTCTGTACAGGGCTGTTTTTGATCTTGACCTTCCTACATCAGGATCAATGAATCCTGTAATGGCACCGGCTAACATTGCTCCACCTGTTGCAATTGCATAAACAGCTCCACCCGCAATGTCCGTAGCTGCTCCGATAGGAATACTTATGGCATAATAAGCAACAGCAACAGGAGTTCTCTCGATAAATTTTTCTTTATAGCCTTTTCTATAAGGAGATAAAGCAATACCTTCAATTTTTCGAGCTTTCAAATTTATTATTTGACCGTTTGGAAGTTGGAGTTCATTCATTGCAACGTGTACAGCACCATCTCGGCTGGGAAATCTTCTTGCTTTATCTATCTTAGAAACTTCGCCTCTTAAAACACTTCCTTGAGGAACAGCGTTACATTTTCCTACATAAAGATCTTCAACAATCTTTGCTTCAAAACATGTTCCTTCGCAGGTTACAAAACTGCAAAGAGGGTTTCTAGCCAAAGCCAGTGATTTGTATTTTTGTCGTTTATTTACGACAATTGTTTTATTTAATTCAGATCTTTCTTCTGCTAAAACTTTAAAAGGGGTAGAGAAGACTAATAATACCAAAAGAAGGTACGCCAAAAAGACTCGTTTTTTCATGCATAATTCCTCACTCTTTAACTTGCAAAAAATCGATTAAAACTATTATTAATCGTTTTTTTATAAGCCTACAAGAGTAGGTGGGTACTAGCCCGGTTCAGCATTATTTTTCTGCTATTATGGCAACCCAATTATCTTCAGTTAATGTTTCGATGTGTTTTAATCCGCATTCTTGTAATTTTTGTATTACATCTTCAGCTTTTTCGGAAATTATTCCGCTTAAAATAAGATTTGAATCATCGTGCATTAGAGCTTTTAGATCGTCCATTATATCGATTAAAACATGGGCGAGTATATTTGATACAATAAGATCATATTGTCCTTTTATATCTTTTGCAGAGCCTTCATAAAAAGTTGTTTTATCTTTTAGTTCATTTTTTTGAGCATTTTCAATAGAAACATTAATTACTGAAGGATCATTATCTACGCCGATAACGCTTTTAGCTCCTAATTTTAAACCTGCAATTGATAAAATTCCTGATCCCGAACCTACGTCTGCTATTGAATCATCTTTATTCAAATATTTTTCCATTGCATTCACACAAAGACGTGTTGTTGGATGTGTTCCTGTTCCAAATGCAGACCCCGGGTCAAGCTCAATTTTTATTTCGTTTTCTTTTAGTTCATATTCTTCCCAACTGGGGCAAATAACGATTTTTTCACTTATTTTCATTGGGTGCCAGTATTTTTTCCAACTGTGCGCCCATTGTTCATCTTGTATTTCTGTTATTGTTAAGTTCCAACTTCCAAGATTTTCTTTAGAAATTCCCAAAGAATTCCACTCTGCTTTTTTAGACCATAAAAGGTTTTGCAAAGTGGCTGTTGAAAGGTCTTGATCAGGATTATTCCAAATATAGCCTTTGACAAGGTTTTTGGTTTGTTTGGTTATTTTTAAATCTTCATATTCAGTTTCTTCCATAACAACGCCAGAACATTTCAGCTCGTTAATAAGGAAGTCCGATACTATTTCAGCACAAAGAGGATTTATACTGATAGCTAATTCAAGATGATTGCTCATTTAGTTTAACTTTCTACAAAAACACCCATTTTACGGAATTTATTATATCTATGCTCTTGAAGTTCATCGCCTGTCATTCCTGACATTTCATCTAAGCCTTTAAAGATAGTATCAACTAAAGAATTAGCTGTAAATTCGTGATTATAATGAGCACCGCCTAGTGGTTCTTTTACCATTCCATCAACAATATCGTGCTTCATAAGATCACTAACGGTTATTTTAAGCGCTTCTGCTGCTGTATTAGCCATCTCCGCACTTCTCCAAAGGATAGAGGCACAACCCTCAGGTGAAATAACTGTATAGTAAGAATGTTCAAGCATATAAACTTTGTTTGAAACTGCTAATCCAAGAGCACCACCTGAACAGCCCTCGCCTGTAATAACGGCAATTATTGGAACATCCAGTTTTGCCATTTCTTTGAGGTTTTCAGCAATGGCGATACCTTGTCCCATTTCTTCTGCTTTGATTCCAGGATAAGCTCCAGGAGTATCTATAAGCGTTATTATCGGTAAATTGAATTTATTTGCGTGGTAAAAAAGTCTTAAAGCTTTTCTATAGCCTTCAGGTTGAGGCATTCCAAAGTTATATTGAAGGTTTTCTTTGGTTGTCTTACCTTTTTGTGTTCCTATAAGCATTACAGGACGTCCACGAACAATGGCAACACCTCCGATGATAGCTCTATCGTCGGTACCTGCCCTATCTCCGTGCATTTCAGTCCATTCTTCGGTGATGAGGGCTACATAATCCAGAAATGTAGGTCTGTTAGAATGCCTTGCAATTAAAAGCTTTTGAGAAGGTGATAAGTTGGAATATAATTTTTCTTTATATTCTTCAGCCTGTTTTGTTAGAGTCTCTATTTGATTACTAAGATCGATACCTGTTTCCGAGCTGAGTTTTTGAAGTTCTTTTATTTTATCTTCGATTTGATAGATATTTTTTTCAAATTCTAATGGTGCTAATTTACTCATTATTAAATTACCTGTGCTATCAATTATACGTTAACTTTTTGCTTGTTTTGTGCCATATTATGAATTTTTATAAGTTTTGAGATTTCTTTTTTGAGATTTTCTCTATTGCTTACGTGATCTACTTGACCGTATTTTAGTAAATATTCAGCTGTTTGGAAATCAGCGGGAAGTTTTTGTCTTATGGTTTGTTCAATAACCCTTCTTCCTGCAAAGCCAATACGAGCACCCTGTTCCGCTAATATGATGTCACCCAGTGTTCCAAAACTTGCGGTTACACCACCAAAAGTAGGTTCTGTCAAAACGGTCATATAAAGAAGTTTTTCTTTGTTCATTCTTGCTACTGCACAACTTGTTTTAGCCATTTGCATAAGACTTAATGCGCTCTCTTGCATTCTGGCTCCGCCTGATGAAGTGAAAACAATAACAGGGATTTTTCTTTTTAAACCTTCTTCAATAAGTCTTGTTATTTTTTCACCGACAACACTACCCATACTTCCGCCCATATATTCGAAGTCCATAACAGCTAAAGCGATATCTTGTCGGTCAATTTGTCCGAGTCCTGTTGTTACAGCTTCATTTAAACCGGTTTTTTTCTTTGATGAAACCTGTCTGTCTTTATAAGGTTGTGTATCTACAAAATCTAGTGGATCAGCGGGTTCCATTTGAGCGTTAATTTCTTCAAACGTTCCTTGATCTACTATTTGTTCGATTCTTTTTGATGCGTTGATTCTAAAGTGATAGTCACAATTTGGACAAACCATCATATTGCGTTCAAGATCTTTTGTAGGTAGATTTGCATTGCAGTTAAAGCATTTTGACCATAATTTGCATAAATCATCTCCGGTCATTTTAGTTTCTACCATTGATGATTTTATTTTTTGTCCTTTTCGTTTTGCAAACCAATCTTTTAAAGTCATTTTATATATTCCTCTTACTCGATTTTTAACTTATAGTTTTAGATTGCCTCTACAGGCGGTTTAATGATTTTAATTTTTTGTCTTTTATCTTTTTTCTTGGGTTTATTTAATTCACCCGGGTTTATTAATTTCATTTTGTCAAACTCTAAAGCTGTTTTTTCTGCGCCTACAAGAAAATCAACTCCAAAAACCGACTGTTCTCTAACTGTATCATAACCTATACGAAATTTAAAATCATCCGGTCCTATTTTTGTGTAAATTTGATTTTCAGCTAATAACTCTTCATCCCAATTATCTTTAGTCAGGTTAAGCGAACCGTAATATCCAAGAGTAAGCTTGCTATTTACAACGAATTCGCCTCCTACTACCCAGTTACTTTTTCCATAATAATATTTGTCAAAGAAAAAGGGCGTTTCTCCGTGCAGACCGCTTTGGTAATATGCAGTATGCATATAAAGCCTGTCTGTTGCGAAGCTTAAGTAAGGACCGATTCTTATTAAAGCAGTTGTATCGCCTGTTCCGTATATTGTTACATCATATTGAGAATTTAAACGAAAGTCCACAAGGTCTTTAAAGGTAAATAAAGGGTTTTTTGTAAGGAAATTACCTTGAGCTTTATATCTGCCTGTTCCCCAGTCTCTGTTAAAATCTTGGGCGTATCCTGCTGATAATCTGTTTGTAAATAATACATTTATATCTTCAATCAAATATTCTTTTCTATGGACAAATTCTGCAATGTATTCGGGCATTTTCCTTCCCATAAAACCATCATCAACATAGGCATTTGAGCCGTAGGAAATCTTATTGCTTTCAGATAATTCTATTTCACCTTGAAGCACAAAGTTTTTTTTTGTGGAAGTGTAGCCGACTTCAGTTTGTCCGTAAGGTGAAGTTATTCGAGCAAATCCACCGTATCCGACACCATCGCCAAAAGCAAGGAGTGGTGATGTTTTTAAAGTATGACCTTTGGGCAGGTGAAAAACCTTGGAAGGTCCTGCATAATATCCCATTTGATTTGTATGACCTATTTCAGGTAGCATTGTCTCTATTTGAGACATTTCTTTATCGGTTGTTATCTCTAGAACAGGAATATAAGCTACTTTTATTTTTCCGATAAATATATTAGCGTTTTTTAGCGTGATTATATTTCGGTGTTTTTCACCTTTTACAATGATTTCTTTTGTTGTTATTCGATAATTTGAATTTTTTTTGTTTGGTGTTGATGAGTTGTTTGAAGATATGTGCCTTTGGGCTTTTTTGGCGCTATAAGAAGAGAGCATTAAGTTTAGTTTTTCGTTTATCACTGCACTTCCTTGTAGTGCTTCGATATTATTGCCGTAAACATTGGCAGTTTTGGCTTTTATTTTTATAACATCTACAACGGTATTGGGGTTATCAATAATTGCTGATTCTTTTGTCATATCGATTCTTACGAAATCACCTTTTATTACCGAGCCTTGTTTTATTATTCTTACGTTTTTTTCGGCGGTCATCATTTGAGTTGTAGGATCAAAGGTGATTTTTTCAGCACGAAGACGAGCTCCGTTACTTTGAACGAATACTTCGGCTTCTCCTGTTGCTATGAACTTATTTTCCTCGGGAAAATATTCCAGCTTCTCACTGTTTAAATCCATCATTGAAGCACTGGCATTTATTTGTTTTGAATTTTGCTTATTATCTTCAATTTCTTTTGTTAAAGCTGTATTGATCTGAGATAAAGCAAATATTACAGATATTATAAATAAAAATACCTTTTTAGGCATATTTTAACACTCGAATTAAAATCCACTTTCATTAACCTTTATTAAATAATATAAGCTTATGATTTACCATAGCGTTTTAAGTTAACTTAAATAAAATTAACTTAGTCAGATTATTATTGAATATAGGTCAAAGGGTTTGTAGGACGTCCTTTCACACGTATTTCAAAATGTAAATGAGGACCTGTGCTATAACCGGTGGTTCCTTCATATCCTACAGTTTGTCCTTTTTTTACTTTATCACCGACATTTACCGCTGTTTTATACATATGGGCATAAAGACTGGTGGTGGGATTACCCTTATAGTTGCCGTGATTAAGGATTACAACTTTTCCATAGCCACCATACCAACCCGAGTAAATTACTTTACCGGAATTAGTTGCTTTGATTGCATATCTGTTTCTACCTGCTATATCAACACCTGAGTGAAAACTTCGACTTTTAAAAATTGGATGTCGTCTCCATCCAAAGTTTGAAGAAATTCTACCCGATACAGGTTTTATAAATTTACTTTCTTGAGGTGGTGTTATGGCAGTTATAGGCGTTGTATCTTCTGTGATCATTTTTGCCAGCTCACCGGATTGTTTTGCAAGTTCTATTTGAGCTTGTTCATAAGTGGCACGGTCGGTTCTTAATTTGTTTATCATATATTGACTATTGTTTATAGATTTTGAAATATACTTTTTTTGACGATTCATTTTATTTAAACTATATAAAATATTATTTTGTTGATAAGCGACTTTGTTTTTGACATTTTCTAATCTATCAGCTTTATTTCGCATAGTGTCCAATAAATTTTTGTCTTTATTTGAAATTAGTTTTTGATAATAAACACGATCTAAAAATGTGTTTATATCTTTTGAGTTAATTATTAAATGAAGAAGGTTTAGTCTTTCACCTTTATAGATTTGTTTAATCCTATCAGCTGAGGCTTTTTCAGCTCGACTGTAATCTTTTTTTGCTTCGTTAAGATCTGATTGAAGATTGTTTAATTTTGATTTGGCTTTTTTATATTTAAAAGTGGTTGTTTGTAGTCTTTTTTTAGTGTCTTCAAGCTTTTTTTGATTTGTATAAAGTTTATTTACTTCTTTTTTTTCTTGCCATTTAAGGCTTTGGATTTTGGATTTTATATTATTCATTTGTTGTATAAGTTCATTACTGGGGTCACTTCCCGGTGTTATTGCACCGTAAGATTTTTCAGAAAGCAAAAAAGCAGAAACCAAAAGCAAACTAAAGGTTACTGCAATGTATATTAACTTTTTATGTAAAAAACGCCTAAAAGACATTTCAAATAATCTCTAACCCACTTTTAACACTAAACATTTTATCCTATTAGCAGTGGTAAAAACAAACCGCCCAGAATCCAAAGTAAAAAAGATATTGTTATTATTAGAATTATAACTTTTTGATTTCGTCTAAAAAAGTCCATTTTTTCCTCTTTAAAAGATGTTTATAACAAAATAATTTTATAACAAAAACAAAGTAGTGGGCAAATGGTTAACTTCATGATATTTCAAAAGTTTCAATCCATTCAGGGAAGGTATTTTGTTTAAAAATAAACCCACGTGAATCTTTTGTGTAACTAATTATATTTAACAATAACCACAAAAGAGATCCTGACGCCCAGCCTTGGGGAGAACAAGCTTCAGGGTATATTTGAATAGTCCTGTCGGAAAATTTTCTTTTAAATCCTCCAAAAAGCTCCGGAAGTCTATTATCATCAAACATACTTGCTGTTTCAAAAAGAGCTTTGGCTATTTTTGATTTAGAGTCTAAAGAAAGACCAAGTGCTGAAAAAGCTGTATCATGAACCCATACAGAACCGTTGTGGTAGCTTAAAGCATCAAAAGCCGGAGATGAGCAATTTAAGGTTCTAATGCCCCAACCTGTAAACATTTCATCACTCATAAGTCGTTTTTCAACAAACTTGTGTTTTTCTTCGTTTATAATGCCCATAGCGAGGCAATGACCTATATTTGAGGTTATGGTTTCAACGGCTTGGTTTTTTGAATCAAGTGCCATTGAAAAATACTCGCATCTATCAAGCCAAAAATCTTTATTAAAGGATTCTTTTAGTCTGGCGGCTTTGTTTTTTAGGTTGCTAGCAAGGTGTTTTTCCCCTAGTGCATAATATAGGTTGCTCATTGATGAATAAGCTCTATAAACATAACCCTGAACTTCTGCTAGTGCTATAGGGTAGCTGGGATCTGTGAGCTTTCCCAATGGGCTTATTACGTGTCTTATGCTATCCCCTGCATCTTTCCAGCCTTGATTTTTAATTTTAATTTTGGATGAAGACGAGCCTATAAAACGCAAATACCCGTGTTGTATATTGTTTTCAATCCATTTTAAAGCTTGTTCTGCCACAGGTAAAAGACTCTTGCAAAAATTTAAATTATTCATTGATAAACAATAATCTGCAAATAATATTAACCACAGTGGGGTTGCATCAACGGTTCCATAATAGGGGCTATGAGGGATGGTACCTGAATATGCAAATTCTCCAACTCTCAGTTCGTGTAGAATTTTGCCCTCTTGTTCTTCACGTTGATTATAAAAGTCTTTTAAACCTTTTAAAGAAGCTCTTTTAAGTGCATAATCCCAGTCAGATGACATTATTTGTTCAATTTCATTTTTATGTTTATCTTGAAAGCTTTTACCTTGAAATAAAGCTAAAAGTTCTAGAGTATCTTTTGCTATATCAGGAGCTATCGGCAAAAGCTGCATTGCGCAAATTAAACTATCCCTGCCAAATAAAGCCGAATATCGAGGAAGTCCCGCCGATACATATTTATAGTTTTTGTCTTCATATTCAAAATGATTTATCAGCATATTCAAGTCAGACAGGCATCTATCGATGGTTTTTTGCATGCCGGCAACTTGCCCTTTAATTTTTATTTTAGGGAATGCTGATTCTGATTTGTTATCAAGTTTTTTTTGTATATGTTCAATATCAAGTATTTTATTTTTGTTCTTTTTTGCTTTTTGAGGATTTATTAAAGATGGTAAAATAAACAACTCTATTCGCTTTTCACTTTTTGGAGAGATAGAAAATTTTAACTCAATAGTATTGTCATTTAAAAATTCAAATTTCAGAGTTTTTTGCGATTCAATAGCTTTTACCTTCAGGCTATAGGATCTTCCTGACCCAAATTTACAGATAATTTCAATTTCATCTGAGTATGTATTTGATTCTATTTGTCTTCTTCCCTCTGCTATTTTACTTCTAACTTCGAAAATATCTCTTATATTACAGGATATTTTCAAGGATCCTTCAATTGTTTCATTACAAGTGTTTTTTGCTCTTATAAGCTCACAAAAACCTTTGCTTATAATTCTTTTACGCAAAACTTGCATTTTATTTTCGTACACATTTTTATCATAGGACATATAACCTTTGTTCTTTTTTAGTTTAAATTCAGATTTTAAACTGTTTTTTTTAGAATCAAAAAAATTAAGTACATACTCGTCTACAAACTGCATATCATCAACAAAAAGCCCCAAAGAACGAGACTCTCCCGAGCCGCTATTTGCGTGTTTATTGATATTTCCGTTTTTTTCAGCGTTAAAAAAAACATTTTCAAATTTAATTACATTAGCGCCATCATTTATTTTGCAAGCATTTTGCACAGATTTAACTTTATCCTCGAGATTGAAAAAGGGTCTTTTTTTTAAAATTTGTTTTATGTAATTATCTTGAATATTATAAGCGTTGAAAATACTTTCATTTCCGCTTAAACGTCTTGAAACCCTTGATAAAACTTCCATGTTTTCAACATCGTTCACTTGCAATAAATAAGACACTTCCAAGAGTTCGGATATTTTTTCAGGGGTGAGCTCTTTTAGATTATTAAAATATTGAGATAAAAAGTAGTGATCATGCTTTATAGTAATGTTTTCCCAGTATAGATAAATATAAGATTTTAAAATAGAAATAAGTTTACTTGTTTTTTCGCTTCCAAAATTTTCCAAAAACAAAACCATTAAGCTGTCTGTTTGTTTAATATGCTTAAGTTCTTTAAAGGAAGCTTTTTTCAATAAAGAAGTGACAATAGTTGCGTATTTTTTAAGCAACTGTTTTTGAGCAGTTGTTTCTTTTTGTTTTAATTTGTTTGGAAATGCAATAATTTTATCCGACATAATACTCAACCCTGCTTTTATTAGTAAAATCCTTAATAAGCTTTAATTTATCAAACTTTTTATTCTTGAATTGAACAAATTATTTATAACAACATTTTATACATATATTATTCCCTTTTTGCATAAAAAATACTCTATTTGACATAAAAATTTTTTTGAAAAATCTGATAAGATAAACATAAGTAATATTCAATGAGGACGCACCTATGCTTAAAACTAACGAAAATAAATTAGTCGAAATTTCTGTTATTGGAGAAATTCAATCTCCGTTAATAGGAAATCCTTATCGTGTGGCGCACGACGGACAATTAAAGGTTTTTCCAGGAACCGGTGGTATTACCTACAATGTTCGAATAGGCGATAATGTTTGCGGTCTTCAAGCTGATCACGTAGAGCCATGTGTTACTATTAAAAACCCGAAAGAACACGAAAATGGTGCTTTAAATACGCTATCTTGCGCAGGTAATATTGCTAAAATTGTAACCGGAGATGCAAAAGGGAAAAAAGGCTTTGTAACCGGTAAACACGGTGGGTGCGAACATGTCCTCCTTGATTTTGAACCTGAGGTATTAGACGATCTGACAATTGGCGATAAAATACAAATAAAAGCCTACGGCGTAGGACTCGAATTATTAGACTATTCAAATATAAAAGTGTTCAATATTTCTCCTGGAATTTTTAAAAAGCTTGATATCAAACAAAATAAAGATACTCTAGAAGTGGGTGTAACTCACCTTGTGCCTTCGAAGATTATGGGTTCAGGAATTGGCAAAGATAACGTAAGTAGAGGGGATTATGATATTCAGCTTTTTGATGAAAATGTAGTAAAAAAACACGAACTGGATTCTTTAAGGTTTGGTGATATTGTTGCTATTACAGATGCCGATCATTCATATGGTCGAATATATAAAGAAGGTGCTGTTTCAATAGGTATTGTAGTTCACAGTGATTGTATCATCTCAGGGCACGGACCCGGAGTTATGACTATTATGACTTCTAAAGACGGTAAAATTATTCCAAAAATTAACAAAAATGCAAATCTAAAAGAATATTTATATAACTAGGAGAAAATTAATGGAATGCAAAATTGAACAAAATAAGGAAAATTGCACCTGTACTTATTCCGCTTGTGCTAAACGAGGTTTATGTTGTGAGTGCGTAACTTACCACCGTAGCAAAGGGGAAATACCGGGATGTTTCTTTTCTGCAGAAGGTGAAAAAACATATGATAGATCGATAGAAAATTTTATAAGAACTTATAAAGGTTAGGCCTTGAATCGCCAAAAATCAGGATGTAACATAGCTAAAAATGGTATTAATTCTAGCCTTCCAACCAGCATATTAAATATAAAAATAAATTTTGTGTAAATAGAAAGAGAGTCAAAACTTCCCATCGGTCCAATAATTCCAAAGCCCGGACCTATATTTCCTATTGTTGCTGCAGAACCTGAAATTCCGGTTACAATATTACTTTCTAGTATTGATACAATAACAGATGATGTTATAAATAACAAAAAGTAAAAGATTATAAAACCGAGAATTTGTCTTAAAATATCGTGAGACACTGTAACTTTGTCTATTTTTATAGCCAAAATCGCGTTAGGATGTAGGATTTGAGCAATCTCACGTTTTAAATATTTAAAACCAAAAAGCACTCGCACAACCTTTACGCCACCGCCTGCTGAACCGGCACAACCTCCTATTAACATCATTGTAAACAAAAGAACTTTTGCAGCTACAGACCAATTTTCAAAGTCTACAGAGGCAAATCCTGTCGTGGTGAGAATAGAAATAACCTGGAAAAATCCATCTCGCAGTCCTGATATCCATTCGTAGTTATTTTCAAGCACTAAAAAGCCCGTCAAAGACAAAGATATAACCACGAAAATTAAAAGATAAAATCTAAATTCTTCACTGTTAAATAAAGCCTTAGGACGTCTATGTATCAAAGCTTTGTACTGCAATGCAAAGTTTGCACCCGCTAAAAACATAAAGAATATTATAATATTTGTAATTTTATTGCTACCATATCCTAAAATACTTTCGGGGTTTGGGGAAAAACCTCCTGCTGCAAGTGTTGAGAAAGAGTTGCAAATAGCATCGTAAAGAGGCATTCCTGCAAACTTTAAGCAAATAACTTCAATTAAAGTTAGTATGATATAAACACTCCAAAGAGCAGTAGCAGTATGTCTTATCCGAGGTGTGATTTTTTCCTCGGTAGGTCCGGGGGCTTCTGCAAAAAACATTTGTCTACCGGCTACTGAAAACTGAGGTAAAATCGCTATAAATAATACGATAATCCCCATCCCGCCCAACCATTGACTCATGCTACGCCAAAAGAAAAAGGTTTTAGGATATTGAGAAAAATCAGTTAATATAGTTGCGCCTGTAGTTGTAACTCCCGATACAGCTTCAAAAAGAGCATTTACAGGAGAAAGTCCGTACAAAAGATATGGTATTGCTGTGATCAATCCTACTGCACACCAGGCAAGAAATACGATAAAAAGACCTTCTGTGCGTTTTAAATCGTTAAAGTTATTTGTATATTTGCCGTTTGCCCTGAATAACCAACCTATAAATGATGATATTGCAGAAGCGGCAAGGAAAATGAATACTGATTTAATGTCATGATCAATAGTCGCCATTATAATCGGTAGTAAAATAACAGCCCCAAAATACATTAAGACCAACCCGACAGCGTTGAGTAGATAACTTATTCTCATCGCTTAAAAAACTCTTTTATTTGTGGTGCATCTTCGCTTGTAGTAAAGATTATCATATTATCATCTTCCCTAATTAAAGTATCACCTTTAGGTATCAAGATCTTACGACCTCTTTTAATAGCTCCTATTATAGCTTTAGCAGGAAATTGCATATCTTTTACTTCGATATCTGTGTGCCTATCGGGGACTGAAACTTCAATAACCTCACCTTGGCCACGTTCTACTATTGCTAATATATCGATATCTCTTTCTATTAACCTATTTCTAAGATCATTTAAAGCCGCATCCATAGGAGATATTGCAACATCTATACCGACTTTTTCAAACAAATCAACGTTTCTTGCATTACCAACCCTTGTTATAACACGTTTTACACCTAATTGCTTTGCCAGCAAAGAACATAGAAGGTTTTTTTCGTCGTTATTGGTTACATTTACTATAACATCAGTATCCCCAATTTCTTCAGACTCTAAAAGCTCTATATTTGTGCCATCAGCGTGCAGAACAAGGCTTTTTTTAAGGTTATCTGAAAGATATTCGCATCTTTCAAAATCTGCTTCTATTATTTTTGTTTTTATTCCTATTTTCTCAAGATTTTGAGCCAGCATATAACCTACGTTTCCACCGCCTATTATTGCAGCGTTATTAACTTTTTGAGTTTTCTGGAAAAAGTTTCTGGCTAATGCATTTAGGGCTTGTTCTGTTCCCATAAATATCACTTTATCGCCGGCTTGAAATTCGGTTGCACCATCCGGTATGAATAACTTTGCGTCTCGTGTTATCCCTACAATCAAAGAATTTTCAGGGAAGAAACAATCTTTGATTTGTTTTCCTATAAAATCAGAGTCGTCTTTGATTCTATATTCAAGCAATCTGGCTTTTCCGCCTTCAAAATGTTCGACATCAATAGCTTCAGGAACTGATATAATTCTGAAAATCTCTTGAGTTAAAAGTTCTTCGGGCCAAATAACGTGATCAATTCCAAATTCAGATTCATATAAGCTTCCTTTTGAAGAGGCAAGACTTTCGACATATTCAAATTTGCTCACAAAACAGACTGTTTCTATGTTGCTAATTTTTTTAGCCGTCCAGCTCGATACAATATTTGCTTCATCAAGGTCACTGCATGCAATGAAAATATCCGCTTTTTTAACATTTGCAGATTCCAACACATTTACGTTTGAACCGTTTCCGCTGACAAAACTTATATCGAGTTTATTAAAATCCTCGGGGATTGTTTCACACGGGTCTACTAGCGTTATATCGTGGTTTACATGTAATGCATTTGCGACCAGGTAGCCTGTTTCGGTTGCTCCAAATATTACTATTTTCATTTGCTTTATTTTAAACCTTGTAATTTATAGACTATGCTAATTTATAAACTAAAAACATTTTGATTTAAAGAAAAAAGGGCTGCTTTTTTACAATCCGGCTTTTTTAACCACGCAGTCGCCTTTTTTGACTCCGATTATATCAGCGACAATATTACATTTTGCCATTAGCAAGAAGAAAATATTATACTCATGGAAGTGATTTAGACCTTCATAGTTTCCTTGACCTTTTGATATGATTAAATCTGCAGCTTCAAAAGCTTCTTTAAAACTTTCGCTAGTAGCCTCATAAAGAGTGCCCGGTGCGTTATCTCCGTTGGTTATGACTTTTACAAGTTTATTGATTTCTAATTTTTCAATATCTTCCATTGTGGCATCATTCAAAATAGGTGATTGACGCACAGCAACAGTAATATTAGGATGATTGATTGTTTCTATGAACAATTTATCAAATACAATTTCACCTGTATTATCAGCTAGATATAAGATACTTTTTGCTTTTGAAATCTCTTCCTGTAAAATTTTTGATTGATCTGCGGCTAAATCCATTGCCATTACTTTATTTATAGTTTTTTCCACATCTATACTATGCCCGGGTCCAAAATCAATAATATTACCTGCTATTGATAACCTCATCGCAATATCAAAAGGGTTTTGAGCTTCTTTGATTATAGTTTTATATTTTTCATAATATTCAAGAGCTATATTGTTGTATTTATCTTTAAGTTTTTTATACGGATCAGGATCGTTTGTAATTTCACGAACCATTTTATGAAGAGTTCTATTGACCAACAGTGGTGTTTCATTGAAATCTAATTCATTATAATAATTTAATACTTTTTTCATCACAGGTTCTTTGTGTTCAGGGTCAATTAAACCAAGGTTAAAAAGGTTTAAAAGGCTATTCATCATACACGGGACGCATTCATAATGTGTTTTCTTCTTAATATACTTTCTTTTTCTTCAATTTAGTTGTATTATTGAGTATAGGATGGACTTAGAAATTTTAATTTTTAAGACAAATTACACTCTGATTTTATTTTAAATTAAAAAGGTTAAAGCATGAAAGACAGAAGAATTATCGTTACATTATCGGGTCAGGATAAAGTGGGTATTGTAGCTAAAATATCAAATGTACTCGCAGAGTATAAAATTAACATCGAAGATATTAAACAAACAATTGTCCAGGGGCAGTTTGTTATGTTTTTAATGGGGGATATGTCGGAGTCGGACAAATCATTTCAAGAGGCTAAATTGGCGTTGATAAAATGCGCTGAAGAACTTGATATGGAAGTTTGGATTCAAAATAAAAAAATATTCGATAATATGCACACGATTTAAAAAGAAATACAATAATTTTAAAGGCATTACAAATGAAAAATATAAACATAGAATATATTCTTGAAACAATTGATATGATCAAATTACACAATCTTGATATCAGAACTGTAACACTTGCTCTGAGTCTTAGAGATTGCATTTGTGAAGACGTTCATAAAACAGGTGAGAATATATATAACAAAATTGTAAAATATGCTAAAAACCTTGCACAATATGCGCAAGAGCTTGAAGAAGAATATAGTATTCCTATAATAAATAAACGAATTGCAATAACTCCTATTTCGATAGTTGGTGAAAGTGCAAAAGAATACGATTATGTTCATTTAGCTCAAAGACTTGATGAAGCAGCAAAAGAAGTGAATGTCGATTTTATAGGCGGTTTTAGTGCGCTTGTCGAAAAAGGCTGTACTAAAGGAGATTTAGCCCTTATCGAAAGTATTCCCGAGGCTCTTAGTAAAACAGAAAGGGTTTGCTCTTCTGTGAATTTAGCCTCCTCAAAAGCCGGTATAAATATGGATGCCGTATTAAAAATGGGAAAAATAATAAAAGAAGCAGCCAATTTAACAGCAACTAAAGATGGACTGGGAGCAGCTAAACTGGTTACTTTTTGTAATGTTCCCGGAGATAATCCCTTTATGGCTGGTGCTTTTCATGGTTATGGAGAGCCTGAATGTCAATTAAATATAGGTGTGAGTGGTCCGGGTGTGGTGCGTGCAGCAGTTGCATCGTTATCTAAAGATGCTGATTTTGGCGAATTAGCAAATAAAATAAAAACTATTGCTTATAAAATTACCAGCACAGGTGAATTGATAGGTCGTGAACTTGCTGAAAAATTAAATATTCCTTTTGGAGTCATTGATCTTTCTTTAGCTCCTACCCCTGCGGTTGGTGATAGTGTTGCAGGTATTTTTGAAGCTATGGGGCTTGAAAGAGCCGGTACTCACGGAACTACCGCTGCTTTGGCGATGTTAAATGACGCCGTTAAAAAAGGCGGTATTATGGCGAGTTCCTATGTGGGTGGGCTTAGTGGAGCGTTTATTCCTGTTAGTGAAGATGCCGGCATGATAAAAGCTGTAGAATTGGGTGCATTATCATTCGATAAGCTTGAAGCAATGACCTGTGTTTGTTCTGTAGGGCTTGATATGATTGCAATACCGGGCGATACTTCTTGCGATACCATAGCAGGAATTATAGCCGATGAAATGGCGATAGGAATGATTAATAAAAAGACAACAGCTGTGAGGATAATACCTGTACCGGGCAAAGGTCTTGGAGATCGAGCTTTTTACGGTGGGCTTTTAGGTGAAGCACCTATTATGCCTGTAAATAATTTCAGTTGTTCTACTTTTGTTAATCGTGGTGGACGTATTCCTGCACCTATTCATAGTTTGAATAATTAAGGTTAATATCAGCAGAAAAACTCTAAGCAAAGAGCCTAGAGTTAGTAAATAGTGTTTTTAAACTGATTGTTATCTATTATAATTTTGCACTTACTTCAGTAATGGATGAAAATGACAAATAGCTCTAGTCGTGTTTAATATACAAATTCCCAACAAATGGCTTGAACTTCTCGTTTTTCAATTCAAGCTCAGCAACTTGATCACGGAGTTCTTCGTTTTGTTTTATCAACTTACTTATTTGCTTTGCCATTATTTCGTTATCTCGCTGTAAACTACCGTGCTCCATTGCAGATTGCAAATAATCAGTTTCTTTTAAATGATCAGTTATATCACTCGTGATTTTTTGCGCAATAGAATCTGCCAAAAAAGAAACTGTCTGATTTGTTATATCAAGTGATATTTTTTTAAGCTCAGCCCCTTCAGATGGCATTTCTCTATAAACATTTGTTTTTACAGGTTGAGGAAGCTCTGTTTTTCTAGGCTCTTTATTAATTTCATAAGCAATTCTTCTATCGCTTTCACCTTTTGTTTTTAGCCCCATTCCTTTAATTATTTTTTCAACGGCAAATTCGTCAAAATACTCTTCTTTATTATCATCTTCGTATATAGCATCGATTTTCCAATTTTTAATGAATTTTTCAAGAGTGGACTCATCTATAAAAAACTTTTTGCTTTTTAACCTATCAATAATAATTCTTTTTGTGTACATTCTTGCTAAAACTTTCTATGGCTATTAAATTAAGTCTAAATAAGTTAGTTTTCAGGAAAATTCGACGTGGTCGCATTTTCTGAAAACGTTGCTCTCTGTTTGCATATACCGACTTGCAAAATTATTTTATTTTCCTGATTACATTTTGATATCGGTATAAGTCTAATTATAGCTCATAGAATTATCAATGAGAAATTATTAACATATCTAAATCTTTATAAAATCACTCACCATCAGTCAGAAGATGACATTTAGCATAATGTTTGTTATTAACAAAAGTTTTCTCAGGATGAATACTTCTGCAAATATCCATCACATAAGGACAACGGGTATGAAATTTACACCCTGAAGGAGGATTTGCAGGGCTGGGCAAATCGCCTTGAAGTAGCATCCTTTTTGAAATATCTCTTGTAGGATCAGGAATGGGAACAGCACTCAATAAGGCTTGCAGGCAAACACTTGTGTATAAGGATGACGAGGCTTTTCGAATAATTCATTCGTCGGAGATTCTTCAATTATTTCACCCAAATACATCACCGCAACTCTATCGCAAATATATTTTACAACGCTAAGATCGTGAGAAATAAACAAATACGTAAGCCCCAGCTCTTTTTTAAGCTCTAAAAGCAGGTTTATTATCTGAGCCTGCACACTCACGTCCAAGGCGCTTACTGGCTCATCAGCTACTATAAACTCAGGGTTTAAGGCTAAAGCTCTTGCTATAACAATTCTTTGTCTTTGACCTCCTGAAAACTCATGAGGAAAGCGTTTCAATGAACTTTGCGGTAAATTAACCATATCAATAAGTTCATTAACCCTGTTTTTAATTTCTTTTCTTGGCAAAACTTTATTTATGACAAGAGGTTCTCTTAGTGTTTCTTCTATTGTCATTCTGGGATTTAAACTGGAAAAAGGGTTTTGAAAAATAATCTGCATTTTTTTTCGTAATTTTTTAAGTTCATTACCTTTTAAATGAGATATTTCCTGACCGTTAAACCTTATACTGCCGCTGGTGGGGTCTAAAAGTTTTATCAAACATCTACCTGCTGTGGATTTTCCGCAACCCGATTCACCTACAAGCCCTAATATTTCACCTTTATAAATATTTAAATCAATATCATTTACAGCATAAATTGCCCCGACTTGTTTATTAAAAAAACCTTTTTTAATCGGAAAATGCTTACTTAAACCTTTTACTTCAAATGTTTTATCCATTAATTAAATTTTCTAAATTATACGATGTTATTTTAATATATTATAGCCTATTATTTAAAAAAAGATAAAAATATTATTTACAAGGCTATGTCTAAATGGTTAATTTTTATTTTTATTGAGTATTATAATTTTAAATAAAACTTGGTCATAAAATTAAATATTAAAGAAAATAAAAATTATACTTATTTCTAATATATATTCTTGATAGAATTATTTATAAACATATTAATATAAGATTTGTATTTGGGGAGAATCCATGAAAAAAAACAAATTAATGCTTTTATTTATTGTAGGACTTGTATTTACAAGCCTTATTTTAATCCTTACAAAACCACCTAAATTAGGTTTAGATTTGGTTGGTGGCGTTAGATTAGTGCTAGAAGCACAGACTACAGAAACCATCAAAGAAATTACACCTGATATGATGGATAGCTTACAATTTGCTATTGAAAAAAGGGTAAATTCTTTAGGTGTTGCCGAGACAGTGGTACAAAGAGTAGGCGAGACAAGACTTTTGGTCGAAATACCAAATATTGACGACCCTCAAAAAGCCAAAGAATATATCGGAGAAACTGCCGAGCTTGAATTTAAAGAACAGGTAACAGGTTCCGGAGGCATGCAAATTTGGAGAAGCACCGGTCTTTCAGGTAAAGACTTGAAAAGTGCAAGAATAGGGAATGACCCTACTTCCAGAGAATGGCTCGTTCTTTTGGATTTCAATGATAAAGGTGCTAAAAAGTTTGCCACACTTACAAAAAGACTTGTAGGCAAGCCAATGGCAATCTTCTTCAACGGAGAACTTCAGTCTGCTCCTGTAATTCAAACCGAAATACTGGGAGGTAGTGCTCAAATAACAGGAGGAAGCGGAGGTTTCGATATAAAGGAAGCTCAAAAAATGGTTGACCTCTTGAATGCAGGAGCTTTGCCTGTTCCAGCTAAAATAATAGAAGAAAATTCCGTTGGACCAACTCTTGGGGCTGATTCAATCGAAAAAAGTAAAATAGCCGGTATTGTTGGACTAAGTATTGTAATGCTCTTTATGATAGGATATTATAGAGTTCCAGGGTTTATCGCAGATGCTGCACTTTGCATCTACGGGATTTTAGTCTATGCTATCTTTGTTACAATACCTGTAACTCTAACTTTGGCAGGAATAGCCGGTTTTATATTAAGTATAGGTATGGCAGTTGATGCAAATATCCTTATTTTTGAAAGAACAAAAGAAGAATTAAGAGTTGGCAGAACCTTATTTACAGCTATAAATGCAGGCTTTGACCGAGCATTTACAAGTATTTTTGACTCAAACATCACCACTTTGATAACCTGTTTCATTCTTTATATGCTTGGAACAAGTATTGTAAAAGGGTTTGCACTTACTCTTGCAATCGGTGTAATTATCAGTATGTTTACTGCGATTACGGTTACTAAAAACTTTATGCATTTACTTTTCGGATCGGGAAAATTAAAGCATCCGGAGTGGTTTGGGCTTAAATCCGATGATATCGGAAAAGCTTATGTAGCCAAAGAAACAGATTCTAGAAATGCAAAAATGGGAATTATTGACTAAAAGGAGATTTCAAGTGACAAGTCCGATTTTGAATAATAAACAAATAATAGACGTTGTTAAATATAAATGGGTATGGATTGCACTTTCTGCACTTTTAATAGTGCCGGGAATAGTTGCAATGATATATTCTTCAGTTATTTATCCGACTCATTCACCAATGAGACTGGGTATTGACTTTACAGGTGGAACTCTTATTCAATATGGCTTTGAAAAAGAGTTAAATAAACAAGATGTAACAACTATTAGAGAAGGTCTTGAAAGTATTGGGGTTGAAAATCCTATAATTCAAATAGAAGGTTCTTCCAAAATTCTTAAAAAGTCTTCTCAACAGGTTAAGAAAAATGAAAAAAAATCTATGGATATAAATAGTGTTGTATCCATAAGAACTCGTTTTCTTGATAATGACAAAGAGAACAACGAAGTTGAAAAAGTGAATGCATTGCTAAAAGAAAAATTCGGCAAATTTGAACTTTTGCAAGTAAACGCCATAGGTCCTGTTTTAGGACAAGAACTTTTTAAAAACGCAGTCATAGCTCTTTTGTTAGCTTTTGCAGGTATTGTTTTATACTTGGCAATAAGATTTCAATTAGATTATGCAATAATGGCACTTTTTGCGTTATTCCACGATGCGCTTTTTGTTTGTGGTGTTTTCTCTATACTGGGATTGCTATTTGCTATTCAAATTGATAGTTTATTTATAACTGCGATATTGACAGTTATTGGATTCAGTGTTCACGATACTATTGTCGTATTTGATAGAATAAGAGAAAACTCCAGATTTTTAGCAAAGAAAAAATCTTTTAACGAAATTGTTAATGCCAGTGTTAATCAAACATTAGCAAGAAGTATAAACACTTCAGTAACAACCTTAGTTGTTTTAATATCCTTGTTTTTATTGGGTGGTGTTACCACTAAAGATTTTGTTCTTGCAATGATATTAGGGATAGCAATTGGTACTTATTCAAGTATTTTCTTTGCTAGTATGTTCCTTGCCCTTTGGAGAAGCAAAAAACAAACACGTAAATTCCGCCCCGCAGTATAAGACCGTTTTTTAACAAAAAAGAATCACTAACTTTTGTTCTGTGGTTCTTTTTTTTGTTATAAGTGTATAATTAACTTTGTATTGAAAATAAAACAATGGAGCCCAAGTTGAGTGTCGTTATAAAAAAAAGAGCAGCACTACTTTCAATAATTTCAAATACTTTTTTGATCATCTCAAAATTAGTTGTTGGGCTTGTTTCAGGCAGTGTAAGCATTCTGTCTGAAGCAGTACATTCTTTTAGCGATCTTTTAGCCTCTTTTATTGCTTTTTTCTCGGTTAAAATAGCTTCTGAACCTGCTGATTCAGAACATCAATTCGGGCATGGCAAATTTGAAGATTTATCAGGTCTTTTAGAGGGTCTTTTAATTGTCGGTGCGGCTTGTTTTATTTTTTACGAAGCGAGTTCTAGATTGATAAACGGATATGAACATCACCTGGAAACATCTTTAGGTATTGTTGTTATGCTGTTGTCCATTATCGTAAATGTTTTTGTAAGTAGGCATTTATCTAAAGTAGGTCAAAAATATGATTCAATAGCCCTTATCGCTGATGCCGAGCATTTGAACACAGATGTGTACACTTCTTTTGGTATTTTAATAGCTTTATTGATAATTAAATTCACGGGTCTTACAATAATGGATCCTATAATAGCTATTGCAGTGGCAGCTTTGATTCTTAAAACAGGCTTTTCTTTGTGTTTTAAAACCGCAAAAAACCTCTTGGATGAGTCGCTACCTGAAAAAGAAAAAATTATAATAAAACAAACTATCACTAAATATATTCCCAATGAAGTTTTAAGCCTGAAAGTTTTAAAAACAAGACGCTCAGGTGCTGATAAAATAATTAAAATGACACTTATAGTCCCTGAAAACCTTACAATTAAAGAGGGGCATGATCTTTGTGATAAAATAGAAGATGATATAGAGTCGAATATTAAAAATACCAGTGTAACTATTCATTTGGAACCTTGCAAAAAAAATTGTTATGATTGTAATAAAAATAAAAAATACATCATTTAAGTTTTGTAAAGTTGGCATGTAAATGGTATTTTTATATATAAGTCCAATTATAGAGCGAAAAAAGGCTGTAAAGATCATCAAATACATGCTGGTGACCATGTAAACAAATGTTACAGCATTTGGCTAAATTACAACTATCTTGAAATCGCACATATTTTTTTGACTTTATATATATAATAAAAGTATTAAAAGTAATCACCCCTGGAGGATAAACGAATGATAATATCAGGACATAACGGAGAAATGGGACCTCTTTACCAAGACCAGTACAACCGCTACGAAACGTGGGTACAGGAAACAGGCAAAGAAAATGTTGATTTTTTAACCTATGTTCAAGTCTTTTCAAGGGATATCAACACTCAAGCCCAAATGTGGGAAAACGAAATCGAAGGTGGCGATGATGGCGACGGTGTTAAGGGTAACACTTTAAACGTCTCAAAACACTTAAAAGACGGAACTAAAGGTATTACTTTCCAAACAGAAGGTAATGAATATGTAGATATTGACCTTCAAAGCGGAAGATATCAGGTTTTAGATAATGAAGATTTAGCTGCACAATATAATGTTGATGAAGAAGCTATCGATATTATCGACATGGACTTTGACAGCCTTAATTTCATTAACTATTCTTTTGAAGGTTTAGAAGATGGAAAAGCTGATAGAGCAAGGTTAAAGCTTTCTGAAGATAAAAATGTAAACTTCACATACCAAGAAGTCGATACAACTAATCCTGAAGGGGTTTTCCACGTAGCAAATATGTTTGAAAATAAATTCCAGTGGGATTTTGCAAATAACATCAAAACACCTGCTGATTTATTTAAGGTAGATTTTGTATCCATTCTAAAAGGATTATTCAAGTAAAAACATTATCAATATAAGCTTAAAAGACCTTCCTATGGGAAGGTCTTTTAGTATTTCCAAAAGTTTTAAAACTGTTAATAAACATTACCAAGAAAGACATAAAAAGCATGCTTTTGATAAAATAAGAACAATCAAAATATCTTGGGGAAAATATGACAAATCAAAAAACACTTATATTAATAGATGGACACGCTTTGGCTTATAGAATGTTTTTTGCTCTTGAGCGAACAAGAATGCAAACAGCTAATAAACAACCTACATGGGCTGTTTATGGTTTTTTTAAAGCAATTTTTGACCTTCTAAAAAAAATACAACCTGATGCAATAGCAGTTTCATTTGATTGTGGAAGAGATACTTTCAGAACCGAAAGTTATTCTGAATATAAAGCTAATCGACAATCAATGCCTGACTCACTGCGTGATCAAATGGCGTTATTATTTGAAGGTGTTGAAGCACTGGAAATCCCCATTTATAAAATGCCCGGATTTGAGGCTGATGATGTAATTGGCACAGTAGCAGAAAAAGCAAAAGCATTAGGGCATAAATCTTATATCCTTACAGGTGATAGAGATTCTTTTCAGCTTGTTGATAAAGAAGGATTGATTAAAGTTTTAATTCCTCAAAAGGGTGAATTGATTGAATATGATTGGGAAAAAGTCCACGAAAGAATGGGGGTTTTTCCTGATAAAATCATCGACTTAAAAGGTTTAAGCGGTGACGCTTCTGATAATATCCCAGGAGTGAAAGGGATCGGAGATAAAACAGCGATAAAATTGCTTGATCAATTTGGCGATATTGAAGGTATTTATAAGCATCTCGAAGAAGTGAAATCAAAAAGCCAAAAAACAAAACTTGAAACCGATCAAGAAATGGCTTTTAAAAGTAAATTTTTAGCTACAATCAATAAAGAAGTTCCCATTGACTTTGATTTTGAGCATACTCACCTTACAATGCCTAATCTTGAAAAAATAACAGATTACTTAAGAAAAGTGGAACTTTTTACATTTTTAAAAAACCTTCCTTTTTTGTTAAAACCTTTTAACGAAGGTCGAATACCTGATATTCCGAAGACAATTATGGCGTTAAAAAAAGTTGAGGTAACACCTTCTCAAACTTCTCAGCAAGAATCTCAACAGACACTTTTGCAGCCCCAATTGTTATTGGACTTTTCTCAAGAAATTCAAGTTGCACCAGTCAAGGAAAAACAAAGCCAAGATTACAGCTCGAAAATAATTGACGATGAACAATCTTTAGCTTCTTTAATTTCTACATTAAAAGAACAGTCTGTTTTTTCTTTAGACACCGAAACAACTGGATTAGATACTCAAAAAGCAGCCCTTGTAGGACTTTCAATTGGCTGGAATCCTCAAATAACTTTTGATTCAAAAAAAATAAGAATAGATAATTCTTTAAATGCAAACACTGAAACAGTTTATATACCCGTAGGACATAACGAAGGTAAGCAGATAGATCTAAATATTGTATTAAAAGCTCTTAAACCTCTGTTTGAAGATAAAAATAAACATAAAGTCCTTCAAAATGCCAAATATGAGATAAATATACTAAAAAACTATGATATAGATCTTAACGGAATTGCCTTAGATACAATGATTGCAAGCTATGTGAAAGACCCATCCAGAAGACATGGTCTTAAAAGCCAGGCTTTGACCTATCTTAAGTTTGAAATGCAAGAAATAGAAGAACTAATAGGCAAAGGTAAAAGTGCTATTACAATGAATTTTGTTGAAATAGAAAAAGCGGCGGATTATGCTTGTGCCGATGCTTTTGCGACCTTAGAACTGGGAAGATATCACACAGAACATTTTGATGACGAGCAAAGTTTTATTTTATACGACATAGAAATGCCACTTATTCCTGTTTTAGCGTACATGGAAAGAGTAGGCGTAAATATAGATAAAAATTATCTTTTAAAATTGTCGCATCAAATTCAAACAAGTTTAACTTCTATTGAAAAAAATATTTTTGAGCAGTCAGGTTGTGAATTTAATGTAAATTCACCAAAACAAGTAGGCGAAGTGCTTTTTGAAAAGCTACAACTTCCGGCAAAAGGCAAGACAAAAACAAAAACAGGTTATAGCACAAGCGCAAAAGTGCTTGAATTGTTGGCTAAAGATTATTCTATAGCTAAATATTTGCTTGAGCAAAGGCATTTGGCAAAAATAAAATCTACTTATATTGATGCACTTCCTGAGCTTATAAGTGAAAAAGACGGAAGAATTCATACAAGTTATAACCAGACTATTACAACAACAGGTAGGTTATCCAGTAGTAACCCTAATTTGCAGAATATTCCAATTAGAACGGAAATAGGGAGTAAAATACGGGCTGCATTTACCCCGCAAAATCAATCAGAAAATGTCATTTTAGCGGCTGATTATTCTCAAATAGAGCTTAGATTACTTGCGCATTTTTCAAAAGATCCGGCACTTACAGAAGCTTTTATAAATGGCATTGATATTCATACAGCCACTGCCAGTAAGGTTTTTGGCTTGCCTATTGATGCTGTAACAAAAGATATGAGAAGAAAAGCCAAAGCCGTTAATTTTGGTATAATCTACGGACAGACCAGCTTTGGGTTATCTGAAACTATTGGCATTACGCCTAAAGAAGCAAAAGAGTTTATAGAAAAATATTTTGAAACATATCCAAAAATAAAAGAATATATGGAAAAATCAAAAGAAATTGCACATCAAAACGGTTTTGTAAAAACTATGTACGGCAGAAAAAGATTCTTTGGCGAGGATTTATCAAGCAGAAATAAAATGATTAGAGAATTTGCCGAACGTGCCGCTATTAATGCCCCTTTGCAAGGAACAGCGGCTGATCTCATCAAACTAGCGATGATAAACCTTTACGATAGGCTTAAATCCTCAAATTTAAAATCTAAAATGACCATGCAAGTACACGATGAACTAGTATTGGAAGTTCCAAAATCAGAATTATCAGAAATTTGCAAAATGGTTAAATCCGCAATGGAGCTGGATCAGCCTCTTAGCGTGCCTTTAGTTGTAGATATTGAATATGGTCCGAATTGGATGGAAAGCGAAACAGAAGCGGCGGTTTCTTATGAATAAAAAACAATTTGTTTTTATATCATTCATCTCATTTGTAATTTTATTAATATCTTGTCCCCATAATTTTAATAATGCTTATTCTCAGGAATTAAAACTTAGAAAACCTATTGCAATTGAGAATAATAAATTACCGTCAACTTCTGTTCAACAATCTAAACTAATAATGCGAAAACCTATAGTTATTGAAACCCAAAAAGCAGAACAAAATTTGTATTTAAAACCGGAAATGCCCTTGCAACCGACTACAGTTGCTGAACAAGATGAAAAAATAATTACTCCCGTTATTAAAGAAACTAAAACTTTAAGCACACTAAAAAAACCTGAAATAGACATTAAAAAACCTGATATTGCGAAGCAATTAAGACCTTTTAACCCTAATAAACTTTACCTTATACCTAAATTTGATTTAAAATTAACTCAAAAGCCAAAACAAAATACTCAAGAAAAAATATCTCTCGATGATTTTGTTTTATATGTTAAAAAACCTTACGACGAAGCTTTCTTCCTATCCACAGGTGCTATTTTAAAAAACAATCTAAAAATAGATTCTCTTAACGCTCAAAAAGGTTGGATATTTTTAAGTGATAGCAATAAAAAAGAGCTTGTTGCTTTTATTGCTCCCGTAGAAAAAAACTTATCAATACTTAGAATAACTCCAGCAAACGGTGTTTATAATATCTCTAAATGCACTGTTAAAAATATTTTTACTGATATAAAAAATGAAATTAAATTACAAGAAACGGCGAGTAATACTCCTCAGTAAAAACGTTATAAAATAAGTTAATTTTTAACCTTAACTTGCTTATCTTTGATGTCTAAAGCTGCATTATGAGCTAAAATATAAACCGCACAAGTTTTATAATTTTTCATATACCAAGCGCAACCTTCTTGCTCGCAAATTACTGGTATTTCATGTCCCGCACTCATTATAGGGCATTTAGGAATAAATGACATTGAAAAAATCTCCTAGCAAATGTTTTGATTCTTTGATTATACTACTATGTTGAAATATTTAAAACATTTTTTTTTATAACCCTTATTGTTATCCAACTATTCATATACTAATGGGTAGTTTATCTAAAATTGACTTTACTTGAGTTCATTTTTAGACTTTAATTTTTATATATACCAATTTCAAAAAATAATCGTTAAATGAAGATCAACTCATTTGGTATAAAGAAAAATACAGAATCAAACGGAGAATATAAATGGGCAGAAACGCTTTTTTAGGGATTGATGTAGGGTCAGTAACAACAAAACTGGCAGTTGTCGATGAAAACAGTAAATATATCGACAGCGTTATGCTCAGAACATCAGGAAAACCTGTAATTGCCGTTCAAGAAGGAATGAAGAAACTTTTTGAACAAAGAAAAGAAGATTATGATATAAAAGGTGTTGGAACAACCGGAAGTGGAAGATACTTATCAGGTGCGCTTGTTGGGGCAGATGTTATAAAAAACGAAATTACGGCACATGCAGTTGCCGCTAGTATCTATGTTCCCGGGGTTCAAACTATTCTTGAAATAGGCGGACAAGATAGTAAAATAATAATAATAAGAGATAGTATTGTTACCGATTTCGCTATGAACACAGTGTGTGCGGCAGGCACGGGTAGTTTCTTAGATCAACAAGCAAGTAGATTAAATGTTCCTATTCAGGATTTTGGACCAACAGCTCTAAAATCAACATCTCCGGCAAGAATTGCAGGTAGGTGCGGTGTATTTGCAGAAAGTGATCTTATACACAAGCAACAACTTGGCTATCCCGTTGAAGACCTTCTTTATGGTCTATGTCAGGCACTTGTTCGAAACTATTTGAGTAACCTTGCTTTAGGAAAAGAACTACTTTCTAAAGTTGTATTTCAGGGTGGCGTTGCTACCAATTCCGGCATGGTAAAAGCTTTTGAAGAAGCTTTGCAAACTGAAATTATAGTTCCTGAAAATCATCAGACAATGGGAGCTATAGGGGCAGGATTATTGGCGATGGAAAATTTCCAATTTTCTAACACTCCAACTTCATTCAAGGGCTGGGAAATAAGCGGTGTTACATTTACATCCTTAACTCACGAATGCAAAGATTGTTCTAATAATTGTGAGATAATTTCAATTTTACAAGGTGAAAATAATAATCCTGACGCACAAACCCCAAAAGAAATTGATGGTAATATAATCGCCAGATGGGGTGGCACTTGCGGCAAATGGGATGTAGCAGGTAAATAATAAAAAAGAACATTGTTCAGATAAAAAAGTTCACTTAAAAACCCTAATAAAGGGTTTTTAGTGTTTTAAATAAAAAAACATGCATGATATTATTATTTTAAAAGACTTTAAGGAATAAAAATGTTACTCGTAGCAGATATTGGAAATACAAGTACAACTCTTGGACTTTATAAAGAAAATAAACTGGTAAACAGCTGGAAAATAGCCAGTGACAAACAAAAATCAGAAGATGAATTTGGTATCCTTTTAAATAACCTTTTAAGCCATGCAGGTTTTATCAACAACCTCGAAGCTGCGGCTATTTCAAGCGTTGTATTGCCTTTGACGGAAAGGTTTAAAAAAGCAATAGAAAAATATCTAAACGTATCGGTTTTTGTCATATCAGCTAAAAACTGTACTGACATTGTTTTAGACGTTGAAAAACCCAAGGAAGTCGGAGCAGATAGAATTGCTAACGCCTATGCTGCTCATAAAATTTACAAAGGACCTGCCATAGTTGTTGATTTTGGCACGGCTACAACTTTTGATATTATTGACCAAAACGGTCATTTTATAGGCGGAATAATAACGCCCGGAATTGGAATTTCAACAGAAGCCCTCAGCTCTTTTACATCAAGATTGCCAAAGGTAAAAATAGAGGCACCCAAATCTGTTGTTGGTAAAAATACTATTGATAATATGCTTTCAGGTCTTGTCCGAGGACACGCTTCAATGATAGAAGGGCTTATAATGTCAATTGAAGAAGAATTAGGCTATAAAATGAAAACCATCGCAACAGGAGGGTATAAGCAAATCCTCACAGATTGCATGAAAAGACCCTTTGATTATTTGGATCCTAATTTAACCCTTGAGGGTACAAAAATGCTTTATGAACTTAATAATGCTAACATTTGTAGCACTAAGGTCTAATTTTATAAACAGCCTGAAAAGCCAATGAAAAAATAATAAAACCCTCTTATTATAGCTATTACATAGCTGAAAAACGGGAGGATTTTATGCATAAAAAAACGTTTAAAATGCGATGTACAAAACATCGTTTAAAAGAACTGAATCAAAACTTTGATAATTACGTGAAATTAAGAAAAGTTGGAAAAGACAAAAAGCACAAAGATTATTACACTTATTAATTTAGACCACAAGTATAAAAGTCTCGTTTTTAAACGAGACTTTTAGTAATTCAAAAACTAGAATTTACAATAATTCTAATTCACAGATATAAGCTCGGCAATTTCACTATTAACCGAAATAGCAGAACCTGATTTTATTACTGAACCTTTTTGCAATTTTAAATTTTTATCTATTATCGTATTGCTTGCGATAATACAATCTTCAAGTTCTACATTATTTTCTATAACAACATTGTCCCAAAGAATACAATTTGTAAGCTTTGCACCTTTTCTTACAAGACAGTTGTCTCCAACGACATTATAGCCTTCAAAAGTTGTATCACCTTCTATTATTGAAGCTTCACCTACTATCATTTTACCGTTTTTAATGCCAAGTTGGTCAACTTTTGCAGTTGGGGCAAACCAACCATTTTCATTTTCGGGATAACCTAAATCCACATTAGTTTTACCTTGCAAAATATCTTTTGTTGAAGTTCTATACTGGTTCATAGTGCCAATATCACTCCAATAATTTTTAATAACAAAGCTATTGATTTTTTTATTATTTGCCATTAATTGAGGGAAGACATTTTTGGCAAAATCATAAAAAGTATCTTCGGGGATATAATCAAAAACTTTTGTCTCAAATACATATATACCTGTATTTACAAGATTGCTTTTAGCTTCTTCTAAAGAAGGTTTTTCTTGAAATTCAATAACTTCAGAATTTTTATTCGTCACAACTACTCCAAAATGCTGCACTTCTTCGTGAGGCACTTCAGTGAGTCCCATTGTAACTATAGCGCCACTTTTTTTGTGGCTTTCAATTATCTTTTTTAAATCAAAATCGGTTAAACCATCAGCACTTAAGACCACAAAAGTTTCTTTCGGTTCAAAGAACCATTCGCATTTTTTAACACCGCCGGCAGTACCGGACAATTCTTTTTCATAAACAAATTTACATTTAATATCTATAGGACTTTTATCACCATAGCGTTTATGAATATCTTCAGCTTTGTAATAAGTATTTGCCACAACCTCTTCGATACCAAAAGATTTTAAATGATTCAAAAGAAGGTCCATTACAGGTTGATTAACTATTGGAATTAATGGTTTTGGTCTGCTTTGCGTTAAAGGATCCAACCTTGATCCTACACCTGCCGCCATTATCATTGCTTTTTTTATCACAGCAATCTCCTTGATTTTTAAACCGTATTTGAAAAATATTTAACATATTACATGTTATTTTATGTTATATAACAAACATGTGAGACATTACAATTACGCTGGAGGTAAAAATGGTAAAAATAGCCCCACTGGATGGAATAACCTACAATTTGGATAAGGTTTGCATAGACGATGTGGTAGCACCACCTTACGATGTTATACCTGAAGATGATCAAGATGCTCTTTACGAACGCTCTTCTTTTAATATTGTAAGACTTATTTTAAATAAAGTCACACAAGACGATAATGATCAAGATAACCGTTATACAAGAGCCGCTGCTGACTTTAAAAAATGGACAAACGAAGAAGTTTTACAAAAAGCTCAAAAACCATGTATTTATTACTACGTGCAGAAATACACAACGCCTAAAGGGCAAACAATATCAAGAAAAGGATTTATAGCTAAAAACTTTATCGAAGAATATGAAACAAAAAATATTTTGCCCCATGAATATACAATGGGTGGACCAAAACAAGATAGACTAAACTTAATGAAATCTTGTGAGGCTAATTTCAGTCAAATCTTCATGGCTTATTCTGACCCTGAAAAAGAAATGGATAAAGCTTTAGAATTACCTGAAAAACCTTTTGTTGACGTAACAGACGATCAAGGAGTTCAAAATATTCTTTACATCATTGATGATGAAGAAGTTATCAAAAAAGCTCAAAAAATAATGGAAAATAAAACACTGCTAATAGCTGATGGGCATCATAGATACGAAACTTCTATTGCTTACAGGGATTTTATGAGAAGTCAAAAACCTAATGCAGCTGAGGACGCACCTTTTAATTATGTTATGTGTTATTACACAAACCTTGATGATGAAAATTTGATTGTATATCCGACTCATAGAATCGTCACAAAAAGAATTGATGCCTATAATTTGTTGGAATCTATAAAAAAATACTTTGATATAGTCGAATTTACTTTTGATTCTGTGACAAAAGAATCAACAAAAGAAAGATTTGATCAAGAATTGGAGCAGGCAGCTAAGACTGAAATAACAATGGGGCTATGCCTTAAAAATGTAAATAAATACTATTTGTTGAAACTAAAAGACAAAGATAGTGTGAATCAAATCCTGTCAGACAAAGGCACTCCTGATGTACTCAAAAAACTTGATCTATCAGTTCTTCACCAAGTTATATTAGAAGAAATTCTTAATTTCACCAAAGAAGAACAAATGGCTCAAGAGGGTGTTAAATACATCAAAAAAGAAGAGGAAGCTTTTGAAGCCCTTGATAAAGGTGAAGCTGAGGCTGTTTTTGTAATGGCATCACCAAAAATAAAAGATATTAAGGATATTTCAGAAGAAGGCTATAAAATGCCTCAAAAATCAACTTATTTTTATCCTAAGCTATTAAGCGGTTTAGTAATAAATCCTCTTGATGCCTAATTAGCAGATAATAAACTTACACCTTTGGTGGATTACTTATTTACACAAAAGAGCTTGTTCAATTTTCAGAACGGGCTCTTTTGCTTTTACGTCTATTTTTTGACCCTTACTAAGTTTTAAAAATCGGGCATGCCAAAAACTTAATAAAAATAAAACTTTCTTAACTTTTTTTATTTCAAAAAGCCCTATCCTTTTATTAACTCATAATACACCTTGTTAAGCCATATGTAGCATACTCCATTTGTAGTAGAAGATTAAAAACCCAAGTGGCATGCCAGCACTGTTATTGCATGATTTGAATCATGCCTTTCCTCATGGTTAAGGTATATATGCCTTTTTAATTAATCCATAAACCCTATAAATAAACTGCAAAAACGTTTTGAACCATGCAAATCCATGTCAAATAATAACTTATAGACTTTAAAACATGCAAACCATGCGCTCAAAAGGCTTACCATGATGCTAAAACGCTGCAACATCTACAGGAAGCCATATTAAGTCGATTGTTGAGTAATGTAATAATTATCCGCTTCCACATTGAGTCTAAGCCCTTTCTCGATATAATTAAAATAATCTAAACTATAAATTTAATTACACCAAATGGGAATAACAGGTTAACAAAAATTGGAGTGGGAGGAACTGCCGAAGTGTTAAGAAGCAGGGATTTAGGACGCGCAACAACAGTAAGAAGATGGACAAGCACAGCTGTTGACTGCTACAAAAGAGGTTGCGTCTGTAACGGATGTTTTTACGATGGGTTTTTTAAAGGTAGTAACCAAAAATGTCAAATGAAAGCAACTGTTTTGGAATTGGTCAGAGTTCTGGGAACTCCAAACATAGACTCTCCTAAGCAAGTTATTGACTAAAAAAATCATTTGAACAATATTTATATTCTTTAAATATCTCATTAACAAATGAGGTATTTTTTATTAAAAAAGTGAATTATAGTATAAAATCTTAGTATGAAAAAAAATATATTATTTATAATTTGTTGCATATTTCAGTTCTCATGCCTTCCTGCATGGGCTCTTGACCATTATGAAAACGGAAAAAACCTTTATAAAGAAGGATTATTTGCTCAAGCTGAAGTCGAACTCAATAATGCAATCAAAGAAAACCCTCTTAATGTAAATTATAGATACTACAAAGCCCAAACTTTGGTAAAACTGAATAAACTCATTGCGGCTCAACAAGAATATGAAAAGATCATAGAAATAAATCCTGAGACTAAAGCGGCAAAACTTGCAGTTATTGGCATATCAAAAATTCAAGAATTTTTGATACAAAAAAACAACTATAATTCAAACTATACAGCAATAGGCAGTACCTCAAATAAGACCATTTCTAAATCAAACAATATTGACACTCAAAAAGCTAAAAACAGCTACATTGACAATGCAGTAAATGAAAGAGGCGAAATTTTACGATGGGAAAATAATAAAATGCCTCTAAAAATATATATTTCAAGCCAAAACTCCATAGAAGGTTTTAAAAGCTCTTATATTCAGGAAATAAAAGAAGCCTGCGCTAAATGGGTCAGTGCTTCCAATGGATTTTTAAAAACCAATTTTGTATCAAATAAAAATAGTGCTGATATTAAAATATCATTCAAGCCCAACCTCCAGCCTAAAAAAAATGCCAACGAATTTATTTCAGGGCTAACAACGCCTTATTACGATGGAAGAAAGTTAGGCACTGTTCAAATTCGCTTTGCAACATTACGTCCGGATGGAACCAGTCAAACAAATGAAGATATATTCAATACCTCTATTCATGAATTCGGACACGCTTTAGGAATTTGGGGGCATAGTTCGGTTCAAGGAGATGTAATGTACCCGGTTCGTATAGTAGACGGTGAAGTTAAGAAGAAAACACTGTCTTTACGGGATAAAAATACAATTCAAACACTCTATGAGCTAAATCCAAATGAAATTAACTCGGACAATTCTGCAAAAAATAATATTTTAGGCAATAAAAGAGATCGTTTAGAAAAAAAACTTGTCGAAGCTAAAAGGTACACAAAAGAGATACCTAATAAAGCCATTAGCTGGTCTCAATTAGGTAGAGCTTATCTTTCCCTGGGAAATTATAATGATGCTGTTAAAAACTTCAATAAAGCCCTTACCTTTGATAGTACTTTTAAAGATGCGAGGCTTGGACTTGCCGAATTATATACAAATACAAATAAACTGGACAAAGCCATTGCCGAATATAAAAAAGTATTGACCTACAACCCCGATGATATAATAGTAAACAAAATATTGGCTGAAATATACATAAGAAACAATCAAAAAAACTTAGCTAAAAAAGTTTTGAATGATTTAATAATAAAAGATTCTTCTGTTAAAAATGACTCAGGAGTTAAAAAACTTTTAAAACAGATATAAAAAAGCGAGGATTTAATCCTCGCTTTTTAACACTTCCCACTAATATTTTAAGCTCTTTCGAGTTGAATAGTTTTAGTTGTGACGTCACAAACTTCAGTAGGACCGTAATATTGGATAGGACCTACAAATACATAGTTATCTTCCATTGCCCATTTTTCTCTGTTTTCTTCAAGTTTTTTGAAAACAGGTCCATTAAGGTCTACTAAAGCCTTTTGTATAACAGGTTTCATTTCACCATGACGTTTTTCCATGTTCATCATCATTGTCAAAGGAATCCCACCGGCAATCCATTCAGAAGCAGGTTTTACAAGATTTCTTACAGATGATAAATACCCTGTGAATCCAAATTGAACCAATGCAAATGCATTATAACCAAGAGAATAGCAATAATCCGCATCAAAGTTAGATGGGAATGCACATCTTCCTTCATAACCAAAGAAATGAGCCTGTGTTGAGAATTTGCCTTTATATTGACCTTTAGCTTTTAAATCTACTAATTTTTCTTCAATCATTTGAATTAAAAGTTTTTCAGTTTCAATTCTAGATACCTGAACGTTGCCATGAGGATCTCTGTCCATCAAAAGCTGTTCTCTGATTGAAACAGGAAGCGAAGCAAATACCTCAGCATTATGCTTTTCAAGTTTTGATTCAATAAACTTAAATTTTTCATCCTGAGAAACAACTGCTTTATAAGCTTCATCTTCTTCAACATGAGCAAGCGTATCATTAAGATTAGCTATCATTGACTTCATTTCGGGAATAAATTCTATAACTCCTTCAGGAATAAGAGCAATTCCGAAATCTAAACCTTTTTCAGCTCTTCTTACAACAATATCAGTCATATAGTCAACAACTTGAGCCAAAGACATTTTCTTCTCTGCCACTTCTTCTGAAATAAGAGTAATATTAGACTGCGACTGCAATCCACACTCTAAAGCTACGTGAGTTGCACTTCTACCCATAAGTTTGATAAAATGCCAATATTTTTTTGCAGAATTAGCATCTCTTTGAATATTACCAATAAGCTCTGAATAAGTTTTTGTAGCGGTATCAAAACCAAAGGAAATCTCGATTTGTTCGTTTTTAAGATCGCCATCAATTGTTTTAGGGCAACCTATAACTTGAATACCTGCATTTTTTTCTTGCAAAAACTCTGCTAAAAGTGCTGCGTTTGTATTTGAATCATCACCACCAATAACAATAATAGCGTTAACTTCAAGCTTTTTGCAAGTATCCCAAGATTTCATGAACTGTTCTTCAGTTTCAAGCTTGGTTCTACCTGATCCGATAATATCAAAACCACCTGTGTTTCTATATTCATCCATATATTCAGGAGTTATTTCCATATGTTTTCCGTCAATAATTCCCGCCGGACCGCCTAAAAATCCATAAAGTTTATTTTCATTATTTGCTTCTTTTAAAGCATCAAAAAGACCTGCTATTACGTTGTGTCCACCAGGTGCTTGACCACCTGAAAGAATAACTCCAACGTTTAATACTTTATTTTCAACCTTTCCCTGTGCTTCTTTAAAAGTCACAACAGGCTTTCCAAAAGAATTTTTAAATATCTTTTTAATATCTTCAACGTTTGCCACTGCTGAAGTTGATTCACCCCTTTTAACATCAAGATTTTTGATTCCTTTTGCAAGAGTACTTGGTAATTTGGGCTTGTACTCAAGTCTTGCTTTTTGAAGAGGAGATAGTTCTCTTGTCATTTTAAAACCTCGTTAACTGTCTTCATAATAATACCGAAACGTAGTAATAAAGCATTATTTATACTACTTGAATGGTAATATAACACCAAAATAAATAATTATAAACAAATTAAAGTCTATTACTAAAAGATATTTAGTAAAACGAAGGCATGCTTGTATAATTTCAAAAACAAAGTCAAGGTGAAAACAATCCCTGATTCAATGTTAAGGCTTTCAAAAACTCCTTATTTTTATTAAAAATATTGCGAAATCTTTCTCTTTTTAGATGATTTTTTGCATTCCCTCTTGCCTTCTTAGTGTTTTTAATTTATAAAAGTGGTGAATTATGTAATTAGTATAGAAAGAGGTCCTTTCAAATGGTAAATGTTGCAATAAACGGCTTTGGCAGAATTGGTCGTAATACTCTTAGAGCAGCAATTAAAAACGGCTCTTACGAAAGATTAAACTACGTTGCTATCAATGATCCTGGATTAACTCCAAAGGATGCTGCGCACGTATTCAAATATGACTCTGTAATGGGTAGATTTGACGGAACAGTTGAAGTTGCTGAAGATGGTCTTGTAATTAACGGCAAAAAAATCAAATTTTATGCTGCTAAAGACCCTGCTCAACTTCCTTGGAAAGATTTAGGCGTTAAAGTTGTAATCGAATCAACAGGATTCTTCACTGACGGTGAAAAAGCAAAAGCTCACATTCAAGCCGGTGCTCAAAAAGTTATTATTTCAGCTCCTGCTAAAAACGTTGATAACACAGTTTGCTTAGGAATCAACGAAGAAACTTATGATAGTGCAACTCAAAATATTATCTCAATGGCAAGTTGTACAACAAACTGTTTAGCTCCTATCGCTAAAGTTCTTGATGAAAAATTCGGTATTGTAGAAGGTTTAATGACAACAGTTCACGCATATACCGGTGATCAAAGACTTTTAGATGCTGGTCATAGTGATCCAAGAAGAGCTAGAGCTGGTGCTTTAAACATCGTTCCTACAACTACAGGTGCTGCTAAAGCGGTTGGTTTAGTACTTCCTCAGTTAAACGGAAAATTAAACGGTTTCGCAATGAGAGTTCCTACTCCAGACGTTTCTGTTGTTGATTTAGTTGCTACAACTAAAGAAAACGTTACTGCTGAAGCTTTAAATGCGGCTCTTAAAGAAGCTTCTCAAAACGAATTAAAAGGAATCCTTGAATTTGTTGAAGAGCCTTTAGTAAGTACTGACTTTATCGGTTCTTCATTCTCAAGTTCTGTTGATGCTGCATTGACAATGACAATGGGTGAAAAAATGGTTAAAGTTGTATCTTGGTATGATAACGAAATGGGTTATTCTACAAGACTTTCTGAAACAACTGAAATGGTTGCTAATAAACTATAAAACTATAATCATTGTAAAAAATAAAAAGAAGGTGGATTGAAAAATCCACCTTCTTTTTTAGTATTTTTTTATTTAGCTGAAGAAATCAAACCCTATGCCGCCTCTTTGCATATAAAGATTAGTTGCACCATTGATTATCGCATTACCACCATTGTTTATTATAATGGTATTTTGACCTTTAAAAGGATTCACAAATGGTTGGTGAATATCACCGGAGAAAAGGTCTTTATCATCTTGAGCGTTCCAACCCGGCATTGATCCATTATTACCGCCAAATGCAATCATGTTGTTATTGTTGTTGTTATTGCCTAAACCAAATAAACTGGAAATTAATCCGAGGAATGTATCAAATAATCCCGGTCCTGGTGAAGATGCTTGATTATTGAATCCAAATTGTTGGCATCCCCAGTCATTTTGGTTGTCATAATTATAATTATCACCCCATTGACTAAAGCACTGGTTATTAGCAACATGAGAATCTCTTTTGTTTATATGTATCGAATTTGAACCGGTATCATAAAAAACAGAGTGCTTTTTATTTCGATCTGAAATCGAAACGTCTTTTCCTGTTACAAATTTAATTGCTTCGCTTTTTAAAATTGTTTGAAATGTATCACTTATCCAACTCATTTTTCTCTCTCTCCTATGTTTTTAAAACTCTCTCTTAATTATAAAAAAACATGTTTTTAGGCTTAATTGCCAAATCTTGATATATTGTAAAGAAATATTAAATATATACTTTAGATATACTGGGCGCTGTTTAAGCTACAAAAGGATCATGTGAATTAAAGTTGTCGACTAGGTTTATTTTCTTGCTATTTAGCTTATATAAAACCGCTATAAGCGTATTTTTATATAATTCAGACTTAAAACAACCTCCAATACTAGACTATGAGAATATCAAATACAATAAAAGCATTATCTAAAAAGGTTTATACCTATATAAATTTCTATGTTATAGTTTAATTAACAAAAATGATTAGGCAGAATTATTATGACTTTTAAAATTTCACAAATTGAATACAAGTCTCAAATTAGAACGTTTAAACTTGGTGAAACAAGTATTGGCGGTGAATCCTCATTACCTTTCATCAACAATTCTTCTTCAATATTTAAACCATGTTTTGCTATTGAAATATTGATGAACATACCTAAAAATTATCCTGAAGTATTAAAAAATTACTGGGGTGAAATATTAAACGATCCTGTAAAATGGGCAAAAAAGGCATCTACTGTTGGGGCTGATTTTTTAGCATTAAAATTTAATGTAAATGAAACAGATTTAGAAAATCAAATAGAGTTGGCTGTTAATTTATTGAAACAGATTTTAAATGAAATAGAAATGCCGATTATTATTATAGGATCGGCAAAACGGGATATAGACAAAAAACTTTTGCCAAAATTGGCAGAAGCCGCAAGTAGAAAATGCGTAATAGGTACAGTTGAAGAAGAAAACCAAAAAGCAATAGTGCCTCATATAGTCAAAAATGGTCATTGTGTAATTGCAAGAACCCCTATTGATATAAACCTTGCTAAAGAATTAAACATTCTTTTAACAGAGCAAGGTGTAGATGCTGATGAAATCCTCATCGATCCTAATATGGGAGGATTAGGCTATGGACTTGATTATGGTTATAGTGTGATTGAAAGAATAAAACAAGCCGGGTTTGATGGAGACTTAATGCTTAATATGCCTATAACTGTTTTTGTAGGGGAAGAGTCTTGGAAAGTTAAAGAGGCAAAATCAGATGATTTTGATGAAAATTGGGGTGATTTAGCTTCAAGATCAATCATTTGGGAATGCATGACCGCATCCTCGGTATTATCAGCAGGTGCAAATTTGCTAATAATGTGGCACCCGGAGGCTTTAAAACAACTTAAACAATTCGCAAACAATGTGGAGCAATAAACAAAAATGGCATTAACAGGATTACAAATATTTAAACATTTACCGGGAGGCAAAAAACAGCCTGAAGCTAACTGCAAAAAATGCGGGTTTCCAACCTGCATGGCTTATGCAATGAAATTGGCAAAAGGACTGGCTGAAATCGATAAGTGTGAATATATTTCTGATGAACTAAAAGACCTATTAACTGATGCCGCTCAAAAACAACAAGAAGAAATTACCTTTGGCAGTGATTCAAATAAAATAAAAATCGGCAACGAAACAGTGATGTTTCGACATGAAAAAACCTTTGTAAACCCACCTTGTATTGGCATGAAACTTCGTTGTGATGACCTTCGTTTTGATGAAAAACTTAATGAAATAGCTTCTTATCAAATTGAACGAGTAGGTGAAATTTTTAAAGTAAATGTTATAGAGCTCATCGATGTAAAAAGCTGTGATCTTGCTGCAAAAGCCAAGCAAATTACAAAAAAAGATATTGCTCTTATTATTCGCAGTAACGATTTTGATTCTATCACTCAAGCTCTTACACAAATAAAACCTCATAAACCGTTGGTATTATTTGAATCAAATGATATTGAAAAAATAGCACAAATTGAAAAAGATTTTTCCGTTCCCGTTGTTGCTTCTGCCGATAATCTGGATTCTTTAGTAGATATTTCTGATTCATTGCTAAAAAAAGGTGTTAAAAATATTGTTCTAAATTTGAATAATATTAAAAATGCTCAACTACTGGAAAATTTAACTTATATTAGACGTGCAGCAATTTTAGACAAATTTAAACCTCTCGGATTTCCTATTTTAACCGAAATCAAAGACAGCGGTAATTTACTAAAAAACGCAGTATTTGCATCATCACATCTTTGTAGATATGCAAATATAATTATTTTTGAACAGCTCGATAAAGCTCTTTTAACAGCATTATTCACCCTTAGTCAAAATATTTATACAGACCCGCAAAAGCCTTTACAGGTAGAGCCAAAACTGTATAAATTTGGTGAAGTTGATGAAAACTCACCTTTAATGGTAACAACTAATTTTGCTTTAACATATTTTGCTGTTGCTAACGAAATTGAATCTTCAGGAGTGCCGACCTATCTATTAATCACTCCTTCTGATGGAATGAGCGTATTAACAGCTTGGTCGGCAGATAAATTTAATGGTGAAATAATAGCCAAGGCTATAAAAGAATATGTAGAACCTGAAAATCTTGCACACAAAAAAATAATATTACCCGGACTTGTATCGTCTTTGAAAGAAGAGCTTCAAGATGAACTCCCCGAATGGGAAATTATAGTCGGAACAAACGAAGCTATTGAAATTGTGGATTACTTAAAAAGCTATTCAAAAACAAGTGTTTAATAATTCAAAGGTTTTTAGATATTTCCAATGATTTATAAAAATAAAGCGACTCGCAGTTACTGTTGTTGTACAATAGATTTTAAATCGGAGATTTGTAAGGAATATAGTTAATGACAAGAACAGTTGAAGTTTATACAGGTGCGTATGCCAGTGGTAAGTCTGAGATATCTATTAATAGAGCTTTAGCACTAAAAGAAGTGTCTGAAGAAATTACACTTGTGGATTTAGATACGGTAGAGCCTGCTTATACCTTGAGACCCATTCAAAAAGATATTGAAAAGCACGGAGTGCGTGTAGTTACGCAAGAAGATTATTTTGGTCTTGGCGAAACCGGAAATACAATTACAAATTTTCAGCTCAATTGTCTTTCAATCAAAGGCAATATAGTTATTGATGTTGGCTACGGTGTTGGTGGGCTTGATATTTTGGATATTATAAACGGAATAGATAACGAAGAGAATCTAAATATTTATATAGTTATTAATACCTCAAAATTTGAGACTTCATCCGTTGATAATATTGTAGAATATGTCAATTGGAGCAAAGGTACCGAAGAAAAAAACTGGAAAAAATTCACCGGTATTATAAGTAATTCGCATTTTAGTGATGAAACTCAATTAGATGATGTTTTAAAAGGTTATGAAAAAACAAAACAAGCAGCCAAAGAGCTTAATCTGCCTATAAGAGCGATTTGTATGACAGAAAAACTTTTTGAAGAATATGGCAAAACTGAACATGACGGTGTTGAAATATGGACATTGCAAAGGTTTATGCCAAAAGCTTTATGGTAATGATTTAAAAAGAAAATGAATGGGGTAAAAGTTCTTGGATTGTGAAAATAACAGGTTCACCGTTTTCACCTTCTAAAACAACCTCAGCATCTTTATTGAACTCAATAATCCATTGCCTGCAAGCTCCGCAAGGATAGCACATTTTTATGTTTTTGCTTGTGATTGCGACAACAACGGGTTTGTCTTTTTGTCCGTTTACTATTGCACTTGAAAGGGCATTTCTTTCGGCACAAAGTGATAAACCATAGCTTGAGTTTTCCACGTTGCAACCTTTGTAGGTTGTTCCATCTTCATAAAGAACACATGCGCCCACATTGAATTTAGAGTAGGGAGCGTATGCATTTTCTTGTGCTTCTTTTGCTGTTTCCAGTAATTTTTTGTAATCAAATTTTTGTTGCATAAGAGACCTCTTTTTTGTTGTCTATTTTATTTTAAACTTTGATGCTGCTTTTATCAATCCCGTAAACAATGGGTGAGGAGTTTCCGGTCTTGATTTAAATTCAGGGTGGAATTGACAAGCCACAAACCAGTCGTTCTCAGGAACTTCAACTATTTCAGCCAATTTCCCGTCAGGCGATGTTCCTGAAAAAACAATTCCTGATTGTGTGAGCTGATCTTTATAATTATTATTTACCTCAAATCTATGTCTATGACGCTCATTAACTATAGATTGATTATAGGCTTGTTGTGCTTTTGATCCTTCTTTTAATTGGCATTCATATTTTCCTAAACGCATTGTGCCACCGTAGTTCTCAATATTTTCTTGGTTTTCCATAAATGCTATCACAGGATGAGGTGTGTTTTCATCAAATTCAAGACTATTTGCATCGTTTAGATTAGCTACATTTCTTGCAAACTCAATCACTGCACACTGCATTCCAAGACATAATCCCAAAAATGGTATATTATTTTCTCTTGCGTATTTAATAACATTTACTTTACCTTCAATACCTCGCATCCCGAAACCACCCGGAACTACCACGCCTTGAACATCGCTCAGCTCTTTTTTAGTACTCTGTTCATCTGTACAATTATCTGATGATATCCATTTGATTTCTATATCTGCGTTTATGGAGTATCCGGCATGTTTTAATGACTCTACGACAGAGATATAAGCATCTGAAAGTTTTGTGTATTTACCTGCTATAGCCACTTTAATTGTTTTATCAGGATTTTTAACCTTTTCAACCATATTTTTCCAAGAAGATAAATTGGGTTCTTTATTCTCGACATTAAGTCGTTTTAATACTTGTTGTGCAAGGTTTTGATCCTCAAGCGCAAGAGGTACTTCATATAAACAATCCATATCTTTGCATTCTATTACTGCCTTTGGAGCTACGTTAGTAAATAAAGCCAGTTTTTTCTTCTCGGTTTGTGGTATTTCGGTTTGTGTTCGACAAACAAGGATATCTGGTTGAATACCAATACTTCTTAGGGCGATAACGCTGTGTTGAGAAGGTTTTGTTTTTAGCTCACCTGCTGCATTTAAAAAAGGAAGTAAGGTTACGTGTATAAAAACAGAATTACCGAATCCTGCATCAATTTTAAATTGCCTGATTGCTTCCAAAAAAGGTAAACCTTCAATATCACCAACGGTTCCACCTATTTCTGTGATCAAAAAATCAGGGTTTGTTTCGGACGCTTTTTTAATTCTGTTCTTAATTTCATCAGTAATATGAGGAATTGTTTGAACAGTTCCGCCCAGATAGTCTCCACGTCTTTCTTTTGTTATGACTTCAAGGTATACACTGCCTGCCGTTACGTTGTTTATTTTTCCGAGACTAGTATCTGTGAATCTTTCATAATGTCCCAAATCAAGATCCGTTTCTGCACCGTCATCGGTTACAAAAACTTCACCATGTTGAAAAGGGCTCATAGTGCCGGGATCAACATTTATATAAGGATCAAATTTTTGTATTGCAACTGAAAAACCTCTTGCTCGCAATAACCTGCCTAAAGAAGCGGCTACAATCCCCTTACCTAAAGAGCTTACAACTCCGCCTGTGACAAATATATATTTTGTACCCATTTTTTCCTTCAATTCTTTTTTCTGCACTCTGTAAACAAAATAAGGCTCTTATGAGCCTTTAGTTTATTCTTCATTTATTTTAGGAACTCTAAAAAAGCCATCTTCTTCATCGGGGGCATTTTTCAAAAGTTCATCTCTGGAAAATTCTTTTTTTGCTTCATCTTCTCTTAAAACATTTTTGATGGGAAAAGCGTGAGCCATAGGCTCTACATTTGTTGTATCAACTTCGTTGAGATGATTTATATGATCCAGAATTGCTCCCAATTGTGTTGTGAATTTTTCTTTTTCTTCTTGTGTTAATTCAAGCCTTGCAAGTTTTGCAACATGTTCAACATCTTTTATATCAATCAATTTCAATTCCTCAAAGGTTATATTTCATTGGTTTTATCTATTTTTACCATGTAAACCGGTAAAAATCCATTAAAAATTAAGAAAAATCACTATTAAAGGCTTAAAGTGTTATTCTTTAACTACAACTTTATTACGTCCTGTTGTTTTTGCTTTATAAAGAGCTTGATCAGCTATTTTGTACAGTTCATAAGGGTTTTGGGTGTCAGGTTCAAATTTGCTAAGCCCAATGCTTATTGTTATTGAAACCATTTTAGGAGCTTCCGATTCTGAAATATTATATTCTTTTTTTTCTACAACTTCTCTAAGCCTTTGAGCCACTGCCGCTGCTTCGTCCAAGTCGGTATCAGGAAGTAATATACAAAATTCTTCACCACCATAACGTGAAGCAAAGTCGTATTCACGTATTTCAGCTTTTAAAAGTTGTGCGAATTCCTTTAAAATATGATCACCAACAGGATGCCCGTAGGTATCGTTTATTTGTTTAAAGAAATCAATGTCAATCATCATACAACATAGAGGCGTATCTTTTCTTTTAGAGGCTGAAACTTCTTGTCTTAAACGAATATCGAATTGCCTGCGATTATTTAATCCTGTTAATGCATCCATTGATGCGTGCTTTAGAATTTCCGCATAAGAATTTGCCTTGTCTATTGTTATTGCAGCTTGTGATGCCAGTTGCTCCAGATAATTTATTTCGATATCAGAAAGTTTATTCATCTTGCCATCTGCTACAATTACGCCCATTATTTTCTTTTCGACAAAAAGAGGAAATGCGCTTATTGTACGCTCTTCATTAGTTATGCTTTTTTCTTCTTTTAGCTGACTTAAAATAGGTTGAAGCCTATCTTTATTGTAATTTGCCGGCCATAATAATTTAAACTCGTCTTCGTCTTTATCTTCTTTATAAAAGATGTAAATCAAATGTTCGGTTATAAATTTGTCCAACATTTCACCAATTAGAGGAATTATGTAAGCTAATTCGTACTGAGATTCTATTATTTTGGCGATTTCTTTCATTGCGTTATGAAAATTTGCGTTTACTTCCATTTGCTCATTTAGCTTAGTATTTATTATGGCAGAAGATATTTGAGAAGCAGATATCCCAAGCGTCATAAAGAAATCAGCTGTAATAAGTTCTTCTGTTATATTGTCAAAGTCAATTTCAATAATTCCGATTACTTTTTTATTTTGTACTACAGGCAAATAAAGGGAATTATTTTTATCTACAAGAATTCTTTTTACATTATTAATGGCTTGTTTTCTGTTTATGTCAAATGAAATAAGCTCGCTGTTTAAAATAAAGCACTGTTCAAACATAGTTGAAAAAATATCGTAGATTTTTTTAAAACCTTTGTTTTGTTCTTTATCTCGGATTAAATGCCAATTTTTGCTGAACTCCCTCATTGCATCTGTGTTTTTATCGTATAAAAAGATTCTTACTTTGTTTATATCAAGAAACATCTGAAAAACGGTATTTAAAGATTCAACCATACCTTGTGGTGATGTAAAACCATTTAAGGCTTTGCTTATCTCCCATAAAAAGTATAATTCTACCATTTTTTTACTATTATTAGTAAGTTTCAATTTGAGTTACCTTTTTGCTACTTAAAAAACGATTCAAAGTTGCCCAGGTCTTCGACCTGTTCTTGGATTTTTTGACTTATTTCCCAAAGATCTTCTGCACCAATTCCAAGGTGTTCGGTTATTTCCTGATCGAAAAAGTCAACATCAAAAGGAGTTTGATCTAATATTAAATGAGATAAAATATTTCCTATATTAACAATTGACGTCAATTTGGAGTTGTTTTCTGATTCTAAAGGAGTATGGTGAAATCTAATGACGTCTGTTATTGTGTCTGGTAAATTCCAGCCATCTGTCACTAAGAAACCAATGTCCTGGTGATTTACGCTACAAAATTCTTCTTCATAAAAAAGGACTTGCTCACTTTTTAGCGGATTTGAAGCTTTTGTTAGTGCGTTAATATAATTTTCGTGATCGTACTGATCTAAAATGATTTTTCCGATATCGTGAAGTATTGCTGAACTAAAGACATCATCTTCTTCTTGTAAGTACAAATGATTTTTTATGGTTTTTGATGCTACAGCTGTTACTAAAGAATGTTTCCAGAATTTTTTATAATCCAGTTTATGTTCAACACCGGGTTTAGGGGCAAATATTTTGAAAATACTTGAAGAGAGAACAAGACCTCGCATTGTCGTAAATCCTAAAATCATTATGGCGTGTTGAATTGAGCTAATTTGCTTTGGGAATCCGTAATAAGCTGAATTTACAAGTCTTAAAACACGTGATGTAAGACCCGGATCGTGAGATATTACTTTGCTTAATTGTGCGGCGGATGAATTGGGATCTTGCACAAGTTCCATTATCTTTGTTACAACTTCAGGTAATGATGGAATATCTCTTACGTTAAGTTTTATATTGTTTGCTTTTTTGAGAGCTTTTTCGTTTGTTATTCCTGATGTTGATTTAGAAGACTCAGTGAGTGAATGTACTTTTACGCTTTGCTTATGAAGTTCTTCTACAACCCAATCTTGTACAAGTTTTTCTTGACCGAATTTTTCGAACTTTAAAACAATAACTTTATCAATAGTTTTACTTGAAGCAGAGTCTATAAGCTTTAATAGTTCAGGCTTGTAGTCTTCACGACTGTCTTTTGATTCTTCATAAAGTTTTAATAGCTCGATAGCGTTATTTTTGCAAAATTCAGCGATGCGCTCTCGCTGTATTTTTAACTCTATTTCGCGGTCTAGTTCGTGTGATCTGTATGAACTTATATACCCTACGGCTTTCAAATAAACTCTCCTGCGCAAATCTTTATACTGATACAATCTATTTTACTATATTTTGAGCAAATTGCTAAATCATTAAAGATTTAGTTTTTTTTTGTTTTTATTTTTAAACCTTCACAGGCTTTGCATTTTCTCATGTTTTCTATTATGGCTTTATCTAAAGCTTCTGTTGGAACAACTTTTCCGTTTACATAAGTAATTTGTGAATAACTTGAAGGTTTTTTATCTATTTTTTCAACAAGATGATTGTGTTTATTTTGCAATACTGCTTTTTGGCTTACTTCGTTTAAAACGTCATAAATATAACTTGTTGCAAGCCCATTTCCTTTTGAATCCAGAATAAGCCCGGCTTTTTCCAGCTCTGTTATTGACCCCTTGTAATCTTTTATCTCACGAAGTAAAAGGGCTAGATTATAATGTAATTCATAGTTTAATGGTTCAATATTAATTGCCTGACAGTAAGCTTTTTTGGCATCAGTATATTTACCAAGTAAATACAATGTTGTACCCAGATTATAGTAAGTTTCATAGCTTTGAGGTTCAAGCTCAAGTGATTTTTTGTAACTTTCAGCTGCTTTTTTAAGATATTGCCTTTCTTTTTTTGGTTCTTCAGAGAAGATCAAAGACTTTGATTTATAGGCTAATCCAAGATTATAATAAGCAACAGCTTTGCTTTGGGTTATATAAGGTTCATTATTAAAAAAGTAAGGTACTTTTATTATGTTGGGAGTGGTTTTGACAGCTTTTTGATATTCTTCGATGGCTCTATCCAGATCAAAAAGTTCTTCTGCAAGGATAATCCCAAGGTGAATATGAGCATTTATGTAGTTAGGATAGTGTTTTACAGCTTTTTCATAACAAAGAGCAGCACTATGAAAATCTTCATAAGCAACATAGATGTTTCCAAGGTTATATCTTGCCTTGACGTGTTCAGGATAAAGTTTTAAAGCTGTATTGTAGTTGTCAATTGCCTTTTGAAAATCACCTTGATTGTATTTTTTGTCTCCAACATATACATAATAATAGGCGATGCTGTGATTATAGAGTTCTACAACTTTTTCCCAAAATGCAATAGAAAGAATTAATCCAACTATTAAAATAACAATGGTTAAAACTCTGACAATTGTATTTTTAAATAATCTTAATATTATAGTCATAATTTATTAAAATACTCTTTATTTCTGTTTTTGTCTAATAGATAGGTTTTACAGGTTTTAGTATACAATTATTTTTTTATTATACCAATATATTACCCACTAGGGGAATGTTTATTTTTTTTGAAATAAGGTTTCATATAATTAACACACGCATATATATTCGACTCTTACCCAGACACGATCCAGCTATCTTAGACTAAGCAACTGCTTGGTCTTTTTTATTTGTAAATATTTTTGTTAATTAATTATACTAACTTTCGTAAAGCTTAATTGGAATTAATAAAGAGTATTAAAAGTTCTATCGCCGGCATCGCCAAGACCGGGAACTATGTATCCCAGTTCGTTCAAGTGTTTATCAACCCAGGCTGTAATTACTTTTACGTTAGGGAATTCAGAGTGAACTTTTTCAATTCCTTCAGGAACGCTTAATAATGAAATAAATCTTATATTTTTCTGGTCTATGCCGTGGTCGGTGAAAAGTTTAATAGCTTCAACGGCACTACCACCGGTTGCAACCATAGGATCCAATACATAAACAAAAGTGTTTTCAGGCTCTTCAAACTTTTCAGGTAATTTATTGTAATACCAAACAGGTTTTAGTGTTTTTTCATCTCTATAAAGTCCTATATGATGCACTCTTGCATTTGGCAAAAGGTTGCTTGCCACGTCAGAGAACATAAGACCTGCTCGCAATATAGGAGCAATAATAATATTTGCGCTAGGATCGATTATTGTTGAATCTGTTTTTGTAACAGGAGTTTCAATTTGGGTTTTGACGGTAGGCAGGTTATCCGTAGCACTGAAAAATAATATTTCTGCCAGTCTTTTGGTTGCATTTCTAAAAAGCTCTGAAGATGTATTTTTGTCTCTCATTATAGTGAGATTATGAAGAGCTATAGGGTGATTGCAGACAGATATATTTTCAGCTTTTTGAACACTTATTTCCATTTGTTAGATCCTTATCAGATAATCCGCTTACTTTTACTTTATTATCAATTTTGTTTTTATTCAAGGGTTTTATTAAGTGATTGTGTAGTTTTTTTGATATTATCAATGTTTTTTTGAGTTTTATTTATGTTTTCATTCGTTATAGTTTCTTTTAAAGATTTAGCAAAGTCCTGAGCTTGTAAAAGATCATCTTTTGTTTGTATAACCTGCTTTTTGACGTTTATACTGTTTGTTGTTTTTTTAATTTGAGTTGTTTTTGAACTAATGTCTTTTGTTTTTTCATTTAATTTTTTGATATTTTTTTCGTTTTTGATATTTTTTATAAACTTTATTCCGTTGGAAATGTCCTTTTTGTCCATTAAAACAGGTTTACCCATAACATCTAAAGATTCATTCATAAACTGTTTAGCTTGTTGAGATTTTTCTGTAATGGTGTTCGTAAGTTGATTTGTTTTTTGAGTGAATTCTTTGGTTTTATCAGAGGCTTGTTTTGTTGTTTGTATATGTTGTTTTATGCGTTTACGAATTACACAGGGAGTGTTTTTTCCAAAAAAATCACGCACGTTATAAGAGAAATTAACATAGGATTCTAAAATATCATTTTGAAGAGTCATTAATGAATCCAATTTTATAGGTTCTACAGCTATGAGCTTGACATGACCCGTATACTTTTTATGAGGCGGGAATAGTTCAAGAGATTTAGATCCTGCAAGTCCTGTAAATTGGACACTGGCAAGAGTTCCTTTTGGTAGGTCAATGTTTTTTTCTTTAATGACAAAAGTAAGTAAAACCTCATCATACATAGGTTTTACAGAAATCACATGTCCTACCTGAATACCCATTAATCTTACAGGAGAGCCTTTGACAAGGTTATCAACGTTTTGAAAAACTACACTGTACTTTGGGCGTGCATCAAATTCTTTTTTAATCGAAAAAAAGCTAATCAGAGCTAAGCCGGTTAGTACCACAATCCATATAGTGATTTCCAATGGTAAAAGATTACTTTTTCTCATAACATGGTTTTTTACATTAAACTACCTTACTAATATTATCAACCAAATTTAAAATTCTCAAGGAAAATGCATTAAGTTTACAAGTTGAGGTGAAAAATGCCATATAGAGGAAATGCAAATCTTCACATGAATTATTCGCACAGCAGTGAAGTTCCCTGGAAAATAGTTGATGTACTTTATGCCTATGGCATCATTTTTTCAATTTCGCTTGTGTCTGTAGCTTTTTTATATCTTGCAAATTTTGATAGAGTTTCTTTTTTATTTCCGATTATAGTTCAAATTGTAATTTCTGCAATTACTCTCATAGCCATTTATTCGATAATCACTAAGAAATACGATATGAGTTTTAAAAAGGCTATGGGGATCGATATGGATAGGTTTGGTGAATATTTTTCATCAGGCATTTTTATATCGTTTTTACTCGTAATAAGTACAAGTGTAATAACTCTTGTTTTTATGAATTATGTAGGAGCACCTGAAACAGATCCATATCAGGAATTGCCCGCAGATAGATTGCGAATGCTTGCTTTTTTAGCGGTGTTTATAGCCCCTGTTGTTGAAGAAATCTTCTTTAGAGGGTTTATGCAACCTGCTTTGGTAAAAAACTTTGGCATCGCAGGTGGAATAGCCGTTACTGCTGTTGTTTTTGGACTTTCTCACGCTCAATATTTAGATCATACTATTGCACTTGCTGCAGTTACCTCTATAGGTTTAATTTTAGGGATTGCAAAAGAAAAAACAGGTTCGGTAATGCCTTGTATTGTGGCTCATTTATTAAATAATTTGTATGCAGCACTTAGTGTAATTTAAAATATAAAAAATAAGACTTTTTGCTAATGAATATTACCTCTTGATGCTTTATATTATGGGCAAGGTAAAAGTCAGTAAGCCTTACTTTAAAAAGTAAAATACTACTGGCAATACCAAAAGCAATATACTGTGAGAAATCCAGTATATTGCCATGCTCAAAACCCCAAGAGCGGGGATTTTATATAGAGTGTCTTGATCCTAGCTTGGAATGTCCAAGGGACAGTAATAAGGATTAGGATACTCCTTTTCCTATAAAAACGAGCTTCTTTAATAGAAGCTCGTTTAAAATGTTTGTTTTAAATTTTTACTTCAATAGCTCTTCAGCAAGAGGACTTTCAAGTGCTATGTATAAACCGTCATCAACTTGAGATATTTTTTCTGCCACTTTTTCAAGTGTCGGGTTCCAATCAAAGTATTTATTTACAAATTCTTCTGCTTTTTTAGGGTCTTGAGACATTTGAAGTTGTACAACTTCTTTTAGCATTGATTTTGCTGTTGGAATCATTTTTTCAAGGTTTAATGACATTCTACCTTCATCATTAATATTTATGGCGCCTTTTTCAATGAAATAGTTAGTTTGAAGAACGGATCTTACTCTGTGCGCTTGAGATATAGAAGGTTTTGCCTTCATTTGATTTCCTACAGCCCAGGTTACTAGAATTTTGTCTGCTTCTTCTTGCGTGTATTTTCCTATTTCAACGAAATAATCTAAAAAGGCCAAAGCACCCATATCGGCTTTGTTTTCTTCAATAATATTACTGAAAGAACCTAAAGAATTTTTACAACCTGAAGGTCCTAGCGAGTGGCTGTTTTCATGTCCGATTGTGAATTTATGGCTTGATTCTTTTTCGTATAATTTATGCAAAGATTCGTCTAATATTAGATCAAGTTTTTTTTGAAGTTTTTCGGGATTTCCGCCCATTCTAACCTGTCTATGATAGATATTTCTTCTTCCAAATCCTCTTTGAACAGATAATTTATCATCATTAGGAAGGTTTTGAGCAACTGTCAGACCACCTCTGCAAGCAGAATAATCACCTGATAAGTAAACAATATCGGCATCTCCCATTGTTTGTTTTACTTCTTCATCAGGATCAGAGCTAATACTTTGTTCGTATTGATCGCTTAAGGGCATAAGTTTGGCAATTGCGGGCAAAGATTCTTTGTAACCTAAAAGATCTTCAGTTCCCTCTTTATTTATAATACCGACTCTAACCCCTATGGAGTCTTTTGTCTGGCAATCAATGCCATTTTCTTCAATAAGTGTTTTCAGCTCAGGATTTTCTAATACTGAACCCGTAAGTCTATCGGCGTATTGTTCTCTACCTATTGTGAATTCAAGAGGAACTTCCTGGAAACTTGCCCATTTAGCGTCGGCAGCACAATCTGCTTCAGGATCGTTTTTCTTAAGAGCCTCAGCCTGCAAGTTGAAATATTCTGCCATATCTTTGTTGGTTGTTTGTTTTGCCGCTTTTTCAAGTTCTGTGGCGGCAGCTTGGAATTCTTTTGCAAAAGCTTTTGTATAATCGATACCTTTTAGTTGGTCACCATCTCTTACGACTACACTTCTTTGGTTTAGGATGGTTTGTACTTCTTCTTTTTTACCTTCTTGAAGCATAGTTTTTATAATAGAGTGAAATTCTTCTTTTCCAAGATCATTAGGATAATAATTTAATCCGTCTTTATTTTCTACTCCTTTAAACAGATAGTTCATCGTTGAGCTTCTGTCTAAACCTGAAACACCATTAAAGCTATTAAACATTTTTAACATTTTTTGAGCGTAGTCATCACCGTTTTCGGAGGCTTTAGTCAGTGCTGTTTTTATTTTCATATTATCTTTATTGTCTTGTTTTAAAAAGGCATCATCTATAAATTTTGCCGCTTTTACAAGATGTTTTAAAGCTTTTTTATCGCCTTCGGCTAGATTATTGAATTCTTTTGAATCGACTCCTACCAATTTTATTGTATTGGTGAAGTTTTTTAATTTATCGTCAAGTTCGGCTTCTGTGAAAGCAGGTTCAAAGCCGGCATATTTTTTCGTGTCATTTCCTTTGAAGTTTATTCCTGCTTTATTGATATTACCGAGTGCATCCAGTGAACTTCCTATATGTTCTGTATTAACAGTATTTTGAACTGTTTGCTTAGAAACTTTATTTGTAGATTTGGTCTGATTTTGTTGATTTACGCCCAATGGATTTATTGGCATATTGTTCATTATTTATATCTCCTTCGCAGCTGGTTGCTAATATTGTAGTATAGTGTATTAAAAACACTAAAAGTTTAAGTTTGCTAGCTGGGAAGGGTTTTTCAATAGTTTTTTTACATTTCGAAATGTTTTTTAGAATGTTAATACTAATAATGAAAAATTTAACTGACTGGAGACATGATAGAGTAATAGAAACGGGCATGCTTTTTTTTCAAAATTTTAATATTCAATCGAATAAAAAGAGAATTTTATGAAACCTTTATTTAGTATTTGTATAACTAATAATAATGAAGTTAAGCTTTTTGAAAAAACATTAAAGAGTATTAATAAGCAAACTTATAGCAATTATGAAGTAATAATAATCGACAATTTTTCCGCCGAATCTTTAGAAGAAATTGTCGAAAGTTTTGATAATTATAAGATTAAAATTTATTCAAATTCGATAAATTTAAAAACTTATGACAATATAAATAATGCTATTAGCCTGTGTAATGGTGATTTTGTCACGGTATTGCATCCCGGAGATGTTTTATGCGGGAATTTTCTTGAAAAAATAGTATCGTCAAACTTTGTTTTTGAAGATAAAAAGGTGTTTGTTACTGCTATAAAGCAATCTTTGAAAAATAGCAACAAACATAGAACTTGCAAAATGTTTAAAACCGGTGGGCTTAAATCAAAAATAAAGTCTTTGATTAAATTACATCAGATTAATGGTTTGAATGATAATCTTTGTTTTGTTTTCCATAAAGATTGTATTGAAAAAACAGGTTTGTTTTCAAATTTATACGATTATGCTTCTGAATATGATTATTTATTATGTTTGGCAGAGCATTATGAATTTGTTTATTTGCCCGAACCTTTGGTTTTAAAAAGAAAAAAATATGATTTAAATAAAGATATTGTAGAAGAGCATTTTCAAGTATTAAATAACAATATTTTGAAAAATAAGATTTATCCGGCATGGTTATGTGAAGAGGTTGAAAAGCTTCGATGTAGGGCTTTTATTGCTCAAATACAGGATGCTATTATTGAAAATTCTTCAAAAGAAATAATAGAGGAAATTATAGCATCGGCACATGATGAAATCCCTTTGTTGAAAGAGTTTTATAGTAGATACTTAATAAAAACAGCTTCTATTTTAGATTTTCATAATAAAAATAAAGTTTTTCTTTGGTTTTTAAAGTATTTATTTAAAATTACATTTTTACCCAATAAATGGCTTTTAAGAAATTTAGAGCGAGATATAAAAGAAAAAATTATTCGTATTAAAAGTTTTAATAAATTTGATGCTGCTTTTGCAGATTGGAAGTGATTATAATATTGAGAAGTCCTATAAAAAGTATTATGTAATTTTAAGTTCTTGCCTCCCGCAGGGGGAGTTTTTTCTAAAAAAACTCCACTAAAACTTCGACACAAATTTATTTTCTTGTTTTACAGGTCAGTTCTTAACCAAAGGTTTTAGAAATGACGGTGCTCGAAGAGTATACGCTTCACTTAATTTTTATTTTCTCTTCAAAACTTGCTTGCTAACTCGCTAACGCTTAAACACAGCAAGCATCCTTTATTTTTTACGTTCCGCTTTAAAACTTACAAAAATAAATAATGGTCGGGATTTTTCCATTTTTGAAATTTTTTAAAATGCCGACTTTAAACTTTTTGTTTTTTTACTTAACTTAGTGAAAAGTTCTTCACGAGCTACATTGTTTGAGATCAGCGAAGCTGATCGAGTTATGTAGCATTTTTAGATTATTATGCTTTAAATTAACGAAGTTTAGTAAAATAGAAAAGTTTTACGGAGGCAGGTTTTTGCGGGACTTTTTTAAAAAAGTCCCCCCTCGGAGAGAGCCACACCTTTTTTAGTAATCTTTAATTTTCTAATCGTGCTCAGCGCAACAGGGAAGTAGGACTTTTTCAAGTAACACGACAGCTTGTGCTGATATTGCTTTTTCTTCTCCTATAGGTCCTGTTTTTTCCATAGTCGTAGCTTTTATAGAAACTTGATCAGTATCTATTTTTAATACTTCTGCAAGTTTTTCAATCATCAAGAAAACATGTCCTCTCAAATGAGGTTTTTCAGCCTGTATAACAGTATCAATATTGCCTATTTTATACCCTTCTGCATCAACGATAGCTTTTACTTTTTTCAAAAGTTCAATACTTGCTATGTCTTTATAAGCAGGGTCAGTGGGCGGAAAGTATTTTCCAATATCCCCAAGGCAAACTGCTCCTAGCATTGCATCCATTATTGAGTGCACTAAAACATCTGCGTCAGAATGACCTACAAGCCCTTTTTCGTGGTCTATTTCAACACCACCGAGGATAAGTTTTCTTCCTTTTTCAAGTCTGTGAATGTCATATCCATTACCGATTCTGAATTTTTGATTCATAAAAACAACACTCCTTCAGTTACTATTGGTTATCAACTAAAACAAAAATTTTCTATTGCTTTTGCGGCACCGTCTTCATCGACAGTGTCTGTAATAAAATCAGCAAGCTCTTTAAGTTTGGGAGGCGAATTTCCCATAGCAACTCCGATTTGAGCAATATCAAGCATTTCTTTGTCGTTATCTTGATCTCCTATTGCCATAATTTCGGATTCTCTAATATTCCATTTTTTTGCCAAAAAGAGCAAAGCATTTCCTTTGCTGGCTTGATTATTTACAAATTCACAATATATAGGTGTGGACTTTGTTATATAAAGCGAATTTTTAAAGTCTTTTTGGGTTTCATCCCTTATTTCGTCAATTTTCGTTGTATCGTCATCTATAGCTATGATTTTTGTTGGTTTTAAATCTAAAACACTATCAAAAGAAGATATTTTGTGATACACAATATGGCGTTTTACGGCATATTCTTTTAGTACAGCGTTTTCATCTTCCACAAATAATTCATCATCAAGATATACATTTATTTGGCAGTTAAATTCTCTTAGTTTTTTAATTACATTTTGCGCTATTGTTGGCTCGATAGTGTGGTGCAGTAATATATCATTAGTATTATAGTATTCTTGAATAAGGCTTCCTTGATAAATGACAAGAGGTTCTTTTATTCCAAGTTCATGAGCGATGGGAACAGTGGCACTATACATTCTACCGGTAGCTAAAACAACTTTTATTCCATTATTAATAGCTTTTTTAATGGTTGTTTTTACTCTATCTGAAATAAGATAATCCTTATTCATAATAGTGCCATCGATATCTAAAGCTATAAGTTTTATTGGATTCATATTTTAATTCTCTTTAAAAGTTAAAGACTTGCAAATACCAACGATGGTTTTTGCATCTATTATTTCGCCGTTATCTATCATTTTTTTAAGCTCATTTATTTTTATTTTGGAAGGTTTTAAAATTTCACCTTCGTCAAAATTGGTTTGAGTATATTCAAGATCTGAAGCTTTATAAAGGTATAGCTTTTCATCGCAAAACCCGGGAGTCGTAACGATATAGCCCATGGGCTGCCATTTTTTTGCAGTATAACCTGTTTCCTCTTCCAACTCCCTTTTTGCTGCTTCAAAAGGATCTTCTCCTCTTTCTAATTTACCTGCAGGTAGTTCGATTAGCTCTTGATCAACAGGATATCGCCACTGACGGACGATCAATATTTCATCATTTTCTGTAAAAGCAACAATAACAACACCGCCCGGGTGTTCTACAACTTCTCTTGATCGTTTTTGTCCATCGCAAAGTTCAACATCATCGTGTTTTACATTTACGATGACGCCTTGAAAAAGAGATGTGCTCGATAGAGTTTTTTCCTTTAGGTTACTCATTATTTAAGACTATATCATTTAGTATTTAAAGACAATTTGTAAACAAGTGTTAAATGAAAAGATGAAAAAGAGCAATATTTATTTTTAGGTTATTTAAAAAATATAAGTTAACTTTAAAAATAGGTAAAAACTAATGAATATTTCTTTTTCTGCTAATTCTGTTTCAAGAAATGTATCACCTTCAAAAATAGAGTCTAAAAAGGATAACTTTGCTCAAAAAGTTGCAGCTCAAGATTCTAAAATAAATCAAACTCTTGATTTGTTTGAATCTGATGGTGTATTTGGATTGAAGGAGAAATTAGCTCCTTTATGTAATGAATTTAGAAAACAAAAAGAGCAAATTGATAAAGTTTTGACGAAAGCTAATAAGCAATTTGCTGATGCAGTTGCTCAAAAAGCACCCAAGGCTTTATTAGGAGAATTAGACAAAAATAGAATGCGTTTAGTTGAAAAAAAAGATAAGCTTTTTTGTGATTTAAGAAGAGCCTCTTTAAAATTATTTGCAAAAAAAATGGATGAATCAGCAGGTCAAATAAATGAATTGCACGAAATTGTGTTTGAAAAACAGGAGAATAAGTAATGAATAATATATCTTTTGCCGGTAATTTTTTATTTAAAGGCGATATTGAAGATATGAAAATCAGAGGAACCAGAGAAGTTGGAAATGATAAGCTTTGGGTTACTGATGATGATCTTGCTAATAAGAATAAAATAATGTCAAAAGTTCTTGAAAAAGAAGGTTTTGATTATAAAAAAGACCCCGACTCTTATAGGGCAAGGGAAAGAGCTGTAGAACAGCAAATTAATAAAGCCTTTGCTCAAAAAGCTATCGTTATAGATATGGATGCTATTAAAAAATCAATTTAACTTTGGTTAACAAATATTTAAAATCGCTCGAGTTCAATAATTCGAGCGATTTTGCGTTGTGAAAAAAATAAATTTCTTTAATATAAATTAATGTTTTTAAAAAAAAGAGCAATTACAAAAAATATATCGTTTTTATATATGTAAGAGAGATGACAAATTAAATGAGGAAATTATGAGGGAAGTCGAATTAAACGCAATATTTAATTTAGTAACAGAGCCGGAAAAAAACTTTGTTAATATAAACAATAGAAAAGTTTGCAGTGAAGTAGAGCGAATTGTTCGCATTATAGATCTTACAAAAAAACAAAAACAAGCTCAGCGTGGTTTGCAAATTAGAAATTTGACGTCTTTCAATCTTGTTCAAAGTTATAATTAATTAGAACGTAATTGAATTTAAATAAATTTAGCTAAAAAAGATTCTTGTTAACAAGAATCTTTTTCGTATATATAATTAATATTTTTTTAAAATCTAAAATGTTTGCTCTAGATTATTAAGAGTAATTTTTTGTCGGGTGCCGGCATGTTTTCAATATTAAAAAATCCTAAAAAAGCATATCTTGATATCCTAAACAAGATTTAAATGCTTTAAAGTCAATTTAAACAATCATTTGAATAAAAAAATATCTTGTTAATAGCTACTCATAAGCAAATATGAACACTTTAAAACAATAGTATCCTTTCTACAAAAGATTTTAAAGGTCAAAATAGACCATATGGTTTACACCATTTTTTAAACCTTTTAAAGGATTAATATAAACCCTTTAGTGGATGAGAAGCCCCCTCTAAAAAGGGTACTATTCATAGTGTAATAAACAAATGCTTTGACTTAAACAGAAAAAGCTGGTTGTTAGTGGGATGAGCACGGGGAGGCTTATAAATGAGAAGAGTTGATATTCAACAAAGTATTAGAGTTCTGGTTGTAGATGATAACTATGAACACGCTATGGGTATTAAAGAACTCGTTAGTTTTGATGGGAATTGTGTAGTTGTTGGAGCCGCCACAAGCGCTAATGCAGCTATTTCACTTGTAAAAAAATACAAACCTGATGTTGTTTTAATGGACATCAATATGCCGGATGTTGATGGTATAACAGCTATTCAAGAGATTGCTAAAGTTGACGATAAAGTAAGAGTAGTAGCATTAACAGGTTATGATGATCAAGATTTAATTTTCAGAGCAATGAAAGTCGGTGCTAAAGGTTATATTTTAAAAACTATGGCATCATCACAATTAATTTATGCAATTGAAGAAGTTTCACAAGGAAAAATTTATTTACCTTCAATTTTAGCAGCTAAGTTCTTTGATTATTTCCAAAGAAGTTTCCAAGAAGATGTGGCATTACCTATTGAAGATGAAGAAAATTTATTGTCATACCTAACTCAAAGAGAAGAAGAAGTTCTTGATTTATTAACTCAGGGTATTACATATAAAGGTGTTGCAAAACAGTTATTCATAAGCGAAACAACTGTAAAAACACATGTAAATAATATTTTCCAGAAATTACAAGTAAATGACAGAACTCAAGCAGTTCTATATGCAATAAATCACGGTTTGGGTAAGAAAAAACGTGTTAAGGTTGCTGTATAAGCAATCTTAACCGTTGTTTTTATTGAAAGATAGGTTTGGCAAAAGGGTTATGGGGAAAAACTTTGCACAACTAAATAAATCTTTAATAGAGAATATGTCTCATATTCAATCGGATATGTACACGAAACAGACACTCAAAAGTCTGTTTCGTGCTTTGCTTGAAACAGTTATTGAATCCAATGATGATTCAGTTGTTTTGATGAAAATATCTGAGAAAGATCAATTTTTAGGATTATTGAGTAGATTAAAATTCTCAAAATCTAAAGTATTCATCGTAAATTCAAATGATGAAGGTTTTAATTCTTTAAACCTTTCTGAAAAAGTATTTTTAGATGATGAATTTTTGATGGTTTTTGCGGACAGATTTTCTTCGGCTCTTTGCTGGACAAACAAGGATTCTAATCCGGCCGACCTTGTTGAAGGATTTTGCACTTTTAATCCTTCTGAAAATAAAGAATTAATAGATATTTTATCAAAAGCATTGTGTTCAAAAGATTTAAACTCAGCACTGGCTCAGGTAAAGCAAGATCGTCGTCATAATGAAAAATTTACAACCATTATGACTAAATTACTTTTTGATTTGGAAGAATCACAAAGAGATCTCATTTGTAATACAGTACAAAAACAACTCGAAGAAAAAGTTAACTTTGACAAAGTAGCTTCCGAAGTTACGCACGAGTTAAGAAATCCTTTGGGAATGATAGATTTATATTCTAAAATTATTGATAAATCAGCAGAAAAATTATTAGATAATCCTGAAATTGCAAAATCATTGCAAAATGCAGCCAATTCTATTGCTAAAGCTGTTAAAAATATGGAAAGTTTATTAGTTGATCTAAAGAATCATTCCAACTATTTGGAAAAAGAAAGCCTTAATTTAGGTCAATATAACGCTAAACAATTACTGGAAAATGCTTATAATCTTGTATTACCTTTAGCGCATCAACAGCAAATTGATTTGGTGCTTGAGGCAGACTCATCTTTTAATACTGTTTTAGAGGTTGATGAAAATAAATTTGGACAAGTTCTAATAAACCTGCTAAAAAATGCAGTAGAATCAATTGAACAAAATGGAAAAATTATTTTAAAACAAGAAGAGAAAGCGAATCAGACTATTATAAAAATAATAGATAATGGCTGCGGCATAAAAAAAGAAGATCAAGAAAAAATCTTTTTACCATATTTTACTAAAAAACAAAGTGGCAGTGGAATAGGTCTTGCACATTCAAAAAAAGTAATGGAATTACTTGGGGGAAATTTATACTTGGAGTCTTCAGACGAAAACGGGTCGGTTTTTGTGATTGAAGTTCCAGGCGTTTAGAAAAGAAAGGAGGAGACCGGGTGGATTTAATTTCAAGCAGAGCAACAGAAATAACTAAATTAGCATTAGATGGGCTTTCAACACGACATAAAGTTTTAAGTTCAAATATTGCAAACGCACAAACTCCTGGTTTTCAAAAGTCAGAAGTTGTTTTTGAAGATCAATTACAACAAATAATACAGGATGAAAACCTCAAAGAGTCAGTAAAAATAAATAACTCAATGGGGTTAAAATACAATCCTGCTTCTTTGAACTCGATGGGATCTTTGATTTCACCAAATACATCTTCAAGTGCAGCTATTTTAAAACATAATAGTTATCAAAGTTATAAACCAAGAACAATAGCAGATTCATCTCCTGCTATTTCAACAGATGGAAATAATGTAAACATTGAAGTTGAAATGACAGAATTGATGAAAAACGGCACAAAATTTACAGTTTTATCAGAGCTGGAAGGCAAAATGTACAATAAAATTTCAGAAATAATTAAAGGAGCTGTATAATGAGTTTTGGTTCTTTTGACATAAGTGCTTCCGGTCTTTACGCTCAACGTGTAAGAATGGACACCATATCAAGTAATATTGCCAATATAAACACAACAAGAAATCCTGATGGTTCACCCGAACCTTATGTTCGCAAAAAAGCTGTGTTTTCAGCTATTTATGATGATAAATTAAATAATCCTAAATTTCCTTCAGGAGGTATAATTCCTGAATTTTCAAGCGGATCGGGTAATATGATGTTAAAGGGAAATATTACATTTGAAGAGTCAAATGTAGCTAAAGGTGTCACTGTAAATCAAGTTGAAGAGGATAAAAACCCTTATAAAATGGTTTTTGATCCTTCTCACCCGGATTCAAACGATGATGGATTTGTAAAAATGCCTAATATAAATATTGTTACTGAAATGGTAGATATGATGACCGCAAGTAGGGCTTATGAAGCCAACGTTACATCAATTCAAGCGACAAAAAGTATGATAAATTCTGCGATGAAAATATAAAAGTAAGCAGGGGAGTGAAAAATGCAAGAAATCGGGGCTTTTAATTCAATAAAAGAATTTAATTCTTTATATAACAACAATCTTAATAATTTTAAACTGGATAATAATTCAACGGGCGGCACTTTAAAAGGCGGTGTTGAATTTTCAGTTCCTCAAAATATAGGCATTAAAAATACCGATTTGATAAACGATCAAGAATTGGTGCAAGACTTAAAAGCTTTATCAACAGGTGCTAATGCGCAACAAAATAGCGGTGCTGTTGATATATCATCTCCTGATAAACTTGCTAAAAGTTTTGCAAAAGCTTTGGACGATGGAATTACAAATCTTAATCAATCACAAAAAACAGCCGAGCAAGCAGTTGAGACTTTTGCAGCCGGTGGTAATATTGATGTGCACACAGTAATGATAGCGGCTAAAAAATCTCAATTAAGCATGCAATTAGCTCTACAATTGAGAAATAAAATAGTTCAAGCATATCAAGAAGTCTCAAGAATACACGTTTAATTACATTTAGTTTACATTTTTGGAATACAACAAAAAAAGCTGTAAAATATAAATAAGTAACACTCGGGGGATGGAATTTAAAGGTTGAATAACTATTTTGAACTACTTGGGAATGATTTAAAAAAATTGTGGGAAGGCTTAGAACTACCCCAAAAATTCGCAATAATCGGTTTAACATTAGCGACTTGTATCGCAATGTCATTTTTTATAACAAAATCAATGGAGCCTAATTGGGCTGTTTTGTATAGCGATTTATACGAAACAGATGCTGTCGCAGTTGTGGAAAACCTCAAAAAAGGCGGTTATCCATATAAAATAAGTGACGATAAAAAATCAATATTAGTACCGGCGACATTAAAAGAAGAATTAAGAATTCAAATCGCTGAAAATGATGTAATACATGACAGTAGCCCGGGCTTTGAGCTTTTGGATAAAATGCAAATAGGGGCTACAGATTTTCAAAACAAACTTACAAAGCAAAGAATTTTTCAAGGCGAATTAACGAGAACAATCGAAAGAATAAGGGGGGTTAAAAAAGCCAGAGTTCAGATAGCAGCCCCTGAAAGATCGGTATTCGCAACTGATGATGAAAGTCCTTCAGCTTCGGTTATGCTTATTTTAGAACCCGGTTATAGATTAAAGCCTCAACAAATTAAAGCTGTTAAAAATATTGTAGCGTATGGGATACCACGGCTTTCACATGATAGAGTTTTTGTTTCGGATCAAAACGGGACACCTTTATCAGAGGATATAAATAAAAGCTCAAACGATATAGAAAGCTTCAGAACTAATTTTGAAGTAAAAATCGCTAAAAAAGTAAGAAAAGTTATCGAAAAAATTGTAGGCTATGACAATGTTACAGTTGAAGTTACGGCAATGATGAACTTCGATAGTGCAAAATCAACAATAGAAAGATATATTCCGTTTCAAGGTGAAGAAGGTCCTGAAGGTGTCTTATCTTCAAGTCAAACAGAAAAAGAAGTGTACGACAGAGGTTCAGCTACTCAAGATACTCAAAAAGATCAAGGTCAACAAACAGGAAAGCTTGATAAAAATAAACTAAACTATGAAAAACAAAAATCGTTCTCAAATTACAATGTATCAAAGGAAATAAAACAAGTTGTATATGCACCGGGTACTGTAAACAGAATGACAATAGCTGTTGCCATAAATAAAGTTTTAACTTCTAAAGAAAAAGAAGAACTTACAAACCTTGTAGTATCTGCCAGTGGTGCAGATATATCAAGAGGAGATATGGTTAATGTTACAAGCATGCAATTTGCCTCTATAGCAGAAGACAAAACAAAAGCAAGTGAACTTTTAACAGAACTTCAAACTCAATCAAAAAAAGATTTTTGGGTGACAAAAGTAGCTCCACTGTTGGTGATTTTAATTCTCGGTTTAAGTGCATTGTTTGTATTTAATTCAATAATGAAAAGACCACTGGAAGGTCAAGAGGTTTATGGTGAATATGAGCCTGAAGAAGAATATACAAGCGAAGAACGTGACCTTTTAGAAGCTGCTAATGTACCTGCAATAGAAGCTAAACTTGATCCTGAATTGGAGAGAGTGAAGTCAGAATTAAATGGTATGATATTATCAGATCCGGCCGAGGCTTCTAGGTTATTATTGTCATTTATTAAGGATTAAACAATGGATTCACGAAAATTTTCACTGCAAAATATGTCAAACTCACAAAAAGTTGCAGCCTTGCTTATTGTTTTAGGACCGGCAACTGCCAGTGAAGTTTTAAAAAATATACCCGACGATGACTTGATTGAGCAAATAACACTTGACATTGCAGGTCTTAACAAAGTACCTCCTGAGGCTTTAGAAGGGATTCTCGATGAATTTCATTCATTATTTCAAGCCAGCAATTACCTTTCTCATGGCGGTATGAATTATGCAAAAACTCTTTTAGAGCAAGCTTATGGTTCTGAAAAATCAGGAGCTATTCTTGATAAATTAATGACATCATTACATAGTAATCCGTTTCAGTTTTTCAATGATGCGGATCCGTCACAACTTGCAACTTCATTTCAAAATGAAAACCCTCAGCTTATAGCATTGGTGTTAGCTTATTTAAAGCCTGAAAAAGCTGCTGCAATACTTAATGACCTTCCTCCGGAAATGTCAACGGCTGTTGCGCTCAAAATTGCTGAAATGGATAGAACAAATCCCGAGATTCTCAACGAAGTAGAAAGAATTATCGAAAGTAAATTCTCTTCAGTTGTAACTCAAGACTTCTCAAAAGCAGGTGGTGTAGATGCATTAGCTGGTATATTAAATAGAATAGATAGAAGTATTGAAAAGAAAATAATGGAAACTTTGGAAGATCAAAACCTTGACCTTGCCGAACAAGTAAGAGAACTTATGTTCGTATTTGAAGACATTGTTAACCTTGAAGACAGAGCTATTCAACGTCTTCTTAGAGAAGTTGAAACTAAAGATCTTGCTCTTAGTTTAAAAGGTTCAAACAATGAAATTAAAGAGAAAATATTTAACAATATGTCTGAAAGAGCCCGTGCAATGCTTCAAGATGATATGGAATATATGGGACCTGTTCGAGCAAAAGAGGTTCAGGAGTGTCAAACCAAAATTGTTGCCGTTATTCGTGCATTAGAGGCTGCCGGAGAAATAGTATTGCTAAGAGACGATTCAGAGGAGGATTACATTGAGTAGAATTGTAAGCTCCAGTGTAAAAGTTGGTGAGTCTTTTATAATGGGTGGTTCAGGTAAATCAGCCAAAGGTAATACAAAGGACGACCTGATCGTTCCTCAAAAAGAGCTTGATGAGTTGGCTCAATTGCAACAAAAAGTAAAACAAGAATCAGAAAAATTAATTCAAATGTCAAAAACAGAAGCAGAAAAAATTTTGACAGAAGCGCAGGTACAAGCTCAACAAATTATAAATCAAGCGCAAGAGCAAGGCTATAAAGAAGGTCACGAAAAAGGCTATGAAGAAGGTTTGCAAACAGCAAATCAAGAGGCTACAGTAAAAATTGAAGCCTTAAATGCTCTCACAAAAGGAGCGTTTGAAGCAAAAAAGCAAATATTGATTTCTTCAGAAAAAGAAATTATAGATCTTGTTTTGCAGATTTCTGAAAAACTTGTAAAGTGTAAATTGGAAAAAGAACCTGAAGTCATCAAAAATATAATCACAGAAGCCATTTCTCAATTAAAGGAGAAAGATAAAGTGAAAGTTTTAGTACATCCTTCGCTTTATAAAACGGTTGAGTCGATTTTAGAAGAGGTAAAGTTATCTGTAAATGGATTAACTGATTTAAAATTAATAGAAGATGCAACAGTGCCGACGCAAGGAGCTATTGTAGAATCGTTGGAGTCTAGAATAGACGCTAGATTAAATTCTCAAATTGAAAAAATAACTCAGAACTTATATGACAGTTTTTATAAAGAACCTGTTTTAGAGGCTATAGTGGAGGATGCAGATCTTTCACAAGAAGTAACAGTTATAATAAAAGACGAAGAATCTTAATATGATTGATCTTTCAAGATATAAAAATCTTGTTTCAAACGTAAATACATTGAGTGAAATAGGAAAAGTTACTCAAATTGTAGGGCTGATAATTGAAGCTGATGGACCGTCTTCAAGCATTGGCGATCTTTGTTATATTTACAATAAAAGTAACGACACTCCTATATGGGCAGAGGTTGTAGGGTTTAGAGAAGATAAAATTTTACTTATGCCTTTAGGTGATATGGAAGGTCTTAGACCAGGTTCTATCGTTGTAAATACGGGGCAATGTATGAAAATACAAGTAGGTCCTGAGCTTTTAGGCAGAGTTTTAGATGGTTTAGGGCGTCCATTAGATGGATTGGGACCCATTAACACGAAAAAATCTTACTCTACTCAAAGTTCAAAAATCAATCCACTTAGCAGAAAAAGGATTGATGAAGTCTTGTCATTGGGCATAAAATCTGTAGATGGATTTATGACTTGCGGAAAAGGTCAACGTTTAGGCATTTTTGCGGGTAGTGGAGTCGGAAAAAGCACTACAATGGCTATGATAGCAAGAAATACAACAGCAGATTTAAATGTTATAGCTCTTATCGGAGAAAGAGGACGTGAAGTTCGTGAATTTATAGAAAATTCGTTGGGAACTGAAGGACTTAAACGCTCAGTTGTAATAGTATCAACATCAGAGCAGCCTTCGCTTGTAAAAATTAAAGCCGCATATGTGGCAACTGCTATTGCCGAATATTTTAGAGATAGCGGTCGAGATGTCTTATATATGTTGGATTCCGTCACTCGGATTGCAATGGCTCAAAGAGAAGTCGGTCTTGCTGTTGGAGAACCTCCAGCTACCAGAGGTTATACGCCGTCTGTGTTTGCACTTTTGCCAAAGCTTCTTGAAAGAACAGGACCTGGAGAAAAAGGAACTATAACAGGTCTTTATACTGTTTTAGTTGAAGGTGATGACTTTAATGAACCCGTTTCAGATACTGTTAGAGGTGTTTTAGACGGTCATATTATGCTTTCACGGGATTTAGCTCACAAAAATCATTATCCTGCTGTTGATGTGTTGCAAAGTATAAGTCGTGTTATGCCTGAGATTTCAACACCCGAGCATTTGCAGTGTGCAGGTGTAATTAGAGATTTACTTGCCACTTATAATAAAAATGTTGATTTGATAAATATAGGTGCATATGTCCATGGTTCAGACCCTAAAATAGATAAGGCTATTAAGCTTATTGATGAAATAAATGAATTTTTAACCCAATCGATGTCTGAAAAAACAGACTATGATTATACGGTTAAAAAGATTATAGAAATTGCACAAAAATAGACAATAACAATGCTAATAATTAATTGCATCTTCAGCAAGTATTTTTGCAGCGCAACCAGCCCCTTTAATATAATCAGTTTGATCTGGCTCACAAGAGGCTGAGTCATTGTAGGCACCTCGAGGATAAACACCGCTTTTTGTGATCCAGAAATAAAAAACATCTCTGCCGATTGTATTAGGGGATTTTGCTCCATTTATATCTACAGTAATAACACCACAAGTATTGTCTAAAGGACCATCTCCTGTATCATCAGTACAGCTTCCGGCATAATCATTAAGGAGGATCATAGTTCCATCTGCAAGGATAGCTTTAGAATAATCTCCATCCCATTTAGTATCTAGCAAATCATGCCCTATTGGTATAGTTCCACCAAGGGTTTTTAAAGGTGTATCATACCAGCAACCTTTACCTGAGCCACAATTTTTTATAATATTTAAATATGAAGAAAGATTATTTAATGTTGTAACTGCGGCTGCTGGTGTTCCGTCTCCGGAGAACAAAGAAGAAATACTGTCCTCGTTGGCTTCATATAATTTAACAGCATTACTAAGTGTTGAATAAAACTTTTTTAAACTGGTAACATCTGCAGTTGCATTAGAACTGCTAAGGAGTGTTGGGATGCTTAATGCAGCTACAACACCAATAAGGGTCAGTGTTATTAAAACTTCAGCAAGAGTAAATGCTGGTTTATTTGTGCACATGATTTATTTATTTATTCCTTAATTTTTTAAATCATTATACACATTATACAGTTTTGTTTTATAAAATTCAATCTTTTTGCTTGTTGTTAAATGCTTGGTTTTTCAAATTTATTTAAAACTTCAAAAAGTTCGGTTTTTTCTGCATCTGAGAGTTCTGCCAATGGAGATCTTACTGTATCTGTAATTAAGCCCCATTTTTCTAAAGACGCTTTTACAGGAGTCGGGTTTGGAGCCATGAATAATTTTTTGAAAATAGGGTAGTAACATTCTAAAATGCTCTGAGCAACTTGCACTTCACCTGATTTAAAGGTTGTTATCATTTTTTTGATGTCATTACCAAAAAGATGAGATGCCACGCTTATAACTCCATGAGCTCCCAGAGATAGCATTGGAAGCGTTAAGCTATCATCACCACTATAGATTGCAAAATCATCAGGGGTTTCCATTACAATTTCGGTAACCTGGTCTAAATCGCCGTTACTTTGTTTTACAGCCACTATATTTTGATGTTTTTCGGCTAGTTGACCGATTGTGGAAGGTAGCATGTTGACCACACATCTGCCGGGAATGTTATAAAGAATTAATGGCAGGTCGACAGCTTCGGCAATTTGACCAAAGTGAGTCATCATTCCTTTTTGAGATGGTTTATTATAATAAGGTACAACTGTTAAAATAGCATCAGCTCCGGCTTTTTCAACTTTTTTGGACATTGTTATTGCTGTTTCGGTAGAATTTGAGCCTGCGCCCATAACTACTTTTGCACGATTTGATACAGCTTTTTTTACTACAGCAAGCATTTCCAACTCTTCTTCGTGAGTAAGTGTCGGTGCTTCACCTGTCGTTCCTGCAACTAAAAGAGCGTCAGAACCATTATCGACTAAGTAGGAAGCAAGTTTTTCCGCTGCTGCATAGTCTATTTTTCTATCTTTTGTAAATGGTGTTACCATTGCTGTAATAACTTCGCCTGCGTCATACCTTAATGACATAAATATCTCCTTTATTTCTTAATTTAATCAAATCAATTTTATTTTTTAATAAGATCCATTTTAATTAGTTTTTCGGCTATTCTAACTGTGTTTAAAGCTGCTCCTATTCGTAGGTTATCGGCTACAACCCACATGGAAATAGCATTGTCAAAAGCCAGGTCTTTTCTAATTCTACCAACATAGACAGGGTCTTTCCCTGCACATTCTAAAGGTGTCGGGTATTCTCTTTTAGCTGGATTGTCAATTACTTCAACACCATAGGCGTTTGATAGAATTTCTTTTGCTTTTTCTACATTTAAAGGTTTTTCGAATTCAACACTTACAGCTTCGCTGTGTCCTACATATACAGGCAGTCTAATTGCCGTGCAAGAGATAGGAGTTGACTCTTCGAGGTGTAAAATCTTTTTAGTTTCGTTAACTACTTTCATTTCTTCTTTTGTGTAGTCATTTTCAACAAATACGTCGATTTGAGGGATTATATTAAAAGCTATTGGTTTGTTAAATACTTTGTTTTCAAAGTCTTCGCCTTTTAATGCAGCTTCTGTATTGTTTCTTAGTTCATCAATAGCTGCTTTTCCTGCCCCACTAACTGCTTGATAAGTGCTTACGACCATTCTTTTTATTTGGGCGTAGTCATGAAGGGGTTTTAAAGGAAGCATAAGTTGAGAAGTCGAACAATTGGGGTTTGCGATAACTCCTTTGTTTTTTCTAAGGTCATCATCGTTAACACCTGCTATTACTAAAGGAACGTCTGTATCCATTCTGAAAGCACTGCTGTTGTCAACCAATATAGCACCGCTTTTTACGATGTCGTCCTTGAATTTTTTGCTGGTAGAGCCTCCTGCTGACGCTAAGACTATATCAACGTCTTTAAAAGATTCAGAAGTAACTTCTTCAACTATATATTTTTTACCTTTAAATTCAATTTCTTTTCCTGCACTTCTTGCGCTGGATAATAGTTTTAATTCGTTTATCGGAGTGTTGTTTTGTTCTAAGATGCTTAAAATCTCACTGCCAACTACCCCTGTGGCTCCTAATACCGCTATATTTGCTTTTTTCATTGTGTTACCTCTTATAAAAATTTATAAATTACATTACAAAATATTTTCAAGTCCATATACAAAATCATTTTTTTCTACTACGTGTCGAATTGATAGTATAACTCCCGGCATGTAGCAACTACGGTCAATTGAGTCGTGTCTGATTTTTAGCACTTGTCCTTGAGAGCCTAATAAAACTTCTTGACTTGCAACATATCCGGGCATTCTAACACTGTGAATGCGAATATTTGAGTCGGCATTTCCACCTCTTGAACCTTCGATTAGTTCAGTTTCGGCGATATTTCCATTTGCAAAATTATCTTTTACATTAGCCATCATTTGAGCTGTTTTAACAGCAGTACCTGAAGGAGCGTCTTTTTTTTGATTGTGATGAAGTTCGATTATTTCGGCATTATCAAAATATTTAGCCGCTTTTTGTGCAAACATCATCATCAAAACGGCTCCTATTGTAAAGTTAGGAGCTATTAGACATCCAATATTTTTTTCTTTTGAAATATTTTCAAGATTTTTTACTTGTTCTTGGTTTAGTCCTGTGGTTCCAACAACAGGTTTTGCACCGTTTTCCATTATTATTTTTACATTTTTAAAAACGGATTCAGGATCTGTAAAATCAACCACAACGTCAATATTTTTGCCTTTTAAAGCTGTCTCCAAATCTTTTTCAATTAAAACATTATTTTTTTTGTTTAAAATCAATTCACCAATGTCTTTGCCTTGATTTCTGAGATCTATTGCTGCTGTTAATTCCAAACCTTCGGCTTCTGTAACGGCTTTAATGACTTCACTGCCCATTCTGCCACAGGCTCCTGATACAGCTATTTTTATATTATTTTGAATACTCATTTTTTTCTCCAAGAACATTTTATATCACTTTATTTTCAAGAAATTATCTCACACAAATAAGGTTTTTGCAGTGGTTTGATGGCAAATATTAAATTTTTTTGAAATTTTAAATACATTATTTATGTTAAAACACTATACCTGCTTTTGAATCTGTTATAAAATTAATAGTAGGTTGATGTTATGAAAAATTTGAATTTTGTAAAAAAAGATATAGTCAAAAGACTTCTTTCTGATTCACGGGAGGATATTCAGCCTGTTGTAGATTTGGTTGTAAAAGAAAATGTAGCTCCTGATTTTGTTCTTAATAGGAAAGAAATCCTTTTTGAGATTAGTCAATCTCTTAATTCTAAAGATCAATTAATTGCGCTGCAAGGTTTTAGAGGAACGGGAAAGACTGAATTTACTTATGTTATAGGTCATTTTTTGGAGGATAATGCACTTAATTTTTATTATAAGTGTTCGCCTATAACTACTTTAGATGATTTGATAATGTCGATTTATTTTTTCATAGGTAAATCAAAAGTAATCAAGCATATAAAACAAAGAGCGTCTAAAAATGTAAAAAATCAGTCTATTGATGAAAAATTAATTGGTTATTTAAGGAATATAAAAAGTCCTTTATTGATAACTATAGACTCTTTTGAATATTTAATAAATGAAAATAATGAAATAATAGATCCGGAGTTAGAACAGTTTGTTAAATTTATAATTTCGTTGCCTTCGGTTAAATTGGTTTTATCAGGAAAGAAAATTCCGTTATCAATTCTTGAATATGATGAAGATAAGACTTTTGACCTTAGGATAGTAGGGCTTGAAGAAGAGCAAGCTTATGAATTTTTAAAAACTCACGGAGTTGATACTTCCAGCCATACAATGTATCAAATTTTTGAAGCAACAAGAGGTTATCCGTTAAATTTAAGGTGGTTTGCTTCGGTTGTAAATTTATTGGGAATTTCTCCATTTGATTTGCTCAAAGAATATGCAATGAAAAACGAAAGCATAGAAAGCTTTTTGGTTAGAAAAGCCTATCATACAACCTCTAATGAACAAAAAAAGATGTTGTGGCTTCTTGCAACTATAAGACAACCGCTCAAAATGTCTACATTAGAAGCTTTGCGTATTGTTGAGGATACTGTATTTTGCATAGAAGATTTGCATAATAGTTTATTTGTGACTATAAATACCGATAATGTTTACCTGAAGGGGTTTATTAGAGAATTAATTTACAATACTATTCCCATTCATGAGAAAGTTAAAATTCATAAATATTTGCGTGAACTTTATGAATCACAGATACCGTTAAAACCTTCCGAGCGGGTTATAGAAATTTCCAGAAAATCCATGCATGCTGAAAAATATTTTCATTATGTAAGATCCGGGAAAAATCAAAAAGAATTTAAAGCATTAGGACAGGCTTTGAGTACAAATAATTTTTATTCTCAAAGTGAAATGGTGAAAAACCACGGAAACATCAATTATATGCCTGCAAATATGGTTGATACAACTACGTGGACTACTATAAAAAAAGCTGAATCCGGGGATACTAAAATTGAGAGTTTTAATAAAGGTTCAGAAGGGGTAAATTTTGAAATTGATAAAGATATTGATTTTGCATTGTCGGAAGAAGAAAAAGCACTTTTACAACACGGAAATGAGCCTGAAACTTCAGAATTAGCACCTCAAAAACATTCATCAAGTCAGTTATTATCTTCAAAAGTTTTTGAAGATGAAAAACCACAGGCTTCAAGTGTTATTTATGAAGGATTTATCAATGAAGGTAGAGATTTTGAGAGTAAAAAACAATTTTTAAAAGCTTACAAAATTTATGAAAAAGCTTTAGAAAAAGCAAAAACACTTGGAAATAAGGAAAAAATAGCTTTATTCCTGAATAAAAAAGGAATGGCTTTAAAAAACATGGGCAAAATAAATGAGGCTATTGCTAGGTTTGAAAAAGCTTTTGGGATTTACGAAGAATTAAAAGAAGCAAGCAAGGCTAGTTTTACTATGTTGAATATTGCAAAAACTTATAATGAGTCTTATAAACATGATATTGCTTTAAAATATTTTAAGAAGATTTTAAACGGTGATATAAACGCATCACCTGCTCCTTTAGTGATCGAAACATTCCTGGGAATGGGTGATATTTATGAATATAGAGGAGAATATAATACCGCTTTAAAATATTATACAGATGCTTTAAATAAGTCGATGAATTTTTCTGATAAAAAAGCAGCATCAAAAGCTTGTTTTCAAATCGCTTTAATTCAGGATGATTTAGGCAATACAGAAAAAGCAATAGAATTTTACAGGAAAAATATAGAGCTAAGTGATAATCCTGATATTAATGATTTTATAGCTTCTTCTTATGCGAATATAGCTGCAATTTATCTTGAATCAAGAAAAAGAGAACAAAGTATTGTATATTACCAAAAAGCACTTGAAATGGATAGAAAAAGTAATAATCCTGAAGGAGAATTTAAATCTAATACCGCTTTAGGCAATATTATGATCGAAGTTAATGATCCTCAAATGGCGATAAAATATTTTATTGACGGACTTAAGTCCGCTAAACAAGGTGATGATGCATATAATGTGGCAGCAGCATATTTGCAAATGGGCGACCTTTATACAAAACAAGGACAGTACGAAAAAGGTATAAAATCCTACTTTATGGCTAAAAAAAGTATTAGCAATACTATTTCAACGGATAGTAAAGACAAGATTGAACGTCGTTTAAGACAGGTAATGGACAAGATTGGCGAAAATAAATTTAAAGAGATTTTAGGCGGTTTTAAAAAGAAAAATGGATAAAGAAATACAATTACTGAAAGTAAAAGCCTTAGAATACGGTATTGAGCTTGATGATACTCAGTTAGAGCAATTTGAAGCTTATTGGAATATACTTTTTGAATATAATAAACACACGAATTTGGTTAGTTCTGCGGATAAAGAAATTGTTTATAAAAGACATTTTATAGATTCACTTTCTATAGGGCTTTTTCAAAATGAATTAAAATGGGGGAATGCCCCTTCGGTAATTGATATTGGTATTGGTGGCGGATTTCCGGGGGTTCCTATTCTCATTGCCAATAAACAGGCAAAATTATACGCTGTTGAATCAATAGCCAAGAAAATAAACTTTTTGGACTTGTTGACCAAAAAACTGGGGATAGATGATCGTGTAACGCTTGTAAATAAACGGGCGGAGGATATTTGTGAGACTAAAAAGCAAACTTTTGATATAGCTGTAATGCGAGCGGTAGCTCAGTTGAATGTTATTTGTGAGTATGGTTTGCCGTTTGTTAAAAAAGGCGGGCATTTTGTTGCGTATAAAGCAAAAAGTGCTCAAGAAGAAATAAAAGCCTCTCAAAAGGCTCTTTCTGCGCTGGGTGGTGTTGTTATTGGAACAAAAAGTTATGCAATTTCAAAAGAGGAAGATATAGAAAGAAATCTTATTTTGATAAAAAAAGATAGGAATACTCCAAAACAATATCCTCGAAAAACAGGTATCCCAAAGAAAAAGCCGTTGGAATAGTTAAAAACCAGAAGTTATATCAAAGGCAAAAAACGTTGGAAACGATAAGTTTTTCTATTTTTGAGACAGCTTCTATTTTTAAACTTTAACAAAATTAAAACCTACAACTTTAGAGATTTTTTCAATCAAATCTTGTTTTTTAATAAATTTGGTTGTGTAGTATTTTAAATCGGTTAAAACTTGTCTTTGAGCTTCAAATTTTGAGTATTTTCTTTCGTTTATGTACCATTTTCTGTACATAGTAAGAAAAACTTTGATGTCGTGCTCGGTTTCTAAAGAGTTTATTTTGTCGGCAATTCCGCCCATGTTAGAGAAGTTATATAACATTATTCCCCCCTGTGTTTTTTAACCCTTCTAGACAACAAAGTATACTATTTTAGAAAATACTTCAAATTATTTTTATTAGAAACTAGGTAGCGAATAAGTAGTGACTGATAAAATATTTTATCGGAATTAAAGCGGTAATAAATTTACCATCACCACCTCTTAAAAAGCTAACAGGCTTTTATTGCAGTCCTTCATGTCTTTTTATTATTTCGCCTGCAAGATTATCAAGTTTTAAATAGTCAGAATCTTTTGGCTGTCCTTTTACCATTAAAGGATCAAGAAATTCGGTATTACGCAGGTTTTTTAACCATTCTTGAATTTGTTTAGGCATCATACCGCCCCAACTGTAAGAACCCATAATCGAAACGTATTTTAAAAACGGCTTCAAAATATTTATCAGATAAACAAGGCTGACAATATTAGGATGTGGTCCGCTTAGAACCACAGGAGCTGCTATAATTAACCCTTGAGCGTTGACAAGGTCCATTGCAAGTTCACCAAGATCTACATTTAAAGCTTCGTGTTCTTTTATCCTGATACCTTTTTCTTTTAGTTGTTCTAATACATGGTTAACCATTTTATCTGTACTTCCGTACATAGAAATCCTTAAAACAACTACTTCGTTTTTTTGCTCATTTGATGTCCATTCTCTATAAGCATCGATTATAAATTGAGGGTTTGCATATATAGGACCGTGAGAAGGTGCAATTATATCAGGGTTTAATTCTTCGACTTTATCAATATAAGGTCTGAATATTTTTGCGAAAGGCATCATTATTTCGGCATAATATCTTTTTGCAGCATTATATACAGCTTTTTCATCTTCCACATATAAATTTTTATCAGACAAATGAGATCCAAAGAAATCACAGGTGAAAATTATGTTGGACTCCTTTAAGTAGGTAAACATTGTATCCGGCCAATGAACCCAGGGAGCCATTATAAACTCAAGAGTTTTATCACCTAAAGAAAGAGTATCCCCATCTTCTATAATCGTGAATTTATCGCCGTCAATATGGTGTAAATCCATTATTATTTCTTTTGCTTTGATATTCGTAACTATTTTAGCTTCAGGATGAATTTTTAATATTGCAGCCAAAGCTCCTGTGTGGTCTTGTTCGCCGTGATTTGCAATTATATAATCAAGTTTTTTTATATTTAATTGTTGAAGTTTTTCAAGAATTTCCTCTTCTCTTGGAGGGTAGACAGTATCGATGAGTGCTGTTTTTTCGCTTCCTTTTATTAGATATGAGTTATAGCTCGTTCCTTCAGGAAGTGGTATTAATTGATCGAAATATTTTCTTTGAGGATCTCTTGATCCTACATAATATACGGAAGGTTTTAATTCTCTAATTGTGTCCATTATTATTAAATCCTTTATTTATTTGTATTTATTTAATGAAATAATATCTTTTATCCCTTAAATTGTACTAAAAATTTATTTTAATTTAATTATTCTTGTGATTAATAAAAAAAACGGGTTATTCAATAACCCGTTTTTAATTCTTTAAATTTTAATTCTTTAAATTTTAGAGAATGCCCAAACATCCATATTAGGATCTTCAGCGGCATTAAAATCGAAAGATGGTTCGCTATAATTGCCACCGCCATGCGCAACTGGCTTATAAAGCTGGTTATAATATTCAATAACCATTCTATCTGAATTAAAGAATGCTTCAGATGTTTTTATAGCTTGACGCATTAACAATGCCCATTTATCTTTGTTGTTGTAGTAGGTTGGAATCATGTCTTTCTCGATCATGTTCATTATGCATTCATAATCTTTCCAATGACGCTCTTCCCATGGAATATCGTCATCAAGTCCCGGATAATTAACAGTATAACCGTTAATGCCCGTAAACGTACCTTCTACTGTCCATCCATCGTAAATAGATAGATGCAATGTACCGTTCATGTTAGCAGACATGCCGGAAGTACCGGATGCTTCAAACGGTCTTAAAGGTGTATTCAGCCATACATCAGAACCACGTTTTAGAAGTCCGCTAAGTTCTAATTCATAGTTTGGCAGAACAACAACATTTTTAAGCTCGTAAGATTGTTTTAAAATGTTGTTAAACATTTCTTTGCCCATAGTGTCATCCGGATGGAATTTACCTGCAAAAATAAGTTGAACTTTATCTTCATTCAAGAGTTTGCAGATTCTGTCTCTATCCATAAGGATGAGCCAAGCTCTTTTGTAATCGGCAAATCTTCTAGCCCAAGTGATTGTTAACACATTTGGATCAAAACGTTTACCCGTTTGACTGGCAATGTATTTAAACAGTTCTTTTTTCATTTCATATTTAGCATTTAACAAGTCTCTATCGGTTTTTGATTCTTTGACTCGTGTATCTTGCCAATATTTAAGTGATACAGCGTTTGTAATTGCTTTAATCGGGCATCTGCCATCAACCCATTCCCACATCTTATTGGCAACAATACCATGCAACTGGGATACAGCATTTGACATTCGACTCATTCTTAATGCTGCAACTGTTAGCGAGAAGTTTTCCCCTCCGAGCTCTACAGCTTTTTCACGAGAAGCTCCAGAGAAGAAACCACCTTCTAAAAGTGTATCAACCCAGTGAACTTCATTACCTGCCGCAACAGGAGTATGGGTCGTGAATACAGTTTTTTCCTTAACTTTACTAAGGTCTCCATTGTACATTTTTAAAAGTTCAAAAGCCGCAGGAAGTGCGTGTCCTTCATTCATGTGAAGAACATCAAAATTATAACCTGCTGCAAGAAGAGCTCTTACACCGCCAATACCAAGAATAATTTCTTGACTGACTCTGATTTTTTGATCTCCATCATAAAGTTTATGAGAAATTTTTCTCGCTTCTTCAGAGTTTTCAGGAAGATCTGTTGAAAGTAATATTACAGGGCAAGTTCCGAAAAGTTCGGGTTCTACACGATATGCCTTTACTTTTACGTTTTCGCCGAATACATCTACATCAACAGTTACACCGAGATCTGTTAAAAAGTCATAGTGTTTTCTTTGATATCCAACTTCTACGCAACCGTCTTTATCAATTCTTTGATCATAGTAACCATATGACCATAAAAAAGTTACCCCCACCATTGGAAGGCGAAGATTTCCTGCTGATAACATATGACTACCGGCTAAAAAACCAAGTCCGCCGGAGTAAATACTTAGAGATTGATCCATTGCAATCTCCATTGAGAAATATGCTACTTTTGGTAGTCCCATTATTCTTATACCTTTAATCTCTACTTCTAATACGCAAATTAATAAAATAAATTGTTTTAAATTGTCGACTTTTGTCTACAAAACAACAATCTAACAATTATATTCAATACCATAACCAAGCCAAAAGGTGAAATATCTTTTTTAAATTGAAACATTGTTATTTTGTAGAATAAAAAAAAGAGTACTCAACAAACCCTTGTATAGTATAAGTTTTACGCTCCTTTTATTTTATAGGGAGTTTGTTTGAAAATTTAAACAAATATTAAGAAATGTTTGGTCTGTTTAAATTCATTTTACATTTTCATTATAACAAATTTTCTATTTGTACATCAAAAAATTTAAATGTATTTTAGTTGATTTTTATTACAAACAGTAACAATTTTGTGAAAAAAGCTAAAGATAGGGAGTATAAAAAACGTTATATATAATATGTGATCGCATATAAAAAGGCATAAAAATGATCAGTCTAGATACAAATCTGGCATATCTGACAAAGCATTATCAAGTCAATTCTAAGCGTGCAAATGTGCATGCTTACAAAAGTATTGATGACCTGACTCAAGCTCAGGCTGTTACCGGTACAAGAAGTGCTGATACTGATTTGATATTGGAAGCTTTAAAACTTTCAGATCCAAAAAATAGGCTGAAAATCATTTCAATGCTAAGAAGAAATGATGTAATGAGCTTGTTATCGTTAATAAAAAAAGAACATTTGGTTTTAGGTTTGAAATTTTTTAATAAAGAAAAAATACTTAAATTTTACAAGGATCTTCCAAAGGCAGATCTTGTGAAAATGCTTTTTAAGATATTTAAAAAAAGTGAAATACTCAAATTTATGCCGGTTAAGGCTTTAAGGAATTTTATAAGCAGTAAAAAAATTGACAAAAAAATGTTAATGGGCTCTATCCAAGGGTTACCTCCTCATGTTTTAGCTCAAATAATTGAAGCTGCGACAGGTCAGTCTGTAGCAAATATGAAGCCGGCAGCTCTTTTAGGACAGATTAACGGAATGCCTTTAGCTTTGTTAAAGTCAGGTGTAATGGCATTGCCTCAAAAATATTTAATGGCTATAAGTAGCGGAATTTTAGCCAAAGATCCGAAATTGTTTTTAGAATTTAAAACAAAAGATCTTTTGATTCCATTTACGAAATGCTCAAAAGACAAATTAGCTGCAAGTGCCGTTGTATTAGAGCCTGATAAAATTATTCGAATGTTGGGAGCCTTGCCAGATGAAATGTTAAATCAAGTTGCAACACTTATCGAACCTGATAAACTTGCAGATCAACTTGAAAGTTTTCACGGTGATTTATTAGCGCAATTGGCAGCTTAGAAGTTTTCCAGTAAAAATTTTCTTAGTAAATTAAGTGCATTTGTGCTGAATTTACGTTTTGTGTTAATTCGATTGTTTTTAGCAGTTTGAAATACTTGTACTTTATGAACTTCAGTTATTTGATCGGCAGAAATTCCAATATAAACAAGTCCTACAGGTTTTTCATCGCTACCTCCGGCAGGTCCCGCTATGCCTGTTAGGCTTAAACCTACATCGGAATTACTTAATTTTTTAATTCCTTGAGCCATTTCTTTTGCGGTTTGTTCACTTACAGCCCCATATTTTTCAAGCGTTTCGGCTTTGACGTTGATAATTTTTTGTTTGGCTTCATTTGAGTAGGTTACAACATTTAAAGTTATAAATGCAGAGCTACCTGCTATATCCGTGAGCCTTGAACTCACAAGCCCACCTGTGCAAGATTCTGCAATGGAAACGGTGATATTTTTTTTGTTTAATATTTTTGCAACAACAGATTCCAGAGTATCTTCATCGTCTCCATAATAATAATCACCGACTTCTTTAAGTATTTGAGCTTTTGTTTCTAGTATAAGGTCATTAGCTTTAGTAATAGATTCGGCTTTGGCTGCCACTCTTAAAGTAGCTTCATAATCGGATACTAAAGGAGCTACTGTAGGGTTTGATAACTCAAGAAAAGATTTCACCTTATCAGCCAATACAGCTTCCGCAATTCCTGTAAATTTTAGTCGTTTTACTGCAATAGCTGATTTTGTAAAATTGGAAAAATATTTTTCAGAAGCTTCATTCCACATTGAATAAAGTTCACTGGGAACTCCAGGGAAAGAGACTATATATTTGTTTTTTTTAAAACCAAATCTTTGAGCGTCCAATTTCCAAAACATGCCGGGCGCCGTACCGCAAGAGTTTTTAAAATGTTCAGCTGTTTTAGGTCTTAGGGCTTGATTTTTGTTAATTTCAACAACATTTTGTCCTCTTTTTTCAAAATATTTAATAATATTTTGAAGTGATGTTTCATCAAAAACCATTTCTTCGTTAAAATAATTAGCGATAGCTTTAATGGTAAGATCATCGTCAGTAGGACCTAATCCTCCTGTTGTTATTATTAAATCAGCTCTGTTTATGGCGATATTCAGGGCATCGTAGATTCTACTTTCGTTATCACCAACGGTTGTTTGAAAATGACAATTTATTCCGAGTTTAGTAAGTTTATCGGATATAAATGCCGCATTTGTATTAACTATCTCTCCGAGTAGTAACTCGGATCCGATACAGATTATCTCAGATTTCACTGTTTTTCCGTTCTAGTTTAATGGCACGTCTAAAGGCTGTTTTAAAGTTATTTCCATTATTTGTCCGGGTTTTACTATTACGTCATTACCTTTTTTAAATAATGAGATAATAGAGCGTCCTAAAAAGTCGCAAGATCCAACGCAAAAACCACCGGCAGCTGCTAAAGGAGTTGTTACAAACACGGGATAACCTCTCCAGAATGTTTTTCCAATTTTAATACCTGAATCTGTAGCGTTTTTTACAAACTCAACATTATGATCAAAATGACTAGAAACTTCTGTATAATAAGAACCTTCTGCCTTTATACCACCATCTTTAGATATATTTTGAGAATTTGAAACAGCTGCAATTAAAGGAAGTTGTTTTCCTACTGGGGTTACAACGTGATCAAACGCTAAAACCATTTCAGCTCCTCTTGAAATGCGTCTTGTTTTTTGTATAAAAGAAACAGTACCTCTTATTACGCTACCTGCAGGTAAAATGACTTTTTGACCTATTTTTATATCCTGCATTAGTGTAGATGTAAAAGGGGCTCCGTCGTGGGCAGATTGAGTATTAAGGCTATTTTCCATTCTTATTTTTACAATAGTTCCCGTAGGGATTCTTCTTGATTGAATATCTGCCTGTATAATACTCCTGGAAGGTACTTTTGCTATCTCAGGCTGGGTTTCTTGTGCATAAACACTTGAAGTCGTTAAAAGTGAAAAAGATAAAGCCAACATTGCCAAGTTTTTATATTTCATAATTTTCCTCCGAATTAAATTTCTTTGTTTATAATTATTATTTTATTTATATCTTGACATTTAGGCAAATATAAAACAAAAAAAGCTTTTGCTCTTAACAAAAGCTTTTTTTATTTTATTGAAAAACCTTAACCCGGCAGGTTTATTGTATCCAAATCACTTAAATACATTTGAGCGATTTTGTTTAGTGCTTCAGAGTTGTTTTTTAAGTCGTGTTTTTCTCTTAGTAAGTTGAAAACTTGCTCCACTGTTGGAGTAACTCTAAGTTCCTGTCTGAAGCCGGGTTTTTTTGCAGGACCTCTTTTTTTCTTCAATCTAATCTCTTCCATGATAACTTGCCCTTCCATTAAATTTTTAAATATGTTAGATCTAATTATAAAAATTATATAAAAAAAAATAGATAATAATGATAATTTTGATGTGTACAATTTACAATTTTTAAAATTTATATAAGTTTTATTATTTTTTTCTTATTTTCAAAATGGAAAAAATTTGATAGAATAGAGTCGTGAAAAGTATGGATATTCTAAAAACTTTTGAATTGTTTAATAAAGAATCAATGGGCATCCTTAAAGATAGGATTGTAAGATTCTTTTTGATTGAGACGCAAAATGCAAGTTCAGTGTCAGATTTTTGCATGTATTCTCATATAAAAAAGAATAAGGAAGTTCAAATATCTGTTGTAAATAATGCTAAGGCGTATAATCTTTTGACAGCAGCCTGGCATCGACAAAAGAAAAAGATTGAAAATGAAAATATTAAATGCTGAATTTATAACCAGTGCTGATATACTTAAACATTGTCCGGCTCTTAATCTGCCGGAAATAGCTCTTATCGGAAGATCAAATGTAGGAAAATCGTCCTTTATTAATGCTATTTGTAACAGAAAAAAACTGGCAAAAACAAGTAATACACCCGGAAAAACAAGGCTTATAAATTTTTATAACATCAATAGTAAGCTTACAATTGTTGACTTACCGGGATATGGTTATGCAAAACTTTCTAAGTCAGAGCAACAAAAATGGAAAAAAAACCTTGAAGAATATCTTTTAAATAGAGCAGAATTGACGTGCGTTATTCAATTTATTGATGGCAGGCATGAGGTTCAAAATAATGATATTCAAATGCGAGAGTGGCTAAATTATAATGAAATCCCGATAATAACCATAGTTACAAAATTGGATACATTGCCAAAAAATAAGCAAAGTAAATCAATTAGCGATATTTCTAAAAGTCTTGGTTGTGAAGTATTTGGTTTTTCTGCAAAAACAGGAATTGGAAAAAAAGAAGTTTTAGATTTACTTTCAAATTATAATAAATAGCTATACATTAGCCGAATGAATACAATTTGCGCCTTTTGGTTTATGATATTCGTAAATCAATTTCTTGTTTTGAAAATAATTTAAACTCGCAAGATATGAGGGCGTAATTTTGGCAATGCAGAAAAGAAAAAAAGCAATTAGGCAGAAAAAAGTTCGATATTTAACTCCCAGAAACAATGGTATTATTTCAAATTCAATAACTCAAAATTGGACAGAGCAAGCGCTTAGATGTTATAGAAACAATTGTAATTGCGAAAAGTGCTCTATAAAATCTGCAAATTATTCATTTGTTTGTCAAATGCCTAAAGTTTTGAAGATTTTATTAAAAGAATTAGGACCACCTGAACAGGATAAAATAGATAAAATGCTTGCATAATAATTAAAAAGCTTTCTTTTTTGTTTAAAAGAGAGCTTTTTAAGATATATTAATTTCTGTGCATCAAATAATTGATGTAGTAAAATGAAGTTACAGATTTATAATTACGAGAAGTGTTTGAATATGCCGGATAAAATTGGAAGAAAAGTAGTTAATATTTTTGAGAAGCATAAAAAAAACCTGCCATTGGAAGAAAATGAATCCGTGGTAGAGATTGAAGATGGTATTATCTGTGCTTGTTTTAAAACAGACGATAACGGACATCATTTTGACGAAAAAGTTTTGATGAATAGGGCAGAAAGTTGTCAGTACATTGTTAGAGTAATGGTTAAAAAAGCCGAACATCCCTATATTTATAATTATAAAATAGCAGGAAATAAGCTTTTAGATTTTTTAAAAGGCTATTTGAATGGCGAACAAGAAGGTACTATAATCGAAATAGAAAACTATTTTCCGACATCCTTGGCGTAATTGGATTGAAAAAATTAAAATTTTGTTGGAGCAAGAATATTTAAAATGCAAAGTAATAGCCTAAAAAGGCTTAAAGAATTTACTCCTGAGCTTATAAAAGAAAAAGTTGAAGAATTTATACATAAAGTAAATAAACCTTCAAAATATATAGGAAAAGAAATAGGTAGTATAAATAAGAATTGGGACGATTGTTCTATTAAGACAGTGGTTGCGTTTCCTGATATGTACGAGATAGGTATTTGCAATCTTGGACATAGGATTATCTATCACTTAATTAATAATTCAAAAGAGAATCCTGACTTTTTAGCAGATAGAGCTTATGCCCCTTCTGTAGATTTTAAGCAGGAAATGCTTAATCATCAAGTTCCTTTATATGCTGTGGATTCATTTAGACCTCTTATTGAGTTTGATTTAATAGCTTTTTCGCTTCAATATGAACTAAGCTATCCTACCGTTCTTTCAATGCTTGAAATGAGTGGTATTCCCATTAAATGTGAAGATAGAACAGAAGAACATCCTATAATTCTTGCAGGCGGTCCCGGTGGTTATAGTCCTGAGCCTATGGTTGATTTTATTGATGTTTTTAACTGTGGTGATGGCGATGACGTAATGGTTGAGATGCTAGAGGTCATTAAATCGCAAAAAGCTCAAGGGAAGAAAAAAGACGAAATTTTAAAAGCATTGATGAGTGTTGAAGGGTGTTATGTTCCTAAATTTTATAAATCATTAAGAGGGTTTGAGAAACCAACTCCTTCAATTGCAGAAGCTCCTACTATTGTAAAAAAACGAGTTGCAAAACTTGAAAATGATAAATTTCCTACAGATTTTCCTGTTCCATATTCTCCTTGTGTTCACGATAGAGCGGTTGTTGAATTACGACGCGGATGCGGGAGAATGTGCAGATTTTGCCAACCTTGTTTTGTAAACATGCCGGTACGGGAGCGAAAAGTCGAAGACGTAATAGAATTAACGGATACATTGCTGGAAAATACAGGATATGAAGAGTATTCTTTGCTTTCTTTGTCTTCTAATGATTATCATAATATAGAGGGATTGGTTTGCCAGCTCAACAAAAAACACGCTCCGGGAGGTGCTTCGTTGTCGTTGCCGAGTCAAAGGGCTGATGCTTTTAGTTTAGAGCTTGCTAATCAAGTTCAATCCGTAAGAAAAAGTACCCTTACGTTTGCCCCTGAGGCTGGTAGTCAAAGGCTCCGTGATGTAATTAATAAAAACCTTTCTAAAGAGCAGATTTTTGATGCTGTGTTATCGTCATATAAAGCAGGTTGGACTAAAGTAAAGCTGTATTTTATGATTGGCTTGCCAACAGAAACTTTTGAGGATTTGGATGCAATAATTGATCTTTTGGCAGATCTGAAAAACAGTTCAAAGCAACTGAAATTTGAATTAGGACTAAAAAAACACCTCGATCTTACTTGTACAATTTCTATTTTTGTTCCAAAGCCGTTCACACCTTTCCAGTGGTGCGCTCAGGATAAATTGGAAGTTATGAATGAAAAAATAAGCTATTTAAGGCAAAAAGTTAGAAATTTACGAGGGGTTAAATTGAATTTTCATGACAGCTTTTTGACCCAACTGGAAGGGGTTTTCACAAGAGGAGATCGAAGGCTAAACGACCTTATTTATAAAGCTTGGGAAAAAGGATCATATTTAGATGCTTGGACTGAGCATTTTAACGAACCTTTATGGCGAGAGGCGGCAGCAGAAACAAGTATTGATCTTGAAGAATATGCTTCCAGAAAAATTTCTTTAGAAAGTGAAACGCCTTGGAGTTTTATAGATACAGGAATTAGCAATGAATGGCTAAAAGGCGAATACAATAAAGCGATGGAAGATGCACTGAGTGTTCCTTGTGATGAAAAATGTGCGAAATGTGGAGCTTGTACAACTTTTGATTTGAAAAAAGATCTGCAATCATTGAATAATAAGCTGGAAGTTGAAACACCATCGGGTGGTTATTTTAAGCGTGATAATAATGCGCCTGTGTTTAAATATAGGTTCAAAATAACAAAAGAGGGTTATTTAAGATTTATTTCTCATTTGGACTGGCATGCTCTTTTATATCGAGCTATGAAAAAAGCAGGCGTGAAATTAGCATTTACACAAGGTTTTAACCCATCCCCAAAGATTGCAATCGGAGTTGCATTACCTATCTTTATGGAAAGTAACAGTGAATATGTTGATATAGAATTGCTCGAAGAAATTTCCGAAAAAGAATTGATGGATAAAATAAATGAAAAACTGCCTGAAGAAAGTCAAATATTGGCGATTGTAAAAAAATCTAAAGGGGCGGAATGTGTTGACAGGGTTATCAATTGGGCAAAATATACAGCTTACCCGCTTGACAAATCGGGTATAAAGAAAATAGACTTAGATAGTCAAGTTGAGAAATTTGTATCTCAAACAGAAGTTTTAATAGAAAAGACTTCAAAAAAAGGATTAAAAAAATCAATAAATATTCGTTCTTCTGTATTTACAGTAAGTGTATTGAACGATATTAACGAAGCAAGATTAGAATTTGTTTTATCAGCAGGTCAAGGAAATCAAGAATTTAAACCGTTAAGAGCTGATGATTTTTTGAAAAATTTAACTCCTGACATTAATTGGAGAATAAAAAGAATCGAATTGCTAGATAGCAATTTCCAAGAAGTTTTGAACGATTTTGAAAATTCAATATAAGTTTTATGATAATTTTTATGAGGAAAAAATAAAATATGAGTAAGTCCATTGTTATCTCAGAACGCGATAACATTGCAGCTGTTATTAATGATAATAAAGTTGCAGAATTTTTTATTCATCGTGGAGATATTTTATTAGGTGACGTTTATTTAGCTACGGTAGAAAATATATTACCGAGTATTGATGCAGCATTTGTAAATGTAGGCAGTGATAGAATGGGGTTTTTACATGCTTCTGACGTCATAGGCAAAGGAGCATTAAAAGATAAACTTAAGCCTAAACAAAAACTTTTAGTACAAGTTGTAAAGGAACCAACAGGACATAAAGGTCCCAGAGTTACCATGCAAGTGAGTTTGCCGGGAAGATTTCTTGTTTTAATGCCGGATGAAAAAAGTATAAGCATTAGTAGAAAAATTTCATCGCCAAAAGAAAGAGCTCGATTGAAATCAGTAGTTAGTCTTTTAAAGCCTGCAGGTGTAGGTGTTATAATAAGAACTGAGGCTGAAGGTCAATCAGAATCGGAAATTCAAGAAGATATAGAATTTTTGCTCGAAAAGTGGAGTAATATTGTAACATCTGCTGATACTGTAACTCCTCCTAATTTGATTTATCGTGATCAAGATCTTTTATATAGAGTTATAAGAGAGGCTTGTAGTGAAAAAGTTGATGAGATTGTTGTAGATACTTCATTTGCGCTTCATAGAACGAATCAACTACTGCAAAGTTGGAATATGGATAAAGATGTAAAAGTCTCTGTTCACAAAGGAACCGATTCTTTATTAGTTTCAAAAGGAATTGATAGAGAAATCCGTCAGGCATTGAACACAAAAGTAAATCTACCAAGCGGTGGTTATTTGTTCATACAGCAAACAGAAGCTTTGACAGTTGTAGACGTTAATAGCGGCAAATTTGTAAGTTCGGCTACTCAAAATGAAACCATTAGAAAAACAAACCTTGAGTCTGTTCATGAAATTGCAAGGCAGCTAAGACTTAGAAATATTGGCGGTATGATAATCATTGACTTTATCGATATGGAAAATAGAATCGATAAAATGTGCATTTTAGAAGAGCTTGAATTAGCGCTTGAACCTGACAAAGCTAAGCCTCAGGTAGGTCAATTGTCAGATCTTGGGCTGGTTGAACTTACAAGGCACAGACAAGGTCAGAGTTTAGCTGAAATATTTACTAAAAAATGTCCGGCATGTGCAGGAGCAGGTTCTGTTATTGAAGAATTGAATTTTGCAGCTTCTCCACAAGAAGGCGAGCAAAGAGCAAAAGCTTCAAAGATAAAATTACCGCAAAGACAACAAAGAAGACCAAATGGTAATGGCAATAATGGAGTCGGAAACCAACAAAACAGAAAAAATATTTTACAAGTCGCTCCTCGCACAAAAGTGAGCACAATGCCTTCGCTTGTGGCTTCTGTAATGGACAGAAAAATTAAAAGTGACAAAATCAATAATGTAGAAATAACCAAAGAAAAAGTAACAAAATATCTTTCTACAAAAGGACTTGCTCCTATGATATCAAATATTGTAAGGTTTTCGTCATTTTCACCGTCTTTTGTTAAAAGATATATGCCTAGATATTACAGAAAAGATGTGTTTACTATAATTCGAGAACTTGAAGAGTCATTTGAACAAAAACCTCAGCAAGTTGAAAAAAATGAACAAGAAATTAAAAAGCCAAGGACTCCATATCGTAAACCTGCTACCAGAAGAACAATGCCTGCGCAAAGAAGGGTTCGCCATTTAGAAGAATCACCTGCGGTAGTTCAAAAAGAGTTGGTAAATACTCAATCTTCTAAAATAGCTGAAGTAAAAGAATCATCGGTTGCTTTAATGGAAAAACCTAAAAAAGAAGAAGTTCAGATATCTCAAGAGAAACCTCTTCAAGAGCCGGTTCAAGATGCAGAACAGCCTAAAAGAAGAGGGCGACCAAAGGCATCTGCTACGACAGCTAAAAAAACAACAACAGCGAGGAAGACAACAACCACGACTACAAGGAAAAGAACAACAACAGCGAGGAAAACCAAAACAGATGAGTAATAAGTTGTTAAAAATCTTACTTGTCATTAATTTTATAACAATTTCACCATTTGCGGCTTATGCTGCAGATGGTGTTGTTGCTACAGTCGACACTTTATCTCTTGGCACAAATGTACTTTCAGAACAACTGCCTGATTCAATGGTTGAATCAGAACCTGTTATTAACGAAGAAAAAATTGAAATCGCACAGCAAGAAGCTGAAAACTTTCAGTCAAAGCAAGAGCAACAAACAACTAAGGAAAAAACAAAATTTATTTCATTTAATGATTTAATTATAAAAATGCTCAAAGGTCTTGGTATTGCAGTTGTTTCAATAATTGTAATAGCTTTAATTTTGTTTGGGTTAAAAAAGAAAACTTTAAAAACTCAAAATGCTCAATCCGAAGAGCCGGAGCAAAAAAAAGAAAATGGATTGACTGAACCAAAAAATATTTCTGAAGCAGTCGCTTTATTTGTCAAAAATAGACTTAAAAAATAAGGGTAGGATTATGGCTATAGAAATAAAGTCATTATTAAATTTTGAAGAAATTGATGAGGCGACCGGGTTAAAAGCTTTAGAAGAGTTAAGAAAAATTTGTAATAATTGCATAAAATGTGAACTGGCAAAAACTCGTACAAAGGTGGTTTTTTCAGGAGGAACTCCCACGGCAAAAATTATGCTTATAGGAGAAGCTCCCGGGAAAAATGAAGATGAGACAGGAGAGCCTTTTGTAGGTAGGGCAGGAACGTTTTTGAATGAGCTTTTACTTGCTCAAGGTATTTCAAGAGAGAAAAATCTTTATATATGTAATACAGTTAAATGTAGACCTCCTGAAAATAGAGTTCCTACAGAAAAAGAAAAAGAAGCTTGTAGAGTTTATCTGGAAGGGCAAATCCAGCTTATAAGACCAAACATAATTCTTTTGTGCGGAGCCACTGCTGTTAAGTCATTTTTAAAGACCAAATTGGGAATAAGTAAAATTCGAGGACAATGGTTTGAAGGTCCTTTAGGTTCAAAGATGATGCCTATTTTTCATCCTTCTTATCTTTTAAGAAAACATTCTATGGAAGAAGACTCTCCCAGATGGCTCATGAATAAAGATATTCAGGCAGTTAAAATGGAACTTGACGCTTCGGTATTTTAAAGTATCAATAGTTTTTTGAACTTTTCGTAATATTTGTTCTTTTTTATAAATTTCTGAAAACCCTTGCATTGCAGGTTAATAAGGTCATTTTCTTTTGGGTGTGATTTTATGTTTACCCAAGATTTAGGAATTTTGTTAAAATGTAAAGTAGTTAATTGTAATTTGTCATAAGTCGGTTTGAAAAATTTAAAAATAGACGGAGAGAGGATTCAATGGGGTTTGATCGCCAACTGGGAAATATAGAAGAGCAAATAATACGCTCTGATAAAAAAATAGAAGATTTAGCGTTTTTAGTACAGAGGTTAACTCAAAAAACACAAGCAGAGGGTCAGGAATCTTTTGACGAAGAAATTCTTAGTCGGATAGAAACTCGCCTGGAGGATATCTCTAAATTTGATACAGGGCGTTATTATGAGTATGTCGCATCAGAGCTTAGAAAAAGCTTTGATGAAAGACAAAAGTATTTGAGCGCAAAAATAGTTTCTATAGAAGAACTTGTAGTAGGAATTGGCGAATATATAAATAAAAAATCACTTGAACTCGACAATGAGAATGACACTGCCGAACGATTTGACGATTTAAAAGACCAAATAGCTTCTTTTTCAGCAGAGATTTTTAATATAAAAAGAGAATTTATTAATGTTGAAGGAAAAATAGAAGAGCTTTTATCACAAGGTGAACGAGTTGAAAATATTCAAAATCTTACAAAAGAAATAAAACCGCTTGCCGATAAACTTCAGTATAGTTTTGAAACCGGTTTGAACGCTCTTAGTGATAGATTTATCAAATTGTCCGATGTTGTTGATGAAATTGATTATGAAGATAATTTTTCAAATTTAAAATCTGATATAGATTCTATAAGTATAAGCTTAAATGCTTTAATGTCTGCGATTCAGCTTGTTGAATTTAAATATAAAGATATTCAAGAAGGTTTGGATAAATCAGCAAAATCGAGGGATATTCAGCCTCTTCAACTTAATGTGGCGACTTCTCTTGAAAAAATTGAAGCTATAAATGAAATAATCAAATTGTTATCGACGAGCAAAGAAATAGAATCTTTAAAAGAAGAAATAGGCTTTGTATCCCATTCGATTGGGGCTTTTAAAGATGAATTAAATGAAAATGCGGGAAAAAATGAACAGGAATTAAAAGAAAGCCTTGATAAACTTGAAAAACGTTTTGAAAATGCTCTTATGCTTCTTGCTGATACAAAAGCAGGTTCAACTGAAGTTGCTGAAAAAATCATCGAAGTAAACAAAAAACTGGATAATTTTCAAGATATCTTGATTAAACTTTTGGCTTTAGACAATGTTGACCTTGTTAAAAAAGATATTAGAGAAATCTTTATGAAGCTTGGTGAGCTTGATGAAACCCTTCAAGATGTTGCAAACGCAAGTGTTGTAGACGATGTAAAGTCAAATGTAGAAATAGTTATTTCTAAAGTTTCGGATCTTAAATACCATATAGACGGTTCAGTATCAGAAAATATAAGATCTATAAGCAATGGTATCGATCTTTTCAATGAAAAAATAGATCAAATTTATAATATAGCAAGTGATAGAAGTCGTGTAGATGAACTAAAGTCTTCTGTTGGAAATGTAGCAGATAGTATTGATGCTGTAAGGTCTACACTGACTAAGTTATCTGTATTAGATCAAATAGAATATATCAAAGAAAAAGTTGATAAATTTCCTGAAAATGATGAAATTTTAACGGTTAAAGAAGATTTAAATTATTTGGTTGGGAAAGTTTCCAGTGAAAATGATGCAATAAGGGGAGATTTATTCTCTCTTCAAAAAGAAGTAAGCGATCTTATGGCTTTGCTTCCAAAAGTTTCGCCTAAAGAGATTTATCAAGGACTTCACACCAGCATAAATGATTTAGAGTCTAATTTAAAACAACAGCTTGAAGAAACAAGCGAAACAAGTTCTGTTGAGCGTAAACAAGCTTTAAATGACATTAAAAATCTTATTACAGAAGTGGATAAAAGTGTAGAAAAATCTTCACAAGAATTGTCCGAAAAAGTTTCGGGTGATATTGATTCGCAAAAAGAAGAGCTTAAAAATGAAATAGATTGCTTAAAAGAAAAATTCATTGAAATAGGAACAGCAAATTTTCAAAAAATTGATGAGATAGTAAAATTAGAAATCGAAAATGCTATTATTTCTATTTTAAATAAGATGGGAGAAAATAAAGCCGGTGTTCTTCAAGAAATAGTAGGAATTAGTGATAGAATTTTAGAATTTCTTCATAGATCTGAAGAAAGACGATATGACGAAATAAAAGAGGAATTCGATAAGCTTTTAGAGGTTCTTGAAAGTAGTAATAAAAATGATTTAATTAACACTGAGATAAAAGCTTTAAAGACAGAATTTTTGCAAAGTCTTATTGATCTTGAAAACAAATTACAGAATCAAACAAATGAAATCCTTGCAGTAAGTCAAGATGACGCTATAAAATCCGAACTTGAGTCCGTTCGTTCGACATTAATAAAAGAATTTGATGAACTTAAAAATAGACTACATAATCAAACTGATCAGCTTCTTGCTTCCGGTGAAGATGATGCTATAAGATCTGAATTGGAGTCTGTTCGTTCAACATTAATAAAAGAATTTGATGAACTTAAAAATAAACTACAGAATCAGACTGATCAAATCCTTGCCGCTAGCCAAGATGACGCTATAAAATCTGAACTTGAGTCTGTTCGTTCGACTTTAGAGCAAGAATTTGATGAACTTAAAAATAAATTACAGAATCAAACAAATGAAATTCTTGAATCTAGCCAAGATGACGCTATAAAATCTGAACTTGAATCTATAAAGACAAAAATTGCAAGCTTTGCTGATGATCTTAATCAATTAGAAAATCAATTATCAGAGCGTTTGCAAGATTCAAAAAATAAGACACTAGATAAAATAAAAAATGATCTTGAATCTGTAAAAGATTCAGTTCTTAAGGAATTTACTCCTTTAAAAACTGATTTAGTTTCTTTTAAAAACAGAATGATAGAAGAGCTTGGAAATTCAACAGAACAAATTGAAAATAAAATTTCTCAAAATGCCTCTGATGTTCAAGAATTAGAAGATGTTAAAGATAAAATTGAATCTGTAAAACAAAATATTTTACGAGATCTTGATTTTGCAAAAGCAGAATTGGTAGATAAATTTTCCGAAATAGATGTGTCTCCTGAAATGGAACGACTATCAGAGCAGTTTGTTGAGAAATTTGATAGTTTTAAAGATGAATTTTCTTCTGAAGTTCATGGTATAAGCGATCGTTTGATGGAGCTTTTATATCGCAATGAAGAAAGACAAAGGGAGCTTTTTGAAAGTGAACTGGGAGACTTCAAAAACGAGATAAGTGACCTTGCTAAATCAGGAGAACTTCAATCGGGTTTTGAATCTATTCATGAAAAATTAGAAAAATTACCGAATAATGATAATATTTATTCCGGTATCGGTTCTATTCACGATCGAATTGATGATCTTGCAAAAAAAGAAGAGTTGGTTTCAAATTTTTCGGAATTAAAGGAAAGTGTAACTGATGTTGTTAAAACAGGTGAATTTCAGCTGGAAGTTTCTCAACTAAAGGAAACAATAGAGTCACTTTCGCAGCTATTACCTCAAGAGTCAATAAAAGAAGACCTTAAAAAAGTTTTTGATAATATCGATGAGAACAAAAAAAGCGTAGAAAACGAGATCAAAACGCTTGGTGAAAAACTAATTGAAATAAGCAGCAATTTCAAACAATTTGAAATAGAAGAAGTTAAATCTGAGTTTGAAAAACTCAAACAAGATCTGACAAAAGAATACAACGTCTCAAATAGTGTTATTTTAGAAAAATTAAATGATACAACTTTTGAAGATGCAGTGGAAGGAAAAACCGCACAAATTCTTGACTGTATTGATAAAAATAAACAAGCCTTCAATGATACACTGCAAGCTTTGGATGCAAAACTTGATATTGTCGCATCATCGTCTTATGAGTATGCTTTTGAAGAAATAAAAGAATTTTTACAGGTTATAAAAGATCAGATTTATAGTGAATCTGAGCTTATAAGAACAGTTCTTTCCGAAAGGTTGGAGCAAAAAAAGTGTGCAGATAAAACAGACGATCTTGTAGACCAGCTAAATGTGCTAAAAGAGTCATTGGTTGATAATATAAACGGTCTTGGAGATAGGTTTCTTGAATTCACTTTAAAACAAGATGAGACAAATTTCTCTGAAATTCGTGATGAGATTTTAAAAATAGGAAAAACTGCTTCACAAGAAAGTGATTCTGAAGATTTAATCTGGCTAAAGGTTGAACTTGATAATATTTCTCAGTCTGTAACAGGTCAAAATTCAAAATTAACTGAAGAACTCGCATTAATTCAAACAAAATTCAATGAATTATTTGATTTAATGCCTAAATTAGCATTGAAAGATAATTTGGAGAATGAGTTATCAGATTCAGATCTTAAAGCAAGTATTCAAGAGCTAAGTAATAAACTAGCTCTGCAAAATCCGATGTTTAATGATTCTGATATTGCTGAATTTAAAAATCAAGCTGAGGAGCTTAAGTCTAAAATACTTGAGGAATATGAGCTTATAAAAGAATCAGTTAACGTTCAATTAAGTGAATACAAGGAGTTAAATCCTGTAAGCATAGTACAGGAAGTTCAGCAAGAAGCTGAAATAACAAGAGAACTTCTAAACGCTAAAATAGACGAGTGCAGTGCTGTTGATCTTTTTGCCATTATTATTGAAAAAATTGAAGAAAAAGAACTCAAAGTTATTAATATCGACGGTAATGCAGTTAAATTTGATATTGATGAGCTTAAAAATGATGTTAAGGCTATTTATAACAGTTTTGAGGAACTCAAAAATTCTTTAGGTTCAGGATATGGGGAAAATGTATCAACTGAAAGTCTTCAAAAAATTATAGATGAAAGCAAAAAATCAATAAACTTTGCCGATGACATTCAAACAATTAAGGCTGAAATTAACAGTCTTGGTGATAAGTTTGTTATGCAAATGCTTCAATTCTTTGAAAATGTTAATTTTGCAGAAGAGGCAGAAGATGTAAAAGGATTTGTAGCAGAGGCTGAAGACGGTATAAGATCCGAAATATCAGCTTTGAAAAACTTTATCTATGAGACTCATGAAAGTGCTTATAATACAGGCATTGAAAGTTGTTTGATCAATCAGCTTGATGCTATAAAGACTTTTAGCAGTAAAATTGATCTTGATGGTGAAGCTTCGCTTAAATTATTATTGGCAAAAGTTTTTGATGCGTTTAATCTTGTAAATCAAAAAATCAATAATTTAACACTCGTAAAAGATATAGCGAGAAATGTAGATACTTTAACAGAGACTCAACGCCAGATAAAAAATGAAATTTCAAGTATTGTCGGCGATATCAAAATCCTCAAGGATAAACCGGGATTTGGGCTTGTAAAAGATAAAAACACAGAGTTTATCTATACAATGGATGATATACAGTCTGATTTTGCCAAAATGAGATTGGTTTTGGATGAAATTTCTAAAAGCGTTGAAAAGCCTGATAATACACAAGGCGAAAGCGAACTTATAGAGAGAATTCAGCATACATCAGGTGATATTGATAAAATTTCACAAATGCTTGAGCCTGAAACCACTTTTGATTCAGGGGTTCAAGATGCTTTAGAAATGAACTTCCAAAGTTTAAGGCTTGATTTCCAAAGCATAATGGAAATTTTCGAAAAGTTAAATGAAGAAGTTGCTGATATAAGTATGAGGACAAATAAGCTCATATTGACATCAGAAGATAATAATAAAGTATTAAAAAATAATCTGGCAGAATTTAAGGATGTAATAACAAGACTTGATGAATCCAATATTAACGAGGGATTATCAAATATTTCATTCTCTTTGAATTCTTCTGTAAACACTTTTGATAAAAAGTTTGGTGAAATAAAGTCTGAGCTTAATAAAGTAGGTTATTCATCACAGACTAATATGCAATCAGCCCAGATCATAAAAGAAGCTTTGATGTATTTTGGAGAATGGATTGATAGTGCAGGTGGAGCTTTAGAAGAGCTTTGCGAAAATGTCAACGAAATAAAAAACAGTCCATCAATCAATGACGAAATAAAAAGCATAGTCACTTCTGTAGAGTCTTTTGATGAAAAAATACAAAATATAAAATCAGAACAATTGGAAGTTGATTTCTCTGAAGTCAAACAAGTTGTAAATGAAGAAATAGAGAAAATTTCTCAAAAAGTTGAATCGTATGATCAAAGGCTTTCTTCTATAGAAGAAAAACTGGATAAATTAACAGCTACAGAAGAAAAAGATGATGAAATAAGATCTATACTTGAATTTATTGCAAGTCAAGCATCGGCAGCCAGTGAAAATTCCAAAATCAGCGCTCAATTAGCGTCTAAAATGGAGCAAATGGAAGAGAAAATGAACTCTTTCGATAAAAATATAAATAAACTGGTTGAATTTGTAGACGAAGATTAATCTAATTAGTAACTTGGGCTATTTATTATTGATTTCTAAAAAACATAAAAATCAGTAGTGTATAATTGTAATGTAAAAGTATAGCGTTTTTAATAAAAAGTCTTAAATATTTTGTATTAAAAGCTATTTTTTATTATTATTTAAAAATACATTGATTTTTATATGTATTAAGATAAAAGATTGGGGATGTATTAATAAAATGATAAACTTTTTAGTTAAACTTTTAGGCGATCCTAACGAGAAAAAGATAAAAAAAATTCAACCGATTGTTGAATATATAAATAGTTTAGAACCTGAGTTTGTTAATCTTTCAGATGATGAGCTGCGAGCAAAAACAGACGAGTTTAAAAACAGACTTGCAAATCGTAAAAAATCATCTGACTTGATAAAAGATAGAGCTTTAGAAGCAGAAATGCTTGAAAGTATTCTTCCTGAAGCTTTTGCTACTGTTCGAGAAGCCGGTAAACGTGTTTTAAATATGCGCCATTATGATATGCAATTAGTTGGCGGTGTTATTTTGCATCAGGGGCAAATCGCCGAAATGAGAACAGGTGAGGGTAAAACTCTTGTTGCAACTTTGCCTTGTTACTTAAATGCTCTTAGTGGAAAAGGTGTTCACGTAGTTACAGTCAATGACTATCTTGCAAAACGTGATAGTGAATGGATGGGCAGAATTTATAAATTCCTTGGGCTTGATGTGGGTGTGATACTTTCGGGCGGTCGCAACTCTGACGATTTTTTACTTAAAAAACAAGCTTATAACGCTGATATAACTTATGGAACAAACAATGAATTCGGCTTTGATTATCTGCGTGATAATATGGCGGGAAGCATTGATCAATGTGTTCAAAGACCTTATAACTACGCCGTTATCGATGAAGTTGACAGTATTTTGATTGACGAAGCCCGAACTCCTTTAATAATAAGCGGAAGACTTGAACAATCTGCTGAGACGTATAAAACTATGGCTCGTATAGCTCCTGTTTTAAATATTGAAAAAGACTATACTGTAGATGAAAAAAATAAAAACGTAATACTAAACGAAGAAGGTATAGACAAAGCCCAAGAGCTTTTGAAAGTAGATGATCTTTTTGATCCGTCAACGCAATATGCCCATCATTTAATCCAAGCTTTAAAAGCAAAAGAGTTGTTTAAGCTTGATACCGATTATGTTGTAAAAGATGGTGAAGTGCTAATTGTAGATGAATTCACAGGTCGCCTAATGGAAGGCAGACGCTGGAGTGACGGGCTTCATCAAGCTGTTGAAGCAAAAGAAAAAGTAAGCATTCAAGATGAAACTCAAACACTTGCCAGTATCACGTTCCAAAATTTATTTAGATTATATCCCAAGCTTTCCGGCATGACAGGTACAGCGATGACGGAAGAAGCTGAGTTTGGAAAGATCTATAATCTTGATGTTACAGCTATTCCAACAAATAAAAAAGATGTAAGAAAAGATCACTCCGATGTGATTTATAAAACTGAAAAGCAAAAATATCTTTCAGTAGTGGATGAAATAGAAGAAAGCAATAAAGCTGGTCGTCCGGTGCTTGTGGGGACTGTCAGTATTGAAAAATCTGAATATATAGCTTCTTTATTGAAAAAACGAGGGGTTAAACATAACGTACTTAACGCAAAACATCACGAACGTGAAGCGTATATTATTGCTCAAGCAGGAAGAAAAGCTGCTGTAACTATTGCCACTAATATGGCAGGTAGAGGTACAGATATTTTGCTGGGTGGTAATCCCGAATTTTTAGCCAAGGATATGTTGCTTCAAAAAGCTGTAAATCCCGAAAACACACCTCAGGAAGAATATAAAAAATTATCGCAAGAAGCTCTTGATGAGGCTTGTAAAATCACAGAAGCTGAAAATAAAGAAGTGATAGATGCAGGCGGACTTTATGTTATAGGTACTGAAAGACACGAATCTCGTAGGATTGATAATCAATTGAGGGGTCGTGCAGCAAGACAGGGAGACCCTGGTGCGACAAGATTTTTCTTATCACTTGAAGATAATCTTATGAGAATTTTCGGTGGTGATAAAATATGTGGATTAATGGAAGCTTTAAATGTTGAAGAATCAATGGCAATAGAGTCTCCAATTGTATCTAGAAGTATTCAATCGGCGCAAAAGAAAGTCGAAACTTATCACTTTGATATAAGAAAACATGTCCTTGAATATGACGATGTTATGAATCAGCAAAGAGAACGTTTGTATAAACAAAGGAGAGAGGTTTTAGAAGGTAAAAACCTTTATGAAGACTTGATTTATATGGTTGAACAGGAAATTCATCGTATTATGGGTGGATATATTAGCCCTGAAATGGATCCTGGTGAATATGATGATGAATCGCTTGAAAGTATGCTTAAAAATATTGTTGCCACTGTTCCTCAGATTTCCAGTCTGACTTTGCAGGATATAAAAGGCATAAAATATGATGCTTTATTTGAAAAGTTGAAAAATCAAGCTATTGAAGCCTATAAAGATCATGAAACTGAAATTGTAGAATTTTACAATAAAATGATAATCGAATCTGATGGTGTTGATAAATCAGAATTTGAGCCTCAACAAGTGGGCTCAGATGAAAGTGTTATGCGTAATATAGAGCGAGATATATTGCTTCGAGTTGTTGATAATAAATGGATCGATCATCTTCATGGAATCGACGCTCTTCGAGAAGGTATAGGACTTAGAGCTTACGGTCAAAAAGATCCGCTTATTGAATATAAAAGAGAAGCTTTTGATATGTTTAATGATATGATGCACGATATTCAAAGAGAAACAGTTGCTCATTTATTTAGAACTAAATTGGGTGTGCAGCTCGTTAACATTAAAAATGAAGAAGTGATAGAAACTAACCTCGCTAAAGCTGCTGAAAGTTTTGTATCAGCACCTGAACAAGAGCCTGATCATACTGCTAAAATAGGCAGAAATGACCCTTGTCCTTGTGGAAGTGGCATGAAATATAAAAAATGTTGTGGAGCTGCAAAATCGGCAAGGAAAGTGTAAGAAAATAATGTTAGCGGAATATAAAAAAAAGCTGGAAGATCTAAAAGGTAGAGTCAATCAAGCAAAGGAGTGTCTTTGACCTTCCTTTTGCTCAAAGTAAAATTGATGAGCTTGAAAAACAGCTTCAAAAGCCTGATATTTGGAACGATCAACAAAAAGCTCAAAATTTATCTCAAGAATTAAGTGAGTATAAGTCTGTTTTTGAGCTTGTAAATAACTGGACTTCTAGGTTGGAAGATGCCGAAGTGCTTGTTGAATTAGCTCAAGAGGAAGAAGATGCTTCTTTATATTCTGAGATAGAAACAACTATAAAAGAGCTAACGAAAGAGCTTGATAAATGGGAATTGCAAAAAATGCTTGGCGGTGAGTATGATTCTTCTGATGCAATTTTAACAGTGAATGCCGGAGCCGGTGGAACTGATGCGCAAGATTGGGCTCAAATGCTTCTTCGAATGTACACAAGATGGGCGGAGTCAAAAGGTTGGAAAGTCGATCTTTTGGATTGTTCCGATGGAGAAGAAGCAGGCATAAAAAGTGCGACTATTAAAATCTCGGGGAAATATGCTTATGGATATGCCCAGGCAGAAAAAGGCGTACACAGGCTTGTGCGTTTATCGCCTTTTAATTCAAGTAATAAACGCCAAACAAGTTTTGCATCGTTAGAAGTGAGTCCTGTAATAAAAGATTTTGACAAGAAAATAAGCATACCTCCTGAAGAGATTGAATTTGAAACAATGAGAGCAGGTGGTGCAGGTGGACAGAACGTTAATAAGGTTGAAACAGCTGTTAGAATATATCATAAGCCGAGTGGCATCGTTGTGAAATGTCAACAAGAACGCTCTCAATTGCAAAATAAAGAACTTGCAATGGAAATGCTGGCTTCAAAACTTCTTGTAATAAAACAAATGGAACATGAAAAAAAATTATCCGAGCTTAAAGGTGAGGCTATGGACGTGAATTTTGGCAGTCAAATTCGATCGTATGTCTTTCATCCTTATAAAATGGTTAAAGACCTTAGAACGGGCTTTGAGGTGGGCAACGTGGATGCTGTTATGAACGGCGAAATTGATGGTTTTATAGAAGCGTTTTTAAAAACTAAGATTTAAATTTTTTAAATTTTGAGAAATCATTGGCTCTTTTGTAATTTCGAAGAGTCCGGACGTTAAGAAATGTAACAGGTATATATGAGATATATACTAAACAAGCAATTGTGTACAACAATTTGTTTTTTAATAGATGTAAGAGGCAGACAATTGCACAGAGAGTAAATATAAAAGGAGAGAAAAAATGGCTAGAGTTTTAATTTCAATGCCTGAGCAGTTTTTAACAAAAATTGATGAAGTTGCAAATGATGAACAAAGATCAAGAAGCGAACTTATAAGAGAAGCATTAAGAACGTATGTAAATAAAAATCGTGTAAGAAATACAGCTATGGCAACAAAAAATGCAGCTATTCTGGAAGATTTAATCGGTTAAACTCAGACAGATTTTATAAGGTTTAAATTTTAAAAAAAAGAGAGTCATTTAATGACTCTCTTTTTTGTTTTTTAGTTATAAATTTTTCAGACATTCCTTGATGGCATTTGTTATTAAAATTTGTTCTTCTTCGGTTAACTCAGGGAATATCGGTAACGAAATAACTTTTTTTGTTAAATCCTCTGTAACGGGCAAAATATTTTCCTGCAATCCAAGATATTTAAAAGCTTCTTGTCGGTGAATTGGCACAGGATAGTAAATCATAGTCATTACATCTTTTTCTTTAAGCATTTCATGGATTTTATCTCGCTCGGGAACCTGAATCGTATATTGATGATAAACACATTTAGTATTCTCTGTTTCAACAGGTGTAATAACCTCAGGTACATCTTTTAAAAGTTCATTATATTTATAAGCTATTTCTCTTCTTTTTTCATTCCATTCATTCAGATGTTTTAATTTAACTCTTAATATTGTTGCTTGGATTTCATCAAGACGACTGTTATAACCGAGTTCCTGGTGGTAATATCTAACTGCACCGCCATGATTTCTTAAGGCGATAATTCTATCTGAGAGGTATTCGCTATTAGTAGTTATAATTCCACCATCTCCAAAAGCACCAAGGTTTTTGGAAGGGAAAAAACTAAAACATCCAATATCACCGAAAGAACCTATTTTTTTCCCTTTATATTCAGCTCCTATAGCTTGAGCACAGTCTTCTATAACAAAAAGATCGTATTTTTTAGCTATTTCAATAATAGGATCCATATCCGCAGGTTGTCCATATAAGTGAACTGGTATAATAGCCTTTGTTTTAGGGGTTATTTTATTTTCAATTTCAGTTATATCAATATTAAATGTATCATCGTTAATGTCAACAAAAACAGGTGTTGCACCTACGTTTCCGATAGTTTCTGCCGTTGCAAAAAATGAGAATGAAACAGTAATTACTTCATCTCCCGGACCTATATCAAGAGCCCTTAGTGCTAAAACAAGTGCATCAGTACCGTTTGCAACGCCTACAGCTTTTTTTGTACCTATATATTCAGCAACTTCTTGTTCGAGTGCTTTTACGTTTTGTCCTAATATATAATTACCTGATCTTAGTACATCCAGCACATTATTTTCTACGTCGTTTTGTATTTGTTTGTATTGACGTTTTAAATCCAGTATCGGTATCATTTTTGCCTGTCTTTCTAGAAAAAATTCATATACTCGCTTCTTTAACCAGTTTAGCATACTCAACAAATGCCTTTATATAATCTTTATGTATAAAGGCATTTGTTTGTTTTTTTAATGACATTTAATCCAATTCTTTGGCTTTTTGTCTTAGTTTTTTTACCATAACTAAACCGTTTTTGCTTACTTTTATGTCTTTTTTTTCTTCTAAAGTCAAAAGAAGCGTGGTTTGTTCGTAATAATCGGTACTAAAAGTACCCAGAAATTTTCTTTCACTTTTATCATAACCGTAAGCATCAAAAACTATTCTTGTAGGATTGTATAAGTCCCAACCTATCGGGTTTACATCCCATCTGTATTTTTCAAGGTTTATCCCCTTATTTGCTTCCCAAAAATGTTTTACAGCCTCTCTGGTTATGGCAATTTTTGAAGCTGTTTGAGTTTTAAAATCATAAACCCAGATATACGTTGCCCATATACCTCCTTGAGTTTCACCGGCTTTTTCTTTGATGAGGAGTTTAGACCCATCAGCAGACCAGTCTACAACGGTTAATGTTCTGAAAATTTGTGATTCAGAAGAATTTAATCCGGTGGTAAGCAAAGGGCTATTATCTCGATCTTTTATTGAAGCTTTCATTACGTTTCTTATAGTTGATCTGGATTGTTTTAAGTCTATATTATAAATACTTGAAGAAATTCGGTTGAGTTGAGGATAATAATAAATTTCAGAATATACCATTTGGCGACGGTTTGGTGAGATAACACCTTGTGTATTTATTTGTCTTTGTTGTGTTATATCTTTAAAGTTGAGCTCGTTTAACCCCGGGTAATCGTTATATTTTGCTAATGTATATTGCATTATGGGAAGTTTAGGCGGATGTTGTTTTTTTGCTGTTGCACAATTATCGGCAGTAAAAACTGCCGATAAAGCGAATATTAAAATAAATGATAAAGTTTTTTTTGTCATTTATTAAACAATACCTTCTCTCATTGCTAGTACTGCTGCTTGTGTTCGATCATCCACGCACATTTTTTGCAAAATACTGTGTACGTGAGCCTTGGCTGTAGCTCTTGTAATAAAGAGTTTTTCAGCTATTTGAGGGTTTGAGTTACCTTCTACAATAAGCTTTAGAACTTCAAGTTCACGTTCAGTAATTCCGCTTTTTGCAATGAATTTCGTAGGATCTTTACCTTCTATTCCATCAGCAGAAACATTTTGAGTTACATTTCTAAGTACTAATTTTGCTATAGCAGGATCAAGCCAAGCAGTACCTTCTTTTACGGCTTTTATGGCTGATACAAGTTGATCGGGACTAGCCCCTTTCATAATATATCCATCAGCTCCGGCACCTAATGCTGCAAAAACATCATCTTCAGAGTCTCTGGATGTAAATACCAGAATATTTGCTCCAATATCAGCCTCTTTTATTTTTTTTGTAGCTTCAATTCCGTCAATGACAGGAAGTCCTATATCCATTAAAACAACGTCCGGATAAAGTCTTCGAGCTAAATCGACACCTTTTTGTCCATCTTCAGCCTCTGCTATTAGGTCAATTTCTTGATTTTTTTCGAGTACCAGTTGAAGACCCATTCTCGTCATAGTATGATCTTCCACCAGCAGAACTTTTATTTTTTCTGACATGTTTTCACCTTATCACTCACTATTCAACGATTTCCCTATTCTTATATTTTAACCTTATGTATATGAACTTATCGAGTCTTTTGCAAATTCGTTACATTCCTTTTTGATAAAGGGAATTGCTGCGAAAAATTCACTACCTTTTCCTAACTCACTTTCCAGCCAAACATTTCCTCCGTGGGCTTCAATTATTTGTTTACTTAGATATAGTCCTAATCCGGTACCTGTCGAACGTTTTTTGCTTGTTCCCTGAGAAAACCTGTTAAACATACAGGGTACGTCTTCTTTAGGGATTCCGGTTCCTGTATCTTTAACGCTTAAAATTATTTGTTTTAAATCATTTTTAACTGAAACTTTTATATTTCCGTTTTCCGGAGTATAGTTAATAGCATTTCCGAGGAAATTCGCCAAAACTCTTCGGAGTTCTTGTTTATCGGCGTATATTTTGTAATCTGTTTCGCATTGAATTTTGATAGTTATATTTTTAGTTTTTGCCAGAGATTCAATTTCAGCTATGCATTGCTCTAAGAATGACATTGTAGGGAAAAAGTCTTTGCAAACACTTAGCTTTCCCGATTCATAACGATAAACTTCAAGAAGGGCGTTTACTAGTCCCAGCATGTCTTTGAAGCTTTGAGACATTGTATTTAAAAGAAGATTTTGACGTTCAGGAAGATCACCAAGTGTTCCATCCGTAAAAAAGCTTAAAGTTTGAATAGCAGCTTGTAGTGGGGTTCTAAGGTCATGAGTAAGTGTAGCTATAAAATCATCTCTCAGACGGTTTAAATCGTGTTGAGTGGTGACATCACGAATAACCCCTACGAATTCTTTTACTTCGCTTTCAATCTCGGATAAAATGGGAGCAAAACTCATTTCTACAGGGATTTCTTTGTTTTTATTGATTAATTTGTATTCACTTAACAGTATGTCTTTAGTATCGTTAAATTGTTTGTGAACAAGAGGTTGAGACCCTGCAAACATTGAACCGAAGTTATTGTTTAGTATTTCTTCTTTAGATATACCGGAGAGCTTTTCCATAACGGGATTTGCTTGAGAAATTAAACCTGTTTTTGAGACGGTAACAATGCCATCGGCGCAATGATTTATTATTGCACTTAGTTTTTTATTTATTTTTTCAAGCTCTAAAGTTCTTTGCTTAACAAGGCTTTCCAGTTTTTCATTATAGGTTTCTACTTTGTTCTTTTCTACGGAAAGTTCTTGTATTTTATTTTGCAGGCTTTGTGTCAGGTGCCTTCTTTCAAGTCCGTTTTTTATGCAAATTAAAAGATCTTGATTATCCCATGGTTTTTCGATGTATCTGTAGATACCTATTTCGTTAATTGCTTTTATAGCGCTTTCTTTATCGGCATACCCGGTTAATAATATCATTGTTGTATCAGGGGTTAGCTTTTTTACTTGTGCTAAAAATTCGATCCCGTTCATATCGGGCATTAAAAAGTCGGATATAACGAGATCAACAGGATTTTTAGAGATGTATTCAATAGCATTTAACGGTGAATTAAAAGTGGCAGGTTCCAGCCCTTCTTCCAGCTGAAGAAGAGTGCTCAAAGTTGTTGTAACGAGTGGTTCATCGTCAACTATAACAATATTTGGATTTTGTATTTTTAAGGACATAAAAGCTTGCCTGTTCTTTGATGTTCTATTAATTAGAATTATAAATCTGTTTTCAAAAAGTAGATGTTTTATTTACAGATTTATTATATTTAAAGGATAGTCAAGAATTAAAGTTTATTTGTTCTTGTTATATAACAAATAGAATAAATTATTTTATTAATATGGACAAATACTTTACAAACAAAACTTTTAAAGTCCGGAAGGTTTTTTGAAAGGAGTTTTTAAAGGTAAATAGTATTGAAAAAGCTTCTTTTAAAGGGCACTTAAAAGAAGTGAAAAACAGTTTAAAGTCTGTAAATTTTTTATTACAAAGTTTTATTGAAGGGGTTTTTCTTTTTCAACAAAATATAATATATAAATTTATGATTAAAAATCTTTAAAAGAGTTTAGTTTTTAAGGCTTAAAAGAATGTCGTTATAGACGTTTATAGTTTCAGGGTTTATAACAAGATTTCTTTCTAAAAGCCTTCTTATTGTTGCATCATAGCAAATTAAAATACCTTCATCAACATTGTTTGTCGAGTCTAGAGAGTTTAAAACTTTGTTTCTAAACTCCTCGCTTCTTGTATTAGGCTCGATTTTATCTGCTAAAAATACAATTTTATCAAGCAGTGTCATATTTACACGACCTATGGTGTGATATCTTATTGCGTCAAGAATTTGAAGGTCTTCAATACCGAGTTCTTTTTGAGCGATAAAAGCTCCTACCGGAGCATGAAGAGTTTTAAAACTTTTTAGTTCCATGTTAGTTACAGGAATTATATTATCTCTGATTATTTTTAGCAGGTTTTCTGTTTGCATGCATTTTGCGCAATCGTGAGTTAGTCCTGCAAGTGCGGCTTTTTCGGGATTGGCGTTAAACCTTATAGCAAGTTCTTTTGCTGTTTGTTCAGCTCCTATTACGTGATCAAACCTTTCGCTTGAAAGATTTTCTTTTAACCATTTTTTTATATCAACAGTCATATTTATCAACGATCTTTGCCTTTTAATCTCTAAACAGTTCTTTGGTATTTATATAGTCTTCAACTTCTTTTGTAACCAGATATTTAATTGATTTATTTTCTTTTATTTTTTGTCTTATTTGTGATGATGAAATATCTACAAAAGGTGCGTTTATAAATTCAAAATCAATGTTTTCCAGTGGTATTTCATTTCTTATTTTTGAAATATCGCAGTGATCTTCTCTTGGTATTACGATAAATTTTACAAGTTTGATCAGCTTTTTTATTTCATGCCAGCTATCGAGTTTTTTAAATGCATCGGTACCTATTATAAAACAAATCTTTTCTTTAAGACTTTTATTTTTTGCATAGAGTTCCTTAATTGTGTCATAAGTGTAAGATTTGCCGTTTCGTTGAAATTCAATGTCACTTACGATAAAGTCGGGATTGTCTTTTATTGCAAGTTTTAGCATATTCATTCTATGTGTAGAATGAGCTATTTGGTCTTGTTTATGAGGGGGTATATAGGATGGTATCAGAACAATTTTGTCTGCTTTTATTTCATCCTTGATAGTTTGCGCCGCTATCAAATGAGCGGTATGAATGGGGTTGAATGTTCCTGCGTAAATACAAAGTTTCATAATCAATTTACCTAAACCAAAAACTTGCTTTTTATGTGATGTTTTTCAACTATAGAAAGGATCTTGTTGACAAATATTTTGTATTGTTCTCTGTCTGTTTCTCCATTTATTATCAGATCAGCATTTTTTGCAGTTGGTTTTACGTGAGTGAGAGCTTTTTGAACAGCGTTTTTATAAACTTTTTCGGCTCCATCTCCTAGTCCTCTTTGTTTTGAGCGTTTAAAGAATCTTTCTTTTTGTGCTTGTGTTGAAATATCAACATAAATATTTATATCAAAAGCTTCTTTTACTTTATCTGTTAGAGTATACATGCCTTCAGAAATGATTATTTTAGATGGTGATGCAAGGGTATGGTTATCGTATCTAACGGCTGTTCCGCTCATATCGTACTTGGGAAGCATCACATCATTGCCTAGTGTTAGTTGTTCGATATGTTTATTTAAAAGCTCCAGCTCAAATGCTTCAGGCGTATCCAGGTCATAAGTTTTTGCAAATTCGGCGAAACTTCCCGCCGCTTTTACCATTTTAGAACGGTCATAATAATAATCATCAGTGTTTATTCTTGTTATTAAAGGTTTTAGGTTGTGTACTTTTTGAAAACGCTCTAAGGATTCTATTATATCCATAGCAACTGTTGATTTTCCACTGGCAGTCTCTCCTGCTATACCTATGCCTATTGGTCTATTAGCACAGCCTGATATAAAATAAGCGATTTTTTTTATAACATCTTTTTTTACAAAAGAAAAGACCGAGCTTTGCTGGTCTTTGTCTTGGTTGAATATATAGATTAAATCTTTTTCGATATTAGAATGAAGTTCGGTATTTTTAATGGATAAAACATTAAAATCCGACCTTTTAGTATTTCCTTTTTTTGCTTTGGAAATGATCAATTTAAAGTCTCTTTTTAGTGTGCGCCGTTTTTGAAACTTAAATTATTTGTTTTTTAACTGTTTCATTATTATTTTAAACAAAAAAATTACTGATGCTCAATAAAAGATTGGAAATTTAAAAGTTATATTAAGCATTTACCGGCATGGGTTTGCGGGAACAATATTTGTTAATCAAGTTTTAAGAGTTGATCGGGATTAATATCTAATGCTTTTGCTATTTTGAAAATAGTTTCAAGGCTTGGTTTATTGGTTGCTATTTCTATCCTACCGATAAACTCCAAGCTTAATCCAACCAAATTTGCTAATTCTTCCTGGGTTAGTTTTTTTTGATTTCTATAATACTTGATATTTTGTCCCAGCTTTTTATACCAAATTTTATTAGACATTGTTATAGTTTATACTGTTTTTTATAAATCTTTTATGACTTGAAAGTTCAAAATTTTAAGAATAAATTAGAAATTGCTCAATGTTGTATAAATATGGCTTTAAAAGATATTGAATTAGTTGATGAGAGCTTAAAGTTGTTTGAAGAAGAGTTTGGAAAGTGCTGATAAAAAGTATTATGTAAAAGAGGAGTTACTCTCTCCGAGGGGAAACTTTTTTATTTTACTAAACTTCGTTAAATTAAAACAACTAATAATCTAAAAATGCTACATAACTCGATCATCTTTGCTGACCTCAAACAATGTAGCTTGTGAAGAACTTTTTACTAAGTTAAGTAAAAAAACAAAAAGTTTAAAGTCGGCAATTCTCAAATTTAAAAAAGAAAAAATATCCGACCAGTATTTATTTTTGTAAGTTTTAAAGCGGAACGTAAAAAATAAAGGATGCTTGCTGTGTTTGAGCGTTAGCGAGTTAGCAAGCAGGTTTTGAAGAGAAAATAAAAATCAAGTGAAGCGTATAAAACAAGAAAATAAATTTGTGTCGAAGTTTTAGTGGAGTTTTTTCTGAAAAAATTCCCCCTGCGGGAGGCAATAACTTAAAATTACATAATACTTTTTATAAGACTTGATAGATTATAAAAGATTTATAAAAATACAAAAAACTTAAAATATCACTTGATTTTAAAATATGTTTTAAATATATTACTTTATATAAGCCGTAGACAGTTGGTTTCTCATGAATTAATGGATGAAAATCCGCCATCCGAGGTAAACAAGCAAAAACAAAAAATTATTTATTATTTGCTAAGTTTATTCTGCGGTTTTGTAGGATAAATTTTTTGTATGAAACAAAAACAAGAAATTTGTGTATATAAAATAAAAAACCCCATTGAAGGGAGGTATGAAAAGTATGGCAACAAAAGCCTTTAAAAATGAAAAAATCGAAGCTTTTAAAGAGCAAGTGGCTAAAGCGAAGGTTGCAATTGTTACTGATTACAGAGGTTTAACCGTTTCTGAAATTACTGATCTTAGAAGACAACTTCAAAAAGAAGCAGGTGATTACACAGTAATAAAAAACACATTAGCTAAAGTTGCAATTCAAGGAACAGAATTTGAGCCTTTATCAGAAGCACTTGAAGGTCCTTCTGCTATTGCCTTTGGATTTGAAGATCAAGTTGCACCTGCAAAAGTTGTAACTAAATTTCAAAAAGAAGCTAAAAAAGGTGATGTAAGAGGAGCTGTTTTGGACGGTAAATTCTTTAATGCAGAAGAAGTCCAAGAGCTTGCTAAATTACCAAGTAAAGAAGAACTTTATGCAAAAATCCTTGGCAGTATAAATTCTCCGGCATCAGGTATCGCAAATGTTACAAATGGTGTTATGAGAGCTTTAGTAATAGCTATGGATGGTGTTAGAAAACAAAAAGAATCAGCTTAAGATAAGGCTGGAAGTTTAAAAAAGATAGACAGTAATTAAATAATTAATTTAAAAGGAGAAAAAAATGGCAGTTCAAGAACTTTTAGAAAAAATTGAAGCATTAACATTATTAGAAGCAGCTGAATTAGTAAAAGCTATGGAAGAAAAATTTGGCGTTTCTGCAGCAGCTCCAGTAGCAGTTGCAGCAGCTCCAGTAGCCGGTGGCGCAGTAGAAGAAGAATCAAGTGAAGTAAGTGTTGTTCTTACAAGTGCTGGTTCTAGTAAAATCAACGTTCTTAAAGAAGTTAGAGCTATTACAGGTCTTGGCTTGAAAGAAGCAAAAGAATTGGTTGATAATGCTCCAAAAGCAATCAAAGAAGGCTTAGCCAAAGAAGAAGCTGAAGAGATCAAAAAGAAATTAGAAGCAGCCGGTGCAACTGTAGAAGTTAAGTAAGATAGCCTGTTATTTGAAGATGTGTTTACATTGTCAAATAGAAGGGTAAGGAAGATATATTCTATATTTTCGGTGAAAATGTATAGATCAAGGAACTTGGGGTCAACCTCCCAAGTTCTTGACTATCATGGTTTTTAATATACGATTATAATTGGTAACCTGTATGTAAGGTTAGTACTTATTAAATAATAAGTGGACCATTAGTAGGCGAGGTTTACAATGTCAACAATAAAATATTCTGAAAGAATAACGCCAATGGGGGTACCTTGTACCAGATTGGCGGATTTGCCAGATTTAATTGAAGTTCAAAAGAAATCTTTTGAATGGTTTTTAAAAGAAGGATTAAAAGAGGAATTATTAGCATTTTCTCCTGTAAAAGATTATACAGGACGTTTGGAACTTCACTTTTTGCCAAGTTATACTTTTGAAAATCCAAAGTATACTGAGGAAGAGGCTAGGATTCATGACGCAAGTTATTCAAAACAATTGCGTATAATGATGAGGTTGGTAAATCGTGACACGGGTGAGATAAAAGAACAAGAAGTATACGTAGGTGATATTCCTACAATGACAGATAAAGGTACTTTTATTATTAACGGTGCTGAAAGGGTTATCGTATCTCAGATCGTAAGATCTCCCGGGGTTTATTTTAAAAGAGATATGTTACCAAGTGGTAAACGTTTGTACAATGCAACTTTAATCCCTAACAGAGGGGCGTGGTTGAAAATTGAAACAGACGCAAATGATGTTATACACGTAAAAATAGATAAAAATAGAAAAATACCTGCGACAACTTTATTGAAAGCTTTAGGAATTAGTGAAGCTGAAATGGAGACAATCTTTACGCATAGTGAGTTTTTGAAAAAGACCTTGGCTAAAGATACAGCAGAATCAACAGATGATGCTTTGATTGAAGTATATAAGAAATTACGTCCCGGCGATCCTGCAAGTGCAAGTGGCGGGAAGACAATTCTTGAAAGTAGATTCTTTGATGATAAAAAATATGATGTAGGCAGAGTGGGAAGATATAAACTTAATAAAAAATTAGGTTTAAGTGTTCCTGAAACAACTAGAACGCTTACTATACAAGATATTGTAGCTTCGATAGAATATTTAATTAATCTTACATATGATGAAGGTTCAGTTGATGATATTGACCATTTAGGAAACAGAAGAATCAGGTCAATCGGTGAATTGCTTCAAAATCAATTTAGAATTGGTTTGACAAGGTTAGAAAGAATCGTAAAAGAAAGAATGACTCTTCAAGATTCTGATACTTTAACCCCATTAAACTTATTAAATACAAAACCTTTAATTGCAGCTATTAAAGAGTTCTTTGGATCTTCTCAGTTATCACAGTTTATGGATCAAACAAATCCATTGGCTGAGTTAACCCATAAAAGAAGAATTTCAGCATTAGGACCCGGTGGTTTAGCGAGAGAAAGAGCTGGTTTTGCGGTTAGGGATATTCACCCTTCTCATTACGGAAGAATTTGCCCGGTTGAAACACCTGAAGGACCTAACGCAGGTTTGATAGGAAGTTTAGCAACTCACGCAAAGGTTAATGATTATGGATTTATTGAAACACCTTATTTCATTGTAAAAGATGGTATTGTGACTGATGAAGTACAATATTTAAGTGCGGATGAGGAAGAAAACTTCCGTGTTGCACCAAGTGACTTGCCTTTAAATGCCGATAGGTCAATTAAAGAAGAGTTTGTGCCTGTTCGTTATCGTAGTGAATTTACTATGGGATCTTCGAACAAGGTTGACTTTGTGGGTGTATCTCCCATTCAGATTATATCTGTTGCTACGGCTTTGATTCCGTTCATCGAACACGATGATGCAAACAGAGCGTTGATGGGATCTAACATGCAACGTCAAGCGGTGCCTCTTTTAATAGCTGAAAGACCTAGAGTTGGTACAGGGCTTGAAAAAAGAGCTGCAAGAGATTCCGGAATGGTTGTCCTTTCATTACATGATGGTGTAGTAGAAAGAGTAACCGGAGAAGAAGTTTATATTAAAGATACAGCCGGAAAAATTCATAAATATCAATTAATGAAATATGTACGTAGTAATCAGGATACTTGTTTGAATCAAAGACCTTTAGTTACTGCGGGTCAAGATATCAAAAAAGGTGATCCTATTGCTGATGGTGCATCAACTCAATATGGAGAGCTTGCATTAGGAAAAAATATCCTTGCTGCTTATATGCCTTGGGAAGGTTATAACTTTGAGGATGCTATTTTAATTAGTGATAGGCTTGTTCATGACGATATATTTACTTCTGTGCATATTGAAAAACTTGAAATAGATGCAAGACAGACAAAATTAGGACCTGAAGAAATTACAAGAGAGGTTCCGAATGTGTCTGAAGATAGCTTACGTCACCTTGATGAAAGAGGTATCGTAAGAATCGGTGCAAGAGTTTATGCCGATGATATTTTGGTTGGTAAGATTACTCCAAAAGGAGAGTCTGAACATCCTCCCGAAGAAAAACTTTTAAGAGCAATTTTTGCCGAAAAAGCTCGTGATGTAAGAGATAACTCTTTAAGAGTTCCTCACGGTGAAGGCGGTAGAGTTGTAGACGTAAAAGTATTCGACAGAGAAAAAGGTGATGAATTACCTCCTGGTGCAAATACAGTAATAAGAGTTTATGTTGCTCAAAAACGTAAAATCAGCGTGGGTGATAAATTAGCGGGAAGACACGGAAACAAAGGTATTGTATCGAAAATACTTCCAAAAGAAGATATGCCGTTTTTACCTGACGGAACTCCTGTTGATATTGTTTTGAATCCTCTAGGCGTACCTTCACGTATGAACGTTGGTCAAACATATGAAGCATTGCTTGGCTTTGCTGCTTATTTAAGAAATAAGCATTATGAAACACCTTCGTTTGATGAAATGTATGGTGAAGATCATTCTGAAAAAGCTACAATCGAAGAGCTTTTTAAAGGAATTGAAGAAAAAGGTGCTCATTGGGTTCAAGATAACGGAAAAGTTACTTTATATGATGGAAGAACGGGTAGTTCTTTTGATCAGCCGGTAGCTGTTGGTTTAACTTATATGTTAAAACTGGTTCACCTTGTTGATGATAAGATACACGCCAGAAGTACAGGACCTTACAGTCTTGTAACTCAACAGCCGTTGGGTGGTAAAGCTCAGTTTGGCGGTCAGCGTTTCGGAGAGATGGAAGTATGGGCGTTGGAAGCTTATGGTGCCGCTTATACTCTACAAGAAATGTTAACAATCAAGTCGGATGATGTGAGTGGTAGAAGTCGTGCTTATGAGTCTATTGTAAAGGGCGATAATATACCAAGACCTGGTATTCCGGAGTCATTTAAAGTACTTGTAAGAGAACTTCAAAGTATTGGCTTGGATATTACCGTTTCAAAACGTGGCGGTGAAGAAGTTGACTTGATGAGCGATACAGAAGAAGTTAGAAAAGCAGCTCCAAAAAGAACTATAAGTGATATAGACTCAGAGTTATTAAATATTAATTTCTTTGAATCACCGGGCGGTGCTTTTACTAATGACTAATTTTTCGTTAATTAAGTTTATCTGTGAATAAAAGGGAGAAGACAATTGTCTACAAGTATTGATTATTTTGATTATATAAAGATCGGTATTGCTTCACCTGAACGTGTATTGAAATGGTCACACGGTGAAGTAACAAAACCCGAAACAATCAATTACAGAACATTAAAACCAGAAAGAGACGGTTTATTTTGTGAAAAAATATTTGGACCGTCAAAAGACTGGGAATGTTACTGTGGTAAATATAAAAGGGTAAGACATAAAGGTATAATATGCGAACGTTGTGGTGTTGAAGTTACTGATAGCAAAGTAAGAAGACATAGATTAGGTCACATAAAACTTGCTGCGCCCGTTATCTCATATTTGGTTTTTAAAAGGAATTCCAAGTTATCTTGGTTTACTTTTAGATATGTCACTTCGAGATTTAGAACAAGTAATCTATTTTAATTCTTATATAGTTATTGATCCCGGTGATTCTGACTTTAAAAAAGCTCAGTTATTATCCGAAGAAGAGCATGAAGATTATGTTTTAGAAAATGAAGAAACAACCTTAAAAGTTGGAATAGGAGCAGAAGCTGTAAAAGAGCTTTTAGCCGAAATTAATATGTCTACTCTTTGCGAAGAAATAAGAACAGCTCTTGAATCGGCTGGTGGTTCGGTTCAAAAAAGAGCTAAATTAATAAAACGTTTAAGACTTACGGAATCTTTATTATCAAGTAATACAGATCCAACGTGGATGGTTATGGATGTGTTACCTGTAACTCCTCCTGATTTAAGACCGATGGTTCAACTTGATGGTGGAAGATTTGCTACAAGTGATTTAAATGACCTTTATAGAAGGGTAATCAATAGAAATAACCGTCTTTTAAGATTAATGGAGATGGGTGCACCTGAAATTATCGTTCGTAACGAAAAAAGAATGCTTCAGGAAGCTGTAGATGCTCTAATAGATAATGGTAGAAGAGGAAGAACTGTTGTAGGACCTAATAATAGACCTTTAAAATCTTTAAGTAATATCATTGAAGGTAAACAAGGTCGTTTTAGACAAAACCTTTTGGGTAAAAGGGTTGACTATTCAGGTCGTTCTGTAATTGTTGTAGGTCCTCAATTGAGTCTACATCAATGTGGTCTGCCAAAAGAAATGGCGATAGAATTATTCAAACCTTTCGTGGTTAATAAACTTATTGAAAGAGGAATAGTTCAAAATATAAAATCAGCGAAGAAAAAAATTGAAAGAGCAGAAAATGTAGTATGGGACATCCTTGAAGAAGTAATTGATGGACATCCGGTACTTTTGAACCGTGCTCCAACACTTCACAGGCTTGGTATTCAATCATTTGAACCGGTTCTGGTTGAAGGTAGAGCAATTCAGCTTCATCCTCTTGTATGTTCAGCATTTAATGCTGACTTTGATGGTGACCAAATGGCTGTTCACGTTCCATTGTCAATTGAAGCGCAAACTGAAGCAAGAATGTTGATGTTAGCAACAAACAATGTTTTAGCTCCAGCAACAGGTAGACCGATAATCACTCCTTCTCAGGATATGGTTCTTGGTATATACTATTTGACGCTTTCAAAGGATGATGAAGCGAAGCCTGCAAATTATTTCTTGAGCTTTACAGATGCAATTTCAGCTCATGAAGCAGGAATTGTTGATCTTCATACAAAAATATGTGTAAGAGATGAAAAAGGGCAAAGAATTGATACTACAGTAGGTAGAATCATTTTTAATGAGGCAGTTAAAGAAGCTGTATTGAGTTCGTAGTTAATTAAACATTAAGGAAAATATAAAAATTATGAGTACTTTAATACCTAGAAGTCCTAAGAAATCAGTTGACTTCATAAATGAAATGGTTGATAAAAAAGGTCTAAATAAGCTTTTAACTCAAATTTATCTTGAATTTGGCGGAGCTAAAACTGCTTATTTAGCAAATATACTTAAAAATGTTGGTTTTAAGTATGCAACAAAAGCTGGAACGACAATATCTATAGCAGATTTGGATATTCCTGAAGCAAAAAAAGAACTTTTGAAAAATGCAGAAAATGAGTTAGAAAAATCAACGCAGCGTTATTTAAAAGGTGACATAACTGAAGTAGAAAGATATACAAAGGTTATTGATACTTGGAGTGAAACGACAGCAAAGTTGACAGACGCTGTTGTTAAAAACTTTGATCGTCTTAATCCTGTATATATGATGGCATTCTCTGGAGCGAGAGGTAATGTGTCTCAGGTAAGTCAGTTAGTTGGTATGCGTGGTCTGATGGCAGATGCGCAGGGGCAAATTATTGACCTTCCAATTAAATCAAACTTCAAAGAAGGTTTGAGCGTTACAGAGTACATTATTTCCAGTTACGGAGCAAGAAAAGGTCTTGTAGATACAGCATTAAAAACAGCTGATTCGGGTTATTTGACAAGAAGGCTGGTTGACGTAGCTCAAGATGTTATTGTCAGAGATAATGATTGTGGCACTACTAAGGGTATTTTAATGTCAGCCATTAGTGATGGTGAAAAGAATATAGTCTCACTTGAAGAGCGTCTTTTAGGTAGAACAACTGCTGAAGATCAAAAAAATGAAGAGGGTGATGTTGTTGTACCTGCAAATACTGTCCTTGATAAAGGTGAGATCAAAAAAATAGTTGCTGCTGATATTAAAACGGTATTAGTTCGTTCACCTCTTACTTGTGAGTTAGAGTACGGTATATGTAAACAATGTTATGGTTGGGCTTTAACTACAAAAAGAATGGTTGACGTTGGTGAATCAATAGGAATTATAGCCGCTCAAAGTATCGGTGAACCCGGAACGCAGCTTACCATGAGAACATTCCACACGGGTGGTGTATTCAAAGGTGCTGCTGCCATGAGAAAACTAGAGTCTCCATATAAAGGTAAAATTGTTTCAAAAATAAAGACCAGAGACTTGAGAACACGTCATGGTGATGAAGTTCAAGTCGCTGTTAAAGATTCAAAAATTGAAATTGAAGATGAAAAAGGTAAGATTCATAAAGTAAAAGTACCTCATGGTTCTGTCGTACACGTTTTTGATGGTGACGAAGTATCTAAAGGTACTCTAGTCGCTGAATATGAGCCAATTTCTAGCTCTGAAGGTTCTCGTTTAACAGAAAAAGCGACAAAGGATATTACATCTGATATTAGTGGTGAAATTGTATTTGATGGTTTTGTAGCTGATGAAAAACGTGATAGACAAGGAAACATAAGTAGAACTGCTAATAGAAGTGGTATTATATGGGTTCTTTCAGGTGATGTTTATAATTTGCCGACCGGATCTAAAATCCTTGTAAAAGACGGTCAAAAGGTATCGGAAGGCGAGATTTTAGCAGAAGCTTCAACTATCAGTGAACACGGTGGTGAAGTTAGAATAGGTGAAAGCCTTATTGTTGAAGAAGGAAAAATAGACGGTAAAAAAATAAAGAAAATTGTAAGCGGTAAAGAATTAACTATCGTTATTGCGTCTATTGTTCCTAGCAATGCTGTTTTGGAGCAGACTAAAAAAGAACTTTTATGGTCTGTTGAAGAAACGGGTGAAAAATATATTATTAAATCACCTGCTGACATTATTGTTGAAAATGGAATGATAATAGCAGAGTTAATAGATGAAGAAAATGCTGTAACCTCAAGTGGTGAAGTTAGATACATTGATGTTGAAGTTGATGATAATCAAATAGTAACAAAACCGGGTAAAGTTGTATTTATACCGGAAGAAATACACCAAATAAGTAAAGATTCAACACTTAAGATGGTTGAAAGTGGAACTTTTGTTAATGCCGGTACTGAAATTGTAAAGGATGTGAATTGCCATATTGACGGTATTGTTGAATTTAAAGAATTTAATGATATTATTCACGAAGCTATTATAAGACCCGGTGAAATTCATGAATTATCAAGTCTTAAAGACTTAAAAGTTGAAGATGGTGATATAGTTGCCAAGGGTTCTAAGATCACATCTAAGATTAAAGTTAAAGAAATGAGTCTAGTAACCGTTCTTATAGAAGAAGGTGTTGATTTTGACTTAAATGATATTGATGAAGAAATCCCTGAAGAGGAACAAGAAGCAGCAGATGTGCCTGTTAAAGTTCTTGTAAGACCAGTTCAGGAGTTTGATATTAAACCTAAAGAGGTTTCAATCAGATTTAATTCTACAGAAACTGATATGATGGATATTGTTCCTGTGACTCAGCTTCAGTTTAAAGATGGAGCCAGAATCAGACCTTTGGAAGGTGCATCACTTACAAGAACAAGCTTAGTTCTTCATATGCAAGGTTATTTAGGACACTTAAAGGGGCTTGTTGAGCTTGATAAAAAAGAAGATAACTTAAAAATAGTTGTTCTCGAAACTCTTATTGTAAGAAGAGAAGTTGAAGAAGGTTCTGCAGCTGTCAGAGCTCTTCAAACAGAACTTCTTGTAAAAGAAGGTCAAATAATTGAGCCTAAAACGCCTGTTGCTAAGACACAGGTATTAGCGTCTCAAGAAGGACTTGTAAGCAATAAGAAAACAGAAGAAGAAGCCAGAAGGTTGCTTCTTGTATCAAAAAATACAGAAGTTGATGTTGATTTAAAATCAAAAGCCGTTATAAAAGAAGGATCTATGGTTAAAAAAGGTGATGTAATCAGCGAAAGCGGAGAAACATCTCCAAAATCGGGACAAGTTGTTAAAGCAACAGGTAAGAAGGTTTCAATCAGAAAAGGTAGACCTTATTTAATTAGTCCCGGTACTCAACTTCAAGTAGAAGGAAATGGACTTGTTCAAAGTGGTGATTTCCTTGCTACATTGGTATTTGAACGTCAAAAAACAGGTGATATCGTACAGGGTCTACCAAGAGTAGAAGAATTGCTAGAAGGTAGAAAACCTAAAGATGTTGCTATATTAGCAGAAGAAGATGGTGTTGCGGAAATTGTATTCGAAGAGGATATGCCTTCGTTGTTTATAGTTTCTGAAGCAGGTCGTAGCGAAATCAAGTTCCCTATAGATGCAAACATTATTGTTTCTGATAAACAGGAAATTAAAAAAGGTCAGCCACTAACTAGTGGTCCTTTAAATCCTCATGATGTTGTAAGATTGAACGGTGTTAAAGCTGTTCAGCAATATCTTGTTGATGAAGTTCAAAGAGTTTATCAATCTCAGGGTGTTGAAATTGCGGACAAACACGTTGAAGTTATTGTTCGTCAGATGACTAAAAAAGTTAAGATAGATGATTCCGGCGATACAAAACTTCTACCCGGAGAGCTTGTTGAATCTCATATTGTTGAATCTCAAAATGTTGAAATTGAAAAAGCAGATGGGACTTTAGCACAATATAGCCCTGTTGTACTTGGTATTACAAAAGCTAGTTTGAATACAGATAGCTTCTTGTCTAATGCAAGTTTCCAGGAAACAACAAGAATTCTTACAGAAGCGGCTGTAGAAGGTGATAAAGATCACTTAAGAGGTCTAAAAGAGAATGTAATCATCGGTAGACTTATTCCTGCCGGTACTGGTTACTATCACTTGACTCACGCTTCTGAAGAGCAGGAAGCAAGCAGAAAGAAATCTTTGAGAGGAAATGCCAGAAAACCATCTGCCATTTTGGAAGAGATTGAAGGAATGTTTGGTTCTCCTGATTTTCTAATTGACGAATAGAAAAGATATTAGATAGAGAAAAAGACGAGGTTTTAAACCTCGTCTTTTTTATAGAAAAATTTTAAGTCTTTTAATTATGTATTTATTTTATATTTAGATAATTCAAGTTGTACTTGCTCTTTTGAAACCGTAAGAGTGTTAGAGTGCGACAATGCTTTTTTTAGATGAAAAATATAGTCTTCTGTTTCTTCCATATTTTTAAAAACTTGAGCCAGTGAATAATGAAGATCCCCATTATCGGAGTTTTCTAAAATGGCTGTTTCTAATTCATTTAAAGCTTTATCAGGTTCTTTTTGGTCTATATAAATAGCAGCAAGGGTTTTGTAAGCTCCGATATCTTTTGGATTTATTTTAATTGTTTGTTTTAAATTGTTGATAGCTTCTTCCACTTTTCCCATTTGGTAGTTTATGCACGCTAGATTGTAATAAGCCCAGCTGTATTCGGGGTTTATTTCTATTACGATTTTGTATTCGTTTATAGCTCTTTGGGTATCTCCTAATTTTTTATACTCAAAAGCAAGATAAAAATGTGCATAAGCATCATCGGGGTTAATTTCTATAGTTGTTTCAAAATGTTTTATGGCGTTTTGTGAGTCACCTTTTTTTACGTACTGACAGGCTAAATTAAAATGCGCATTAGAGTCCTGGGAATCAGCTTTTAAGGTGTTTAAGTAAAATTTTATAGCCTTTTCAACGTCACCTTTTTGGTCGTAGAAAAAAGCTAAGCTGTAATTAAAATCAGGATCATTAGGTGATAGTTCAACGGCTTTTTTCAAAGACATTTTTGCAGAATCCATCATTTTAAGTTTTTCGTAAATAAGACCGATATTATAATGCAAATTAGCTTCGTTTGGCATTATAGATACCAGTTTATTGAACTGTTTGAGTGCTTCTTCTGGCATGTCGTTATCTAAAAGAGCAAAAGCAAACTGTTTTCTGACTTTATAGTCAGATGGATCTTGTTTCAATTTTGCGGTTAACATTTCCAGTTTATTTTTTTCATTTTCAGTCATAATTATTTTTTCAAACTCATAAACCCTTATTGATTGAATTTTAACAAATACGAATGCTATCAGCAATTTATTTTAATACTTTGATTAAGATATGTTTTGGGTAAAACTCCTTATAAGTCCTTTGTTGTGCTATAATCAGCTTATTGATAAATGGATTTTAGAATGGAAATATAAGCAAATGACATTAACAATGGAAGAATTGAAAAAAAAATATGAAGTGGTTATAGGGTTGGAAGTTCATGCGCAATTGAAGACGAAATCTAAGATATTTTGCGCTGATGCTACTGAATTTGGAGCTGAACAAAATACACAAATAAGTCCTATTACTTTAGGAATGCCGGGTGTTTTACCTGTGTTAAATAAAGAAGCTGTTTCGATGGCAGTAAAAACAGGACTTGCTTTAAATTGTGAGATTCCAAAACATTCAAAATTCGATAGGAAACAATATTTTTATCCTGACTTACCTAAAGGGTATCAGATATCCCAATACGATCAGCCTGTTTGTGCAGAAGGTTGGATAGAAGTAGACGGTAAAAAAGTAAGAATAAATAGAGCGCACCTAGAAGAAGATGCGGGTAAATTAGTCCATGCCGGAGCCGATGGCATTGCAGGTTCTACTTATAGCCTTGTTGATTTGAATAGAGCCGGTATTCCTTTATTAGAAATTGTTAGTGAACCAGATCTAAGATCAGCAGAGCAAGCTCGTACTTATATGGAAGAATTGAGAAATATAGTAAGATATTTAGATGTTTGTGATGGAAACCTTGAAGAAGGCAGCTTGAGGTGCGATGCCAATATTAGTATCAGACCCTTTGGACAAGAAGAATTCGGTACAAAATCTGAGGTTAAAAATGTCAACAGTTTTAGAGCTTTGCAAAAAGCTATAGAATTTGAAATTGAAAGACAAATGGAGCTGGTTGAAGCTGGTGGTAAAGTGGTTCAAGAAACCAGGCTTTGGAATGAAGCTGAGGGTATTACCAAATCAATGAGAAGCAAAGAACAAGCTCACGATTATAGGTATTTCCCCGACCCTGATCTTATGTTGTTTGAAGTTTGCCCTGAGTGGGTCGAACAAATAAAATTAAACTTGCCTGAATTGCCTGCTCAAAAGCGTTTAAGATACTCAGAAAAGCTAGGACTTTCTGATGGTGAAGCAAAACTTTTGGTTGATCAAAAGGAAATGGCTTTATTTTTTGATAAAGTAATTGAAAAAGGTGTAAACGCCAAATCAGTATATAATTGGATAATCGGTGATGTTGCGGCATATCTTAAAGAAAATAAACAGAGTATTGACAAATCCAAGCTTACACCTGAAAGCTTTGCTGAAATGCTTGAATTGATTGAAAAAGGAACTATTTCTAATAAAATAGCTAAAGATGTTATTGTAAAACTCTTAAAAGAAGGTGGATCTGCTAAACAGATTGTTGAAAAGTCGGGAATGAAGGTTATTTCCGATGAATCTCAGTTGACAGATGTTATTGATAGGATTTTAGAGTCCAATCCTAAAGAAGTCGAAGCTTATAAAGGTGGTCGTGTTCAACTTATAGGATTTTTTGTAGGGCAGGTTATGAAACAAACTAAAGGGCAGGCAAATCCTCAATTGGTTAACAAAATGTTAAAAGAATTATTGGATAAATAGCATTTGCTTAAAGTCCTTTGATTAAAAGTGATAAGACGTTATTGAAATAAAAAATGATTGAATTATTTTTGAAATAGATGGATAATTTATTATGTAAAAAATAATCAAGGTGCTTTAAAGTGAGTGAATATAATGTAGTCAAAGAATTTTTTACGAATTTGAATTGTTCCAGATGCAATAAAAAATTTTCAAACGATTCAATATCGGTTTTAAGACAAGAGGATAATTATACGGTTATTAGAGTCATATGTTCTAATTGTGAGAAAAATATAGGGCTTGCGATTTTAGGAATCGATAAAAATGAAATGCGAAAAACCGTAGAAATGGAAGAAGGCAGCGAAAACTTATCTCCAGATAGAGAAGAACCTATAGATTATGATGATGTTTTAAATGCACATGAGTTTTTTACCCATTTAGGATCGGATTGGTCGAAACATATTTCCGAATAAAAAAATGAAAATTAAAAAATATTTCAAACCCCGTCTAGCATTCATGGATGGGGTTTTTGCAATTGTTAAGTTTGTTCATAAAAGTAATAGAAAAGAGCAAAATCCGCATGGAAAATGTTTTTATTAATGTAGCGGTATAATTTTGAGCATGACAATGGTAAATAGAATAAACCAAATACAACCTAATATAGAGGTTCAAAAAAAACAAAAGGTGCAAACACAAACAAATGTGGTTGCGCAAAATGCTGTTGTTTCAAATACTGCTACGTCTAAACAACCTGTAAACATTGCTTTTAATGGTATTTTTTCCAGCCTTGTCTCTGATTCAAAATTCAAAACCGCTAATGAAAAAAGAATGTTTAAAGACTTGCAAAATGCCTTAGACCCCGCTACTAAAAAGAGTTTAGATAATTTGTATAAAACCGGAAAGCTTTTAGACAAAAGCTCTAATGATAAAACTTCGGTTTTGGATAATTTACATAAAGTGCTTACTCAACCAAGGATAGTCGGTCTCGATAGCAAAAAAATACTTGCAGAAGTTATAAAAACTATTGAAAATCCGTTTTTAATAAATCAAGAATTTGGTGAAATCCCGAGAAATATGACCGATCCGCTTATTTCTCTTGAACAAACTAATACAGTGAAAAAAGGGTTGGGGTTAGATCAACAATTAGCTCCTCATATCGCAAAATCTGCTTTTGATATGGATGTAAATGCGAGTGGTACTTGTGTTGCTGCCAGTATAGAATTTAATCTTGCAGATAAAAAGCCGGCTGAATTTGCTCGTTATGTAGAAAGTCTCACCGGACCTCAAACTTCAGTAAAAGTTAATATGGACTACACTGATATTGCTCCAAATTTTGTAGATGCAGTGAATTTGCTTAATCAATTTGGAGTTGAATATAAAACAAAAGACTGGAGAACCTTAGAAGTTAATTTAAAACCCGATAGAAATGCCATTATAAGAGCAAGGGTTCAAAATACTCAATATAATCCAAATACAAGATCAGCAGTTGATGTATTGATGCAATCTACATTTATGCAAGTAGGCAGCGAAAATACTTATAATACTTTGACTGACAAAAGATATGGACCTTTTAATCCTAATGAAAAAGGTTTAACAGAATTTGAAAAGAATTTTACTGAGGCTCTTGTTGATAATGAAGGTGGTAAAACTTCCGTAACTTATCAAATAGTTGATAATAATGGAAGATTGACAGGTTATAATATTGATTATCAACAAACTAAAAAGCATCTTTTAGATTCTTTATCGTCCGGTAATAATGTAATTGTAGGTATTACAGAGGTTGATTCTACTAACAAAATTATTGGTGGACATGAAATTACTGTTACAGGTACAAGACAGGCTCCAAATGGAGAGTTGATCTTTATTTGTAATGATACTGATGATAACTATAATGGTGCAGTTGAAATTAGCGAAAAGGACTTTATCCCTAAAATTCACCATGCCGGCATCCCGAATAAAATCCTTAATTTACCAAAGCAAAAAGATATCGGATATCAGCTTTTAAACGAACTTCAATCATCAAAAGCCCAAAGTAAAGCATAACGTTTTTTTATTTTTGTTTTAGTTCTCTTATTTGAAGCCGTAGGTTTTTTAAAGCGGTGTCTATTTTATAGGACTGTTTTTTTGCTTCATTTAGCTCTTTTTTAAAAATATAATGAGAAGAATAAATTTCTTGAAATTTTCCGATGAAAGGATTTTTAAAGTATAGATTGGAACCATTTTTTTTGTTTGTTTTTGCAACTCTGTTTTTGGTGATTTTGTGCAGTTGATCGATAATTAACTTTAGGTTCTCTTTTTTATATTCTAAATCAGTCACAAAATAACGTTTTTGAGCTTCCTTGGTTATTTCTTTAAAGCAAAGAGTTTTTTCTTTCAAGATTTTAAGCCTTTTAAATGTCAAAAATAATAAACAAATATCTTTATATTATTAGTATTACATATTATGAATTTAAGTTTTAATCGTCGTAATAAGACTAGAAAAAGCTATTATGAGAGTATTTTGTATCGCCATTAAAAAGTAATTAAGGAGGCTTAGATATAGCCTCCTTAATTACTTTTTAATGTTATGTTATTTAATTTATATTTCAGTTTTTAATGCAGCTTCAAATCTTTGTGATACTACAGTCCAATTCACATTGCTTAAAAAGGCTTGGATATAAGACTTTTTATCACTACCATAATCACCTACAAAAGCGTGTTCCCAAAGATCCATAACGAGTAATGGTCTTACAAAAACAGGTACATGCAGATCGTGTTGGTCGATTATGAATGTCTGAATTTTACCATCTCTATAATTATATGCCGTAAGAGCCCATCCTGCACGGGATGCCATTCCTGCAGATATGGTTTCTTTGATATAATTTTCCCAACTTCCAAAATCTCTTTCAATGATATTTTCAAAAGCAGTGGAAGGTTTTGTCGATTGATCGGTAAGATTAGAAAAATACAGTTCGTGTAATATTGCAGCATTAAAGCTATTAGATTTTTCGATTAAAAGCTCTCTGATTTCAGAATAATTATGGTTGGCGCTTTCATAATCCGCAAAACGTAATCTATCGTTTATTTCGTTTAACTTTTTTATATAGCCTCCATATAAAGATTGATGAAGATCTAAAGACTCTCTGCTTAAGCCTTTTAAAGAATCAAACATAAAGCTGAAATCTTTCACTTGGTATATATCAACCGTGCTGTGCAGTCTTTCTTGAAAAGTACTCATAAAAATTCTCCAAATAAAATTTACTTGTACCAATATAAACATTTTGGTAATGGTTTTTATTCCCAAAAGTACTAGTCTTATAAGTTTTTTATGAACTTTTTGTATAACTTTTATACTTCCACTTTTTTGTTTATGTTTAAATATTAATAGGAGATTAAAGTCGTTTATTGAAAAGGTGAAGGGTATGACTGATAAAGAAAAAGAAAATTTTGAAGAAAATAATAATGTTGATCAATCAGAAGAAAATAAACAAGATTCTCAGTCTGAATCGCATGAAGATGAACAACTTTTAGAAAATGATGAAATATCAAAAATAAAGGCTGATTTTGAAAATATAAATAATCAGTATATTCGATTGGCCGCTGATTTTGAAAATTATAGAAAAAGACAGGCGCAAGAAAGAGAAGCATTGCTAAAATATGGCGCTGAAGAGACTTTGAAAAAAATATTACCCGTGTTGGATACTTTTAATAGAGCGGCAGAATCTTTTGAGTCAATGGAAGATTGCGAAAAACTAAAAGAAAGTTTTAATGTAGTAAATAAACAATTGACTGATGCCCTTGAAAAATCAGGGCTTAAAAAAATTGAAACAATTGGACAGGAATTTAATCCTAATAAACATGAAGCTGTTATGCAAACTCCAACAAGTGAACATCCCGATCAATCAATCATAGCCGAGCTTCAAAGCGGTTATATGATCGGTGATAGAGTGCTTAGAGCAGCTATGGTTAATGTGGCAGTTTGCGAGTAATAGGATAAGGATATGACAACTACAATGGATTATTATGAAATATTAGGTGTTGATAAAAACGCATCAGAGGCGGATATAAAAAGAGCTTTCAGAAAAAAAGCCCGTCAATTACACCCTGATGTTAGTAAAGAACCTGATGCGGAAGAAAAATTTAAAGAATTGGGAAAAGCCTATGAAACGTTGGCAGATTCTGAAAAGCGTTCAATGTATGATAGATATGGTGAAGATGGTCTTAAAAATGCTGGATTTGATCCGCATGGTCCTTTTGACTTTGGTTTTGGTGATTTAAGTGAAATTTTATCAAGCTTTTTTGGCGGAGGAATGGGCGGTGGATTCAGGTCTAATCCTAATGCTCCACAAAGAGGTAGTGATCTTCGTTTAGATCTTGAAGTTGAATTTGAAGAAGCTGTTTTTGGGGTAGAAAAAGATATTGAAATTGACCATTTAAAAGTTTGTGAAAAATGTTCGGGTTCGGGGATAGAACCCGGGTCTAAACCCGTCACTTGTCCTACTTGTAATGGTGCGGGACAGGTGCAAAGAGTAACTCAAACTATGTTGGGGCATTTTTCTCAGGTGTCAACTTGTCCAGAGTGTAATGGTAGCGGACAAAAAATAACAAATCCTTGCAAAGGTTGTCACGGCAAAGGAAGAAAAAATGTCTCTAAAGTTATAAATATTAAAATTCCAGCCGGGATAGATAATGGAACAAAATTAAGAGTCAATCAAGAAGGAGATGCCGGTAAAAACGGTGGTCCATATGGAGATTTGTATGTAGTTTTATTTGTAAAACCACATGAGATCTTTAAACGTGATGGTGTAAATATTCATATAGATAAAAAAATCAGTTTTGCTCAGGCTGCACTTGGTGAAGAACTTGTTGTTCCGACCATTAACGGAGATCAAAAAATAAAAATAACAGCCGGAACTCAATCTGAAACTGTCATTACGATAAAAGAAGCTGGAATTCCGTATCTTGGCGCTTCTTCACGAAAAGGGAATCAATATGTAAAGGTGATTGTAGAAACACCTAAGCATCTTTCTGAAGAAGAAAGAAAATTATACAAAAAACTTCTTGAAATTGAAAAAGAAAAAAGCAATAAAGACTCATTGCTTGACAAAGTAAAAGATGTTTTTTCAGGAGCAACAAAGTAAATGGTAATTAGTAAATAAGCAAAAAAAGAAGTGTGGAATATGAAAAAGAGAATTAAAAATTTTTTAGCATTGGCTATAATATTTTTTAGTATTAATTCAGTCGCTTTGGCAACTGTTTTGCCTCAAGATTTGACGAATATTATAAAGGAATCTTTTTCAGAAATTAGCATAAGATTTGACGGTCTTATAGAACTGGCTGACGGAACCCAATATTTGCCCGTTATTCCGGCTGAAGCAAAAGAAGTGGATGAGCTTAAAGTAACATTCACTTTGCCTGAGAATAAAACACTGAAAGCAAAGCCTGATTTGCTGGTTTTTAATAATAATTACGCACTTATGAAAGTTATTCGAATTTCAGGTTCTAGACCTACTGTTATTTCGAGCAATAAAACACCTCTTGTTGTAAAATTGGGTTTATTGCCTCAGGATTTATTGGTGCCTGAAAATCTTGTTATTCCTTCGGATTTGAGAATAATACTTGGAGATTTAGCTATTCCTGTTCAAAATATTCAAACAAATAACAAGAATAGAAAATTAGTTTATAAGAAAACAAAAAATACAAGGAATAATCAACCTTTTAAGAATGTAAGCTTTATTAAAGGGCGAAATATAAACAAGTTTAAAGATTTAAACAATAGGAATTTGTATATTTCAAATTTTGATTCCGGCAAAATTCATGTGGTTCCTTCAGAAGTGGGAAGACCTATTCAAGCTGTCAATGTTGGCTCTGTTGTTTCGGATCTTAAAATAACATCTGATAGAAATTATCTGCTGGCAACGGGTTTTTCAACTGATAAACTTTATGTTGTAAATACTTTTAATAATGAAATTTCAAAAGAAATTCAGGTAGGCAAAATGCCTATATCTATTGTGATTGTTGATTATTTGCGTAAAGCTTTTATTGCAAATAGATTGTCTTCTACAATTTCTATAATCGACCTTGTTGATATGAGAAAAGTTCGAGAAGTGAATATTAGTGGACAACCAAAGTTTATGAATCTTTCCTTTGATAGAAAAAGCCTTGTATATGTAGATTCCATTTCAAATTCAGTATATAGTATTTCGCTAAAACTAGATGATGATTATAAAGAAACTTATTTAGCTTCTGATAAAAATATATCAAGTGCTTATAAATATTTTGACAAATTATATGTACTGAGTAGGACTGATAATACTTTGACCGCTTTTCAGTTGGGTGGTGTTGAATCTCAAAAAACTGTTACGGTAGGGAATAAGCCAATTGACATAAAAGTTTTTAAAGACAAAGTCTATGTTTTATCCGCAGGAGAGGATAAAATTGATATATTAAAAAAAGAAAATTTGGAACTTGTAAAAAGCGTTCAATTGGAAACGAAAGCTTTTCCTCGTAAGTTTAAGATGTTGGACTCAGGTGAGTTTGCGCTTGTTTTAACCAGTAATTCCAATGAAATGGTTGTTATTGATTTAAAAAATGATGAATTACTTTGTAAAGTGCCGGTGAGTCAAAAAGTGAATAATATTGTGGTGTTTGAAAAACAAGGCTTTTAATATGCTAAAAGAACGAATGGCAGAACTTGAAAAAACAGCAGAAGATTTTTGGAATATCCCCAGTGAAACGGGGAATTTACTTAATATATTTATAAAATCTTCAGGCTATAAAAATATCCTTGAAGTTGGTACTTCAAACGGATATTCGGCTTTATGGATAGCTGATGCCTTAAAATCTACAGACGGGAAGTTAATAACGATAGAATATTATCCTGAAAGAATTGAGTTGGCTCAAAAAAATCTTGATGATTGTTCTTTATCTCAGTTTGTAGAGATAAGACAAGGACAGGCAAGGGCTGTTATTGCTGATGTTAAATCTGAAGATTATAATTGTAATTTAGACTCTGCTTTTATTGATCTTGCTTTTATTGATGCTTGCAAGCGAGAATATCTTGAATATTTTAATTTAATTCATCCTAAAATAAAAGCAGGTGGTTTAATAGCTGCTGATAATGTAGCCTCGCACAGAGATAGCTTGCAAAATTTTCTTAATGTAATTGAAAATCATCCTGATTATCAAGTTTTACACTTCCCTTTTGGCGGTGGGATTTTATTTGCATATAAAAATGTTAATTAATTTTTAATTTAAGTTGGTCTAAATGACGTTTAATTATTTTTGATAGGCTAAGACAGTTATTTAATAGTTAAACGTAAAGTGGCTAATTGATTGCAATAAATCAAAGTGATACTCTTAAAATAATTAAAGCACTTGTAATCCTTTAGTGGAGGTGTTTTAAGAGGGTTAAAATTGTATTTGTCTAATTAAAGTTTAAATAGAAGATAATAAATTTTTAAAACCCTTTTTTTGTTATAAACGGAGGTTGATTGTTAATGAAAATTGCTCAATTTGCACCACTTTGGGAGTCTGTTCCACCTAGGACATATGGTGGCACTGAATTAGTGGTGTATTCGCTGTGTGAACAACTTACTCAGCAAGGTCATGATGTTACATTGTTCGCTTGTGGAGATTCAAAAACTTCAGCAAAATTAAATTCTTGTGTCGATAGCTCTCTTCGTGAAATGGGAGTTCAAATGCCTTGTTTTTATGAAAATGAATCAATTTCTAATCTGTTAAAAAAAGCTGATGAATTTGACATAATTCATAATCATTTAGGGTTTTCATTTTTGCCGTTTGCGCAATTAATTGACACACCTGTTGTTACTACATTGCATGGAGCATTTGTAAATCAGGAAGAAACTTCAATATATAAAAAATACAGACAAATGCCTTTTATATCGATAAGTAATTATCAAAGAAAAGGAGCTCCTGAGCTTAATTATGTGTCAAATGTGTATAACGGAATAGATATTGAGCGATATCCTTTTAGTGAAAAGCCTGTATCAGATAAGCCATACCTTGCCTTTTTGGGAAGAATTTCTATTGAAAAAGGTACTCATATTGCAATAGAAATAGCAAAACAAACTGATTATAATCTTGTTATTGCAGGTAAAATAGGCGATGCGGATATTGAATATTATGAAAATGAAGTAAAACACTTGATTGACGGTAAAAAAATCATATACATAGGAGAAGTTGGTCATTCGGAAAAATGTGAGCTTTTAAGGAATGCTCACGCCACACTTCATACGGTTACTTGGCCGGAACCATTTGGGCTTGTAATGGCAGAATCAATGCTTTGCGGTACTCCTGTTTTAGCATTGAGAGATGGTTCAATTCCTGAGGTTATAAACCATGGAGTTACCGGTTTTGTTGAAGATAATCAAGAGGATCTTTTAAAAAGAGTTGGGGAAATTGAAAATATTAGTAGACATGATTGTCGCAGGCATGTTGAGGATAATTTTTCGTCACGAAGAATGTCTGATAGTTATGTTCGCACTTATGAGAGCCTCATAACAAGCAGTAAAATGCCTTTTAATAAAAGCACTATAGTCGTTTCACCTATGAATATAGGAAAAAATCTTTAAAAATAACAGTAAATTAAAAACCGGCTTGCAGGCAATCAGGCTGTAAGTCGGTTTTATAAAGTTTATTTCTCATATTATTGGAGATAATTAATGTCAGTAGTTGTAATGGGTGAAAATTTCAGCCCAATAAGACGGACGATAAAAAATAATAATATTTTTTTGGTTACAGATTCAAACGGTAATATTCTTAGCAATAACACGTCGGGATATGGTTTGTATACTGATGATACAAGATTTTTAAGTCGTTTAGAGCTTAAACTTAATGATTCTGACCCTGTAATACTTTCGTCTTCTACAGAAACAGGACATTCTTCGATAATAATAGGCACTAATACAGCTATAAAAGATAATCTTGATAACAAAAAACAATTAGATCAGGAAACTATTCAGATAAAGCGAGAAAGTATAATATATGGCGCTTTATTTGAGACTATTACTATAGCAAACTATAATCTTTCAAAGGTCGGGCTAAAACTGGAGCTGTTTTTTGAAGCTGATTTCCTTGATATTTTTGAAGTTAGAAAACTTTCTTCTGTTATAAAAGGGGCAAAAACGCCGCCGGCATGTGAGGAAGATACTTTAAAGTATACATATTATGATACCAGTGGTGCAACAATGGCAACCGAAATTTCCTTTATTGATAATCAACCTGATTCAATAAAAGGAGAGAAGGTTGTTTTTGATTTTGAATTAGAGCCTTGTGAGCAAAAAATTATAAAATATCAGATAAAACTCAAGTCCACGGCTTCTTTGCCTGAAAAAATTTCGGCATATGATTTTAATGAAGCGTTTGATTTTTCAATAAAAAATGAACAAGAAATTCAAAAAAAAACAGCTTTGTATTTTTCAAATAATGAAGATTTTAATGAGCTTTTACAACGGGGGTATAAAGATATCAATATGCTCACTACAAAAGCTCATTATGGTGAGTATGTAGCTGCGGGAATTCCGTGGTTCACTACTTTATTTGGAAGGGATAGTCTGATAACGGCAAGGCAGACGTTAATGCTTAATCCTGAAATTGCCAAAAATGTTTTAATAACTTTAGCTAAGTTTCAAGGAAAAGAAGATAATCCTTGGAAGGATGAAGAACCCGGAAAAATACCTCATGAACTTAGATTCGGGGAACTTGCAAGAAGTAATATAATCCCACATAGTCCTTATTATGGGTCTGTAGACTCAACAGCTTTATGGTTGATTTTATTTTACGATTATTTTAAATGGACAAATGATATAGAATTATTGCAGAATTTATGGCCTAATGCATTGGCCTGTCTTAGTTGGATTGATGAAAATTTAAAAATTACAGGTTATGCTTCATATCAAAAAAGAAGTGCTGAAGGATTGGACAATCAATGTTGGAAGGATTCTTATAATTCTAATCTTCATGAAGACGGTAGTTTCGCAAAAGCTCCTCTATCACCTGTAGAAGTACAGGGTTATACCTACGCAGCTAAAAATAGAATGGCGGAATTGGCTGGTATAATGGGAGATTTGGAACTTCAGTCCAGGTTAATACCTTCTGTTGCAGAGTTTAAAAAAGCGTTTCATGAAGATTACTGGATGGAAGATAAGCAATTTTATGCATTGGGATTGGATAATGAAAAACGTCAAATGAAGGTTATAGCCTCAAATCCTGGGCATTGTATAGAAACAGGGTTGATTGATCGGTATTATGCCAACATAGTTGCAGAGCGATTTTTTGAAAGCGATATGTTTAGTGGTTGGGGGATAAGAACTCTTAGCAAGGAATGTTATTCATATAACCCCATGAGTTATCATAATGGTTCAATTTGGCCTCATGACAATAGTTTAATTGCATTAGGATTATCAAAAATAGATAGGGTAGATTTAACTTTAATAGTAACTTCAGCATTATTTGAAGCGGCAAGGTTAATGAAATATAAAAGGCTTCCGGAGCTCTTTTGCGGATTTTCCAGGGCTTATAAAAGACAAGATCCTCCTGTAATGTACCCTGTAGCTTGTAGTCCTCAAGCTTGGGCAGCTGCAAGTGTATTTTTATTGATTCAATCAATGCTGAATATTACTCCAAATGCACCCGGTAAAATATTTTATATTGACAATCCTACTTTGCCTCAATGGTTAGAACATTTAAGAATTGATAATGTTCAAATAGGCAAAGCCTTTATAGACCTCGAGTTTAGAAAAACTTCTAAAGGGCTTGTTATTGATATCCTGGAAAAACGTGGTGATATCGATATAATTATTCGAAGGTAGTTAATATCCGCCTATATTTTTTTTATAGCGATTTTTTATCTTGTAACTTCTTGATTCTCTTGTTAAGCGAGCGTATTGTAAATACGAAGGTAGTTTGGATAAGTATTCAACAGGGTTAACAGAATTTTTTTTGTAGATAACTTCAAAATGAACATGAGGTCCTGTTGATCTACCTGTATTGCCAACATAACCTATAACTTGACCTCTTTTTACGTATTGTCCTTTTTGGACAATATTTTTTGAATTATGAGCGTATTTTGTTTGTACTCTTGGTAATTCAGGAAGATCTGAATAAAAATGATCAATTATTATGGTTCTACCGTAGCCGCTTTTCCATCCGTTAAAAACCACAAAACCATCTTGCATTGCATAGATAGGAGTTCCTATCGGAGCTGCAATATCAAGACCGTTATGAAAAGATTTTCTTCCTGAAAAAGGATCTTTTCTATAGCCAAATTTAGAAGTAATCTGACCTCTTACGGGTCCTTCTATAGGAACTGCCAGACATTGAAGGTTCAATGTTCCCAGCAGCATAAAAATACATATGCAAAATTTAATAATTTTTGTCCAAAACACGTAAATAGATCCTAGATCTTAAACTATTTAAATAAAAGTAAACTTACAGCCATTACGAACATACCTGCTATTACTCCTGATATTTCCAGATGACCTTCTTCATATTCTCGCGCTGTAGGTAAAAGTTCATCAAAGGAAATATAGATCATTATACCAGCTACAAGTGCAAATAAGATACCAAAAGTGAATGAATTGAATAAGAAACTTAACAAGAAAAATCCGATAAGTGCTCCCAGCGGTTCAGCCATGCCGGATAGAAAAGAATACCATACGGCTTTAAATCTACTGCCTGTCGCATGATATATAGGTAGCGCAACAGAAATTCCTTCGGGAATATTATGTATAGCAATAGCTATTGCTATTGAGACACCGAGAGTTTTATCCGTTAATCCCGCAATAAAAGTAGCAAGTCCTTCAGGAAAGTTGTGAATCCCTAAAGCTATTGCTGTAAAAATACCGACTCTTTTCAGCCTGTATCTTCTTTCCAGGTTTTTATCAGGCTCTTCGCAATCTTTGCATTTTATTATCGATGGTTCAATGTGGTCGGGTATAAACCTGTCTATGATAGCGGTTAAGAGTATTCCTGTAAAAAAGCTTGCAATTACAGCTATTGAAGCGCTTTTTTCATTCAATATTTTTAAAAAAGCTAATTGTGATTGAGGAAGTATTTCCATGAATGATACGTAGATCATAACTCCGGCGGAAAAACCTAACCCTAATGCCAGTGCGGCAAAATTTTCTTTTTTTATGGTAAAAGATAGTAAACTACCTATAAAGGTTGAAAAACCTGCTAGAAAGGTAAGAGAAAATGCGAATAAAAAATTTTCGTTAGTCATTTTTTAATTCTACATATTCCCGTGTTTAAGAATATTAGCTATAAGATTAATATGAAAACTTGTTTATACAATGCCGAAAAGGTCGTACTCATTTGAATCGGTAACTTTTGCCATTTCGATATCACCCGGTATTAGTGGTTTTTCAGTATTAATATAAATAACACCGTCAATCTCAGGGGCATCACGATAGGTTCTTGCTATGATTTGCCCATCAGAAGTCAAAGACTCGACAATAATAGGTATTTCTTTGTCTATTAAAGAATTGTTTATACTTTTAGAAATTTCCTGCTGTGTTTGCATAAGAATTTGTTTTCTTTTTGCTTTTACCCCATCGCTTTTATGCGGTTTTTGAGAATATGAAATGGTGTTTTTTTCTTTCGAGTATTCAAATACGCCTAATTTATCAAATCTACTAGTTCTAATAAATCGGTGCAGGTGTTCGAAATGCTCTTGTTTTTCGCCGGGATAACCCACTATAAAAGCAGTTCGGATGCTTACATCTTTTATTTTTGTTTTTAATTTTTTTATTAAAGTCCCATAGTCAAAAGAAGGGCGATTCATTGCTTTTAAAATATCGGGATGACTATGCTGCAAAGGAATATCAATATATTTAACCACTTTATCAAGATTGGCAAAAGCTTCTATGACATCATCGGTTAAAAGTGATGGATATGCGTACATAACACGAATCCAAGAAATTTCATCTACGGCATTTAACTCTTTTAAAAGTTTTGGCAGTGATGGCTTTCCGTAAATATCTTTACCATAACTGGTTGTATCCTGAGCGATTAAGATAATTTCGTTAACACCTTTTTGCCCGAGTTTTTTTGCCTCTTCAACTATAGTTTCAATAGGACGACTTTTATAAGGTCCTCTCAGTTGAGGAATAATGCAATAACCGCACTTGTAGTCACATCCTTCGGCTATTTTTATATAAGAACTTGCACCGACGGTTATTTGTTGTCGCTCAACGTTTTCAGGATATTCATAGCAAGGATTATCCGATACTTCAAAAATCTTTTCGTTTTTTTGCGTTATTGAATTAACGGCATCGATTATTTTTGAAATATCAGAAGTTCCGATAAAACCAACTGCTTCAGGTATTGCTTCTTGTAAGTCTTTTTTATGTTTTTGGGGCAAACAACCCGTTATAATAACTTTTTTATTTCCTTGTAATGTTTCAAGAATTGACCTTACAGACTCTGTTTCAGCATCGTGAATGAAGGAGCAGGTGTTTATTATAACAATATCCGCTTGATTTTCATCAAGAGTTATATTATACCCGTTTTCGATAAGCATTCCGAGCATTAGCTCCGAGTCTACAAGATTTTTAGGGCATCCGTGGTTTATAAGTGCGATTGTTTGTTTTTTCATTTTATCTATAGTTCGTAAATTGAAGAGGTATATTATATTCTTCTTCTTTTTCTTTTAATAATTGTATTATAGCTTGTAAGTCGTCTTTGTTTTTACCTGATATACGAACTTGATCTCCCTGAATAGAAGCTTGCACTTTTAGTTTTTCTGCCTTAACATCAGCCACAATTTTTTTGGCAAGTTCTTTTGTAAGACCTTTTTTGAGTAAAAATTCTTGTTTAACATTTCCACCCAGTGCGTTTTCCATTTTTTGCGGATCTAGAATCTTCAAACTAAGGCTTCTTTTTGCCATTTTCGATTGTAAAATATCTAAAATGTTTTTAAGTTTTAGTTCATCTGAAGAGATTATATTTATAGCTTTATCTGCTTCCATTTCGACTAAACTGCCTGTGTTTTTTAAATCAAAGCGAGTTTGGATATCTCTTTTTGTTTGATCTATTGCATTTACAAGTTCTTGTTGGTCGAATTCTGATACTACATCAAAGCTTGCGTCTTTTGCCATTTTTTTAATTCCTTATTATTATGTTCTTTATCATAAGTTATCAAAAAGATCTTTTTAAAACAAGCTTTTAAAGCCTTAATCAAAAGAAAAACCTGCTAAAAGCAGGTTGTAAGCAAAATCGAGAGTTATATGTCAATATCTATACTGAAAATAGATTGTATAGTTTTTCTTCAATTTCTTCGCCGTTTATTTCGTTGGTAATTTTATTTAAGTCAAGTGCCATTTGGTAACAATCGGCTGCATCTGTTTTGTTTCCGAGCATTTGGCAACAACGACCTTTGTTGTAATAGGCAAGAGCATAGTTTGGGTTTCGCTTTAAGGCTTCGTTGAACATATTCAGTGCTTCGTCAATTTGTCCTGTTCCATCCAGGTAAACGATTCCAAGGTTGTTGTAAGTAATAGCTTCTTTTGAATCAAGTTCTATAGCTTTTTGATAAGCTACAATTGATTCGGAAACACAATCTTTTTCCCAAAGTGCTAAACCAAGGCTACAGTATGTATTAGCGTTCACGGGGTCTAGATTTACTGCTTCGCAATAATTTTCGATAGCTTTTTTAATATCGCCTTTTTCGTGATAAACCTCACCTAGGGCAATGTAGGCATCTACGTTTTTAGGGTCAAGGACTGTTGAGGTTTGGTAAGCTACGATAGCAGCATCCTGGTTTCCTTTTATTTGTTGATATATTGCTCCTTGAGCTTGGCAAACTACTGATGTCCACTCGTTATCAGGGTTTAACTTGATGGCTTTTTGGTATTCTTCAATACCTGCATCATAATCGTCAAGTTGTATTAACGCATAAGCTAAACTGTTGTGGTAAAAAGGGTTTTCCGGTTCAATTTCAGAGGCTTTTCTAAATGCGTTTATTGCACTAAATTTATCCTCAATACTTAAATAACTGTGTCCGAGTTCATAATAGAACCTTGAGTTATGAGGTTCCATTTCTATGAGTTTGTTGTAGCAGTCTATAATTTGGTTTAAATCATCTTCAAAATGTTCTTGAAGAGTTGTGGCAAGTTTGATTCTTAGGTCTATATTTTGAGGATTGTATTTAATGGCGTTTCTATAGGATTGTACTGCGATTTCAGGTTTTCCTTCTTTTAACGCTAGTTCTGCCATTTTTGTATAAAAAATTGATGAGTTAGCTGTGTTCTTTGCTGCATTTTCATAAGTTTTTACAGCCATTTTGAAGTTTTTCATTCTTTTATAGGCAGATCCTGTGAATCGATACATTATAATGTTCAGATCTTCCTTAAAGTTTTTAAATAACATTCTCATTGAAGTATAATCAAGCATTAACATGGGAATACCTGATATTAGACCATAGGAAGCTTTAAGAAAATCAGAGAATGTTAGTTTTGAAACTTCAGTTTTTTCAAAAAGAAGTATTGATAGTGCAATTCGAGCTCTTGCTGATTTGAAGTAGTTTAGTCTTATTGCGTTTAGAAATTCTTTTTCGGCTTCTTTATAATTACCGGCTGTTTTAAGAAAATAACCAAGATACATTTTTGCTTGTATTGATTTTGGGTCTATTTTAGAAGCTTCTTGGCATTGTTCAATAGCTGATTCTATATCTATTTGACCTTTTTCCCACATTAAACTGGCTAATCTATAGTGTGATTCTGCAATAAAAGGGTCTTTTTTTATTACTTGTACATAAAAATCAATAGCATTTTCAAGATCATTATTGTTTGATTTTAGTAGGTATCTCTCGTGTGATTTGTTTGCTAATTTTAGTGTCTCTTTTAATTCTTCCTTGCCCTTTAAATCGGATCTATCTGTAATAGTCCTTCCTTTTGACATGATAATTCCTTTATTGCTCTACTAATTCTGTGGTTTTTACCGTTTTTGTAATATTTCTTAATCTCTCTTTCTTTTTTATCGGCTGTTTTTTGAATTAGCTTTTTAATTTTTGAAAATAATCATTATCCTGGTTGAAATTTTAGTTTTTGAAGCTTTTTTATGTTGTTGGAAAATTGCCATTGGAAAGGATAGGCACCTCTAAACAACAAGTGGGTGAGTATTGACTTGCTTTAAACTCCACCATTTGAGGTATTGATAATAGGTAAAAATATTGTAAAAGTTTTTTGTTAAATAATTCAAACTACCAAAAATTAATTGGTGGTTTGAATTATTTAACTTAATCAGTTAACGGTCCTACTGTAATAACAGAATCAGTAGCATGTTCGTCACTAACCTGAAAAGTTGCCTTGAAAAGTTCCCTAAAAGTATCAGGAGCGATCACTGCAAGTCCACTGCCAAAAACCAGTCCTACAAAACTGAAAATAAGTATATATTCTACGATGTTACTTGCTTGTCTTTTGTTCATAAAAACTTTTCAACCTTATAAAACTAAAGAAGACGAACGTTTTGCTCGTCTTCTAGAATAAACTATTTTAAATTGTTATTCAACTTATTTTTTAGAATTAAGAATCATAAGAATTTTATCAGTTAAGTCAGCGCCACCTTTTAGCACAGTTGCTTTATTCAATACAACATCAATTTTCTGCTCTTTTGCAACTTTATCAATTGTGTCAAAAACATTTTTTTCAATCGCTTTCATTTGATTTACTTGATAACTTCTAAAAGACTCACTTTTTTTCTTAAATTCTTTAGTCAATTTTTCTTCAAGATTTTTACGTTCAACCGGAGTTGAAGTATTTTTAAGCTTTTTTTGAGCATCTGCTAAAAATTTTTGCAATTCTGCCTCTTTTACTTTTAATTCTGCTGATACATCTTGTGCTTGTTTATAGTTATTTACAACTTTATCCAAGTCTACAACTCCTATTGTTTCAGCAAAAGCAGCAGCATTAGATAATGTTAGAACAGCTATCAAAGCGATCACAGCAAACATGTTTTTAAATAATTTCATTAATATTCTCCCTGTATTTCAAAATGATAAACATTTTTTCATCTATAAATATATTTTAGCAAATACATTAAAATATTCATAATATTTTTTTTATTCAAGTTAAATCATATAAATCATAATTTTTAGTAAATATCACCAAACCCATAAGTAAAACGACCATTTTTCTTGCCTTTAGGTCCAACATTCGTTAAAGGTATACCATAATCAAGATTTATAGGACCTAATCCCGGAATCATTATTCTTAAGCCTCCACCACAAGCTATACCGTAGCCTGGACGTTGATACAATTCTGTAGTCAATGTTTCTCTAAACAAAGTACCTGCATCTAAGAAAAACGCCGTTCTCATATTATTAAAAAATCTGATTTTTGTTATTTTATCCATAAACGGAATAGGTGTTCTTAGTTCTGCCGAAGCCATCATGAAACCTTCACCGTTACCGGCATCACCTTCTTTGAATCCTCTTATAGAACGAGGACCTCCAAGCCTGAAAGCTGCAAACTCGGGTAGCTTACTACTTGCTTTTGCTCCCATTTTTCCTGCGACTGTAAAGGTGGATTTTTCACCCAATGGGAAGTATTTTCTTAAAGTTCCGCTAACAGTACCAAAACTGCTAACATCTCCGGATAATTTAATAGATTCATTAAGCTTAATTCTTGCATAAGCACCGTCTCGAGTGTTTATAATATTATTTCTTGTGTCATAAACCAAAGAAGGTCCTAACGTCAAGAATGTACCAGCTTTTAACTGCTCTGCTCTTTGAGAAATATCATAAGACCGTTCTTTAAAAAGAGCATTAATTTTATCTTCATCGCCTTCTTTTAAGTCGATTCCTTCTACTCCGATAGAAATAGCTCCGGCTAAACTTGGCAAAGTCTTAAATGGTCTTGCTATTTGAACTTCTCCACCTACTCTTCTTTCTATTGAAAGAGGTACCTGATAACTTGCAAACTCTCGTCCAAAAGCTTTTACTTCCAGTGAATTCAATGTTTGCTTAAATCTTGGTTCTACAAACTTTGCTTCAAATTGAATATTAGCACGTTTAATTGTATCGTCATCTCCAAAAGCAAGCCCACTACCCGTCATAAATGAAAAAGAAAGCTCCTGACCTAACCCTCTAAAGTTAGTGTCTCCATAGCCAAGAGAACCAAAAAGACCTGTTCCTGTATCAAGCCCACCACCTAAAGAAACAGAACCTGTTCTTTTTTCATCCACTTCTATAGTAAGCAAATATTTATCGGGATCATTAGTGGATGGTGATAATACACGACGCACATCAGAAAAAGCTCTTGTGCCGTATATTCGAGTTAAATCTTCCCTTAAAAGTTTTTCATTATAAATTTTATTGGGTTCTGTGACGATATTTCTTTTTATTACAAATTCTTTCGTACATGTATTACCGGTTATTTTTATTTCGTCGATAATACCTTCGTTTATATCTATATTAATAAGCCCATCGGGATCGTCTTGTATTTTAGTTACACGTCCTAATATATAACCCTTTTTAGCATATAAATCCTCTATATCTTTAACGGCTTTATTCAACTCAACAATATTTTGCGGTAAACCTGCCTGTGCGGTTACTATTGAAGATATTTCATCAGTCGAAACAACCTCATTGCCTGTTATATTAAAACCTATCACAGGTACATTTTCTTCTACCCTAACTTTTAGAGTTACACCTGTTTGACTTGCGACAGGAACCGCTTTTATTTTATCGGTAAAATAGCCCATCGAATAAATTGAGCGCAAATCTTTCTTAATAGTACTTCTATCAAAAACAGCCCCTTCTTTAGTTGACATGCTCTCAAGGATTTTAGCCCTTTAACAAGGTTATTTCCTTCTATTTCAATTTTCTTAACGGTGATGCCTTCATCATAAGTTCTTTTTTTAGAAGGAATAAGAGAATCACTGCCAAGATCCTGAGCCGGGATAAATTGTTTTTCATCTTCATTATCTTTTGACAGGGCAATATTAATGTTTCCAACCATTATTGTCAACGATAATAAAACAGTGAAAAAGGTTTTCTTATTTAAAAATTTGTCCGAATATTTCATTGAGTAAATTAATTCTTTCAAAAAATAGATCTTATAACATAAGGCTAATATAAATAATGTTCGCTATCAACTTCAAATTAAGAAAATCAAAAATTTATAACACTTCGTAGTAATATTTTAACAATATTTTCTTAAAATGTCTGTTTAGGTTTAAATAATAGGATAAAGAAACCAAACTACACAATTATACACATAGGTATACACATAGGTTATATTAAATGAATTTAGCTTTAGATTTTAACGAAAAGATTTTTATTAATTTTCTAAAATCTCAAAACATTATTGTTAAAACAAATACAAAAGCCCGAGGAAATCTCGGCTTATGTCAAAAAGGCAGAATTGACGTTTCTAAAAACGCACCAAAAGAAAGACGAGTAGCTATTTTAGCTCATGAATACGCCCATATCATTCACTCAAAGATAGAAAAAGATTCTTTAAAAAATGGTGGTTGTTTAAAAAAAATATTTAATACCAATGATATTGAAATTATTGAAAAAGAACTTTTACGAGTCACTCATTTTGTTGATAATAACTCGCTATTTTTAGAGTATTTTGATCATAAAGAAAAAATTAAAACCAATATTAAAGAATTAGAAAGTATTATTAAAACAGATTTTGAGGACTTTAAAAGATCTGAAAAACATAAATTTATTGAAAATTCACTAAAAAAAGACAAATCAAATGTCAAATATTTGCTAAGGTATGACAACGTAAAATTAATACACCCAATATTAAGAAAGGAAGAGTTGATTTCAATAAAAAATATTGATATCGATTTTTCTCACCTTTCAGAATCTGTTAGGGCTTATGTAAAACTAAAATCCTTGCAAAAACAACAACTCCGAGTAACTAAAAGAAAAAATAAAATCGAAAAATATTATAAAAGACCAACCGAGTTATTTGCAAGATTTGTAGAAGGTGTCTTTATTGATAAAAATACCATTCAAAAAATTGCCCCTATTGCTTTTGAGCGTTTTTGTTTTCTTTTAAACCAAAACCATTACGGACAACTAAAACAACTTTGCGAACTGAGCAATGTTTTAAAATAAAAAACTCCAAATTTTCAAATACACAAAATCTATGATTATGTTAAGATTTTGGCTGTGTGAATACTGAAAATCAAAGGATAAGAGAGATGTCATTTGAATCTAAAATCAAAACAGTGGAGTGGGCTAACGGTCTTTCAAAACTAATTGACCAAACAAAAATCCCTCATGAATTTAATATTGTTGAAATAAAAACATATCAAGAAATGGAAATTGCCATAAAAGATATGATAGTCAGAGGAGCCCCGGCTATTGGTATAGCAGGCGCTCAAGGGGTGGTTTTAGGTGCAAAACAAATATCGAATATAAAGGATAAAAAAGATTTTTTAGAAGTCTTACAAAAAATAGCTAATACCCTAAAAGCAACAAGACCCACAGCGGTAAACCTTGCCTGGGCAGTAGATCAACAAATGGAAATTGCAAAAAACTCTCTATCAGATGATGTTGAGCAAATAATAAAAGAATTGGAACAAAACGGTATAAAACTTGAAAACGAAGATATTGAAATCAACAAAAAAATTGGTGATAATGGCTCTGAAATAATTCCTAAAGGTGCAACAATCCTTACCCACTGCAATGCAGGAGCTTTAGCAACTGTAGGATATGGAACAGCTCTTGGTGTCGTCAGATCTGCTTTTGCCAAAGACTCTACAATTCAGGTTTTTGCAGACGAAACAAGACCAAGACAACAAGGCGCAAGATTAACGACTTGGGAACTTTCTGTAGATAACATACCTGTAACCTTAATAACCGACGGAATGTGTGGATATTTTATGAAAAAAGGAATGATTGATGTCGTAATAACAGGGGCTGATAGAGTTGCAGCCAATGGAGATTCTGCAAACAAAATAGGAACTTATACAGTTGCAATTGCAGCCAAAGAACATAATATACCATTTTATATAGCAGCTCCTCTTTCTACTATTGATACATCAATACAAACAGGTGATGAAATACCTATAGAAGAGCGTGATCATAAAGAAGTAACTCACATCAACGGTGAAAAAATTTGTGCTGAAAATGTAAACATAATAAACCCCGGGTTTGATGTAACTCCTGCTGAATATATAACAGGAATTATTACAGAAGTAGGTATTTTAAAACCTGATTATAAAAAATCTATTACACAGGCTTTTAGCAAGTAAAAAGTCTTATGTAAGATGTTTTTGGGAAGTTTTTTAAACAAAACACAACACAAAAAGAGGCTTTTAATCTTTGATTAGAGCCTCTTTTTGCTATTATTCAAAATTATCTAAGCTAAAGTTTTAGAATAATCGGGAATTTCAAACTTATCAGTTGAAGCTCCTTCATTAGCCCATTTTAAATAAACATCAAGCGAATGATCTTTTGAATTTTGATAATATTCTTCGCTTATTAACTCCAAATATTTAGGCGTTCTTTCGCCTGAATAATTACCTAAAGCTCTTGCAAATTCGAGTAAATTAGCTTTATTATCACCGGCACCGTAGGCTTTTGTTTTTGCATCCGTTCCCGATGGTCTTATTTCAATATATTTATCCTCAAAATCAAGGAAAGTACCGTCTCCTACGAATTTAATATCATTCAAATTATCAAAATTTAATTCTTTAAATGTATTTTGAAAAATTTCCTTAACTTGATCAAAACTAACAATACCGTCTCTTTTAGCCATTGCTAACGTCAAATAGAAAATATCATTTTTAGTTCTCAGTGCTTCGCCGTCTTTTTTAGCAATTTTCAGTTTTTCAATGTCAGGTTCACTTTCGTTGTAGTAAGCTATATCTTCCCTCACATCAAACTTTCCGACAATTTCATTTGACTTAAATACATCAAATAAATTGTCCGACATAAATTTGTTTGCTTTTTCAAGGTCAGCAACCAGAGCAGCAGCAATAACTATCGCTTCTGTGGCACTTTTTTCTCTCATAGCTACAGCTAGTCTTCCGGCTTTACTTTCAATAAGTTTTTCAGGTCCTATAATCATTCCACCTGATTCTTCACCGCCAAAAATAAGCCTTGGTTGAACTCCCAAATTAATTTCATTGTCATAAATATCTTTTACAACAACCTCTTTTTCTGGATTTTGCTTAATTTGCATTTCAACTTTTTTCATTACATTGGCAATTTCTTTAAACCCAACAGGTACATTAACAACTTTTACATTGTTTTTCTCAGCCCATTCATCCCAAGACATAGCTGAAGCAGTTGTTTTAATCATAAACCTGGGGTGATTATCCCATTGACCTTTTGCTTTAAGCTGTTTTGCCCAAAAATCCATTATCAACAAAAAGCCTTGATTTGGTGTATATACAGTTAAAATCTTTTTATCATCAAGTTTCACATAATCTACGCCGATTTCTTTAAGGAAAGGTATTCTTTCCACGCTTTCAACCTGAGTTAAACTCAACCTGTCATGATCAGGATCTGTAATCAAAACAACAGTTCCAGCCGGTTTATTTGCTAGTTTTTTATCATAATGCAAAGATTCAATGACAGGCATACTTACATTACCATCTTTATCTTTGACCATAACAGCAGCATCCACAGACCAATCATAGAAGCATTTATTACCTTTAGGATCTACATCACTTTTTCCTATTGAATGGAAAAACGGAGTTTCTTCTGTATTGAACCACTCAAAACTTTTTTCGACTTGAAGTTGAGCCAAAACCTTACTAAGTGTTTCGTACGCACATCCTCCAACATTTTCAATAATAACTTTATTATTAATATTTTTAATTAAATCAATGTTAGCATCTGTCGCTACACCATTTTTAAGGTATTCAACATACAGATCAACACCGTTATTTAAAGTTTCCATAAGTTTTTCATCTACAAACGGATTCTTCTCTGATGCTATTTTAATCTCATATTTACCGTTTTGTCTTGTAGTCGCAAATATTTCTTTAATTTTATCAACAAATTCCATTGATTCTTCAGGCAAGTATTGACTACCTTGATCATTAAGATCTTTTGTAGCGTTTTTAACACTAATACCGTGACTTGAAGTAATATATTCACCACCTAAAAGATCTAATTTAAAAGCCAAGAAAGAAGCCAGCCAAATAGGAATAGTTTTTCTTTCAACAGGTACGTGTGTTTTAACCCCTAAAGCAGCCTGTATTCTTGCAATCAAAGATAAATACGAGTCTGAATTATATCTAACTTCAGACGCTGCTATTTTATGAAGCTCTGAAGTGGGATATTTTTCTTTTGCAACAAGAGCTTTAGCAGCAGTTGCAAGCATTATGCCAACGACATTAATAGGGAATCTTGTATCCCAAGGCCAAAGAATATTCTGAGGTCCTCTAATTCCTGCGGTTGATACTTTTGCCTCTTTTTCATAATTTTCAAACCATTCTTGAAGACCTAAACCTTCAGGATTTTGATTCGCATCATATTTTTCTAAATGTTCTTTTTTAAGAATAAAAACCATTTCACCTTTATTATTAAGATCTATCAAATTTTTATTTTTGATATAATCCGGTGTTTTTTCGCTAATCGTTTCAAAAAGGCTTTTTTCAAGATCGCAAGATGGTATTTTCCCCGCATAGTTTAAGTTCTTCAAGTCTGTCATTACAAAATTCCTGTCTTTTTTTATTACACTAAAACATTAGTTTTAAGAATAATATTTAGATAGTTAATAGTCAATAAATTAGAGCTTTATGTGAATATTTTTTATGCTATTGGAATATTTGCATTACCCACTTGAGCAATAAACAGGCGATAAATATTGTAGCTTTGTCGAATTAAATCAATAGGACAATTAGTGATAATTGAAAAATAAATTAACTAACACTTACAGGAGGCGTCATGAATAAACAATTGTTTGGTTTTGCCTTATCTGCCATAATAGCTGCAAGCACACTACCCGCATTGGCTGCTTGCCCTTGTAACCCTTGTGAATCTTGTCAAATCATACACAAAACAGCAGGGACTGTTAATTATGACAAATCTCAAAAAAGAACTAACTTTGGCGTAATTAAAAAAGAAAGAAAACTCAGTAAATTTGAAAAACTTATAAAAAAAGCCGGACTAAGAGAAAAAGTTGATAAAGGTAATTACACTGTATTTGCTCCAACTAACGAAGCTTTTGACCGAATGGATCAAGGCAGACTTCAATGCCTTGAAAAAAAGGAAAACAAAGATCAATTGGTAAAATTTGTTCTCTCACATATGACGGAAGGTGATATGAGCGCTCAATGTTTATGTGAACAAGAACAAGTCACAAACCTAAATTGTTGTGATCATTGCGTTACCAAATGTTGTGACAGGCTAAAAATCGGAAATGCTTGTATTATAGCGCCAAATGTAAATACTGAAACAGGAACTATCCACATTATAGACAACGTCCTTGAACCTTACTCATAAGAACTGCGAGACATCAATCAAAAGCGAGCTTTAGAGCTCGCTTTTTTTAAATTCTTTCTTATTATAACTTTTCTATCACTGCTAATTCAGGATCTAAAAGTCTTCGACCTATACCGTCAAATTGGATACTGCAAAGTTTTTTGTTTCCATATCCAATAATTTTTTTCACTGTGCCGGTGCCGTATTTTTGGTGAGAGACCATATCACCTTCTTCAAAAGCCACTTTAGAGGCGGGTCCTTCTTGTTCTTGATCAACTGTAAATATAGGTATTTCATTGTTAGAATGATCATTGACAAATCCGGAAGAAGGTATATTTTGTTCTACAAAAGAATCTTGAACTTTAACATTCCCCGGTGTAGAAGTATATAAAGACTCTACCTCATTTGATATTTCATCCTTTACAGGATCTTGATGCATTGGAGATTGTGCAGGTTGATTATGGGCAGGAACAACTTCTAAATCCATTTCAGAAAGATCAAAATCATCTTCTTCGCTATATTCGACGATTTCTTCATTTTCAGATTCAAAAGAAGCAATGCCAATAGCATCATCTTGATCTTCATCTTCTTGAGTCCCCTCAAAAACAACAAAAGGTTCTTCAGAAATCACTTCATCTTCTATAATATCTTCATTCATCTCGGGCTCAAATTCTTGCTCCACAGGAGTTTGAACAAGCGAATTATCAAAACCGACAAGCAAAGGGAGATGATTGGTTATTGCACCATACGCAATGAAATCAGATTTTTGCATCATTGGAAACATACTTGCAAATGTTGCAAATTTTTCAGTAGCGTTAACGGGTGCAAACAAAAAGAAATTTTGTCCAAATGACATTGTAACCTGAGCAGGAGGGACATTATAGTTATAAGAAATTATTGACTTTATGCCCGAATTATAACCATCGACATAAATTTTATTAATCAATTTTTTATCAAGATTATTATTTTTTCCCTCGAAAAATAAAAACATATCGTTAGAATTTGTAGATTGAAAATCATATACAAATTCAATAAAGTCTTTATGCCATTGTTCTGAAATATTAGACAGATCAACAATAACAAGGTTATTATTTAAAACAACATCATCTAAAATTGTAAAATCATCGGCTTTTTGTGCAAAAATACTTTCTTGTTGGAATTTTAATAGTTGGTTTTTAAGTAAAACAAGTTCTACCATTTTAGATTGCTCATATTGAGCATCAACAACACTTTTAAAACTTTCAAATGGCAAAAAACCTTCTTTGCAAGTCTTTATATAATTTTGAACTTCAAGAAAGATATCTTCAATAACAGCCCTTGACTCTGCCGACGCTTGTTTTAAACCTTTATTATAAATACTGTCAATACCTTTAACATTAAGTGGCAAATGCAAGTCTTTTCCTGCAACTATAACGGGAGCTTCAATTTTATTCAAATACTGTCCGTTAAGATCAAAAATAACAACGATTGAACCTGTTTTACTCAAAGATTCTGCCAGTTTTAGGTTTATTTGCAATATTTCCTTATTATCATCAGAAAATATTAAAGTCGGAACCTTGAAATCTTTCTTGTTTAAGCTTAGAGGCTGATTATATTGATTTAAAAAACCTAAAGAAATATTTTTGTTTTGGCTGGAAAAGTTTAAATTTGATAGAACTTCATTAACATCAACCTTAACAGCTGCAACACCGACGGTAGGTATATTACCACTCCATCTTGCCCAATCATTGTTTTCAAAAACTGAAAAAAGAATCTTAGCGACTCCCAAGTTATTTGGCGCACTATTCTGATCAGAAGCAAGCTGAATAACCTGTGCTATAAAAGTTTCAGCATTTATACCCTGAATTTTTATATAATCACCAATACACAGACTTTTTTCTGTGAAATTGTATGTAAATTGCAATGTACTTGAATCAACAGCGATTATTTGCATGTAAACTTCTCTTATCTTTAATAGCCTATTCGTTTCTTCTAATTATTACATGGAAAAATCTTTATCATCAATAAGATTATTAAAAATTTTTATTGCATAATCTTCAATGCATCCTGATATTATATCCCACTTGATTTCACGGGTTTCAGAATTAATAACTATAGTTATAGGACCTAAATGCTTGGTAACACCTTTCCAAATATAGATTGGAACTATATTTACAGTTGCAATTTTATCATATACTTCTGTTTTTCCTTTTTGAAAAAATATTCTATGATGCTGCCCTTGCAATACAAACCTATCTTTTGTCTCAATAATATATGATAAAACTTTAGCGCCAACTTCTTTATTAATACGTTCGGCAAGTTCATAAAACAAACCTGCAAATTCGTCATTAAAAGCTTTTTTAGTGAGTTCTTCAACAATTTCACTGTTTTGAACCTGTATAATTTTTGTAGCATCAAGTTTTGCTTTATATCTATCTATAACTACTTGAAAATTCTCCATTTTAAGCCCTTATCAGTACTAAAATACAGTGAGACATATTAATATTATACATTATATGTTTATTTTTCAACAGCATTAATAAAGAACAATTTACTTTAACTACTTTTTACATGGTCAATTATAAAAAAAGCCCTAAAGCTCAAAACGCCTTTAAGGTACGGGTATTTCTTGAGTCTGATTTTCTTTTTCTTCGAGATGAACCTGCTTATTTAAAGATTCAACAATATTCGCACGTTTTTTCCTATGCAACATATCGGTAAAAGCTTCCAGTCTTGTAATAAAACCAGCCTCTCCTGTATGTTCATCTATTGTCAAATTCAATAAAGGCTTTTTAAATCTTTTAGCAAACCTTGTGATACGCTCTATCATTAAAGAATCAGGACCGCAACCAAATGCTGTTATTGTTATCAAGCCATCAATCTGATCATTTTTCATATAATGACCGGCAGCTCCTGTTATTTCATGTTCATTAGCCCAATATAAGGTGGTTTCAAGATTATCTATACCTTGTTTCATTTGCTTAATTGAAAGATTATCTGCAGTAACAGCTTGAATTCCAAGCTTATCAAGTTTATTTAAAACCCTCATGGAGACTCTATCATCGTGAAGATTATAACCATGAGATAACACAGCTACTTTTGTGGCGTGTTCCTTTTGTTTTTTATCAAGAACGATTTTTCCTTTTATAGCATTTCTTACAGCTGTTTTATAGTCAATGCCGGATCTTGTCATCAAATTGAAGTTATTTTGACATTCCCAACCGGCTTTGGAAGCTTTTTTTATAAGTTTTTTATCTGTAAGACCCAAAGGAGCAACCGATTCAAAAAGATATTGATAAAATCCTTGTTTTTTATCAGACTTATCCAAAGTAGGCTCTATTAAAAGAAAATTTCTTTTAACTACATTACGAACAAGATCAGGTAACCCTCTCAATTTTGAGCAATTATATATTTTAAAATCTATAGACTGAATACTGGGAGCATAAATTACATCAATCCCTTTTTCTAAAAGGTTTAAAACATGACCTATATAAACTTTAACAGGAAGGCAAGTTTCTGATACTACCAAAGAACTACCTTTTGAAATAGTGCTTTTGGTTGTAGGATCTGATATTACCACTTCTATTCCGAAGTAGTTAAAAAAACCATGCCAGAATGGATAATAATTATAATAGCCTAGTGCTCTTGGTATACCTATTTTCATTACCTTGATGCCTCCTTAAAGTTTATATTATTGCTTTTTGTGCTTTTTTACGTCTTTCTATTAAGTCAACAAAAGCTTCCAGCCTTGTAACAAACCCAGCTTTACCTGTATGTTCATCCATTATTAATGATAACACAGGAATATTTTCTTGTTTACTTACGTGTGGAAGTATACACTGACTCACGATTTCGGGAATACAATTAAAGGGTCCTATATGAATCACTCCATCAATATCTGAGTGCGAAGCATGTACCGCATCGCCGATTGATTCTATACAATCACCACCTATAGGTCGTTTCAAGTAATCTTTTGCTTCTCTTACAGACCTATCTCTATGAGATTCAACATCATAAATCCATTTAGGAATCAAAACATTATTAGTCCAATCTGACATCATAACTTGCCTTTGAACCTCTACTCCCAAATTACCCAGTTCTTTTTCTATTTCCATATTTGAAAAAGGGTCTAATAATACAAAAAATTCGCCCGTTAAATAGACTTTTAAAACATTTTTTGTTTTATCAATCTCAACTTTTTCAAATTCTTTAAGCATATATCGCGTAACTTCTTTTGCCTCACTAACGCTTTTAGATTGATTAATCAAATATTTAGCCCTGTTATAAATTTTTTCAGAAATACCTTCCTTTAATTCACGTGGTCTCGTATAAAAAAGCTTGTTTTCAATTTTGTCGAGCGTATTAAACTTGCATAAAGCGAGTCTTAAACCCTTTAAAGCTTTTAATACACTTTTATTACCGCTTGCACGAGAAAATTTAGTAGCAAGCTCTTTGAGCTTACCTTTGTACATATCAAATACAATCATTTCAAAATCATAGCCCAGCTCTCGCAATTTTGCCTCAGCCATTGATGCATAATTACCAAGTCTACAAGTTCCCGGGGCTTGAAACATAACAAGAACATTAGCTCCGGCTTCAAGTGCTTGAATGTAATTCCCAAGGTTCAATTTATAAGGCATACAAACAGTTTCACAGCTATGTCTTGTTCCTAAAGTTAAAGTCTGTTTATTAGTGCTCGCAGGTATTATCACCTCAGCTCCCATTGCCTCAAATGCTGATTTTATGGCTATTGTAGCATTTCCCATTTGTGGAAAAGCCACTCGTTTTTCAACATCAGGTTTCATTTTACTCCCAAGACTTTTAACTGCCTCATCTATCGTTGAATATTCTATTCAATAAATATATACAAGTATAATTTTACTCTTTTTAAGACAGATCAGTATTAGCCGAGGGGTTTAGCTTAACTGTCTAGAATTGTCTCTTATGCTATAAATACAACCGCAATAGTTTTGTCTAAAAAGCTCATATTTCTTGGATAATTCAAGACTTTTTTTAAATCCGTCATTTTTCTTAAAATTTTCTTCTAAAAATTCTATATCGTACTTTTGCGCAATATCACTACCTATTTTGTTTATATTTGAAGAATTTTTATGGGGACTGATTGTTAATACGGTGGTAAAAACTCCAATACCTTTTTCTTTAGCTATCAATGCTGATTTTTGCAGTCTCATTTCGAAACAAAGAAGGCATCTAGCCCCTCCTTCTTTATCGGTTTTATTATTTTTAGTAAGTTCAAACCAATTATCAACATCTGCATCCTCTATAATCAAAGGAATATCTTTTTTTTGTGCATACAAAACAAGCTCATCAAGACGCTTTTGATATTCTTTTTCAGGATGTATATTTGGATTGTAAAAAAACAAAGTAGGCTCATAACCCATATCAACTAGCTTATCCAAGCTATATGTAGCGCAAGGAGCACAGCAAGTATGAACCAAAATTTTCTTATTCATTTTCTTTTGGTGTTGCTCCGGCTTGAATAACAAGAGTTTTAAGATCAGGATATGACATTAATCCTTCGTAAAACTTAATGCCCAATCTGTAACTGGGAGTGGCCTCCAAGCCTTGATCAGCAGCTTTATTTATATCATGTTGTAAATTATCTTTAATTTTTTGGCTATAAGCATCTGTTTTAAGCTTTTTAACATCAAGCCCTATTGATTCAGCTATTTGCAAAACTTTTTCTTCTGTAAGATGTTCATTCTGATCAAACAAAGCTGAATTAAAATCCCAGTATTTTCCTTGCAATTTAGCCGCTTTGCTATATTTAGCAAAAAGACAGCTATTTTTGTGCCCCTGATTCTTCATTATTTTATTGCAGTCTTTATCTAAAGGAAAATCGTGGTGTATTATCAAAATATTATCCAAATCATTTGCCAGTTTATGCACCATAGAGTTGGATACAGCACAAAACGGACATTGAAAATCTGTATACTCATGAAGAATCACTCGACCTCTAGGGTCTCCCAGTATATTACCTTTTACCTTATAGTTATTCTTTTTAAACATTTTAAATTCTTTTTGAAATTTTGATTTTGGGGTTTGAGGAGCTAAAAATCCATATGTATTGGTTGTGTATAAAACAATAAAAGCCATAAAAGCCAAAGTCATAGCCAGCGATCTGTAAAAAGGATCCTTTAATGCACTTATAAGGTCATTTACAGATATTTTTATATGTTCAAGCATAGATTTATCTTGCTTGCTAAATACAAATAATAAAATATTTAAAAGATATGTAAAATAGCATAATAAGCATATTTTATAGATCACATGAGAAGAAATATACGCCAGAGCAATAGACCCTATAACAGCCAATACCGAAAGAGAAAATATATAGCTATTAGGATTTTTAAAGACCTCTAAAAACTTTAAAGGTTTAATTTTTTTAAGTCGATCCATAAACGCAAAAAACAAAATCGCCAAATAAAATCCCAGCCCGTATATTGCCAGAGGGATTCCAAAATATGCAGAATAAGCTGTTTTAGCAACCCCATCACAATCTATAGTTTCACTAATGGAACAAAAACTGGGAGCTGCTTCGGGTATAAAATTAGCATTCAAATAAACCTGCGTAAGCTTTAGAGCATTTAAAACTCCTAATATGGCTACTATTATTACTATAGTTTTCTGTATTTTATATTTTTTAGAGTCCAACATTTTTTCCATTTTTTGCCCAAGATATAAGCTGACACTTAAATAATATCACAGTAAAAATTTTGTGAAAAATCTTAAATCAATTGTAAAGTTCACATTGATGTTCTAATATTTTTAAAAAGGCATAAGGACCTCCTTTTAGATGTAAAATACCCTCTGGGACTCCGTTTGGCTCAATACCTACCGATAAGTAACAAATATCAGGGTGATTTGGCATAAACATTTTATAGTCACTTCCTGAAAAACCTGCTATATTACCAAATTCATCTCCTACTATAAGTATTTCAGAATCACTAATTTGCTTTTCCTTTACAACATGTTCAAAAATCCAATTGATAGAATCTGATTTATCTGTAAGACCTATTTCCAAATGTTTTATATCACTTGTTATGTGTGCATCTTTGAACTCATAAGCTTTTACCTGTTGTTTTAAAATTTCATAAGCTCCCTTTATTCCTTCCGAAAATCCATTACTAATAAGTCTTTCTTCTGTTTTATCAAGTAGTATTTGAAATTCACTTTTTTTAGGATTATCCCATTCGGGGTAAAGGTCTATTTTTCGACGATTCAAACGATTAGAAATTATATCAATATTTACTTTTAACGATTTTTCTATCTTTTCTTTCGTGCTTCGAGATACTGTATCTAAAAGTAAATTTTCCTCGGGAGCCGCATTTCTTCTATATAAAAGGTCAGGAAAAATGTTTGCACTAAACCCATAAGCCTCAGACCCTCTATTAGAAAGGATTAAAAGGTTATGTTTTTGAGGTCCTTTTATATTTTTGCCAAACTGTCTTTCTATATTATTAAAGTTTGTCCCCGTAACTACTGCTATAATTACATTTTTTTGCAGTAATGTATTTATAACTCTTGACAGCTCAGTAGTATCGGAGTTTCTATCTTCTACCGCCGTTCCATCCCAATCAAATATAATTAATTTATATTTTCTATTCAATTTTTCCGTACTTTGATATTTTTCCATCCCCAAAAGCCCCCTTTAAGGCTTTTATCATATTGAGAAAATTTTTACATTGGTTAATTTACTATTTATTAACTTAAATTATTAGGTGAACAAAAATAATTATTTGACCGAAAAAATAGTTTAAAAGTACTGATAAAAAGTATTATGTAAAAAGGGAGTTACTCTCTCCGAGGGGAGACTTTTTTAAAAAAGTCTCGCAAAAACCTGCCTCCGTAAAACTTTTCTATTTTACTAAACTTCGTTCGATTAAAGCATAATAATCTAAAAATGCTGTATAACTCACTCAGCAAAGCTTCGTTCAAGCAATACAGCTTGCTTTTAATTCATCACTCCATTAAGTAAAAAATAAAAAGATTTAAAGTCGGCAATTCTTAAATTTAGAAATGGAAAAATCCCGACCATTATTTATTTTTGTAAGTTTTAAAGTGAAACGTAAAAAATAAAGGATGCTTGCTGTGTTTGAACGAAGTGAGTTAGCAAGCAGGTTTTAAAGAGAAAATAAAGATCAAGTGAAGCGTATAAAACAAGAAAATAAATTTGTGTCGAAGTTTTTTGGGTACTTTTTTCAAAAAAAGTACCTCCTGCCGAAGGCAAAACTTATCAAATAAAAAGCTTTTTTACATAATACTTTTTATATACCAAATAAAAAAGAAGAAGAAAGGTTTTTTAACCTTTCTTCTTTTATTACTAATTATTATTAAAGCTCTAATGCCTATGTACCAATAGTCCAACTATTAAGGTACTCAACCATTGAATCTGTCAATGTATCTATTTCAACACCCATTGCTCTTAATTTTAGCTCTGCTATTTTATTATCAACGTCTTGAGGAAGAACATAAACTTTATTTTCAAGTTCACCTTTGTTTTTCACAAGAAATTCGACAGCTAAAGCTTGGTTGGCAAAACTCATATCCATTACAGAAGCGGGATGTCCTTCAGCAGCAGCAAGATTAACCAATCTCCCTTCGCCTAAAACGTAAATAGAGTTGCCGTTATCAAGAACAAACTCATCCATAAATGTTCTGATTCTCTTGATCTCAGTTGTGTGTTTTTTAATTCCTTCAATATTAAGTTCTAAGTCAAAGTGACCTGAATTACAAACAATAGCACCACTTTTCATTAATAAGAAATGATCAACATCTATAACGTGTCTATTACCTGTTACTGTAACGTAAACATCACCATATTCTGTAGCTTGAGACATTGGCATTACTCTAAATCCGTCCATTACAGCCTCAATAGCTTTAATAGGATCAACCTCGGTTACGATAACATTGGCACCAAGACCTTTTGCTCTCATAGCGCAACCTTTTCCACACCATCCATAACCGACAACAACAACTGTTTTACCGGCTAAAAGAATATTTGTGGCTCTTATAATACCGTCTATAGTACTTTGACCCGTACCATATCTGTTATCAAAGAAATGTTTTGTTTGAGAATCATTTACAGCAACAGCAGGAAATTGTAGAGCATTATCTTTTTCCATTGCTTTTAACCTTACAATACCTGTTGTGGTTTCTTCTGTACTACCTAAAAGCTCGCTTAGTTGCTCAGGTCTTTCCTTTGTAATTGTAGCCACAACATCTGAACCGTCATCCAAAATAATATGAGGTCTATGGTCTAATGCTATATTTACGTGTTTACAATAAGTTTCGGTATCCTCACCTTTAATTGCATAAACAGGAATTCCATAATCTTTTACCAAAGATGCAGCTACATCATCTTGAGTTGATAGTGGATTTGACGCAATCAATACAGCGTCTGCTCCACCGGCTTTTAATGTGATAGCAAGATTTGCAGTTTCTTTTGTTACGTGCGCACAAGCCGCAACTCTTATACCTTTAAACGGTTTTTCTTGTTCAAATCTTTCTCTGATTTGAGTCAATACAGGCATGTCTTTTTGTGCCCATTCTATTTGATTTTTACCTTGTGATGCGAGATTTATGTCTTTTATCTCGTGCTTTGGCAATGTAGTATTCATTTTTAGCTCCTCGTAAACTATTTTAAACATAATAATACAATTATAACAAAAAAATGTTATTATAAATACAAAATTAATAAGTTTTTATTTAATTTTGCATTTATAATTTTAGACTATAATAACAAAGCTCATCTGTATGAATGATGACTTATTATCTGAGATAATTAAAATTATTTTAGGAGTTTGTTTTAGGGTATAGACACGAAGGTTGATAAATGAATACTGCAAATAGCTTGGGACTAAACGCAGACAATAAAATAAAAAAGCTTTCAGAAGAAGAACTAGAAGCGATTTGGATTGAGTTTTCAAAAGATAAAACTAATAAAAAACTCAGGGATACGCTTATAGTTCAGTATTTGTATCTGATAAAATATGTTGTAAACCGTATCAGAACTAACCTTCCTCAATCCATAGCTACTGATGATATAACAGGATATGGTGTTGAAGGTCTTATGAATGCTGTAGAACGATTTGACATTTCTAAAAACGCCAGATTTGAAACCTATGCCCTGACAAGAATCAGAGGAACTATTATTGACAAAATAAGAAGCCTGGATTGGGTTTCTCGTGGAACAAGAAGAAGATTTAAAGAAATTCAAACTGCAACAGCTAAGCTTCAAGGCTCTTTAGGTAGGATGCCTACTACAAAAGAAATAGCCGAAGAAATGGATCTTTCAAAAGAAAAAGTTGAAACCGCTATTGCTGAAATGAACAGTAACACAATGGTTTCTATCTACGACAAAAAGGGCGATTCATCCTCGGGTGAAGGTGTTGAAATTGTAGATACTATCGAAGATTCAAATGCCCAAGACCCTCTGAGCCAACTGGAAGAAAAAGATGTAAAGAAAGATTTATCTATGGCATTATCAAGACTACCTGAAAGAGAAAGAATGATTCTCGCTCTTTATTATCATGAAAATATGACATTAAAAGAAATAGGTGAAGCGATTAGCATTTCAGAATCAAGAGTATGTCAACTTCACGCTCAAGCAATTATGAAGCTTAGAAACCTTTTAAGCTCAAATAACTTAAGATTAAGAAAAAGTATAGTATGAGTAACGACTTAAATATTGGATATGCAGTTTCAAGCTCTTCCACTTCTAATGGTTATTTAGGAGCAGTTTTAATTACCGATCAAAAGGGTTTCCCTGTTGAGTTTCAATACACAGATCCAATATCTCCTACTAAAATTCAACAAGTTTTATACGGTCAAGGCTTAGAAAAATACATAAAAGTAGATGTGGTACTGGAAAGTCTTTTAAATGTCCTATCTAATAGAATTGACATTCTACTGGTTCAAGACGAAGATTTATTAAGATATAGCTCTGATAATCTAAAAATCATAAGAGTTTCATCCACTAAATCAAGTGCTATTGGTGAACAAGGTAAATTTTCAAAGGTCAAAGAATGTGAATATCTTGTTCAAACTTCATCATTAAATAGCCCCATAAGGGTTCAAATGCAAAAAGGATTTACAGAAGAGGCTCCTGAATTCGATCAAATTATTGAACTTTTAACTGAAGCCGGACATTATATAGATATTTGCGAGCCTTTAAACCGAGTATATAAAGCTATAGAACTTATATGCAATCAAGAAGCTTAAAATCACTCATTCACAAATACTTTAAACCCTCTTGTGATTACATTTGGGATATTTTAAACACTGAAATATTCAGTTTTAAAGATTTATTTTTAAGCTCAAAAGAATTATTGTTCGGATTAAAAAAACAAATCATATTAAAAGAAATAAAATACAATCACGCTCATGTGAAAAATGATGTGTTAAAAAATCAAACCTCTTTAAAAGTTTTTCGATTAACAAAAAAACCTGTTTTAATAAGAAATAAAAATTTATCTTTTGCCCCTTTAATTGAAAAAAATCAAAAACTAAAAATATCACTTAGTCCTCCTCATAAAGTCCCCGACTTAAAAGAGCAAGTTAAATGGTATTTTAAAAAGGTTGATATCTCAACAATAGCAAGAGATTACCCTGTGGACTTAAAATCAAAACTTGTCTTGAATAATAATAAAAAGATTCGTATTTCACTTCCCCCTGTAAAGGTTGTAGCGCCTGAAGATATTCATCTTCAGCGAAAACTAATGCTAACAGAAGAGATTATAGAACTGATCCCTTACACTAAAGATTTTTCTTCAAAAAAGCTTAAAAAGATTCCTATGACAAAATATCCGCTACCAAAATCGGCTTTTTCTACAGAACAATCAAACTACATCAAAGAAAAACTAGCCAATCAGGCTAAAACAAGGAAAACAAACATAGAAATTGTCTCTGTTTTTGATAAATTTAATATGCAATTATATTCAAAAATAAATCAAAGTCGTGATGGTAAAAGTCTTGAATGTTACCTTTCTGACAAAAAAATATCTATCAAAAAAGAAAAGCTTTATTATTTGGTGATTGGATTGAAAAAAGACACCAAAACACCGTTAAAAACATTAATGCAACTATAAAAAAGCCTTTAAACCTTGTCTAAAATCAATGTCAAATCACCTTCTTTAATTGATTTTTGTATTAGATCATATATTTCATCAAGATTTTCGGTTGTAAAAACTTTTGATTCGATAAGTTGTTCAGGAAGCTTTATATCGGAAGTCTTTTTTGTATCCACAAAATTGTTATTTAAAATGAGAAATTCCTTGTAATTATTGGCAATATACATATATTTGGTGTCAAGTGTTACATTTTTGGACAGATAATATTTGCAATCTTTTTCATATTGAGAAAAATAGTTGCTTAAATACTCTACTTCATAAAGAAAATCATATTTTTCGAGATCTTCTTTCTTCAGCTCTAAAAAAGTATTTCCTGAAATTTCTTTAGGATTGTTGATGAATTTATTTTTAATATAATAGGCCCAGAGCATGCAGCCTGAATAAAACCCCAAAGTTGTTTCTAAAGATTTAAAAATAACGGGTTCCAAAGTTTTAAATTTAAACTTTTTTTGGTGCATAGGTTTTAGCTTTGTAAGCTCCATTTTAACGGCTTCAGCTGTATCGGAAAATGGCATTACAAAGTCTGAAAATCCCGGATCAAAAGGTGCTGTATCTTTAATATTATTCATGTTTACCTCTGTTAAGCTAAATTTTTATATAAAGAATAGTTTAACAGATAAAACGTGAAGCGTTAAGATAATTAATTTAAATTAAAACTTTAAAAAGCTATTTATAGTTATTGTTTATCGGTAATTTTTTTTAATACTAGCGTTATGATTGATGCATAAAGCATAAATAGCTATAAATTTATAAAATTAAAAAAATTTCTCTTGTTATAATTTATTTCTGGTTGTAAAATAAAACATAGTAGCATCATAAAAGTTGGAAAATTAAGTTGGAACTTCAAATTGGAGAACATTGGGTAACTCAATTAGGACCCCTGCAAGTACATATGGATACACTTATCACAACATGGCTTGCGATGGCTCTTGTCATGGTTTTTTCGTTGATTGTAACAAGAAATCTTAATAGAAAACCCGGTAAACTTCAGGCATTTGCCGAAATGATAATGGAGTTTATTGAAAATATATCAGTTGACCAAATAGGAAAAGATGGCTGTAAGCATGTTCCTCTTATTGGGTCTTTATTTTTGTTTATACTTAGTGCAAATCTTGTTGGTCAGCTACCTTGGAGGTTGTATCACCTTCCGCATGGAGAGCTTGCAGCGCCGACAAATGATCTTAACTTGACAGTAGCCTTAGCTTTAATAGTGTCTATTTATTATTTTGGAGCGGGTTTTGCTAAAAAGGGGTTAGGCTATTTTAAGCATTACATTAAGCCGATATGGGTTATGGCACCTTTAAATATTCTTGAGGATTTTACAAGACCATTATCTTTATCAGTAAGGCTTTTTGCAAATATATTGGCTGGAGAAGTTATTATATTGGTTCTTATTGGCTTTTTGCCATTAGTATTACCAATACCTATGATGCTATTTGAACTTTTCGTAGCCTTCATACAGGCGTTTATTTTCGCAGTGTTATCAGCATCATACATTGCGATGGCGGTATCGGAAGAACATTAATTTGTTACAACAGTTATAATGGAGGAATAAAAAATGGATGCACAGGCAGCAGCATATTTAGGAATGGGCTTAGCAGTAGGATTAGGAGCTATAGGTACAGGTATTGGCATGGGAAATGCGGTAGCTGCAGCTATTGACGGAACAGTAAGACAACCTGAAGCTAGTGGACCGGTGAGAACTTTAATGTTTATCGGCTTGGCTTTTATGGAGGCACTTGCTTTATACGCACTTGTAATCGCACTTATTCTTTTAGTGAATGCAAAACCTGCTGTTGATCAAGCTCATACAGCTATAAATGTTGAACATCAAGTTGAAGCAACGAAATAAATTTGTAAGGATTTGAAATGCTTGAATTTGACGGAACTTTAATTGTAATAGCTATCAGCTTTGTTATTTTTATTCTTGTAATGCAAAAGATTTTTTATGGACCAATTTCTCAAGTTAGAAAATCAAGAAGCAAATACATAGAAGGTAATAATAAGGCTGCTGAAGAGTCATTAAATGAAGTAAAAAGAGTTGAGAGCTTTAGAGAAGAACAACTTTTGGACGCTAAGAGAAAATCTAAAAAAATTGTAGCTACTTCAAATCAAAATGCAAACGCAAAACGTTTTGAGCTTTTGCAAGAAGCAGAGGAAAAAGCTCAAAAATTTATTGTTAAAGAAAAAGCCAAGATTGAAAATTCTAAAGAAAAAGCTAAAAAAGAACTAGAGCAAGAAGCTTTGGTTTTAGCACAATTGATTTCAACGAAAATCCTTGGTGAAGAAGTTCCTATTTCAGGTATTGATACTGAAATAATTGAAAAAACAATGCGTAAATAGCCTTTAGAAGTAAAAAGGAAAAAAATGGAACATATGTCTTTTATTGATTATATTTATCATTCAAATCTTTTGAATTTGATAATTGTTGTTGCAATTATGTATTGGATTATTAAAAAAATATAATGTTCTATCTGCAATTACAAAAAAACAAGAAGACATTAAAAAAGCCATTTTAAAATCTGAAGAAACAAAAAGGACACAAGAAAAAAAGCTTGTTCAGATTCAAGAAATAGCTGCAAGGACTGATGAAGAGAAAGAAAAAATTATAAAAGAAGGAGAGCGTATAGCTCAAAGTCTTTCTGCCAAAATAACTTCGGACTCTGAAAAAGAGGAAATAGAAATTAAGCAAAAAGCAGAAAACGATGTTAAATCTCATAAAGATGCAACTATAACAAAGCTTAAAGAAGCAACAAGCGAAGCTGCTTTTCTTCTTGCTCAAGAGCATGTTAAACAAGCTCTTGATAAAAAAATGCACAAGCAAATGATTGATGAATTTATTGATAATCTAGAAGATATGAAGGTATAACTCGATTATGAGTGAAAAAAACTTTAACGGACTTTTAATATTAGCTGAAAGATATGCAGGTGCTATTTTTGATCTTTCTAAAGAAAAAAAATGTATTGAGCAAATTCAAGAAAATTTGATGCAGATTGATGAAACATTAAAAGAATGTTCTGATTTGAAAATGTTTTTAGAGCATCCTAATATTTCAAAACCCCAAAAAAAAGAAATTATAAAAGAAATTTTTCAAAAAGCAGTTTCTGAGTATGTTTTAAGTTTTATATTTATTTTAGTAGATAAAAATAGATTTTTTGCATTTTCTGCAATTACAAAAGTTTTTAAAAAATTAGTTATAAAAGATAAAAATATTTTAACGGCTGAGGTTGTAACAGCTATTAAACTTGATAAAACAACAAGTAAAAGAATAAAAGATAAACTTGAAAAATTATACGAAAAAGAGGTTTATCTGGAATCTAAGATAGATGAAGATATAATAGCAGGAGTTATCGTTAAAATTGGCGATAAAACCATAGACGGCAGCGTTAAAACAAAGCTTAAAAACTTGAAAAAACAGATAATACAGAGGTAATAAAAATGGCAGTTATTAAACCCGATGAAATCAGCTCAATAATTAAGTCAAAAATAGAAAACTACAATACAGAACTCGAAGTGTCAAATGTAGGAACTGTTCTAGAAGTAGGAGACGGCATTGCAAGGATTTATGGTCTTAAAAATGTTATGTCCAGTGAATTGATAGAATTTGAAGATGGGCATGGTACTTTAGGAATAGCCCTTAACCTTGAAGAAGACAATGTTGGTGCTGTGGTTCTGGGTGAATATAAGTTTATAAAAGAAGGAACGACTGTTAAAACAACAGGAAAAATTGCATCTGTACCGGTAGGTGATTGCATGATCGGTAGAATTGTAAACCCTGTAGGTCAGCCTATTGATGGTAAAGGTTCTATTGATACAGATAAATATAGACCTATTGAAAGAATAGCCCCGGGAATCATTAAAAGAAAATCAGTACACGAACCGCTTCAGACAGGTATAACCGCCATTGATGCGCTTACTCCGATAGGAAGAGGTCAAAGGGAGCTTATAATTGGAGATAGGCAGACAGGAAAAACTGCTATTGCCATAGACACAATATTAAATCAAAAAGATAAAGACGTAATATGTATATATGTGGCAATTGGGCAAAAAACAAGTTCGATAGCTCAAATAGCCAAATTGTTGGAAGAAAAGGGAGCAATGGACTATACTATTATAGTTTCGGCTTCAGCTAATGAATCGGCTCCATTGCAATTTATAGCACCTTTTGCAGGAACTTCAATTGGTGAAGAGTTTATGGATAATGGAAAACACGTTCTTGTTATTTATGATGATCTTATTCGTCATGCTCAGGCTTATAGGGCGATGAGTTTGCTTTTAAGAAGACCACCGGGAAGAGAAGCTTACCCGGGAGATGTATTCTACTTACATTCAAGACTTTTAGAAAGATCTGCAAAACTTTCTGATGCAATGGGAGCTGGAAGTATGACAGCACTTCCTATCATTGAAACTCAAGCAGGAGACGTTAGTGCGTATATTCCTACAAACGTTATTAGTATTACAGATGGTCAAATTTTCCTTGAGTCAGATTTGTTTAACTCAGGTATAAGACCGGCAATTAATGCAGGTATTTCGGTGTCTAGGGTTGGTGGTGCAGCTCAAACCAAAGGTATTAAATCAGTTGCAGGTAAGTTAAGACTAGACTTAGCTCAATATAGAGAACTTGAGGCATTCGCTCAGTTTGCAAGTGATCTTGATAAAGCAACTCAAGATCAGTTAAAAAGAGGTCAAAAACTTATAGAAGTGCTTAAACAGCCACAATATTCACCACTTACAGTTGCACAAGAGGTTACAATACTCTTTGCTGTTAACAGCGGTATTTTAGATAATGTTGATAATGGTAATATAGCTGAATTTAAAAAAGAGTGGTTTAAGTATATGTCTGCTAATTTAAGCGATCTTGAGGATAAAATAAATTCAGGTGAAAAACTTGAGACTCACGAAGAAATCAGAGTTTCAGAAGAACAAGGCAAATTAATAACAAACATTTTTGGAGAATTAGAAGCTTAGGATTTCTATAAATGGCTAATTTACGAGATATAAAAACAAGAATAAAGAGTATTAAAAATACTCAAAAAATAACTCAGGCAATGAGAATGGTTGCTGCTGCTAAGGTGAAAAAAGCTGAAAGAAAAGCAAAAGAAGCCAGACCGTATGCAGAACAGTTAGTTAGAGCCTTTAGGCAGACTTTGGCTCAAAGACCTATAATAGATAAAACTGCAGTCAGGACAAATAGAGCGATTGATAACTATCCTGCTTTGCTTGAGCGAAGAGAATTGCAAACAGTTGGTATTCTTGTAATAACTTCTGATAAGGGTCTTGCCGGTGCTTATAATACAAATATAATTAAAAAAGCCATAGCAAGAGTTAAAGAGGTTAAAAAAGAAGGAAAGTCTGTAAAGATTTTTATAATTGGTAATAAAGGGATTATAGCTCTTAAAAGAGAATTTATTGATTCTGATGTTGAAATTATTCAAACTTATTCAAAATTGCCGGCTATACCTACAGCCGGTGGATCACAGATCATAGCCGAAGATTTGGCAGAAGCGTTTGTGGATAAGCAAATTGATAACATTGAGGTTATTACTACCAAATTTATTTCAATGCTTAGTTATAAAGCTCAAATATGGGAGTTACTGCCTGTAGCGGTTTCAGAAGGTGAAAAAGAAGAGGGGTTAAACCCTCAAATGGTTTTTGAACCCAGTCCTGAGGTGATTCTTCAAAACATTGTACCTTTATATATTTCAAACAGTATTTATCAGGCTATGGTTGAAGCTTCGGCTAGTGAATTAGCTGCAAGGATGTCAGCGATGGCTAATGCTACAAATAATGCCAGTGATATGATAAACAATTTAACAATTGTATATAACAAAGAGCGTCAAGCTGCTATAACTCAGGAAATATCTGAAGTTGTAGGCGGAGCAGAAGCTCTGAACGGTTAATTTGATATTCTGATAGGTTTTTTTAGTTCTCATAAAGGACTAAAAATGCTATAATAAGCCTAAATCATGTTGTTTAGAAAGCTTGTTTAATTGGAGTATTAAAATGATCATAATAATGGAACCCGGTGCAACACCTCAGCAAATTGATAAAGTCGTTGAAAAATTACAAGAAAACGGCTTTAAAATAAATTTAAACAGAGGGGATGTAATGACTGTTATCGCAGCAATTGGTGATAAAAGGCTTGTGCAACCCGAATCAATAGCTTCCTTTGGTGGTGTTAGAGAAATTAAGTTAATACAAGAGCCTTTTAAGCAGGCTTGTCGGGAAAGTCATCAGAATGATACTGTAATAGCTTTTGCAAATGGTGTAAAGATAGGCGGTAGTGAAAAAGCCGTTGTAATGGCAGGTCCTTGTAGCGTTGAAGAAAATCTTGATGGATTATTGCAGGTTGCACATGCCGTTAAAAAATCTGGTGCGCAAATTCTTCGAGGAGGGGCTTTTAAGCCTCGTACAAGTCCATATGATTTTCAGGGATTGGAAGAGACAGGTCTTAAATATTTAGCAAAAGCAAGAGAAGAAACCGGACTTTTAATTATTACAGAAGTTATGGATGCCGGGGATCTTGATCTGGTTTGTGAATATGCTGATATTGTGCAAATAGGTGCAAGAAATATGCAGAATTTTAAATTGTTAAAAGCTGTTGGAAAATGTAATAAGCCTGTCATGTTAAAGCGAGGTGCGGCAGCTACTATAAAAGAATTTCTACTTGCTGCCGAACATATTATGCATGCCGGTAATCCTCAAGTAATGCTTTGTGAAAGGGGAATTAAAGGTATTGATTCTGACTATACTCGTAATACTCTTGATATAGCAGCAATACCGATAATTAAAAAATATTCTCATTTGCCTGTTATTGTTGATCCAAGTCATGGAACGGGAAGAAGGTATCTCATAGAACCAATGTCAAAAGCTGCCCTTGTTGCAGGAGCTAACGGTTTAATGATAGAAGTTCATCATGATCCTGATAAAGCTTACTCTGATGGGGCTCAAAGTTTAACAATAGAGCAGTTTGAAAAAACAATGATTGAATTAAATCGAATAAGTGGAAGAGTTCACTGGGCTATCCATAATTCTAAGGCAAAAATCTAATGAATAAGCTAAGAATAGGAGTTGTAGGTCTTGGACTTATAGGCGGTTCTATTTTAAAGTCGCTTCAAAATAAGGATTACGAACTTATAGGGGTTTCAAGATCTGTTGAGACTATACAAAAAGTACTTAAAGAAGGTCTTGTTGTCGAAGCCTCTATTGATTTTTCAGTATTGTCTGATTCCGATATTGTCTTTGTTTGCACCCCTATGAATAAGCTTATTAGTACTATTGATAAAGTTGCCGAAGTTGTTAGTAAAGATTGTATAGTTACTGATGTAGCTAGCCTCAAGGGGTTTATATCAGAATATATGAAGACAAAAACAACTGTCAATTTTATTGGGGGGCATCCAATGGCGGGGACAGAACATAAAGGTTTTGAATCTTCTTTTAAGGAGCTTTTTCAAGGCGCTAAGTGGGTTTTAACAACGAATAAAAATTCAAAGGATAAAGATATTGAACTGTTGAAAAAAGTTATCGTTGATATGGGTGCAAAGGTTGTTTTTACTGATGCTCAGTCGCATGATAAAGCTGTAGCTTTGGTAAGTCATATGCCAATGGTTTTAAGCCAAGCATTATATGGTATGGTTTCACAATATGATGATAAATCGATACGAGATTTGGCTTTAAATTTGGCTTCCAGTGGTTTTAGAGATATGACAAGATTGTCTATGAGCAACCCTGAGATGGCTGATGATATGATAAAGTTTAATAAATCTAATATTGAAGGGGCAATGAGTATTTTGAATAGTTATGCGAATAAATTTCTTTCGGAATTTGATTTTCAAAATGATGTTTTTACTCAAAAACTTGAATCCATGATAGATTCAAGAAAAAAAATGTATGATAATGAAGGAAAAAATATTTATTAGAAGTTAGTTTGAAAACACTTTTAAAGAGTGTAAAAGTGACAACTTATCTGAGTTTTGGCGAAATATTACTCTTAAGATTAATACTTTATATTCTAAAGATTAATTCCCAATTTCTTTTTATTATGTAAAATAATAATCAACAAGGAATTTAATATTGAGTATTGAAGTCTAAGTTATTAATACATAGGTTTTAATTGTTGACACGCAAATACAATTTAAATTCTGCCTCATGATCTCTTCTTCCCCCAAAATTCGGGGGTTTTATTTTGCAAAAAATTTAAACGGCATCTTCAAAGAACAATCTTTCATCTTCGATTATTCTTTGAAGATTTAAGACATTTATAACTTTTTGATTATCTAAAATTAGTTCACCAAGTATAAACTTATTTTTTTCGGAATGATCTTGGTTTATTGTTTCAAGTGGGATATTTACCATATCAAAAACATCGTCTACCAAAATCCCTATTTGCATATTGGGTGATTTTATTACGATTATCTTTGTTTTATCAGAGATAGTTGATTTTTGAATACCTAAAAAATTTTTAATATCAATGATAGTAAGGAACTCACCTCTGAGGTTCACCAACCCTATTATAAAGTCAGGTACGCAGGGAACCGGAGTTAATGTTATATTTTTTACTTTTGTGAATTCTTTTACGTATTTTAAGCTTATACAGTAAGTTTCTTCGTTAAGGCTGAATGATACAAATTTATCCTCTGTATAATCATTTTTGCTTAACTCAACTTTGATTTTCTTTTGAAGATTTTCGGCTCGTTTTAAAAATTTTCTTTTAGAAATTTCATCTGTTGGAAATAAATTCTTAGTATTAACAGCATCTTGTTCGGCTTGTTCTGAAAAACATTGTTCAAGTTTGTTATGAACTTCATCGAGACTTAAAACCGCAACGATATTATCGCTATGTTGATAAACATTTGTAATGAATTTATTTTCATTACTATAAGGTAATGATTCAAATTTTGAATGTTCAAAAGGGCAAACATCTTCAACCGAATCTACAATGAGTCCGAAGAGTTTTTCATTTATATTTACGATTAAAACTTGATGATCGGCATTATAAGGTTCTTTTTCCAGTCCAAGAAAGCCTCTGATATCGGTAATATTAATAATATTACCTCTTAAATTTAGAAGCCCTACTATATTTTGAGGCATTTTTTCAGGGATGGTCAAGGCAGGCAGTTGAATAACCTCACTTATTTGATCAGCAAGAACTGAATACCTTCTACCTGAAAGGTTAAAAGTCATATATAAATTTGAATATTTAGAACTGTCAATAGATTCAGCAACCAGATAATTTTTTGTCATTTAAAAATCTTCTTTGTATACTTCGACTTTGTTTCGGCCAGTTTCTTTTGCTTTGTATAAGGCTTTATCAGCGGCTTCTATTAGTTCACTTTCTCCCATCATTTTGGGTAATAAAGTGGCAATACCGACACTAACCGTTACCTTTACTATTTTACCATGACATTCAAAATCCATATCTTCAATTGATTTTCTTATTCTTTCAATTGGAATAAGAGTATTGGCTTTGTTAGTCTCAGGAAGTACTGCGATAAGCTCTTCACCGCCGTATCTTGCGATATAGTCACTTTTTCTTAAAGAGTTAGAAATTGATTTTGAAATTTCTGCGAGAACTTTATCACCAAATTGATGACCATATGTATCATTGATTTTTTTGAAATGATCTATATCAAACATGGCTATACTTATTGCTGTTGAATAACGTTTAGCTCTTGAGAATTCTCGTTCAAAAGTTTTTTGCATATAACGTCTATTGTACAAACCTGTTAAATGATCTGTTATAGCAAGGAATTTGGTTTCAGAATAAAGCCATTTGATTCTCATTAAAAGTTTTAGTTCATTCTGAATTATATTGAAAAGTTTTGTGGATATATTTTTTTCGGGGCTTTGGCTGAATAGACAAATACCTCCTATCACTTGACCTTCGTATTCAATAGGTAAGATTTCTTGGTGTGCCAAATCTGATAAAGCATTTAATTTGCACATTTTATTATCGTCTATTGTTTCGCTAATTCTTGCATTAATATCAATTCTATCCAGATCTGTATTTGGGAAGAATTTGTTAAAGGATGCATGTAAAATTTCTTGTTGAATATGCGGTGATAACTTGCAGTTATTGGAGTTTAAATATAAAGTTTTCAGCTTTTTATTATCAATGTCATTAAAAAATACGCCGGCAACATCATAATCAGTAATAGAACTTAGTAGTGAGAAAATTCCTTTGTGCAGAACATTTGAATCGAGAATAAATTCAGATAAATTTCTAAATTCATTCATTATTGTTGATTCTATTAACGATTGATCCAAAATTTCATTTATTTTAGACTGAAAATCAGGACTTTCAGCGTTTTCATCCGGAGCATGCGTTTCAGAAATTTGTTGTACATCAGTAGTTTTTTTTATGCTTGTAAATTTTGAAATGTTTTCAACTAGTTTTTCGATGTTTGAATCTTTGTTTAAAAAAGCATCAGCACCGGCTCTTAACCCCCAAAATTTATCGAGTTTTCTATTTAAAACGCTTAGAAGAATAATGGGAATGTTTTTTGTGTTTTTGTCGTCCTTTAAAAGACGACATAGTTGATATCCGTTCACATTAGGCATTACAATATCTGATACAATAATATCAGGTCTTGTTTTGTAGGCGGTTTCAATACCTTCGATACCATTTGTTGCGGTTACGATATCAAAACCAAAGCGAGAAAGTCTCATTTTTAGACTTCCCAACTGGGTTTTACTATCATCGATTAATAATATTTTTTTAGTCATTGTCCAAACATTTACTCAATCTCACATTTATTATAGAATAAAAGTAGGAATAGTTGAATATTGTTTTTAAAAAAGTAAAAAAACTATAAAAATAGTTTCTGCAATAATCTTACGAGGGTGATATAGAATGATGTTTGAAAATTTAAATTTAAAAAAGAAAATTAAAATTACAACAAGGATAACTCAAGTTGTTTTTTCTTGTGTCGGGCTATTTACAGCAATGTTTTTGGTGGCGACAAAAGCATATATAACAGGCGCATCAACTTTTATGACAATTGTTGCGGTCTTATCCGTGGTAGGTATTGTAGTTTCTGAAATAATGGGTAGGTGGCTTGAAGAGACGTTATCTAATCCTATTTATAATGCAATAATTCAAACAAATAATGCTTCAAGTACTATTATGAGTACAATAACAGCTCAAGAAAAGGTAATTGAGGATCATTTATTATTACTGAAGAAATCCATGATTGCTATTGATGATTTGAATGAATCTACGAAACTAACAAAAGATAATGCAAAAAATGTATCGGAAAAATACCAGAAAACTCTTGATTTATCGAATAAAGAGCAGGAAGCTGTAAAGGCTAACATTGAAAAAATGTTGACCTTAAAGCAAAAAATTCAAATAATTGCAGAATTGATACTTGAATTGAGTGAACATACACAGCAAATAGGTAGCACAATAGGTGTTGTTGAAGATATTGCAGAACAAACCAATATGTTGGCTTTAAATGCTGCTGTAGAGGCTGCTCGTGCGGGTGAACATGGTAAAGGTTTTGCTGTTGTAGCGAGTGAAATTAGAAAACTTGCAGATGAAAGTAAGCAAGCGACCTCTAAGATAATTTCTTTGATTCACGATATACAACAGGCGACAAATTCTACTGTTATGGCTACTGAAGAAGGTTCAAAAGAAATTGCATCAGGCGTTGAGCTTGTTCATAACATAGCAACAAGAATTGATGAGCTTAGAGATACAATAAGTGAAACCGTTTTAGATGTAGATAAAATAGTGAATTCTGCAGGTAGTCAAACAGAACATGTTAAAGCGGTAACACAGACAATAAGTTTAGTTAATGATGGTCTTTTAGACTCTATAGATGTTGCAAAACAAAGTTCTGATACACTTCACTCTCTTGTGAGTACATCCAAATCTTTAAAAGAAAGAATCATTGGAAAGTCTAAAACTGAAGAAACAAATATTTATTAAGTTAAGAGGTTTAAATGGATTTTCTGGAAGAAGAATTAGAAGAAATACTTAAGATCTTCAGAGAAGAGAGCGATGAGCAGATTCAAAAGTTAAACCAAAATCTTTTGAAATTGGAAAAAAAACCAACAGATAAATTTACTGTAACAGAACTTTTTCGAGATGCTCACAGCTTAAAAGGAGCGGCAAGGATGATCGGTTTAACCGATATCCAATCTTTAGCTCACAAGCTGGAAGATATATTAGGAATGGCAAAAGATGATGGTTTTATTATTACGTCTGATGTTGTTGATTTGTTGTGTAAAACGGTAGATTGCATAAGTTCTATTATCGAGAAGTCTGTGAGTACAAAAGGCGAGTTTCATTGCAAAGAAGTTGATGATATTTTAGAGCTTTTAGAAAAAGTAGAAAATCTCGATGAACTTAAAAAGAGCGAAAAAAATGATTTAAATTCAGAGTCAAAAGAAGATATAAAAAAAATTAAAATAGAAGAAAAAATTGAGTTTACAGAGCTTGATTTAGCTTTTTATGAGGGAATTGCAGATCTTTTGCCTCAAATAAGTTCTTTTGTGGAAGATTTGTTTAAAAACCCTTCAGATTCAAGTGTAATTGTTGCTTTTCATCAGTTAATCGTGAATATAGATGTGGCTGCTCAGTGTATAAATAATGCTGAAATTAAAGATAAAATTTTTGATTTAAAAACAAAACTGGACTCGGTGATAAAAGGAAGTGGAATACTTCTTAAAGTAGAAGTTGAAGAACTTAAAGAGCTTTGTTGTGATTTTATAGATCTTGTTGATTCTATAAAAATGGAGGAAAAGGTTTTTAAGCCTACTGAAGTGAAACAGCAGGAAGCTGTGATAGAAGTAGTTGAGGATGTTAGCGCCTCAACAAAGATTGTTTTAAATGATTTTGAATCAAGTATAAAAAGTTTTAATGATAAAATTTTGCTTTTATCAGATAGTGATGACGTAGTTTTTGAGCTTATTGAACTAATAAATAACATAACTGCCGAGACAAAAAATGAAAATGCAAAGCTTATTTTTAGACAAATAGGCGGAATTATAGAAAATATAAAAGAGCTGAAAAATAAGCCTGAAAAAGAAATACTTGAGGTTATAAAACAAAGTTTACAGGTAGCAAGCAATATAGTATTGGATCCTGAAAAAGCAATAGATGAGGATCCGAGTTTGATAATGCAGCGTTTGTCTATTTTGCAACAAATGCTGGAACTCTCTGATCAAGCTAATTTGGTTGATGTTGTTGATGAAAAAGAATCAAGGAGTTTTTCGGAGACTAAACGTTCTGATTTAGTTCCCGGTTCAGCTACCAGGCAAGAAGTTTCGCAAAAAGAATCGTTAAAGTCCTCTGAAAGTGGAGCTATAAAGACGCTTAGGGTTGATACCAGAAAACTTGACCAACTTGTAAGTCAAGTTGGAGAGCTTATTATTGCCAAAATTAAAATCAAAGATCATTTAGCAGAAATAGATAAAATTAACAGAGGTGCTGAAGATTGGTATAGAGAGTGGAATAAATCCAAGAAACATTTTAAGAATCACTTGAGAAAAGCCTCTACAGAGCCTGGTTCTGTCAATGCAATTGTTCAAGGTCAACATCTTCAAGAATTTTTTGATGAAAGTTCAGGGCAAATATCTGAATTTATGAATGGAGTAAATTCTTTATATAGAACTGTTCAAGAAGATAATGCGCGTTTAAATTTAATAGTAAATGAGCTGGAGCAAATGATAAAAGGTGTTCGAGTTCTTCCTTTGGCAACTATTTTTCATATGTTTCCCCGGATGGTTCGAGATATTGCAAGATCAAAAAATAAAGATATTGAACTTGTAATATCGGGTAGTGAAACAAGTGTTGATAAAAAAATAATCGAGGAAATTAAATCACCATTGACTCATATAATGAGAAATGCTATAGACCATGGGCTTGAAACACCTGAAGAACGTGAGAAAAATGGAAAAAATCCTCAAGGTAAGATATTTTTAACTGCAAGACATCTTGAAAATCGTGTTTTGATTGAAGTAATAGATGATGGTCGTGGTGTTGATATAGAAAAAATCAAAAAGAAAGTTTTACAAAAAGAGTTGTTGTCTCAAGCAGAATTAGATGCGATGAGTGAAACTCAGATAATGAACATTATATTCTGGCCCGGATTTTCAACAGGCGATTCGGTAACGGATATTTCAGGTCGTGGAATTGGCTTGGATGTTGTTCATACTAAGATTAATCAATTAAATGGCAAGGTTAGCATTAAATCAAAACTGGGTGAAGGTTGTAAGGTTTCAATCCAGTTGCCGGTTTCGATGGCCACTATAAAGTCTTTTCTTATTGACGTTTGCGGGCAAACATTTGCAGTGCCTACAAGTGTTATAAAAACTGTATTTTGGGCACATCCTAAAGATGTGTTTCTTAAGGAAGGAAAACAAACGTTAATAGTTGATAATAAGACAGTGCCTGTCTATAAGCTTTCGGAGCTTTTGGAGCTTAAAGACGAAAAAGTATTTAAAGAAAATGAAAAAATGATAGTTCTTGTTATTCAAAATGAGGATTCTCAAATAGGTATTGTTATAGATAAGTTGATTGGCGAACAGGAAATCCTTCATAAAAAGTTAAAACCACCTCTTGTAAGAGTGAGAAATATTGCAGGGGTTACAACTTTAGCGGCTGGAGAGCTTTGTTTGATTTTGAATGTGAATGATCTTATGAAATCAGCAAATCAAAGTACAATGCCATTGTCTAAAAATTTATATTCTTCGTATCAAGAAGAAACTATTGAAGGTAAAGCAAAAGTTTTAGTAGTGGATGATTCTATGACAACTAGAATTTTAGAGCGTAATATTCTTAGAACAGCAGGTTTTGAAGTGGCTGTAGCCGTAAATGGACTTGATGCATTGACAAAGCTGAATGCAGAGAAATTTGATCTTGTGGTTTCTGATATTGAAATGCCTGAAATTAATGGAATAGAGCTTACTAGAAGAATTAAAACAGATGATGCTTTTAAGAATATTCCTGTTATTTTAGTTTCTTCAATTGATTCATCAGATTATAAATTAAAAGCTCAAAATGTAGGTGCAAATGCTCAAATTGTAAAAGGAAAATTTGACCAAAATGAACTTATATCTAAAGTAAAAGAGTTATTGCAAAGGCAGAAAAAGAAATGAAAACCCTTAAAAGGTTAAGCAGTGCTAATAATTTATTAGAAAAATATTATCAGGATGTTGAACATGCCCGGCATGTGAGCGTTTTGGCGGCAATGTTGTTTAACCAAACAAAGGGTATTTTGCATAATTATTCTGATAAAAAACGAGATATGCTTAAAGCAGCTTCATTATTGCATGATATAGGACAGTGTATATCGGCGGAAGGGCATCATAAACACTCTTATGAGATTATTATAAAAGAAGGAATTGAAGGTTTTAAACCTGAAGAAATTGAAGTTATAGCAAATATAGCTAGATATCATCGAGGCAAGCTACCCAAGGAGAAACATGTTAATTATGCTCGACTGGAAACGAAAAAGCAAAAAAAACAAGTGAAAAGGCTGGGCGGATTTTTAAAAGTTGCAGATGGACTTGATCGAGCTCATATGGAGCTTGTTGAAAGTGTACAATGTAAATATGACGACTTTTCTCGTGTTTTATATATAACGATAAAATCCGGTTCCCCTCATTTTAAACCGTGCCTCAAAGTTTTGAAAAAGAAAAAAGATTTACTGGAAAAAGCTTTTACCATACAAGTTGTGTTTATATTCACATAAAATGATTTTTAAACTAAAAAATTTAAAATTTTTGTAACACTACGTATCAAAACTGTCAAAAAATATTTTTACGAGACTTAATACAAGTAAGTAAAAGTATTTCAAGGTTTAAATTATGCAGGTTAATAGTCCGAATCTTAGAGCTCAACAGTCTGTTTCAAGTGATGTAAAGGCTTCATTTTTTTATGTGAATGATATTCATGCTCAGCTTTCTAAAGTGGGACGATTGAAATTAGCATCTGATATTTTTACAAGTTCTTATAATAAACATTCAATAGATTCTTTTAAGCTTTCAGCAGGAGATGCTTTTTTAGGTGATAATCCAAAGCAAAATGGTTTTGTAGCTAAGGTTTTAAACATGATGGGCTTAAGTGCTTCTACTATAGGCAACCATGAAATTGATGATGGACTTACTGACCTTGGAAATAGAATTAAAGAAGCAAATTTTAAATATTTATTCACTAATTTAAAAGTTGCTAAAGGTCCTTTAGCTGCGTTAGTGAAGCAAAATAAACTGGCAAAATCTACTATTATAGAAAAAAATGGTCATAAATACGGATTTGTAGGCACTCAGCCAACAGATTTGTTTAAAAGATCCAGTAAGAAAAATGATCTTTCGAGTATAGCAGTTTCAAACATGCCGGAAACGATCAAAGATCTTCAAAACGAAGTGAATAAACTAAAAAAACAGGGTGTAAATAAAATCATTCTACTTTCTCATCTTGGATTCAGTAAAGAGCAAAAAGTGGCTCAAAGCGTAGATGGTATTGATGTTATTGTAGGTGGACATTCTCATAACCTTATAAAAGGTGTTAAATCAGGTCATAATTATTTTAATTCTCCTTCAGGAGAGCCTGTTGTCATTACTCAAGCAGGTAGAGACGGCAATTATTATGGTGTTTTGGATGTTGTATTCGATAATGCCGGTAAAATAAAAGCTTTAAATAATGATGTTAAAAAAACTATGGAGCTTCCCAAAAGTTCTATGGTAAGGCATTTTGCGGATAAATTGCTTGGTAAATCGAAAAATGTTGGAAAAGTGGGAACCGTTCAATACGAAGCCGCTAAAGTTTTGGTAGCAGAAAACCCAATGGCAAGTGTAATGCTAGATGGAGTTCGTCAAAAATCAGGTGCTGAAATAGTCTTAGATCACTCAGGAGATATAAGAGGTTGCCTCAGACCGGGATCTGTAAACACAAGAGATATAAATGATTTATCTCCGTTTAAAACTCCTTTATTTAAAACCACAATTTCAGAAAAAGATTTAATAGATGCTTTAAATAGAGGTGCTAAATCTTTAAAAGACCCATCAAATAAACCCGGAATATTACAAACATCAGGACTTAAATATACGATAGGAAAAGCAGGACAAGTCACTAAAGCTTCTATTTTACAGCCTAACGGTAGTTACAAGCCTATTAATGTAAATAATCCAAGTGCTGCAAACAAACACGTTGTTGTTTATAATGATTTTATATTGGGCGGTACTGAAGGGTTTACAAGTCTTGTGAAACCTGAAAGTGAAATAATTGAAAGATATAATTGGGCTAATGTAGATGCAACAGCTGATTATCTGGCATCGTTAAATAAACCTTTAGATATCAAAACCGATGGAAGAATAATCGTAGAATAATTGGCTCAAGGCTAATAAATATTTGTGTTGAAACATTAGACACATGTGCGTGTTTTGATGTTAAATATTCTCCGATTTTAAGAACACTTGGATAATAAAAAATTTTGTTATAAAAATTTATAATAATCCTGTTATAAATCGGGGTTATTATGTCTTATTTTGAATTTGAAAGTGTTGATTTTAAAAACTTTTTAGAATTGTCTAGAAAAGAATTAGAACGAGGTTTTTTAGAAAACTGTTTTTCTGAAAGTAGTTTTTTTCTATCAGAAGGTCATAAAAAAGTTGAACTAAGGATTATTAAAAATATTGAAAAAATGACCCGTGAAAATAAAATAATTTGGGCAAAAGAGTTAGAACATCAAACAAGAGGGGTCGCAGTTGAAAGCAGAGGGCTTTGTAACCAAGAAATAGTTATTTATAACCATTTAAAAGATAGCGGTTTAAAAATGGGTCTTGCCGATTATACATTAAGTTTTGCGCCAAATTCGATAATTATAGAGTGCTTTAGGCAAAATGAATCCGGTGAAATCAATAACTTGATAAATGAGATTAATTTAAAATTAATTCAACAGTCTAATTAGTTATTAAAATCTAATAATTGCTTATAGAACCCGTTGAAAGGCTTAAAGGGTGGTTTTTCGGGTGTTTTTAAAGAGTATGTATATTAAAAAAGATTAATTTTTTAATAATAATGATACACATAGAATCTTTTTTTATGATAAAAGTATAAATATACGCCCTGGTAGCTCAGCTGGATAGAGCAACCGCCTTCTAAGCGGTAGGTCATTGGTTCGAATCCAATCCAGGGTATTTCTTTTTTAAAAAGTAATAACAATCATTTCGACGATTTTATTATTCGTCGATTTTTTCGTTTTTAGTTGCATTTTAACCTCACATGGCAACATTTAAATAAAATGAATATAAAAGTTCTCCAAACGGAATATGATTCAATTTAAATAAAATAAATATAATAATTTTGAATAAATTAAAGTACTAACTGGAAGAATTATTGGTGTAAAAAGTTTATGCCAATCGATCTACTTAAAAGGCTTTATTGTCCGCTTTCATATTATCTATAAATACCTTTGTTTATTGCATGTCAGGTGTTATAAGCGTATAATTTTCTAATTGGCAATTTTAACATTTGAGGAAAATTAAATGAGATTAAAAACAGGTTTTTTATGTGTAGCGCTTGCATATTCTTTTGCAATAGGCACATCATATGCACAAACACCCCCTACTAACGTTGAAGCTGGTACTGTGGGTAATTTTCAGATAAATAAAGAAAGATATGAGCGAAACAAAAATAAGCTTGTTGCTCCTAAGAATAATTTAAACATAAGTCCTCTTGTTGATAAGCAAAAAACTCAAACAGGCGCAGTTAAGAAGCTTCAATTCGTCCTTAAAGATGTCGATTTTGAAGGTAATACCATATTTACAGATGAAGAACTTAAAGTGTATTCATACGATTTGTTAGGACAGGAAGTTGCATACGAGGACATTTTAAAATTAGCCTTAAAAGTAACCAATGCATATAAGAGCAAAGGCTATATTACATCTATAGCTTTTTTACCACCTCAAGAGGTTGTAAATGGGATTTTAAAAATAAAAGTTCTTGAAGGTAAACTTGGCAATGTTGAAGTCAAAGGTAATAAATGGGCAAAAGATAAGTACTTTAAAAACGTTGTATTTAGAGGAAACGGGCTTAAACAAGATGAAGTTTTTAACGTAAATAATTTAAAAAAATCAATGATTGAAATCAATGGTCAATCATACTTAAATGGAAAAGTGTTTCTTGATAAAGGAGAAGCTGTAGGAACTACAGATATTGTTCTTGATGTTGAAGACAGAGTGCCACTTGGATTAAATGCAAGCTGGGGCAACCAAGGGCGTGATCTTATCGGTATTCAACAAGCAGGAATTGGCATTACTGATTACAACATAACAGGATATGGTGATGAATTAGGTGTTAACGTGACTTTAGCCGATGGCACAACTGGTGTTGGGACTAATTATTCACTTCCTGTTGGAGAGAATGGAACTCGACTTATAGCAGGCTATTCTTATTCCGGTGTTGAACTTGGTGGAATATACAAACCTGCTCAGATTGAAGGTACTTCTCATTTTTACAAACTAGGGATTCAAAAACCGTTATTCAATAATGACAGATTTAATGTTATAGGTGATGCGAGTTTTGATTTTAGAGATTCTGATACAACAGCTATAAATAATAATGTTTTGAATAACTACCAAACAAGGGCTCTTAGAACTGGTATTACAGCAATAGAAAACGACTTTTTAGGGCGTTGGATTGGTAGAGTACAAACTAGTTTTGGATTACCAATAATGGGTGCTCAGAGAACAGGCACGAATTCAAATGCAGATGGTCAGTTTTTTAAGTTAAACGGTAATTTAACAAGGGTACATATTTTACCTGCTGATTTCTTAGCAATTGCCAGAAGCTCGTTCCAATTCTCTAATAGTGCTCTATATGGTTCTGAGCAAATGCAATTAGGCGGAGCATATACAGTAAGAGGATTTGACGAAGGTGTATTGCTAGGTGATACAGGTTATAGCTTTAGTCTGGAAGCAAGACATGCAGTTCCATATTTGAAAGATGTTAACGTCCGATATTGGAAGGATAAATCGTTCAAGCTTCCGTTAAAAGATAGAATTCACGCAGCAGCGTTTTATGATTTCGGCATGGCTAAATTAAACTATCAAGGGCAAAAAACTAGTTTTACAAACTTTCTGCAAGGTGTTGGTGTAGGTCTAAGATGTAATATGACAAAATATTTGATTGCTAATCTTGATGTTGGAGTTCCTCTTGGAAAGAAAAGATATGCGGGTCAACAAGATGCAAGATTGCACTTTAGTATTTCATCAAAACTGTTTTAGACTTTAACGCTCAATAAGGATAATTAAATTATGAAAAATATTAATAAAAAGATGCTTTTAACAGCTTGCCTGGCTTCAACTATTTTGTTAACAGGAAGCAATAATTCATACGCTATAGGCGTTTCTCAGGATTTACCGGATATTATTGATGCATCTGCTAATATTCTGGATACGAATCCTGATGCTGATACGCTTAGGATAGATCAAGCAGGAGCTGTTGGGATAATAGATTATAACTCTTATAATGTAGGAGTCGGGAAATCGGTTCTTTACAACTTTGATACACCGGGAGCTATTTCCATAAATAAAGTTATAAACACAGGTACAACATATGCTTCTCATATTCTGGGAAATATAGGTAATGTAGGTGGAAGTCAACAAGGTCATGTTCTTTTGTTGAACCCAAACGGGGTGATGTTTGGACCGACTGCGAGCGTAAACCTTGATGCCTTTACCGTAAGTACTCACCAGAATTACACGCTTAAAGATAGTGGTATTCCAACAACATTAGTAGATGCCCATACAGCTACAGATTGGGACACTCTTGATATATCAGGTTTAACAAAATATGGAATATATATTGCAAATGGTGCTAGCATCAACACAGCTAAGCAATTGAACATGACGACCAATGCATTTTTAAACAAGGGAACCATAGCAGCAGAAGATTTCAACGTGATTATTACGGATTCTATTTCTTTAGCTCAGACTGCAGATTTTAATACAAATGTATTGCCAACAGGCATGTTTACTATTGGTGCTGATGTTGGAGCAAAAGAGTTGTATGACGAGAATGGAAACCCTGTAACAATTACTCATGATCTGTTTTTAGCAGATACCTCAAGTATTACAGCTAATAAAATGTCACTTGTTGGGTTGACAAATGCTGCTTACACCAATCCTATTATTAATTTGGGCGGTAATTTAATTGCAAATGCCGGAGACATTATTGTTAGAGGTAATAAAAACATTAATATTGCCAACAGTACAAACATTACAGCTGACGGTGGTGGAGCAGTAATTGAAACAACATATGATGGTGCGCCAACAAAAACAGGTTCAATTACAGCAGGAGATGATGTAACTATAACTGCAGATTCAATAAATGTTTCAACAAACAACCATTACAAATTAACTGCCGGGGTTGATAATGATAACCACAATTCCGGAGATATTGCATTTGGAGATAGAGCGCATTTGACCGCAGATAGTACTAATTTAAAGATATATACCGGCAAATATATAGATAGATATAATGATAATTTAACATTTGGTTCTATTGATTTTGGTAACGATGCAAAGCTTAAAACCACCTCTAATACCGGAGTTGTTAATATTTCAACAGCTGCTGCCGGTAATAATAGCACAGCCGGCTCTGTTGAATTTAAAGATAATGCAAGTATTACTTCAAAAAAAGAAATATTAATTGAAACAACTCATGGTGGAACTAATTTTACAGCCGGTGATATTACATTTGGCAATTTTGCTGATGATGATATTGCAGATTTGCATAGTTCCGGAGCTACAGGAAATGGAATTATATTAAAAGCAAGTACTTATGATGAAAACTCTGCTGCAGGTTCTATTAAATTCGGCAATAACGTGAAAATAGAATCAAATAATAATGATATTTCTATATCGACTGTCGCTCATGAAGACGGCTCAACTTCTGGAAATATTACCCTTGGTAATAATACTACTCTTATTTCAGAGAGAGATGTTCGTATTTATGTATCAGGCTTAAATAGTGGGAATGTTACTATTGGCAACGATTTTACTTTAAACGCAAAAGATGATTCTAGAATAGAAGCATATACAGAAAGCGGAACTGCCGGAAATATAACTATTGGAAATAACGCAAATATAACAGCCGATGATACTATTGGTCTTTATGCTTATGGAGAAGGAAATAATTTCGATGCCGGAGATATTACCTTTGAAGGAAGTGCAAATCTTATTGCGCAAAAAACGAGAATTTTCACTTATTCATTAGCAATGGGTGATGGTTTGACTGCAGGAGATGCAGGGAATTTAAATTGGGGAAGTATTAATTTCAATTCTCCTATTTCCGGTGGAGAAGTGTTTTTTGCAACAGCATCAGCTGCATATCCAGATGCTGGAGATCCAGATGTTGATGTAGTTATTGTAGATATTCCGACATTCCCCAATGCGACATTTGGTTCTAATATTACCACTATTCAAGAGTGGCGCCCTAACGGAAACGCAGGAAGCGGAACAACAGGAACAATTGGGGATTCCTCTTATACACCGGGAGGTTCAGATCCAGTTGCTTCAGTAGAAGATAGTGCATCTGATTTTAAACCAGCCAATGAAGAATTAGGAACTAAAATAGATAAAATTCTTACTGCACCAATAACAGATGCAGATGTTGAAGATGTTGTTGAAAATACAGATGGTGTTTTTGGTGCCGCTCAAAACAATGAAAATAATAGCAATGCTAATAGTGGAAGTGGTGAACTTGCTCAAGCTGCAGCAGCTGCACAAATGGCACAAGCTTCGGCAGGAAGTCCATTGCCACAAACCATTTCAATGGGTAGAGGTGTAGTTCCTTCTGCGCCACAACAGCAATCTGTTGTGTCATCGAGAATAACAGTAAGCCCACAAGTTCCCGTTTCTAATATTCAGCAGGGCGCAGGAGCGAAAGAAGGTTCTTCGCAAATGCAAGGACTTCCGGTAAGATCTGGATTATTAGATAAAATTAAAGGGTTATTTCATAAAAAATAGAAACTTATTTTATAAAACATACTAATAATAAAAAGCCATCTTCTTTAGATGGCTTTTTATATTAAGGAATCACTATAGGCTAATAAGATTTGTAATATCATCGGCAATAAATTTCATTACAAATACAGGATTGCTATAGTTTTGAATAACAATAGCTTTAAAAGATTATGCAATAAAAGAATTAGAAATCTTTGCATTACAAAGGAGCAATCCAATAGCATTATAGTTGTTTGATTACCCAACTAAACCTACAAACCGGGGGATTTGTTTGAGTTTTTAAAATGCTAATAATTGAAGATAGATTTAGTAATGGGATTGAAAAATGCATAAAAATATTGTAGTAGGGGCTGGAGTATCAGGAGCAGTTTCTTATATTAAAAAGTTTAAATGTGGAGGATAAAAATGAGTAAATTTTCATTAGTTGTTGTTACTTTGGGACGTCAAAGAGAAGTTAAAACTTTATTTGAATCATTTAAAAATCAAGATTATAAAAACTTTGAAGTTATAGTGGTTGATCAAAACCCAAATGATATAGTTGAAACTGTTGTTGAAGAATATAGCAACACTCTGGATATAAAATATTTTCGGGTTGATTTTCGTGGGGCAGGTAAGGCAAAAGACTTCGGTGTGAAATATTGTACCGGCGATATTGCAGCTTTTCCGGATGATGATTGTTATTATGAAAAAGACGTTCTTTTAAAAGTCAATCAACACTTTGAGCAAGACAAAAAATTGGGCATTTTTTCCACCGGAACGTATGACACAGAAAATTCTAATAACTTTAGTTCTCCGAAAAATTTTATAAAACCAATTAAAATGACAATATTCAATTTTATGGGGCTAGAGTATAGTCATTTCTTTAATTTAAATGTTATTGATAAAAAAGATTTCTTTTTTGATCATAATTTTGGGGCTGGTTGTAAGTATAAAGCAGCTGAGGGTATTGAGCTTTTAATCAGGCTTTTTAGCAAAGGTTATAAAGGCTCATATGAGCCTAAAATAAAAATTTACCACCCAAAGACTGATCTAGACCCAAAGAAAATAAAACCTAAATATTATTCAGAAGGTGCCTTTATTAAAAAAGCATTGAATAACAAAAATCCATATATTTTATATTATATAGCTAGAAAAATGATCATAGCCCCTTGTGTAAAGATGATTGTTGATCTGTTTAGCTTAAATAAAGATCAATTTTTAAAAGATTACGAAAATTACTCAGGAGTGTGGGAAGGATTTTTATCCTATAATGACTAAACCTTCTCTTTAACTAGTATACTGTCAGTCTTATTTAATAAAAATTTGGATAAAAATAATTTTTTTATGTTATTCAAAACAAACTTATGAGTTTTGGAATTTAGTACATTTATCGATAATGTGTATATTAATACCCCGAGACATACTTGTATAGAAGTTGTTATAATACTGGAATCCATATAATTCCCGAGTATTTTTATAGGGATATAAAACAGAGTTGCTGAAATAGTAAATTTTGAAAACTCGACAAAAAACTCTGATAAAAAGCTTTTAAAGTTAATAAATGAAACTGCAACAGAGAAAAGGACAGAAGTCAGAATAGCTTCTGTAGCTAACGTACTCATAGCAGCTCCAAAAGCTTTATAAGTAGGGATAAGCATAAAATTGATGAAAATTTTAACAATAAGTCCTATGAAAATTATCGCGGCACAAGTTTTTTCCTTTCCTAATGGAATTAAAATTTGATCATAAACAATGCTTTTATAGGCATATAGTAATATTGTTAAACTTAAAGTAGTAATTAAAATTGATATTCCAGCAAATTTTGGACCAAAAAACCAAGGAGTAAATTCATTAGAAATCGCTATTAATCCTATACTTACAGGGATTGAAAAATATGATATTGCATAAAGTGACTTTTTAAAGTATGTTTCAATCTTTTTATAATCCATATTCGCTACAATGTTAGAAATTCTAGGCATCATTACCGCTGTTAATGATGATGAAAGTGCAATAACAGCCATTATTATTCTGTTTGCCATTTCGTAGATTCCAGCCTCTTTTAAACCGGCAAGGTTTCCTATCATTATCTTGTCGCAAGCAATATATAGAAAAGAAATAAATAATGGTATAAAAATATAAAACATTGGCAAAAAGTGAGAAAACATCTTTTTTACATCAGGTATTTGGAATTTTACATACCCTTTTAAATAATAAAAGTAGTAAAAAGCACCAAGTAAATTTGTAAAAGATATGATGAATACATAAAAAGGTAAGTCTTTAGGCTCTTTTATGAAAATAAAAATAGATATTACACCCAAAGTCCTGATAAAAAAATTTCTTGTGGCAAATCTTTTAAAATCTTCTAGTCCTACAAAAAACCAACTTGTATCAATTACTGTTGTAATAAATGTTATTGCTTGTATGTAATAAAGCAGCTTAAGGTTGTTACCGGCAAATTGTACAAATAATAAATAGAAAGAGCAGGCAATTATGCAATTAAATAGATTTAAAAAAATCAATTCCCAAAATACCGCATTTCTCTTCTCAAAGTTGTTTCTTGTAGAAGCAATCATCTTACTTCCATAGGTTGAAATACCAAGCATTGCAAAAAGTACAAAAATAACTTTGATTGAATTTGTGTAGGCATATGCCCCTATTGCTTCACAACCTAAAACCCTTGTTATATAAGGTATTGTTGCAATAGGTAGTATTATTTTGTAAAACTCAATAGCTGTGTAGTAGATGTAATTTTTAAATAGATTTATTTTTTTCATTTTTTATCAAAAATCATAAAGTTGCCTGGTAGCCAATAAAGAAGGGAGTTTATTTTTTGTGAATTACCAATACATTCATTAAAATTATTTGACACTTTTAACTTGTATTTCCATCCATTTTGATTAAACAAATCAATCCAATAACTTTGAGGCTGACAATTTATATGTCCATCTCCCCATTGTCCCGGTTTAGCCGCAGAAAAAATTATGTTTTTCGTTGCAATATTAGTTATATTTTTAATAAAATTATCTGAATATTTTTTATGAATATGCTCTGCTACCTCAATTGATATTGCAGTTTCACAACTTGGCAAGTCTTGTACTTGAGAGAAGTTGATGATTTTAACTTTATTTTGCAGTTCGGGTTCAATATAGTTTAAAGCCGATTTTGAAGAATCATAGCCCCTTACTTCAACTCCTTTTTGAAATAAATAATTTATTAGGTATCCGTTGCCGCAGCCTATATCACAGACTTTACCAAGATCAAAAGAACTGCTTATTATATTGGCTAGATCCTTATAGGCAAGCTTTAAAGCAACATGATCTTCAAAAAAGTTATGGTCATAGCAATCTATATTAAATAGATTTGATAAGCTTTTTTTGTATTTTTTTCTTTTTATTAAAGACCAGTGTTTTCGTAGATCTCGTGTAGAAGGACTTTGTGCTATCCAGTTATTTATTATCGACTTAAAATTTGTATAAAGCATACATCATTGTCTCCTAATATTTTCACTAAATCTAAAAACATTTACTAAGCTGTTATTTCATCTATTTTTCTATTTGATAACTCTATAAGTTTTTTCAAACAGGATGTAAACTTATGCTTTATTGGTATATTCGACATAAAGAAAAAATATAAAGCCAAGAAACATTTGTCCGTAGAAAGCTTTATTATGTTTAGCCATTTCATACAAAAGGTTTCACTTAAAGAATCGGGATCAAAGAAGCATCCTGACTCTTTATTTTTTGAATTGATATAAGCCAGCCAGCTGTTTATTTTTTTATAAGTTTGACTATTATGGATTATAAAATTTTCATCCCAAGATAAACAAAGATCATTATGAAAAATTAGCTCATCTTCACTTAACACAATGCCAATTTTTTTGAAAATCTCGTTTCTTGTTTCTCTAAGTTCGTTTTTCTGTTTTTCTTTAATTACAACAGAAACCTGATTCGAATGTATTCTATATTGCATTAGGGGTTCTTGAATGTTATGAAATTTTGTAATCTGGATAAGTTTTGCCCACAACTCATAATCTTCTGCACCTTTGACATCTGTATTATAAAAAAGCTTATTTCCCTTTAAAATGTCGGCTTTCATTACAACTGATGGGTGTAGCATAGGGCAGGAAAAGATAAGCGATGATTTTATGGTATTATGCTTTTGGCATTTCGTCCATATTTGCTTTGTAAGCTTATCCATTTTAATTTTATAAAAGTTTGTTCCACAAACTCCAATATCGGGGTTTTTCTCCATAAAATCAATTTGCTTTTCCAGTCTTTTTGGAAGAGCTATATCATCTGAATCCATGCAAGCAATGTATTTGCCTTTAGCTGTTTTTATACCTCTATTTCTGGAAAATGAAGAACCACTATTACTATCATTTTGCAGGAAAATAATTCTGTTATCCTTGTATCCCTTAATTACATTTATAGAATTGTCTGAGGAGCAATCATCTACGACTACTAATTCAAGATTCTTGTGTGTTTGGTTCAAAATACTTTCAATTGCTTCACCAATATAATTTTCATTATTATAATTCGGTATAATTACACTAATTAATGGCATGAATCTCCCTCTTCTTTTTTAACTATTAATCATTAAACTTTTACTATAAGCAAAAGTAAATTACCTCAATAGGGGTGTATACATAGCTACGAAGAACTTGGAGAGTATGGCAAATTAAAAAAGCCCTGCTATTTAGGCAAGGCTTATGTTTATTGAGTTTGATTAATCAAATTCTGAACTTGTATATGACAGGGTGTTTTTTATTTACAAGGGTTTCGGCGATTTTAAATCCAAGTTTTTATATCTTTATTACAAATTGAAGATAAATCATCCTTAAATAATTAAATTTTTTAAGATACAAAATTAAAATTTATCACTTAATAACTCTATTAATAGCCTTATTGGTAGTGTTTAAAAAAATAAAAAATGATATGTTTTAATTAACTATTTTAAAACAGGAGATAAATATAATGTTAGAATCCATTAAACAAAAAGGCTGGTTATTTATTTTAGAAGGAATAATCCTTACATTAATGGGAATCATTGCAATAAGTATTCCTCAAATTATGACAATAAGCATAAGTTTAGTTATAGCGATAATGCTTTTGGTTACAGGAATTATTGAGTTCTATCGTGCTTTTGTTGTTAAAGAAGAAAAAGAAATATCTTGGCCTTTTAGCTTAACTGGACTACTTAGAATACTTGCAGGTATTTTAATGTTTAAATATTTAAACATAGGTGCTTATGTAATAACAATTTTAATGATTTTATATTTTAGTTTTATTGGATTTTCAAAAATCATTGTATCAATAATACTTAAATCAATTAAATACTCAAAATTTTTATTAATAAGTGGTGTTATAAGTATTTGTTTTGCTTTATTTATTATGATAGGATTGCCAACAATCTCTGAATGGTTAATCGGTTTATTATTTGGAATACATTTATTAACATCGGGTTTTGCAATGATAGCATTAGGTATTGGCGTTAAAAAACTAGCTTAAAGTTTAAAATCAATCCCCAATAACTTCCCAAGTACCTTCAGCAAGTAAGGTGTGTTTCTTAACCAAGTTATCAAAATCCCCACCCCAAACCACCCAAAGTATAATAAAAAGGCTTCGCCTTTTTGAATCCATAAAGATTTTGATAACTTGAAAAATAGCCTATAGTTAGCTATTTTGGTTATTTAATTTCTTTATTTGTCATTCCGTGCTACGACACGGAATCTTACCAATGTTCGCTTATAGTCAATAATCTCAAGAGTATTAGATCCTGAAATACCCAGTAGGTACATATCCGTAAAACTCACATGTTCGTTTACGGCTGGAGTAAATTCAGGATGACACCTCTATTTGATTTTTTCTTTTATCGACTCAATTTCCTTTTTCATAGTTATAATGTGGTAAATCAAATCATCGATAGAAGCTTTCAGGTCAGAGCATATAGATTGAATGATGTTAACGTCGTTTTGCATAATTAAAATCTTCCTTTCGTGGTATCATAAATAAAAATTGGATAGAAAAATCGCCCTAATTAGCGTTAGGGTAGTGTTTTTCTTTTGTAAAAAAACTAAGAAAACATTTCTGTTCATTATTAATATAAACGATAAAAAACAGAAAGTCAAGCAAAAAATAGTTTACCAGTAAAAGGCTTTTAAAATGGCAATTATCACTGAAAAAATCAGAGAAATACAAGAGCAAAAAGATTTATCTTTAAGAGCTTTAGCAAAATTGGCAGATTATGAGCATGGTGGAATTGGTAATATGATTAACGCTAAGAAGCCTTTTCCTGAAAAACTTTTGAAAAAACTACTTCCCATTTTGGAAATTTCTCGAGAAGAATTTGACAGCTGGATTATTGCAGATAAATACACCAAAGAGGTTATTAACCTTGCTATAAAAGCAAAGCAAGAAACTAAAGTGAAAAGAAAACAATTAATTCTTACTTTGAAAATTGACGCTATTCTCGACGAAAAAGATATGTCGAGAACAGACCTGTCAAAACAAATCAAGTACAGCCAAAGCGGTTTAAACCGTATGATTGTAGGAAAAATCGGGATGTCAAAATCTGTGTTAAAACGAATATCCGAAGTTCTCGAAATTTCTCAAGATGAAATCCTTAGTTGGATACTAGCAGATAAATACAGCTTAAGCACTTTTGAAAAATCAATATCAATAAAGTAAGCTTAAATTTTGCCTTAGTTTTTAAGGTAAAAACCGTCTCTGTAAAACTAAAATTATCATTTCTCATTGAATAGATTCCGCATCGTAGTGCCATTACTGTCCATAATAATTTAAAAATAAAAAAGCAAGGTAAAGCAATAAATTGCTTTTTCTCCTAGAATAAAGTTAACGAGACAATAAAAAAGGAGAAGACCTTGCAAAAATATAATACCATAATCGGAAAACTTTTATCGGGTATAAACCGTAAGAAATTCAAGCGTATTGTTGATAAATACAATGGCGATTTTGCAGCTAAAAAATTAACTTGCTGGGAGCAATTTGTGGCTGTTTTTCTTGGACAAATTTCAAGCTCTAAATCGCTCAGAGAAATAGTTGATATGATAAAATTTCACTCCAATCAACAATATCATTTGGGAATTAAAAAAGATATAGCGCGTTCTACACTTGCTTTAGCCAACAAAAAAAGAGATTGGCGTGTTTATCGTGATGTATTTTTCGATTTAGTAAAAAAATACAAAAACTCTAATTTTTCAGAAACAAAGCAACTCATAGAAATCATTGACTCTTCGCCTATTCATCTGGATTTAAAACAACATAAATGGGCTGAAAGAACGATCAGGGCTCAGGGATTAAAACTTCATTTAATATACGATTTAGAGAACAACCTTCCTGTATACTTTGATATTACAGGAGCTAGGACCAATGATATTAATGTCGCAAAAACAATTGAAATTGAAAAAGGTAAAATATACGTAGTTGACAAAGGTTACACCGATTACAATTGGTGGTGGGAAATTAATCAAAAAGGTGCATATTTTGTGACAAGGTTAAAAAGAAATGCTAAAATCAAAAATATTAGTGAAATTCAAAAAAACAGTGATGAAGTAAGCTCTCAAGTTTTTGTATTGACAAATAGAAACCCGAGGGCAGGAAAAGTCAATGAATACGCAAATATTCCCTTGAGAAAAATCATCGTACAAAGAAAGGGAAAATCACCTCTAATACTTGTGACTAATGATTTTAAACGAAATGATAAAGAAATTGCATATTTATACAAAAAGCGTTGGGAAATAGAGCTGTTTTTTAAATGGATAAAGCAGAATTTAAAGATTAAGAAATTCTTAGGCAAAAGTGAAAATGCAATAAAAACGCAGATTTGCATAGCCTTGATAAGTTTTGTGCTATTAAGAATGTTGGAAGAATTGAAAGAAATTTGTTTTAATATTCCAACTAAAAACCTATTAAAAATCATTGGTAATAGCTTGTTTAATTGTTTAAAATTAAGAGATTACGGTCGAAAACGATATAAATCACCTAACCAACTGCAATTTCAATGGATTTGCACTACTTAATTTATCATGGACAGTAGTGGAATCAAGTTCGGAATGACAATGGAAAATTAAAAAACCAACCCCCACACCTGTCACCCTGAATTTAATTCAGGGGCTAATCAGTAAGAAATTACAAGAAAGCCTTACAGATTCCGCATTTACTTTTCGAGTATCCAGCCTTGTATGGCTTATTCTTCACCTGCAAACAGTTGGTAGCAAGGAATGACAGGAGGATATTAAAAATAATAACTCCACTAGAATAATAATTTGCGTATGTTCTGCAACTTATTTTAAATTTTGCCTTCCCAGTAGCCGCCTTTTCTGTCTACTACTGCATCGTAGCAAGACCAGAATCTATAAGGTGGTAAAATGCCAATAATAGCATGAGTTAAGACTTTTTCTCCTTTATTGTTATTCATGGCTTGTCCGATTCCGGGCCAAACAAGTAAAGACAAAGCACCACCTATGATTGTTTTTGCTGTGGTTTTTCCTTTTGTAATTTTATTTGTATTTTCTAAGGCAAAAACGCTTGTTGAGTTCATTGAAAGTAGACAAATTAAGGATAATGCAGCTAGAAATTTTTTCATAAATATACCTCTTTTGAAAAAATACCATTACATTAATATTTTAAACCTACTTTTAATTTTTAAACAAGTAAGACTTTAGAAATTAAATTCTTGATGAATTTTTTGAATATCTTTTTTGGTAGAACCCCACCATGCCTCTTTTAAAGCATCTTCAGCAGTTTCGGTGTTGCATTGACCGTCTCGTTTAGTACCGTCAAAACCATCTACGAAAGTTATAACTGCTGCCATATCTTTTGCATCGATAATACCATCACCTTTGTTATTAGCAGTACCGTGATTATGGTTAAAATCAATATTTCTGGCGATTTTTGGGTGGTCGTCTATTGCTTTTCCAAATTCTTTTACAGTAAGTCTTCCGTCACCGTCAAACATTGAATCGACTTGTTTAACCATTTCACCTGCAAATAATGATACAGCTTCCTTGTATTGAGCTTTTCCTGCACGAGTTGAAGAGTTCATAGGGGTGTTGGTTATGTTTAAGTCTGTTTTACGATCATTTTTAATACCGGCCATTAAATTTGGAATAAACTTTTTAGCGTTAGCTTTTATTTCATTTTTAATTTTGTCACTTAAGGTTGATTGTTTTTGCCCTTGAGAGTATTGATCTTTTGTAGCGTTATGTTTTTGATAATAATTGTACATAAAAAACTTTCTATTTTTTTTAATTATCTTACTTTAATAAAAACAAATTTTTCCCTGAAATTGCTTTTGTTTATGTAAATTTCATTTGTACTTTTTAAGTGAAATTTTAGAAGTAAGTCATAATAACGGTTTTGATTTTTTTAATTTTTATTACAAAAAGTTAAAAATGAAGGAAAATCTTTAAACTTTTATTAGAAAAGGTCGATTAACTAAAACAACAGGGACAAAATTTATTAAATTTTTTGAGGTGTAATTATGGTTTATAATGAACACTTGGATTTATGGTCGGATTTTCTTAAATACGCCGAAAATCTTAATGGGAATTGGCTTGCCTCGCAAGAGATTTTTAGAGGAAGCATTGTTCCAAAGGCTGAAAAAAATCCGAAAATGTTTGTAAAACTTGTAGATGCAATGGTAAAAAGCTCAGGAAAGCAGATTGAAGCTAAAGAGTCTTATTTTGAGAGTATTAAAACAATTAGTGATTTTAGTATCGGCAAAAAGACAAAAGCTGAGCTTACATCCGCTATTACAGGGCTTTTAAATTCCGGTTTGAATGAGCCTAAATATGCCCAGTCTGCATTAAGTCTTACTTAAATAGGTTTTGGTTTGATTATTTTATAACAAAGCTTGTATGTGTTATTTTAGTACTGACAGTAAATGTCAGTACTTTTTTAGGTGTTTTATGGCTGCGATCGTTGAAAAGGTTGAACAAAATAGTATTGCTGAAGATCTTGAGTTGAAAAACGGAGATCAGGTAATCTCTATTGATGGAAAAGTTTTATCTGATTTTCTTGATTATAAATATGCAATTATGACAGATGAGCTGGAGTTGCATGTAAAAAGAAGTGACGGGCAAGAAGAGATTATTGAAATAGAAAAAGATTTTGATGATGATCTTGGTATAACTTTTGCCTCAGCAGTTTTTGATAGGATTAGACCTTGTACAAACAAATGCATGTTTTGTTTTGTAGATCAACAACCCGGTGGTTTGAGAGATTCTTTATACATAAAAGATGATGATTACAGGCTTTCGTACCTGCAGGGGACTTATGTTACCCTTACAAATTTAACCTCAAAAGAGAGAGAGCGTATTCAGCGGTTAATGTTGGGACCTCTTTATGTCTCGGTACATTCTACGAATCCTGATTTAAGGGCTAGAATGCTTAACAATCCTAAGGCTGCGAGGATTATAGAGGATCTAAGTTGGTTAAATTCAATAGATATACCTATTCATGCGCAAATTGTTTTATGCCCGGGTGTTAATGATAAAAAAGAACTGGAACGAACATTAATTGATTTGGGAAAATTAAAATCAAATGTGATGTCAATAGCGGTTGTTCCTGTTGGTATCACCAGATTTAGAGAAAATGGAATATTAAAAAGAGTTGATAAAAACAAGGCGAAAGAAGTTATTGAAACGATAAACCAATTTAATGCGCAAATTGGTTATAATCTTGCGTTTCCATCAGATGAGTTTTATATTTTAGCAGAAGAAAATTTGCCTGATTATAATTTTTATGATGATTTTGGGCAACTTGAAGATGGCGTTGGTACTATTAGAATGGTTTTAGATGAATTTAAATCGTTAGATTCTAAAATACCCCGAGAAGTGAATAAAAAGTCTGAAATTACTATTGCAACAGGATTATTGGCTGCAAAATGTTTAAAACCTATTGAAAAGAGATTGAATCAAGTTGCAAATCTTGATGTAACTCTTGCAGGGGTAAAAAGCAACTTTTGGGGTGATGATATAACTGTAGCAGGGCTTATTACAGGGCAAGATTTGTTGGATGAATTTTTGCCTAAAAAAAATAATCTTGAAACCCTTGTTATTCCTTCTGTGATGTTGCGACCTTACACAGAAAGCTTTTTGGATGGATTGACGTTATCTGAGGTTAAAGAAAAACTTGATGCTAATTTCCTTGTATTGCAGGATCAATACAGTAATCGAGAGCTTGTTGATTATATAAAAACACTTTAGCGTTTTTAATTTAGCTTATAGATTATTTCCAGTTTTTTGGCTGCATTTGCCCAAATATGATCTTGTTTTATTTTTTCATAACCTGCTAAAGCTTTTTCCTGTAAGGTGCTTTCCGGCATGGTTAAAACTTTTTCAAGTTTTAAACTCAGGTCATCAGGGTTTTTAGGTTATATAAAAATCCATATTTTTCAGATTTATCAATTATATCGAGGTGGGTTTTTGTGTTGCTGGCAAAGCAGGGAGTTTTGAATGACATTGCTTTTAATAAACCCAGTGGCATTGATTCAAAAGTCTGAGCATTTATATATAAAAACGCATTTGAAAAAAGTTCATTACGTTCATTTTTACTTGTTTTTTGAATTATTATAGCGTCATTTTTTGAAAATTCTTCCAGCTGCAATAAAAAAGTAGATTCAGGTTCGTTAAATCCCGCAATAACAAGTTTTTGCTCGGGTTTTATTTTTCTATATGATTTAATAAGATTAATTAGGTTTTTATCAGATGAAATTTCGCCACAATATAAAATAAATCCATTTTTTTCAAGCCCATATCTTTCTTTTATTATTTGCGCCCTTAATGGTTTTTCTTCGTTTATTCCATTGTTAAGTTTGAACACATTCACATTGTATTTAGACTGATAATAAGCTTGCATAGGCTTTGATACGGTTATGTATTTATCAAAAATAACTCCGCTTAGAAATTCTCCTGTTTTTAATAAATTTCTGTCAAACCAATTCCAGCAAGATTTTTTCCATTGTAAATTATGGCAAGTATAAACGTGAGTCTTTTCATTTGCGAAAATTTTGGAGATCCAAGATAGTAAACAAGAACTTTGAGTGTGATAATGAATTATCTCAGCATCAGAATTCAAAGCTTGCACCGCAGCTTCAAAGAAAAAGCTTAAAGCCCCTATGTATTTAGATTGAAAAGATTGTACAGGTATGATTTTTATACCGTCAATTTCTTTTTCGTCAGGATCTGTTAAATCTCTTTTGCAATAAAAGGTAACTTCATTGCCCCGTTTTACTAGTTCTTTATATAAGTTATAGCAATGATTATCTATACCTTCATTATCTGTGGATGGAGTTTTAGCACCGATAACAGCTATTTTCATAACTATCTCCAACAGTCTTAATAAAGAATATTATCAGGTTTTTAAAATTAAAATTTATGCTATTTAAGGCTAATTTTTTTTGACACGTGTACTATTTTATTTTGAAAATACTTCGGTTAAATTCACAAGCTTTTCTTTATTTTCTTTTATTATGTTTATTATTCTTTTAGCTGCAAGCCCATCGCCATAAGGATTGGCAGCCGATGCCATTTGGTTGTAATAGTCTTGATCATTTAGCAAATTTTGAACTTCTTTTACTATTAAATCTGTATTAGGTCCGACCAACTTTACTGTTCCAAAATCAACCGCTTCAGGTCTTTCGGTTGTATCTCTAAGTACAAGAACAGGCTTACCCAAAGAAGGAGCTTCTTCTTGAACGCCTCCCGAATCTGTTAAGATTATATGAGAATCTTTCATCAATTGGGCAAAAGGAGCATAATCAAGAGGCTTGATGAGCCTTACTCTTTCAATGCTTTGAAGCATTGAAAAAACTGTTTTTTGTACATTTGGGTTCAGGTGAACAGGGTAGATAACCTCGATGTCTTTGTTGTTTTGGATAAGAGTTTGAATAGCTTTGCAAATATCTTCTAACGGTTTTCCAAAGTTTTCACGACGATGAGATGTGAGTAAAATTGTTTTTAAACTTTTGTCAGTTTCAATTTTTGAAAAAGTGGCGTTGTTCTCGTTTACGGTTTTTAAAAGAGCGTCTATAACCGTATTTCCTGTTTTATAAATGCCGTTTGTTATTCCTGACTTTTTAAGATTTTCAACGGACTTATCAGTGGGAGCAAAATAAAAACTTGATATCGCATCTGTTACAACTCTGTTGATTTCCTCAGGAAAAGGATAGTGTTTGTCAAAGGTTCTTAAACCTGCCTCAACGTGTCCAACCGGAATTTTCGCATAAAAAGCAGAAAGGCTTGTCGCTAGTGTTGTAGTTGTATCTCCGTGTACAAGTACAATGTGAGGGGCTGATTTTTCAAACACATCTTTCATTCCTGTAAGCACTTCCGCTGTTAAGTTCCAAAGGTTTTGGTTTGGTTTCATTACATTAAGGTCAAAATCAGGATTGATCTCAAAAAGGTCAAGAACTTGATCCAGCATTTCTCTGTGTTGGGCAGTGATACAGACGATTGATTCAAATTCATCTGAGCGTTTTTCAAGCTCTTTGATGACAGGAGCCATTTTTATAGCTTCAGGACGTGTTCCAAATACTGTTAAAACTCTTATTTTACTCATTTTTCTCCGTTCAATATTTTAATTTTAAAAGCGCATAAAGAAGTTTATTTAATGGAACTTCGATATTATGCTTCTTTGCATATTTTACAATTGATCCTTGCATGTAGTCAACTTCAAGGGGTTTTCCTGCTTCAACATCCAAAAGGGTTGAAGACTTAAAAGAGGTGAAACCCTTTGTTTCGGTGAATTTGTAAGCAGCTTTGACTTCTTCATCTGTGATAATATACCCTTCGGCTTTTGCTACCTTTTGTACTTCTATTAATGCTTCTTTAAAAGATTCCTGCGCTTCTTTAATGTCATAAAATTTTTCGAGAGGTTTACCCACTAAAGATGTAAAACCGTTGTATGCCACGTTAAGCATTAGCTTACGCCATAATTCTCTTTTTATATTATTGGTAGTTCCAACGGGGATTTCTGAATCTCTGAATAGTTTTTCTATTTTTTTAATACGGTCTGTTATTTCTCCGTTTAGTTCACCTAAAAGGATTTTTCCGTAAGATGTATGTTTTATAACACCTCGTTGAGGAACGCTTGATGTTATGAAAACAACTGATCCGATGACTTGTTCAACTCCGAAAATATCAGCCAAAATATCTTCGTTTTCCACTCCGTTTTGCATTGATATAATTAAAGCTTTATCTGAAATTTTAGGCTTTAAAGTTTCTGCTATTTCTTTCGTGTTGTATGTTTTGGTGCATAATAAAATTAAATCAGCATTTTTTATAGCCTTATAATCGTGAGCAACTTGAGGATTTTCAATTTTAAAATCGCCCTGATAGCTTTTTATTGTTAATCCATTTTCTTGCAGAGCTTGCACACTTTTTTCTGTTCCGATAAAAGTTACATCAAAGCCCGCTTTTGCAAGTTTTGCTCCAAAATATCCGCCAACTGCTCCTATGCCAATAACGCCTATTTTCATTGATTAAACGATTCCTAAAGCCATTAAAATGACGTATATTAGATAAATAAGATAGAAAAATCCACCTGTTAATAGTGCTGAAGGTGTTAGTACTCCTTTATTTTTAACAATGTTCAGATAAACAACACCTACTGAAAGGTATACAACTATTACGTTTACAAGTTCACTGGTGTTTAATATCCAAGGAGTTAAAGCCAAGCCTACAGCTGTTGGGATGCAACTTTGAAAAACCATAGCTCCTGTTATATTTCCCATAGCCAGGGTGTCTTTTTTCGCTCTTACCCAAATTACGCTATTGAATTTTTCCGGTAGCTCAGTGGCAATAGGGGTTACAATAAGACTTAATATAAGTGGGTTTATCTTGAAAAGCTCAGAAAAGTATTTTAGCTGTTCGACAAAAACATGGGCTAAAAATATAATCGCAATAAGAGATATAGCGATTTGAATGGAAATGGCTACAAGGTTTAAATTGCCGGGAACTTTTATAAACTTTGTCAGGTAAAGTATATCCAGCTCTTCTACATCGCATTCAGGACCCTTGCAGCTGTCTCTAACTGTTTTAAATACATAAAATCCATACATAAATATAAGCAAAACAGCAACCATATGTTTAATAGTCATATTAGGTATAAAAGAGCTTAAAATAGCGATTAGATAAGAAATAGCAAAATAATGTAAATCTCTAAACATAATACTCGTATTAATAGGCATTTCAAGAGTTCTATGTCCTCGTTTTGCAAATATATAAACAGCTAAGCCTGTAACGAAAAAAGCTAAAGTCCCTAAAAGGAAAGGCGCGCCAAGTATTGCACCTATTCCGATTTCGCTGCTAACGTGTGGATCCGCACCCGTAAAATAGGCACCCAAAATAGCGACTAAAGGCACTATTGTTTCGGGCAGTGCTGTTCCAACAGCTGCGAGTACACTTCCTACAGCTCCTTCTGAAAGGTTAAGTTCTTCTCCCAGATGTTCTATAGCATTTGTAAAAATTACACAGGATAACACTATTGAAAATAAGATTGAAAAAATATAAAAAAAGTGTAAAAATGTGTCCATTTGTTTATTTCCCCTATTGAATAGTCTAAAAGTTATTAAGTGACAAAACTTTAGAAAATACCTTCTTTTAAAATTCGTGGTAAAATCAATTTTACTACAGAGATTACTAATAATACAAAGAAAAATAAAAATGGATACTATAAAAAAACTTGTTGAGGCGGTAAAAAAATCAAAAAATATAGCCATATTATCCCATGTAGGTCCTGACGGAGATACTTTAGGGTCAATGCTTGCATTGGCGGCAATGATAGAACAAGAAAATACCAATAAAAATGTTCAAAGACTAATAGTTGGCAAAGTTCCTGATGTTTATAAGTTTTTGCCTGATGTAGAGTCGGTTGTTACTGTTGATAATCCTCAGATTTTGGGAAGTTATGATTTGGTGATAACTTCTGATTGTGCTGCAATTGACAGATTAGGTGAATCTATTGAAATATTTAGAAATGCTAAGTTGACAGCAAATGTTGATCATCATGTCAGTAATAATAATTTTGCTGATATAAATATTGTAGATCCAAAGGCATCTGCTACCGGAGAAGTAGTTTTTCATATAGCAAAGGCGCTTGGTCTAAAAATAAAAAAAGAAGTTGCTATTAATTTATATACAGCTATATTGACGGATACAGGTGGTTTTAAGTTTGAAAATACCAGACCTGAAACTTTTGAAGTAGCAGCAGCTCTTATGAGGGCGGGAGTGAATCCTGGGTATGTTTTTAAAAAATGTTATGAATCAAAGCCTATAGCTATGGTTAAACTTCAGGCTCATTGTGTAGACAATGCTATTTTTGAAAAAAAAGGCAAAATAGCCTATACTCTTATTAGTAGAAAAATGTTGCAAGATTTTTCTGCAACGGATGATCATACTGATGGAGTTTCGGAAGCATTGAGACAAATAAGTACGGTTGAAGTCTCGATGGTGTTTAAAGAAACTGTAAAAGGAAATTCTAAAGTCAGTTTTAGAAGTAATAAGGCTGATGTTTGTGAAATCGCAAGATTTTTTGGTGGTGGTGGACATAAATTGGCAGCAGGTTGTACAATTGAAAAAAATATAGAAGATGCAGCCAAAGAAGTTTTGCCGATTGTTGAAAAGCAAATATCGAAGTCTAATTAAAAGTTTTAGAGAGTGGTTCGGGTTTTTAAATTTTAAATGATATTAAGATTTTGTAGATTTATAAAAGAGCTTGGATTATGCATTATAAAAGATGATTTTCCCGGGATGGCGGGTGAAATGGCTTTTAATTTTACGATGGCGTTTTTTCCGTTTTTAATCTTTTTAGTGGCGGTTTTTGGTGTTGTAGGAACTGAAACACAAGTGGGGCAAATTATTATGTCAATGCATTCATTTATTCCTGCTGATGTAATGAATGTTATTGAAAAAGTACTCACAGATATTATTAAAGCTTCATCAGAAGGTATTTTGACAATAGGTTTGGTTATTACATTGTTTGTGGCGTCAAATGCAACGGCTGTAATTATAAAGGGTTTGAATAGAGCGTATAATGCAAAAGAAACAAGACCTTTTTGGTATGTGAGAGGTCTTGCAATCGTAATGGTAATAGTGAATGCGTTGGTTTTGTTTATTGGTGTTAACTTTATTATCTTCGGAAAGTTAATATTGCAATTAATAGTCAGCTTTATACACATGCCTTATGATGTAATAAATACGGTGTTGTTGGTTAGATGGCCTGTTACCTTCTTTGCGCTTTATACAATGGCATTTTTGAATTATTATTTTATGCCTAATGTTGCCGGTTGTACTAAATCACGTATTTTGAGTACATTCCCCGGATCTTTATTCTTTTGTTTGTTCTGGTTATTAGCATCTTGGGCTTTTAGTATTTATGTTGAAAACTTTGGTTCGTTTAACAAAGTTTACGGAACTCTGGGAGCTTTTGCGGTGCTTTTGCTTTGGTTATATTATACCTCTTTGATAATTCTAATTGGTGGAGAAATAAACTCCCAAGTCTATAAAAGACTGGCTCCTAGAATAGCAAAGCAGAATGATAAAAAAAATTAATATAATTGACCTTTTAGCCTTTTAAGGTAGATAATTTATTATGTTGGTAAGGTCTTTGAATTATTTTCAGGGAGTAGAAATGATTAAAAATAAATTAAAATGGTCAATTTTAATGGCAGTAATAATAGGTTTAAATACACCTTCAGCTTTTGCAATGAGCCCAAGAGCTCATCAACATTATAAAAACGCCCTTGTCTATGAAAGTATTAATGATTACAAGGGAGCTGTAGATGAGTTGAGGTTGGCGATTCGTATATCACCAAAAGACGCATTATTACACACAAAATTGGCGGGCATATATTCAGAATTGGGTTATTGGAAAGAGGCTCTTAATTCTTATTATCAAGCGGCAAGAATTAAGCCAAATGATGCTTTTATCTATATTAGTATTGGAAATATTCTTCAACAACACAATAATTATGATGCGGCTTTAGATGCTTATATGAACTCTATGAGGCTTTTCCCTGAATACAAATACAACTATTTAAACATAGCCTCTGTGAAGGATTTACAAGGAGATTTAAAAGGCGCAGCTGATTATTATAATAAGTTTTTATATTTTTACCCTGATCACATATCAGCCAGAGAGAGCCTGGCTGCAATTTTTCTAAAAATGGAAAAACCTGAAAAAGCGGCAAAGGAATATTCTTTGTTATATGCGAATGATTCTGAAGAATTTAAAAGCTTTAGCAATTATGGAAAAGCATTGATAAATTCTAAAAAATATGAAAAAGCCCTTGAGGTACTTAATGAAGCGATAACTAAAAAACCTGATGATATTCAATCACAGGCAAATTTAGCAGTGTGTTATTTAAATACGGATAGAAAAAAAGAAGCAAAAGAACAGTTTGAAAAAGTTTTAAAAATTAAACCCGGTTTGCATGAGATAAGATTTGATTATGCAGGTGTTTTGTTTGAATTGGGAGAAGAACAAAAAGCTATTGATGAATATGAAACTTATATAAGTAATGTTCCTGATAATGCAAATGCTTATTTAAGACTAGGGCTTATTTATCAGAAAAATAAAAAGCTTGCAAAATCAACAAAAGAATTACTTAAGGCTTTATCTTTAAATATGAAAAGCTTTGATATTAAGGATGCGCTTGCTTCAACCTATTATATGGATAAAAAATATGAAGATGCGATTAAGCTATATGAAGAGATGCTGCAAGAAAAAGGCGATGATGCAAAGCTTTATCATAATACGGCAATGGCTAATCACGCAGCGGGTAATTATGATAGAGCAATTGAGCTGTATATCAGGTCTATTGCTATTGATGATAAATTTAGCGTGAAACAAGATTTAGCCCAAGCTTATATTGGCAAGGGCAATGAAATGGCATCAATTAAGCAATATGAAAGGTCTATAGACCTTTATGAAAAAGCTCTTGAATATAGTCCAACCGAGTTTTATGCTTTATCGGGGCTTGCAAACGCCTATCAAAAAATGGGTTTGGAGGATAAAGCTATAGAATGTTATGAAAGAGCAATCTCTCAAAATCCTGAAAATAAAGAACTTTTCCTTGCTTTTGGAAATACTTTGACAAAATTCAAAAAAACAGAAGAAGCAAAAGGTGCTTATAAAAAAGCATTGGAACTTGATCCTAAATCAGCAGAAGCACATGAAGGATTGGGAGATAATTATGTTAAAAATGGCGAAATAAACAAAGCTGTCAAGGAATATAATAAAGCAATGGACTTTAGTAAAACGCCGAGTGTATTGATAAAACTGGGTAATATTTATAAGGATAAATCAGAAAATACAAAGGCTATTGATTATTACAAACAGGCTATAGAGATAAATCCCGGAAGTGCAGATGCAAGATTTAATTTAGGACTTACGCTTGCTGAAATGGGAGATATACAAACAGCAAAAAAACATTACGAGCAAGTTGTAAAGTTAAAACCGGAATTTTCTTTTGTATATTATGCGCTAGGTATGGTTTTTGAAAAAGAAAAGAACTATAAACAGGCTATAAATCATTATGAAAAGTTTGTTTCGTTATCCCAGGACGATATTATGGCAGGTCATATTAATCAAAGGATTAAATTACTAAGAAAAAATTTACCTTTGCAAGTAGATTCTGAGCCGATTGAACAACAGGAACAAGAAAAGGAAGAGATCCCTGTAAATAATACCGTGGAGCCTCAGGAAAATACAACGCCCGTTATTATAAAAGAAATTAAACAATTAGAAGTTCAATAGGTTTGAAATGAAGAAAGCTTTAATTTTAAGTGCAGTTTTTTTTCTGTTGATGCCTTTTTTGTCTGGATGCGATAAGGAAAAACCTTCAATTTTTTTAAGCTCAAGACCTATAACAGTTCAAACTTTTTATCCTGAAAAAGTTTTTGAGCTTGGTGAACCCATTAATTTTGCAGTTTTGAGTCCTGAGGAGTTTACTTCTTCAAGGGCTCGAGTACAGGTGGTAAAACTCAATGAAAAAGTTAGCATGTATGGATATAAACTCTCTCATGCTCGTGATATCGGTATTGACACTTCAAAGAAGTTTTTTATTGATAGCTTGACTCTTCATGAAAAAGGTCATTATGTAATTAGGATTTTTTGTAATGAAAACCTTAAAATACCTTTGGTCGAAACTTTTTTTAAGGTAGTAGAGTAGTGAAATCTTTAATCATGTCTTTAAAACCATTTTTAAATCTTTTATACCAAAAAAATTTTGGTCCCAAATATATAAAAGCAGGAAGTTGCAAGCAATGTGGAAATTGTTGCAGAACAATAACTTTTAAAGTTAAAGATGATTTTATAAAAGATGTAGATACTTTTGAAAAATTAAAAAAATGGCAAAAACGATATGAGAATTTTTATGTCTCAGGTTGTGATGAAAATGGTATTTTACTTTTTACGTGCAAATCTTTAGGCGATGATAACAAATGCAAAAGTTATTTCTCCAGAAGTCTTTTTTGTCGTGCGTATCCTTTTGTAAAAACTGATTTTATAGCAGCAGGAGGCAAAACCATTGAAGGATGCGGCTTTTATTATAAAAGCTCTGTAGACTTTGATTCATTGTTGCAAAGATAGTTTTAGACTGAAACGAGTTTATTTTTAAGAAATCCGATTGCGATCGCATTTCTTAAAAAATGCTCCCAACTATTTTTTTGTATCGGTATATTAAACTTCAGAAAGCGGGATCATAAAATAATTACCTCTATTTCCCTGGAATTGACCTTTAGAAAGTAATTTTGATCCGATAGTATTTTCTTGAACTTTATCTTCTATAACAACTTTAAAATCATACATATCAGCAAGGTTATTTCCGGCAGCATCCGATAATTTACGAGCTTTTTGCTCTATTACATCTGCTAATTTGTTATTGAGTGCCGGATTTGCATTTTTTGTGGCGAGTGGACCGGCTAAAAATACTGTATTGTAACCTTCGTTTATTTTCAAATGAGCCATAGTTGCAAGGTCATCTGTATAAGCTTTCACCGCAAAGGCTTTGGCGGCTCTAAGGTTTGATTTGTTAATAATTTTTATTGTGTAGTCGTTGTTTTTTTCTGTAACTTGAATATTCTCCATATTGGAAAGTTTTTTTGCTAACTGCTGATTTCTGGGGTCATTTTTTAATTTTATTTCAAAATTAGATACAATTCTTGCATCACCTATAGCTTTAAACACTTCTGCTGCTTGAGAATCAATACCTGCTTTTTCGCAGAAATTATCTATCATTGCAGGCACGGAAGCACCTGTTTTTTCATAGTTGTTATCACTGTTCAATGACTTGTTATGACCGCTTTCCGAAGCTTTTACAGTTAAGTATTGTTTACCGTCAACGTCGGTCACTTCCATATAAGCAACTCCAAAACCTCCGCCTGTCATAAATACAGCACCCATAAAGCCTGGTTTTAGTAGTTCTTTGTTTTGTTTTGCAATGCCTAAAGTCGCTCCCATCAAGTCGTTAACTTGAATACTGGAGACATTTTCTTTTATAGCAATATTTTTCGACTTTAAAAAGTCTGTGATTAGACTATAATCAACATTTTTTAAACTATTATTTTTTAGATCTAAAATATTTGCTAAAATCGGAGCTATAAAACCTTTTCGGTTTGATTTTTGTCTTGTTTGACCCGGAACAAATCCAACAATAGCTTCTAATTTTTGATCATCGCCTTTCAGGTTTTTAATTTTATCAATACTTGATTTTATTGCCGTTTCAAAATGTTTAGCTATATTTTTAACGTATTCTGCTGAATTTTTAATACCTTTAGGGCAAACAACACCTTTTCCATCAGCCGGAAACTTTGTTATAAGTTTATCAGTTTGAGAGGATCTAATCTCCCCTTCAATAGAACCGCCTTTTTTACTGGCTCCTGTATCAAAATAAATGTTATAACCAAAATTTATATTTTTTGGACTTTGAAAATTATTTTTCATATGGAGCATGAAATTGTTCCCTTTTATATAATTTAATGTTTATAAAGATATAAAACGGGAAACGTATAAAAATTGCTATAATATTTAGTTTTTTTTACTATTATTTTCTTTTTTCGATTATTTCGATTGAAATACCATTAGGATCATCTACAAAAGCAATTTTTGGACCGTTTTCAGTTACCATAAAAGGAGGTCTTGCATATTCAATGCCAAATTTTTTTAATTTTTCTGTGAATTTATTCATATCTTCGGTTTCAAAAGCAAGGTGTCCGAAGTATGAACCACGTGTATAACCACCTTCAGGCAGCACATGATTATAGGTAAGTTCAATTTCAGAGCCACTTGCTTCGTCAGTAAGGAAATATAAAGTAGCCCCCACCTTTGTAAGTTCTTTAGTTCTGGAAAGTTTCAATCCTAAAATATCTTGGTAAAAAGCAAGAGATTTTTTTATATCGGCAACTCTTATCATAGTATGCAAAAGTTTCATTATATTAACTCCTTGATCTGAAATATCTCAAAAACAACCCTCAAACATTGATTTTTGAGAGTACATTATAAATAATAACATATCTATTTATAAAAAATGAATAGTCGTTAGGGGTGTTTTTTATGAATTTGTTTTTTAGTTAAGCAAAGACGCTCCGACTATGCCTGAAAAATCACCTAATTTAGCTTTTATAATTTTTGTTTTGCTTGCCGGTACACTTAAAGCTTTATTTTTAACTTTTTTTGTTGTTTCTTCAAATAAAAGATCTATAGCTTCGATCATTCCACCGCCTAAGATAATAGCTTCGGGGTTTAAAAAGTTCATAATAGAAGCCAGTCCGCTACTTAAATATCCTGCTGATTCTTTTATACATTCTATAACCAGCTCATCGTTTTCGCTAACAGAATCTTTAAGCTGAGAAGATCTTAAATTTCCACTTTCTTTGAGGTATTCAATTACGACAGAATTTCTTCCTCTTTTAATTTGAGCTTTTATCTTTTTTTCAACAGCACTACGAGAGGCGTAAGCTTCAAGACACCCGTTTGCACCACAACCACAAAGTCTACCACCTTCTGATATAACAATATGACCTATTTCACCGGCAGTGCCGGAAGTGCCTTTATGGATTTTACCGTTAAGTACAATTCCTGAACCGATGCCTGTTCCAACAAAAACACAGACAAAGTTGTTAAAATCTTTTCCACTCCCGAAAGTCATTTCTCCTAGGGTTGCTACTTCAACGTCATTTCCCAGTTTTACAGGCTTATTAAAATGTTCTTCCAGTATGGATTTAATATTTACATCGTAACACTTTAGATTAGGTGCTGAAATTATGATACCGTTTTCTCTATCAACTTGTCCTGCGGCTCCCATTCCTATAGATTCTACTTTGTCAATTTCAATATTTGATTCGTCGATTACTTTTTCAATTGTTTCTATTATTCTTTTGACGATTACATCGCTACCACGTTCTTTTTTTGTTCTTTTTTTTGCGTAAGATACAACATCACCGGTGTTGGTATTGATAATACCAGCCATAATCTTTGTACCACCTAAGTCGACACCTATTGAATATTTACCCATAAGTAATTTTGCTCCTAATGATTGTTTACTTATTATATCCGCTTTTAACTGTTATTAGAAGTATTTTCAGTTAATCGTGCATAGAAGTCAAGAAAAGTTTTATCCCAGTTGAATTTTTTTGCTGTATCAAAAACCTTGTTGGTCATTTTTGTTGTTATAGATTTATTTTTAATGATAAATTCCATTTTTTTAGCTAAATTTGTAGCACCATGTTGAGACATTTCATATACAAAACCATTATCATTGTCTTGTATTAGCTCGCTGGCTCCTGCATTACTACTGATTAGGCAAACTTTTTTGTTTGCCATTGCTTCCAGTGCGACAAGACCAAATGAATCTTCAATAGATGGAATAACGACAATATCAATAGATTTATAAAAGTTTTGCATGTCTTTTTGAAAACCTAAAAATTCGATATTTTTTTCAATACCGTATAATTTCAAAAGCAATTTAACTCCCAAATTTTTTCGAAATTTAGGATAGATTATTTTGGCTTTAAAATCCATGTCTTTAGCTTTTAAAAGTGAAAGAGCTTTTAAGAACACAAAACCTCCTTTTATTTTAAAGCCGGGAGCTGATAATCCAAAAACAAGAGGCTTTTGCAATGGTTTATTTTCGATAGTTTCAACATCACTAGGGATTTCAACACCGGGGTAAATTATGTTGATTTTATTTTCATTAATTCCAAAATTGTTTATAATATCCTGTTTTAAGGCATTTGAAGGTACAAAAATTTTATTATAACCTTGTTCCATCCATTTTTTTTGGTATTTGATTCGTTGAATTTTTACAGGTCTAAATTTGTAGATGAATTTTTCGAACAAGTTTTTATGGGCTTTAAACCTGTTTATAAGTGAATGTCCTTGTAAAAAAGTTATATCCATTGGAGGGGTGATATTTTCAGAGATAACATGATCATAATGTTCTTTATCAATAAGTTTTTTTGCTTTTTGATAGAATTTTTCCATTGATAAAGGATCATTATGATCGTAATTTTCATCAATCAAAACAATCTTATTAACACCGTCAAAAGATTCAATATCGGATTTGCTACAGTAAATATCAACAAGATCACCTTTTTGTATAAAGCCTAAAATTAATTTACTAAAAAGTTTTTCACCTCCACCGTGAAAATTCTTTTCTTGAAAAAGTCTTAAAACTAATGCAATTTTTTTCATTTTTATAAATTTCCTGACATTCTAAAAAACCGTCAAAAGTTTATTTGACGGTTTTTAAATTATTATTCTTGCTCTTGAGGTTGAGGTTGATTTTTAAACTCTTCAGGAGCATCTTCTCTGTCAGGATTCCATCGAGGTAAATCTAATTGCTTTCTTACAAGACCAACACCTACGTGAACTCTCCATTCATCCATTTTTAGCTGTGATGCAATTATTTTATGACAGCCGATAGGAGGAAGTGGCAATAATGGTTCATAAAGATTTTGAATGGCTGTTAACTGGTCAGGAGATACAGCCAGTTTTCTTTTTGGGAATGGAAGCTTTGGAAGTTTCATTTTCTGTCTTACCAAATTTATTCCAAAGAAAACTTTATTTGACTCAAGATCAATTTCTTTTCCTATAACTTCGTGTGCATCAGGATTTGGCAAAGGTAGCATTCTTTTATATAAAACTTCAATTTGAGCTACTTGTTCTCTGCTAACCAAAAGTTTTTTCTGAGGTCTGTTTCTGTTAAAACCACCTTGTTGAGGTCTTCTAAACCCACCACTTTGAGGTCTTCCGTAGTTGCCTTGAGGTCTGTTATATCCGCCTTGAGCTCTATCGCCATAATTGCCTTGTGGTCTGTTATAACCACCTTGAGCTCTATCGCCGTAATTACCTTGTGGTCGATTATATCCGCCTTGTGGTCTATCGCCGTAGTTACCTTGAGGTCTGTTATATCCGCTTTGTGGTCGATTATATCCACCTTGGGATCTGTCACCGTAGTTACCTTGAGGTCTGTTGTATCCACCTTGGGATCTGTCGCCGTAGTTACCTTGAGGTCTGTTGTATCCACCTTGGGATCTGTCGCCATAGTTACCTTGAGGTCTGTTGTACCCACCTTGGGATCTGTCGCCATAGTTGCCTTGAGGTCTGTTATAACCACCTTGTTGATTATTGTAAGGTCTTCTTTCTCCTTGGTTGTAACCGCCCCTGTTTTCCTGATAAGGTCGACGATCTGAAAAAGAACCTTGTGGTTTATTGTAACCTTGATCTTGTTCTTTGGTTTCTGTAGGTTCGTTTGTGTTTAAAATAGGTTTTCTGTCCGGATACAGACAAGAAGGACAAATAACTCTTTTCGGATTTTTTGTTTCAAAATCCGATCCGCATTTTGAACATTTGTTTACATACATAATCTCTTAAAGCCCCTTGTAAATTCATATGCAGGGATTATAAAATAAATAACCCATTCTCTTTGTGTTGACTACCCTGCTTCTAATTCCCTTTTACTCTTTGATTGCCAAAAATAAAATGCTTATTGTAATGTAACCATGAGTAATAATACCAAAAAAATTGAAAAAGCCATAATTTGTATAATTTTAATTTTAATTTTTTTATTTTATGTTAAAAATAAAATTTACACAAACTAAATTCAATTCTTTTACATGATTGCACATAATGAGTTTTTAAGACAAGTTTGTTAATCAGCTGTCATTGTTGTTTTTTTCTAAAATAAAAGTGACAGGACCATCATTGATTAGTGATACATCCATCATTGCTTTAAATTGACCTGTTTTTGTTTTAATGCCTTCCATTTTTAACAAATCTATAAACTTTTCATAAAGTTTTATAGCTAATTCAGGTTTTGCAGCATTATCAAAGCTTGGTCTTTTACCTTTGTTGCAATTTCCTGCCAGTGTAAATTGAGAGACGACAAGAATTTCACCGTTTGTGTCCTTTAATGATAGGTTCATTTTTTTATTTTCATCTTCAAATATTCGCAGGTTAGAAATTTTGGATACTAAAAATTCCACCTCTTTTTCAGTGTCGGTTTTTTCGACGCCTAATAACACTAAAATGCCGGTATTAATACTTGAGTACACTTTATTGTCAATTGTAACTGAAGCTTTTTTTACTCTTTGAATAACTGTTTTCATTTGTTATGCAAGGCTTTCTTCTTCTGAAGAGCTGTTTTCATTATTACAGTCAAATTCAAAGCCTGTTAGTTCTGATATCGCCTCTCCCCATTTTTGAGTGAGTTCTTCAATTTCAAATTCGTGGGATATAGGTTTTCCTATTCTAATTATAGCTTTTCCGGGACATTTTTCGGCTCCTGTAATTCCTACAGGGATTATATCTGCCTTTGCAGACTTAGCGAAATAGGCAAATCCCGGGTTTATTACTCCTATTTTACCAACTTCAATACGGGTACCTTGAGGGAAAATACCTAAGCTCCAATCGGTTTTAAGGACATTTTTGGCTGATTTTATGGTTGAAACTTCGAGTTTTTCTCTATTTACGGCGAAAGCTCCGAGCCAATCAATAAAGGTGTTTAAAATAGGAACTTCAAAAAGTTCTTTTTTAGCCATAAATGCGACTTTTAGCCCTGTGGCAATGCTTACAATAGGAGGATCAAAATATGAAATGTGGTTAGAGGCAATTATAAAAGATTGAGATTTAGGAATGTTTTCCTTGCCGTATACTTTTATTCGCTGGCAAATCATTACAATAGGAAACAACACTAAACCTACAAATGTTCTGTAAAAAATATTTTTTCTTTTTTTTCTGTAATCTTCCGGAGTAACTTTTGCAAAATTTTTAGCCATTTTTTAAACCTTTTTATATTATTTATACTCTACTTCTATTTTATATCATTTTTGTTGAAGTTTATTAAAAGACTTATCAAAATTCGGGAACGATATATTTACCCATTCAAACTCATTAATCTGCACCGGGTTATTTGCCACAAGAGCAGCCACATAACCTGACATTGCAAGTCTATGATCGTGGTAACAATCTAAGGTGCAATTTCCTTTTAAATTTGTTTTTCCCTCTATAATGAACCCGTCCTCTGTTTCTTGAATTTCAGCACCTAGTTTTTTTAGCTCTGTGCAAATAGTCTTGATTCTGTCAGACTCTTTATTCCTTAAGTCTTTTGCATCTTTTACAATTGTTTTTCCTTCAGCTTGAGTTGCTGCAACTGCAATAACAGGTAGTTCATCAATCAGTCTTGGAATTAAAGATCCATCGATTGTGGTTCCCTTTAAATTAGAGTGTCTGACTTTTAGATCACCTACTTCTTCTTCGCATTGTAATCTTTCATTTAATATTTCAATATCAGCACCCATGCTTTTTAAAACATCAATTATGCCTGTTCTGGTAGGATTGAGACCTACATCTTTGATTAAAATTTCAGAATCTTTGATAATAGAAGCCGCAACAAGGAAAAAAGCAGCGGAGGAAATGTCTCCCGGCACCAATATTGGTTTTGAGGATAGCTCTGATTTTTTGATGCTTATGATATTTTCATTTGTTTCAATATCAGCACCTAAATATTTAAGCATTCTTTCGGAATGGTCTCTGGATTTATAAGGTTCTGAAACAGTTGTTGTATCTTCTGCGAATAGACCTGCTAAAAGCAGGCATGACTTAACTTGGGCACTGGCAATCGGTGATTCGTAAGTTATTCCTGATAATTTTGAACCTTTGATACTCATAGGCGGTGTTGTATCGTTTTTTCTTGCCCATATTTGAGCCCCCATAAGTTTTAAAGGGCTTATTACTCTGCCCATAGGTCTTTTACTAAGGCTTTTATCTCCACATAAAACACTATAAAAATTTTGTCCTGCCAAAATACCTGACATTAAACGCATTGTAGTTCCTGAATTACCTGCATCGAGTACTTCGTTAGGTTCTTTAAGCCCTTGACTTGTAATTGTTAAGCCTGTATCAGAAGTAAATTGGACATCAACTCCGAGTCTTTGAACTATATTTAAAGTGCTTTTACAATCAGCTCCCATTAAAAAATTGTTTATTTTAAGTTCTCCATGGGTTAATGCTCCAAGCATAGCGGCTCTATGGCTTATTGATTTATCAGGAGGCGTTAAAACATAACCTTTTAAAGGATTTTTTGAAGGTTTTACAATTATATTACGTTGTATATCATTTTTTTTCATACTTTTTATTACACTACAATTTGGCTAAAAATGCCATAGTTTATAAACATACTTAACTTTAAAAGGTAAAAAACCTGAAATTTGCCGCTATTATAATAAGAAATATCTTTATAAAATGTTTCAAACTGTTTGTTTATTCTATAAATTCCTGTTGACATTAGGTATTGTTGATCATATTATTAACTTCATATGTTGTGAAAAGGTGTAAAAAAATGGGTATAAAGAAAAATGACAAAATGGTTGTCTTAGCTTGTGAGGAGTGCAAGCGTAGAAATTATACAACCATTAAAAACAAGAAGAACACTCCTGATAGAATCGAACTAAAGAAGTATTGTCCTTTTGATAGGCATCATACAAATCATAAAGAAACAAAATAGGAACAGGCGTCCTTAGTTCAGTTGGTAGAACGTCGGTCTCCAAAACCGGATGTCGAGGGTTCGAGTCCTTCAGGGCGCGTGTCTATTAACTTTGTGAGATTAGTTCATTCGTGTTACACAGGTAATCTTAAAATGAAAGATCGAGGCAAAAAATTGAGTAACATAAAAAAAGAAAGTCAAAGCGGTTTTAAGACCTACTTTCAGGGTGTAAAAGCTGAATGGAGTAAAATAACATGGCCGGAAAGAAAACAGGTTGTTTTTGAGTCAATTGTTGTTTTAGGCGTTGTGTTCTTTTTTACAGCTTTAATTTATGTTATGGATATTTCATTTCAAGGTCTGGTCGGCTTTTTAGATGTAAGCAGGTAAGATATGATTGAAAAAGATACAAAACAAAAACGCTGGTACGTTGTTCATACATATTCAGGGCATGAAAATAAAGTAAAGGTAAATCTTGAAAAACGTGTCGAATACATGAATTTAGGCGACAAGATTTTCAGAGTTGAAGTGCCTCAAAAGTCTGTTACTAAAGTAAAAGACGGAAAAAGGCAAGACAAGGATGAAAAAATATTTCCCGGCTACGTTCTTGTTGAAATGATCATGGATGATGATAGTTGGTATGTTGTAAGGCATACAGCAGGTGTAACAAAATTTGTAGGTGCAAATAAGCGTCCTATTCCTGCACGTGATTCTGAAATTAAGAAAATTATTCACAGAACACAAACTGAACAGCCCGTTAAGATTGAACTTGACATTAAAATTAATGATAAGGTTCGTATAATAAGCGGTCCTTTCGCAGACTTTGTCGGAGATATAACAGAAGTTTATCCTGATAAAGCAAAACTACGTGCGACAGTTTCTATATTTGGAAGAGAAACTCCCGTAGAGTTGGAATATAATCAAATCCAAAAGGTTTAAAACCTAATCAGTAAATTATTTGAGGAAGGTAAAAAAAGTGGCAAAAAAGGTAATTGGTAAAATCAAGCTTCAAATTGAAGCAGGAAAAGCAAATCCATCTCCACCAATTGGTCCTGCATTGGGTCAGCATGGTGTTAACATAATGGATTTTTGTAAGCAATACAATGCTAAAACACAAGATATGGCAGGTTTTGTAGTTCCTGTAGAGATCGATGTTTATGAAGATAGATCTTTCAGTTTTATTACAAAAACTCCGCCAGCTCCGGTGTTAATTAGAAAAGCATTAAATATCCCGAAAGGATCATCAGTTCCAAATAAGGATAAAGTTGGTTCTATAACTCAGGCGCAATTAGAAGAAATTGCAAAAACAAAAATGCCTGATTTGAATGCAACAACTATGGAAGCTGCTGTTGAGATGATCAAAGGTACATGCAATAGCATGGGCGTTACAGTAGCAGAGTAAAATTACAATTGACGTGGCAGGATTTATCCGTTATGACCACAAGGAGGACTTAAAAAATGTCTAAAATGACAAAAAGACAAAAAAAACTATTAGAACTTTTAGAAGATATAAATCAACCTTGTTCAGGTAAAGAAGCTATTGAAGCTTTGAAGAAAATATCTAAAGAAGTTTCTAAGTTTGATGAAACACTAGAATGCCATATGAGATTGGGCATCAATGTAAAGCATGCTGAGCAACAAGTCAGAAGCACCACCGTGCTGCCTGCGGGTACAGGTAAAACTGTAAGAGTTGCTGTAGTAGCAAAAGGAGAAAAAGTTAGAGATGCTGAAACTGCCGGAGCTGATATAGCGGGTAGTGAAGAGCTTGTTGAAAAAATTCAAGGCGGATGGCTTGAATTTGACACTTTAATTGCTACTCCTGATGCAATGGGTATGTTGGGTAAATTGGGTAAAGTTTTAGGACCTAAAGGTCTAATGCCAAACCCAAAAACAGGTACAGTTACATTTGATGTAACTAAAGCCGTTAAAGATGCCAAAGCAGGTAAAGTTGAATTCCGTGCTGATAAACAAGGTATGGTTCATGTTCCTCTAGGTAAGTTGAGTTTTACTGAAGCGGATTTAGAAAAAAACTTTATTACTTTAGCTGAAGCTGTTATAAAAGCTAAACCATCAGCAGCAAAAGGTACGTATTTAAAATCTGTATACCTTGCTACTACAATGGGACCCGGCATTAAAGTTGATGCTAGAAGTCTACCTCAAGAAGTTAAAGATTATCAAGCTAATTAGTTAGCTTTTAAACCTTTTAAAAAAAGCCCGAATCTTTGATCGGGCTTTTTTTGTTAATTAAAATATTTTAGGCGGTTTTTGTTTTAAATGAGTGAATTAGAACTCGAAAAACTATATTCGAGGAGAATTTTTCTACTTGATTAAATCTAAAAACTAAGCTATAAGCAAGATTTAAAAGCGTTAATAAATCAAACCTCAAAACCCAACTATAAACAATAAAAAAGAAACAAAAAATAATAAAAAAAGATATTATCGGGTAGGAAAATTTGACTATAATAGAGTTTTGTAGAAGTTCTTTGAGTAAATGTTATTGCTTTGAGTGGTTTTAGCTTTGCAAGGTCAAAGTAAAACCACGGGTTTTGATACGAATTTATTTTTTTGTTTTATACATTCCGCTTGTTTAAAAGATTAAATACTTAAAAAATGCTTAAACAACTCGCTTACGCTCAAACAGTGTCAGCTTCCTTTTCTTTTGACGCTCCATTTTTAAAACTTACGAAAATAAAATACGGTCTATTTAAAATTGATAAAATAAAATTTTATATACGTTGCATAAAAGATTTTATCGGAATTAAAACAGTAATAAATTTACCACTACTAAATATTCTTCAATTAGCATTAATCGTATAAAATTGTCTATTAATGTTTTGTTCTCAAATTTGTTTTATGCAGCTCGTTTTTTAAATCTTTAATATCAGCTTGATCTGTTTGGTTTGAATCAGGCACTCGATAGACTACATGTTCTTCAACCCAGTTCAAAACTTCTTGTTTTGCTTTGGGATTATGCTTCAAAAGGTTAACTCCAATTCCGCCGAAATTAAGTATTTTGAGTTTTTTATAACCTTGAGCGTATTTGATTAGTTCGATAGATGAATTATAAGAAGCTTTATCCAGTTTGCTCACCACCATTAATACGGGATGTTTTCCGTATCCTACAAGGGGGATTTGAGTGTTTAAGTTTTTATAGGCAAGGCTTGGAGATAAAAGAACAAGGGTTGAAATATCCTTATTGTATTCACTTCCTGCCATTACAGCGGCGTTTGCGCCTATATCACCACCAAGTAGTGCTATGTTTTTATAATTTATTTCAGGATAATTTTCTTTTACATGATCTATTACCGATAAAATATCGGTAGAATATTTTTTAAATTCACTTCTTGGAAAATTAACCCAGTATTTGTTTTTTCCCGATCCATTTACGACACTTTCACCATGTCCTCTTAAATCCATGTTTAAAGTTGCAGCACCAAGTTTATTTATTTTTTGAGGTAAATCTCCCCAAGATGATCTTGAACGACCTAAAGAGTGCAATAAAATAACCAAAGGCACTTTGTTTTTAGAAGACGCTTTAGGGGTTAATTGAAGCTCTCCTATAAGGTAAAAACCATCTTTGGCTTCTACTTCAACAATTTCAGGCACATTAGCTTTTTTCTTTTTTGCCGCTAAAGCTTTATCGCTTGTAAATATTGAAAAAATCAAGCTTAAAGCAATTGTTGATAAAACTATTTTATTAAATTTCAAGTTTAATTTCATTTCGATCTTTTCGCTGTCTTTTCATTAAATAATAACATTTTTTATAATAACCTGCATTTTTAGATTTTTAATCATTTAAATTAATTAGCTTGAATTAATAGTTATCGGATGGTTGGTTAATTTTTATTTTTTTTAATGCGTTTTTAGCAGCTTTAAATCCGGGATTTATTTTTAAGGTCGAATGGTAATAATCTTTAGCTTTAGGGTAGTTTTTTTGATGTCTGGAAATTTCACCCAGCCAAAAAAATGAATAATAATCGAAAGGATTTTGCATTAAGGCATGTTTATATATTCTTTGAGCTTCTTTATACTGTTTGTTTTTTCTAAATATATCAGCTTGTTTTCTTGTTTTAAAGGCGTTTATTGTTTGTAAATTCAGTTTATCACTGGGGTTAATATTCAAAGGCTGTACATCTTTTTCGACAAGTGCAGATTGAATGATTTTAGTATTCGATTTGTCTTTCAAAAAAGCTTTAATATGAACAGTTGAAAGCATGAAAATTTTACCGTAAGAATATTCATCTTGTTGATATAAAACGATAATTTTTTCAATATTATCTTTTAGTTGTTCTTGAACTAACTGCGCAGTTGTTTCTTTTAAATTTTCGATTTTTTCAGGATTTATTTCTATTCGGATTAAAATTTTTTGTCCGTTTTGGCTGATGATTTTGTTTTTAAAAACATCAGTAAATAATTGCTGTTCTTGAGTTTCGACAGCAAAAGAAGTGTTATTGCAAAAAAAGGTAATAAGAATAAAGATTATAAAAATGTATTTTGAAAGTCGCATAGTTAGTTTTCTTTTAAAGTACTTTTAATATATTAAGATAAAAGTTTTTAAATTAAAAAGCAAAAAAGAGACTTTTTAAAGTCTCTTTTTTTAAAACTTGTTTAGTTTTGATTAGCAAATAAAAGTTTTACCGCCATCTTGTTGGGCAAAAACACCGCCACTTGCAACCATTGCTTCTGCAATTGCTTTGTCCATTTTGATTTTGTCAGAAATTTCGCTATTATTTTTATTGGCATTTGCTTTAAAAAGCGGGTTTGTAGCTTTGTTTGTTGAATTAAAGTTAATCATTATATCTCTCTCCATTTTAAAGTTATAAAATTATTATTATTTATCTCTTATATATATAAAGTATATCTAATTTGAAAAATTGCCTTTTTTGAATAAAAAAGTTTACAAAACTAGAACATGTTGATATTCCGATAGTTAAATGTAATCAGGAAAATAAAACAGTTTTGCAAGTTGGTATGCATAAGCAGAGATTGACGTTTTCAGGAAAATGAAAATCTGACGCAGTTGCATTTTCTAAAAACTAACTTATTTGGGTATAAAACTAAAAAAATCCCTGCTTTTGCAGGGATTTGAAGAGTAGCAAGTAGATTTAGAAGAGTTGAGGATTCACTATTTTATTGTATATTTTTGCCGGCATTAATTAATGCGATATTAGTAGAATCTTTTGTTTTACTCCAAAAGATTATAATTTAATACTTTTATCTAACAAAAATTTTTAGGTAGTATTTTTAGTTATTAAAGATCAGGTGATAAAATATCTTTGATATCTTCGTAAGTTAAAGATTTACCAATGTTTCGATCGACAGAAATTACAGAATCCACAAGGTCGCGTTTGCGTCCTTTTAATTTTTGAATTTTTTCTTCGACTGAACCTTTTGTTATAAATCTATATACAAAAACCTTTTTTGTTTGACCAATTCTATAGGCTCTATCTGTTGCCTGGTCTTCTACAGCAGGGTTCCACCACGGGTCGTAGTGAATAACGTAGTCTGCACCGGTTAAGTTTAATCCTGTACCACCAGCTTTTAAGCTGATTAAGAATATAGGAATTGAATCATTATTGTTAAAATTATCTACACGTTCTTTGCGGTTTTTAGTAGCACCTGTAAGGTATTCGTATTTAACGTTTTCTTTTTCCAACCATTCTTTTACTAAGTCGAGCATTTGAGTAAATTGACTGAAAAGTAAAATACGATGTCCTTCGCTGATAATCTCTTCGAGCATTTCTTTTAGGTGTTCGAATTTGCCGGAAGTTTCAACTCCGCTACTACCGTCTTTATCAAGCAATCTTGGGTGACAACAGATTTGTCTTAGGCGCAGTAATGCTGCAAATACAGACATTTTACTTTTTTCAAGTCCATCTTGAGATATATTGTTAAGAAGCTCTTCACGAGTGCTATCAAGAACATCCAAGTAGTACTCTCTTTGTTCGGGTGTCATATTACAATAAGCAACGTTTTCGACCTTATCAGGCAGGTCTTTTGCAACATCTCGTTTTAAACGTCTTAATATGAAAGGATAAATTTGTTTTTTAAGTCTGGATTCGATGGATTTATCTCCCCTATCAACGATAGGAGTGACGTATCTATAATTGAATTCATCAATATCATACAAAAATTCCGGCATGAGAAAATCAAATACTGACCAAAGCTCAGAAAGCCTATTTTCAATAGGAGTACCGGATAAAGCTAGTTTGTGTATTGATTTAATCTCTTTGACGGCTTGTGCTGTTTGAGATTCATGATTTTTTATATTTTGGGATTCATCAAGAATGACACTTCTGAATTCATGTTTTTTTAAAAGTTTAATATCTCTTCTTACAAGAGCGTAACTGGTTAAAATGATGTCGTGTTCATCTATGTATTTAAATGATGATTTTCTTGCAGCACCAGTTAAATTAAGCGTAGTAAGTTCGGGGGCAAATTTTTCAACTTCGGCTTCCCAATTAAATACTACTGAAGTAGGGCAAACGACAAGAGTTGGTTTTTGACCGTTTTGATCTTTTGCTTTTTGAATAAGGGCAAGTGTTTGCAATGTTTTACCTAAGCCCATATCATCAGCTAATATACCGTTTAAGCCATATTTGTATAAGAACCAAAGCCAATTTAATCCTTTTTGTTGATATTCACGGAGGTCTGCATTAATAGTAGTCGGTAGTTCAACTTCAGGGGTATCAAAGGTGCTTATATGGGTCCAGAATTTTTCAAATTTAGGGCTCATCGTAATTTCGATTTCTTGTTCTATAAGTTCTGCTACAAGACCTGCCCTGAATGTTTTTATAGAATAGCTTCGTTCTTCTTTTTTTATGGCATCAAAACTTTGAAGGGTTTTGTTAAACATAACTAACTTGGCTGCAGGTATTTCGGCAAAACCTTTGCCCGGAACATGTATATATTTTATACCTTTATGAAGATGATTGAACACATCATCTATATCTATTTTTTTTCTGGCTACACCACAAAATAGTTCTATATCAAAGCTATCAACCGATTCTGAAAAATCAATTTTTGCGTGAATTTTTAAAGGAGATGCTGCTATTTTTAACTTGGAAAAATCACTCATTTCCTTGAATTTCCAGTCTTTACCTGCTTGATCTTTATAATAATTATAAAAATCTATAGTGTCATTTGAGTCTAATAACAGATTATTTGTCTGTAAAGGAGTAAATTTACATGCTAATAGCATATTATAGCAAGATTCTTCGTGTTTTAAGTCTCGTTTGATCCAGTATATAAGATCTTTTTTGGGTTTTTTAACAGTAACGTAAGGGGATTTTTCTGCTAATTTTCCATAAGGAACGGTTATCCCGTCATATTCAAAATCTAAAGATGCTTTTATTGAGAAATCTTCATCTAAAGCCATTGTTACTATATTGGAGGGAGGACGACGTTCAAGAGTTAATTCCTCAAGAGTTTCAGAGATGTCCACTGTCATTAATTTTTTTAGCTGAGGAACCTCTTCATAAACAAATTTGCCTCCGTCAGCATCACGAATATCTGTAAATGTAGATTTTATGAGGTAATGAGGCAAAACAGAAAGAGCTGTATCAGTTTGTATGATTATATTTTTATATCTCATCCATTTTAAACCTCTAGAGAAATACCTTACTTCTTCTAGGGGGTAGGTATCTTCAGGGTCAGGTCTGCTCCAGTGTAGCGAAAGCAGAACATTTCCGACAACAGAGACGTTCACTGTTAAAATTAATTTCCAGATTTCATTTTTAAATTCTATGCGTTGACCTGTTTTATGATCAACAACTTCTTCAACTTCTCTAAAAAGTTTAAATATTTTATCAAGTTTGTTAAAAGGAAAATCAAAATATTTTGATTTTTTGTCAAATTTAGATAATTTATAAAGTTCTTGAAGCAGTACCAGTTCGTTTTTTTGAGCTTTTGTCAGCTTGAAATTTTCAGGGGCATGCTTTTGTATTTCAATAATAGATTTAAGGATTTTTTCAATGTTAGAGACAGTTTTTCCTGTCGATCGATCTGTGATTTTTACACTTGCGAATCGCTGTCTTCTTGTTGGATTAAACTTGAAAATATATCCACCTTGAGGAGACTCTATTGGAGAAGGATTTTCATCGGCATGCTCTAAATCTAAATTATAATTTTCCTTTAAATACGGATCAAAAAGATGTTTATCTATAGAATATAAAGCCACACTCACAGCATGCTTACACCACTCTTCTTCAAGAGGGCAGTCGCATTTCGCAGTTATTTGATTTTCATTATAGCTTATTTCGGTACTGTAATGATCTTTAAAGTTGCCTTTAACTTTGCCTTTGACAATATTACCATCCAAAAGAGCCTCTTTTACTTGACCTTTTTGATGATATTCATAGCCCCTTCTCCAGCTGCCAGGGGCTGATCTGTCTTTAATGTACTTAAAATTAAGCATATTTACGGTTTTTGTATGCATTATATTTACACAAAATTCTTGCACTTCATAAAGGGAAAACCTTTTATAAGTGCAAATGCCTCAAACTTAATGTGACATTCAAAAGTATACTATAAATTTCAAATTAGTGAAAAATATTTACTTTTTTGATGACGAAAGCTTAATTCTTTTGTTCAAAATAAAGCATACATTAGTTTTTGCCTTTAAGGAAAAAAGACATTGTTGCCTTATCTAATAAAAGAATTATCCACTAAGATAACCGATGACGGCAATGATGAAAAACAAACAAAAATATAAGATTGCTAAGTAAGAAAACAAAAATTTAAAAGTTTAATTTTTATCAGATCTATCGAGTCAGAATTATTCGAATTTATTGAAAGGAATGGATTGTTAAAAAATTGTTTTACTTATAGGTTAATGATTGTCTCTTCGGAAGAACATTCCGAAAAATATTCTTATGTAAGGAGGTAAAAGGGATGACAATTAAAAAACTAACACTTGCAGCAGCTATAACATTTGGCGTAGTGTCAATGACTGCTCAGGGTTCTATAGCAGAACCAAACTCACCAGAGAGCACTTCTTTGGTTATTATGCAGAAAAAAGTAGCTACAAATCAAGATGCTAATATTAAACAAGTGGCTGATTGTGGTTGCGTTTCTGTACCAAAACAACCGCTTCCTGTTATGACTGGTGCGGCTTGTCCTGTATGCCCACAAGAAATAGGCAAATTCAGAGTTAGGTCTATACCTCGTCCATGTCCGGAAGCAGCTTGCCCTGTATGTCCACAACCTTGCGATCCTTGTGATCCATGTAACTCATGTAACCCATGTAACCCATGTAACCCATGTAACCCATGTTGTGACCCTTGTTGTGATCCATGCAATCCTTGTGAAGCAGCTTGTCCTGTAATGGAAGAATGTCCTGCTCCACCTGAGCCTGTATGCGGAATTTGTCCAAATATGTCAGACAAACCTGAATATATGGAAAAACAGGTTTATGCTTATCCATCTTCTATCTATGGCAGGAAAACAGCACTTTCAGCTGACCCATTGTCTTTTGGGCTTCAAGAAGGTTGCGGATTAAGTGTTGCTAGAGGTTATTATGGAATTGATTGTCAGCAAGGAATGACAGGTGCGGCATGTGGAGTTCCTTTTCAGCGAGAAATGGCAGGTACGAACTGTGGAGTTCCTTGTCAGCAAGAAATGACAGGTGCGGCATGTGGACTTCCTTGTTTCAGTGATTATTATGATCAGTGTAAAAGAATGGGTATTGGTGTTAATAGAAACCAAAACGTTCGTAAAGGCGCTAATTGTCCTATGACAGTTCAAACTTGTGACAGCATTAAAATTCTTAAGAAGACAATGGTTCCTATTGAAATAGAAACCGGTGCTGCCGCTCCTTTAGCTTGTATGTTTGATGATGTACCGGTAGATTTTTGGGCTTCTCATGACATTAACAAGTTAACTTCTTCAAATGTTATATCAGGTTATCCTGACAGAACATTTAAGCCAAACTTACCTGTTTCAAGAGCAGAATACGCTAGTTTAATCGTTAAAGGTCTTAACCTTGAAAACGAAGCGATAAGTGCTTGTCCAATATTTAGAGATGTTCCTGAACATCACTGGGCTAATGACTCTATAGATAAAGGTGTTAAAACAGGTTACATTGCAGGATACCCGAATCAAATGTTCAAACCTGGTGAGGCTGTATCTAGAGCAGAAGCTTTAACATCACTTTCTAAAGCTATTAACTGTGAAATGACAGACTGTGAAGCTGACCAAATTCTTAGTCAATATATTGATGGTTGTCAGGTTCCAGGATGGGCTAAATTATCAGTTGCTAAAGCTTTAAAAGCCGGTTTATTAGAAAACACACCTGCTTCTAATCAAATTATGCCTAATCAAGATGCTTCAAGAGCTGATATGGCTGCTATGTTATCTAAGCTAAGAATCGCTCTTGGTATTGACCCTGTTGAAGCTCAATGTGAGCCTACAGGTGCGGCTGCTATGATGGAACAAGGAGAAATTATTGCTCTTCCTACATTTAATGTTAAATTTGAAGACAATATTAATTCTAGAGCAAACCACGTTGGTGATAAGTTTGTAGCTAGATCTCTTGAGCCAATCACAATCAACGGCGTAACTTTCCCGAATAACTCTAAGGTTTATGGTCATGTTGTGGAAGTTATCAGACCTACCAGAAATGACCAAGGTGGTTTAAAACTTGCTTTTGATGAAATCAAAAACGGAAAAGAAGCTTCAAAACTTCCTAACCAAGTTTTAACTGCTAAAGTTGAGCAAGAACATAAACAAAGAGTTCTTACCAGACTTATTCAATGGCCATTTGTTTGGTCAGGAAGACTTCTTGGCGATGTCGGAAGAACTGTTGGTTCATCTGTAATCATCGGTGGAAACGGTGTTGAAGAAGTATTCAATAATGTGGGTATAGGTTCAGGCGAGCTTACTCAAGGTAAATGGGGAGCTGCAGGAAGAAGTTACTATGAATCTGCATTCGCTTTATTCAGAACACCTGTAGATGTTATTAGAACTGCAGTTAATGGTACTGCGGGTCTATTCCAAATCACAACTGATGAAGTTGCTTTCTTAGTTAATCCTGACGGAACGAAAGTTTCTAGCATTAATCCTAACGAAACAGTTTCAATCGCATTCGGTTGTCAGTAAGCTAAAGGCTTCAAAAGGCGGAGGTTTATCCTCCGCTTTTTGCTGCTTATAAAGATCGCTGCATTAGTCTTTCATAAGGAGTTTAAGATGTTAAAAGAAAAAGCTTTTTTAATCGCAGTTCTATTTTTGGTTTTTAATGCGAATATTGCCTTAGCTTCAGGAACAAAGATTATTATAAATGTGCCTTCCAAGACTCTTGACCTTATAGTATCTCCCGGTTATGTAAAAACTTATCCCGTAGGCGTTGGGCGTTTGCAATATCCCACTCCTATAGGCAGTTTTTTTAGTATTAAATCAAAAGTGAAGAATCCTAAGTGGCAAAGTCCTTACGGCTCAAAAAATGCTGCTGTTATTAAAGCGGGAATTGGTAATCCTTTGGGCACTTGTTGGATGGGGTTTCATAATCATAAGCAGGGGATTTACGGGATTCATGGAACTAATAACCCTCAATCGGTTGGGAAATATTCTTCTCACGGATGTATAAGAATGAAAATACCTCATGCCGAAGAAGTTTTCAGATATGTAAATGTAGGAACGCCTGTAAAGGTAAATAATTATGACTATAAAGTGACTGTTAATAGTAATGAAATAAGAGTCAAAAGACATAAAACTCTATATAAGAAAAATGCTTCTGTTGATGAGATGATAAAAAGTCAGTTGTATGATCTTGGCGTTAATTATAAGCTTTATTCCTCTTCTTTTGCTGATTTGAAGGGTTTAAAAGTCGGGCAGTCTAAAGTAATAGGTTTTGTTGTGAAATAAAAATTAACGGTTATTAAAGTTTTGTACTAATAGTCTTTAAACACCCGTTATTATTTGTTTTTAATGTTGCAAAATATGTTAAAAACTTTTTTTGTTTGATTTTTTTACTTGAAGTGTTATTATCATTAGGCTAGAATTCAATTTAAACAGATAATATATTCTTATTGGAAGAGGAAAATATAAAGATGACTATCAATTTAGCTAGTAAACAAGAAGTAATTTCAAAACACAAGAAAAGTGAAAAAGACACAGGTTCGGTAGAGGTTCAAGTAGCTCTTTTAACTGAAAAGGTTAGAGAACTTACAGAACACCTAAAAGAACATAAAAAAGATTTTCAAGGACGTAGAGGTCTTTTGATGATGGTAGGTAAAAGAAAAAGACTTTTAGCATATCTTAAGAAAGAAGGTCTTGAAAGATACAGAGACCTTATTAAAGAACTTGGTATCAGAGGTTAAATTTCATTTTTTAAAAGATTTAAAAAGAAGCTACGCATTTTGCGTAGCTTCTTTTTAATGAAAAATAATTTTATTAATGTATAAAATTAAACAATAGTATTGATAATGGCTTAAAGACTAATAAATAATACTAAAGTATTTGATAAAATAATCAAGTTATGATTGGATATGCTTGTTCTAATTTGACCCTTCAAGAAAAAGACGGAACAACTCCTGCAAGAAGTTGTCGGATCTCTACGCTTTTAAAACAAGCTGATCCTATAGAATATTGTATAAACTTAGCAAAACAAAATTTAAACGATACTTTAAAGATTTTAAAATGGAATAAAGCTCACGGAATTTATATGTATAGATTAAGTGCTTCGATGTTTCCATTTGCAACTCATAAAGATTTTAGCTGGGGACTTGAAACTCTCGAGAAAGAAATCAAGAAAATTGGCGATTATATAAACACTAATAAAATGAGGGTTTCTTCACATCTTCCTCAGTTTATCAATCTTGGTTCGCCAAGAGATGATGTTGTAGAAAAATCAATCAAAGATTTGTTATTTCATTCGGAATTTTTTGATCGAATGTGTTTGGGGTTTGAGCATAAAATTATTATACATGTCGGTGGCGTCTACGAAGATAGAGCGCAAACTTCCAAAAGATTTATAGCTAATTATAATAAATTGCCTGAAAATGTAAGAAAAAGAATTGTTATAGAAAATGATGAAAAAAGCTGGACTGTAAGGCAGATAATGAAAATTCATGAGAAAACAGATATTACAGTATTGGTTGATTATTTTCATTGGCAATTAAATCATGAAAAAAATGCTCGATGGGAAGATGATTTAAAAAGCGCAATGAGCACCTGGAAGGAAAAACCTAAGATTCATTATTCAGAGCAAAATCCTGATAAAAATCCGGGAGCCCACTCTTATTTAATTGAGAATATTATTATAAGCCCTCATTTTGATACTATGGTTGAGGCAAAAGGAAAAGAAAAAGCGATTTTACCTTTCATAAAAAAACAAAAGGAGAAATTATGTTAGTTAGACTTTTAATTTTATCGATATTTTTATTTTTTTTTAATTTGCCTGCAGCAGCTGAATATCAAGCAAAAGATTTTAGTTATTTAAAAGGTTCACTGCAAAGTATAGGAAGTTCTCAAATAGAGCAACACCTTAAACTTTATAAAGGATATGTTAAAAAAATCAATGAGCTTAATAAAAAACTGCCTAAAGCTGATAAACAAGTTGCTAATCCAACTTATTCCGATTACAGAGCATTAAACATTTCGAGATCATTTGCCCATAACGGTGCGGTTTTACATGAATTATATTTTTCTAATTTAACAGCTAAAAAAACAATGCCTTCTGAGGAGCTAAAAAGCAAAATAATTAAGGATTTTGGTTCTTATGAAAAATATCTTTTAGATTTGAAAGCAACAGGAAAATCAGCAAGATCGGGTTGGGCGATTACATTTTTTAATAAAAAGATAAATAAATTACAAAATATGATAATAGATGAACATGATTTACATGCGCCTATAGACCTTGTACCTATAGTGGTTTTAGACGTATGGGAACATGCTTTTATGATTGACTATGGTATCGATAAAAAAAGTTATTTAAATAATATAGTCAAAGAAATTAATTGGGATGTTGTTTCAAGACGTTTTGATGATTTGGATTAAAGTAAAAAGCTAAAAAAACGAGGAGCTATATCAGCTCCTCGTTTTTTTATACAAAATTTAGATTCATTTTATTCGATTATTGATCGACCTGTCATTTCAGCAGGTTTTTCGATGCCGTAAAGTTTTAAAATTGTAGGAGCAATATCACATAAAGCACCGTCTTTCATCAACTTGACATCGTCTTTGTCATTTACAACAAGGAAAGGAACAGGGTTTGTGGTATGTGCGGTAAATGGTTTATGAGTTTCAGGGTCTTCCATGCATTCGGCATTACCGTGATCAGCGGTTACTAACATTATAGTATCTGTTTTTTTAACCGCATCAACTATTTTCCCGACGCATTCATCAACCACTTCTATCGCTTTTACTGCTGCATCCATTACGCCTGTATGACCTACCATATCAGGATTTGCAAAATTAACCATTATGTATTGATATTCTTTTGATTCAACGGCTCCCACTACTTTTTGAACAACCTCATAAGCGCTCATTTCGGGCTGAAGGTCATAAGTAGCAACTTTAGGAGATGATACCAATACTCTTGTTTCATCTGCAAATGGTTCTTCAAGCCCACCGTTAAAGAAAAAAGTCACGTGTGCATATTTTTCTGTTTCAGCGGTTCTAAATTGTTTGATACCATTTTTTTGAAGTACGTCACCTAAAATATTTGTTAATTTTTGAGGAGGAAAGGCAATAGGAAGTCCAAAGCTTTCATCGTATTGAGCCATGCAGATGTAATATAGGTTTTTTAATGTTTTTGCACGTTCAAAACCTTTAAAATCTGCTTCATTAATGGATCTTGTGATTTCTCTGGCTCTATCGGGTCTATAGTTAAAGAATATTACCGCATCGTTATCAGAAATTCTTGAGTTTTCAACATTTACAATTGTTGGTAATACAAATTCATCGTTATTACCTTTTTCATAAGAGTTTTTAATAGCCTCTTCCGCATTCTCAGCTTTTTCTCCCTCTCCTAAAAGCAAGCAGCTATAGGCTTTTTCAACTCTGTCCCATCTGTTATCACGATCCATTACATAGTATCTGCCAATAACGGAAGCTACTTTAGGAAGTCCTAATGATTTTAATTTTGCGTCAACTTGAGAAACGTATTCAATTGCACTTTGAGGGGGAGTATCTCTTCCGTCAAGGAATGCGTGGACATAGACTTTTGATAAGCCTTTTTTCTTTGCCATTTCGATTAGCGCAAAAAGATGCTCTATAGAACTGTGAACACCGCCATCACTTACCAGACCCATTAAATGAAGAGCTGAATCGTTTTCTTTTGCGTGGTTTATTGCGTTTATAAATTCTTGATTTTCAAAAAAATCGCCATCTTTTATAGATTTATTAATTCTTGTAAGCTCTTGGTATACAGTTCTTCCTGCTCCCATATTAAGGTGTCCCACTTCTGAGTTGCCCATTTGCCCTTCAGGAAGTCCCACATGTTCACCGTCAGCATATATATATGTGTTAGGATATTCATTTAGAAGATTATCGAAAACAGGTGTTTTAGCTTTTGTAATGGCATTTTTGGGGCAATTATTTCTATCGAGTCCCCATCCGTCCAAGATGCAAAGTAGAACAGTTTTATTCATTTCCAGCCTCACTATAATTTATAACTTTTAACGATGCATTTTTTCCAGTAAAAAGTATGCATATGTAATATTATGCATACTCAAGGTAAAATCTAAAGAAATTTTATATGAAGACTCTACATTTCTTTGATTTTTCTTTTTAATATTTTCATTGTCATATCTGAGAGATAGGCGGTGCCAAGGACTCCTGCCGGCTTAAGAATGGCTTTTAAAAAATGTCGACCCGGTTTTGTGGCAAGAGCAGCAAGTGAAAAGCCTAATAAAGCCGCTATAAATATTGTATGTCCGGGGTTTGTTTTGATTTGTTTTTTAAGATTAAGTTGTTCGTGTATCATTTCGGACACATCGTCCATTGAGTTATTGATTTTAAATCTGGTATTTTCTATTTCTTTTACTATTTCAGCTTTAGTAACCATTTTTTCGCACTCTCCATTGTTTTCATTGTTTGATCTAAAACAGAGTCATTTCCTTTTTTGATTTCACCAAGGTATTTTTTTGCAAAGTAAAAAGTTGAGCCTGAAATAACTAGGAAAACTATGGCTACCACAAGAGATGAGAACCACATTGAGAAAAACTCACTTAACAAAAAGATAAAAAATAACCCGATGAAAGTAAGACTGGTGTAGCCGACAAGTGCTCCTATGATGACGCTTAATGTTGCCATCATTGAAAATTTTGCTTCTTCTTTTACTTCGAGTTTATAAAGTTCTACGTGTTTTGATAAAAGAGCTGTTAAATCTTCCAAAAGTCCTTTGAGTAAAGCTTTAGGTGATTTTAGGGTTTCGGCTGTATTTACTGACATTGAGACCTCCTTAACGGGATAGTACTTTTCCGATTAAAAAACCAAACAGAAATATTATACCTGCTGATTTTCCGGGGTGTTTTTCTATAATATTCGTAATGTCGGATTTTAGTGTGTTTACGTTTTTATTTCGGATGAATTTAGCTGTTTGGTGAAGTTTATCAGCTGTGGAATCAAGCTTTTGAGCTGTTCCGCTCATTGCATTGTTGAAATTGCCCACCATTTTATCTTGCATATCAAAGATTTTTTCACTGATTTCTTCCATTTTTACGTTAAGTTCTTTAGTTTCAACATTTTGTGTTTCCATTTCCATGACTTTTCCTCTCAATTTTTTACAAATAAACTGATGGAAAGATTATGATCGGGTTTTTGTTGTTTTTAATCACAAGATGTAATAATCAAGGTGGTTATATTTGAAATTTTTAAGGGTAATATTGATAAAGCTTTTTGTAGAAGCTTATTTAAGACAATGAAAAACGAAGCAATTAGCTTCGTTTTTCATTGTCTTAAATTTTTGAGATTAGATTTTATTTAAAGAAAAAACCGTCTTTTTTCATTCTTGAGATAACTTCCTTTAAACTATCATCAGAAGCGACGATAGATACTCTGAAGAATCCTTCTCCGTACGACCCAAAACCCGTACCCGGTACTACTACAATACCTGATTTTTGAAGCATTTCCTGACAGAAAGTTTCAGCAGAGTTGTAAGAAGGTGGAATAGGAAGCCATAAGTAGAACGTAGCTTTTGGAATAATCAAATTATCTACATCCCAGCCAAGCTCCTTAAAGCCTTTAACCATTATTTCTTGTTTTTTCTGATAGTTTTTATTGCTTTCTTTTATATATTTATCGCCTTCTTTTGAAGTCAAAATCTCTGAAGCAGCCTTTTGAACGGCTTTGAAGATTCCTGTGTCTACTGTTGCTTTCATTTTTGCAAGTATTCCTACAGCATCTGCGTTACCGCAAGCCCAGCCGATACGCCATCCCGTCATTGCATAAGGTTTGCTTAAACTGTGAAATTCTATAGCTATATCTTTTGCGCCTTCAAATTCCAAAATACTTGCAGGGGCTTCTTGATCAGCGAAATACATGTCAGCATAAGCCAAGTCACTTATAAGTAAAATATTTTTAGTTCTACAAAAGTCAACAATTTTTTGCAAGTATTCTCTTGTTGCAGTAGCTCCTAGAGGGTTATTAGGATAATTAATAACCAAAGCTTTTACTTTTGAAGGATTTAAACCTTCTTTTTCCAGTTGATTTAATATATCTTCGGGTTCCGGCATGAATTTATTTTCGTAAGTTAAAGGAATAGAATAAGGATTTCCTCCAATAACTCTTATTTGCTCTTTGTATGAAGCATATCCGGGATCCGGTATTAAAATTATATCTTGTTCTTTTTCGTTTAAAGTCGGATTTATTAAAGTTCTGAAAATATTTGCAAGACCTTCTTTTGATCCAACTAAAGAACAAACTTCTGTTTTTGTATTTACTTCAACGTCAAATCTGTTTTTCATTCTTTTTGCAACTGCTTCGGCAAAGAAGGCTTCACCTTTTGGCACAGAATAGGAATGAATACCTTGTGTATCAAGAGATTTCTTCAAAGCATCTATTACAAATTTAGGTGGAGCTTGAACAGGTGCACCAATACTTAAATTAATAGGAGTTCTGTTTTTAGCTTCAAGTTCAGGTGTTAATCTTAGAGTGTCTTGTTTAATTCGAAACATAATATAAGTTTCGAGAGTTTTTACATAGTCTGAGTATAACGCCTTAACATCGATATTTATTTGCATGTTTTTATTACCTTTCACGATTTTAGCTGTTAAATTGGTTTCAAGAAATTATACCTTAATATCAGGATTTTTTAAACAAAAAATCCTGATATTAAATAAAATTTTTATTATTAATAATTTATTTCACCTTCAGCAAGAATTTTTGCAGTACAACCGGCTTCTGTATCCCAAGTTGAACTACTTGAACTGCAACTCTTCCCATCATTATAAGAACCCATAGGATATACACCTGATCGTGTTATCCAAAAATCAAAATAATCTCTACCCACTTGATTAGGACCTTTACTTCCGTTTATATCTATAACAAAATTTCCACAAGTATTGTCTAAAGGACCATCACCATTGTCAGTTGTGCAGTTAGAAGCAAGGCTCGAAAATGTTATAGTGATTCCATCTGCCAATATGGCTTTTGCGTAATTACCATCCCATTGAGTATCTAGAGTTGCATGATATTGTGTTCCACCTAAATGTTTGGTAGGACCATCATGCCAGCAACCTTTATCTGCGCCACAGTATTTGATTATATTTAAATAAGGCATAAAAACAGCTTCAAAAGCTGCTTTTGAAGCTGTACCCGAAGAAGCACCACCAGCTGTTGTAAAAGCGCTTGAAATACTGCCTTCTTCAGCTTCGTATAGTTTTGCAGCATTTGTAAAAGTTGCATAAACTTTTTTTAATCTGGTAACATCGCCGGCGTCATTCGAGCTACTTAGAAGGGTAGGGATAGAAAGTGCAGCTACAACTCCTATTACGGTGAGTGTTATTAATACTTCTGCTAAAGTAAAACCTGATTGTTTGTTTTTCATCGTTATGTCCTTTAATATTTAAAACTATTATAAAGTATAGCACTATTTGAAATTCACGTGTGGGTATTGATACGTAAATAAAATAAAAAATTAAAATTATGTATTATAAAGATTAAAGAACTTTTTTATTGTTTTTCACCTTTTTGCAAAAAATAATTTTTAAGACTTTTGGTTATAGATTTTGCAGCAAGTTTTTGATAAGCAGGGGTGATTATTTTCGCGTATTCATCAGGATGGATCATAAAAGCTATTTCCAGCAAGACTGATACCGGTTCAGTTGGTCTTGTGAGGGCAAGGCTTCCCCAAAATACACCGAGATCTTTAAATTCAAGGTCAGTCACCAAATCATTTTGAAGAGATTTAGCAAGAGGTAGGGCTTGTGAGTGATAATAGTAGACACTTGTACCATGGGTCTTGTAAGGGTTTTTACCATCAGGAAGTGCATTATTATGGATGCTTAGCAAAACTATGGCATTATTTTTTCTTGCTATTTCTGATCTTTCATAAAGATCAGGGTTTATATCATCGGTTTCTCTTGTTGTTATTACAATAGCACCATTTTTTTCAAGCTCTTTTTTAAGGTGTTCGAAGATTCTCAAGTTTACTGTTTTTTCAGGAATTCCTGTTGGTCCTACAGCACCCAGTTCATCCGCACCGTGTCCCGGATCTATTGCTATAATTTGACCTTTTAAAGGATTTATAGGGTTGATTTTAGGTGTTTTTCTTATTTTTAAAACAAGGTCGTTGCCAAAAAAGAAATACCTATAACCCCAAAGTTGTTGAAATTCCGGTTCTATTTTTAATCTAAAAGAGTTATCGTTAGGTTGTTCCCAGTTAATTTCTTTTATTGATTTAACGTGGTTATATGTAATTTGATCAATGTTTGCTTTTGCTCCGTAGATATCAAGGATAATAGAGTTTTTTTGTTCATTCAAATCTACGGGCAGTTTTTCATTTAAGGGGATTTTTATAAAAATACTGTCTTTATCTTCAAAAACATTTATATTTTTGATTTCGGATGAAGGTTGAATTTGGCTGATTTCAATTATATTTACACCTGTTTCGGGAGTCCAGGATTGTTTGTTGTTTGTTTTTTTAAATCGATAATATCCGTTTCTTTGTCCTGTAATTGCAATGAGGGTACTCTTCTCCAAGGGAGTGAGTCGAGCTTTTTTAGGCGCTACTCTTACTGTGGTGTTGTTTGCTTTTATTTTTCCGATCAAATAATTTTCTTTTTTCAATGTAGATACAGTTGCACTTGAGTGTTTTGTGAGACGAGTGAATCTGTTTTTGAGCCTTACAAAGATTTTGGCATTTTTAAAATTGTCTTTTTGTTTTACGGTGTAATATCCTTTGTAGATACCTTTTTGTCCTGCTTTTGTTATTTCTTTCATTTGGATGTTTTTAACACCGTCAATGTTGAAAACCCCGTCATAACCTGTTGAGCCTGTAAATTGAACACTGATAATATCACCCGGTTTGCAAATAATATTTTTTTGAGGAGTTATTGAAAGTTCATCAATTATAAGTGGTTTATGAGGTATTGTTTTTGGCTTTTCGGGAGTTGAGATATTGTATGATAAAACTCCGTTTCGCCCGTTTTTTGATGATTTTACTGTTATTGTGTTTTCTCCAGGTTTTAAAGGGAAAATTTCAACAAAAGATCCGTTAGTATAAACTTTTGCAGGTTTATTGTTGATAAGGATTTTTGATCCCGGTTCGGAGCTTCCGATTATAAAAGTGGATTTTGCAGTTATTTCAGAATTTGGTTTTGGGTAAACTACAAGAATCTCTATTTCTTCTTGGGCGAATAAACTTAAAGAGGTGCAAAATAACAATAATAAGCTTAATAAAGTATTTTTAAAGATTTTTTTTATTGTTTTAGTGTTCAATTTTTTACCTCGATATTTACAAAATTTTAAAATAAGGTGTCAATTTGGCAATTATTATTTTGGATAGTATTTAAAATATATATAGAAAGTTTTTTTACTAAAATTAATTTTACAGCAGAAATAAATTGTATAAAAGGGGAATATTTATATGGTTGATATGCCTGAATTAGAAACAACGGAAGGTTTGATAAATCAACTTAAATCAAGGTTTTTAAGTAATTTAGATTCAAATTCTTCTGTTGATAAAGTTTTTGTTGAAAACCCTGAATTGAAAGATATTTTATATAATTACACATTAATGACAACAATCGGAGTAAGGGATTGTTTATCAGAAGATTATAAAGTCAGTTTAAAACAAGATATTATTGAGTATAAGCAAGATAATGTTATATCAGATAATTTTATTACGCTTAGTAAAATAGCTTTTTTTAGATTACAAAAAATCAGCAGAAAACATTATTTAGAAAGTATTTATGGTTCTGAGGTAAGTAAAATTGAGGATCTTAAAAACCAAGCTGAACAAATAAGAGAAGAATACGAAGTTTTATCTGCTATTGCTTAGAGTTATTTTATAGGGGTTTTAATGAAAGGAAATTCTGAAAATTATATAGAGATAAAGGATGTTAAAAATCCTTCGGATGCTATTTTTCAAATAGGTGATTATTTGAGTACCGGTGAGTATTCAAATAAGAAATTAAAGCTAAATTTAAAAAATTTGGCTTTTGAAGATTTACATTTGGAAAGTATCAAAAAGCTTGCAGATACAGTGGATTCTCAAATTGCGGCTATTTATACTGACAATTCTCAAACTGAGATGGCTGCTATTAATAGTGGTTTAATAGTTCTTGATATTGAAACTCTTTAATAATCTTAGAAATAAAAAAAGGGATAAAGCATGAGCACTTTATCCACAGTTAGGGCGTTTTGTTTTTTTAATCTCGTATAATATTGCTGATGTTTTTTATTAAGTCACTTTTTTCTTTTTGAACACCTTTTTCGCTTTGAGAAAGGATATGTTTTGATAAAATTTGAACATTTATACGTCTTAAATTGTCTAATTGTCGTTGCATTTCAGATATTTCTAGTACTAAAAATATCTCCAACGCTTCAATGCATTCAGTTAAGCGTCCTTCTATTGTTTCTAATTCAGAAGTTTCCATAACAAAGCTCCCTTCTTTGCTAAGCTAGTAGTTTTTATGTCTTTCGTTTAATATTATTTGCCCCTCCTTTGTAATGTTATTTTTAATAAAACATTGTAATTTTTTCTTTGCTAAATTAACCCTTCCCGAGAAAAAGGTTAATGTCGATACTTTTTTTGTTTCAGGGAAAAGCATTTTGACTCTTAATCACCCCATACAATAAAAATAACGCTATCTGAAATAAACCGTAATCTGCAATTAAGGACGGTTTTCACAACAATAACGTTTAAGATTCTGTAGAATGCATAAACAATTTGTTTAATGAATAATATTTGAATGTGCAGCTCCGATAGTTAAAATATTCCCACATTTGTTTTTTTTCAAACTAAAAGTAAAGTTAAAAAAATGTTAAGATATCAAAAAAGCGAGTATACAAGGTATACTCGCTTTTCTTTTTTTAAGATTATAGCTTATGCTAATAATTCACTGGCTGTTTTAGCGATTTTCTTACCACTAAAAGCTCTTATTCCAGGGTATCTAGCAGCAGCACCCAGTTCTTGTTCAATTCTGATAAGTTGATTGTATTTTGCAATACGATCAGATCTTGAAGCTGAGCCGGTTTTGATTTGACCACAATTTGTAGCTACAGCCAAGTCTGCAATGAATGTATCTTCTGTTTCACCTGATCTGTGAGATGAAATTGCAGTGAACCCAGCTTGATGAGCCATATTGATGGCATTTAAAGTTTCTGTTAAAGTACCGATTTGGTTAACTTTAATAAGAATACTGTTCCCGATATTTTTTACGATACCATCAGCAAGTCTTTTTGTATTAGTTACGAAAAGATCATCACCAACTAATTGGCACTTGTCGCCAAGTTTTTCGGTAAGCATTTTCCAGCCTTCCCAATCATTTTCGTCCATGCCATCTTCGATTGAGATAATTGGATATCTTTCAACCCAGTCAGCCAAGAAATCAACCATTTCAGATTGCGAAAGAGTTTTTCCTTCGCCGTCTAAGTTGTAAGTTTTTGTTTCTTTGTTATAAAACTCAGAGCTGGCAACATCAAGACAAAGTTTAATTTGATCAGTTGTATAGCCGGCATCTTTAATAGCTGTAAGAATAGTTTCTATAGCCTCTTCGTTAGAAGACAAGTTAGGAGCAAAGCCGCCTTCGTCTCCAACAGATGTTACATAACCTTTACCGCTAAGAACTTTTTTAAGAGCATGGAATGTTTCAGCACCCATTCTTAAAGCTTCTTGGAAGCTTGTTGCTCCAACAGGAGCAATCATAAATTCTTGAACATCAACGTTATTATCAGCGTGAGCACCACCGTTGATGATATTCATCATTGGAACAGGTAGTGTTACTGCGTTAATACCGCCAAGGTATCTGTATAATGGTGTTTCGTAAGCTATAGAGGCAGCTTTAGCACAAGCTAAAGAAACTCCCAAAATGGCGTTAGCACCCAATTTACTTTTGTTTTCCGTTCCGTCAAGTTCAATCATGATTCTGTCGATTTCATCTTGATTGCTGGCATCGTGGTCTATAAGTTCTTTTGCAATAATGCTGTTTACGTTATCAACAGCTTGAAGTACGCTTTTTCCGCCGTACATATTTTTATCACCGTCTCTTAGCTCTACAGCTTCAAATTCACCTGTAGAAGCTCCTGATGGTACTGCTGCTCTTCCAACAACACCGCTAGAAAGAGTTACATCAACTTCAACGGTTGGGTTTCCTCTAGAATCAAGAATTTGTCTTGCTATTACGTCTTCAATAAATGTTGGCATATTTTCCTCCAAATGCTTATCATTTTTTGTGTTGAACTTCTTCAACAACTTCGTATAAATCTTTAGCTTCCTGTACTGATACATTTCCTGACGGAACTTTTGCTACTTTTACCACCAGTGTTCGATTATAATATTCGATAGAGATTATATCGTCCTCTTTAATGTCTTTTGAGGGTTTTGCAGCTTTGCTGTTAACGAAAATTCTTGCTTGTTCGGAAACTTCTTTTGCTACAGTTCTTCTTTTTATTAGTCTTGAGACCTTTAAAAATTTGTCTAATCTCACCTGTTTATAATTCCACTTTTTGTACTAAAGCTTTGTGTCAACTTTACACTAAAAAAGAATGAATGAAAACCTTTTTAATTGTTGAATGTTATGTTTGAGAGTAAAATTTATCTAAAGGATTCTTATGATTAAAAAGACTAATGCTGATAAGATATTGAACTGTTTAAGGATGGAAATATTTTAGAGTTTAGGGGTGTTTTTTTGTAAAAAAATGTTAATTTTTTTGGTTTTTGCGCAAATTTAATCCGGAAATAAACTTTATATACATGGATAGAACTGTAAAGGTGCATTATGTCAATTAATCAAATAAATCCATTCTTAATGCAAAAAACCTCAATGGCAAAGCCTTTGGAGCCTATGAAGGCAGAAGGTCATAAACCTATTGAAAGTCCTATGGTTCAGCCAAGATTTTCTCAAGGTGTAGATCCTGTTTTTTCTCAATCTGTTAAAGGTTTTGGTCAAAAAATGAATCCTTTTGCAGCAGAAAAAAATTCTTTTGCAGGTTTTCAGGGAAATATGCAAAATGGACTTAGTCCTCTGAGACAAGGGGCTTTAGGAGAAGAAGCTTTATATACCGAAAATGGTAGATTAGGTAAAAATTTAAATCTTTTTGCATAAAAGTTATTTAAAAAAGGAGCTTTAAAAGCTCCTTTTTTGTGCTTTTTTTTTGTATATTTAATGATATTCTTTTTTTATGAAAGAAAAAGCATTCATAGAATTAATAAAGCAGCAATTAGGTGAATCGTCTAAATATATAGGAGACGATACTGCCTACATTGCTGAAAAAGAACTTGTGTTAACTGTAGATACTTTGGTTGAAGATGTTCATTTTAGGCTTTCAACTATAAATCCTTATCAATTAGGATATAAAGCTATTGCAGTTAATTTAAGTGATATTGCTGCATCAGGAGGTGTTGCCGAATATCTTTTGATCTCTCTTTCATTGCCCTCTCATATTGAGGGAGATTTTGTAAAAGAATTTTATAAAGGGGTTAGCGATATTTGTAAAAAATACGCTGTAAAAGTTGTGGGCGGAGATATTACAGGGGCTGAGAAAGTTTATGTAAGTGTAACTGCGATAGGAAATTTAAAAGGTTTTATTTCAGCAACCCGTAAAAATGCTAAAAATGGAGATGTTGTAATAACTACGGGTAATTCAGGACTCAGCAGGGCAGGTTTATATGCTTTAGAACATTCTGAAGCCTTAAAAAATACAGATAAAAAAGTAAAAGAAAAACTTGTGCATTCTCATTTAATGCCGGAACCAAAACTTAAAGAAGGGCGAGTTATTATAGAGAGTGCTAAATCAAAAATGGCAATGATGGATACAAGTGATGGATTGGCTGATGCTTTGTATCAAATGGCAAGTATGAGTGGTGTTTCTTTTGAAATTGATTTGGATTCGGTTTTTATAGACAAAGATTTACAGTTAATCGCACAAATAGCTAAAGTTGATCCTTTTAAATGGGTTTTCTTTGGAGGTGAAGATTATCAGCTTGTGGCGACTGTAACACCCGAACATTGGAAGATTTTAAAAGAAAAAAATATAGGGCTTCTAAAAATAGGAGAAGTAATACCTAAAAAAGAAAAATCACTTGTTTATGTAAAATCTCAGGAGCATAAAGATTTTTTAATTGATGAAAAAGCTATGGAAATGAATGTTTTTAATCATTTTGAAATAAAAAAGGAAAATAATGACGGTAAAAGTTAGTGCAATAGTTCCGGCTGCCGGTTCAGGAAGTCGGTTCGATTCTTTTAAAAATAAATTATTAGAACCGATTGAAAAAAGATCAGTTCTTGTTAATACTTTGATGAAATTAAATGCAATTTCAAGGATAACGGAGATAATTGTATGTACATCGGAAGAGTTAATTGTCGAGGTTAAAAAACAGGTTAAAGAAAATGCTTTGAAAAAAGTGACTCAAATTATACAAGGTGGTGAAAGTCGCCAAGACTCTGTTTTTGAAGGTTTAAAAGTTGCAAGTAATGATATTGTTCTTATTCATGATGGTGCAAGACCGTTAATTGAACTTCAAATAATTGAAAATTCCATAGACCTTGCGATAGAAAAAGGGGCTTCCATTGTTGCAGTTCCTTGTAAAGATACGATAAAACAGGCGGGAATCACTAATAAAGTTGCTTGTACCCTTGATAGGTCTGCTCTTTGGGCTGTTCAAACACCTCAGGTTTTTAAAAAAGGTGATTTATTAAATGCATATGAAAAATATGGAAATGAAAAAGTTACCGATGATAGTGCTTTAGTAGAGAAACTAGGTGTCAATGTTTTTATAACAGAAGGTAGTTATAAAAATATAAAAATAACAACAAAAGAAGATATTGAATTAGCGAGGATCCTTGATAATAATACTTTAATTTAGTATTTCAAGCTGAACTTAAACCAAAAAGCAAGTGAATAAGTGTAGAAGATACAATTATGTAAACAAGTGTAACTTTTACGTTTGAAATTGGCAAAAAATAAAAACAAGATGTTTTTATATAGATGCAGAGTAAAGAGACCTATGAATTAATAATTTGGACTAACCTCTAAAAAATCCTTTTTAGAGGTCTTTTTTTATGCATTTTTCCTTGCTTAAGATATAATTAAAGAGAAGAGGTCTTAATAGAAAGGTGTCTTATGGGTAAATTTTTTAGGTCTTTTAGTTTTTGTGTCTTGTTTTTTGTATTTGTTTTATTTTCTCAAAATCCTGCTTTTGCAACGGATAGAGCTGTTTATGTGATTTACAATGCAGAAAAAAGCAATGTATCTAATTTAATTTATGATCATATAAAAGAAAAAGATCACAGGCTTATAAAATCGAGTATAAAAGGTGGATTTTATTTTATAAAACCAAAGCATTTAGGTCTTTATCAAAAAAAGAATTATATAATAATAAACTTGAAGCAAATTAACTCTGATGTTTATTTGTATACTCGAAATAATCAGATTTCAGATTTTATGAAAAAAGCTTTTTTGAAAGAACTGGAGAAAAATAATTATTATTATATAGTTCAAAATGATAAAGAATTAGTCAAGAATTTTGAGCTTAATAACAGTTTAATTTTAAAAAGTCATTTAATGCCGAGTTCTGATTTGATAGAGGTTAGTCATTATAGAGAAGATATTTATAACGAATTAGATTGCACCGGAGCTACACCAACAGATAGTTTGAAAGAAATTGAATACAAGGTAAAAGCGAATGGAAGTTCTTCGATTCTTGATTATACTTTTTTTCCGTTTATGAACACCTTTGTATATCGTTTTTTTCTTAAGTTATGGCCATAGGACAATTTTTGTATAAAAAAAACGTTTATTATTATATGAAAACTAATAATGCTAATAAAAAACAGATGAATATGGTTTAATAAAAGTATATGAGAGATTTGGCAGAAATACAGACAGCAGAATATTTATCACCGGAGGAAATCGAACAAAAATTGATGACTCTTCAAAGTGTTGAAGAAAAAGCAATTTACATGTTTAGACTTGGGGTGATAGAGTCTTTAAAAAAGAATTATGATAAGGCGATTAAAGTTTTAGAATCGGCACAAAAATTATTTTCAGAATTTCACGATTTTGCTATGATTGCTAATTGCCTTGCAGAGCTTGCATTGACTCATTATAGAAAAAGTAGCAGTAGACTCATAAGATCTCATACTCTTTTAAACGATGCAAAATATTTAGTTGAAAGTCAAAAAACGCCTGAAAATATAGAAATAGAAGGAAAAATTCTTCATTATTATGGCATTATCAGTTATAACGAAAGACATTTTCCTGAAGCTTTAAAATATTATAAAAATGCAAGAAGTTTGCTTAATGAAGATTCTATTGAGTATGCCAAAATTACAGATAATCTTGGACTTTTTTACTTAAGATCTTCAAATTATTCAATAGCGATAAGATATTTAAACGAAGCGCTTGAAGTAAAGAAAAAAATTGATAATAAGTATGAACTTTCAAACACTTATTTACTTTTAGGGCGGTATCATGCAAGTGTTGAAAATTATGAAAAAGCATTAAAACATTTAAAAAAAGCAGCTGAAATAACATTTAAATTTAAAGATTTTATGACTTCTGCAAGGGCTTATGACGAACTTGCGAAGGTATATTTTATTTTAGAAGATTATCAGAAAGCATTGATATATTGTGAAAAATCAATAAAGCTAGCGGCACAATCTGAGTCGAAAGATATTTGTGCATTTTCATTTTGTACAAAAGCCAATATATTGGTTAAAATGGATCAACCTTCTGAAGCTCTAAATATTATTCAAAAAGAATCAGAGCCGGTATTTCAGGAAAATCACTCTAAAAGAGGTAATGCGCTTTTAAAACAAGTTAAAGCCCGTATTTTTAATGCTATGGGTAAGAATGAAATAGCCATTGAAAACTTACATGAGGCTATAGAGCTTTATCAAGAAATTGAACTGCAGTTAGAAGTTGCAAAATGTTATTATGAGCTTAGTCTTGTTTATAAAGATACGCAAAATTCTGCTATGATTGTCTCAAGCTTGCTTGAAGCTCTTAGGGTTTCTAAGAATAATGATTTGCCGCTTTTGACCCAAAAAATTGAAGACTTTCTCTATGAAATTGATTTAAATGAATGGTCTAATGTAATTGAAAAAGAGGCAAAAAAAGAAAAATTATTTAATGAAAATAGCAATTTACTTGAAACATTAAACTTAATGGGTTCAATCACCACAGAGAATGCTGATCATCAAGATCCTTTATTCGCACTTTTGCGTTTAGGGCGCTCCATAGCAGCGGAAACCAACATCGATTCTTTGTTGCAAGTTATCATGGAAGAAACTAAAAATGCTTTAAGTGCAGATAGATGTACGGTATTTTTGCTTGATAAAGATACGGATGAACTTTGGTCTAAAGTAGCATTAGGAATGGGTAGCCAGGAAATCAGATTTCCTGCTCATATGGGACTTGCCGGGCATGTGGCAATGTCAGGTGAAACAATAAACATTAAAGATGCTTATAATGATTCTCGATTTAATAAAGAAATAGATAAAAAAACCGGCTATCATACTAAAACAATACTTTGTATGCCGATCAGAAATATGAACCACGAGATTGTAGGTGTGTTTCAGGTTTTAAATAAACAAGCGGACAGGTTTTTTAATGATAAAGACGAAGATTTGCTTATTGCAATTGGTTCCAGTGCCGGTATTGCTTTAGAAAATGCCAGATTATTCCAAAAACAACAACAAATGTTAGAGGAGCAAAAGCGTTCGTTAGTAAGCTTTATCAATACATTAGCGGCATCTATAGACGCACGTGATAGTATAACAGCAGGTCATTCTCACCGTGTAACTCAGTATACTTCTGTTATTGCAGATCAGTTAGGTATTACGGGTGAAGAAATAGAAGTTTTGGAATATGCGGCAGCCCTTCATGATATTGGTAAGATAGGAATAAAAGACAGTGTGCTTTGCAAAGAAGGTAAATTGACCGATGAAGAGTATAAGCATATTCAAGAACATGCCAAAATAACGAATGATATTCTTGATAAAATGTACTTTGCTAAAAAGTTCAAAGATGTTCCTATTATTGCTTCTTCGCATCATGAAAAATATAACGGAAAAGGTTATTTTAGAGGTGCCGAAGGGACCGAAATCCCTAAAGGTGGTCGAATTATAGCTGTTTCTGATGTTTTTGATGCTATAACTTCAAAGCGTCATTATCGTGATCGTATGCCTATTGTTAATGTTTTGAACATCTTGAAAAAAGATGCAGGTTCTCATTTTGATCCTGATATTATTGATGTGTTTTTTAATATTTCTGTTGATAAAATTTTGGATATTTTAATTAACGCCTATGATACAGAGTTAAGAGATGAACAAAGAGAATTTTTCTCGAGGTTCACAATAAAAAAATTGCATGAAGCTTTATTAACTGAGGAATTAAAAGATTCAGAGTTGAAAAAACTGATTGAAAGATTTAATAACTTCTATAATGGGGTTTTTGATTGGTAAATTTGATTGTTTTTTGCTATTTGATCAATGCTTGAATTGATTTAAAACCAGGGTTTTTAGCTGTTTTTAGCAGTTCAAATAAAACAGTTTCAACTGTTGTTAAAGTAGCACCGTCAGATTTTATGCGCTCAATTCCGCATTTGTTTTCAAAATCAGATCTTGAAGAGACCACATCTTGTAGTAAATGCACCTCAAAACCTTCATTTAAAATTAAAAGATCGTTAATGCTTTGATGTACGCAAATATGGGTTTCAATTCCGCAAATAATTATTTGTTTTCTTTTGAAGCTTTTTAAAAGTTCTAAAAATCCGTTTTCTTTTACGCAACTAAAAGCTGTTTTTTCAAAATACACAGTATTTTCAGGAAGTTTTTCTTTTAGGTTTTTATGTGTGTTGCCAAGACCTTGAGGATATTGTTCTGTAACAATCACGGGGGTATTTAAAATAGTAGCAGTTTGAGCTATTTTACAGGCGTTTTTTACTAATTCTTCACCTTTAGGTTGGGAGTTTATAAGCTTTTCTTGAAGATCAATGATCAAAAAAAGTGAATCGTCAGGGTTTAGAAGGGTTGGCATTCTTTTAATTCCTTTTACGCATTAAAGTTTTTTCGCAGATATTCAACAGTTTCAAGGGTTGCATCTTTGTTGAAAATTTCAGCTACCATATTAGGTTTTAAGTTATATTCTTTTAGTTTTTGAACCATTTTGCCGTGGTTAATGGTTCCATCAAGAATTGAGTTGTGATCGTCAGCTTTTTCGAAATTATTGTGTATATGCATATGGTGAAGTTTATCTTTTGTCGCTTCAATCCAGTTATCAACAGTTTTCTCGGAGTTTATATTTACATGTCCTATGTCGATACAAATTTTTAGATGATTCGAATTAACACTATTTACCGTGTTGAGTAATTTTTCAGGAATGTTTTCATAGGTGTTTTCGAGTGCAGCTGTTATATTGCACTTCTCGAATTCTTTAATGTATTCTGACCAGAAGTTTATCTGTTCTTTTGCAAATATTTTTTCATATAAAGGATGCTTTACAAGACCGTTATATCCGCTATGAAAGACAACTGTATCAGCGTTTAGTGCCTTTGCAATCTCAAGAGTCTGGTTATATCTATGTATAGTTGCTTTTTTGATATGAGGATCCGGGGAAGAAGGGTTTAAATCAAGAAAAAAGCTATGAAAACTGATCTTTCCACTGAAATTTTTAAGGCATTTTTTATGGTGCTCTATCAATGAGTTTATGTTTTGATCAACTTTAGTAATATTGCCGAATCTGCTTATTTCAATGTTTGTATTAAGCTCGGTTGCCAGTTCTACAACTTTTTTAAAATCGTCGAATAATGAAGATGAGATATAGATGCTCAATCCGGAATCCTTTCAGTTTAGCTCTTTGAACAAAGAGGACAAGTCGAATTTTTCTTTAGATTAATCAGTACTTGTCTGTTACTATCTATATTGTAGCTTAAAAGTTTGTTGAAAAGGATATTATCTTTTTTAAGTATAATTTTTACAGCCTCTGAGGCTTGTAATGATCCTATAATGCTTACTATAGGGCTTAATATACCCTTTGGGACTTCTGTTTTGTTTTGACTATCAATAAAACATTGTAGGCAACAAGTTTTTTGAGGTATTATTGTTGTTAATTGACCTATATTTTCTTGGACTCCGGCATGGATGAGCGTTTTGGATGTTTCGAAGCAAGTTTTATTTAAGTTTAGTTTTGATTCGAATGAATCAAAACAGTCAATAACAATATCGTATTGATTGATTATGTTTTTGTAGTTGTTTTCATCAAATCTTTGCGAATAGGTATTTACCGTTGTTTCAGGATTATATTCAGTTATCCATTTTTTAGCAGATAAAACTTTTTCTTGTCCTATTTTTGAATAGGAGTGAATAAATTGTCTGTTTAAGTTTGTTATTTCGATATTATCGCAATCGATTATGCCGATTTCGCCTATACCAATGCAGGTTAAATTTGTCAGAACGACAGATCCTAGACCACCAGCACCTGCTACAATAATTTTAGCTTTGTTTAGTTGTTTTTGACCTTCAATTCCGATGTCGGCTAAAGCTATATTTCTTGCATAACGACTTTTTGCATGGTGTTGCACTTTTTGATCCTTTATTTTTTAAAAGGTGTCGAATTCTTTTGATATATTATTCAAAATCTTTAATAAGTAAGATTCATCAATGTTTGAGAGGTCTGTTTTTGAGTGTTTGTTCGATTGAATCTTGTTTTTTATATAAAAAAGATCAAGAACCACTTTTGAGAAACCTGCATCAGTTATTTTGAAGCAAGCTTGATTTTGGTTTGTATTATCAGTAATGAAAAAAGAGCATTCTTTCTCCGTTATATTACTATTGACCGAAATATTCTCTTGATATTTTTGGCTAAATAAATTTTGAGCTTCGATAAATGTTGGTTTTATAACATTTTGAGTCTTTTTTGCAAAAGCTTGTTTGAATAATTTATAATTCTTATTTTCGTCTTGAACTTTATCCAGCCAACTATCAGATGGTTTATTAATTAATGGTTTTTCATCTATAACTAAAGAATTTGCCTCTTCAAGAGCTTGAGAAAGCGCATTTAAAGTCTTGTTGCTAATGTCTTCAAATGTCATTCCTTCTTCCAGTTCGCAAGCTCCTGCGCTGATGGTGAAATTTTCGCTAACAGCGCTTGAAATCCTTTTAAAAACTGTTTGTACACCATTTTTATCAGTTTTAGGAAGTATTACAAAAAATATTTTTGATTCAGGTGATCCTAAAAGGTCACTGGTTCTAAGGGCTGTTCTTATTGTTTCGGCTAAAAAACTATCATTGATTTTTTCTTGATAGATTTTATCGGCGGCTATTGCCATCAAAGAAAGCGAATTTTTATATTTTTGTGCGGAGTTTATTTCATTAGAAAAAACCTGATCCGTATATTCCGGAGTATAGGCACCGGTTTCTTTATCAAGGACTTTTAAGTCAGCAAGAAGCAAGTTTTTTTTGTCTAATTCTCTGGAAGTTGCACTATTTTGCAAGCTCCAGATTATTCTCATTAAAACATTAGAGTCAGAAGAAGGTAGCGTTATATAATCGCTCATTCCTGCATCAAAGGCTGATAATAAAAATTCATCATCAAAATTGTTTAAAACAAAAATAACCGGAATATTTTTTAAAATAGAATCTTGTCTTATAGTTTTGCATATTTCAAAGAGTCTTTCATCTTTTTTTTGATCAAAAATTATTACTGCATCGGGAATGTACTTTCTACAGTTAGAAATAGCCATATCAATAGAAGATTCGGTAATTGAATCAACGTCTCTTAAAAGCATTAATTTGGATCTAAAGTTAAGTATAGTTTCTTTATTTTCACCTATTAGCAATAGGCTATTTGCTGTTCCCATCGTAATACTCCAGTTTTTGCGAATCTTTTATTTTATATTACAACCAAGACGTTATAAGTTCAAATTTTTTGTTAAGGTCTTGATATAACCAGCCCTTTATTTTGGGGGACTATTTCTTGTAGGACATTTGATTTTGTCATTGCAAATACAAAATGTACCTCTTCGTCAGTAGAAATTCCTAAGTCTTCAAAGGGAACTGCTATTTCCAAGGCGGAGCTGTGTTTGTATCCGATATTATGGTTTAAATTAACTTTCCATAAAAACGATTCCATAGCTTCAGATAGAACAGGTGATAAGATTTGTCCCTGGCAAATAGGAATTTCAAGCTCATGAGAATAAGGGTGTTTTGTAACACGAGTTGTCAGCTCCCCTTTGCTTTTTATCCTCATATAAGAAAAATGACTTGCTGTTATTGGGGTATAAAAATAGATGTAAATTTGATTTGTGTATAATTCGCTTTTAGATTTTTCTAAGTGAAATTCATTTACATCGAATCTAAAATAAAGATTATCACTGTCGTTTCCAAATAAAATACGGTCAAAAAGCTTGTTGGATTTGAACATAGGACCGTGTGGCATTTCTATGCAACCTGCGTTTATCCATTCTTTTTCAGAATCGTCTTGTCCGTTTAAAGTCGGAGTAAAGAAGCCGTTGGGTGCACTTGAAGGTTTACCTATAAATACTTCAAGTGGCGCTTGAAGATAGTTTGGTATAGGTTTGTTGAATAATTCGTAGATTTTTTTGAGATGTCCTCTGAAGAGTTCATCAAAAAGGTCATCGTGTCCCGAGTCATTTGGTTCTCCATACCACCAGAACCAATCACTACCTTCTGCCAGATAAATTTCTTCACGAGCTGCTTTTATTGTAGCTTCTGAACAATTAGGTTCTTGAGAAAATTCATTAAAGTCTTTTTTTGTTTGATTTAAATATTCCCAAGCAAGATTTTTTGTAAAATCTCCCATCCATAATTGAAAGTTTCTATTAATCCAAGAGCCTGAGACGATATTATCTATTTTTTTTGAATATTCTACTTTTTTAAGATAGTCTTTAACTGTTGTGATCTCAAGAAAATCATCTTCTGATAAAAGTTTATAAAGTTCTAAAAGAAATGGTCTTCCATCTTTTGTGTAGCTTTCCCAGCAGTTTTCACCATCTAAAGCAATAGTTACAATATGATTATTATCAGGAGATGCTTGTAATTTGCTTTGAATTGTTTTTATTCGATCGTATAAATCGTTGGCGGCTATTATGGGGTCGTGGTTTCCGTATTCAAAACCGACAAGATTGGCGAGAACAGAGTCTCTAAATAAAATATTAATTCCTTTGTTTTCAGAGGAATTATATCTATATGTTTGGCAAAGATCGTAAGGATCTTGAATCATTCCTCTAAAGTCACGGACAATCTCTTTTTGAATTGAGTTGGATAAAATACCTTCATCGGTTATCGTCCATTTGATGTCTAATTCTGTCATTAAATCTAGTACTTCATTGCTTAGACATTGTTCAGAAGGCCAAATACCTATGGGGCGTTGACCAAAAATATTTTCAAATTTATCTAAACTTTTTACAAGCTGTTCTTTTGCATCTTCTTTAAGCTCTGACTTGTTATGGGGCAAATGAATATCGGGCATTGATTCTTTTGCAGATTCAAAGTCCATTAATAAAGGTAAAACGGGATGATAGTAAGGACTTGTGGATATTTCTATTCGACCTTCCTCTAAAAATTTTCGATAGGTAGGGATAATTTGTCGCATTATATTCCTTTGGATCTCTATAATGCGTTTTCGATCTTCAAGAGTGTAGCCTGTTCCTTTTTTTATAAGTTTCTTTATTTCATCATTATTTTCAATCCAGTAAGGGTCAAACCAGGCAAGGTTAAACCACGCCATAACATCTGAAAATTCTTGATCAGTGTAGTCATTAATTGAAAAGCTTATATTATGAAATTTCTTTTCGCAAAGAGTCTTATAGTGTTTGTTTGGCTCTATTATGTTTGCAAAGTTTGCGTCAAAAAATTGATCTACTATAAAAGCTTTTTCTTCATCAGTAAGGTCGTGAACGGATTTTACAGTAATTCTGGAGTGAAGATCGTGAGCTTCGTTGTGTGCATAATCTTCGAGTTGATCCAGTAGTAAAGGGACAAGATTAAATGTTTGTTTTATTTTTGGAAATTGTTCCAGTATTAAAAGCATATCCAGGTAATCTTTTACCGAATGCAATCTTACCCATGGCATTATATAATCACCGGTTTGATCATCTTTATATGAAGGCTGGTGCATGTGCCAGACAAAAGCCACAGATAATTTTTTGTCCATATCTTACTTTCTAGAAAATATTCTAAACCTACCAGCTATAGTATAGTATTTTGTTAGATAAATGCAAATAATTTATTTAAACGAAATATAATTATGCGAAATGCTTTTTATTTTTTTTTGCTCGCAGTATAATTACTTTTGGCATCCTTTCGAAAAATAGTTTTAATTAACAGAGGTGGGTATGAAAAAAATTCTTATTAAAAATGCTGATATTGTTACGGTTAATGAAAAAAAAGAGATATTGAGTTCTTTTGATATATTAATTGAAGATAATAAAATCTCTAAGATTGCTAAAAACATTGAAGAATCGGCAGATAAAATCATTGATGCTACAGGCAAGGTTGTTTTGCCGGGGTTTATTCAAACACATATTCACCTTTGTCAGACTCTTTTTAGAGGTATGGCAGAAGATAGACAGTTAATGGAATGGTTAAGAGAGCGAATTTGGCCTTTTGAAGCTGTACATGATGAAAATTCAACTTATAATTCAGCAATGTTAGGTTTAGGTGAGATGTTATTAGGCGGAACTACCACTATTCTTGATATGGGTGGTGTTAATCATCAGAATAAGATTTTTGAAGCTATTGAAAAATCAGGAATGAGAGCGTTTGCGGGTAAAGCGATGATGGATTCAGGTATTGGTGTTCCTGATGCTATTCTTGAAACTACCGATAATTCAATAAAAGAGAGCATGGAACTTTATCAAAAATGGGATGGCGTTGCAGATGGTAGAATTAGATATGCTTTTGCTCCCAGGTTTATTCTTTCTTGTACTGATGATTTGTTTAAAGAAGTGGGAAAGCTTTCCAACCAATATGATATTTTAGTGCATACTCACGCTTATGAAAATGAGACTGAAGGTGAGGAAGTTTTTGAACTTAAAGGAGCTAGGGAGTTTGAATATTTTGATAAGTATGACTTATTAAATGAAAGATTTTTAGCCGCCCATTGTGTTTGGCTTAATGATAATGATTTGAAGCTTATGCGTGAAAATAATGTTAAGGCTTTACATTGTCCTTCTTCTAATTTTAAGCTCGGTTCCGGCATGTGTAATCTTCCAAGGCTTTTGGATAATGATATTTGTGTGTCGATTGGTGCCGATGGAGCTCCTTGTAATAATAATCTTGATATGCTTCAAGAAGTTAAAACAACGGCTATAATGCAAAATGTGATAAATCAACCGGGATGTTTAGATGCTCATAAATATATAGAGCTTGCTACTATTGAAGGGGCAAAAACATTGGGTATCGAACAAGAAACAGGAAGCATAGAGGAAGGCAAAAAAGCTGATCTTATAATAATGAATCTTGAAAATGATTTTCATTGTTGGAATTCTCATCAAGTAGATATTCCGACAAAAATAGTTTATTCTTCAAATAGCAGCAATGTCGAAACGGTTTTAATTGATGGTCAATTGGTTGTAGAAGATAAGAACTTGAAAACAATTAACAAGGCAGAAATTATCAAGGGTTCAGCTGAAGCAATAAAAAGAATTCTTGGTTAAAGGTCTATTGATTTTTGATATTGCTCATAGTTATAATGTTTGAGTTGTTTTAATTTAAAAGGAAAAAATATTGTTTGAGCGTTTTACCGAAAAAGCCATAAAAACTGTTACCAAAGCGCAGGAAGAGGCAAGAAATTTAAATCACAAAGAAGTTAAGCCTGAGCATCTTTTGTTGGGTATTCTTAGCTTGGAAACAGCTATTTCGGCAAAATTTCTTCGTTCAGCAGGACTAAAACAAAGCGATTTGAGAAAAGCTATTTCTGAAAATCTTTCCAGTCTTAGTGTCGCTCAACTTCCTGAAGTTATTCCCTTTAGTAATGAAATTAAGAAAATACTTACTTTAGCCTGGGATAAAGCAAGGCTGCTTGGAGCAAATTATATTTCGCCTGAATATTTGTTTTTGTCTTTAATTGAGGATAAAAATTCTTCAGCAGTAAAAATTATAAAAGAATTTGAAATTGACCTTGTTCGAATTGAAACGACAATAAAGAAACTTGCAGAAAGAAGAGATAAGCGAGTTATTCATCCTGAAGGAATTTCAAAACATTATAAGTCTTGTTCGAAATACTGTTCAATTCCTTTAAATACAAAGGATGGAGATTTATCTGATGTTTTCAAGGTGGCTCTTGCTAAACTTTCAGAAACAAATTATGAAGCTTTAGGTACGGAGCAGATGGTTCAAGCGATTTTAGAAAATAAAGATTCTGAAATAATTAATATCCTTGATGAAGAGGGTATAAACGCAGAAAAATTTAACGAAAAGCTTTCTCATATACCGTCGAGAGCTTCTGAATATATAAATCATGAGCATTTATTTACACCAAAATCTTTGATGATTTTAAATTTGGCATCTGAAATGGCTAAAGAGCTTGGTTCGGCTACAATCACTGCAGATCATATTCTTTTGGCTATTTTAAAAGAAAAAAGCGGTCTTGCTTATCAAGTATTAAATGATTTTGGTATTAATACGGATACTTTATACAGTCGGTTGTTAAAGCCTATTGAAAAGCAAAGACCAACCGCTTTAACTATTTTGAATATTGCAAAAGAGGAAGCAAGGCGTTTGGGGCATAATGCTGTAGGCACAGAGCTTGTATTACTCGGTATAATGGGTGAATCTGCAGGTATTGGAGCTCGAGTATTAAATGAGCTGGGTGTTACAATTAAAGATGCTCGTAAAGAAGTTGAAAAAATAATCGGTTATGGCAATGATTATAAAGATAAAGAGATAAATTACACCAGGCGTGCCAAAAAATTGTTGGAGACGGCTTGGTCTAATGCAAAAAAATATAATTGTCAAAGAATCGAATCAGAGCATCTTTTGCTTGGGATTACTCAAGAAAAAGAATGCATAGGAATGAAGGTGCTTGAAAGGCTTGGCGTTGATTCTATAGAAGTTAAACAAGGTATTATAAAAGAAATTAAAATTATTAAAGACGAGACTTCATCAGAATAATTAACTTTAAATAGTTTGCTAAAAGCCTTGAATCTAAATTCAAGGCTTTTAATGTTTTTGTTAAAAAATCAATTGGTATTTTAATTTAAGTTATTGAAAAAGTGTAAAAGCAATAATTTTATCTTCAAAAATATTTATCCATTCGTGGGTCATATTATCAGAACAGTTGCAATCACCGTAATGTGAGCAAACAGAAGCGTTTTGGAGAGTAATAACACCTTTTATGGCTTTTTTCTTATCTTTAAAAAGCTTTCCCTTTACTTTAAATGTATTTGTCCAAACTTCAATATCTTCGGAATGATTGGCTTGATCGGAAATATTTAAAACTTTATTTAATTTATCGCTCATTATAATCTCCTTTAGGTTTTCATCATTTTTATTTTAAAGTTTTAAGGATAAAGAGCATCCCTCAAGTCGGTATAACAATGAGAGTTACAGGTAATTGACTCAAGAGTGATCGTTGTTAAAATATGTTTTTAAAGGGGAGAAAACAATGATAAAAATTTCAATTATATATCATAGTATGCATGGTCATACCGAGCATCAAGCAAAAGCTGTTTTGCAGGGAATGCAAAAATTTTCAGAAGTAGAAGGGCGATTAATTTCTGTTGATGAAGTTAAAAACAATTGGGCTTTTATAAACGATTCGGAAGCTATTATTTTTGGTAGCCCGACATTTATGGGGACTATTTCAGCTCGTTTTAAACAATTTATGGATGAAACATCAAAAATTTGGTTTTCTCAAGGATGGAAAGATAAATTGGCGGCAGGCTTTGTGAATTCAGGCTGGCCCAGTGGAGATAAGCTCAATACTCTTAATCAACTTGTTATTTTTGCTGCTCAACACGGTATGATATGGGTTGGATTGGGGGAAATACCTGGAAATCTTAAGCCTGATACAAAAAATAAAGACATAAATAGATTGGGTTGTTTTTTAGGAGCAATGTCTTGTTCTCCTTTTGATCAAAGTTGTGAAGCGGCTCCTCCTTCTTGTGATCTTTTAACGGCAGAGATTTTAGGTGAAAGAGTGGCGGTTTCTGCTATTCGTTGGGCAAAAGGAAAATAGGTTTGAAAACAGGTTTATTTACTTCATTGATAACTTTTGCAAAAATAAATGGATTATTGTGATTATTTGAATAACTCTTTACTATAATTGAAAAGTAATGAATGAGGTTTAAATGCTGGAATTATGAAAGATACTGGTAAAGTAAGGATAAATAAATATATAGCAAGTTGTGGTGGGGTCTCAAGAAGAGGGGCTGATGAGCTAATAAAAAACGGCAAAGTAAAAGTGAATGGGCAAACTGTTACCGAGCCGGGCTTCACTGTTTCTTCAAGAGATAAGGTTATTATTGAAGGACGAAAAATAGAGCCGGAGAAGAAAAAATATTTTATTTATAATAAACCTCCCGGTTATATAACCTCAAAGACAGATCCGCAAGGACGAAAAACCATTTATGATATTCTTCCCCCTAAATTAAAAGATTTGAATCCGGCAGGGCGATTGGATAGATTATCAACAGGACTTTTGATACTTACAAATGATGGTGATCTTATTAATAGGCTGACTCACCCTAAATTAAAAGTTTCAAAAACTTACAGGGTTTCCGTAGAGGGGAAAGTCACTCAAGAAGATCTCAATACTTTAGCAAAAGGGATAGAACTTGAAAAAGATAAAATTGCATATGCAGATTGTTGTATTTCTGATTATAAAAAAGGACAAACAACTCTTCAGATAACTCTTTATCAAGGGATTAACAGGCAAATAAGACGAATGATGACCCATATTGGACATGAAGTAGTTTCTTTAAAGAGACTTTCTCATGCAACAATGAGTATTTCAGGTTTAGAACGAGGCGAATACAGAGCTTTAAAACCAAAAGAATTAACTAATTTATATCGATATCTCAATAAAAAAGCTAAATCTTTGGATGATAAAAAGTAAAAAGTTTAAAGTCTATTTTTTAAGACATATACGGTCAAAGGTTTCAATTACTTTTTGAGGAGCAAAAGGTTTTACTATAAAATCAGAAGCTCCACCTTTGATGGCGTCTTCGACAAAATATTTTTGTCCCATTGAGCTACACATAACAACTTTGGCGTCTTTGTCCAATGTTCTGATTTCTTTGAGTGCTTCAATACCATCTTTTTTAGGCATTGTAATATCTAGAGAAATTGCATCAGGTCTTTTTTCTTTGTATAACCGAACTGCTTCTTCTCCGTCAGCACCTTCTCCGATAACGTCATAACCGATTTTTGTTAAAATACCTTTTAAGGTCGCTCTCATAAACATGGAGTCGTCAACTACTATTATTTTTTTCATAATCCTCACGCGAATAAGTTAATTGATTAAACTTAAGATAATTATATTATAATTATTCAGAAAATGAAGTACTTAACAAAAAATATTTACAACTTAGCCCTGTCGGTATTTTTCACTAAGTGATTATATTTTTATATTCTCAAACATATAAATTAATTAGACACCTTGGTTAGTTGATAGGATAAAATTTTGTCTGGTGTTTATAATTCTTCTTCGGTTTTTTTGATATAAAGTCCTAATCCAACTGATTTAAAAGTATTTAGTTGTTTTTGATAGTTGTAATTTTCTTTTAAAAGGTCGTTTAGCTTATGTCTTAAGTTTTCATTTTCGGTTTTGGCTCTGATAAGTTCAACAACAACTTCATCCATTCCATCCAGTTTATCGTCAATAACTCCGGACAGTTTATTTACTATTCCTTCTTGAGTTTCGATTAACTTTTCCATGAATCCTTTAAACTCAGCCTCCAGTGAAATTTTTGTTTCGTTTTGAACTTGCAATTTATTTTGACTTGCTTGGTTACCTTCAATAACTTGTGTTTTGTCGTAAAGTTTTTTTATTTCAAGCAAAGTTTCAACGTCATTTCTTAGAAAAAAAGTTTTTCCTGTTTTGCTATCTCTTTTTGGGCTTATTTTATGTTCCTTGCAAAGTTTTTTTATCTCATCAGTATCAGCACCCAGCATTTGCTTTACATCTGAAGGGAATAAAATTTCATCTTTACTGATACTTCTAGTCTGTGAATTCAAGGTATTTTCCTCTTTTTGATTCTTAATGATTCATATCAAATATAAGTATAGCTTTTATAGCGGGACATGGCATTTATTAATACAAACAAGTTGAAATAATGCCTTTTATTCTTGATATGACTTTGATATAGCCACTTAAAAAAGATTAATAATTAAAAATGAAAAAAGACTGTTTCTTAACTATCTAAGAAACAGTCTAAAAGTTTGTATTTGAGATATTAATTTTTTTAAATAAGTTCTTTTATTGCTGTAGGTATGGCATTTAAGACATCAGTAGCCGTTGTTGAATATTCTGTAAATTCTTCAGAGCAAAGATCTCCTGTCAGCCCATGTAAATAAACTCCCGCAAGTGTCGCTCCGAGTAAATTAGCTCCTTGAGCTGTAAATCCTGTTATCATTCCGGCAAGAACATCACCTGTTCCTGCTGTTGCAAGAGCTGAATTGCCTGTCGGGTTAATGAAAATTCGACCGTCGGGATGAGAAATAAGGCTTCTGGATCCTTTTAAAATTACAATACAATTAAAACGTTTTGATGCTGTTTGAACTGCTTGAATCCTGTTTTTTTCTATTTCTTTAACATCTATACCCAGTAGTCTTGAAAGTTCAAGAGGATGTGGTGTTAGTACAGAATTAGAGGGCAATGAAATGTTTTTCAGTTGTGATATGCAATTGAGTGCATCGGCATCAAAAATACATTTTAGATTATGATTTTGAGCTTGTATTATAAACTCGGAAACAAATTCTATAGTTTCATCGTTGGTGCCTAATCCCGGTCCAATGAGCGTTATTTGACTGTTTATTGCCTTTTGCATGATTTTATCAAGGCTTTTAGGAGTGATAAAATTCTCATCATCAAGAGGTAGCATTACAAGTTCAGGAGCTAGAGTTGTCATAGTATTTACAAGATTTTGAGGTGTTGCAACGGTGGAATATCCCGCTCCTACTTTTAAAGCCGAAAAAGCACTCAGATATGCAGCTCCTGCCATTCCAAAACTTCCTGATATATTTAAAACCTTTCCAAAAGAGCCTTTGTTGCTATTGGGAGGACGCAGTGGGATTAAGTGTCCTATAAAACTTTGTGTTAATAAGTTAATGTTGTATTCTTTATCAAAAAATCTTGAATCATTGATAAGATATTCGGGGATGCCGATATCTGCCAGGAATAAATCTCCACAATAATCAGCACCGGGATGGATAACATTTCCAATTTTTGGAGCAAAAAAAGTAGTTGTATAATCTGCTATAACAGCATCACCAAGAATATCTCCATTATCTGCATTTATACCGGAAGCAATGTCTACCGAGATTATAAAATTGTCTGAAAATTCATTAATTAAGCTTATTAATTTTTGCTCTATACCTTTAACTCGATTTTTAATGCCGGTTCCTAATATGGCATCCGTTACTATATCCGAGTTTTCAATTAATTCGATAATACTTTCTTCTGATAAGCTATCGTAATAAAGAATATTGGTAAAATGATCAAGCGCATTGTGATTTGTTAAAGCATCGTTTTTTAGGCTGTCAGGTCTGTATAGTGATAAAACAGTAGTTTGGATATCATTTTCGAGGAGGTGTCTTGCTGCGACAAAACCGTCACCGCCATTATTACCTTTTCCACAAATGATCAAAACGGAAGGATTATTAATATCGTTCTCTTCAATAATAGTTCTGATGGTCTCAAAAACAGCCCTGCCTGCATTTTCCATTAAAACTATACTTGGTATTGATAAATCTTCAATAGTACACTTATCAATAGCTCTCATTTGCTGTCCGGTGACAATTTTTTGCATAACAACTCCTGAAATATTTGATTTTCTTTTTTAAGAATATTTTAAAAGCCTAAAAAGTAAAGCCCCTTACCAGCTACTGTTTAAGTTAGTTTGCCTTATTGCTTCGTAAAGAACGATAGCCACAGAATTTGAAAGGTTTAAGCTTCTTTGATTTTCTTTCATTGGTATAGTGAGAGCTTTATCTGCATTTCCAAAGATGATTTTCTCAGGGAGTCCTTTGGTTTCGCTACCAAAGACTAAAAAATCACCTTCTTTGAATTTATGGTTAGAGTACGAATTCTTGGTTTTTGTCGTTAAAAAATAAAAATTCGAGTCGGGGAACTCAGCCATTAAATCTTCTAAATGGTTGTATTTATTAATGTTCACGTCTTCCCAGTAATCAAGACCAGCTCTTTTTAGATATTTATCAGAGATTGAAAACCCCAGCTTGCCTACCAGATAAAGTTCAGAACCCGTACAAGCACATAGACGAGCTATATTACCTGTGTTTTGAGGTATTTGAGGTTCTACAAGTACTATTTTAAAACTATTGTTCATTTGATGTTTTCGGGAAAAATCTTTTACTTTCGATAATTACAGGAATTCCTCTAATTACGCAGAAGAATACTGCAAAATATGCACTGGAGTATGCAATTAAAGAAATAACATCTTTAGCTGCATATTCAAAATTAGGAACATTTGCTGCTATTAAAAACGCAAAAGCGATTGCTTTGAATACGGCGTAAGAGAATCTGCAGAAGTTTGAAGTAACAATGAATTTACCGATTTTTGATGTCATCATTGTCTCTTGTCCAAAAGCTGTATAACCTTGTTCCAGAGCAACGCTTCTGAGTCCGTCTGTTATGATTCCTCTTGTAACAACTGTTATTGGAACCCATACAGGTAACCATCCGAGTGCTAAAAAAGTTATCCAGTAAACATTTTCAACAACTCTATCGCCTAAAATATCTAAAACGGCTCCAAATTTGGAAGTTTCGTTGAATTTTCTTGCGACATAACCATCTAGCCCGTCCATCCAGATTACAAGGATAGTCAATCCAAAAGCAATCCAATATATAGTGCTTGTTTTGATAAATAGTAATCCTACAACTACTAAAGCCAGAATAGTTCTGAAAATTGTTATAAAGTTAGCCATGTTTTACCTCTTTTCAATTTTTTTATTATTTAATTTTTCGTTTAATTCAAATAATTTTTGTTTAACTTGTTGTTTGTAATTTTCGTGTTCTTCCTCGTTGATTTTTCTTGGAACGTGAATGGGATCACCAAATTCTGCTTCAAATAAACTGAAAAGCAAGGGTAGTTCGTAGTTATCCCAAGATTTAAACGTTATTTTAGGATTCATTTTAACCATCATTGGTATAATAGGGCGTCCTGAAAGCTGGGCTACTTTTATAAGCCCGTCTTTGACTTCGTATAAAGGACCTTTAGGTCCATCAACTGTATAGGCAATGTTACCGTCGTTTTTTAGAATTGAAACCATATCTCTTAAAGCTTTAGCTCCACCACGTCCTAATGATCCGCGAATTGTACTAAATCCTACAGAACTTGAAACATTGGAGATGATATCACCGTCATTACTTTGGCTAATGAGGATATGAAGTTTTATATTTTTTCTTTCTTTTTTTGTGAACACACCAAAACCAAGTTGACTACCATGCCAAGTTGCATAAATAGCAGGTTCATTAGCTTGGTTGTAGTTATGTTTTTTTCTTAACCCCGTTCTATCAATAAGGTCTGTGATAAAACTTCCTATTAAGGATGCCGTTTTAATCTTTATTTCCTGATCTTTATAAACGCTTTTATTGTCCATTGTTTTCAAGGTAATTCTTTATAATATCTGCTACTTCATTGGATGCGATTTTGTCACCAAGTTTTTGGTTTACGATCTCTAGCTCGTTTATCATTTCATTACGTTTGTTTTCATTATGTAATAAGGATAAAACTTCATCAGCTATTAAATTGGGTTTTGCATTGTTTTGCAAGAATTCCTGTACAATTTTTTTGCCTGCTATTATATTTGGCAAAGATAGAATTGATAGGTATCTTAAGAACATGTATATTGTATAAGCCCAGCTGGGTCCTTTATAACTCACAATCATAGGGGTTTTATAGATTGCTGCTTCAAGGGTTATTGTTCCGGATGCAAGCATAACTACATCAGAACAAGCCAAAAGAGCGTGGTTTTGATTCTTTAGGATTTTTAAATCTATATCATTTTCATAACAACCTTTTAAGTATTTACTTAGTAGTTTATCGTTCACGTTTGGAGCTTGCCCTAAGCAAAATTGAACTTTTTTGGAGTGTTTATTGATTAGTTCTATAGCTTTTATAAAAACAGGAAGTAAGTAGTTGAGTTCCATTTTTCTGCTGCCCGGGAAAACCCCAACTATTTTTTTGTTAGGATCAAGATTATTTATTTTTATGAATTCTTCTTTTGAAAAATCTTTTGGCAGTTGCGAAATCAAAGGATGTCCTACATATTGGGCATTAATACCTTCGGTTTTATGGAATTTTTCTTCAAAAGGCAATATTACCATCATCCTAGAGATATATTTTTTGATTGAATTTACTCTGTTTTTTCTTGATGCCCAAACTTGAGGCGAGATATAGTAAAAAGCTTCCAAGTTATTTTTTTTCAGTTCTTTTGCTATTCTTAGGTTAAAACCGCCATAATCAACCAGTAAAACTAGATCAGGCTTAAAGTCGTTTTTTAAATGATTAATAATTTCTTTGCCTAGTTTTAAGTGGTCAACAATAGCTGAAAGTGAAATGCCGACCACTCCCATTTTTGAGTGGTCTTTAAAAAGTTTAACGCCTTCTTTTTCGAGGTTTTTTCCACCTACGGCTTGAATTTCAATGCCGGGCATCATTTTTTTTATTGCTTTAACAACAAAAGAAGCGTGTAAATCTCCGGAGTGTTCACCCGTTATTATAAATAATTTTTTCATACTGCTATTATCACTATATTATGTCTATCTGCGAATTTTATTACTTTATCTTTATCAACGACAAAGGTTTTACCGGCTTCTATTGCCAACACTTTACCTCCGTAGCGTTTTATGGTTTTAAGTGTTTTTAGCCCTACAGCAGGAATATCAAATCGTTGATCTTGCTCAGGTTTGCTGACTTTTACAATGACAGCATTGCTACTACCAAGTCTACAACCTCTTTCTATGGCTTTGTCGGTGCCTTCAATAGCTTCTACAGCAAGGATCATTTTATTTTGGACAACCACTGTTTGTCCAATATCCATTCTCCCGGATTCTTTTGCTATTGAAAAACCATATTCTATATCATTTAACTGTTCTTTAGTAGGCTTTATGTTACCAATAAGTCCCTTTTTAGGGAATGTTTCTGTTGTAAAAAGTGTTTGATCAAGCACTTCCATGTTTTCATCATCAAGAAGCTTTATTATTCCAAGCATTAAAGCATCATCATTTAATCTTTTAGCTGATTTTATAAGATTTAAAGCTTTTGAATCAAGACGAGGATTCTTTATGATAACACTTTTACTCACTTTTCCAATAAAGGTAAGTTGTTTGACGTTTTCTTTGTTGAGGGCTTCAAAGATTTTTATGAATTCTCCGGGACCAAATTCGTAAATTTTGTCACTATATTTTGATAATTCTTTTCTATTAGAACCGGAAAGAGAAATTATGACAAGCTTATGACCAGCTTTAACAGCAGCTTTTGCCATTAAAACAGGTAATTCGCCATCACCCGCTATTAACCCTTGTATTTCATTTAGATTTGTTTTGTTTATATTCGCCATTTTGTATTTGCTTTTTTCAATGTATCAGATCATTATTAAAGATTATAACAAGATAATTTCTTAGACAACAAATTAATAATTTTGGATTTACAAAACAACCGACTCAAAATTAATAAGCTGTTGCTCCAAATGCCTTTGGTCTTATAGGAATTGGAGGTCTTGGAGGTGGCATTTTAGGTCTTGGATGTTTGTATGTTGTAGGTTTTGATTCTTTTTTTATTGATTCAAAAGAGTTTGTAGTCTTTTTTTGTTGTTCTTCCTTTTTGTTTATTGTTTGAAAATTTTCGTTTGTTTCTTCATAGTCTTCGTCTTCAAAATCGTATTCATTTCCGAATTTTGATAAAATTTCATCAGCTTGTTCTTCGACATTGACAACTTGACCTGTATCCTCGTCGTAGATCATATCTTCTTCAATTTTAATTGCATCAGGCAAGTCATAATGATCGATGGTTATTTGAGGATAGTCAAAATCAGAGACAGGATGAGGTTTCATTGCTTTTTTCATGTAGTCACGCCATATTACTGCAGGTACTGAGCCTCCTGTAACGTGTCCATTAGAGGTATTATCATCATTTCCAACCCACACGCCGGTTACTATTTCAGGGGTGAATCCTATAAACCATGCATCTTTGTAACTGTCAGTAGTTCCTGTTTTACCGGCAGCCGGGCGTCCAATGTTTGCGGCTCTGCCTGTTCCTTTTTCTACAACTTCTTTAAGCATGCTAACAACGTTTGCAACAGTGTCGATATCCATTACTCTTGAATAGGATTGTTCTGCTGAATAGATGACTTTTCCTCTTGGTGTTACAACTTTTTCGACCGCATAAGGTTTTACTTTTATACCTCCATTCGCCAGTGCACCATAGGCGTTAGTTATTTCATACAATTTAACACCGCTGGAACCTAATGCTATAGTTGGATCACTTGCAATAGGTGTTGTTAATCCTAGTCTACGTGCTAGTTTTGTTGTTTCATCAACTCCAACATCCATTATGAGCCTTACTGCTACAACGTTTGAAGAAAGAGCTAATGCGGTATGCAATGGGAGTTTTTTTCTGTACTTACTACCGTAGTTTCTTGGAGACCAGCGTCCAATTATAATAGGTAAATCATCGTATAAATCATTTGGGTTTAAACCATGTTCAATGGCACTTGTATAAACAAAGACTTTAAAGGAAGATCCTGGTTGTCTTACGGCTTGTGTGACTCTGTCAAATTGGCTTGAAGAGTAGTCTTTTCCTCCTACATAAGCAACAATTCTTCCTGTTACAGTATCAAAAGAAAACAAAGCCGCCTGTTGGTCTTTTTCGGTAAGATGCCAGCCTTTCATATTAGCTTTTATTGACTCTTGAGCTGCAATATGTGCATCATAATCAAGCGTTGTATAGATTTTATATCCGCCCTGACTTATTTCTTGTTCTGTTATTCCTGCTTCTTGAAGTTCTCTAAGTGCAAAATCTACGAAATAAGGAGCTTTATTGGTTGTGAAAGGTTTATAATCTTCCCTGACAACGATGGGCTCTTTTTTTATTGTTTCAGCTAGTTCTTTTGTGAGGTATCCCATTTTTTCCATACGTGTCAAAACCTGAGCTCTTCTTTGAGTAGCCAGTGTCATATTTTGATACGGCGAGTAAACTGAAGGGGCTTGAGGAAGTCCTGCAATTAAAGCAGTTTCACCTACTGTTAGTTCGTCCAGTTTTTTGTTGAAATAAACTTCAGCGGCGGCACTTGCACCATAGGCACCTTCTCCAAGATATACATTGTTGAGGTACATTCCCAAAATTTCTTCTTTTGTAAGGCTTTTTTCAAGCCTGTGAGAGAGAATAAGCTCTTTTATTTTTCTGTCATAAGTTCTTTCTGTTGATAAGAACAGAATCCTTGCCAGCTGCTGAGTTACAGTACTTGCTCCCTGCACAACTTTACCTGCTATAACATTTTTAATTACAGACCTTAAAAGGGCTGAGGCATCAAAACCTCTATGTTTATAGAAGTTTTTATCTTCTGTTGCTATGATAGCTTTTTTTAAGATATCAGGTATTTCTGTGTTGCTTGTTTTGTTAAATTTGAAAGAGCCGTATGTTTTTATTATTTTGCCGTCTCTTGATACGAATTGAGAGACATGATTGGGCTGGTATTTTTGAAGTTGTTTTATGGGAGGTAATGAGCCTAAGTACAAGTTAAATGCTGCGACTCCTGCTAAAAATACAGCCGTGAAAATTACGATAGCCATCGACCAACCTGAGGCGTTTTTATATTTATAAGATGTTTTTAGTAACATTTGATATTCTCTTTTGTCTTTTATTATTTATACTTCTATTAATATATTATCAAAACATTGAAAATTTGAGTATTTTATGAAGAATAACTCTGTTAAAATATTATAAAGTAAACGATTTGTTTTTTTAATACAGAGCAGGATTGTAAAATTGATATTTTCAGCGTTAAAAGTATTTTATTATGAATTTTTATCTTACTTTGTTCCGCAAAAAGTTGCCTATAAAATAGAAGGCAGTTGCAAAAAATGCGGTGCGTGTTGCAACTATATGTATAGTTTTGATACTTATACAGAAAAAGAGTTTAAAATAATGCAGTTTTTATATCCAAAATATAAAAGGTTTGAAATTGCAGGTGAAGATTCCGAAGGGAATTTGTTTTTTCGTTGCAAACTGGTGCAGGATAACGGGCTTTGTGGTGATTATAAAAACAGATTAAGGATGTGTAGAAATTATCCTAAGAAAAAAATTCACTTTAATGGCGAATTACATAAAGGGTGTGGTTATAAAATAACACCAGAGAATACTTTTGAGGATATTCTAAAGAAAGAAAAGAAAAAATTTAACTTTTTAAGTCTTTTTAATGTTTTTAGATTTTGATATTAAAATTTAACAATATTTAATAACAAAAGGTTCTTTTTACTGGTTTATTATATGATTATTATTAAGGCTTGTGAGTATAAATAAAACGGTTGAGTTTGGAGATCATAATGTCAAAAACAGAAGAATGTCTATTGAATGGAAAAGCGCTTGATGGTCAAATACTGACCGGGGCTGAGATTTTTCTTGAGTCTTTAAAAAAAGAAGGTGTGGATGAAATTTTTGGATACCCCGGAGGGGTTCTTTTATCTATATATGAAGCATTATATAATTGCGAAGGTATAAAACATTACCTGGTAAGACACGAACAGGCTGCACTTCACGCAGCAGAAGGTTATGCAAGAGTGACCGGAAAACCGGGTGTTGCTGTTGTTACATCAGGTCCCGGAGCTTGTAATGCGATTACAGGTATTGCAAATGCTTATTATGATGGTTATCCGTTGGTGGTATTCACAGGGCAGGTTGGATCAAATCAAATAGGAAATGATGCGTTTCAAGAAGCTGATATTGTTGGTATCACTAAGTCTTGCTGTAAACATAATTATTTGGTTAAAAATGTAAAAGACTTACAAAGAGTTATAAAAGAAGCGTTTCATATAGCTACCACAGGAAAACCTGGACCGGTTGTTGTTGACCTTCCTAAAGATATACTTGTGGCAAAAACAAAATTTGATTATCCTAAAACAGTTAAATTGCCGGGGTATAACCCAAACTATACAGGGCATCCCGTGCAAATAGCAAAAGCGTTTAAAATGCTTTGTGAAGCTGAAAGACCTGTGATAATTTCAGGGGGTGGCGTGATAGCTTCTGAAGCCTCTGAAGAAATAACAGAACTGGCTAAAAAGTTGAATATTCCGGTAACAAATACGCTTATGGGGATAGGTACATTCCCTGCTACAGATGATTTGTCTCTTGGAATGCTTGGAATGCATGGCAATTATTGGGCGAATTATGCAGTAACTCATTGTGATGTTTTATTTGCAGTGGGTACTCGTTTTAATGATAGAATTACAGGTTGTTTACAGCGTTTTTGCAAGGATGCTCAAGTTATTCATGTTGATATAGATCCTTGCTCTATAAGTAAAAATGTTCCTGTTGATGTACCAATAGTTGGTGACGCAAAACTTGTCGTAAAAGAAATGCTTAAAAGCCTTGAAAAAGAACAGCAAGATGATAATTTTGATGTGAAACAAGCTTGGTTAAAGCAAATTGATGATTGGAAACAAAAACGAGTATTGCCTGTTGTCGATTCTGATAAACTTAGTCCGCAAACCGTTATTGAAAAAATATATGAAGTGACTAAAGATTCTGATCCTATAATTGCAACAGAAGTTGGTCAGCATCAGATGTGGACAGCTCAGCTTTATAAGTTCATAAAGCCAAGAAGATTTGTATCTTCAGGCGGATTAGGAACTATGGGCTTTGGTTTCCCTTCAGCAATGGGAGCTTGGGTCGGTAAAAAAGATAAAAAAGTTTTAAATATAGCGGGTGATGGTAGTATTCAGATGAATATTCAGGAATTGGCAACGTGCGTTGAATACAATATTCCTGTAATTACCTGTATTATTAATAATGGATACCTTGGAATGGTTCGTCAGTGGCAAGAGAGGTTGTTTGATAAGCATTATTCGCAAACTCAAATTTCGGGTCCTGATTTCGTCAAAGTGGCGGAAGCTTATGGGGCAAAAGGAATTAGGGTCACGAAAGAGGAAGAAATAGTTCCTGCTTTAAATGAAGCAATGGAAGCTAATTGTCCTGTATTCATTGATTTTGTAGTTGAGCCGATGGAAATGGTTTATCCTTGGGTATTGGCCGGAAAACCTATAGACAAGGTTTTATTGTCAAACGAGTGTCAGGGATAAGCGGAGGGAATTCATAATGAAACACACACTATCAGTACTTGTTCAGAATGAATCAGGTGTTTTGACTGCTATATCAGGATTATTTAGTGGTCGTGGCTATAATATTGAAAGTTTAACAGTTGCCCCAACTTTAGATACGGAGTTTTCAAGGGTTACTATTGTAACAAGCGGTGACGATAAAGTCATTGAACAGATTAGTAAGCAATTAAACAGGCTTATCAATACTCTTAAGGTGGTTGATGTACCTGGAGAAAATTGTATAGATAGAGAGCTTGTTTTGATAAAAGTTACTGCAAGAGATGAGGGGCGTTCTGAAATATTAAGGATAGCAGAGATTTTTGGCGCTAAAATAGTTGATGTATCTCCTCGAACATATACTATTGAGGCAATAGGCAATGAAAATCAGATTAGGTCAATTATTGAGCTTTTACGTCCTATTGGTATAAAAGAGCTTGTAAGGTCGGGGAAAGTTGCAATTACAAAAGAAAATCAGTTTATGAATATTGGTTAAAAATAGTTTTTAGTATGGAAAGGTTTTAAAAGATGTCAAACGGCGAATTAAAAGTTTATTATGATAAAGAAATAGATAAGCAAAAGATTTTGGATAAAAAGGTTGCTGTTATTGGTTTTGGTTCTCAAGGACATGGTCAGTTATTGAATCTTAAAGATAGTGGAGTTCAAGTAAAAGCCGGCTTAAGAATTGGTGGACCTTCTCATAAAAAAGCTGAAGAAGCAGGGATAGAGGTTTTAAGCATTGAAGATGCAGTAAAATGGGCTGATGTTATTCAGGTTTTAATTCCTGATGAGTGTCAGGCTGATGTTTATGCAAAATTTATTGAACCACACTTAAAAGATGGTCAATACTTAATGTTTAGTCACGGTTTTGCTGTTCATTTCGGTAAAATAGTACCTCCTGTCGGAGTAAATGTATTTATGGTAGCTCCAAAAGGTCCGGGGCATCTTGTTAGAACTGAGTTTACAAAAGGAAAAGGCGTACCTTGTTTAATCGCTATAAAACAAGATCCATCAGGAGATTCAAAAGAAGTTGCTTTAGCTTACGCTTCTTGTGTTGGTGGTGGTAGAGCAGGTGTTATTGAAACAACTTTCAAAGAAGAGACTGAAACCGATTTATTTGGTGAGCAAGCTGTTCTTTGCGGTGGTACGGTAGCGCTTGTAAAAGCAGGTTTTGAAACTCTTGTTGAGGCTGGATATTCTCCATATATGGCGTATTTTGAATGTCTTCACGAGCTGAAATTAATCGTTGATCTTCTTCAAGAAGGCGGTATTGCTGATATGCGCTATTCTATTAGTAACACTGCTCAATACGGTGATATGACAAGAGGTCCTAGAGTCGTAACTGATGAAACTAAAAAAGAAATGAAGAAAATTTTAACGGAAATTCAGGACGGAACCTTTGCTGACGAGTGGATGAGTGAGTGCAAGTCCGGCATGGGTGAATTTAAAGCTCTTGAAAAAGACGGTGAAGAGCATATTATTGAAAAAGTAGGATCTGAGCTAAGAGGTATGATGTCTTGGATTCAGGAATCAAAAATTGTTAATAGAGATAAAAATTAACAATAAATATTAAAATAATGATGATAATTTTTAAAGGCGGGTTTTGCGCCCGTCTTTAAAAATATAAAACTTAAGGAGTAGGGATGAGCCATAATAAAATTGAAATATATGACACAACGTTAAGAGATGGTGCTCAAGCGGAAGGCATAGCTTTTACCGTTACAGATAAGCTTAAGATTATAAAGTATCTTGACGATCTTGGTGTTGATTATATTGAAGCCGGTTGGCCTGGTTCAAATCCTAAAGATAAAGAAGTTTTTGAAGCTGTTCAAGATATGGAATTAAAACATTCTCTAATTACGGCTTTTGGAAGTACGAGAAAGGCTAATACTCTTGTTAGTGATGATTTTGTATTAAATCAACTTTTATCATCAAATACGAAGATAATAACTATTTTTGGTAAAACTTGGGATTTTCACGTTGAACACGCATTGTGTACTACTTTAGAAGAAAATCTAAAAATGATAAAAGAAAGCGTTGAATATTTAAAAAATAATGGTAGAAGAGTATTTTTTGATGCAGAGCATTTCTTTGATGGTTATAAGAATAATGCGGACTATGCATTAAAAGCTCTTAAAGCTTCTTTAGATGCTGGAGCAGAGAGAATTATTCTTTGTGATACAAACGGTGGTTGCTTGAGTTCTGAAGTATATGAGATTTCATCAATAGTGCAGAAAGAATTTCCTGAGGCTAAATTGGGTATTCATGCTCATAATGATGGTGACATGGCTGTTGCAAATTCACTTGCAGCGGTGCAAGCGGGGATTGTTCAAGTTCAAGGAACAATTAATGGTTACGGGGAAAGATGTGGGAATGCTAATCTTTGCTCTATAATCCCAAATTTGCAATTAAAAATGAATAAAAAGACAATAGGTGAGAATATAGAAAATCTTGTTTATGTCTCAAGACAGGTTAATGAAATAGCCAATAGAATCATCAATGATCACGCTGCTTTTGTTGGAAGAAGTGCTTTTGCGCATAAAGCAGGAATACATGCTAGTGGTGTGAGTAAGAACTCCAGTACTTATGAGCATATTGAACCTCATTTAGTAGGAAATATCAGACGAATACTTGTGAGTGATCAGGCTGGAGCTGCGTCAGTTCGAGAAAAAATCAAAAACTTAAAATTAGGTACGATTATTCAAAAAGAAGATGTTCCTAGGGTTATTCAGCATATAAAAGATCTGGAGTGGCAAGGATATGCTTTTGAAGATGCTGATGCGTCTTTTGAGCTCATGATAATGGATGTTTTGGGAAAAAGCCCAAATTATTTTGAACTTATGGGCTTTAGGGTTATTGGTGATACAATGTCCGGTTTGTTAAGCGAATTAAACTCGGAAGCATCTGTAAAGTTGAAATTGGGTGGTGAGATTGTTCATACGGTTAGCGAAGGGGATGGTCCTGTACATGCTCTTGATTGCGCTCTTAGAAAAGCTTTAAGAACTGTATATCCAAAGATTAGAGATTTTAAATTGACAGATTTTAAGGTAAGACTTTTTGATGCTAAGGATGGAACTGATTCGAAGACACGTGTGCATGTTGAATCTTCTGACGGGTATCACAGGTGGGATACTGTAGGAGTGAGTCGCAATATCATAGAGGCATCATATTTAGCTATTATTGATAGTATTGTGTATGGATTGCTTTTAAATGATGTGACCTCTTTAAATCCTAAAACGGATTGTCGTGCATCATCTGAAGTTTTTAATAAATAATAATTGTAAAACTTTACCGATCTTTTTCAAAATTTAACTTGTTTTCTTTTTGATTTGTTTAATTTAGTTTAAAATATTTATATATTTTCGGTTTTATACGTTACTTGACAAGTTTTGTATAATATAATAAACAAAGAAAGAAAGAATAGATTGGTAGAAGAATGAACTATTTGGGAAATTTTCTGCAAAAAAAGCTTCAAGAATTTGCTGTATCAGAACGAGAACTTGCTAAGAAATGTAGTATAAGTCATTCTTACCTGAATCAACTTATAAAAGGGAGCAACCCAACTACTAATAAGCCAATAAGTCCTACATTAATAACCTTTCAAAAGTTATCAAATGGGCTAGGCATTCCTGTTCATGATCTTCAAAGGATTGCGAATGGCATTCCCGAAGAAGTGATTTTGCTGGAGACGGAAAAAAATAAGATTCATAATTTGCGTAATATAGAAAAAATTGCTTCTGAAAATGGTATTCCGGTTGGCTCAAAAAATGATCGCTATGTACCTTGGGAAATATGGAATGAATTTAAGCAAGCAAATGTTCTTTTTTCGACGTTAGGGCTCGATCCAAGTGAATATGATAAGGATCATTGGGAGAATCTTTTGGAAGATTTATCACTTGTAATAAAAATTCATAAAGAAAAAATAAAGATAAACAAAGCCTGATTCGATAATTCACATTTCTTTATTTTTCAAAACAGAATTGTTAATTATTTTGATAACCTATGTTTATACTTAACATGGGTTTTATTTAAAAACTACAAACAAGAGGTGATTTATGGAATTTAATAACTATAATCCTAAAGAAGAAGCCATTTCCCTTGGTTTGACAGTAGCAAAAGTAAACTTTGGAGTCGTTAAAAGCTTTTTGCTGGATAAAATAATTTATTTGAATACAAATTTATCGGAGACAGAACAAAGATGCGCACTTACTTATGAAATAGTGCATTATATATGGAGTAAATTTAGCAATGTAGAAGGAGTGGCTTGGCACTCTAAAAATGTTGAGGATATTTTAAGGCAACAAGCTGCAAGAAAATTAATTTCGGCAGAGGCATTGTATTCGTTATTAGAAAAGGGTTTTGATCTTCAAGAAATAGCAGAAGAACTTAATGTAAATAAAGATGTTCTCGTGTATTATTTTAAATATTGCAGGGCAAAGATAACACACGAAAAAAATTCTAATCATAATTCTTCATTGATTCTTTTTTAGTAATTGTTAAAAAATTTTATTTTTTTAACAATTTAACAAATCTTTTTATCAAGCTGTTGTCATTGGTTTTGAAGGATTTTGTTTTGGATTGTGTAACGTCTTCATCCGGAGAAACTGCAACTGAATCATTTACAAAAATATTTTCTGACGGTGGCATTTCAGAAATCACATCATTAGCCATTATAAGATTTGCTTCTCCTTGAATTGATTCAGGAGTTAATTTTGTAGTAGTTGGCAGTACCTCTAAAAGTTCAGGATTGCTGCTGTTCGCATTAGCGTTGTTTTGTTGGTTTTGAGTTTCTCCAAAAACACCGTCTGTTGTTTTAGACAATACAACAGGCTCAGGTAAAACAGAAGGTTTTGAAACCAATGGAGTTGGATTTGTGGGTTCTACATAAGATAAACCTATAGTACCTGAATTAGGATTGTTATTAATTCGTTCTTTAATAAGATCTATTTTGCTGCTAAAAGTAGCGTTTGGATATTTGGAAGTATCAGAAAATTCAACAAAATCAGGTGTTGGATTAGAAGAACTCGAAAGGACATCAAAAGAAACAAAGTTATTAGCATCATCAGCTATATCAGGAATATCAAAAGTTATATTATCCCAATAAATACTACCTGCCTTGCCGGCTATACCACCGGCAGGATGAGCCCCTGCTTCAAAGAGAATTTTATCACCCGTAATATCTGTATCGCCTTTGAAAATAACATCTCCTGCATTAGAGTTATCCTTGATTGCATATGTACTGAACAGGAATGAATCTGCTTTTGATAGTAATGAAGAATCATCACCAAAAATTATATTACCTGCATTTGAATTTTCACATATTACCCCTGTTCTAAAAATAATATTATCCTTGGTTATCATATTTACACCTTTTTTAAAAGTAATATCACCGGAAGTTGAATTGGCTTCGTTACTGTAAGCATAGATAAAATTACCACTATTTTCAGAGTTAATATTAGTATTACCTTCAAAAGTTATATTACCTGAAGTTGAATTGGCTTTGTTACTGTAAGCATAGAGAAAATTACCACTATTTTCAGAGTTAATATTAGTATTACCTTCAAAAGTTATATTACCTGAAGTTGAATTGAGTCCGTTACTGTGAGCATAGATAAAATTACCACTATTTTCAGAGTTAATATTAGTATTACCTTCAAAAGTTATATTACCTGAAGTTGAATTGAGTCCGTTACTGTAAGCATAGATAAAATTGTTAGAATCAGAATCAATGCCAACAGTGCCTTTAAAAGTTATATCACCTGATACAGAGTTATCATTCGATGTTCCTGATTCTAATTTAAAATAACCTCCGGTTTTGTAAATATTGTTCGCAGTTACATTAGTATTGCCATTAAAAGTGATGTCTCCTGCTATTTGGTCAGTTCCGCCAAAAGAGAGTGATTGAAGATATATAACTGAATTTTCATTTGTTAATGTCGCATCACCATTAAATATTATATTTCCTGACCTACTCCCATTGCCTGCAGTTTTACTGATTATTCCTATATTAGCATTTTTATTTGTTAAAGTTGCATCGCCATTAAACACTATATTTCCTGATCGGGCATTAACCCCGTTTGATTCAGACTTTAGTATTATACCTCCATCGGTTGATGCTAAGTTGATAGCACCATTAAAATTGATATCTCCTGAGGTTTCATAGTTACCTACGGTAGAACTGTTTATAATAATACCTTTAATGGCTTCAATTTTATTATCAAAACCAAAATTGACATCACCGGAGGTCGTTCCTCCTGTTGAAACAATATCTATAGCACTTGAAGCTCCTACTTTTTGTTTCATAAACATATCATTGCCAAAGTTAATATCTCCGGCTAAATTTCCGCTTGTAGATGTACTTATTTGAATTTCTTTTGCCTGAATGTGGGCGTCAGTTTCAGCCGAGTCAAAATTACCGAATTTTATATGAGAGGCTTTGTTTTCATCAGCAATTGTTGAAGAAGTTTTAATAAGTAGAGTTTCACCAGTATCTATTAAAGTATTATTACCAAATTCGATATTTCCACCAATTGTATTGGTGCCTTGAGCATCTGCCAGCAAGGTAATGTTACCTTTGGCTGAAAGATCAACATTGTTTTTAAACTTAATAAAACCTTGTATACCATCATTATTAGATGAGTATTTATGTCCTGTTGTTAATGAGATATTACCTTCTGTACTTGATAAAGTAATATCGTTTCCAAAGTCAAGATTTCCGGTTGTTTTATTATTACTGCCATCATAAGTGTTAAAATTTATATCACCTTCAGCTGTTAAAGTGCTTCCATCTCCTACTTTTATATCTCCTGATTTATCTTCAACATTTGAAGATGTAGCTTTTGTAACAATGGATATATCTCCACCATTGCCAAGAGCTGTACCTGCTGTTAATTGAGTACTATTTTTGATGTTTATTGAATCATTGGCTTGTATGTTTATATCACCCTCAGTTGCAGCGATAACACCATCTAAATTTATAATAAAATCGAGAGAATTAGTATCTACAGATAAGTCCATATTTACTTCTTGTGCTTGCATTTTAGAATTTGAGCTCACATCAAAAATTTCATCTTGAGCTACATCATCTCCGTTTTCATCTTTTATCTTTGTTGTTAAAACTGGAGCAGTGTCTAGAGTAATAGAACTAAAAACTGCTTTTGTTGAATCATGTTTAATTATAATATAGTTAGGATTTGAGATATTTATAATGCCGCCTTGTAAATATCCGTTTTCTGTTGGTGAATCATTATCATTTCCATTTATTTTTATTTTATTTGAGAAAATATTTAGATTATTATCAGCAATATCTTGCGTTTTTATAGTTGAACCATCGATAAAAATACCGTAATTATCACTTAAGTCATCCAAGCAAACATAACTTGAAGTATCAGTATGATCACCCCATTCTCCCCAAGTGTTTATAGCGTACATAGATAATAATTCAGCACTTCTCCATTTTACAGTCTCATGAGTACTGACTGTTAACCCATTAACATCTATATTTGCTTCAGGACCAAAGTAAAACCCGTTAGGGTTTACAAGCATAATATGCCCTCCGGCACCTGATTGTGTAATATTTCCTTTAATAACAGACATATTAGCACCTGTGACTCTATTTATTGAAAGAGAATTAGCAGTATTAAAGTCATAGTTAACTGTTTTGCCCGCCCCTATATTGTACGAATTCCAGATAATAGCTCCAACTTGACCATTTTGCACGATGTTCATTTGATTCTCAGTGGTAGTTATTCCGGTGATGCTATTTGATTTATTATTTACGATAGGAAAACTTGCAGGATCAAGAGCCCCTGCTTTTGCAGGAGTACTCATTCCCAATGTCATAGAAGCTACAACGCAGGCGGTGAGTAATGTTTTTTTGTAAAATTTGGAGCTGATTTTCATATTAGATATAACCTCAGGTTTTAATGTGATATTTAGAATGCACAATAATATTAAGCTATACATAAACATAGCTCAATACTATTTCAAAAAACTGTTACTTTAAACTCTAATGTTTTAGAGCTTCTTCCAGTGCTGTTTCAAGGGTTTTAATTTTTGCTTCAAGCAATTTCACCTTATCAGAGCTTTCTTCGGTTTGAACAGAAGCTTTTTCAAACTTTCGTTCGTGTTTTTTGAGTGTTACTTCAAGGTTTTTTTGTTCGTAATAACTTATCATAAAAGAGGCTGCTGCTCCCGATAAAGCAGTTATAAGCAGTAAAGAGCCCATCTTTATATTATAAGAATCCCATAGTGGTGGGTGAGTGATCGTAACGATTGGCTCCCAGTTTATTGTTGCAAAATAAAATAGGTCTAAAAATACTATAATTCCAAAAAATAATGCGAATTTTTTCATTTATGTCTCCTGATTATCATTCTTTAAAATTCTTAAAGCTTTGTTTATTTTATTATCCTTGTTAATTTCAATAGTTATTCTCTCATTATTTGTAGGGGATGTAAAGGTTAATTTATAAGCTTGCAGAGCTTGACCGTTTAATTTGAATTTTATATTCCCGCCTCCGTAAATAGGGTCACCTATTACGGGATGATGAGTATTCGAAAAATGTACTCTTATTTGATGTGTACGACCTGTTTCCAGGGTTACTTCAATAAAGCTAAAGCCGTTAAGGTTTTCCAGCAATTTCCAGTGCGTTATAGCTTTTTTACCACCTTCTACCACTGCCATTTTATGTTTTTGAGAAGGATGTCTATCGATTGGAGCTGAAATGGTGCCGGATTTTTCTTTTAAATTTCCGTGAAGTATAGTTAAATACTGTCTTATAGCAGTTTTGTTTTTAACCTGTTCTGTTAAGAAATTATGAGCAAAATCATTTTTTGCAATCATTAAAAGTCCTGAAGTATCTCTATCGAGACGATGTAAAATCCCCGGTCTCATTATCCCGTTAATTCCTGATAAGTTACCTTTACAGTGATGCAAAAGGGCATTGACCAGTGTATGATCGCGTTCAATGCTTGTTGGGTGGGTAAGCATTCCGGAAGGTTTGTTCACTACAAGCATATTTTTATCTTCAAATCTTACATCTAAAGGAATGTTTTCTTCATTTAACTCTAGGGGTTTTGCTTTGGGGACATTTATAAGAACGTTATCACCATATTTTAGTCTATAAGCGGATTTTATATGTTTGTTATTGACAACGCAGTGTTGATCTTTAATTAGATTTTGAATGCGACTTCTTGAAAAATCACTTAAAAGATCGCAAAGGTATTTATCTATTCTTGTTCCAGCTTCGTCAATATCTATGTCGATTTGAATAATTCGATTATTTTGCATTTTCACTTTCAGTTTCGTTGGGTTGTTTGATTATATAGAATAGTATAAACATAGCACCTACGTTTATGGCGATATCTGCGATATTAAAAATAGGAAAATTTATAAAATCTAAGCTTATAAAATCGATGACGTGTCCTAAAAATATTCGATCTATAAGGTTGCCTATAGTTCCTCCAAGAACAAGAGCCCAGCCTGCTATAAAAGAAAAAGGTGCTTTTTGGATTCGTTTTTTAAAGTACAGAAAAATAGCAATAGCTGCAATGCTTGAAAATATAGCTAATAAAGAAGTTTGAGAGTCTAAAATGCTAAAAGCAGCCCCAGTGTTGTATATTTTTGTGAGGCTTAACATGTTTTCAATTATTACGATTTTGTGTGCAAATGGAATCAAGCCTGAAACTATTTGTTTCACGGCTTGATCAAGTATGATTATTGTAATTGTGATTAAATAAAAATGCTTTTTACTTAGTATCATTTTGTTTTCTTTTCAACAATCTTTATTTCTTTTTCAGGTTCTTCTTTGTTTTTTAATATGCTTTCTGATAGTACATTAACTCTTTGCATCATTAATATAATTCCGGTGAGTTTTATTTGAGGTTTTTGATATTTATCGTGAACCAGTTGAGAGAACCCAATAGATCCAACAGCTAATTCGTTGTTATTTGTAGTGTTTGATTTGATTATTCTTTCCAAAACGCCGCTGTCGGAAGGTATTTGTCTGAATTTTTCTTCTGATTTTATTTCGGGGTATACAATAGGTTCGTTTGCTATTGAACCTAGCGCTAAAGAGTTAGGAGGCACTTTAACATAAATTGAAGCTGTATATTTGTCACCTGATTTTACTTGAAAAGGTGCGCTAAAATCAACATTTATGTCTTTTGCTGTTCCGTATTTTAGGAATGTTTTTTCAAAAAGAATTTTATCAGATATTATTTTCCAATTTTTTCCGATTTTTTGAAAATAGGTTATATTTTCGGAAATACTGATTAAATTTCCTGTATCATCTGTTAGGCTTGATTTATCTACTGTAGTTCCTTTTATATAATCTGTGGTTTGGGCATATGCAGATTCATTGTTGATGATAACTTCTTTTAACTTTGAAGAAAATTTCATATCGGGAAAGTCTTTCCAGGTTTTTTCGATGAGTTTGAACATATGTTCTTTTGATAATCCGTCAAAGTTTTTATAATTTTCGGCAAAAAGACTTTTTAAAAGCTTTATATCCTTTTCGTTATTAGCTTCATCCAGTTGAACTAAAATATCTTTGATTTCTTTTATTTCAGGATTTTCTTTTTGTACAACTTTTTGGTTTGTTTGTTTTTCTGTTGTATTTTCAGGGGCTTTAGTTTTAGCAAAAGTTGAGTTACAACTAAGTGTAGCAATTGCAATGAGGATTGAAAATAGAATTCTTTTTTTCATGATAAATCCTTTTGTGTTTTAACGGTTTTATTGTATAAAAGTTTTAAAAAAATTACTTCAAACAAATGGCTTAGTATAAATAAAATTTTTAAAACTCTTCTCAATATTATTCTCAATTATATTTGTTCATAATTTAATAGCAAACTTGAATGTATTTATAATGTTTTAGATATGATTAATTTTAGAATTAATGATTAATATTAATAGCACCTTCAGCGAGTACTTTTGTACAACAACCTTCAGGTGTAGAGCTAAGGTAAATGCTAATTGTTTTTTCATTTAAGAGTTAAAGATTTTTTAAAAAGATAGTTTAATTTTTTTTAAACAATCTTAGGGCTTTTTGTAAATTTTCAGGATAATTTAATCCTAAATGATTATAAGCATTGCTCACTAGTGATAATAAGTCATCCCAAAAATAAAATTGTTGATCGGTTATCAAAAAAGAATCGCCTAAAATCGCATAATATTTTTTTATAGGTTTATAACTTTTGCCGTATCCGCTCAAAAATCTGGTTTCTTTAACCAGTTCAAAAGCCATATCTTCATTTTCACAATAATCTATAAGAGGTTTAATAATAGGATGATTTGAGTATTTATTTCTTAGGTTTTGCAATTTCATCCTGTTTTGCTCCCCTTTATTTAACCTAAGCTTTTTTTATTTTAATAGTGCCTCAATTAGAAATCATCAGGCGAGAGGAATTAAACACTTAGTCAGTTTATAAAAAAGGTGGTTAAATCAATTTGGTTTATTAATTAAATATATTTATTATGCATGTTGATTTGTAATAATAGTTAACATTTTAAAGAAATCATGCAATTTGAGGCGAATTAAAAACTTTATTTATATATATACAATTATAATGATTTAATTTGAGATTAAAAAAAATTAATAAAAAGGAGATTAAAAGATGATTAACCCGAATTCTTTAGGGGTCAATTTTCCTCAATCACAGCCAATAAAAATGAGGCAGATTGATAAAAATTCGCAAACCCTTACGGGTCCTCAGTTTCAACAATTGGATGGCGATGTTTGCTATTTTCAAAATAAGTTGGCGACAATGCAAGATGTGCCTAAAGAAGAAAAAGAAAGCAGCTTTTTAGGTAAGCTATTATACTACGGCTCTCTTGCTGTAGGTACTGTGGCGGCAATTAAAACAGGCAAAGGTCTAAAGGGTAAGAATCTAGGTAAAATATTTAGTAAAGATACGTTTAATACGTTTAAAAATAACATGAAGTTCTGGAAGTGGGACGGTGTAAAAAATGCAGCACAAAAAGCATTTGATAAATTGCCTGAAAACGCTCAAACACGAGTTTCAGATGCTATTAATGTAGCCAAAGGCTATATTAATAAAATGCCTTAAATTTTAGTGCTTTAATAATTATCACATTTTACTAACCAAATAGGAGATTTTAACAATGATGATGAACGGAATGCCTTTAATGGGGCAAGGTTATTTAGGACCAATGAACAACACATATAATGCGTTTTATGATTATGGTGAAATGCCATCAATGTCGACAATTGTTCCTGAAGGGGTACAAGAAGATGCTTTTATACCTTCATCAAAACAAGCGTCTTATGAAAAACCTACTTCTGATATGAAGTATAATGTAGTAATCGGCTCTGCGCTTTATTTAGCGGGTTTGATTGCAAGTAAAGGAAAGATTAACCCTGCGAAATGGCCTGTTGCTCAATGGGCGGCTAAAGGGAAAGATGCCGTAATTAATTTAGCAAAAAAAATCCCAACGAAAATTGAAGCATCGAAAACAAAATCTGAAGGTTTAGTGAGTAAAATTATAAGTGATGTGAAAACTAATTGGCTTGGTCGTTAGGTTTAAATTAAAAAAGTTTGAAAAATTAAAAATTCATCATTGTTTAAAGAGGCTTTAGCCTCTTTTCTATTTTGAAAAAATTTTTATATACAACAAAAGATCTAATTTTGTGCTCTGATAGTGTTTTTGTTATTGTATTTAGACGATAATTAATTTATAATTTTGTTGAAAAGATAGTGTTTGGATAAACTTTAAAATGCAAGAATCGCAAGAAAATTATATAAAAGAAAATATTGAAGAGTTTTTTAATATAAATGTTAAATTAGAGGTACAAAAGCTCGAATCAAATGATTTGGATCATTATCCGTCTTATGTAAAAGATGTGACTGACTCTCATATAATGATCGCAAAGCCAACAAAAGGTGGGATAGGTCTTTCACTGAGGAAAGAATCCAAAATCGAATTGTCTGTAATTAAGAATGATGGGATATGGTTAGGAAGATCTGTAGTAACTGATATAGTATATGACAAACTTGGTGAGACTTGGATTACAATGCCAGAGTATATGAGGAAAGTTCAAAGGCGCGAATTTATGCGATTGAATTATTCTTTGCCCATAAAAATTTCACATCCTGAAGAAGGAGATAATGTTCAAGTTTCTAAATTTGAAACATCAAATCTATCAGCTGGTGGGCTTGCTGTTTTATCAAAAGAAAAATTTCAAAAAAATGATCTCGTAAAAGTATGTTTCAATATCGAAGGTCAAGAAATAGGAACAAGTGCAAAATTTATTCATGTCCAGTATGATATAAAAGAAAGAAAATATCTGACCGGTCTTCAATTTTTGGAAATTGATGAAAAATTAGCGGACAGTTTGCATAAATCAATATGCAAAATTCAAATAGACATGAGACGCAAGGGAATTATATAGTTTGAGTAAATTTCAAGTTAGAAAAATAGCTCCACAATGTGCTAAGGAGCTAATAGAAGCTGTAGGTTTTGACAAAGATTATTCAGCGGTGGCTGTTGATAAATATAGATTTCAATTAATAAAAGTAGAAGATTTGACACCTCCACAAGCTAATATAGTTAAACAATTAGCTCTATCAATTGGGGCAGATGCTGCAGTACATAGAGAAGTAATAACTTGTAAGGTCGAAAAAACGGATGCTATTTTGGCAGGTTCTGTATGTCAATTGAGGCAGTTGGCTAATAAGTTGAAATTTCAGCCCTTTAGTTTAAACGTTTTAGCGGAAGAAATTTTTCAGCAACTCGATTTGGAATTAACTCCTTTAAAAATAAGAAATACAAAATTTGCTTGGGGTAAAAAAACTTATGTAATGGGTATTTTGAATGTTACACCCGATTCTTTTTCAGATGGAGGATCGTACAATACGGTTCAATCTGCTTTGGTTCAGGTGGAGCAAATGGTTTTACATGGTGTAGATATTATTGATATAGGTGGAGAGTCAACAAGACCTTTTGCACAAGAAGTTTCCGTTGAAGAAGAACTCTCAAGAGTTATTCCCGTGATACAGGCAATTCGAAAAAATGGCATAAATACGCCTGTTAGTATAGATACGAGAAATGCGCAAGTTGCAAATCAGGCTGTTTTAGCAGGTGCGGATATCATTAACGATGTGTCGGGGTTTGATCATGATAATGATATGGTTAAAGTTGCAGTTGAGCATCAAGTTCCTGTCGTATTGATGCATAGCAAGGGTAGCCCTGATGAAATGCAAGTTAATCCGGAATATCAGGAAAATGTTGTTGATGTGATTTCAAAAAAGCTTTTTAAAAAGGTCCAAAAAGCAATAAATGCGGGAGTGAAAAAGGAAAATATTATTTTAGATCCAGGTATTGGTTTTGGGAAAACTCTTGAGCATAACTTGGAAATTATAAACAGGATTTGTGAATTCACTTCGCTGGGATGTCCTTTGTTGTTAGGGGTTTCCAGGAAATCATTAATCGGGAATATTCTGGAGGTGCCAACCGATCAAAGAGAAGAGGCAAGTATTGCCTTAAATAGTTATTTGGCTTCAAATGGGGTTGATATTGTAAGAGTACACGATGTCGATAAAACCTGTAAAGCCTTAAAAGTGCTTGATAAAGTGGTTAGACGTTAGTAATAAGTTGAGAATAAAATGTTGAAAATTAATGATGTTATAGAAATAAATATAGAATCTTTGTGTTTTGGAGGTGAAGGTCTCGGTAAACATGCCGGCATGGCTGTTTTTGTGGCTGATTCAGCAATCGGAGATCTTTTAAAAGTTGAGATTACTCAGATCAAAAAAAACTACGCAAAAGGTAAAATTTTAGAAATAATAACTCCTTCAAAAGATAGGGTTAAACCTTTTTGTGCCTTGGCGAATGTCTGTGGAGGTTGTCAGTGGCAACACATAGACTATAAAAGCCAGTTGGAAGCAAAAAGACAGATCGTAAAAGATAATTTAATAAAAATAGGTAAAACAGAGATAGAAATAAAAGAAGTCATTCCAAGTCCTGAAATTAAGAACTTTAGATGCAAAATACAATATCCGACAAGGCAAACCAAGGTTTCAAAAAGGTTTTTGGCAGGATATTATAAAAAAGGAACTCATGAAGTTGTAAATATAAAACATTGTCCTATACAACCTTCTGTTATTGATGAAATAAATGAATTTATCAAAACAAGAGCGCAAGAGATCGAGTTTACAGCTTATAATGAAAGAAATAACAAAGGGCTTTTTAGGCATTTTATCTATAGATATAGCCAATCAAAAAATGAAATTTTGATTATTTTTGTCATAAACGACAAAAAAATAACGCCAAGACTGGTAGATTTTGCAAAGGAAATAAAGAACAAATTTTCAAATATAGTAGGTGTGTTAGCGAATTTTAACGTTAGAAAAAATAACATAATATTGGGAGATAAATTTGAACTTCTTTGCGGTCAAGACTATATAACAGAAGAACTTGAGGGATGTAAATATAAAATTTCGGCGGGTAGTTTCTTTCAAGTAAACCCCAAAAGTGCTGTAAATATTATGAATACAGTAAAAAAAATGATCGAAGATCGAACTGAAAATCCTACAATTCTTGATGCTTATTCAGGTGTGGGCAGTTTTTCTATTTGGTTGAAAGATATAGCTTCCAAAATTGTAGCTATTGAAGAATATCCACAGGCAGTAAGTGACGCAAAAGAGAATATAAAATTTAATAACGCTCAAAATATTGAGCTTTTAGAGGGAGAAGCTCAATTAATAATGGATCAGCTTGTCAAAGAAGATAAAAAGTTTGATGTTTCAATAATAGATCCACCTCGAAAAGGCTGTAGCCCTGAAATAATAGACCTTTTAGCTAATTTGACCGAAAAGAATATTATTTATGTGAGTTGCAATCCTTCAACTTTAGCTCGAGATCTTTTGTTGCTTAAAGAAAAAGGGTTTATCCCCGAGTATGCCCAACCGGTTGATATGTTTTGTCATACCTATCACATAGAATCAATTGTTGTGTTAAAAAAACGTAACGATTAAGTGAGAAAATAAAAAACTCTTCTTGATCGACAATTGATGAGAAATTGAGCAAAAATTTAAGCTTTAAAAAAAAGATTGAGAATGTTCAAATCATTCATAGCAAAATAGTATGCCCCGAAAAAGTTCAGAGGCTTTATTCTTCGGTGGGCTGGTCGTATCGGGATTGTGATAAGATTCAAAAATCGCTTGAAAATAGTTTTATTGTAACAACAGCCTGGAGTGATAAAGAACTTATAGGAATTGGCAGGGCTACGGGTGATGGTGTTTTTAATGCTACTATTTGGGATTTGGCTGTAAAACCCGATTGGCAAAATTGTGGGGTAGGAAAATTAATTGTAAATTCTATGCTGACTAAACTTGATGATTGTGGTATATCTTTAGTTACGTTATACACCTCGTATACAAAAAAACATTTTTATAGTAAATTAGGTTTTGAAATCAATTTTGCCAAAGTTATCGGCATGTATAAATGCAAAAACCAAAGATAATTAAAGATTAAAGAGAATATATTATGCGTAGGAGGCAATAATGAAAGTTATTCTTAGAAAAGACGTTGAATCAGTGGGTGAAGCCGGAGATGTTGTTGAAGTAGCTAATGGGTATGCGAGAAATTATCTTTTACCTTCAAGTGCAGCAGAAGTAGCAACGCCGGGAGCTCTTAAAAATAGAGAAAGAAATATCGAAAGAATTAAAGCAAAAGCTGAAAAACTTCATCAAGATGCTTTAGTAAAAGCTGAAAAAATTCAATCGCTTGAGCAATTTGAGCTTCAAGCAAAGTCCGGTGAAAGTGGAAAACTTTTTGGAGCTATTACAACTCGTAGACTTGCTGAAGAAATTTTAGAAAAGTCAGGTGTTGAAGTAGATAGAAGAAATATAGGGCTTAATAATCCTATAAACCAACTTGGTGAATACCAAATGAAAGTAAAACTTTCTTCAAAAGTAAGTTTTTCAATGCCTATTATTGTTGTAGCTTCTGAAATCATTAAAGAAGAAGTGGTAGAAGAAGTTATTGAAAACCAAGAACAGGAAAAAGTTGAAGAAGAATCGACAACAGAAGAAGTTTAAAAAAATAATTAATTAATAAAAAAACGACTGCAAATGCGGTCGTTTTTTTTAGTGGTAAATTTATTGCTAATTCAAATACTGATAACATATTTTATGTAAAAAGTTAGATCTTTAAATTTTTCGTGTTTTCAAGGCGGTTTTCAAAAACTTTAAATGAGCGAATTAGAATTCAAAAAACTATATTCAAGGAAAATTTTTCTACTCGATTAAATCAAAACAAAGCTACAAGCAAAATAAAAAAGCGTTAAAAAATCGAATCTTAAAACCAAACTATAAATAAAAAAAGAACAAAAAAATAATAATAAAAGGATGTTATCGGGTAGAAAAATTTGACTATAATAGAGTTTTATAGAAGTTCTTTGAGTGAATGTTATTGCTGTAAGTGTTTATCAGCTTTGCTTGTCAAAGTGATAAACACGGACTTTAAACCTGTGCAACTCTCTCCGAGGGGGAGTTTTTTTAGAAAAAACTCCACAAAAACTCGCCTCCGTAAAACTTTTCTATTTTACTAAACTTCGTTAAATCAAAGTATAACAATCTAAAAAATGCTGTATAACTCACTCAGCAAAGCTTCATTCAAACAATACAGCTTGTTTTTAGTCCATCACTTCGTTAAGTAAAAATACGAAAAGATTTAAAGTCGGCATTAAAAAAACTTACAAAAATAAATTACGCTCTATTAAAAGTTTATAAAATAAACTTTTGTAGAAATTACATAAAATATGTTATCAGTCACTACTTACTACCAATTTTTTTATTAAAAAGTGTATCAACTTAAAGATTTTCATAGTATTTATTGAATAAAATCAGATTGTTGAGTTAGACTTAGGGTATCCGAGTAAAAATAATAAAAAGGATAAATTTAATATGATTTTTGGTCAAGAATTGACGTGGAGCACAATATTTATGATAACGGGCTTTTTGCTGGCTTTGTTTTCTTGTGTATCAAATGACGTAATTCAAACACTCGGTACTTTTATAAGCTCTAATAGGCACAGACCCAGATGGATGATATGGGCTTTTGCAAGCGTTGTTTTAGTTATGACACTTACTTATGGTTGGATTGTAAACAACGGTGATTTAGCATTTGGAAGACTTGATAGGATACCTTGGGCGGGTACTTTTTATTGGTGGCATGTTCTACCGCCTGTTGTGTTGTTATTCCTTACCAGGTTTGGAATGCCGGTTAGTACAACTTTTTTAATCTTGAGTATCTTTAGCACAGGTACCCTTCTTAGTATGATGATTATAAAATCTGTATTGGGATATTTGGTAGCTTTTGTTGCGTCAATTATTTTGTATTTTATAATTTCTAAGCCTTTAGAAAAAAGATTTCTTGAAACAAGTCGAAAAAAAGCAAAAAGATCAATTCATTGGACTATAGCGAAATGGGCATCTACAGGCTTTTTATGGTCGCAATGGATAATGCAGGACGTTGCGAATTTATTTGTTTATTTGCCAAGGAAAATAGAGCTGCCGGAATTTTTGATAATTCAGGCTGTTTTTGTAATCGGTCTTGCTTTTATGATGCTAAACCGCGGTGGTGAAGTTCAAAAAATTGTAAAGCTTAAAATAAACACTAAAGATATACGCTCAGCTACAATTATAGATTGCGTTTATGCGGTCATTCTTTTTGTATTCAAAGAAATGAGCAACATACCAATGAGTACAACCTGGGTTTTTGTGGGGCTTTTAGCCGGTAGAGAGATTGCTATTTATCATTCGATTAGACATAAAAGTCAGAAAAAAGTATGGAAGCATATAGGTAAAGACTTTACCAAGGTTACGATAGGTTTGGCTGCTAGTGTTATAGTTGTTGAAACTATTTTGCATGCTGAAGTTATAAAGGATTCGTTTTTGAGCTTCATTAGTTTTTAACTTGAATTATTAAAAAATGTTTCAATTTTAATGTTCTTTATGTTTAAAGTGTTTAAAAAACACTTTAATTTGTTTTAAAACAAAAACAATAATAAACGGTGAATAATTTAAAATGAATACAATTAATCAACAATCTTTTTGCGCCATTGTAAAATTTACCAAAAATCCTTTTAGTAGGCTTAATCGTAGGCAAAAAACAGCAATTAATGCAGTAAAAAAAGAATTAAAAAAACTCGGAGCTACCAGCGATGAATTTATTTTTTCTAAAAATAACATTACTGCCAAAAGTAAAACAGTCGGTGCAGGTATTGTTTTAATAGAAAGCTGTAAATTTCCCAAATTAAATAAAATACAAGAACTTTCTGCTCAAATTTTAAAAAGATGTAAAGAGCTGGCTAAAGAAATTTTCTAAGTTTAAATAATTTAAATATAAAGCTAAATAGTACTTAATACAGGTAAATCTTTGTGTTGGGATATTATTTTGCAGTTGTTGTTTTGTTTGTTTAAAAACGCCGATCTTGCTATGTATGCTCCAATAACTGAATCCAAACCTGAGGCAGGTATCATGTTAGAAGGAAATCCGTATATTCCCAGCTTTTCTTTGATTATAGATTGAAGTGCCTTGCAGGCATTCGAGGATCGAGACCGACAAGGGGGGCTTAATCCTAAAATATTTTTTGTGAAAAAACAATTATATCTAAAAATGTCAAAACCGTCTTTTTTAAAGTTTTCGCAAAGATCAGCTCCTCTATCACTGAATCTTTCAGACCAATCTTGAGTAGAATTATAATTGCCCCCTACATTAAATGTTTTATTATATTTAGCTTCAATACGCCATTTGCCTGTTAGATTACCGGCATTTTTAGGCAGATCAACGCAAATAATAGAGGATTTTTTACATGAAAATTTTTCAAGATAGTCTTTTATCTCGTTAAGTCTATAAAATTTATCTATTCTTATAAGTTCTAAATCTTTGTTTATAATAGCAATACCGGAATCGTATTGAGAAGAATTACTTATTGAAATGCCTATAAAAAAGTGTTTTTCATCAAAGTCTAAACCGGAAAAATTTTCTGAATTATTTTCCATATAATTTATTAAAAGCTCACATTTAACTGAGGTGTCTACAGTAAAATTATATTACAGATATTTAAATAAATAAAATTTTGTAATATTTAAGGCATTTTCTATAAAATGCTATTTGCAAAATTAAATTTATTAGGTATGATAATAATCAATTCCAACTGGAGGAGTGCCAGAGTGGTTTATCGGAGCGGTCTTGAAAACCGTCGTGCGTTCGTAGCGCACCGTGGGTTCGAATCCCACCTCCTCCTTTCTGTAAGTGTAAAGCCAATTTGAGGCCTCGGCCTCAAATTTTTTTTTGTCTAAACTCATACAATTGATGTAGTCATCTGTTTTGAAAATATGCTTTAATAGCATAAGGACAGTAGTATTAAAAAATTGGAAGTATCTAATGAAAATTCAAACAACCAGATTTGGCGAAATAGAAGTAAGTGAAGATTTAATTTTTCATTTTGAACGACCGTTGCTGGGTTATGAGCAACTTAAAGATTTCACACTTGTTGATCAAAATGAAGAATCTCCTTTTAAGTGGTTACAATCTTTAGAAGATAAAGAAACTGCATTTCCTGTTACAGTGCCGGCTCTTTTTGGTATTGATTATCAGTTTGTTATACCTGAAGAAGAGGCTAAAAACCTTGAGCTTGTAAATGCTGAAAATCTTTTGACGCTGAACATTGTTAGTATACCTAACGGGAGTCCTCAAAATACAACTGTAAACCTTGCAGGACCTGTTGTTATAAATTTAGATAATAAAAAATCGATGCAATTGATTTTAACAGATATTAAATATCCTGTTAAATACCGTTTATTTTCGAATCCGATAAAAAAAGAAGTCAAGCCACAAGAAGCGGTTGAAAATACGGAAAATAAGGGGTAGTGATATGCTGGTACTAACAAGAAAAAGCGGTCAAAAGCTTATTATTAACGATAATATAGAAGTTGTAATACTGGAAACACGTGGTGATAGTGTAAAGATAGGTGTTAAAGCTCCTAGGGATGTCTCTATTTATAGAGAAGAAATATATGAAGAAATTAAAAAAGCCAATAAAGTAGGAAAAGATGTGGGTGTGAGTGATGTAGATAAAGCAATGAGTATGTTCGAGGTGAAAAAATCATTGAATAACCCTCAAGTAAACAATTTTGTAAAAGTACTCAATAAACAATCACCTAAAAACGATTAAATTTTTTATGCCATTAACTTACAAACAAGACGAAAAAAGAAAATTGATCAATAGTTTTAGAATGGACATTTATCAGAAAAAGGACATTTCTAACACGGTTAAAAGTCTTGAACAAATGGCAATAAATGAAGATATTAACCTAAAAAAACTTTTAGCTCTAGCTTATTTTGAAAAAGGTGAGTATCAAAAAGCAGCACGATTATATAAAGATCTTGATTTGCATTACGAGTCGGGCTTTAGTGAGCTTTTATCGGGTGATAAAAAGCAAGCAGATTTTTATTGGACTAAAGCCAAGGAAACGCCTGCGATTCAATGGGGTAGAGCGTTAATTGGGTTTATTAATCTTCGTCTTGATAGGATTCCAACTTTTTTTCAGATCCGTAATTTTTTAGAAAATGACTTAGGCTATTTATTAAAAGCAAAGCAACTGGAATTTGCTGAAAACCTTATTAGTTGTGAAGATATAATGATAGATATAAACATTGAGACCTATAAATTTATAGGTAGAGCCCTTATGAATAATGGCTATCCTGAGTTATGCCTCGATTTTTATAAAAAAAGCAGGAATTTAATCTCTAATGATCCCGAGGTCTATTATTTAATTGCACAGTATTATTTTGAAAATAAAAATTATTTATCAGCTATTGATAACGCAAAATTATGCCTTTCTTTCAATACAGGGTATTTTCCTGCAAGTACAATAATTGAAAAATCAAAACAGGCAATGAATTTAAGGTATACCGATACAAAAAGTTTGTAGCGGTATGCGTAAGCTAGGAGCGTTTTTTAAGAAATGCGATCGCAATCGGAGTTCTTAAAAATAAACTCATTTCAGTATAATTGTGGCTTCGAAAATTGTTTTAAGGCAATGAAATGAAGGATAACAAAATCGAAAAAAGCTTTACTTAAAAAAGCTATAGGTGCTCCGATTATTCCGTAGTTTTTAATTAATAGATATAAAACCCCAATGTATAAAGGAGCTTGCAAGATGTGAATTTTCCCTGTAAGTTTTGAATTTCCTGTTGCTTGAATCAAAGAATAGGGTATTTGAGCCAAAGCATTGATGAAAAAGGAAATAGCAAGCAATTGTGTTATTTTGTAGCATTTAAAAGCAAATTCTTCTCCAATCCAGAAATAAAGACCTTGTTTTGCGAATAAAATAACGGCTAGCACAGGAATTAGCATCATTAAAAAAGTATTTTTTAAAACTTTCAGATATAAAAATTTTGCTTGTTTTCGATCTGAAAAATAGCAAGTACTAAAAGCAGGAAACATAACGGAAATGACAGCTGTAGATATAAAACCTATTTTTGAAACTACATCATAAGGGGTTGTATAATAAGCAACGATTGAGGCACTCATTATTGAAGCTATGAAAAAACGATCCATATATCCCATTAGCGGGGTGAGCATGCAGCTTACAGTCACCCAACTTCCAAAATTTAAAAGCTTTTTTAAATGTGCTAAAGAAAAAAGAAGTTGTGTAATATAAGGTCTTAACAGCTTTATTAATACTGTAACATAGCAACCAAAGGTTATTAACCTGCCTATAATTAGTGAAATGGCTATATGATCCAGTTTTGTCGAGAAAGGTAAAATAGCTAAAGGTGCCAAATAATTCATGATAACGGTTGGGATTCTAAGAATGCTCAATATTTTTATTTTTTGAAAAGCTTCTAAAACACCCTTTGAGAAAATAATAACAATCATTAAAGGTAAAGTCAGGCTTAATAACCGAAAGGAATTTAAAGTTTCTTTATAATATTCAGGTGTCGGCTTTATGAAATTTACTAAATAAGGAGAAATTATCCATAAAACGCCTGCTCCAATTAAGCTGAGCAATAATACTCCTGATAAGGAAGTCCAAAAAATGCTTGAAAATTCTTTTGTGTTTTCTTGACCTATTTTTTGGGCTAATAGTTGAGTTATAGACCTTCCAATGCCCATGTCTAATAATGAGGAGTAACCTATTACAGCCCATATAATGGTTAAAATACCAAATTTTTCAGCACCTAAGCCTTTTATAACAAAGGGAATAGTTATTATAGCAACAAAAATAGGTGTTCCATGAGCGATTAAACTCCATAAAATATTTTCTTTAAGAAATGTAATCGACGTGATTTTATTTTTTAAGTTGATAGCTTCGGTATTCATTATTTAAAAACCTATAAAAAACAGTGTGTTTAAAAGTGGCGTATAGTTTTGGTATGCTTGTGTTTGAGTGTTTTGAGGCAGGTTTGTTTTTTGAAAGCTATTGATGAAAAAGATATTTAAAAATAAAAAAAGCTACTAATCTAAAAATATTTTGATTGAAAGATAAAGAATTTCTATTGTAAAATAGAGCTAGTATAAAATTGAAAAATATAATGTTGCTATATTAGAATACTGAAATTTAAAAATTATACAAAAATAAGGCAATTGGATAATATATAATTTTGATGGTTCTACCTATAGTATGATTTGATAAAAGTTTTCAGGAGAATAACTCTAGATGTTTGAACGGTTTACGGAAAAAGCAATAAAAGTAATAATGTTAGCCCAAGAAGAAGCTCGTCGGTTGGGGCATAATTTTGTTGGTACAGAACAAGTTTTATTAGGTTTAATAGGCGAGGGCACAGGTATTGCTGCCAAAACCCTTAAGACAATGGGTGTTAACCTTAAAGAAGCAAGGGTTGAGGTGGAAAAAATCATCGGTAGAGGCTCGGGCTTTGTTGCCGTTGAAATTCCTTTTACTCCTAGAGCAAAAAGAGTTCTTGAACTCTCTTGGGATGAAGCTAGGCAGCTAGGACACAATTATATTGGAACAGAGCACCTTTTGCTCGGTCTTATAAGGGAAGGAGAAGGTGTTGCTGCAAGAGTTTTAGAAAATCTTGGTGTTGATCTTAACAAAGTTAGAAGTAATGTTATCAAAATGCTAGGAGAGACCAAAACCACAGCAGGAGCCACAACAGCTTCAGGTGGTAAAAGTAAAACACCTTCATTAGACGAATTTGGAACAAATTTAACTCAAGCGGCTCAAGAACAGCGTTTAGATCCTGTTGTTGGGCGCGAGGCTGAAATAGAAAGAGTTATACAAATATTAGGTCGTAGAACAAAGAATAATCCTGTTTTAATAGGTGAGCCGGGTGTTGGTAAAACAGCCATAGCTGAGGGGCTTGCAACAAGAATTGTAAATGATGATGTGCCTGATATTCTTCAGGATAAAAAACTAATTCAACTTGATATGGGCTTGCTGGTTGCAGGTACAAAATATAGAGGTGAATTTGAAGAGCGTCTTAAAAAAATAATGGACGAAATAAGAGCGGCAGGTAATGTCATTCTTATTATTGATGAAATGCACACTCTTATTGGTGCAGGAGCGGCGGAAGGTGCTATTGATGCCGCAAATATTCTTAAGCCCGTTCTTTCAAGAGGAGAGTTGCAAGTTATTGGTGCAACAACTCTTGATGAATATAGAAAGCATGTTGAAAAAGATGCAGCATTGGAAAGAAGGTTCCAACCAGTATATGTAGAACAACCTTCTGTTAGCGAAGCTATTGAAATTATTCGTGGTTTAAGATCCAAATATGAAGAACATCACAAGTTGAACATTTCAGATGAAGCAGTTATGGCATCAGTTGCATTGTCGGATAAATATATAACTGATCGTTTTCTTCCTGATAAAGCTATCGACCTTATTGATGAAGCAAGCTCCAGAGTGCGACTTAGAGCAAGTATGCTTCCTCCTGAAGGTAAGGATGTAGAAAAAGAACTTAAAAAAGTAGTAAGAGAAAAAGAGCAAGCTATAAGAAATCAGGAATTTGAAAAAGCTAGCCAGTTAAGAGATGCGGAAGCTGATCTTAAGGAAAGAATAAGAGAAGTATCTCAAAAATGGAAAAGTGAGCAAGAAGCTAATAGAGCAACTGTTACAGAAGAAGAAATTGCTCATATCGTAAGTATTTGGACAGGAATTCCTGTTTCTAAAATCACCGAAGGTGAAAGTGAAAGACTTCTTAAGCTTGAAGATACTTTACATAAAAGGGTTATTGGACAAGACTCTGCAGTTGTTGCAATTTCTAAAGCAATTAGAAGAGCCAGAGTTGGCTTGAAAAGTCCAAATAGACCTATTGGTAGTTTTATCTTTAGTGGACCCACCGGTGTTGGTAAAACAGAATTAGCCAAAGCGCTTGCGGAATCTATATTTGGCTCTGAAGATAATATGGTTAGAGTAGATATGTCCGAGTTTATGGAAAAACACTCTACAAGTAAACTTATAGGATCTCCTCCGGGATATGTAGGTTATAACGAAGGTGGACACTTAACCGAGACGATAAGAAAGAAACCATATTCTGTTATATTGTTTGATGAAGTTGAAAAAGCTCATCCGGATGTGTTTAATTTAATGCTTCAAATCCTTGATGATGGTCGATTGACAGATTCAAGAGGTAGGAATGTAAACTTCAAAAACACTATTATAATCATGACAAGTAACGTTGGTGCAAGTATGATTGAGTCTTCTTCAAGACTTGGTTTTGCCATTGCCGATGATGAGCAAAAAGATAAATACGAACGTTTAAAAGATACTGTTATGGATGAAATGAAGAAGTTCTTCAGACCTGAATTCTTAAACAGAATCGATGATATTATTGTATTTGCTCATCTGTCAAAACCTGAAATCAGAAAAATAGTTGATATAATGCTTAAAGATCTTGTAAAAAGGCTTGAAGAGCAAGAACTTGATATGAGCGTTCCTGATGAAGTCAAGGATTACCTTGCAGAAGAAGGTTATAGTGAATCTTACGGAGCAAGACCTTTGCGACGTGTAATACAAAAGAAAATTGAAGATACCATTGCAGAGGAAATTTTGACAGGTCATTATTCCAGCGGTGATGTTGTTAAATTGAAGCTTGAAGATAATAAAATCGCCTTTGAAAGAACAGAGGATGAAGAAAAGAAAAAACAACCTAAAAAGGCAGATCAAGAATCTGTTAAAGATACACAGGATGTAGAAAAAGAAACTGAAGAAGAAAAAATAAGTGAATAAAATAAAAGCGGATGGAGATTAAATTCTATCCGCTTTTTAGTGAAATAGTAAATTAATAAAATGACTGAAAATAAAAAAACAAAAAGAAAATGGAAAACAATAGTCGAGACACCAAAGCTCGGTGAAATTTTAATGGGGCAGGATAAGATTACAGTTGATCAACTGGGTGAAGCCTTGGAAAGACAAAAAAGTGAAAAACTTCCACTTGGGGAGGTATTAATTAAGATGGGTGTAATTAATACAGAAGACCTACTAAAAGCTCTAGATTTACAGGTTAATATTGGTAAGTTAATCAAAGAAAGCCTAGAAGAGCTAAAGGGGTCTGATGCAAGTAATAAAGAAGAGAACCGATAACAAAATTGCCATTGCAATATTAACTCTAGCGTTATTTTTATTTATTTATCTCAGTTTTTTACTTTTAAACCAATTTTTTTCAACACTGTCGACTTTGTTAGAAGAATCTTATGTATTGAAAAATACAGGCATTTGGGAGGTTACGGTTCCCAAGCTTTTGTTTAATCTTTTAGCTTTATTTTGTGTGTTTTATGTGACATGTATTTCTTTTATAGGATTGGATGTTGTTTTATCTGAAAGTTTTTATAAAAGAATTGAAAAAAACATAAAAGAAAAAGGTTTTTCTTCTGTAGATCTTGTATTTAGAGGATTAAACTGGACTTTTTCCAAGTTCTTAAAAATGCTTTTACCTGCGGTATTGGTTTTTTCTTTAGGGCTTGGAGCTTTGGTCACATTTTTTCTGTTTTTTAATCTAATAATGCAACTGGCAGGAATAAACATAGGTGTAACTACTTTTATATGTAGTTTTATTGGTGTTACAGTATTCTTTGGAATTTTAATTTCGTTGTTTTATGCCGTATGGAAGTATTTAATAACGTCTTTTGGTTCTGAGATTTGTATATCTGAACCGGATCTCGATAATGAAACTATAATGGAAAGATCTGAAAAATTACTTTTGTCTAATTATAAAGGGTTTTTCTCGGGATTCATTATGTTGTTTTGGTTATTTAGTGCAATATTAGGAGTTTTTGTTATAGCTGTGCATTATAATCCTCTATCAATTAAGGGATTTGTTTTGTGCTTGGCTTTTTATACAGGAAATTTAGGTCTTTATAGTGTATTAAAAGTCTTTAAAATAAAAGCATACTTATCTAGTCTTTTATCTTATTACAATAGTATAACTGTTTCACAGGAAGAAATAGAGCTAATTAATGATATTGTTGATTAGTAATTAATTGTTAAGAACATGATATTTTACCTGCTTTAAAACTGGTAATACTCATTTTATTTTTATACAATAAAGAGATAAACAGAGTCTCTTAAATAGTATGAAAAGTGAGTGGGTAAATGAAAAAAGCAGTTATTGTAGTAATTGATTCAATGGGTATAGGCGCAATGCCTGACGCTCAAAAGTATAACGATTTATTAGAGTGTAATACTCTTAGTAATGTTGCAAAATTCAACAATGGACTCAAAGTTCCCAATTTTGAAAAATTAGGACTGGGGAATATTCAAAAACTGGAAGGAATTTCACCTGTTGAAAAGCCGATAGGTAGTTTTGGCAAAATGAATGAAGTGTCAGAAGGTAAAGATACGACAACCGGTCATTGGGAAATAGCCGGGCTTATTTTAGAAGAACCTTTTAAAGTCTATCCTGATGGTTTCCCTCAGGAAGTTATAGATCAATTTATTGAAAAAACAGGTTGTAAGCAAATCTTGGCAAACTATCCTTCATCAGGCACTGAGATTCTCTCAAAACTCGGCGATGAACATGTTAAAACAGGCTTCCCAATTGTTTATACAAGTGCGGACAGTGTATTTCAAATAGCTTGTAATGTTGATGTGGTGCCCCTGGAAACACTTTATAAATGGTGTGAAGTTGCAAGAGAATTATTAACAGGAAAATATAATGTAAGTAGAGTTATTGCTAGACCCTTTGAAGGTGAAAGCGGTAATTATAAAAGAATTTCAAAAGATAGAAGAGACTATTCGGTTGCGCCGACTAAACCTACAGTATTGAATAATATTGTTGAAAACAACGGGAGAGTTGTAGGAATAGGAAAAATTGAAGATATTTATGTTAAATCAGGTGTAACTCACGCTATTCATACGGGCACAAATAAAGAAGGTATAAAATTAACCCTTGATGCTATGAAAGGAGATTTAAGCCTCCCTGAAATAGCTATCGGGCAAGAATTTAAATCTAAAGAATATGATAAAGAATTGATATTTGTGAATCTTGTAGATACAGATATGTTATTCGGTCATAGGAACGATCCAGAGGGTTATGGCAAGGCAATTGAAGAAATTGATATGTATTTACCCGAGTTTTTAAACGCTTTAGGTGATGATGATATCCTTATTATTACGGCAGATCACGGTTGTGATCCTACAACTCCGGGAACAGATCATACAAGAGAGTATGTACCTGTTTTAGTTTACGGAAAAAACATCCCTGCTAAAAATCTGGAATTGCGTGATACTTTTGCCGATGTAGCTAAAACTGTTGCACAATGGCTTGAAGTACCTTATCAAGGACCCGGAACTTCTTTTTTGGATTAAAACCAATGTTTTAATGATGTTTTAATATTAAAACAGGCTAAGAAAAAAATCTTAGCCTGTTTTTTTGTTTATTCAATTATTGTCATAATTTCTTCTAGGTTTTTCTTTTGAGGTCCTTGGGTTTGTTCATCAGGAACACCCAGACTTATGAATGATACAAGAGCTTCGTCTTGTTTTACTTCCAGTAGTTTTTCAAGCTCATCACAAGCGTATAAAGGAGCTGTTAACCAACAAGTTCCGTAACCGAGGTCATTTGCGGCTAAAAGGAGATTCTCCACTGCTGCACCAATGCTCAAAAGGACACCGTTTGGTCTTAGTTTTTCTATTTTATCTTTTGAAAGTCCTCTTTTTTTAAGCATTTCAATCATAGGAGTCTCTCTTGGTGTTGTAATTACAGCGATATTGACGGGAGCGTCTGTAAAAAATGTAGCAAAATGTTTCATAAAAGCGATCTTGCTTTCATATTCTTTTGCTTCAGCCCAGTTTGCCATTTCATCAAACTTGTTAATAATAACCTGTCTGATGTTATCTTTTAGATTTTTGTTGTATATAACTTTAAAATGCCACATTTGACTATTGGTCGAACTGGGCGCAAGCCTTGCAGCATCAATGATTTTCTTTAGATCTTCAACGGAAGGAATGTCGGGCTTGTATTTTCTAACAGAATGTCTTGTTTTTACAGTTTCAAAAAAATCCATATTTATTTTCCTCTTTTTTAGTATTAAACGGAGTTTCCCATGAAAAATAAATTTATAATTTTAATATCTATTTTCTTATTAATTTTCGTTCTCGGACAGCAAATTGTCAAGTCTAAAACCCCTGCCAATATCTTGATAATTCTTGATAGTTCTTATAGCATGGAAGATAAGGTTGGTTTTCAGCGAAAAATTGATGTTGCAAAAAATACAATAAATAATGTTTTAGATAAATTATCTCCCGATATAAATTTAGGTCTGAGGGTTTACGGTCATAAATCCGGATTTTTGGGTTTTGGAGGTTGTAAAGCCTCAGAGTTGAAAGTTCCTATATCTCGAGGATCTAAAAGTATTATTCAAAAAGAAACTTCAAAGATTGAACCTGTTGGGGTTACGCCCATTACCTTTTCATTGAAACAGGCTCTAGAGCAAGATTTTGATGGGATTAACGGAACTAAAAGAATAATTTTATTGAGTGATGGTATGGAAAATTGCGATTCAAGTCCTTGTGATTATGCAGTAGAGCTTGCAAGAAATAATATTGATCTAAAAATAGATGTAATAGGATTTGATTTAAATGAGCCAGATGCTGTTAGTCAGTTAAAATGTGTTGCGCTTGCGACAAAAGGAAGATTTTTTACGGCAAGAAATCCTGAAGAGCTTGCTGATAGTCTTTCTAAGAGTTTTAATATATCAAAAGAAGTTCAAGGAGTAATTGTGAAATAATTGATAAAGTTTGTTTTAGATGTGCTAATATGTAAGTAATAAAAAAGGTATAATTAGGAGTTTTTTATTTTATGAATAATTTTGCTAAATCAACTACGCTAATTCTTTCAGCTTTTTTAGCTATTAACATAACTGCTTCAACAGCTTTTTGTGAGCAGGAAAAAAATATTAAAACAACGGAATATAAGTTAGTACAACCTTTAGAAGTTGTTGCGAAGCCTCAAAATTATTTAAAGCAAAAAATAAAAGTAACGGCTGTTTTTGATAAATTTTCAACAATGGGACTTGATTATAAGCCTTTGGCTAAGGATTCTCAAGACTATATTTCTATTTTGATAAAAAGAGATGATGTTAAAGATCATACAATACCCCTTTCTGAGATGAAAATATTTGTTAAGCGTGATACTGCTGAAAAAGAGCTTTTAGATATTTCAAGTGGAGAGAAAATAGAATTCACCGGAGAAGTTATTTCGACAGCTTTAAATGATCCTTGGATTGAAATTGATAATATTAAAATTTTAAACAAAAAAGCAAAAAAAGAAGATAAAAAACAAGATAAAAAATAATTGTTAAAGAAAATAAACTTTTAAACGGGGGGGCCATCTTTTGGAACCCCCGTTTTTTACTCTAAATTGATGAAAAAATTTTTTAAACTTTTTTTATTACAGAACGGTTACAATATATGCTATTATATGTTTAGCATAGCTGGAATTTTTCGCTTTTTAAAACACTTACTTTTACAAATTTAAAACTCAAAGGAGAGCTTTAAATGTTACAAATAGGAAATCTTCAAGAAGTAAGAATCATCCCCAAAAGCATTGATGATTATATCTCTGTGGTTGGACAAGAAAGAATTAATAGTTTAAAAAAATTAGCAGAGCCTTTAAAAGGAAAAAAAGTTTTAAATTTAAATGCAACTGCCTACGGTGGTGGGGTTGCAGAACTTCTTAAGACTCAAGTCGCTCTTATGCAAGATTTAGGACTTAATGTGGATTGGTATGTATTGACCGCACAGCCGGAGTTTTATGAGGTTACTAAAAAATTTCATAATACACTTCAAGGGCAGCCGGGCTCTTTAAGTGATGATGAAAAAAGCATTTATCTTGAAGGCGTAAAAATTAATGCAAAGAGCTTGATAGAAAGTTATGATTATGTGATGGTTCATGATCCTCAACCTCTTGCTATGCTTGATTATATGCCATCTCATTCGGGTAAGTGGATTTGGAGATGTCATATAGATACATCAAATCCAAATACTGAAGTGTGGGACTTTTTGTATCCTTATATGAAAAACTATGATGCAGTGGTGTTTACGCTGGATGAGTTCGTAAAAGAAGATGCAAATCTTAAGAATTTAACCTTTATACCTCCTTCTATCGACCCATTGAGTCCTAAAAATATTGAAATGAGTGAATTAGAGATTGAAAGTCTTATGCTTAGTTATAATGTTGATCCTGATAGACCTGTTATGCTTCAAGTTTCAAGATTTGACCCTTGGAAGGATCCTTTAGGTGTAATTGACGTATATAGAAATATTAAATTTACTCAGGCAAAAAAAGGAATCAAAGGTCTTCAGCTAGCTTTAATAGGTGGAATGGCAAACGATGATCCTGAGGGTTGGTCTATTTATGATAGGGTTCTTCGTAGGGCAGGAGAAGATTTTGATTTACATATTTATACAAACTTCCATAATGTGGGGGATGTGGGAGTGCGAGCTTTTCAGTATGGTGCTGATGTAGTGCTTCAAAAATCCCTTAAAGAAGGTTTCGGGCTAACGGTAGCAGAAGCCCTTTGGAAAGGAAAACCCGTCATCGGTGGTAAAGCAGGCGGTATAAAAATACAAATAGAAGACGATAAAAATGGATTTTTGGTTTCAAGCATTCAAGAAGCGACAGATAAAACGCTTTATCTGCTTCAAAATCCGGCAGAAGCCAAAAAAATGGGACAGGCAGGAAAAGAAATCGTAAGAGAGAACTTTTTGTCAGTTAGGGAAATAGAAGATCATTTGAAATTATTCAATAAACTTCAATGATATCTGTGCCTACAACCCCAAAATAATGTAGACATCGGAGAGACATAAAAATGGAACACAAGAAAAAAGCATATCTAACTATTCATGGTCATTTTTACCAACCACCTCGTGAAAACCCTTGGCTTGAAGAAATTGAGCTTCAAGATAGTGCATTACCTTTTCACGACTGGAATGAGAGAATTTCACAAGAATGTTACGATCCTAATTCGGTATCCAGAATAGTAAATAATAAAAATCAAATTATTGATGTCGTAAATAATTATGAGCATATGAGTTTTAACTTTGGACCCACATTAATGTCGTGGCTTGAAGAAAATGCTCCTAAAACGTATGAAAGAATTATTCAAGCGGATTGTCAAAGTGTACAAAGCCGATCTGGACACGGAAATGCTATTGCTCAGGTTTATAATCATATGATTATGCCTTTGGCAAACTATCAAGATAAAGTAACTCAAACTATATGGGGAATAAAAGATTTTCAATATAGGTTTGGTCGTAAGCCCGAAGGAATTTGGCTGGCAGAAACGGCTGTAGATGATGAAACTCTTGAGGTTTTAGTTGATAATGACATTAAATATACTATTTTATCACCATATCAAGCTCAAAAGGTAAGACCTTTGCAATCTGACCACTGGCAAGATGTGGGCTGGGGAAATATTGACCCTGCAAGAGCTTATAGATATTATCTTAAAAATTATCCTGAAAAATATATAGATTTATTCTTCTATGATGGTGCTATATCCAAGTCTGTAGCCTTTGATCATCTTCTTAAAGATGGGGATCGTTTTATAAAAAGACTTCAAGACGGTATTTCTCAATCAAGAAATTACACTCAGCTTGTTAATATAGGAACAGATGGTGAAAGCTATGGACACCATACTAAATTTGGAGATATGGCGCTTTCTTATATTCAAAAAATCAAAGCACCTAATGCCGGGTTCACATTGACCAATTACGGTGAATTTCTTGAAAAGGAACCTCCTGTATATGAAGTCGACATAAAGCCGGTGTCTTCTTGGAGTTGTTTCCACGGTGTTGGACGCTGGAAAGAAGATTGTGGTTGCTCTACGGGAGCTCAACCCGGTTGGAACCAAAAATGGAGAAAGCCTTTAAGAGACGGTTTAGACTGTTTAAGAGATGAACTTGTTAAAGTTTTTGAAGAAAGTGCATCAAAGTATTTTAAAAATCCTTGGACTGCGAGAAATAAGTATATCGATGTTGTTTTAGATAGAAGTGATATGTCGATTGCTAATTTCTTGGAAAATGAGCAAAAACAGCCGTTAGGAAAAGAAGAGCAATCTGATGCGATTAAATTGCTTGAAATGCAAAGACAAGCTATGTTGATGTATACGAGTTGCGGTTGGTTCTTCTCTGAAATTTCAGGGATTGAAACCGTTCAAATAATGAAATACGCAGCAAGGGCAATTCAGCTTGCAGAAGAGTTTACGGAAAAAGATCTTGAAACGCCGTTCCTTGAATATTTAGATAAAGCAAAAAGCAATCTTAAAGAACACGGAACAGGAAAAGATATTTATGAAAAGTTTGTAAGACCTTCTATTGTTAATTTAAAACAGGTTGTAAGTCACTGGGCGATTAGTTCTTTGTTTGAAGAATATTCTGATGAAACAGATATTTATTGTTATACAATAAAACGAAAAGACTATCGTAAGGTTACAAAAGGCAATACGGATCTTGCAATCGGTAAAATACAAATTAAATCAAAAGTAACGCTTGAAGCTCATGATATGATTTTTGCTCTTGTGAGATTCAGCACAGAAGATTTCCATTGTACGATAAAAGAATATACGGGAAATGCTGAATACAACAAGATTAAAACTTCTTTGTTAGATAAATTTAGTAATAGTCCTTTAACAGAGATAATAAGAAATCTTGATGAGCTTTTTGGCAAAGAATACTATACATTGAAGGATTTATTCTTCGAAGAAAGACGTAAAATTATAAGTGTATTATTACAAGATAAATTAGCCAAGTTTGCTTCGACGTACCAAACCCTTTATCATGAGGGGAAAGGCTCTATACTTGAACTTCACGATCTTGGGCTTGATGTACCTCCTGAGTTTAAAATGGTTGCTGAATATACACTGAGTAAGTCATTTAATAATTTGTTTGAATATGCTGATCGCATAACCGATGCAGATGTTATTCAACAGGCAAAGGATGTAAATGATGAAGCCAAAAAGGTTAGTGCAACACTGGATAAAAAAATAACAAAGAAAATATTCAGCAAAAAACTCACTAAACAAATAACTAATTTGTCTAAAACTCTTGAACTTGATTCTGCTCAAAGGGTTTCGGATATAATTGAAATAGCAAAAGAGCTTGAAATAAAACTCGATATTACAGAAGCTCAAAATGTTTATTTTAATTTGATTCATCCGCAAATACCTGCAATGATAGAATCACTCAAGCAATCAGAAGATATTTTTTACGATAAAGATTTTGTATCTACCATACTTAAAATGGGAGAAAATCTTAATATCTGCACAAATGAATTAAAAAAAGAACTGTTGAAAGCCACAACTACTGATAAAGTTCGTAAGGCAAAAGCAAATATTAAAGAATAACAAGACAAGTATTTAAATAAACCTAAGAATCCCAAAGTTTTTATCAACTCTGGGATTCTTTGATTTTTATTAAGATTAGTGCGGTAATGAAGCAATTATGGTGAGAGATCGGTTTTATCTATAAATAGAAAGACTTAAAAGGTAGATTTAGATATTGATAAATAACAACATAATAAATAATCGACAGTTCGTTGTTAATAATTCTTCGAAGCAAATCAATGGAACGATTACCACTCCGATTGAAAACAATAATTGGGGTAATAAATCAGTAAATCTTGTTGATTTAAATCATAATGTAGCTTTTTTAGGTAATCAAAGTAAAAATATACATGGCTTAGAGCAAGAATTAGCAAATATTGGTGTTTTTACGGATTTAATGGATTCAGGAAATTATGATAATTATATGCTTGCAAAAACGGTTAAAGATTGTTGCGTTGACCTGCAAAAAGCAGGTTTTGACATGCCGGTAGGAATGCAGGTGAATTTATATGATTGGGAAGATTATTTTGATGGTCCCGGTTCAGTAGCTATAACATTAACATCCAAGTTCAAAGAAGATATGCCGGAAATGGTTTTTAATACGCCTTTATACAAACATAAAAAAGGTGTTCCTTATGCTGTGCGTGATCTAAATGATTATAAAAATGAAAACGCAAGGGTAGATTTCTTCCACGAATTTACACATTATTGGCAAGCTGTAGACGATCGAGATCATTATAGAAGTCTTTTGGGAAAGCGTTTTGACGAAGACACAAAAAAAGAAATAACCGAAAAAATAGGAAGTTATGCCGCAACAGATGCAGCTGAATTTGTTGCTGAGTATTTTGCTTATAAAATGATGGGCGAAGACTTTGGCTCTGAGAAATTAGATAAATTGTATAAAGAATTAAAAGGTCCGGAACCTAATAAAGAACTTAGCTACCAACCATTATTAGAGGCAAAAGAAGAAGCTCTATAAATCGTTAAGTTACAGGAATCAGGCTACATAAAACTTAATCAAAAACTCATCGTTTCCGCTTAGGTTTTATATTCACCGTCCTCACTCTTCAAAAAATGATAATTGTGGATTTTGTACTTTAGGTATAGATGTAGATGTTCTTTTTTTACTTGAAAGATCTGCTGTAAAGTCTTTTTGCATTTTTGTCATAAGCGTTTCTGCCTTGTTTATTACAGAATCAGGTAATCCTGCCATTTTGGCAACCTGTACACCATAGCTCCTGCTGGCTCCTCCGGGTATGACTTGTCTTAAAAATTGTATCTCACCATCATTTTCGGTTATCGTTATTCGGAAGTTTTTGATTTGAGGAAATGATTTACACATAACATTAAGCTCATGATAATGAGTAGCAAATATTGTTCGGGCTTTGATTTTACTTGCAATATGTTCCGCAACGCTCCAGGCAATGGCGACACCATCATACGTGCTTGTTCCTCTACCTATTTCGTCCAATAAAATTAGGCTTTTAGAGGTAGCAGAGTTTAATATCAATGCGGTTTCATTCATTTCGACCATAAATGTTGATTGTCCCATTGATAGATCATCCACAGAGCCCACTCGTGTGAATATTTTGTCTATAATGCCTATTTTAGCAGCTTTAGCAGGCACAAAACTTCCGATCTGAGCAAGAATTACAATAAGCGCATTTTGTCTCATATAAGTCGATTTACCCGCCATATTAGGTCCGGTAAGTATCATGAATGACATATCGCTATAGTTGTGCGAGTCGACGTTACCTTGTATTTTGAGATCGTTTGCAACATACTCACCTAATGGTAAAATTTGCTCTACCACTACATGACGCCCTTCAGTGATTATTAAATCATTTGAATTGTCTATTTCAGGTTTTGTAAAATTATTTTCGATAGCGCATTTTGCAAAGGATAAAAGACAATCTAAGGTTGAAAAATCACTAGCGAGAGACCTTAAAGAAGTTACAAATTCTTTGGAATATTCTCTAAGATCAATAAATATATTGTATTCCAAGTCTGTTGATTTGGTTTGTGCTGATAAAACTTCGGTTTCGTGTTTTTTAAGCTCTTCAGTTATGTATCTTTCAGCGTTAGTAAGCGTTTGCTTCCTGACGTAATCATCAGGGGCAAATTCTTTGTTCGCATGAGTTAATTCAATAAAATATCCAAAAGTTTTACTAAATCCGACTTTTAAAGATTTTACTCCGGTTCTTTCTTTTTCTTGAGCTTCAAACTTTTCAATCCATTCTTTACCACCGGTTAAAAGGCTTCTTTGATAGTCAAGTTCAGCATTTACGCCCTCTTTGATGATGTTACCTTCTTTTATTCCTATAGGTGGGTTTTCGTGGATTGTTCGGTTTAAAATAATTTCAAAGTCTTTAAGGTCAGGACGATCGAGAGTTAATCCTGCTAAAAATTCTGATTTTGAGCCTTTCAGGGTTTTTTGAAAAGATGGTAGTTGTTCGAGTGAATTTTTTAAAGCCAGCATATCTCTTGCATTAGCTGAGTTGTTGCTTATTTTTGTAGCTAAACGCTCGATATCATAGATTTTTTCCAGCAAAGAACATAGTTCTAGTCTTTTAGGAGAGCTTAGGAGTAACTCTTCTACTGCAAATTGACGCTTTTTAATGGTTTCAATATCTTGAAGTGGCTGCTGGATCCATTTTCTTAAGAGCCTTGCACCCATATTAGTGGAGGTTTTGTTAATTGCCCAAAATAAACTGCCCTTCGATTTTCCATCTTTGACGGTTTCTGTAAGTTCTAAATTGCGTCTTGCATTTGGATCTATTGAGACAAAAGAATTTATTTGATATGGACTTATAGTATCAAATTTAGGCATTGACGCTCTTTGAGTTTCTTTGAGGTATTCAATAACAGCTCCGGCTGCCATTGTTCCAAATTTGAATTCGTTATAACCAAAAGCGTCCAGTGAAGTTATGTTGAATGATTCTTTTATATTGTGCACAGCATTTTCTTCATCAAATATAGAAATATTCACTTTTGTGCAACTATAAGCTTCTCTAATTTCTTTTGGCAGGTCAGCCACTGACTCGGGGACAATTTGAAAAGGTTTTATTTCAAGTTTTTTAGCAGGTGCAAGAATTTCGGAAGGGGAAATTCTACTAATTTCAGCTAATAATTGTTGTTTTGAAACTTCTGTTATTTTAAACTCACCTGTTGAAATATCAACGTAGGCAAGACCGAAAAGGTCGTTTTTTTTATGTTTGACAATGGCGCATAGGTAATTGTTTTTAGTTGATTCAAGAAGATTTGTTTCTGTAATAGTTCCGGCTGTAATGGTTTTAACAACTTCACGTTTTACAAGACCTTTAGCGGTAGAGGGATCTTCTACTTGTTCGCAAATAGCTATTTTATAATTTTGTTCTAAAAGTTTTGCTATATAGTTATCTATAGATTTTACAGGCACCCCTGCCATCGGTATACGCCCGAGCTTGCCACCTTCTCTGCTTGTAAGGGTTATTTCAAGAGCTTTTGCGGCTGTAATTGCATCTTCAAAAAAAGTTTCATAAAAATCTCCCATCCTATAAAGCAGAAGAACATCTTCGTTTTGGCGTTTGATTTCTAAAAATTGCCTTAACATAGGAGTTGCATCATCGAGATTTATTTCAGAACTTTTCATAGTGTCGCAAATATTTTTATTCATTCGCTAAAACCTTGCATAAATACCTCATAATATCTTAATATAAATATGTAAGAAAGATTTTTATTGTTAAAATATTTGTATTCATCTAAAAAATAATTTGATAAAAATAATGAGGACAGGAGGTATAATCAGATGATGGGATGCTTAAAAGGAGCTGTAAGCTTTGTTGTTATTGCTCTTGCAATTATAGGGTTTTTCTCGATAGGAGGGGTGGATCTTGTAATGAATGGTGTGAACGGTTATTTGAATCCTTCACATGAAAAAGTTGTTAAAAAAGCTCAAAAAATAGCAGATTTTTCTGAATTGCCTCAAGATTATAATATACAAAGAACAGTGGATATGCTTGGTGTTAAGGCTGTTATGTTGGAGTATTTGAAGTCCGATCAAAAAATGATAATAATAGATAAAGCCTGGGGGCTGGAAATATCCCAAAAAGATATTGTATCGGATGTTATAGATGATAAACTTGAAGAACTGGCTGAAAAATTTGTTCATAAACCTATACAGATTAAAGAGCTTGAAATAAAGAAAAAAGATTTTTTCAAAATAGGAGATAAAAAGGTTCCTTATGTAAAATTTAAAATGGAATTGAAAGGAACCCCTTATGAAGAAGTGGAAGGTTTTATAGCTATTACTGAAACGGATTCTAAAGATGAAAAAATGCTTGTATCTTTTAATGAAGCAGATAAATTTGAGCAAGATGTAGCGGAAAAGCTTTTTAAGAATATTAAATTTAGGTAGGGCTTAAGATTGAGTGAGAAATTTAAGCACTATACAGTGCTTTTAAATGAAACTGTAGATGCTTTGGACTGCAAGGGTGGATTGCTTTATATAGATGGAACCTTAGGCGGTGGAGGGCACTCAAAAGAAATAATAAAGAAAATAGTTCCCGATGGTAAGGTTTTTGGCTTTGATATAGATCCTGTAGCTCTTAAAAAAGCAAAAGAAAACCTTGCAGAGTGGAGCGAAAATATTACGATTGTTAAGTCTAGTTATACAGAAATTCCTGAAATGTTAAAAAGTTTAAACATAGAGAAAATTTCAGGCGGAGTTGTATTGGACTTGGGTGCTTCTTATTACCAGCTTACATCTACTGTTAGGGGGTTTAGTTTTAAGAATGATTCGCCTTTAGATATGAGGTTTGATCCTCAAAGTCCTTTGAGTGCTTATGATGTGGTGAATGGTTATAGCGAAGAAGAGTTGGTCAGGATCTTTAAAGAATATGGGGAAGAACGTTTTCCGGGGCGAATAGCTAGAAATATTGCAGAAAAAAGAAAAATTCAAAAAATACAGACAACAAAAGAGTTAGCCGATATTATAGTGAAATCAGTTCCCGGTTCAAGATCAAGGATTCATCCTGCTACGAGAGCTTTTCAGGCAGTAAGGATAGAAGTGAATGATGAGCTTGAAAATATTAAAAATACTCTAAAAAGAGTGATTACAATTCTGGAAAAAAATGCTAGAATAGCTGTTATAAGTTTTCATTCTTTAGAAGATAGGATAGTAAAACAAACTTTCAAGTATTATGCTTCAAATTGTAATTGTGATAGGTTTCAACCCATTTGCAAATGTGAACCCAGGCAGCTTGAAATAATAACTAAAAAGCCTATTATGGCATCAGATCAGGAATTACGGGAAAATCCACCATCAAGAAGCGCAAAGTTAAGGGTGGCGAAGAAGGTATAACACGGAGTTATAGGTTTATGACATCACTACCGCAAGGTAATTATAAAAGTGCGGCTCATTCAAATAATTTTCAACAAGCAGCTCATGTTGTGCATGGCTATTTCCCGTCTTTTACTAATATAAAAGAACTTGCGATACACAAGGTAAATACTCTTATTTCAACCTTTTTAATGTTATCAATAATAGTTTCAATGGTTTCATATTCAGGAGTTGTGAATCAAGAGGGAAGAATTTCATCCTTGCATAAATCAATAGATACTTTGAATTATGAAAATATTGAATTACAAAATGAAGTGGATTATTTGAAGTCTTTTTATAATATTGATAAAAAAGTAGCAAGTTCCAATATTTTGCAAGAAGCGAGAAAAGTATTGGAGATAAATGCAATCGCTCCGATTGTTAAAGTTAAAAATACGGAGCATAAGCTTCAGATAAAAGCCGCTTTTGGTTATTAATTTTTCGATTAAATTATTGTTGTAGAAAATTGTAAAATAATTTTATTTAAAGCTATATCGTGGTACGATAAATATAGTTTCAAAGCCTGTTAAAAAGAATTAAAGAGGCTTTTTGTACTTTAAAAGAGCTGATAAATAAATGTCTATATTTAAATTTAGAACACGAAAAATAAACCTTGGACTAATGGTAGTTCAGATCATTTTGGGGCTTTTGGTTTTTGCGATAGCACTGAAATTGGCTGAATTACAAGTTTTTGATCCAAATCATTTAAAAGCTAAAGCAAAAAAAATGCGATCATCCAAATCTCTTGTTTATCGAGGTGAAATAGTTGATAGAAATGGAGTTAGACTTGCTTCTGACGCTATTTTATACGATATATACGCACATCCTCGATATTATAATATATCGCCTGAAAAAATGGCAGAAAAAATGGCGCCATATCTTGAAATATCAGAATATGATCTTTATAAAAAATTAAATAAGATAAGGTATTCAACGATAACGGTTGCTAAAGACATTGAAAGAGACACTATAAATAAGATAAAAGCCTTGAAAATAAGAGGTCTTGACTTGGTTAAAAAAACAGATCGAGTTTACCCTCAAGGGAATTTAGCTTCTCATATACTCGGTTATGTGAATTTTGATGCAAATATTTCAGCCGGTGTAGAAAGAATAGCTGAAAGTGATTTGGAGTCTTTGCCTTCAATATCAAGACTTGAGACAAATGGTCTTGGAGAAGTTATTTATGATATGAATACTGATCCTGAAATTGCAGCGAAACCGTTAAAGGGTAGAAAGCTTGTATTGACAATAGATTCAATCATTCAACATCTGGCTGAAAAAGAACTGGCAAAAATGATTAAAAAAACAGAGGCTGACAGAGGTGCTGTTATTGTAATGAATCCAAGAAATGGTGAGCTTTTAGGATTTGCGGTTCTTCCTAATTATGATCCCAATGAATATAACAAAGCTGATCCTTCTGTTGTTAAAAATTGGGCTTTGAGTGATGTATATCCTCCGGGATCTACGTTTAAAGTATTAACAGTAGCTTCTGCGTTAGACCTTGGTCGGATTACAGAAAATGAAAAGGTTGTGGATACAGGTAAAATTAAAATTCAGGGATGGGATATTTTAAATTATGATTATTATGACAATAAATATCCCGGCTTGATAGATTTGAAATACCTTTTTGAGCATAGCAGTAACATAGGCAGCGTAAAAATAGCTTTGAAGATGTTGCCTGAGGAATTTCATGATAAATTAAGTCAATTCGGAATAGGTAAAAAAACAGGAATAGACCTACCGGGAGAGTCTGCGGGCATATTGCCAAAGGTAAAAACCTGGAAGAAAATCAGGCAGGCGACTATAGGTTTTGGTTATAGTGTCGCTTCAACTCCCATACAAATGGCGGCAGCTGTTGCAACTATTGCCAATGAAGGTGTTTGGGTAACTCCTCATGTTATAAAAAAATCAAAAAAAATCAAAAAATTTAAAGTGATGGAACCTGAAAATGCTCGTAAAATCTCTAATTTGTTGGAATTGAGTATAAGAGAATCAAAATCCGGAGCCGGAAAGATAGCTAATTTTACAGTGGCAGGAAAATCAGGAACCTCGAGAAGACCCAACCCCAATGGTCCAGGGTATATTGAAGGGCTGGTTTATACTTCTTTTGTGGGATATTTTCCTTCTAAAGATCCTCAGGTTCTTATTATGGTTGTAATTGACAATCCAAAAGGGAGAAATTCTTGGGGTAGTACAGTTGCAGCTCCCGTGTTTAATGAAATAGCCACTCAGGTTACACGTCATTTGCGTATGCAGCCGGATGCTCCGGGATTGCATTCAAGAAGATAACCCCTGGAATTTAAAATGAAAGGTGTCAAATGAAATTATCTAAAATTATTGATTATATAAAACCATTAAATATTGAAAACCCTTTTGAGATTGAGGTGTTAGGCGTTTCTTATAACTCCAAGACGACAAAAACGGGTGATGTTTTTGTATGTTTAGAAGGTGAAAGGGTTGATGGGCACGATTTTGTTGAAAAGGCTCAAGAAAACGGTGCTGTTGCTATAGTAGCGAGGAAAAAAATTGAAACAGACTTACCTTTGTTATTGGTAAAAGATACGAAATTTGCGTTGGCTCAAATAGCAAATATTTTGAATGATTTTCCTTCTAGAAAAATTAATATGATAGGGGTTACGGGAACTAATGGAAAAACAACCGTAACGCATCTTATAGAGAAAATTTTTGAGCAGGCTGATAAAAAATGTGGACTTATAGGAACGCTTGGACAACGAATGAGTAGTGAGGCAGGTTATACTGATGCCAAACATACAACTCCTCAGGCTCCTGAGTTGCAGCAAACAATAAAAAAAATGAATGAGTCGGGTATCGAAAACCTTGTTATGGAAGTTAGTTCTCATTCGTTGGAACAGCATCGTGTAGGTTGTTGTGAGTTTAATTCGGTGGTGTTTACTAATCTAACTCAAGATCATCTTGATTATCACATTACAATGGATAATTATTTCAAAGCGAAAGGTAAGTTATTTCAAGCTTTAAATGATTCGTCAAAGCAAAATAAATACGCTGTAATAAACAATGACGATCCTAGCGGCTCTAAATTCGCTAAAATGCTTTCAAGTGAAGTGAAATTGATAACTTATAGCGTTAAAAATCAAGCCGATATAATGGCTGAAAATATTTCTTTCTCTGCCAAAGGTTCTTCTTTTGATTGTTCTATAAATGGAAATAAAAAACGAATTGATCTTCAAATTGCCGGCATGTTTAGTATTTATAATACTCTTGCTGCTTTAGCCGTTGGTATACAAGAGGGTATAGATTTAGATCTTTGTATAAAAGCATTGGAGTCAACTCAAGGTGTAGCGGGTCGGTTTGAGACAATAACTAAAGAACCTCTTTGTATTGTAGATTATGCGCATACTCCTGATGGGCTTAAAAATGTGTTGAAAGCGGCTAAAGAGATAGTTCCCGAAGAGGGTGAATTAATCTGTGTATTTGGTTGTGGCGGAGATCGAGATGCTACTAAAAGACCGCAAATGGGCTCTATTGCAGAGAATTTGGCTGATAAAATAATAGTAACGTCTGATAATCCACGAACAGAAGATCCTCAGCAAATAATAACCGATATTTTGAGTGGAATAAAAACTTTGACGCAGGATAATGTGGTAGTTGAGATAGACAGGAAAAGTGCTATAGAATATGCATTAGAAAATTCTAAGAGTTCGGATGTTATTGTAGTAGCGGGAAAAGGGCATGAAGATTATCAAATATTAAGGGATAAAACAATACATTTTGATGATCGAGAAGAGGTTGAAAAAGCCTTCAAGCGTTTTAAGGAGTGTAAAAATGAACTTTGATACAATTGCAATACACGGTGGTTATGATCCAAATGACAATGCAAAATCAATGGCAGTACCTATTTATCAGACCTCAGCTTATTTGTTTGAAAATACTCAACATGCGGTAGATCTCTTTAATTTGGATGAACAAGGAGATATTTATACCAGAATAAGCAATCCGACGACAAATATTTTAGAAACAAGGATGGCGATGTTAGAAGGTGGTGTTGGAGCTTTAGCCACGGCTTCGGGGCATAGTGCAACTTTAATTGCTTGTTTAAATATATTAAACCCCGGAGATGAAATCATATCTTCGGCAGCTTTATATGGTGGTACTTATACGCTTTTTTCCAGCACTTTTAAAAAGTTTGGAATAAAGGTTAAATTTGTTGATAATGAAGAGCCTGAATCTTATGAAAAAGCTATCACTGATAAGACAAAGCTTGTTTTTGCTGAAATAATCGGTAATCCGAATTTAAATGTGCCTGATATAGAAAAAATAGCAGTGATTGCTCATAAAAATAAAATTCCTTTTATGCTCGATAATACTTTTGCGACACCATATCTTTTTAAACCTTTTGATTATGGAGTTGATATTATTGTATATTCTGCAACTAAGTATCTTTGTGGACATGGAACTTCAATAGGAGGTCTAATTGTTGATTCTGGTAAGTTTAATTGGAATGAGTCGGATAAATTTCCTGAACTTACAGCTTCAGGTGAGTTTTCACAAGGGTTAAATTATACTGAAAAATTTGGAAATGCCGCTTATATTGTAAAAGCTAGGGCTCAAATGCTTAGAGATTTTGGACCTTCAATAAGTCCTTTTAATTCTTTTTTAATTCTTCAAGGACTTGAGACATTAGCGTTGAGGATGCAAAGGCATAGTGAAAGTGCTTTAAAAATTGCACAATTTTTGAAAAATCATAAAAATGTAAGCTGGGTAAATTATCCCGGACTGGAAACAGATGATTCGCATGAAAAAGCTCAAAAGTATTTGAAAAAAGGGCAAAGCGGAATAATAAGCTTTGGTATAAAAGGAGGGAAAAATGGTGGTAAACAAGCCGGAAAGACTTTTATCGAGAGTGTAAAATTACTTTCTCACGTGGCGAATTTAGGAGATGTCAGGTCTTTGGTTGTTCACCCAGCCAGTACCACTCATAGTCAGCTTTCAGAAGAAGATAAACTTAAAACAGGTGTTACAGATGACTTTATAAGGTTATCTATCGGAATAGAAGATGTAAATGATATAATAACTGATATTGACCAAGCTTTAGAGTGCTCTCAAAAAGGATAGATATGGAAATTACACAAGCAGATATAGAGATAAGTAAATCAGTTGGGTTGGTGGAAACAAAGTTTTTTACCTTTGTTGAAAAATTAAAACTAGAAAGTGATGCTGTTTTTGGTCCTATTACTGTTGCTTATGAAACTTATGGAGAGTTGAATAAGACAAAAGATAATGCTGTTTTAGTGCTTCACGCATTGACAGGAGATGCTCACGCAGCGGGATATCATTCGCCATCAGATAAAAAACCGGGTTGGTGGGATATAATGATTGGTCCTGGCAAGGCTATTGATACAAATAAATATTTTGTAATTTGCTCAAATATACTAGGAGGGTGTAAAGGCACAACAGGTCCTTCTTCTATTAACCCTGAAACAGCAAAGCCTTACGGGTTAACTTTTCCTATTGTTACTATTCAAGATATGGTTGAAGTTCAAAAGAAACTTGTAGATTATTTGGATGTCACCTGTTTGCATAGTGTTATTGGCGGTTCAATGGGCGGTATGCAAGCTATGCAATGGACAATATCTTATCCTGATTTTGTAAAATCTTCTGTGGTTGTAGCTTCGACCGGCAAGCTCTCTGCTCAAGGTATTGCTTTTAATGCTGTTGGTAGAAATGCTATTTTATCAGATGTGAATTGGTCCGGTGGAGATTATTATGGCAAAGAAATGCCAAGCAAAGGTCTTTCCGTAGCTAGGATGGTGGGGCATATAACTTATTTGTGCGAAGAAGCTATGCATAGTAAGTTTGGTAGAGAATTTCAAAATGCTTATCGTTCAGAATTTGCTTTTGCTCCTGATTTTCAAGTGGAGAGTTATTTGCAGCATCAAGGTGAAGTTTTTGTCGATAGGTTTGACGCTAATAGTTATTTGTACATAACCAAGGCTGTGGATTATTTTGATATTCAAAGTAAGTATGGGTCTTTAGCTAAGGCTTTTAAAGAGACAAGTGCCAAATTTCTTGTTATTTCTTTTAGTTCTGATTGGCTTTTTCCGTCAGCACAATCAAAAGAAATTGTTAAAGGTTTGATGAGCATAAAAAAAGATGTTTCTTATTGTGAAATAGACTCTCCTTGTGGACATGATGCATTTTTGTTGGAGCATAAAACTCAATCTCGTATTATTTCAAGCTTTTTAAATGATATGGAGATGAATTAATGAATAAGAAAAATGATGCTTATAATTTGATTATAGATACCATTGAACCTCAGTCTAAGGTTTTGGATTTGGGTTGTGGATCGGGTGAGCTTTTAAAAGATTTGATAGAAACTAAAAAAGTTTTTGGACAAGGAATTGAGATCAATCAGGAAAAGGTTATAAAGTGCATTGAAAAAGGTTTGTCTGTCATACAAGCTAATATGGAAGATTGTCTGGCTGATTATCCTGATAAGTCTTATGATTATGTTCTTTTAAGCAAAACAATGCAGGTAACTCACAGACCTGATGTTGTTTTGCAAGAAGCTTTAAGGATTGGGAATAAAGTAATAGTCAGCTTTCCCAATTTTGCGCATTGGAAAGTTAGATCGCAGTTGTTTTTTGATGGGAAAATGCCAAAGTCTGAAGTGTTGCCGTTTGAGTGGTTCAATACTTCTAATATTCACCTTGTTACCGTTAAAGATTTTATTAGTTTTACGAAAAAAAGAGATGTTTTGATTTTAAAAAAATGCTTTATGAGCAATAATATTCTTAAAAATCAATTCTTTTTCAAGAAGTTTGCAAATTTATTGGCAGATGAAGCTTTATTTGTTATTTCCAGATAAACAGTCTTTTTTCGGTTCAATAATTGATTTTTTTACCTGATCATAAACTTGATCAGGATTTTCGGGTCTAAAAATTCTGTTATGGTATTGTTTGAAAATCGGCTTATATCCTGTAATAAGGTTTTCACTAAAATATAAACCTACGGATGTTTTTTTCATCAGGTTTGCAATGTGCAAAGGTCCTGTATCATTACCTATATAACCTATTGAAGCTTTTAGTAAACATGCCAGCCCGAATAAGTCTAATTTTTTTCTTAGGTCAATCATATAATTATTTTCAGGTAGTTTTTTGCGAGTGTCTGTCCCTATAAATACTGATTTTATATTGTGATCTTCAAAGCATTTTTGAGCGACATAAAAATAATGGTCTTCATCCCATTTTCTGTGGTTATCGCTTTTTCTGCCGTTTGCTGCTTCCATACAAAAAACAGCGAAAGCTTTATCTTTAAGTTTTTTGATTGTCTTTGAATAACGATCTAAATTGAGTATATTGTCTTTATAATCAAAGGTTTCAAAGATTTGTTGTTGTGTATAACCAAGCTCAAGAAGGATTCTAAATCTTTTTATGGAATAAATAGACAGGTCATATTTTGAAAAAATCTCAAGAAGCTCTTCATTGAAATAATTATCTGTATTACTTATGAATAAGTATTCAAGATTTTTAGAATACTTTATTTTTTTAGCGGGATTTTCGTAGCCAAAAGTTTGTTTGGAAAAATAACCAATGTTTTTGCTTGTAGTTTCCAGGAAAAAAGCTTTATCGCTTTGAAATAAAAAAGAGCCTATCTTATTTAAGTTGTTCATTTTTTTGAATTTAAATAAATTGAGGTTTGAAAAAAGCTTCCCTAAAAAAGGTTGGCAATATACTTTAATTTCATAATTGGAGTTGTATTTTTTGTTTAGTTGATCTAGGCAGATTAACATCGGTAAGCTTAAAATAGCATCACCGATTTTTGCCGGTAATATAATATCAATTTTTTCTTTTTTTAATTTTTTCATGATTTCTTTTAATTCTGTCTACACTCTTTAAAATAGTATTAAACAAAAAAAAGAAGATGTAAAATTTGTTAATATTTTTTTAAATTAGTATCAAAAAAATTGTCGACAGGTTTTTTATGCGCATGTCTCAAATTTAAAGAAAGTCTCTACTAATGCAAATTCAAAAAAATAGTCCAACATTTGGAGCCAGAGTTATTGTTGATCAAAAATCACTTAGATCATTAGGGAAATGTGCAGTAAAAGCTGTTGATGAAATGATTCCAAAGCTTAAAACCCTTGCTGATGATACGGTTACTTTTAAAGTATCAAGGGCATATGACTTTAAACATAAACATATGCAAGATTTACTTTTTAAACAAAGAAAAAGAAAGTTGTGTTATTTTGATTCTAAAATGGGCGTGACTGAATTTCCAATGCAGGCAGTTGATAAGATAAATATTATGGCAGTGCAAAAAAGACAAAATGCCGGGTTATTAAATCGTCTTATAGGTCGTAAGTTTGAGTTTCATACCAAATTAACGGATTTTTCAAAAGATTCAATACAAGCGAAAGCTGAAAGGCTTCTTCGAAATTTAAAAGAAGCCCAAAAGTACTTTACTTAGAAGCTTTATCTTACATAGTATTTTAAAGGTTGTCTTTTCTTTTTTGCCGTTGTGATTTTCTTCTGGAATCGTTTAATTTTTTTCGAATATTTTTTATGATCTTTTCCGTAAGGTTGAGTCAGGTTTAGATATACAATGTAGTGATCGATAGCATTTGCATAGTATTTTTTCTTATCAAAACATTTTGCCAATAATAATTGAGATTCCGTTAGATTGGGATCTAAATCAACGGATTTTCTCAATGGCTCTATTGCCGCCAGGTATTGACCTTCATTGTAAAAACCTTTGGCGATATTAAGTGAAGATAAAGCTTTTTGTTCGTTATCTCGTATGATTTCTAGAGACTTGAGGGCTTTTTTGTTCACAGGATCTATCATTAAAACTCTGTTATAAGCTTGTTTGGCAGAGTCATATTGTCTATTAAGGATTAATATTTCACCTATGTTTAAAAGATTTTTTTGACCGTTGGTGAAGTTAAGTGCTTTTTGAAATTCATCTTTAGCTTCTTTGTTTCTGTTGTAAGAAAGAAGAGCTTCTCCTTTTATAATACAGTTGATAGGTTTATTTGAAGTGTTATTTAAAATTTTACTCAGGCTTACTTTGGAGTCGTTATCATTATTAGTTAGTTTGGAGATCCTAAGTAGTGCCAAATAAAGCTGTAGGTCTTTGGGATTGCACTTTATTGCTTTTTGAATTTCATTTTGAGCTTTTATATATTCAGTAGAGGAAATTGTTTCAGCGTAAACACTTGCAGTTTGAGCTCTTTTAAAATATGCCTTAGCGAGTCCTTTTAGAGCATCTTTTGAATATATAGGATTATTTAATATTGACTTATAATATTTGATTGATTGATCTGTATTGCCTATATCTAAGGAAATATCGGCAACTTTTAATTTTCCTTCAAGAAAGTCAGGATTTACGGAAATGGCGTTTTTTAATTCACTGATAGCCATTTCTTGGTCGCCTCTTTGGTTGTACAAGTTTGCGATATTGAGGTAAGAATATGTATATTCGGGTTTTATTAGATTTGCCTTTTTGTATTCAGTTATAGCTGCAACTTGGTTTCCTTGCAATTCATAAGCCTTTCCCAACATATTGTGTACGGGCGCACTGTTTTTGTGAAGGATTAGAGATTTATTCAAGCATTTTATTGCTCTGCTATAACTGCCTTTTTCTATTAAAGCTTCACCTAAATGATAATAAGCGGAAGAGTTTTTGCTGTTTTTATTGACCGCTTTATAGTAATTTTTAATGGCATCATTGATTTGGTTTTTGGCAAAAAGCACGGTACCAAGGTTTTTTAAAGCTTCTGAATAATTAGGGTTTATTTTAAGTGCTTTTCTATAGTATTCTTCCGATTTTTGTAATTGGTCTGTTTCTTGGTAAATTTTACCTGCATTGTTAAAAGCTCTAAAATTTTCGGAATCAAATTGTATAGCTTTTTTAAACTCGTTTAGAGCCTTATCGTAATAATTATAAGTATTGTTTCTTATTGTCATATCTGATGAAGTGGTTTTTCTGTAATAAACCATACCTAAAGCATTATGTGCTTCTGAGCAAGTAGAATCTATGCTAAGAGCTTTTTTAAGTTGGATTTTTGCAGCCCCGAGTTTATATTGTGCAGAAAGTAAGCTTCCAAGTGCAGCTCTTACAGGTGCGTTAGAAGGATTTTCTGCTAGTGCCGAGTATATTTTTTTTCTTGCTTGTTCATATTTTCCTTGTTCAATAAGGGTTTCCAAATTAGTGGTTTTTGAATATGTTTTCGATATTTTTGATTTATATATTTTTTTAGGTGTGCAAGAGGCTGGCTCTGATTGATATATTCCTATTAGTAATGCAGCACCCAAGCATATAGAAAGTATTTTTTTATTTTTCATTTTTATCTCCTGAAGTTTTAATTATTGTTAAAAGTTATTTTTTAACTAGAAAAAATTGTATAATTTTTAAGAGTAAAAGTAAAAACTGTAAACAAAAATGCAAACAGCCAAAGAAGTTAGACAAACTTCGTTAGATTTATTAGATGATTTTAAGCTCTACCTCGAAATAGAGCGTAATTTGTCTGTTCATACAGTCAAAGCGTATTGTTGTGATGTTGCGGATTTTATTTGTTGGTTAAAGGATGAGCGTGCTGAAGATATGACTTATAAAAATATAAGGTCATATATGATGGAAATTCAGAGCAAAAATTACTCAAGAACAACATTGGCTAGGAAAATTGCTGCCATTAGGGCTTTTTATCGATATTTATACAGAGAAAGATTGGTTAGCTCAAATCCTGTGGATAATATCAAAAGCCCGAGGAAAGCAAAAAGTTTACCTAAGTTTCTTTCTAATGAAGAAGTTGAAGCTATTTTTGATGGTATAAAAATGGAGACTCCATCAGGGTATAGAAATAGAGTTATCTTTGAGCTTCTTTACGTTTCCGGAATGAGGATTTCGGAGCTTTGTAATTTAGATTTCGGTAATTTGAATTTAGAAGAAAATGAAATTATAGTTTTTGGTAAAGGCGGAAAAGAACGTATAGTGTTGGTTAGTGAGCGAGTTAAGGGTTTAATATTTAATTATATAGAAAATATAAGGTCTAAAATAGTTGAAGATGGTACTGAAGTTAACGTTAATGAAAAAGCTCCTTTGTTTATAAATAACACAGGTTATAGGCTTCAGCAAAGAAGCATTCATCGGTCATTGAAAAAAACTGCAAACGAACTAAAACTACCGAAAAAAGTATCACCCCATGTGTTTAGGCATAGTTTTGCGACTCGTTTGTTAGAACACGGTGCTGATTTGAGGATAGTGCAAGAATTATTGGGACATGCCAGTATTAGCAACACTCAGATTTATACACATGTGTCAACAGAAAGGCTTAAACAAGCTTATGTTAAGGCTCATCCTCGAGCTAAAAAGGTAAGTGAATGATGCTGGGAGTTTTAAAGATACCTTTTATAATTTTGGCAGGTTTAACCTTTGGGGTGTCAGGTTTTGACAAAATCTATGAAAATCAACCTGATCCTGTTCAAGCAAGGTATAAATATATAAAACCGGGAAGAAAAACTTCAGGGAATATGCTTTGGAGGTATCAAACCAAGAGTAAAATAGACTCTTCACCTGCTGTTTCAAGAAATAATGTTTATATTGCCACTAAAAAAGGTGATGTAATTGCATTACAAAAAAAATATGGAAATTTGAGATGGCGCAATTCTTTGAAGCTAAAAATCAGTGGTTCTTCGGTTGAGCTTGATGGTAAAAATTTGTATATAGGCACTCAATCGGGAACTTTAGTTTGTTTGGATAAAAATTCAGGCGCAGCAATATGGCAGTTTAAAGCGGATGGTGCAATCCATTCTGCTCCTGAAGTCTTTAAAAATGCTGTGTTTTTTACATCAAGAGCAGGCTTTGTTTATAGTGTAAATAAAAAAAATGGAAAGATCATATGGAAAAGAAAAATAGGGCACCCTCTTGATTCATCCCCCACTTTTTATAAAGGAAATATTTATTTTGGTTCTTATGACGGGAATTTATATGTATTGAATTCTAAAAATGGATCTTTAGTTTGGAAATATTCGACAAAAGCTCCTGTAAATGCAAAACCTGTAATAAAAAATGGCATTGTATACTTTGGTTCTTTGGATAAAAACTTTTATGCCTTAAATGCGCAAAATGGAAAGATTTTGTGGACACAGCCCTTGGTAGAAGGTGTTGCGGCTTCGGTTGTTTGTTTAAATGATATAGTAGCAGTTGGAGATTTAAGTGGTGAGATTACTGCTTTTGAGCTTATTAGTGGAGCTGAAATGTGGCAGTTTAGCACAAGTGGCTCGATTCTTGCATCTTTAGCAGGATCGGATAAAATTATTTATGTTCCTTCCGGCGATGGTTTTTTGTATGCTTTAAATTATAAAAACGGAGAGCCGGTTTGGAAATTTGATACTACAACAGGTATTTATTCATCGCCTGTTATAAATAAAGGAAGAGTATATTTTGGAGCAGATAACGGAAATGTCTATGCAATCAAATAAAATAGCGATTATAATACCTGCAAGGTATGGTTCAACAAGGCTTCCCGGCAAGCCTCTTATTAAAATTAATGAAAAAACTATCATTCAATGGGTGTATGAAAAAGCTCAAAAATCTAAGTTGGCAGGTAAGGTGATTGTTGCGACTGATGATGAGAGAATACTAAAGGCTGTTAAAGACTTTGGCGGAGAAGTCCAAATGACAAGTGCAGAACATCAAAGCGGCAGTGATAGAATAGCTGAAATAGTAAAAAACAATCCTGAAATTGAAATAGCTGTTAATGTTCAAGGTGATGAACCCTTGATAAAGCCTGAAAGTATTGATATGGCAATAGAAGCTCTTTTGAAAGACAAAGAAGCGCAAATTTCAACGTTAATACGTCAGATTGAAGATAAAGAAGAGGCTTTAAATCCTAATGTGGTAAAGGTTGTAGTGGCAAATGATGGTAGGGCGCTTTATTTTTCAAGATCACCGATTCCTTATGAAAGAGTAGCAGAAGAAGCCCCATTGTATGGGCATATAGGACTTTATGCCTATAGGGTAGAAGGTTTAGTGAAAATGACTTCGCTGCCTCAATCAAATCTTGAAAAAGCTGAATGTCTTGAACAATTGCGCGCATTGCAAAATGGAATGGTTATTAAGACTGCTGTTGTTGATTATACGCCTGTTGGGATAGATACAAGAGAAGATTTGGAAGCTTTTAGGCTGCAAATATCCTCTTAATACCCGGATAAGTTAGTTAGTTTTCAAGAAAATCCGATGCGGTTGCATTTTCTGAAAACGTCGCTCTCTGCTTACGCCTTTTGCATCGGTATAGTTTTTTAATCAGCAGCGAGCCAGGTGAGGGAAATACGTAAAAGTTCTTCTGAATCGGACTTGTTTTCGGATTGGTCAAGTGCGATATTAAGCCCTTTTGCGGCTTCTTCTTTTGTATATCCCAGTGATAAAAGGACTGATTCAGCCTCGATAATAGAAGGATTCACTTCTTTTGTGGTTGTTTGGGTCTGTTTTGCAGGTGTAAAGTCTGTTTTATCACGCCAGTTGATCATTTTATCTTTTAATTCAAGAATAATTTTCTTTGCTAGTTTTGGTCCGACACCTTTTGCCCTTGATAAAGCTTTGCTGTCTTCTATTATTACAGCACTTACGAGTTCATGGGAGCTTAGTTCATCAAGAAGAACCAGAGCAACTTTAACTCCAATACCGGAAACGCTTTGTAGGATATTGAAAAGGTCACGCTCTTCTCTGTTTGCAAATCCGCAAAGGTACATAGCATCTTCTCTATGAATAAGGCTGGTGAAAACTTTTACGGTCTTGCCCACTTCGGGTAGCGTCTGTATTATTTTTCGGTTTGTAATTATAAGATAACCGATGTTGTTTACTTCTATGGTTATATTACAGCCTGTTGGGCTGTTTTCTATTTTTGAGACAAGTGTACCTTTTAAATAATTTATCATTACAATGTTTTTCCATTATTTTTGATAAGGTTTAAATCTTCTTGAGGTGTGGATCCTAATGTAGTAAGAAGGTTTCCTACTATCATTGAGTCAATACCTGCTTTGATTGATAGATTTTGGTCTTTTTCAGAAAGTCTTGAATGACGACCTCCTGCAAGTCTTAGGGATAGTTTGGGTAATGCGATTCTAAGCATTGCAATTGTTTTTATAATTTCTTCTTCATTGATTTTATTTCCATAACCTTCAAAAGGTGTTCCGGGTATTGGGTGAAGAATATTTAAAGGAGCAGAGTCAGGCATTATTTTTTCCAGTTCTAAAGCCAATTCAACTCTTTGTTCTCTTGATTCTCCCATTCCTATTATTGCCCCGCAACAAACCTCTATACCTTGTTCTTTTGCAAGGTTAATGGAGTCTATGCGGTCTTCGTAGGTGTGAGTTGAGCAGATAGAGGGGTGGTAAGATTTGCAAGTATTAATATTGTGGTGAAATCTTGTTAGTCCTGCATCTTTTAATTGTTTTGCTTTTTCAGGTGTTAAAAAACCGATAGAAGCACAGCTGCTAAGTCCGTCAATGTTTTCTATAAGCTTTATCATTTCAAGTAATTTAGGAAAATCTTTATCGTTAGGGGTGCTTCCTGATGTAACAATAGAAAATCGTTTAGTTCCGTTGTCTTTAGCACTTAAAGCTGCTTTTTTTATATTTTCAAGTGAAACAAGAGGATGTGAATCTATCGTTGTATTATAGTGAGAGCTTTGGGCGCAGTATCTGCAATTTTCGCTACATTTACCTGTTTTTGCGCTTATTATGCTACAAAATTCGAATTTATTTTTAAAATTGTCTTCAGAGACTTTTGTTGCTTCTTGAACAAGCTCTTCCATAGGCATATCATAGAGTTTTAAAAGTTCGTTAAACTTTGTTTTAGTCTGCATACTCTTTTTCCTTTTCGCATTCAGTTAATGATATTAACTCATTAAAAATAAAGGATTTCAAATACATGGGTAAATATTTTAATAATAATTACAAAACGTAAACATCGATTCTTCAATTACCAATTGTTATACAAGAGCGTTATTTTATTAAGTGTAATAAAATAAGGTGTTATTTATATTAAAGATTGTGTAATATTAAAGTGGTGGTATACCATTAGTAATCATAAATTTAATTAAAAAATCATAAAAAGAGTAAGTAAAATGTCTTATATTTTAATATTAATTTTAGTAATGGTGATAGTATTTTATGTGTTATCTTTAAATAAAGATAAGTATGAGATTGCTTATAATAAGGGTATAGATGCTTATACAAAAGGGAATTATAAGCAGGCTTTGGATTTTTATCGAAGAGCTAAAAAATTAAACGGAGATAGGTATGAAGCTCATTATAACGCAGGATTAGCTTATTTAGCGTTGGAAAATTTTGAGAGTGCGGAGCGAGATTTTTTAAAGTCTATTGATATAAATCCTAAAGATGCAGATCCTCTTTATAATTTAGGGGTTTTGTATCAAAATATAGGTAAAAATGAAAAGGCGATTGAATATTATCAAAAAGCTCTCATTATAAGAGAAGAGGACATTGATGCCCATTATTATCTTGGAGTTGCTATGGTTGATATCAAAAAATTTGATAACGCAAAGGAGCATATAGATAAATGCATTGAAAATTCTCCTGCTGATATTGATTATCGCTTTGCACTCGCTAATTTGTATGATAAAAAAAGTGATTTTTCTGCCAAAATAGAAGATATTGATCTTGCTATTAATTGTTATAAAGAAATTTTAGAAATTGAGAATCAGCATGAAGAAGCTTGTTTTAGGCTTTCTATTTGTTATGCTAAAAAAGGTCAATGGGAAAATTCTGTAGCTTTTGCAAATAAGGTTTTGGATATGAATTCGAATTCATCAGAGGCTTATAATCAGCTGGGCTTGGCATTGTATTGCAAAGGTGATATAGATATGGCTTGTAAAATGTATCAAAAAGCTTTAGATTTGAACAATGATTATCAAGAAGCTCTCAGTAATTTGGGTTTTGCTTATGAGCAAATCGGGCAGAATGATAGAGCATTGAAAATTTTTGATGATTATCTTGAAAAATATCCGGATTCTAAAATGAATGAAACTATAAAAATAACTATTGAAAAACTTGCAAAAGAATAAAAAAAGCTCGCTAATTAGCGAGCTTTTTATCTTATAATTTAACAAATAATTCTAAGTCGAGATCTATGATTAGATTATTTTTATTTTCCTCTTCAGGAATTATTGATATTTTGTTTATTTCAGTTAAATAATCCCAAGTGTGAATTTTTTGAAGTAGTGATTGAAGTGTTAAATAAGTACCTCTTAGCTTGAAATTTAATTTGATACTGTAGTAATTTAATAAGTTAGGGTTTCCTTCATCCACCAATGATGAGGGTTCGTAAGCTACTTCAGTTACTCGGTTTTTTGTTTCTTTTATCATCCATATGATTTTATCAATGAGTTCAACAGAAGCGCTTTCTGCCGATAAACCTTTATTTGGTGGTGTGTAGAGTTCAACGGGAATTTGAGCATCTACCCTGCTATTCGCTTTTTGAATGGCAATTTCCTCTTTAGATTTTTTTTCTTTTAATTGCTCAATTTTGGGTTTCATTTTTTTGATATTAGTAGATGATTTAATTAGATCTTGAGCCTTTGGCATTATTTTGCTTATACCGAAGAAAAGTAAAAATACTAAAATAATAAAATATAAAGCTATATCTTTAGTTATGAGGTTTTTATATTTTTTCATTAATTTTCACCTCCGCCTTTATTTTCTTCTTCTGATTTTTCAATTTTTAGATTACCAAATGTGAATACATAATATTGAGGTTTATTTCCATCTATCAAAGAAGGAGGTTTTGGCAAATCTTCTTTTTTTTCTTTTTTTTCTTTTTTGTTTTCAACTTTTACATCTTCGTCGTTTTTTTCTGTTTCGTCTTTATCTCCTGCTAATTTTAATGAAGTAATCTTTAAATCTTTAAACTTGGATAGTTTTTGAAGACTTTGGTGGTAATTTACGACATCTTTAACAGAGAAAGAGTATCCTTTTATGTATGCAGTTAAATCGCTGTACATTGTGACATTTTCCAACCAAACTTTTTCAGGTATGTCTATTGCAATTGCATCATAAGAAGACAAAATACCCTTATTGGTTAAGTATGAAAATCTTTTTAACTCAGGAGGTGTTCGTTTTCCTTTTCTTTTTGAAAGCCCTTGTATTGTTTTGTTAAGGTTGCTAACGTTTGATGAAAGTTCGTTATATACTTGCTTTTGAGCGCCAGTCGCAGAGGTGAGTATTAAATATAATCCACCCATGAAAATTAAAACTCCAACAATCATCATAAGCATAAGATTTTGGAGTATTTGAGGTGTTAAACTTAACCTATAACCAAAGAAATCAACTTCTGTTGCCATGCTGACTTCGGCAATATCTTCGGATGAAAAGTTAAAGTCTAATTCTAAATCAGTTCGTTTCCAAGCACAGGCACCAACGATTTCCGGAGAAATCATTGGGATTTTATTGGGTATAACGTTAAAATCACACTCAACAAATTTGTCTTTTGTAAACTTGTTAAAATCTAAGCAAGTAGAAGGGAGCTTCACTTGTAAGTGATTAAGTAATAGTTCTGCCGATACTTCGTCAGATTCACTAATTAAAACTAAATGATCAAATTGTGCTTTAGTTAAATTTTCTGATGCAATGGAAGCGATAGTTGTATAAATTTCATTTTCGCTAAAAGATTTTATAGCAAGTGGATCTTCGAATACTTTAAGTAGCTTGTCACCCTGCATAGAGAGGATTACATAACTATTTGAAGTCAAGAGAAGCAGTGCCCATTTGCTTTTGTTTTTTATTAGGTCTGAAATATGCCCTGAAAGGTCGAGACCTCTTAATAACGCAGGATATGCAATATCTATTGAAGCCAGTTTTAACCCAATTAAATTGAAAACGGATTCAATGGTGTTTAAGTCATCATTTTGCAAGGCTCCGTAAGCTAGATCTTTTGTCTCATTCTCATCGTTTGAATCGACTTCTTTCCAGCTGACAACAGGTTCTTTTTTCTTGAAAATATAGCTTTTTTCAGCCTCGGATACTAGAGCCATTCTGATTGAGTCATTATCTAAAAGAGAAGGCACAGTTTGGTGATCAAGTATTATACTCGGTAATACTAAATGAATTTCAGAATTACAGCTTATACCTGTTTCATCAAGGAGTTTTAAAAGTTTATTTTTTAATTCATCATAATCTTCTATTTGTCTTGATGAAATATTGTATTCAAGGTATGTATACCCATACCTTAGAACTTTTCCGGTTTCATGACAGTATTCCATTATTTCTAGGCGATTTTTAGATGAAACACAGACTCCTACTCTAAGGTTGGACACTTTAATGCTGTTTAAAAAATTTAGAAAGCTCATTTTTGTGTAAACTCACTCCAGATTGTTTTACTATTCTTAATTATTCTACAATATTTTTTCTAAAAAGACCTACAACAAAAACACTATATATAAATATATTTTAATTATTCGTATTTTTTATAATATAATTTTAGTGTGGATTAGAAACAGGAATGTTTTAAAATGCAGAATATAGAACTAACACAGAGAATTGAAGAATTAAAAAAAGAGAAAAATGCAATAATTTTAGCGCATTGTTATCAAAATATTGAAATAGATCAAGTGGCAGATTATGTGGGAGATTCTTTGCATCTCAGTCAAGTGGCGGCACAGGCTGATGCTGAAGTCATAATATTTGCAGGTGTTTATTTTATGGCAGAGACTGCTAAGATATTATCTCCAAGCAAGAAAGTACTTATCCCAAAAGAAGAAGCAGGATGTCCAATGGCTGATATGCTTAACTTAAAAGATCTAAGATCTTTTAAGAAGCAGCATCCATCTGTACCCGTTGTTTGCTATGTAAATTCAACTGCTGAAGTCAAGTCAGAATCAGATGTTTGCTGTACCAGTGCAAATGCATTAGAAATTGTAAAATCTCTTAATAAAGAAAAAGTTTTATTTGTTCCGGACAAAGGGCTTGGTTCGTATATAAATTCAAAGCTTGAAGGTACTGAAGTTATTCCTTTTGACGGTTATTGTCCAACACATATGAACATTCAGCCTGAAGAAGTTGATATCATGCAGCGCAAATATCCAAAAGCCCTTGTGCTTGTCCATCCTGAGTGTCATATGGATGTTATAAAAAAAGCTGATTTTGTCGGAAGTACAACGCAAATAATGAAATACGCCCAAAAAAGTAATGAAAAAGATTTTATTATAGTAACTGAAAAGGGTGTTGTCGAAAGACTTGAAAGAGATTTCCCGGAAAAGAATTTTTATCTTGTTTCTAAAAAAGCGGTTTGCAAAGATATGAAGTTAAATACACTTGAAGATGTTTATAATGCATTAAAAAATGAAACAACAGAAATTTTTGTAGAAAATGAAGTTTCTTTAAAAGCATTATCAAGTATAGAAAAAATGCTTAAGCTAAGTGAGCAAATCAGCTTAATAAAGTAAAATTATTTAGTTTAGTATTGTAATGTTCTATTCAGGTTGAATTAGGGGCTTTTTAAGGTGTGTTTGTTTTTTAATAAGTAAATATATGTAAATACATGCTTATATAAGTGTTAAAATTTAAGGTTTTCCTGTTTTTAATACATTAGATTTAGTGTAAAATAGACAAGAATATTTTCTAGTAAGGAAAAAATCAAGATATGAATTTAAACATTAATTTTGGGAAAAAAGACAAAGACTTGGCATTTCAAGGAAAAAGAACTGATAGAAATTTAGTCAATTCTTTAGCTCAAGAGGGAGGGGCTTTAAATGCACCTAAAAGAAGAGCTATTAAGAATACATTAAAAAAATTAGCTCAAGATGGTAGTTCTAACAATATAAAATTCCTTTTAGATGTTGCCCAAAATTTAAAATATGGTATTAAAGAAGATTCAAAAATTGATAATTTCCTGAAAGAAAAGTCTAGTATTGCCGATAAAAAACAATTTCAAAATAACGAATGGGAAAGTTTGTTAAAACAAACTATTGAAAAAGCTTTAGATCTCAATAAAACCCAAGAAAAAGAATCTTTGCAAGGACTTTTTGATAAAGCATTTGCAAATAAAGAAGATGCAAAAGAAAAAATCCAAGTCAGTGCGAATGAATGGTTAGCAGTAAATACTTCTGTAGATGATGAAAAAGCACTTATAGGACTTAGAAATAATATTTTAAACTCTGAATCATTTAAAGTTACGCCGGAAAGAGCTTCTGCTGAAAAATTTGAAGCAAATAAAAAAACAGCAAATAAAATGATTGATTATTTTATGGCATCATCGGAAGTGTCTTTGTCTGAAAAGAAAGAATGTCTAAAGTTATTAGATCATTTTATGAGCTCGGATTATACTTTAAATTCGCAACTTGAAGGTCGCAAAGTTCAAGTTTTACAGGAAGTTTTGAGCGATATAGTGACAGAAATTCCTGAGCAGAAAATGCTAGTGGCTAAAGGTTCAAATCAAAGAAGACACGGGATGTGTGCTGCTATATCAATTGTGAGAAAGGTATTACCTCACGAACATAAATTAGCATATGTATCAGCTGTACTTTCAGAGCTTAATAATAAGCCAACTATTGAAGTTTATGATGTTTTATCAAAGGATTTTTCTGAAAAGGTAAATGTTAAAAAAGCAGATGTTGATTATTCAAAAGCTGATAGTATGGGTTATAGGATAGTTGATGCAGCCGTTACAAACTGGATGCATATAGCAGATACTACAGGTGTTGGTAACACAAGCGCTCAATGGTTTAAGCCTTTTGATAAAGAAAACTATGGAATGTTGCACGATGCACACTTGGTACATGATTTAGAGGGTGAAAATAAGCCTAAGCATTATATATTAAGAGCCACTACTAAAATTATCCCTTTAGTTAAATCAGCATTAAAAACTATAAAAGAAAATAAAGAATTACATGCAAATTATAATCAGATACAAAATGAATATGTAAAAGTATCATCACAGGTAAGAAAAGATGTAGCAAGTGTTTTAAGTAATTTGACTTCAGATGAAAATCAAATAAAAGAATTAACAACAAAGGTGCTTTCTCCTAAATATACTGATATTAAAGGGCTTGAAACTATTAATTTGCAGTTAAGAAAAATAGCTGCGTTTTTAAATACAGAATTAAAAAATGTTCCCGAATCAAAATTGATGGAATCTGCAAAGCTTATTCATAATAGTTTTGCTCATCTAAATGATGCTTTAGTTCAAAAACAAAAATTAAACAGACCTCCAAGTAAAATGGCTGATTATAATCAAAATTTATTTAAAATAGCAGCTTTTTATAGAGTAAAAACAGAAAATGAATTGGATGTTCCTGAATATTTAGAGCAAAAAGCTAAACAATTGAATGTAGAAGCTAATAAAGAAGCTGTTTTGAAAAAAATGGAAACTTTAGGTCTTATTGCAGATAGAGTAACTTTGGATAAATTGCAAGAAAAATTTGATGATCTTTTGTTATTCTCAGATAAATTGATGAAAGCAAAAGAAAAGGGCGAAACCCTTAAAGATCCTAATATTTATAAATTTACAAAGGAACAAAAAGGTCTTTTTGATAAAGTTGAAAAAAGTTTATTAAAAATTCAAAGAGAAACTAAAAGACAATATACAAATTTAAATACAGAACTGAAAGAAGATCTTGCCGAAATGTATGACAAGCAAAAATATAAAGGTGCTCTATGGGCTGGAGAAGAAGGCAGTAGTGGTCTTAACTCATATGGACAAACTCGTATTTTGGAACAAACAACAGGCAAAGATTTTAGTATTGTTGACGATATTACAAAAGCTCTTGATATTGCTGAATCAGGAAAAGGGAGTGGTATTGTATCATCCAGTATGAGTACTAAAAGCCCTGCTTTTCACGCTCAGTATATGCAAGATGTAGATTATGTGGAAGCTTATGATCATAATACAGGTGAAATAAAAAAACAAAGAGCTTTATTCCAAGATAATACTTGGGGTGGTCGAGAATTTCAAAATATATGGATGGATGAAGCAGAAAATCTTAGATCTGATTATGGTAGAGGTGGCGGAACCGAATTAGGCAATAATGACGGTTTTGGTGGCAAATACGGTTTTCTTATTAGAACCAATTATACAGAAGGTGTCACTGAACAAGAATATAAAGAGGGTATTTTATCTGATGAGAAGCGCGGTGAAATGCCTATGTTGATGAAATTCATTATGCCTGGAACATTACCGGTAGCAGGTCAAGAAGCTGCAAGTTTGGCTTCAGACATCTTTTCTATAAAAACCAGAAAAAAAGCACAAGTTCTTCAAGAGTTTCTTAATGCTTTAATTCAAACTGATTTGAAATTAATTCAAGAATCTGTAAATACCGCTCAATCTAAGATATTACCGGCTGTACATCAATATATACAAACCAAAGATAAGCAGACTTTGCAAATAACTGTTTCAAGTGCAATGAACGAGGCTTTAAAATCAGCGACTAAGGAGAACTTTAATAATACAACGGCGCAAAAACTCTCTGAGGCTGTTTTCAAAGAAGTCTTTATGCTTGCGAATGAAGCAGTTAATGCTAAATCCTCAGATACTATTAAACAGGTTGAGACGTTAAAAGCTGTTGAAAGTAAACTTATAGAAGTTATAAGCAAAAATATTGACACTTTTAAAACTATCTCTAAAGGAAAAGTTGAAAACTTAAGTAAGAATGCAAAAGTTATAGATGAAAAAGTAGCATTTCGTAAAAAAGAAGTTTTTGAAGCCTTGAAAGATAAAAAAGGTGTTTTTGCCAAAATAAATTCGCAAGAAGATATGGATGCTTTATCTAATGACAATAAAATTAAGTTTTTATTAGAAAAAGCTGTTTTGCAAAATTTGGCAAATACAATTACAGGAAAAGCGGCTATTGAAGTTAAGGATACAAAAAACTTTGAAGAATTGAATTCAACAAAAGAGATTTTATTGACAGAGCAAAAGGCTAAATTAAAAATATTGTTAGGAAAAGAACCTAAAGTAGATAAAGAAGTTGAAGAAAAATTAACACCGGAACAGTTGAAAGCTAAAAAGAAACTGGACGAAATCAGAAAATCATTAATAAAAGAACCTACTACAGTTGAAGAATTAAGGTCTTCAGAAGGTGGTGAGGTTGTAATTAATTGGATTGATGCCAAATTTGATCCTAAAGATAATAACGAGTTTATGAAGATCTATAAATTCCTGAAAAATACAAATGAAAAGAATTTGGATGTACACCTCAACAGTTCAACATCTGAGCAGTTAGGCATTAAACCTGAAACTTCATATTCATTGCTTCAAAGACTTAGAGGTATGGAAAGTACCGCTCAAACAAGTTTAACAGATTCTATATTTGCCGAAGAGTATATGAATAAATACGGTTCGTTTAAGTCAAAAGGCGAAAATATGGAATTGGTACTAAGATATCTAAAAAATATACTTAGTTATACTACAGTAGGTTCTTCTATTGGCGGGTTTAAAGATCAGGCATTTAAAGATTATAAAGTCAGATCAAATCATCCTGATTTAAAAATAATGTCAGATGAAGACTTGGAAAAAGAAACTACAACTTTGTTAAATAAGATAAAAGGTATACTTATTACAGGTGATTCAATAAGAACTCAGATAGAAAAAACAACAGGAGCCGAACAAGAATCTTTGAAAGAAGATTTGAAATCTCAAAAAGCTTACGAAAATCACGCTTTGACTGTGTTTTTGGATGCAACTGTTCAGCCTAAACATCACAATAAGATAAGACAAAATTTAAATCAATGGAAGAAAGAATATCTGGAATCACCGGATAGTGATAAAACCAAATCATTGGAAAAATCTTTAGTTAAAATCGTTTCACAGAAAGCTTCCATTAAAGACCCTGAGTCTTTATTAGAATCTTTAATGGATGATGTTTTAAATGGCGATAAATTTGATAGTGTAACAACTCGCAATGAAGTTATTGCAGCTAAGATGAGCAAGCTTATATTATGTTTATCAGCTGCTGATAAGACTGCGTTGGAGTTTAAGCTGGCAAAAATATTATCAGATGGCAACATTCCTCAAATAACAAGAGCCTTTAAAGAAGATATGAATGGTTATATAAAATCAGGAAAACACGCATCTTGGAATTCTAAAGAGGGTGTTAATGAAATATTCCAGGCTTTAGAAGATCCGGCAAATGATAACAGTACCTTGAAAATGTTTGTTAAAACTCTCGGTATGACAGAATTTGCTGCTAAAACTTTCTTAGATGGTGTTTCTTTTGAAAAGATAATGAAGCATATAAAATTAACAGAATCAAGAGTTAATAAAATAGTAGAAGATAAAGCAACTATTCAAAATATCTACAGTGAATGGCTTGAAAATTCAGGATTAAGTGATGATGTTTTAAATGTAATGGATGTTGAAGCTACTGAAAAAGTTATGAATAGTTTATTAGAAAAAGTAGCTGAACATTTTGAGCAAAATAATGATATAGAAAATAAATCATTCAGATCATATGCAGGAATTATGGGTGAAAAAATGAAAGTTGCTCAAATGAGTTCACCTGTCGCATCAGCTATTGATACTGTAAAGGCTTGGAATGAAGAAATAGGTTCCAGTCGTGATGATGTGGAAAACTTCATTGAAAAAATTCATATACACATCAAAAATATAGAAAAGAATAAAAATGGAGTTAAAGTTCTACAAGATATAGCAGACTCTGAGCTTAAAGAAAAAATTGATAATTATATATTAGGAGCCAAAGAAACAAGTGAAAAACTTTTTGATCTTGCTGAAGTTTATCAAAATCCAATAATAAATGAAGTAATCGCTGAAACTAAAAAGGTTCGAGCTGAAAAGCTTAAAGCTGCCGGATCAACTAAAGAAGCTGAAAAAGTTGATAGCGTTGAAAAGGAAGAAAGTCAAGAATCTTTGGAAGAAATAGCAGATAAGCAAATCGACTTATTGTTAAGATCTTTCCTTATTGATGATCAAGATGGTCAACGATCAGTAGTAAAGGGCATGATAGATAAAAACAATCCTATTTTGGATCAAAAACTTGTTAAATTCCTTAATGATGAAAAAGCTAATGATGTAGTCAAAACTTATGCTACAGGTATACTTTTACAAAAAGGTAAGTTTAAGGAAGTAGTTGAGTATGCGGATAAAATGTTATTCAATGAAATACCTTATAATGAATCAATAACTTTCGGTGTTGATGCGATGATAGTAGCTGCTAAATTGGCAGAGACCGATGAAGATGCTCAGCCGTATTTGGCATCACTTGAAAAAGCTTATAAGTTAGCATTTGATCCTAAGGTGAAAAATCCGTATGCGGATAAGTTAATTAATAAGTTTATTAGAGAAACTGCGGGTAATTCGCCAAGAATTGATAAGTTATTATTGAAAATGGTTACATCAAAAGAAAACCATTCAGATGTTAAAAACATTGCATTGCAGGCACTTTCATCAACAAATCATGTAGCATATTTCCCGTTAGTTGAAGATATAGCTAAAAATATGGATAACTATGCGAAAGATGATTTTGAAAAACTTTATATGTTTGATGCAGTATCAAACATAATTTTAAGGACGAAAAAAGTTGTTCCTTGCATAGATGTTAGTACTTTAGATTCTTTAAAACAAATTGATTTAGACTCTATTGCTAAAAATGCTTTGAAATCAGAACAAGCAAAAGAAGTTAAGCTGTCTGAAAAAGAAGCAACTATTATGATTAATACAATAAGAGATAGGATCAAAGAACTTGAAGAATTAATCTAAATTCTTTAGTGACGATTGAAAGATAATAATAAAGCCAGACTTAAATAGTCTGGCTTTATTATTTTTTATGATTATTGAAAATCATTGCAAATATTTAAAGAAATTCAATTAAACGGTTTGTTTTTGTCCTTCAAGATAAACATCACAATTTAAGCAAGATTTTTCACAGGTATTTTGAGAAAATTCCCAGCAATTTTTCTTACGCTCTCTTAATGCTAGACATTCGCTACGTACTTGAGCAGAACAATTTTTAAGTTTCCAACAAGGAGCGTATTCAAGCAGTTTTTTAATTCCGGGAATGCTAATATTTTCGTCATGAATTAATTTTCTAAGGCAATCAATCCACACTATATCGTTCTGAGAAAACATTCTTTTGCCACTTATGCGACGTGGTTTTACCAGTCCTTCAGCTTCATATATTCGAAGTGTTCGAGGATGTACATTTAAAATTTGAGCTGCTATACCTATAGGATATGCAGGTAGATTTTCATTAAATTCCATTTTTATTTACCTCTAATTATCAATTTTAGTATAACAGAATTTTTTAAAATGTAAAACTTACTTGACAATTGGAGTTGTTAGGTAATATTATATTATTAGAATATAATAGGAGTTTATCATGAAAATAGCGATTAGTTCAATGGGGGAAACCCTTGATTCACAAATTGATACAAGGTTTGGAAGAGCCAAAGGATTTATTATTTATGATGTTGAGCAGGATACTTTTGTTTACAAATGTAACACTCAGAACATGGAGGCTGCTCAAGGTGCCGGTATTCAAGCAGCTCAAAACGTTATAAATGAAGATGTAGAATTGCTCATAACAGGGCATTGTGGTCCAAAAGCATTCGCTGTTTTAGTGGCTGCTAATGTTCGCATTTTTACAAAGATGGAAGGTACTGTAAAAGAAGCAATTGAGGATTATAAACAAGGAAAGTTAAAAGAAATATCATCGCCTGATGTAAATGGTCATTGGGTTTAATTTAATTAATTACTTACAGAAAAAAGGAGGCTAATTATGCCTAGAAGAGATGGAACCGGACCTATGGGTCAAGGAGCAAAAACAGGTAGAGGATTTGGAGCTTGCGCAGTTCAAGCAATTCCTTTTGTCGTCGGTGCAGTAGCAGGAGCTTGCATGGGATTAGGCAGAGGACGTGGCAGAGGTGCCGGCATGGGTAGAGGATTTGGCTGGAGAAATTGGCAGGCAGATCAAACAACAGAAAAAGAGTAAAAGAAGATGAATGGTTTTAAAATTGCAGTTGCAAGCGGAAAAGGTGGAACAGGAAAGAGCACTGTTTCTACAAATCTTGCTTGTCTTTTAGGGGAATCTTTTGAAAATGTAGCTCTTTTAGATTGCGATGTGGAAGAGCCTAATTGTCACATATTTTTAAAGCCAAAAATAGATTACTCAAAAAGTGTTTATTTGGAAGTCCCGGAAGTTGATGCTCAAAAGTGTATAAAATGCGGGAAATGTGCTGAAGTATGTCAATATAATGCTCTTGCTGTGGTTAAAGACAAAGTTTTAGTATTCCCTGAACTTTGCCACAGTTGTGGAGGTTGTTGGCTTTCTTGCCCTGTAGATGCTATTTCTCAGACAACAAGAGAGGTTGGTCAACTAGAATCAGGGCAGTGTGAAAATTTTGATTTTATTCACGGTAAAACAAGAATAGGTGAGGCTATGTCACCACCTTTGATTAAAGCTGTTCGTAAAAAAGCAGAAAACTATAAGTTGCAGGTTATAGATTGTCCTCCGGGAACTTCTTGTCCTGTTATTGCCGCTGTTGATGAGGCTGATTTTGTCGTTATGGTTACAGAGCCTACTCCTTTTGGGCTTTATGATCTTGAGTTGGCTGTAGATGTAATGAAAAAACTAAAATTACCATTTGGAATTGTGATTAACAAGTCGAGTTCGAACGATAAAATGGTTGAGGATTTTGCGGCAAAAGAAGGTATAGAGATTCTTGCAAAGATTCCTGATGATAGAAAAATAGCACAGGCTTATTCTAAAGGTGAGCTGATTATTAATGCATTACCTGAGTTTAAGGAGTATTTTAAGCCCTTGGTTAATAAAATAGAAGGGTTGATAAAATGAGAGAACTTGTAATTATAAGCGGTAAAGGTGGAACAGGAAAAACAAGTATTGTAGCTTCGTTTGCGGCTTTGGCTGAGAGTAAAGTTATGGTGGATTGTGATGTTGATGCTGCTGATTTGCATCTTGTTTTAAATCCTGAAGTTCTTTCTAAAACCGATTTTTATGTTGGAAAAGAAGCCGAAATAGATTCTGATAAATGTATTCAATGCGGAAAATGTATTGAACTTTGTAAATTTGATGCCATTACTGATAAGTTTGAAGTGAAGGAAACAAAATGCGAAGGTTGTGGCGTATGTTATCATTTTTGTCCAGTTGACGCTATTAAGTTTGAGGACAAAAAATCAGGCGAGTGGTTCGAGTCTAAAACAAGATTTGGCAAATTGGTTCATGCAAAACTGGGAATAGCTGAAGAAAATTCAGGGAAGTTGGTGACCACTATTCGTAATCATGCACGATTGGTGGCGCATAGAGAAAACCTGGATAAAATTATTGTAGATGGTTCGCCCGGTATCGGGTGTCCTGTAATTGCTTCTATATCAGGGGCGCACTTGGTTGTTATTGTTACAGAACCTACATTATCAGGGCTTCATGACATGCAACGAGTTTTTGATTTGACGAAGCATTTTAAAATCCCATCGTGTGTTTTGATAAATAAATTTGATATAAATGAAGAAGTGTCAGGCAAAATAGAAGAATTTTGTAATGAAAAAGAAATAGAGCTTATTGGAAAAGTAAAATACACAAAAGATTTTACAGCAGCTCAAATTCAGAAAAAGACTTTTGTGGAAGCTTTTGACAATGATATTACGGATGAATTAAAATCTATTTGGAACAAAGTTGAAAAAAAATTAGAAAATAAAGAGGAGAGAAATTAATGAAAATAGCAGTCCCGACGGCTAATGGTAAGTTATGTATGCATTTCGGACATTGCGAAGTGTTTACTTTCGTAGAAATTGATGAAACAACTAAACAGGTATTAAATACAGAAGAACTTACACCTCCACCTCATGAACCGGGAGTTTTACCTCCTTGGGTTGCCGAACAAGGAGCAAAGCTTGTTATTGCCGGTGGTATGGGTGGTAGAGCTGTACAGCTTTTTAATAATGCGGGCGTTAAAGTTTTAACGGGTGCTCCTGTTAAAACACCTCAAGAGCTTGCTCTTGGGTATGTGAATAACGAGTTAACTTTTGGAGCTAACGCCTGTGATCACTAGAAGTTGACTTAAAACACTATATCGAAATTACTATTTAACTTGTCTTTATGACAAGTTTTTTTTTGAAATTGTATTGCTGTTAAGGAACAAAAATTGTTTTTGCGAATCTTAAATAATGAATGCCGTATTTGCTTAGGACGCTCGAAAAAATTGAGCGTCTTTCTTTTATTTGGTTTTCTGTAAAAACTTCTGTATTTTTATTTAAAACTAATATAATACTAAATCTCTCTGTGTTAATCTATTGCATGAAATATAATAGGGCACGGTTTTTTAATGCAACAATTTGTACCATTACATTTACACACTGAATATAGTCTTTTAGATGGGGCGACAAGAATATCTGATCTTGTAAAACATGCCAAGGACAACAACATGCCGGCATGTGCGATAACCGATCACGGGGTTATGTATGGTTCTATTGAGTTTTATAGAACAGCAAAAGAAGCAGGAATAAAACCTATTATAGGCTGTGAATTTTATGTAAATGATGGCGATATCAGGGAAAAGAACCCTGCAAACACTAAATTATATCATCTTGTTCTTATTGCAAAGAATAAAGTGGGGTATAAAAACCTTGTAAAGCTTACCAGTGTGGCTCATATGGAAGGTTTTTATTATAAACCCAGAATAAATCATGAGTTGCTTGAAGAGTATAAAGAGGGGCTTATTTGCGCTTCAGCTTGTTTAGGTGGAGAGATTTGTCAGTACTTGCTAAAGGGAATGCCTGAAAAAGCAAGAGAAACGGCTGAATATTATAAAAAAACTTTTGGTGAAGATTATTATATAGAATTGCAAGACCACGGGATGGACGAGCAAAAAAGAACCAATCCCGAGCTTATCAAAATCGCTCAAGATTTGGATATAAAAATGATCGTCACAAATGACAGTCATTATACAAAAAAACAAGATGCGACAATGCACGATATTTTGCTGTGTCTACAAACGGGCAAAATCAAGTCCGATCCCGGGCGTATGAAATTCCCCAATAACGAGTTTTATATAAAAAATGCTGATGAAATGCGTGAGGCATTTAATTGGATGAGCTCGTCCATGTTTGACAAATGCCTTGAAAATACTGTTGAAATTGCAGATAAATGTAATCTGATTCTTGAGATGGGACGATCTGTACTTCCAAATTATGAAATTCCTTCAAATCATACTATAGAGTCGTATTTGCACTTTAAAGTTCGAGAAGGACTTGAAAATAGATACGGTGGGATTTCTCCTGAAATAGAAGAAAGATATAAATATGAGCTAAAAATCATTGAAGAAATGGGCTTTGCAGCTTATTTCCTTATTGTTTGGGATTTTATGAACTACTCAAGAGAAAGTGGTGTTCCTGTAGGACCGGGGCGTGGTTCGGCAGCAGGTAGTATTGTTGCTTATGCTTTAGGAATAACGGATATTGACCCTATTGAACATAACCTCCTTTTTGAGCGATTTTTAAACCCGGAAAGGGTGAGTATGCCCGACGTCGATATAGATTTTTGTATCGATAGACGTGAAAAAGTAATTGAGTACGTCTCTCAAAAATATGGCGAAGATAGAGTTTGTCAGATTATTACTTTTGGAACGTTAGCGGCAAGGGCTGCTATGAAAGGTGTTGCAAGAGTTTTGGATATTCCTTATTCTGAATCCGATAGACTTGCAAAAATGATTCCTCAGGCTCCTAAAACTAAAATTGATGATGCATTGCAAGATGGTATGGAGTTGAAAGCAGCTTATGAAAATGATCCTAATGTAAAAGAATTAATAGACCTTGCAAAGGCCGTTGAAGGGCTTAAATTTAATATAGGAACTCATGCGGCAGGGGTTATTATTTCTCGTGATCCATTGGATAGTATCGTTCCCGTACAACGTTCAAAAGATGGTATTACGATCACAGAATACCCAATGAGTGATCTTGAAAAATTGGGTCTGTTAAAAATGGACTTTTTAGGGCTTAGAAATCTTACGATTATTGATAAAGCGCTTAAACTTATAAAACAAAGAAAAAATGAAGAAATAGATATAAATAATATTCATCTTGATGATAAAAAAACTTATGAACTGCTTTCAAATGGTGATACTGACGGTGTATTCCAGCTGGAATCATCGGGAATGAAAGCACTTGTTCGAGACTTAAAACCTTCTGTATTTGAAGATTTAGGTGCTCTTGTTGCTTTGTATCGTCCGGGACCTTTGAATTCCGGTATGGTTAAGGAATTTGTGGACAGAAAACACGGTAGAGCTAAAGTTAAATATTTACATCCTGATTTGGAGCCTATTTTAAAAGATACTTACGGAACCATTGTGTATCAGGAGCAAATCATGCAAATTGCTCAAACGCTTTCAGGATATTCTCTTGGGCAAGCGGATATTTTAAGAAGAGCGATGGGTAAGAAAAAAACAGAGGAAATGGATAAGCAAAGGTCTATATTCCTTGATGGCGCTGATAAAAATGATGTTGATCCTAAAATAGCCAATCAACTTTTTGATACTATGACAGAGTTTGCGGCATATTGTTTTAACAGGTCTCACTCTGCTGCTTATGCTTTTTTAGCGTATCAAACAGCCTATTTGAAGGCGCATCATCCTGTAGAATATTTGTCTGCATTGCTTTCCAGTGTTAGTGATAATCAGGATAAAATTCAGTTATACATTTCAGAGTGTCTAAGGATGGGAATAAAAGTTCTTGCACCTGATGTGAACAGTTCAAATGCAGATTTTACACCGGATGGGCAAAATATAAGATTTGGGCTTGCTTCTATAAAAAATGTCGGAGCAGGAGTTGTTGAAATGATCGAGCAAGAACGAGCCGAGAGCGGAAAGTTTGAATCCTTTTATGATTTTTGTTCAAGAGTTGATTTGAAGTGTTTAAATAAAAGAACTCTAGAAAGTTTGATCAAAGCCGGAGCTTTTTGTTCTATTGAAAAAAGCAGAAAACAGCTTTTGGACAACCTAGATTCTGCTATAAGCCAAGCCCAAAGAGAAAATGAAGCAAAAGCAAGCGGGCAAATAAATTTATTTGCAGCACTGTCTCCTGATGATAATCAGACAGCATTTCAATTATTTGGTAGTGATGAAGAATACTCTGATAGTCAGGTTCAGGCTTTTGAAAAGGAATTCCTGGGTTTTTATGTAACAAGTCATCCGCTATCTAATATTATTGATAAGTTGCCATTTTTGACCACGCATTCTGTGGCTTCTTTGAGTGAACTTAGAGAAAACACCCATGTTACTATTTGTGGTTTAATAAGCAGCATTAAGCTTATCACCACAAAAAATAATAAGATGATAAAAGTGGGCGTTCTTGAAGATTTGACAGGAAGTACAAATTTTGTTGTGTTTAGCAAAATACTGAATGAGTTTAATTCCTTTTTGGAACAAGAAGCAAAAATTATTTTAACCGGAAAGATTCAATTCAGGGGTGAGGAAGATGCGAGTCTTATTGTAGAGACGGTAAAAAGCATTGATAATACAAATATAGTGGATATTTTTGTTCCGAAAAATAAAAAATTTGAAGATATCATGATATTAAAAGACTTTTTGGCAACACATAAAGGTGATGACCCTTTGATCTTGAATCTTAAAAATGGCGATAATTCTTTAAGGATTTTGGCAGGTTCGCATTCTTGGGTAAAGGCTTCGAATGATTTACAAAGTGAACTTAAGAATCTTTTTGAAGATGAGTATAAGCTTTCTATAAAATCCCTTGATTGTTAGTTGTAATAATTAGCTCAAGTTAATAAGTCTGATAAAAAGTATTATGTAAAAAGCTGTTTATTTGATGAATTTTTACTTTAAGTAAGAGACGTAAAGAAATTAAATATAGTCTCTCATTTTGTTCATTTTCTTTCTTTTTTTGCGATTAAAAAGAAAGAAAACGGAACCAAAAGAAAGAAAAAAAACGCTTCGCCTTCGGCTCTTAGACATCAGAAACTACGTTTCCGAACCTTCCTTTCAATGCCGACTTTAAACTTTTTGTTTTTTTACTTAACGTAGTGAAATTTCGGCAGAGAGTGAAAGATCAGGGCTCATCGCCCTGTCAGTAACTCGTTTATCGCCGAATATTTCAAGACAGTGATGAAATAAAGCAAGCTACATTGTTTGAGGTCAGCGAAGCTGATCGAGTTATGTAGCATTTTTAGATTATTATGCTTTAATTTAACGGAGTTTAGTAAAATAGAAAAGTTTTACGGAGGCAGGTTTTTATGGAACTTTTTACACAAAAAGTTCCCCCTCGGAGAGAGTAGCTCGCTTTTTACATAATACTTTTTATCAGCAAATATTACTAAAATCTTATTATAGTAATATTATTTTGGTATTGCTAACTTCATATTTTCTGCTGTTATTACTTTACAGTTTTTTATTAATAAATATTAAGAAAAAATGTGTTTTATTTTTTTTTAAATAGAGTTGCCAGGATAAGATATCTTCAATATGTTATCCTCTGGATAATGTTGTTTAGACTGCATTTTAAGGGGTTGTGATTTTACAAAGGGTTCTTTTATATGTAGATTAGTCTGGTTCTCGAAACATGCGTCATGAAAAAGTTTTGCATGTTTTAGGCAATTTTGAAAACGTTTTTGTTTTTATATAAACAAGAGATGAAAATCTTAAATTATTTAGAAGTTATTTGGAGTTATACAAACAAAGGAGAGAATTATGGGTTACGCATTAATGGGATTCAGAAAACAAACATTAACATCTCAAGTCAGCGACTTGCAGTATAGATTAATGACTCTTACACAAAGACAACAAAATCTTGCTAATGCCGGAAGCATTATGGCTGATGGTATGGTTGATCAGAATGAAGCAAAACAAATGGGCTTTGGTACAATGAGTACTCTTGGGAAATTAGGCATTAGAAATGTAGGAGCTCAATTTAATGAGCAAGGTCAAGAGCAACTTAGAGCAAATATACATCAACAAGAAAAGAAAATTGAAAGTGAAATGAAAAGGCTTGAAACTCAATTAAAAGCTAAGCAAGCTGAATTAGAATCAGTCAAGAAGTCTGAGGATAAATGTATTAAAAACAGTACTCCTTCATACGCTTAAGGCGTCTATGATATAGCAACTTAATTGACTAAAAAAGAATTAAAGAATTAAGATGCGTGGATAATTCTCAGCTCATAAATTAAATAACTTCAATTTTGTAAAGGCAACCTATCTAGGTTGCCTTTTATTTTAGAGTTTTGTGGAACTTTTGCACAAAAGTTCCCCCCTCGGAGAGATATTCTTAGGCGGTTATCGGTAAGATTCTGCATCTACTCATCGAACACCCAGCCTTGTATGGCTCATTCTTCGCCTACAATCAGGAGTTCGGAATGACAAAGAAAAAATCCCCATGATTGCTCATAGGGATTTTCTAAGGTATTTAAATATACGATTATTTTATCCAAAATATCTATCTAAAAGACCTTTAAAAGCTTGTCCGTGTCTAGCTTCGTCTTTACACATTTCATGAACGGTATCGTGGATTGCGTCATAATTTAGTTGTTTTGCTTTTGTAGCAAGATCTTTTTTCCCTTGACATGCGCCATATTCAGCTTCGACTCGAGCTTTTAAGTTTGCTTTTGTATTTGGCTCGACTACATCGCCTAAAAGTTCTGCAAATTTAGCAGCATGTTCAGCTTCTTCCCAAGCAATTCTTTTGTATGCTTCAGCGACTTCAGGGAAACCTTCTCTATCAGCTTGACGACTCATTGCAAGGTACATTCCTACTTCTGTGCATTCTCCAACAAAATTAGCTTTTAGACCCTCTACAATTTCAGGATCAACCCCTTTTGCAACGCCGATTTTATGTTCATCAGCCCAACTCATATCAGAATCTTGTTCTTTGAATTTATCAGGACCTACCCCACAAGTTGGACATTTTGCAGGTGGTTCATTTCCTTCATGAACATAACCACAAACTGTACATACGAATTTTTTTACTTTAACTTCCACTTTTTTACTCCTTAAAGTTTTCTACACAATAATTTTCCATTAAAAATTATAAAAAAGCAGATTTCTTAATGTTTTTTTTATAAAGCTCTACAATTGGGGTTGTTAATTAATAAATAAGTCTGATAAAAAGTATTATGTAAAAAGCGAGCTACTCTCTCCGAGGGGGAACTTTTTGTGTAAAAAGTTCCATAAAAACATGCCTCCGTAAAACTTTTCTATTTTACTAAACTTCGTTCGATTAAAGCATAATAATCTAAAAATGCTGTATAACTCACTCAGCAAAGCTTCGTTCAAACAATACAGCTTGTCTTTATTTCATCACTTCGTTAAGTAAAAAACAAAAAGGTTTAAAGTCGGCAATTTAAAAATAAAAAGGAAGGTTCGGAAACGTAGTTTCTGATTTCTAAGAGCCGAAGGCGAAGCGTTTTTTTTCTTTCTTTTGGTTTCGTTTTCTTTCTTTTTAATCGCAAAAAAAGAAAGAAAATGAACAAAACAAGAAGCTAGATAACTATTTTATATTTTTGAAAAAAGTACCTCCTACCGAAGGTAAAAGAATATCCCGCAAAAAACTTTTTTACATAATACTTTTTATCAGCAATGCTTTAAAGCTTTTATCTTGAATAATCATCTTGAAGTCTCACGATATCATCTTCCTCAAGGTAATCACCCAATTGTATTTCAATGATTATAACTTTTTCTTCAGTATCATTATCAATTCTGTGTAATTGTCCTTTTTTCACTTCGACTGTTTCGCCTATGTGATATTTTCTAGAAAGTTCTCCTATTTGTAAAACAGGATTGCCCTTTACCACGATCCATTTTTCTTCACGATGATGATGATATTGCAGGCTGAGACGTTCTTTAGGAAGTACGACAATTTTTTTTACTTTATATCCTTTAGATTCTTCTAAAATACTAAAACTACCCCAAGGGCGTTGTTCTGTGTAAATATACATGCACTTTTCCTTATTAATAAAAAAGACTATTGAAATCATTATAAATTAATATTACTGGTAATGAAAGTTGACTACTCAGGTCTTTATACTAGATATAAATAAAATAATAAGTAGGGGGAGTATTATGAACAAAGATCTTTTTATAAAGAAAGTTATGGAATTTGGGAATATCCATGATAAGTATGCAGCTGAAAAAGGCGTGCAAATTGTGTTTAGTATTTTGAGTCATAGGCTGACTGAAAAAGAAGCTCAAGATGCTGCTTCGCAATTGCCTAAAGATTTGAAAAAAATGTGGGAGAATGGTGTTTGGATTACCAGCTATTTTGGTATGTCTAATAAAAGGCTAAATTATAAACATAAAGCTCAGCTTTTTAGTCTTATAGAAAATGAAATATTGCGAGAGCAACTTCCTTTACATGCGGAAGATCTTACAATAGCTGTTTTTCATGTTTTGAAAGAACAAATCACAGCGGGAGAAATTTCCGATATCACAGCGATGTTGCCTGATGAACTTAAAGAATTCTTTAAGGCTGCATAAACATTTTAAATATATAAAAGAGCAGGGGTGGTTTTTTGCACCTCTGCTTTTTGGCAGAAGCAATCTTAAAATACTCAAATTATAAATTTTAGATTTTTAGAGATGACTTCTAGTTAACTCGAATTGTTTAGCAAGAGTTATTAAAATCCCTACCCTAGACCGCCAAAAGCATACGAAAGGGCTTCGCCCTTCCAAATCCATAAAGATTTTAATAACTTGAATATGCTTATCTTCTAAGTATTTTGACTGTCTAGCAATTCGAGTTAGTTACTTTGTGATTACAGAAATTGGTGTATCGTGAAGTTTTATTTCTAAAGAGTTGTCGAAGGAATACTTTTCCCCATCTAATAAACAGCTAAATTGATCGTCATATTTTAGATTGATTTTTTTATGTTGCGAATAAACAATATTGGGATCATCGAGGATTTTGCAATGAACTATGTTTTTAAAGAGTAAATTCAAAAAATGCTTAAATTTTAAGCCCGATTTTAAAAATACCATAGAAAGCATTGAAAGATCTTCATTTGAAAGTTCTTCGGTGTTTATATCCTTGCTGTTTAGGCTGGCGTTGTTTATTAGAAGGTAATTGGTGTTGTGGTTTTCTTCGTTGATTTCAAAATTTTTATAGTAATTTTTTTTGTCTTTTAGGAATTTGAATAAAAATCTTAAAGCGCCGTATTGAAAGGCAAAATGCCCCAGCTTGTTTTTTGTTTTTTGAGGCGTGAGCCTTAGCGTATAATCGGCAATTCCGTATAAAAGCCCGGTCAAAAATAGGGTTTCGTTATTTATGCAAGCTAAATGACACATATTTATGTTTTTAGGGTTAGCTATGATTTTGGCAGAGTCTTCTAAAGAAGTTGGGATTGATTGGGCTTTAGCAAATTCATTTGCCGTTCCTCCGTGAATAAGACCAAAAATATAGCGGTTCATGATTTGTTTAGGAATAGTGTTGATGACTCGATGCAATGTCCCATCTCCACCAGCTACTATTAAAAGCCTTGTAGTGCCTTTTTCCGGCATGTTTGTGGACAAAAAATCAAGATCAATTATATGGACATTTTTTTTGACTTTTGAGAGGACCTCATAAAGTCTTCCTATTCCATTTTTATATCGTTTATTGAATTTGGGATTTGCTATTATATAAACAGATTTTTCAGGCATTATTTGGTTTTCCGTTCTTTATTTTGAAAAGATAGAATTACTTTATACTTTTAAATAAAAAAAATCTATTACCGCGGAAGGTAATAGATATAGTCCCAAATTTCCTTTGTCTCATAAGGATTTTTATTTTGCAAAATTTATATTTTGCCGTGCATTTTTTAGTTTTTGGATTATTTCTTCTGTTTTTTTAACATTTTCGTATAGACCTAATCTTTTGTGAAAGGCGTCTATAAGTGATCTTAATGGTCTATAATTATTGCTTCTTTCAGTTAAGATTCTAAATGATTGAGCAATATCTTTATTTTGCAGTTCGGTATCTTCTAAAAGCAAAAAGATTGCGGTTTGAATAAGTTCAGCTTTTTCCTGAATATTTTTATCAATTTTATTATGATTAGGATTGATGAATACATACAAAGGGCTGTTTCTTGTTTTTTTTATGTATATAGTGTCGTTTTGAGGTTGGCATAGAAGTTGTACCAGCAATACTATATCTTTTTCCTCAAAAGCGAAGGCTATTTGTTGTTCCAAGTTATTGTTAAAAGAAGTTAATTGTGATGATGATTGTCCCCGGGAAGACGTATTGAAAGGGGTGTAATCCTTTCCGGGAACTTTATTCATAAATCTACTATCTTTGATAACTTTTGCGTTATTAGGAATTTCTTTTAACTGTCTATGCACTAAAAATGATCTCCTTTATATAAAAATTAAAACATCTTTCAGGCATTTTTTGACAGCAAAACAAAAAAATACTCAACAAACAACATAGTCAACATATCGCAATAGTAATTGTATGTTGATTATTGGAGATTGAAAAATCTTGTTAAAAAAACTTAAACATTGGGGATTGGTCTTTAATATTGCGTTACAAATGCAGTTATGCCGATCTTTTTATTTTCGAGTTTGAACGAGTTCATTTTTTTCGTTATAGCCTTTATTGCCAATCCAGTGAAAAAGAAGTTTGCCTGAATTATTGAAAGTATAAGAATGGTTTGGTTTTACTTTAATAGACATACCTATTAATTTTCCATCGGGAAAAAGATGCTTATAAGTGTTTTTAGGGTATTGTGGAGTGTTGTTTTTTATAAAGTCAAAATCGATTGCAATTAAATTACCTTTTGGGTCATAATAAAAAGTTTTGTCAGAATCAACACCTTTGAGTTCTTTAGTGCTGTAATAGCCTTCATTAAAAGTTGTTATTACTCTATTTGCATAGATTTGTTTTTTGAATAAAACACCCAGCATATTTAGTATTAAATGAGGGTCTTTTGCAGGGAAAGTTTTCATATTAATTTGTGGTATAGCATGTTGAAAAGCTTCTTTTCGAGCTTTTTCCACTGTCCAATTTTCGCTGACATTACCTTTTAATTTTGCAGCATTGGTGGGTATTGTAGTTAAAATAAATATGAAAAAAATTAATAAAAAACGCATTTAAACCTCTGTTTTTAAGGTTATTTTTAACTTTAGGTATTATATTTGATAAAGTTTGAGTTGTAAATAGAAATTATAGTAACCTACAATAAAGCATTGGTGTATTTAACCAATGCTTTATCTTGAGATTATCTTTTTGCTTAGTCGTCTATCCTGAGAGGAATAGGAATTCTTTGAGGTTTTGCAAAAAGTGATTTTAATATATTTTCGATACGTTCAAAAAGTTTTTTCATAACAGAAACCTCTTAAAATATAAATTAGGACATTATTGCAAGTCTTACATAAAAATTATCGTCTTTTGAAAAAATCTCTGAAAGTTGTTTTGCAGAGTTTTTAGTATCTTCTAATAATTGTAATTGATTTAATTTTAAAGTCAACGCCGCAGCCTTTTCTCTGATTGTGTATTCTCGATTTTTTGAACAAAATTTTACAATATCGATAATTTTATCTATATTGACGTTAATAGTTTGATTTGTATCCATAAAAATGTAATTTAAAGCTTCTAAACCCCAATAAAGTTTAAAAACTAAACGGTTATATTTATGTCCTTGATTACTACGGTATGAGCCAATTTGCTCTAATGAGTCCTGAGTAAGTTTTATCAAGTTATTGCACATCAATTTCTTGCATTTTAAAAAAGGAATACATTCTATTATATTTTTGCAAACTCTTGGATTTACATCCGTTATAGCTTTTGTAAAGTCTAAGATATAGTTATCTCCCTGAAAAAACAAATTATATTGTTCGTTTGAAATGAAACTTTTGATTTTAAATGAACAGGATTCCCTTACGTTTGACTCGTTGTTTGTCAAACAAGACAATAAAATATCAGCTTGTTTTTGGTTTTTGATTTTTTTAAGTTTTAAAATTCCAAAATGTTTTAGCGGGTAGTCTGCTGAAGATAAGATTTCATAAAGTTGCTCATTTTTAAAATTAAGCTTGGTGAGTTCAACGGCAGCAAAGGTTTGCTTATCAGCTTCGGTGCTTGATAAGCCGTTAATTAAATCACTATTTATTTCAATTTTATTTTGTAAATCACAATCCATATAACCAATAAGTATAACATAATAATTCTTTAAATAGCCCATTAATATAGGTTTAATAAAGGATACAATATTAGTATAAAAACATTTAGAATTATTATTGAGAATTAGTATGCAAGATTTAATGGTTGCGGTAGAGAGGAAATTTTTATGTTTCAGGATATAATAGGAATTTTAAAAGATTTGTTTATGCTAGATAGCAAAAGCAGTTCTATAGTTGGTTTGACACAGTTGAAAGCTGCTAAAGATCCTGTGAAAAAAAGTGTTAAAGTTAAAAAAAATAATAAAGATATAAAAATATCAGATCTTATGAGAGGATCTAAATAATAACGTAATAGAAAATTTATTATTTTAAGAATTTTTACAGTAGATTTTTTATTGATGTGAGCTGTTCATTAGTTTGATTTTTTATAGTTTTTAATTTTTAAAATTTTTATTCCAACTTTGAGCATAGTATAATAATGTTGTTCAACAATTAAGTTAGTATTTAAAATGTATTATAAAGACGGCAGAGTTAACGTAGAAACTGAAGATCAATGTATGACATGCGATAATTTTAAAAAAGGAGTTGCTTGTCCGCTTTTGCATGCTCTAGCTCTTGGCGCTGTCAGCTTTGAAGGAAGTTTGACTATAAATGATTGTGGCTTTTATAAAGAATTCAAAAGACATTTAAAAATCGTTGCGCAATAGTAAAATTTAAAAGTTTTTAAAAAATAAAGTTTAAACGTTGATTTTTTTAGATTTAGTTTTATGAAATTAAGCGTTTTTTGGTATGAATTTTTTTTGAAATTTTCTATTTTTTCTTAAAATCAGAAATAAACTTTTAAAAAATTAAAAAATGTAAATAATAATATTTTTCTTAAAAAGACTATTGATATTAAACATTGACGTATTTCATAAAAACAGAAATACGTTTTTTTATTTCAAAAGCTTCAAATTGCATGAAAAAAAGTTTATTATACAAAAATAATATTTTTTAAAAGTTAAGAGCTTTTTATTTAATTTAGAGTTACGCATTTTTGGTAAAGGTTTTTATCCTCTATGGCTTTGAATTTGTTTGGAAAAAGAAATAATAATAAGATAGGCATTGCTATTACACCTTCTCATATCAATGCGATCTCTGTTAAGCGTGAAAAAAATCAAATAGTGGTAAATAATTATGTGCAAAGAGCTTTTGAAGGTGAAACTATAAAAAGTGGTGCATTGATAAATCCGGAGTTTTTAGAAAAAGAACTTATGGAATTATCAAAATTGGAGGGTTTTGAATCCGGCGATACAACAATTTCGTTGCCTTCAAATACATCCTTTATAAAAACTATTACATTGCCTGAAATGCCTGAGGAAGAACTTGCTATGATTATTCCTCAAGAGGCTAAAAAACACATTCCTATTCCTATTGATGATCTAAATATAGATTATGAGATTGCCCGCTACAAAAAAGATCCCGGTGGGATTATGAAAGAAATGGAAGTTGTTCTTGTTGCGCTATCAAAAATAATTGCTAAAACATATATAGACTGTTTCAATAATACGGGCTTTGAGGTTAACGCTATTGACGTTTCATCTTTTGCTGTAATTAGAACATTGGCTGAAAACAAAGAAATAGATGATTCAGAAAAGTTTAATATATCGATTTTGATAGGAGAAGAAAATACTGATATAAGCGTTATTAATAAAGGAATGCCTGTTTTTTTAAATAATATTCCGATAGGCAATAACAGTATTATAGACAGTCTTGAATCTTCATTAGATATAAGTAGAAAAGAGGCTCAAAACTTATTGCCTAAAATATCTTTAGCGGTACCGGGTGTTGAAGTAGAGAGCGATCAAGAGTTGGTTAAAGCCGGGACAGCTGCAAGATCCACTTTTAATGATATTAGTGGTGAAATTTATAAAATTGTTGAATTTTATTCGACACAAATGCCTATTAATAAAGTATTTGTAAGTAGTTCAGGTGTTTACATAAAAAACACTGAAAAATTCTTGGCTAATAGATTAAAGATAAATACAGTATTAAGCCAACCGTTTGTGAATTTAAAAATAGCAGTTGAAAATATAGAAATGAAAAATCAAAACGAAGAAAATTCTGTTTACACCACGAGTCTTGGTCTGGCATTGAAAGGGTAAATCGTGAAAATCATAGATATAAATCTAATAGGCGATTTGGCAAAGAATCCTAAAAAATTAGCGAAGTTAAAACAAAAAAGGACTTCAAGGCTTGATGCTGCCACAAGATATAAAATTACTATGATATTGGTAGGAACTGCCGTTGTTTTCTTTATTGCTTTTGGAATGTGGGCTTATGCTTTTATTTCTATTCAAAATGCAAAAGTAGAAATAGATAAATTATCAAAAGAATACGATGTGTTAAAACCCAAACTTGAGCAATCAAATGAAAACCAAAAAAATATCATTAATCAAAAAAAGGTTTTAGAATTAAAACTGCTTGCAAAAAAACAAATTGAAAGCGGAGTTATATCTTGGTATAGCGTCCTAAGCGACATTACAAGAATTGTACCTGAAAAAATGAAAATAACAGAAATTAATAAAATGCATTCTAGAGGCAGGGTGAGCTCAAAGCTTGAAATAAAAGGACAGATTAATGCTGATAAAAAAGGTGCTTTGAAGCTCATCTCTTTCCTCGTATTAAATATTAATGAAAGAATCTCTAAAAAAACTTTAATGCAAAATGCATCAATAAAGACAGTTAAATATGATGAAAATCTAGGACTTTATGATTTTTCGGTTGTAGCCAAAATAGTAAAACCCAGAAAAAAAATAGCAATTTCAAAACCATATGTATCAAAAAATAAAAAAACAGCTATGAAAATTCAACCTAAGGTAAAGCCGGAAAGAAAAGGTTCAATAAAAATTGTAAAATTGACACAGCCAAATCCTCAGACAATAGCTATAAAAACACAAAGCAAATATACGAAAGAAATAAACAAGCTGGTAAATGCCAAAGTAAACATTAGTGAAAATATTATAGTTCACGGTCAATATAGGTTAGTTCCTTAATAACATAGGTTTTATAAATGAAAAAGTCACAAAAAATAGTTTTAATAAGCTTTATCCCGGCAGTTTTAACACTGGTTTTTATCCTTTATGTTTTAATGCCAACACTTGGTGAAAAAGGAATATACAACCATAAGTTGGAGTCTAAAAGGGAAGAGATCCTCATTGCAAAACAAAAGCTGGAAAAAGCAAAAGCGACGCAAGAATTGCATCAAAAAATAATTGAATTGCAAAAAGAATTGGGAGGTTTTGATCTTCGAGTTCCGGAGCAACAAGAATTGGCTATGTTTTTAATTGACCTTGAAAAATTTGCAGATAGATCTAATGTTCAAGTTGTAGGACTTGATGTAAGACCAGAAAAAGTTTTAGCAATAAAAGATCCTAAAAAAGAAGCAGAAAAAGCTAAAAATAAAAAAAGAAGACGTAAAAAACAACAGGAAGAAGAGCTTCCTGTGAAAGTATGGGAAGTGCCTATAGAAATAAAACTTATAGGATTTTATCCCGATATCATTAAATTTATGAATAAAGCCGAAAAATACCAAAGACTTATTTCAACCAGTGGAATTATTGTCAAAGACCACGAAAAAGACAGTCAAAAACGTTTTCCTCGAGTGAAAATGACAATAACAGCAAATATTTACAGAATGGTAGAGCAAGAAATTAAACAAGAAGAAACTGAAGCTAAAAGCCCACAAAAGTGAGGATAAAATCAGATGAGCAAAGAAAAGAAAAATAAAAAAAATAATACAAAAAATAAAGGCGGGTCTCCTAAAAGACTTATAGCGCTTTTGTTAGTCTTGCTTGTTGTTTCAGCTTTCTATTTGTATCAAACACGAAACAAGGAAAATAATTTGCAGCAGATTATCTCAGCTATTCCTTTTATTGCAAATTTTAATAAAACACAAGGAAACGAAAAAAAGGTTGAAAAAACTTTGGCTGCAAAACCTGTTAAGAAAAAAGAAAAAATAACCTCAAAGAAAATAGTTGAAAAAACACCGATTAAAAAGAAGAAAACGACTGTTAAAAAATACAATTACGAGACAGATTTAATAAGAACAAGTAATAAATACGAATTTATACGCGAAGCTGCATGTAATATAGGGAAAGAAGATCCTTTCGTAGATTCAATCGGTAAAATTCAAAAATTGCAAGTTGGAGGATCAACGGAAGGTAGCTTGCCAATGCCACCGAGCCTTAAGATGGAGCCACAGGAAGAAGTCAGCTTGAAAGGTTTTATAGGCGATAAAGTTATTGTTAAAGTAGATGGTATGTCAACAACATTAATACAAGGGGAAGAGTTTAGAGGTGTAAAAGCCCTAGTGATTGACACTGTGAACCTTAGAGCTAAATTCAAAAAAGGCAAAAAGATAATCACAAAAAATATAAAAGTTCCTCAAAACAGTGATTTTCAGGTTATAGATAAAACTAACACTAATCTTCCTGTTTCAGCATTAAACATACAATAATAATAGAGGTGAGCAATGAAAAAAGTAAAACAAAAACACGGTTTTTTAAAACCCTATCAGGACAAGGATTATTCCTTGAGGCTCTGTTCAACCGAGTCTTTTACAATGACAACTCCTTTTTTTGAAAAAGAAAAAAACTTTAAATCTTTTAATTTACCTCAAGTTGAAATTAGTTGTAAAAAAAGCTTGGAAAGAGTTTTTATTTTAATAATGATTTCTTTTGTTGCAATGATGGCAGCCTCTTTTAATATGAAAGCTCACGCAATAAGCGGCAATTATTTTTCTAATGCAAGTGATGTCTCCTCTATTGACCAAATAAATGATAATACCGTGCAAAACGTAAAAATCGAAACAGATAAAGCAAAACCTCTAGATATAGATAGCTTAAGAGAATATCTTAAAAACGCTAAATCGATGGATAAAGAAATGCTCAGAATAGGGCAAGATTTTAATGCTTTTGCGGATAACGCAAAGATAAATCTGACATTAGATGAAATCGATGTTCAAACAGCTTTAAAAATTATCGCTAAAGAAGGTGGAAAAAATATAATTATTGATGAAAGCGTTCAAGGCTATATCAGTGCAGATTTAAAGGGAACTTCTCTTAATGAAGCTATGAAAATAATCCTTATAAGCGAAGAATTGGAAGCAAGAGTTGAGGATTCTACTATATTCATCGCTTCAAGACCTGCAATGTCTAAAAAAGGTCTTAATCGAAAATATGTAAAAGCTTTTAAATTAAATAATGCTAACGCTGTTGAGGTATCAAAAGTTTTGGAAGCTAGTATTTTCAATAAAGGGTATAATGTAAACGAAGAAATAGCAAGCCAAATGGCATCTCAAACAGCATTACCTTCAATGCAAGTGGGAGAGTCCGAAAATAAAGTTCCTGCTCAATCTACAGTTGCTTCAACAGGGCAAAGTACTCTATCAAGTAATAAAGTTATTAAAGGTAGAGTAGAAGAACTTACAAGTGGTGAAGGTTTTGGCGATGCCAAAATATTGGCAAGTGAAATTAAAATACAACATAAAAAAGTAAAAACAAAAAATATAAGTATAGATAATAATGACGGCGGTGCTATCGTTATACCTGATACAAGGTCAAATTCAGTTCTTGTTGCCGGTTTGAAAAATGAAATAACATTGGCTGAAAACGCTATAAAATATCTTGATAAACCATTAGATCAAGTTGAAATTAATGTATCGTTAGTTGAGCTTAATAAAGACAATATAAGCGATTTAGGTGTTTCTTTCAGTGGAGATGGCGGACACTTCGATACAGGCTTTGATTCTAACGCTAAAAATCAGCTTCATGGGCTTAATACAGATAAAAATCAAGGTGTTATAACCTATACAAAGCTTGATAAGTCAGTTTTAGATAATTTCTATATTAGACTTAATGCCCTTTTAGAAAACAAAAAAGCTAAGTTGCTTGCTAATCCTACAATCATGGCTTTAGATAATAGTGAATCACTTATAAAAATTACAGACCAAGTAGTCAGCAAAATGGAAGTCGTGGTAACACAAACTACAACTACTTATGATGTAACTTTGGCAGATGTAGGTATTGTGCTTAATATTCTTCCTAAAATAGGTAAAAACGGTTTTGTGACAATGAAAGTAAGACCTTCAATAACTACACCTTTGGGTGAAAAACCTGTTGGTACTTTTGGGGCGTTCGTAACTCCTATTTCTACCAGAGAAGTTATTATTGAAGATGTGAGAGTTAAATCAGGTGAAACACTTGCAATAGCAGGTTTGATAAAAGAATCTGATGTTGAAAAAGTAGGCAAGGTGCCTGTTCTTGGAGATTTGCCACTTATAGGGAAACTTTTCACAACCAAAGAATACGATAGAAATAAAACCGAACTCGTAATCCTTATCACTCCAAAAATTAAACAGGAATATGAGTTCAATTAAAGCTAGGGTATTTTCAAAGGGTATTTTCACAATCAGCACTTCTTGATTTATTTCAAGAGGTGCTGTTGTCTTAGCTCTCATAACGAATGAAAAAAGCAAAATGTACGATTAAAATCAATAATATTCAATTTAATACAGTTTGCAGGTTTTATTATGAGAGTTTGGATTATAAGTTGTCTAATTTTATTCTTGTGCATCCCTTTTACTTTCTGCAAGCCACTTTCAGGAAGTGTTCAAAAAGAAGACTATGTCCATCAGAAAAAGAACAAAGTAATAGATTCTTACAATGGTGCACCTGTAAAAAATGCCCGAGTTAGTGTTCCTACAAAAGGCATCGAGACAATGACCGATGGTGAAGGCAATTTTGACCTTGGCGTGAAACTCAATAAACCGGTTATTTTATCGGTAAAAGCTCAAGGGTATACACCTTTTTCTTTGACTGTCAGCAAAAAAAGTTTTAGTAAACCTCTTGTTATTGGTATATCAAAGCAATCTCTTAATGAAATTGTTATCGACTCCACCTTGCACCACTTAGGAGATAATAACTATTCATTTAATTCTGCAAATGCAGATGATTTTATTATGAATTCAAGTGGCGCAAATTTTTCTAAAAGGTTTTTCGTAAAAGAACTAAAATCAGGATTTGATACCATTATAAAAGTTGGCTCTATAATAGGTGTTGATACTGAAATGGCAAGAAGTTTGGGTCAAAATAGCATAAGATTTGCTTTTAGTTCACCAACCAAGATTTTTATAAACTCTCATCTTGTAGGAGAGATAAAAATTAATGGCGATGAGCAAAGAATCTCGTTCCCTACTTCATTTTTGAAAGCTAATGCAGAAAATGAAGTTTCTATTGAAACAGGTAAAAATATGCAGCAGTATGAATATGTTGATTATGATGATATCGAGTTTATGAACTTAATCCTCGAAGTTCAATAAGTAATGATCAAAGTTTTTAATTACTCTAGTGTCATTCCGTGCTACGACACGGAATCTATCCCATAGATGGTAAAATTCAAAAGGCTAAGCATTTTTGCATCCTGACAGGGAAGTTTTTTCCAAAAAACTCAATATTGAAAAGTCTTTTTATAGCTCGTATTTCTGCTTTTTTTGATATAAACTGATTTTTAAAGATTTATAGTGGAAATATAATAAAAAAGTAAATGATAAATTTCGATTCACTCTCTCTAAAAGCTTTTATACTTGAAAATGAACCTGTTTTTTCAGAAGGAAGGGTGCAAAAAGTTCAACAACCCTCGAGAAAAGACCTCATTTTGAATATTAGAGCTTTGGGGAAAAGCCATAAATTATATATTTCAATTGATCCTAAATATCCGCATTTGGCGTTTATTTCCAAAAAAGGTGAAGAAAAAAGGAATATTCAGATACCACAAATGCCTCCGATGTTTTGTATGTTGCTGAGGAAACATCTTGAAGGCGCTAAAATAAGGGCTGTAAAACAACCTGATAATGAAAGAATTCTTGAAATATATTTTGACAGTTATGGCGAAATAGGCGAGCGAGTACCCCTTGTTCTTGCAATTGAGCTGATGGGAAAACACAGTAATATAGTATTATACAACTATGATACGAATGTGATTATAGGGTGTGCACATAATATAGGTCCTGAAAAAAGTAAAGAACGTGAATTGACAGGAGGGCTGCCATATATATATCCTCCAAAACTTAATAAGGTTGATGTTTCAGCTATACCTAAAATGCATTTTTATGAAATGGCTAAATCTATCCCAATCCCATTGAATGAATGGTTGAATAAAACTTTTTATAATATCAGCCTTGCTTTAGCAAATGAGATATGTGAATTTTTAGAGATTGAAACGGGCAAAAATCGAGTAATTGCAACGGAAAAACAAAAAATATTAAGTTTGTATGATGAGATTATTAAAGTAATGAGTTTTGATCATATAAATCCTTCGATAAGCTCTGATGATAAGGTTTTTTCATTAGCAGCTCTTTCGTCAAAAACAAAATGGAAAAATTTTGAGTCAACAAACGAAATGTTGGATGAATATTTTGGTGCTTTTATTTATCAGGATATTATAAAACGAGAAAAGGCAACGCTTTTAGCTGTAATAAAAAAAGAAGTCAAAAAAAACAAATCAAAATTGAGCCAACATTCAAAGACAGTCGACACTGAAAAAAAAGCAGATAAATACAGACAAACCGCTGATGTAATAATGGCAAACCTTCATAATATAAAAACAGGGCAAGATTTTGCTCAGTTAGAAAATCCTTATACAGGCGAAAAAGAAAAAATCAAGCTAGACCCTTGTCTTTCGGCTCAACAAAATGCTCAAAAGTATTATAAGCTTTATAATAAAGCTAAAACCGGGGCTAATATAAGCAAAGAAATAATTCAAAAGTTGGAATATGAAAAGACTTATCTTGAGAGTGTTGAGTTGTCGGTTAATCAATCCGATAATCTTGATGACCTTGCTCAAATCAGAGAAGAACTGGTAAATCAAGGGTTTTTAAAACCGTCTAAAGAAAAAATTAAAAAACAGAAAAAAGAAAAGATAGAGGTTGAAACTAAAGAAATAAACGGTTTTACAATTTATATAGGTAAAAATAACAAGCAAAACGATTATTTGATAACTAAAATTTCAGCGCCCAATGATATTTGGCTGCATACTCATAATATTCCGGGATCTCATGTTTTGATAAAAATACCATCCGACAAAAAAGAGCCTGAAAATGAGACACTTTACGAAGCTTGTAAGATAGCTGCTTATTATTCACAAGCTCGAGAATCGTCAAAAGTCCCTGTTATATACACAAAGCGTAAATTTTTAAAAAAACCGCCAAAATCTAAGCCAGGTTATGTTACATATTCCAATGAAAAAACAGTTTTTGTTGAATAATGTTTTTCAAAATCTCCTTTTTCGTTTACCATGTTAAATATGTAGTTAATAAATTCAAGATGCCGGCATGAATAGGATTAAATTATCTGTATTTAAAAGACTTTCACTTTATAAGCTAATAGCCATAATGGTTTTAGCCGTAGTTGTGTTTTCGTCTATTTATTTTTATTGTCAAAGTTTTTTAGAGCCTAAAGCTTACGATTTTTTGGTGCGCTTAAGCTCAAGGCAAATGGCATCTAAAGACGTTGTTTGTGTTGTTATCGATGATAAATCAATATCAAAGGTCGGAAGATGGCCTTGGGAACGGAATTTATATGCAGATGTTTTTGAATACCTTGAAAATGCAGGAGTTAAGGCAATTGCTTTTGATTCGGTTATAACTTCTCATGGAAAAAAAGAAGATGACAAAAAGTTTTTTGAACGGGCGAAAGGCTTTAAAAGCCTTGTAACAGGTGTGTTTTTCAGCAAGAGGTATGAAGATAATTCAGGAACTTCAGATATTTTAAAAAATAAATTTAGCCTTAAATTGGTTGATAGAAGAGTTCCTAAAACAATTGAAAAAACCAGTTATTATAGTCTTTCAGAGACACCTCGAGAGTATTTGCAAAATGTGGGTGCGATAGGTTCTGTTCTTGCCAGACCCGATAAAGATGGTGTTATAAGGAAAATTGAGCCGATATTTTTGTATGAAAATAATTATTATCCGTCATTGGCTTTGGCTGTTTATCAGAAAATAAAGGGTGGTGGTTCTTTTGAGTTAAATGAAATTACGTTGCAATCAGATAAACTGAAATTGCCGATACATTCAAAAAATGTAACTTATTCGCATGTAAAATGGTATAGACCGCTCTCAAAAGAGCAAATTTCATCTCACGAGCTTTATAGCGCCTGGAAATTAATTGAATCTCACCGGCTGATAAAAGAAGGCAAAGAGCCTATAATAGCCCCAAGCGTATTTAAAAACAAAGTTGTGGTGGTGGGTGCAACAGCTTCAACTCTTAATGATATTAAGGTAACCCCAATGGGTGCTGATTATCCCGGGGTTGATATTCAAGCTACGTTTATTGATAATTTTTTGCATAATGAGTTTATAACACACTTGCCTGTTATCGTAAGGATTTTAATTTGCATAGGTATCATTGCAGCAACAGTCTATACGGTTATATTGCTGGAGGCTTTACATTCCACTATATTGCTTACAATTTTTATGCTTGCGTATTTTCATATATGTATTTGGTCTTACTCCAACAATGTAGCTATTGATGTTATAACGCCTGAAGTTTTTATTGTTTGTTCTTTAGCCGTTGGATATGCCTACAGATACTTTTTAGAGGGTCAAAAAAAGGAAATGATCCAACAGGCAATGGGCAAATATGTATCTAAAGATGTTATGACCAATATTTTAAAAAATATAAATGATGTAAAGCCTGGTGGTGAAAGGGCGGAGCTTACTATTTTATTTTCTGATATAAGAAATTTTACTGCTATTTCAGAATCTTTAGAACCTGAAGCGGTTAGCGCCATATTAAATGAATATTTTAGCGAAATGGTGCCTATAATAACCAAATATAACGGTGTTATAAATAAATTTGTAGGTGATGCTTTATTGGTTGTGTTTGGAGCTCCTATTAGTGATCCTATACATCCTTTGAATTCTATTTTATGTGCTATTGAAATGTTGGAAAAAGTCGATGAACTTCAAGAAAAATGGCTTAAACAAGGTAAATCAAAAGTAGAAATAGGAATAGGAGTAAATACAGGTATTGCATTTGTTGGTAATATAGGGTCTCAAGATAGGCTTGAATACACTGTTATTGGGGATACGGTCAATGTTGCCAGTCGTATAGAATCGTATAATAAACTTTATGGAACAAGGCTTTTGATAAGTGACACAACCTATCAACGAGTAAAAGAAAAAGTAGATGTTATAAGAATCAGCTCGGTTTCAATAAAAGGTAAGGCTGAAAAAATGGATATTTACGAAATAATTGAGATATTGAGCGAAAAACAAGAAATTTAAAAATGGTGAATATAGATAAAAAAATTGAAAATCTTGAAACCATAAAAAAGGCTATTGATGTTGAGATTAAGCATCAATATATTGATATATCGGGCAAAACCTGTTCTTTTTCAAGATTTATTTGTGATGAAATAAAAATAATTCAAAAAATTGATCCCCAAAATCCGGCATGGAAAAGACTTTATGATCTTTTTGATCATTATTCTGTTAATGATGTCTCAAGTAGGGTAAAAGCTGTTAAACACTTAGTAAAACAGCTTAAAAATCCATTCCTTAAAGAAGAGACAATTATAAAAAAGAAAACAAATATTCCAACTAGAAATCCTGAAGATGTAGATGTAATGTATGTAAAAGGAGTAGGTCCTAAAATAGCTTCATTACTTAATAAAGTTGGTATTTATACAGCTAATGATCTTTTACATTATTTTCCCAGAAAACATCTTGATTATGCGACACGAACCCAAATAAAGGATTTGCAGCCGGGGCAAGATGCAACTATATTCGGTACTATAAGCAGCGTTAATGTTTTTACAAGTAAAAAAAGAAATAATCTTTCGATAGTTAGTCTGAAAATTTATGATGGTACAGGTGTTGTAAATGTAAGCTGGTTCTATGCAAAAGGAAATAAATATACTCTTGATCGTTATAAAGCTCAATATCCTAAGGGTGCCAATGTAATATTATCCGGAACCGCCAAAATTGACAATTATTCCGGTGGTTTTACAATTGATAAGCCTCAGTGTACGGTTATCGGAGGAGAAGTTAAAGAAGAAAAAACTTCAAAATCTCTTCACTTGGCAAGAATTGTTCCCGTATATTCTTTGACTGAAAATTTAAACGTTAAAGTAGTAAGAAGGGCTATATATAATGCAATAGAGACTTATTCGCATATGTTGCCCGATCTTTTACCTGAGAAAATAGTTCAAGAGCATTCTCTTATGGATAAAATAACTGCGATAAATCAAATACATTTTCCCGATAGTAAAGAAAACCTTGAAAGAGCAAGATATAGGCTTGTTTTTGAAGAATTATTTTTAGTTCAATTAAAACTTGCTATGATGAGGGATCAAAACAAAAAAGTTAAAAAAGGATCGCTCATTAATATACAACGAGAGGGATTGGTGGATAATTTCCTAAAATCACTCCCTTTTAAACTCACAAAGGCTCAAAATGACTCTTTTAATGAAATTTTGTCAGATTTGAATTCAGAAGAGCCAATGCATAGGCTATTACAGGGAGATGTCGGCAGTGGTAAAACAGTTGTGGCTTGTATGACAATGCTTGCAGCTGTTGAAAATGGCTATCAAAGTGCTCTTATGGCTCCGACTGAAATTTTAGCCGAACAACATTATAAGAATTTTACAAACTGGTTAACTCCTTTAGGCATTAGTGTAGGGCTTTTTGTCGGTAAACATGGAGCAAAATTAAAACGAGAATCAAAACAGAGCCTTGAAAATGGTCAATTTGATGTTGCGATAGGCACGCACGCTCTAATACAGGAAGATATAAAATTCAAAAAACTTGGCGCTGTAGTGATTGATGAGCAACATAGGTTTGGAGTTAAACAACGTTCAGAGCTTAAAAATAAAGGTTTGAATCCGGAAATGCTTACAATGACTGCCACCCCGATACCAAGGACTTTGGCACTAACTGCTCATGGTGATTTTGACTTAACTGTTATTGATGAGATGCCTCAAGGGCGAAAGCCTATAAAAACAGCATTAATAGGGGCAAAAGAAAGAAAAAAAGCGCATAGTTTAATTCAAAAAGAGGTAGAAAAAGGAAACCAAGCTTATGTTGTATTCCCTTTGATTGAAGAATCTGAGTCATTATCAGCAAAAGCGGCGACACAAGAAGCAGAAAAATTACAGGAAAAGATATTTCCCGATTTAAATGTGGGGCTTGTTCATGGCAAATTAGCACCTGCTGAAAAAGATAAAGTGATGGATGATTTTAGAGCGGGTAATTATCATATTCTTGTTAGCACAACGGTTGTAGAGGTAGGGGTGGATGTTCCCGATGCAACTGTTATAATAATTGAAAATGCCGAGCGTTTTGGCTTATCTCAGCTACATCAACTACGAGGACGAGTAGGAAGGTCTGATAAACAATCATATTGTGTGTTAGTAACTGAGTCTAGAACGCCTGAAACCCGTGAAAGACTTGATATAATGACACAAACAAATAATGGTTTTATTATTGCAGAAAAAGATCTTCAAATAAGAGGACCGGGTGAATTAATAGGTACAAGACAAAGCGGAGTTCCTGATTTACTTATCGCAGATTTGGTAAAGGATACTAAAACACTTGAACAAGCAAGGGAAGCCGCTTTTGAACTGGTTAAAAACGGAATGATAAATGAATATCCAAAATTATCTAAAAATATAAAACAAAAAATAGAAGAAGATTTAGACTTGATAACGGCAGGTTAGACCATCGAAAAGGGTAAAAAATGAATGATTATATAAAAAAGGAAAGACCGGTGATACTTGCTATTAGTGCAGCCAGTGGTTTTATATTGGGATTAAAAATTCTTGAATATTTGCTTGAAAAAAAATATAATGTAGAGCTTATAATTTCTGAAAACGCTTATTTTATTGCTGATCACGAACTTGATATTAAGCTGGAGCATAATAAAGAAGTTATAAAATCTAAAATTTTAGATTTTATAAAAAAACAAGATCGTTCCGAATTTTTAAAGGTTTGGCTTAATGATGAACTATGGGCAAATCCTGCTAGCGGTTCGTTTAAAACAAATGGTATGATTATTTCTCCTTGCAGCATGTCTACTTTAGCTTCGATTGCTCAAGGGTTATCAAGTAATTTAATCGAAAGAGCTTCTGATGTTGTTATCAAAGAGGGTAGAAAACTTGTTTTAGTTCCCAGAGAAACTCCTTTGAGTGCAATACATTTAGAAAATATGTTTAAATTATCGAAACTCGGAGTGAAAATCGTTCCTCCAATGCCCGGTTTTTACGGTAAAATGGATACAGTAGAAGATATTATAGAGTTTTCAACGGGTAAAACCCTTGATGCTTTTGGGATAGACAATAATCTTTATAGAAGATGGGAATATGAAAAGTAAAAAAATAGTAATGTCAGGAAAACAATTTGCCGGTAAAGATACTTTAGCATTGATGCTTTTGGAAGAATTAAAAGACTTTAAACGTATCGGCATAGGGGATTCGATAAAAATAGAATTTGCAAAGCTTAAAAACACTACAGTAGAAGAGGTTGAAGCTAATAAATCTCATTACAGACCTGAGATAATTATCTTAGCTAATGAAGGACGTGCAAAAGATCCTGATTATTGGCTAAAAAAAGTTGTAGAACGAGAAGATAATATTATTGTTCCTGATATGAGAATGAAGCATGAATATAATATTTTTAAACAGAATGATGCCGTTTTAATAAGAGTAGAAGCAGATCGCGAACAAAGAGTAAAACGAGGCATTCTTGTTAAAGAGGATGATGCAACTGAAACCAATTTGGATGATGTGAAAGATTGGAATTTCATTATTGAAAACAATGAAGATCTAGAACAGCTACGTTTAAAAGCAAAAAAACTTGCTTATGAGATTATTCAAAAACCCACCCTTTAAAAAGCTTTTTTATCTAACATAAAACTCGGCGTAAATGTCAGCGTTGACGTTTAAATCACCGGCTTCGATAGGAATATGAGCACTTTCTTCTTTTGCACTTAGACCGTCATACAAGGCTCTCATTGGGCGAGGATTTGACGAATCGCAAGAAGAGGTTACTCTTTTTATTCCTTTAATGCTACTTCCTAAGGCTTTTGCTACGATTTCTGCCTCTGTTTTTGCTTTTGTAGCAGCTTCTGTCAGCAGTTCAGCACAGACTTGATCTTTATTTTCAAGATAAAAATGTAGATTATCTATTTTATTAGCACCGTTTTTAAGAGCCGTTTCAAGAATATTATTTACAGATTTGAATTTTTCAGTTCTTATTTTTACTTGGTTAGTCACTAAATAAGCATCAATACGTGTTTTTCTGGTTTCTTTAACATAAAAATACTGAGGCGAGACTCTATATGAAGTGGTTTTTATATTATCACTGTTTTTTAAATCCAACAAAGGTTTTACCGCTGTAATAATTGCATTTGCTTTTTCATTGTTTTCTGAAATTGCGTTATCGAGTTTTTTATTTCGAGTTTCAACTCCTATAGTAATTTCAACCGTATCAGGAGATACAATTTTTTTAGCTCTTCCATTAGCTGTAATTGTACCTTTTGAGTCATCCTCTGCGTTTACCGGAGATATAGAAGTGCTGAAAGTAGTTGATACAAATACTAAGGCAGTTAAAGCAATTAGAGTATAGATAAAATGACTTTTTTTCATTTAAGATTTCTCCACTTTTTATTTTTCTTCAGTTTTAGGTGATTCTTCAATAACTTTTTCTTTAGTTTTTTGAGCTTTTATAAATGTTTTAATGTCTTCGGTTTTTATATTGTCATGTTTTTGAACGTTAATACAAATGCTGTTTTTGAAGGTTAAATATATTGTTAAAGCTAAAATACTCCAGAGCAAAGATGCTTGTAAAAGGTCTATTTTAGGACCTTGAGAGGTATAATCAACGATAAAATTCCAACCATTCATTAAAATCCAGATAGGAAACAAGACAAAACCGCAAAAAAGCCCACCAATTAAGAATATCAAAAGAAATAAACCTGAAAAACCCTTTACTTGAATTACTTTAAACTTATTATTCATTTAACTACCTTCATTTTTCTTAGATTTTGTCGTGTCTAAGAGATTAAAAAATTCTTGTTCGTTTAATATTATAACATCTAATTTCAAAGCCTTGTCATACTTTGATCCCGGATTAGCTCCTACAACTACATAAGAGGTTTTTTTACTGACACTGTTTACTACTTTGCCACCGAGTTCTTTTACCAGCTCTCCTGCTTCGTTTCGGCTCATTTTATCTAAAGTACCCGTTATAACAAATGTTTTTGTTGCTAAAGGTCCAATCCCTGTTTTTGTAGTGGTTGCTTGAGTTTTAACTCCATGCTGTTGTAATTTTTCCAGTAATTTTTGAGCATTTGGATTATTAAAAAACTCGTGAATACTCTCGGCTATTTTATCTCCAATACCTTCAATCGCTTCAAGTTCTTCCAATGGAGCTTCTTGAAGTTTATCTATTGATTCATAGTGTTGAGATATAATCTCTGCTGTTTCTTTTCCTACAAATCTTATGCCTAAAGCGTTTATTAATCTATTTAAAGGTCTGGTTTTACTGGATTGAATGGCATTATATAAATTAAATGCAGATTTGTCGGCAATTTTTTCAAGTTGCATTAAATCTTGTTGTGAAAGTGCATAAAGATCGGCTTGGTCTTTTATAAACTCTAAATCAACTAATTGAGCTATTATGGACTCTCCTAATCCGTCTATATCCATAGCATTACGGCTCACCCAGTATTCTATACGTCCTTTGGTTTGAGCAGGACAGGTAATATTAGGACAATAATGAGCGACCTCGCCTTTCCTACGCTCTAAGGTTGTGCCGCAAACAGGGCAGGTTTCAGGATAAGTATAAGGTTTTAAATTTTTATCTCTTTTATCTTTATCCACTTTTATAACTTTGGGGATTATCTCGGCGGCTTTTTTTACAAGAACTTTATCACCGATTCTAACATCGAGTCTTTGAATTTCATCCGCATTATGCAAACTTGCCCTTGAAACAGTTGTTCCTGCAAGTTGTACAGGTTTAAGTATTGCTACAGGAGTTACGGCACCTGTTCTTCCTACGTTTGTTTCAATATCCAACAATGTAGTTAAAGCTTCTTCAGGAGGGAATTTATAAGCTGTAGCCCAACGAGGGCTTCTTGATGTGTATCCCATTTCATCTTGTTTTGCAATATCATTGACTTTTACAACAACTCCATCAGTGGCATAATCGAGATCAAATCGTTTATCTTCCCACTGTGCACAATATTTAATGACTTCATCTATGTTTTTGCAGATTTTACTGTTTTTATTTGTTCTAAGTCCCATCTTGTTGCAAAAAAGTAGGGTTTCCATATGAGTTGAAGGTAGCTGCCCTTTGTATCCTGAAAGAATTCCACCATAGGTAAAAATGGCAAGATCTCGCTCCGCCGTAATTTGAGGGTCTAGCTGTCTAACTGAACCACTGCCTGCATTTCTTGGGTTGGCAAATTCAGGTTCGTTGGTTTGGCGTCTTTTTTCGTTCAATTTTTCAAAAGAACTTTTAGGCATATAAATTTCGCCTCTAACCTCTACAAGGTCAGGTATTTCATTGTCTATAGCGAACAATTTTAGAGGTATGCTGTTGATAGTTTTTATGTTATTGGTTATATCTTCGCCTGTTGTTCCGTCTCCACGTGTTGCGCCTCGTTTTAAAAAGCCTTTTTCGTAGGTTAAAGCTATTGCTAGTCCATCTATTTTCAGCTCACAAACCAGTTCTATTTCCGTTTCGTTGGGAAAGGCTTTTTTAACTCTCTCGTACCAGTCTTTTAACTCTTGTTCGTTATTGGAGTTATCAAGACTGTAAAGTCTGTATTTATGTTTTACTTGCTCAAATTTTTCCGATAAAGGAGCTCCAACTCTTTGAGTAGGGCTATCAGGTGTTATGTATTCAGGATAAGACTTTTCCAGTTCTTTTAATTCTTTAAATATCTTGTCATATTCAGCATCTGAAATTTCAGGAGAGTCTTCTATATAATATTTGTAGTTATGGTGGTTGATTTGGTCTTTAAGAGCTTCTATTTGCCCTTGTACGTTGAATAAATTTAAATTACTCATAGGTGCCCATGTCTATTAATTGTTTCAAAACATTTAAAAACTGTATATAGTCTTTAATTTTACTATAAAATTATTTTTATGAAGTGTAATTTTTGTTAAAATCAGGAAAATGAATTTAATTAAAGCGATTAAAAATTTTAAAGAAAAAAACAAACGGGTTCTTTTTACTACGCCCGGACATTCTCAAGGCAATTTAATTCCTGATGTAGTTAAGGAGCTTTTAGGGGTAAATATTTTTCGTTCCGACCTCTCTGAAATTGAAGGATTGGACAACATAAGAGTTCCCGAAGGAATTTTTTTAGAATCACAAAAACGCACTGCTGAAATATATAAAAGTAAAGCTTCTTTTTATCTTTTCAATGGCTCATCCTCGGGGATTATCGCTTTAATGCTTACAATTGCAAAACCTAATGAAAAAGTCTTAATAGCAAGAAATTCTCATATCAGTGTTTATAATGCCTTAGTTTTGAGTGGAATAAACCCGGTTTGGCTTAATACCGGTTTTATCGAAGATTTTAATATTTCAAAACCTGTAACGGCAAATGATATAAAAAAACATCTTGAAGAAAGTCCTGATATAGCCTCTGTTTGGATTACAAGCCCGACTTATGAAGGTGTTTGTTCTGATATAAAGGCAATTTCAGAAGTTTGCAAGGAAAGAAAAGTGGCTTTGATAGTGGATGAAGCGCACGGAGCACTTTGGAATTTTAATCCTAATTTGCCTACACCTGCTATTTTCAACGGGGCTGATGCTGTGGTGCAATCTTTACATAAAACGGCTTGTGCTCTTACTCAAGGTGCTATTTTACATATATCAAAAGACAGCTTGATAAATCCTGAAGAAGTACAACAATCGCTCAATATCATAAATTCAACCTCTCCTTCATACCCGATATTAGCCAGTATAGAGGGTTGTGTTGAGTATTTGAATTCTGAAAAAGGGCAAAATAAACTGCGAGACTATTTATTGGATATTGAAAATTTCAGAAAAGAAATTTTAAAACATAGGAATATTTTGATATTATCTGATACTGATGATTTTAACCTTGATCAAACTAAGCTTTTTATCAAGGTTAAAGGTTTATCAGGATATGAACTTTCTGATTTGCTTATCAGCAAATATAATATAGAAGATGAGTTTTGTAATGACTTAGGTGCTTTGTTTATAACGGGAATAGGTACTTTAAAAAGTGATTTAGAAAAACTTAAAAAAGCATTGTGGGAAATTGCTGATAATGCTTCAAAAAGAGAAATGAAATCCGTTTTTGAAGTTCCATTTTCAAGAGTTCTTTTGTCTCCTCGGGATGCGTTTTATTCAAAAAAAGAAAAGATAAAAGTTTCAAATAGTGTAGGAGAAATAAGTGGAGAGCTTATAATTCCTTATCCTCCGGGGATTCCTGTTCTTATGCCGGGAGAATTGATAAAAACGCAGCATTTGAAATATTTACAAGATAAAGATGAGATTTTGATTATAAAACACTCCTGTTAAAAAGTTTGTTTTATAATTGTTTTTGCGGAAATAGCTAAAGTGAAAAAAGATATGTTTAAAGAAATAATTAAAGAAAATATGTATAATGCTTTGATTAAAGCGATTGAAGAAAATAAAATGGGAGAAATGAAAGCATTTGATGGCTTTTTTGTGGTAGAAAAACCTAAAAATCCTGATTTTGGTGATTTTTCAGTAAATGTATCTCCTTTGGCAAGAAATGCTAGAATGGCTCCTCCTAAAATAGCTGAAGCTATTTGTGAATATTTAGATATTGAAGATGTTGATATATCAATAATGGGCGGTTTTATAAACTTTAAATTAGGCTCAGCGCACTTAAATTCTGTAATTAAAAAAATTACAGCCGAAAAAAAACAATTCGGTAAAAATAATATAGGCAATTCTGAAAAAGTTATGATTGAATATGTTTCAGCAAATCCAACAGGTCCTTTGCATATCGGGCACGGAAGATGGGCTGCAATGGGAAGTGCATTGGCTAACCTTATGGCTTTTTCAGGTTATGATGTTTCTCAAGAATTTTATATTAATGATGCGGGCGGGCAAATTAATAATCTTGCTAAATCACTTTGGATAAGAGTTTTGCAACAACTGGGTTCTGATGTTCAAATCCCCACAGAAGGTGAAGAGGCAAAAGGTTATTATCCGGGAGACTACCTGATAGAAACAGCTAAAGATTTTTTAGTACAAAATAAAGAAAAAGCTGAAAATTGGAAAAATGATCAAGCCGATCCTTTTAATCCGTCAGATGAAATTTTAAATGACATTGCTGCTTTTGCAAAACTGGAACTTTTAAACAAACAAAAAGAGTTGCTTAAACGGTTAAAAGTAGATTTTAACAGCTATTTCAGTGAATCGACTTTGCACAATAGAAAAGAGGTCGATGCTTGTGTTGAGGCATTAAGGGAAAAGGGTAAAATATACGAAAAAGAAGGCGCTGTCTGGTTTAAATCATCAGAATACGGTGATGATCAAGATAGAGTAATTAAAAAAACAGATGGGTCCAATACTTATTTAACCTCAGATATAGCTTATCACTATGACAAGTTAAAAAGAGGTTTTGATAGGTTGATAAATATATGGGGTGCAGATCATCACGGTTATGTTGCTCGAATGAAAGCTGCTATAGAAGCTTTAGGGTATGATCCTCAAAAACTTGAAGTTTTGCTGGGGCAACTTGTTAATCTTGTAATTGGCGGAGAGCAAGTCAGAATGGGTAAAAGAAAAAAAATGATAACCCTGGAAGAGCTTGTGAATGATGTTGGCGTAGATGCAACACGTTATTGGATGATAATGAGAAGTATTGATACTACCTTGGATTTCGATGTTGATCTTGCCAAGTCAAATAGCGATGACAACCCTGTTTTTTATGTTCAATATGCTCATGCACGAGCTTGTAGTATTTTAAAACTTGCTTCAAATCCCAGACTTGACCAACATAGCGGTGAGTCATTGCCGGCTTTCTTTAATGAAAAAGAATTAGATCAAATTTTAAACGATGCTGATTTGGAGCTTGAAGCTCTTTGGAATGATGAAAATGAAAAAGCTTTAAATGCAACTAAGGCACTTATTTTAAAGCTTGAATCTTTTCAAGAGGTAGTGAAAACTGCAACTCAAAATAGAGCTCCTTATATAATAGCTAGGTATGCCCAAGAGTTAGCAGGAGTTTTCCATCATTTTTACACTTTTGCGAGGGTTTTAAATGTTGAAAATTCTTTAATGAAATCAAGATTATCACTGGTAAATTCAACAAGACAAGTTCTGGCAAATTGTCTTGATATTCTTGGAGTTTCAGCCCCTAAAAAGATGTAGGAATTTTGAGTTGTTTTTACATAAGTGCTACGACATCATTGAAGTCAAGATGTCTGTAAGAAAGTAAAATATCTTCGATATAACCTTCTCCTGCGGCATTTAGATATTCGTCAGCAAAATAATTTGATATCAAAATCTGGCTTTCATCACCCACTTCGATTAATAGTGAGTGTTGATTTTCGTCATCATAATGATAGTTTAAAGTGGTCATAAAAGTTGGAAAAACCTCTAGATACAAGCTATCGATACCGCCTGTATCGGTTATAATATCTGTGCCAAAATTTTCAAATACAAGTTCACTGCCGTTCCATACCAGATGAGATTTAAAACCTTCATAATTATCGTTACCCACTCCTCCTTGAAGGATATCATTTCCGATATCAGCCACTAAAAGGTCATCACCAAGACCGCCTGAAAGAAAGTTATTTCCTAATCCTGCATATAAAGAATCGTTGCCTAATCCACCATAAATATTATCATCTCCTGAATAGCCGTAAATAGTATCATCTCCGGCAAGACCTTCTAAAGTGTTAGACATTCCGTTTCCTTGAATCAAGTTATCGCTATCATTGCCACAACCATTGATTTGGGCATAACCATATAATTGAAGATGTTCGATATTAGCGGATAATTCGTAGCTAACAGTGCTGTATACAACGTCATATCCATTGTTATAGCCTTCAACTACTGTATCGTTTATATTCTCTACATAAAATTTGTCATTACCGCTTCCACCGTGCATATAGTCTTCACCAGCACTTCCCAGCAATACATCATTTCCTGTCCCCCCAAAAAGGTAGTCATTACCTTTGCCTGCGCTTAAAAAGTCGTTTCCATTGCCGCCGATTAAAATATCATCGTCATAACCGGCATCAATATTGTCATTTCCGTTACCACCCCAAATTGTGTCATTGCCACGACCACCCAACAACCAGTCATTACCGCCTTTGCCTTGGATTTGGTTATCGTAATTGTTTCCGATAATAGTGTTTTTTTGATCGTTGCCAATTCCGTTATAGCTGTTTTTTGACATATAAAGTTTTTCGATATGGTCGGATAGTTCGTAATCACAACGAGCATAGACTATATCTATACCTTCATTATAATATTCGACTACAACGTCATTGGGGTTGTCAGCTATATATGTATCATTATCTTTTCCACCGATAAGTGTATCGACTCCTCCACCTCCGTCAAGATAGTCATTTCCGATTCCTGTCTCAAAAGTTTCATCTGCATTTGTTCCATAGATTAAATCCCTATACAAAGGATCTTTAGGATCATAAGCAGGTATTGTATCTTCAGGAATTACCTCTTCTTTGGATAAAGGTTCTTTTTGTTCTATGACAGTATTTAGGATAGTTTCGTTTTGAAGACAATTAACAAAAGTTGAATCATTAGAAATTGCAGCAAAATTATCAAAGCTAAAATTGTTCTCATAGCTTTGGTTTTGTTCTGATTTGTCAAATCTATTATTTTGCATAACCTCACTCCTCTTATTATTTATTTTTGAATTTTATTCAACTTTTTTTAATGGTCAAAAGGTTATAACTGCTAGTAGAAATTTAAAATTTGTTTTAGTAAAAAAGCAATATTCTTAATTTTGCATGGATTTACGTATTTCTTCTATATTTTCTGTTATATAACTGAGGTAGGAATAAAAATGATAGCGATCAAATCTTTTTGCATTACGAGTAATTTCTTTATGATCCCAGTTTGTTTTTTCAGATTGATTTACGGCTTTATTTAGTGAATAAATATTTTGCTCGTCGAACAAAATACCGTTTTCACCATCTTTGACTATATCAAGTGCTCCACCTTGATTAAAGGCTATAACAGGTTTTCCTGCTGCTTGCGCTTCAACCATAACTATGCCAAAATCTTCTTTTCCCGGAAAAATAAACCCTTTGCAGTTATTCATATATTGAATAAGCTCTAATTCAGAGACTTTTCCGGGCATTAAAATGTTTTTCCCTGCTTTTTTCTTTAACCTTTTATATTCTTCACCATCTCCAACTATGATGAGTTTTCTCCCTGATTCGTTAAAAGCCTCTATTGCCAGTTCGTAGCCTTTATATGCGACTAACCTTCCTACCATTAAATAATAATCTTGTGTAGATTCATATTTAAAATGATCTGTATTAACAGGGGGATAAAGCAAAATAGAATCTTTTCCATAATATTTTTTTATTCTTGCAGCAGTATATTTTGAATTGGCAATAAATAGATCTACTCTATCGGCACTAGATGCATCCCACATTCTAAAATAATGTGAAGCCGTGTGTATAAAGGCTTTTTGCAAGGTATTGAATTTTGCTAAAGAAGAGTAAGTCCATTGCAAATCCCACATATATCTTGCAGGAGAATGACAATAACAAACATGAGTAGCGTCAGGTCTTGGAATTGCTCCTTTTGCTACGCAGTGATGGGATGAAAATATCAAATCAAATTCTTGCAAGTCAATTGATTCAATAGCCATAGGCATTAGAGGTAGGTAATTTTTGTATTTTGTTTTTGCAAAAGGCATTTTTTGTATGAAAGAAGGTGTTATTTCCATATTCTTGTATTTTTCAGGAAGAATATCTTTGTTTAAAACGGTTGTAAAAGCTTTTAAATGTGGATAAAGATCATAAAGAGCAAACAAAACACTTTCTGCCCCACCGATACCGCCTGATAATTGGTCTGATACAACTGCAATTTTTTTATTTTTTGCAGTGGATATAAGGTTTTTAACATTTTCTAAATTATTATTCACTTGATTAAACATCCTCAACAATCTCCTGAGCAACAAATCGATTAATAAGGATGATATTTTTTCATGTGGTTTTCTGCAATTAAACGATCGGACTAAATTTCGGGACAGTTTAGATTTTTTTTAATATATCTTTTAGTCGAATGTAATTGAAGGTTAAAAACTTTAATATAAATAAAAGCGTAATAACTGTAATTTAGTTAAGAATAAGTAGTTAGCTGTTTTTGAGAAAACGAGTGGAAAATGACAAAAAGAGAGTTTTATCTTATTGCGATTATTGTGATTTTTACTTACCTGGCTATAATTTTTCAGGTTAATTTAAACAATTTTGTAGCGGCAGAATCAGGTAACGAAAATAATTTTATTTTTAATGCTTTTGAGCTTGCAAAATAAAAAAAAAGAGGTTTAACCTCTTTTTTTGAAATAATCGTCGATTGTTTTTTCTGATTTTTTCTTTAGTTTGCTTTTAAAGAATTTAAAAAGCAAATTTTCATCTTTATTTTCGAGTTTTTGTCTCAAATCGGCTCTTTTAATTAAAAGCTTATTATAAAGTTTATTGGAAACCTTGCATTTATCAGCACTTCTTTTAAGCTGTGATATCTGATAAGACATTTGGTCTATAGACTCTTTTAAAGATTCTTTGGATTGTTGTTTTACCATTTTATTTCCTTTACTTGATCTAGCGTTTTAATAGTCTAATAATCAATGTGTTGTTTTATTAAACAAATTATACTAAGCAATAGTAATTAGTTAAGTTTTCTATTAAAATAATAAAGTACTTATCAGCTCTTTTGTTCCCCTAAATGGCTGAATGCTTATGTTTATCTGATACATTAAAAAAACTATTTATTTTTTGATTTTTAGTATTTTTAGCGGTTTTTAAGCAATATGACGAAAAAAGAAAAAATCCTAATAGTAAGGCTTAGCGCCATTGGTGATGTGATTCATACCTTGCCCGTTGCGTATAGCATAAAAAAACAGAATCCTGATGTGTTTATAGGTTGGGCTGTAGAAGATAAAGCCGCTGATATTATCAAAAACAACCCTCTTGTTGATAAAGCGCATGTCATGCCTAGGCAAACATGGAAAAAAAGAGGTTTTTCTATAAAAAACTTTTTTGAGTTTATAAGTTTTATACATGAAATAAAAAAAGAAAATTATACTATTTCACTTGATGTGCAAGAGCTTTTTAAAAGTGCAATAATTTCATTTTTAAGCGGAGCTAAAAAGCGAATAGCACACGCAAAAGCCAGAGAATTTGCTCATTTTTTTGCAACTCATAAAATCCCCGCTCGTGATTTGTTCGATATCAATATTCCCGTAATACAAAGAAATCTCGATTTTGCCAAGTTTTTAGATATAAATACGGAAGAAGTTAATTTTGCATTACCTCCCGTGGATGATAAAACAAAAACTTATGTGAATGAGCTTTTAGCTGCAATAGATCCACAAAAACCAACGCTTGTTTTTTCTCCGGCTACATTGTGGAAGACAAAACATTGGATTGAAGAGTATTGGTCAATATTACTGGATGAACTTTCTAATGCCAATAATATTATTTTTAGCGGGACAAAATCTGATTTGCCACTAATAGAAAGAATTATAAAACAATCAAATGCTCAAAATTATACTGTTATAGCAGGTAAAACAGATTTATTTCAGCTTGTTGAGGTCTTTAATCGTTCTGATATTGTAATAGGACCTGATACCGGACCGATTCATATTGCAAATGCAACAAATAAGCCTGAAATTATTTGTATATTTGGTTCTACGGCTGCTAAAAGATCCGGTCCTTATGGAGAAAAACACGTATCACTATCTATGGGCTTAAATTGCCAGCCTTGTTTTGACAGAAATTGTACAAATACAAGTAATTTAGCCTGTGTAAAGCAAATAACTCCCGATATGATACTGGATATAGTAAATGAAAAAATCGCTTATATAAAAAGAAAAACTATAGTATAATAAAATAATTATTCAAAACAGGTAGGAACCTATGTTTGGCAATTTCTTAAACAATTTTAAAAAGTTCGGTAACCAAGTTTCTCAATTGGAAATAAATGTATCCGATAAACGACGCGAATTTATGGAAGTTTTTGAGCGTAATGCGATACTGGAAAAGGAAATTGTCGAAAGAACAGATGAATTAAATCAAGCAAATAAAAGCGTTTTAACCCTTCAGCACATCTGGAAGACTATGAATTCCTCAGAACCATTATCTGAGGTTCTTAAAACTATTATTGATGGAATGGGGTATCTGGGATATATTCATTGCGTTATTTTTCAGATAATAGAGCAAGACGGAGAAAAAATCTTAAAAGTAAGAGGAGCATCAGAAAATAAGTTTACTTATAAGATTCAGGAAATAATAAAAGAGCCGCTGGAAAATATTCAAATATCATTTAATAATGAATCTAATATTCTTGTTAATGCCATAAAAAGCAGTGATATAACCAGTCATAAAAAATTAAGTACAATATTTGAAGGTATAAAAGGACTTACTGATGCTGAAGAAAGCCAGTTAGATGCTCTTTTAATAAATAAGTCGATCTCTATACTTCCAATAACTACTAAAGAAAAACCTTTTGGGTGTTTAATGGTAGTTTCTGCAAGAAATGAGCTTTGTGATACTGAAAAAAACTTTCTAAGTTTATTTGCTAATCAAATTGAGCTTTCAGTTACAATAGCAGGTCTTTTTGAAACTATTCGAGAACAAGCCCTAACAGATCCACTCACGGGTGTTTATAACAGAAGGCATTTTGAGGATTGTCTTGAGCGAGAAGCAGAACGTGCCAGACGTTTAAATCAGCCTTTCAGTTTGATAACACTTGATTTAGATCATTTGAAATCTATAAATGACACTTATGGGCATACTGCGGGTGATGCAGCTATTGTTAATATAGGTCAGGTTTTAAAAAGAAATGCGAGAAATATAGATATTCCATCAAGGTTTGGTGGCGAAGAATTTGGTTTAGTATTGCCGGGGATTGATGTCGAAGGTAGTTTAATTGCCGCAGAAAGGCTCAGATCAGCGATAGAAGATACTCCTGTTGAAGGTGTTGGTAAAATTACGGCAAGTATAGGTGTTGCTACGTTTTTAAAGCATACCGATGATGTACATGAACTTTTTGAACTTTGTGATCAAGCGATGTATAAAGCTAAGCGAGATGGTCGTAATCAAGTTAAGGAAGCTAAAAAAGGCGAAGAAGCTAATTGGCAGGAACTCATTGTAGATACTTTTATGGATATTCTTTCTAAAAACCGTATTCCTATAGATAAAGACACTTCAAATCTTTTGGTGGAAAGACTTAAGACTACTTCGTTGAACAATAAAAATTCTAAGGATTTTCTTTTTGGCATAGTTGATTCGTTTACTCAAAAGTATGATCCTTTGCATAAAGAAGGAAATACTGAAGAAAAAGTACGGATGGCTGAAAAATTAGCACAAATGACGGGGGCTGATAATGCCGAAGTTAGCAAGATTAAAATGGCTGCAATGGTTTATGATATAGGGAATATGATGTTGCCTGAGGAGATTCTTCAAAAACCCGGACCTTTGAGCGATGAAGAAAAGCAAAAAGTTCTTGAGCATCCTATGATAGCTTCTAAAGAAATATTAGAGCCAATAAGTAGTGCTAGTAACATTTTGTCATTGGTTGAGCATCATCATGAAAATTGGGACGGATCAGGGTATCCTAATAAACTTGCCGGTGGTGATATTCCTTTAGGATCCAGAATTCTTGTTGTTATTGATACTTATTATGCTTTAATAAGTGATAGATCTTATAGAAAAGCGTATTCAAAAGAAGAAGCAATAAAAATATTAAAAGATGGGGCAAATGTTAAATGGGATGGTGAATTGGTCGATAAATTCGTATCAATTCTTGAAAATCGGGAATAATGGATAAAATAAAAATTGAAAGTATTATAAATCATCTTTGGAATTGGGTTACGACCTATAAAGATAGAGAACTTGTAAAAGATACATCTCGAGTTTATTCGACAAAATATGACGGTTTTATAAATAGTTCAGCGGTTGATCCTTTATCGTTCACTGTTTTTGAACTCTCAAACAAAGGAGAGTTGATAGTGGATGATGTTAATCGGCTAATGGATTGTGAAGCAGCTTTCTTTTTGTTTGTAAATACAAAGTCAGGTTGGATTGTTGCCGTTAAAAATAATTATGAAAACGTAAAAAAACTCATGAAAGGTGAACCCGTTCAAAGAATGAAAGTTAGGATAATTCCTTAAGGTATTTTTGAGATGACTTTTTAGTGTTTTGCAATCCAGTTATTGCAAATACGTAAGAATTTCTTGCGTGATTGCAGGTAAATATCTTCTGCGTGGTAATCATCTTTAAACAAAACGTAGGATTTTTTGCAATTCGCTTTATTATATAAAACTTCTGAGTGCCAGGGGTAGATTTTTAGATCTTTACCTCCTGTTATAAATAACGAAGGGGCTGATATTTTATGCACAACATCAATAGGTTTTATTTTTTTTAAAAAGATATTCCCCGGACGGACTTTTCTTTTTTCCTGAATATTGATTTTTGAAATTGTATGCAAGATAGACTCAGGACGCCAGTCGTGGTTTTCTATTTTATAAAAATCAGAGGGTGAACTTATTGCAATTAGAGCCTTTACATTATTATTGTTTGCCGCTTGAATTATTGCAAGAGCAGCTCCCAGCGAAAATCCTAAAATGGAAATTTTTGAATATTTTTTTTGAGCAAATTCTATTATAGCGTTAAAATCTTTAGATTCTTTTGATGTAAAAGTAAACCAACCTGAGCTTTTACCGTGACCTCTAAAATCAAAAGTTATCACATCAAAGTTTTTGTTAAAATCTTCTGACATTGATAAAAAAGGAGCAGAATCTTTGCTCATAGACCATCCGTGAGCTATTATGAGTACTTCATTTTTATTTTTTTGATAATGATTAAAAGCTATTTTTTCATTATCGCTTGTTATAACAAAACCGGTTTTCATAGTTTTTTTATTATTACTAAAAAAACTAAAAAGAGTCCTATACAACTGTATAGAACTCTTTAACTAAATATTATAATTATGAGATTATAATTCGTCAGGTGATCCTATCTTGCCTAAAATAGCACTTGCTGCTGCTATTGCTGGGTTTGAAAGATATACTTCACTATCTACGTGTCCCATTCTTCCTACGAAGTTTCTGTTTGTAGTTGCAATAGCTCTTTCGCCAGCCGCTAAAACTCCGCCGTGTCCACCTAAGCAAGGTCCGCAAGTAGGGGTATAAACTGCTCCACCTGCTTCGATAATGTCTCTTACATAGCCTTTTTCCATTGCATCGAGGAAAATATCCTGAGTTCCAGGGAATACGATAAGTCTTACATCATCGTGAATCCTTTTTCCTTTAAGGATTTCGGCGGCTGTTTGGAGGTCAGAAATTCTACCGTTGGTGCAGCTTCCTATTACTGCCTGATTGATTTTTACTTCTCCAACTTGAGAAATCGGTTTTGTATTTTCTGGTAAATGCGGAAATGCAACTGTAGGCTCAATATCTTCTACATTGTATTTAATAACTCTTGTATATTCAGCATCAGCGTCGCTTGTGTAGAATTTGTATGGTCGTAAAGTTCTATTTTTAACGTATTCTTCGGTGGTTTTATCAGGTATTATTATACCGTTTTTCGCACCTGCTTCGATTGCCATATTGCAGATGGTGAATCTACCGTCCATTCCCATTTCTTCGATAGTGCTACCGCCTATTTCAAGAGCTTGGTATAAAGCTCCGTCAACACCGATATCGCCAATTAGATGGAGAATGAGGTCTTTTCCTGACACCCATTTGTTTAATTTGCCGTTGAATTCTACTTTTATAGTTTCAGGTACTTTAAACCAGGTTTCACCTGAAGCCATAGCGCAAGCAAGGTCTGTTGACCCAACACCTGTTGAGAATGCTCCCAAAGCACCGTATGTGCAAGTATGGCTATCAGCACCGATTACAAGATCCCCAGGACCTACAATTCCTTTGTCAGGAAGCAATGTATGCTCAATGCCCATTCTTCCTACATCGAAATAGTGTTTTAATTCTTGCTCTCGTGCAAATTCTCTGATCATTTTTGCTTGTTCGGCGGATTTTATGTCTTTATTAGGCACAAAGTGATCCGGTACGAAATCAACTCTTTCGTTATCAAATACTTTATCTACGCCTATTTTTTTGAACTCATTTATAGCAACCGGTCCTGTAATATCATTTGCCAGTGTTATATCAACTTTTGCAGTTATTAAATCCCCTGCTTTGACACTTTCCATGCCGGCATGGGCTGCAAATATTTTTTCAGTAATATTCATTGGTCTACTCATCGACTCACCCTTTAAATCTGCTTTCCTCACTTATAATATTATAAAACAAACCTTTCGGTCAATTTTAAATAGTTTTTTCATAAAGATATTTTAGATATAATATAGATGATAAACTTCAGGAGCAAAAAATTGAAATTCCCCATAAAAAGAACTATAGGTTTACTTATAAGCTTATTGCTTATCGTATTTATATTTAATCAAGTTGATTTAAATAAAACTTTTAAGGTTTTCGATGATTTTGAGCCGTTATATCTAATTTTGATAATACCTGCTTATTATATAGGTTTTGTATTCAGGAATTACAGGTGGAAAATACTTTTGTCCCAAGGGCTTCGTTCTAAAATAAGAAATCTGACAGGATTTATTTTTATAGGGTATATGCTAAATTGCTTTTTGCCTGCGAGAGCCGGAGATTTTTACAGAGCGCATTTATTGGGGGATCAAGAAAAAATAAAAAAAGTTCAAGTTTTTGCCTCTATTGTGCTTGAGCGAATATTTGACGGCGTTGTCGTTTTTTGTTTTTTATTGCTTTCGATTGTTATTTCTTTTAATCAAGTTTGGATTATAAAAACTGCTACAGCAGTGGGTTGCATATTTGTAGGAGCCTTCGTTGTCTTGTTTCTTATGGCGAAATACTCATCTCCTGATAGTTTTTGCAAGACAATTGAAAAGAAGATTCAAATTTTACCATCTATAATGCAAAAGCCTTTTAATGTGGTTCTTTTGCAAATAAATAAACATGCCAATGCTTTTATAGAGGGGTTGAGGGTATTTCATAATCCCGTTGAAATACTTCAGACAATATTATTAACAGCGGCAATATGGTTTTTTGAAGGTATTGTAGTTTTTCTTGTGGTGAAGAGTTTTGGAATTTCACTAAATATGTTTTCTTCTTTATTTGTACTGAGTATTTTAGTGTTTAGTGGGTTAATTCCTGCTGCATCCAATCTTTTAGGACCTTATCAGTTTGCATATATTAAAGCTCTTGGTGTTTTTGGGGTATTCAAAGAAAAAGCCCTAGCTGTATCTCTGACAAATCAAACTCTTATAATGGTTTTGATAACTATATTAGGTATATTTTTCTTTTTAAAGCATCATCTTAAAATTCGAGCTATAAAACAAGAAATAAACTCAAACGAGTCTATTTCTGTTGAATAAATTATAAATTATAAATTATGTTTTTAAACGGATACAGTTGACTTTAAGAAGCCTTGTCCGGTTAAAATTATTGATTTTTCAATTAATTCGTTTTTATTTGAGGTATCAAAGGTCAATATATATCTATTTATTGCTTCGGTTTCAGATATTTGTATCTTTTCTTCTTCAATTTTGTTTAATGAAGTGCTTGCCAAAACTTTGACCTCCGGATTATTAAAAGCTTATATTTATAATATAACCTATTTTTCTAAAAAAACAAGTCTCAAAGTGCTTAAGGGTATGTTTTTGAAACATATTTTTTCTTGAATTCAAATTTTAATCAAAACTATAATTTAGGGAAAATGTTGATTTTTGTTGAAGGTAGCTAAAAACATCTCTTTTAAAAGTTTGATCCGTATCATTTTTTTTTAATTAAGAAAAAGTTTAAAGCGATTTTTTGAATTATTATTTTTTATAATACAGAGTTTTTGTTTCTTGTATTGCCCGATATAACAATTTAAAAATTTATTAAAAAAAAGAACCCTATGGGGTTCCTTTTTTATTTTATTTTATTTTATTAAGCTGCTCCTTGGCTTATCCATTTAGTGAAAGGAATTGCGAAGGTTTCCTTAACGAAATCTTTTGCTAATTTAGAAACAGGTTGTTTATCTAGATGATCAAAAGCTACATAAACAGGATCTTTTGAAGCTTTAAAGCTCATTCTATCAAATCTTGGTTGAGCGAAAGGATTACTAGAGTTTCCTCTTTGTTTTCTTCTCATCGGTCTGAATCTACCTGATCCACCGCCACCGAATTGTCCTGAAGAACCTGCCGGTTTTGATATTCCTGTTGAAGCCATTTTATTTACCTCTCTCTTAATTTTTTCTCTTGATATATGTTTCATCTCTCTTGTATATATAAAGTATATACGTAAGAAAAAATTGCCTTTTTTTTAAACATGTATATGATTTATTGTAATGTTTATTTACATTTAAGTCTAAACACCTATTATTAAGTGTTTTTTGAGTATATTGTCAAAACTTAATGAGCATTACATTTATATTCTGAGACAACTATTTTCTTTTTCTCAGTACATTTTAGCGGTGATTTTTTAACTGTAAAATTATCTTCAATCACGCTTATTGCTTTGAATAAATCTTGTCTTTTGACTCTATATATTACTTTTATCAGTTCATATAGATTAAAGCTATTTAAATTTGATTCAAAATGTTTATCATAATAAATCAAAGCCAGAGTATACTTGAATTTCCAATCTTTTGGCTTTAATATAAAATTGTCCAAAGTACTTTTTTTTGCGAAATGTTTGGTATTTCCATGAACATCATAAAAAGGTGTATTACCTTTAATAGTTGCAGGAGGCAATGTGAAGCAAACACCGATAGGATCTCCAAAGTTTCCGCAAGGATCGTTTATATTTGAATAATTTTTTATATTACAAAAACCTGAATAACTGTTTTTGATCAGATCTTTTTGGTATTTTTTGTTCAATTTTGGGAGGGCATATTTTACTCCCGGGGCTCCAAATGTATAAGTTTCAACACCCTTTATTGCCCCTACCAATGAAGCTAAAGCCCCTCCCAGTGATTTTCCCACCAGGATTTTTTTCAAATGAGGATATTTTTGGCTGATACGGTCGTAATAAAAAATAGCGTCTTCAAATTGTTCCGGAACTTTGTTTAAAAACGGTATATTTAAATTTCCGAAAAATATTGCTCTTGTACTTTTTCCGTCTACACCTTTGAATATATTAAAATTAACAAATTTTCTTAAATTGACTCCTCTGATGACAATAACAATTTCTTTTTCATTTTTAAAAGCTGTAGCCTCAAAGCCTGACTCTAGGCATTCGTAGATTTTAGGTTTTTTGTTATCATTCAAATCTATTTGAGTCCAACCTTTGGGCGTTTTGAAATCTTTATCTTTAAAAATGCTTAAAAAGTGAGCATAGTCAGGATTATAGGCAGCAAATTTTTTTATTTCTAATGGTGTCTGAGTTGTGATAAAGGATTGATAATTATGATTATCAAAACTAAGATTACCAAAAATAATAAAAGTTAAAACTGACAAAAAAGCAACAGTAAAATAACGCTTTAAACGCTTTGTTAAATGCATTTTTTCACTTCTCTCACGTATAGAACTTTTTTAAATTTAAACTTTTTTTTACTTTGATTCTATCCATAACAGGTGGTAACAATCGGGTATATATTAAAAATTTATTCCATAAGATAAAAATTTAGTATTATAATAAGAAGTGTAATTGTAATTTGGATTTAAAAATGACTTGGCAAGCTGATTTGCATATACATTCTAAATATTCAGATAAACCCACAAATTGGCTCATGAAGCAAATGGGTTGCCCCGAGTCTTTTACAGAACCGAAAGATATATACAAAATTGCCAAGAAAAGAGGAATGAAATCAGTTACAATAACTGATTTGAATGAAATCAAAGGTTGCCTTGAAATATCCAAATATCCTGATACATTTATAAGTGTTGAAATTTCTACAAAATTTCCTGAAGATGAAAGAACCATTCATATTTTAGCGTATGATATATCAGAATCGCAATTTGAAGAAATTCAAAAGGTAAGAAAAAACATATATGAATTAAATTCATACCTGAAAAAAGAGCGGATTTTTCACGCTGTAGCCCATTCTTTGCATTCCGTTGATGATAAACTCACAAAAAATCACGTTGAAAAACTGTTATTGATGTTCAAAGTCTTTGAACTCAATGGATGTAGAATTTTTGAAATAAATAATTCTATTCTTGAATTATCCCAAAAACTAACGCCTGAAATAATAAATCAACTTGAACAAAAACATAAGATTAAACCCGTTGATAAAGCTTGGGAAAAATTTTTTATAGCAGGATCTGACGATCATACCGGCATGATGATTGCTCAAAAATACACATTAAATGAACAGGCAAAAAACCAAAAAGAATTTCTTGAAAAAGTCTTTTTAAAAGGAAAAGCTCAAATAGAAGGCAAAGATTATACTCCTAAAGGAATGGCATATAACGTTTATAGTATTGCCTATCAATTTTATTCCGGAAAGTTTAACATAGAAAAATATATAAACAAAGACGCCACTTTGAAAATAATAGATAAGTTATTATCGGGCAAAGAACGATCTGATGATATTATTTCAAAAATAGTTTTAAAAGTGCGTGATCAAAAAATTAAAATAGATATAAAAGATAAAATTAAAACCAATTCAATAAAAAGAATTCTTTATAAAACTATTTTAAGCAAATATGAACATATTGCTGATGATGCAACACCTGAAAATTCTCCCGGCAAGTGGTTTGAAATTGCAAATAGCGTTACTAACGCAAGTGTTAATCATATGATGGACTATATTTTAAGCACTATAAAACAGGGCAACTTCTTTGATATTTTCAGAACATTAGGTTCAGTCGGTTCTATGTATTTTATGATAGCACCTTATTTTATTGCTTATTCAATAGCACAAAGGGATAAAGACTTTACGAAACAGTTTGTTAAGGAAGGAAAATCTTCAAAACGAGCAAAAATAGCTCATTTTACAGATACTTACTACGATATAAACGGTGTTGCAAAAACTATGCAGCAAAATCTAAAAATAGCCAAAGAACTGGGAAAAAATTTAACTATAATAACTTGTGAAAATACAAAAAGTTCTAAGTATAAAAATCTTCAAGGCGAAGTTGTTTTTGACCCGATAGGTCAGCATCAAATACCGGAATACCCCGAGCTTAGGTTTAATTACCCACCTCTTTTAGAAGTTTTACAATATTGTTATGAAAATGATTTTACTCATTTCCACTCTGCAACTCCCGGAACGGTTGGACTTGCAGCACTTGCCATTGCTAAAATACTTAAAAAACCTATATACGGAACGTATCATACTGCTTTTCCTCAATTTATCCTCAATCTTACAGGGGATCCAACGATGGAAGAAGTTGGTTGGCGTTATATGATATGGTATTACAGCCAAATGGACATTGTATATGTGCCATCAGAGGCAATAAAAAAGGAGCTTATAGCAAAAGGACTCAATAAAGAAAAAATAAAAATTTACCCTAGAGGGGTTGATATAGACTTTTTTAAACCACAAAAACAGAAAACTACGCTAAACAAGACTTTACTTTACGTGGGAAGGGTTTCAAAAGAAAAAAACCTTCATTTGCTTTTGTCAGTGTTTAAAAAACTTTCCGAGCAATATCCCGACTTGAAATTAAAAATAGCCGGAGATGGTCCTTACAGGGAAGAAATGGAAGAAGCGTTAAATGGTTTTAATGCTGAATTTGTAGGATATACCCAAGGACAAAACCTTGTAGATATTTATTCGAATGCTGATTTATTTGTATTTCCTTCTACCACAGATACATTTGGAAACGTTGTCCTCGAGGCTCAAGCCTGTGGAACACCTGTTGTTGTGACAGATGAAGGTGGACCTGTTGAAAATATAATTTCAAATGAAACAGGAGTTGTTGTTAAAGGTGGGGATGAAAATGCGTTATATAATGCAGTTAAAAAATTATTGGATGGCAATAAATTGGATAAAATGTCCCGAAATTGTCGTAAATATATGGAAAGCAGGTCTTTTAAAAAAGCGTTTTTAAAAACCTGGCATCTTTACGAAACTGACGTTTAAGCAATGAGATTCTAAGCTTTCCATTGCTATTTAACGTATCTATTTATATAATAATTAGAAGATATTAAATAAATCCTGAGGTTATTTTGAAAAAATTATTTAATTCAATAAAAAATAAAAGAATCATTTTACTTTGTCTGTTTTTTGTATTTTTTGCCGTTTTATTATTTAATCTCGGCGTAAATAAACTTTTTGAATCGGCAGAAATGATGACCTATGATTGGCGAGCCAAGTTAGCTATTGATTCAGGTCCTTTAAATAAAAAATTTGCTAAAGCCGATGATAATATTATAATTTTATCTGCCGATAATTATACCTTTAGTAAAATTGGTGATTTTCCCGAACTTAAAATAGGAAGACTTCCCTGGAGTAGAAGTATATGGGGAGAGGTTATACGTTTTGTATCAAAGGGGAACCCTAAAGCTGTCGTAATAGATATGAAATTTGAAGGAATAGAGGGCGGAAGTAGTGAAAATAAGCGTTCTGATAAGGCTTTAGCTGATGCATTAAATCAAAGTGAAAACGATGTTTTGGCAATTGCGCTGTCCAGCCCTAGAGTATTATTGAAAAAACAAGTAGACATAGTGGTTGAACAATATAATAAAACTAACGAAGAAGCCGATAAAATTTTATATAAACATACGAGAAAAAACCCTTTTAAATTTCATAAAATATTCAATAATAAAACAGATGATAGTTGGCTAAAGACCCTTGATGAAAAAAGTAATCTTAAAAAAGAGCTTTTAAATAACATAACTTTTTATAAACATAGCGCAATTCCTGAGGTTTTTTTAGATGCTTCAAATTTGGCAGGTGTTGTAAATGTGAATTCAGATGGTGGTAGTACTTTTAGATATAGCACACCTTTGTATAGAATATATAACGGTGAAAAATACAATTATCTACCTTCATTGCCTTTTGCTACCGTTCTTGCAACATTACCCGAAAATGAGCGAAATATAATAATAAAAGATAACAAAATAATAGTGGGCAAAAGAGAAATCCCTATTAATAAAAAAGGAAGAACTCTTCTTAGCTGGCATGGTTCTGTAAATACCTATAAAACAATGCATATGGCAGATGTTTTGCTTACAAATGCATTATCAAAAGGAACAATAACTAACGATAAAGAAACGATATCTCGGTTTAATAAAATAGACCCCAATATCTTTAAAGACAAAATTGTAGTTATAGGCTTAACGGCAGATGAGACTGATATTCTTTCAACACCTATGGATACAGCATATCCCGGACCTGAATTTCAAGCGACAGCAATAGATAATTTTTTAAATGATTCTGATACTACCAATCCTTTGCGCCGCAAATTTGTTCAAAGAGCTTCATTTGGGTTGAATTTGGCTATTGTTTTGTTGTTTTGCGGATTGATCGGCTATTTTAATATCAAGTCTAAAAAACATTATCTAACCATAGTAATGTTTTTCTTCTCGATATTCTTATTTTTCATTTTGGCTATTTTATTATTTACGCATCCTAATATAAGAATATGGGTAGATATGGTTTACCCCCTTACATTTATGACTATAACAGCTATATCTACTTATTTAATAAGGGTTATACTTGAACATAAAAATAAAAAAGCGGTGGAGGGTCTTTTTGGAAAATTTGTATCGCCACAAGTTTTGGATAAATTGCTTGACGATCCAAAAGGATTCGAAATCACAAACCAAAGAAAATATATGACGGTTTTATTTTCTGACATAAGAGGATTTACAACATTATCAGAAAACTTACCTGCCGATCAGCTGGTATCGCAGTTAAATGAATATTTCAACGGAATGGTTGACGTAATAATGAAAAATGAAGGAACGATGGATAAATTTATCGGTGATGCCATTATGGCGTTTTGGGGTGATCCTCTTCCTGTTGAAAACCATCCTGCTAAAGCGATTAAAGCGGCTTATGAAATGATGGAAAAATTAAGAGAATTAAACAAAAAGTGGGAATCCGAAGGTAAACCTACTTTGGATATAGGAATAGGTATAAATACAGGCGAAATGCTTGTGGGGTATATGGGTTCAAATCAAATTGTGGACTATACCGTTATCGGCGATAATGTTAACCTGGCATCTCGTGTTGAAGGGCTTTGTAAAGAATATAAATCCAATATAATAATAGCTGAGAGTACTTATAATGAAGCTAAAGATTTTGTAGAAGCCGAATACCTTGACGAGGTAAAGGTGAAGGGTAAAAATATTGAGGTTAAAATCTACAAAGTAGTAGACTTAAAAGTAGATAAAATGATTGAGCTAAATAAAAAATAGGCAATAATTAAGCAAAGTTGGTTTTTATATAAATAGTTAGAATATACGATTGAAAAAAATATAAAAAATGACAATAATATTGAATGTCTAAACAAATAGGACTTAAAAAATGGACAAATCACAGGATAAAGGAAATATTTTAACAGGAAATTTTGAAGTTGCTAAAAACACTTCACGTCCCGCTGTGCCTCCTGTTGCGTCAAGTATTAATCAAACAAGTCCTATAAAAAGAAGTCTTTTGAAATTTTTGCATAAAGATATTTCAGAGAAAAAAAGTTTTATCTCAAGGTTTACGCCTGATAAATTAATCTAAAATGATTAGTGTAAAAAATAGGGTTTTTAATAATTTTACCAAAGCTCAAAAATCAGAGCTTTGTCATTATTTGTCTAAATTTGTCAAAAAAAACTTCGGCAAAACTTCTGACGAAATCAAAGACTTGTATTTAGAAGAAGAATTATATTATATCGAGATTAAAAACTCTCGGCATCCTTGGATTGAGGAGCATTTGGATGAGCTTGAGTTTTCAAAAGATTTGCTTTTATTTATATCAGATCAAATTAAAAAATATGAACATAAAGAGAAACAAAAACCTTATCTGGAAAAGCAAAAACAGCTTCAAAAAGAGCAACGAAAAAAGGCTCAAGAATTTAAAATGTCTAAAGAGCCTCCTACAAAAGCTCAGATTTCTTACTATAAGTCTTTATGCAAAAAGTATAAGCTTGATAATACCTTAGAGTTTGAGTCTTCAAAGCTGGATTATAAAATTGCGATCAGTGAGATTTTGGATAATTATTCTGATAAAAATCAAGTCGTTAAAAAGCTGGAAGAATTGAAATAGCTTATAAAAAAGTCTTGTTGTCATCCTGAGCTTGACTCAGGATCTAACTTAAAACATAAAATAAATAGATTCTGAATAAATCCTACGGATTTTTCAGAATGACAGTAGTAATAATGGTGTTTTTAGTTTTCTATTGTCATTCCGTGTCATGAATCGAAAGTTAACCGATTTTGTTATTGGTCGATGGTAAATTCGGGTATATCTTTTAAGCGTTCTTTTTCTTCGATTTTTTCATATATATAGGTAGCAATTAGTGCGCTAAAAGAATTGAAAAGGGCATTTAGCATTGCTAAGAAAAATACAAGCATTGCGATAACAATGATATTATAACTTGCTATAACGAAGGAAGCACCTGCGTTTAGGCTTAACATCCCGTAGGATTTTATAAATAGACCCAAAAACCAAACCATTGGGACATATATAATAGTCGCGGATATTGTAGCTACGGCACCTGAAATAGCACCTATAAAAGCACCATCGTTTACGGATAAAACACCGACCAGATTGCGTTGTTTTAAAAACACCACAATTCCTGCACCTATTAAAGAAAAAATAAGACATATGAAAACATTGATAATAGGTATTAATATTAAAATACCCATTATAGCTCCGATTAGAGCACTTAATATAACGACAGGTTTTATGATTTTTTTCAAGATTATCCCCCTTTGTTTTTAAGGCTTTTTAAATATTATACTATATGATTGAGTATTAATTAATTATTCCAAGTTTCGTTGTCGTGCATGGCAAAGTGCTATGGCTATAGCGTCTGCTGCATCGTCAAGTTTCGGCATTTTTTCGCATCCTATCAAAAGTTGCGCCATTTGACATACTTCGTCTTTTTTTGCACGCCCATAGCCGGTGATTGTTTGTTTTATAACCAAAGGTGTGTATTCAAAAACAGGTATATTCTTTTGAGCAAAAGTCATTATAATTACACCTCTAGCTTCTGATACAGGCATTATTGTTTTGGCGTTTTTAAAATAAAAAAGTTTTTCAACTGAAGCGACATCTGGCTTAAATGCTTTTATAAGTTCACTTAAGTCGTTATGGATTTCCAGAAGTCTTTCGCCTTCAGGTTTTTTTTTGTCCGTTTGGATTGAACCCGATGATATAACATCAAAATGTTCGGTCGAACTAGTCTTTTCGACATCTAATATGCTATAACCGACTATTGCCATGCCGGGATCTATACCAATAATACGCACCTTGTTGACTCTTTTTAAACTATTTTGTCTGTGTAATAATCAATTTCATTAACTATTATAGTGTTTTTTTCATGAAATTGAAATCTGTAAATCTTCTTAAGCAAAAACGAGCATTAAAAAGCAATAATAACGTCGATAAAAAAGGCATAAAAATCCTTGAAAAGACGGCACGTTTTGATATCCAAGAAAAAAAGGTTGAAAGCCGTAATTTTGAAACTGTTTTTTGTTACATATTAGCTTTCGTCTCGGGAGCTACTTTGGCTTGTTCAATGCCGGGTTTTGAGCTCTCTTTTTTAGCGTGGGTTGCGTTTGTTCCGTTTTTGAAAATAATAGATCGTTTGAAAAATTATAAAGAAGTATCCCTTGCTTCGCTGAGTTTTGGCTTGGGTTTTAACCTTTTAGCCTTATGCTGGTTTTTAGGGTTACATTCGCTTGAATGGCTTGGAGTTAGCAAAGAGCAGAGTTTACTGCTATCAGGGGCTGCTTGGGTGACAGTTTCACTTTATTGCTCATTGTTTATTTGTGGATGGGGCATTTGGTCTAAGTTTATTTCAAATTCAAAAATTAAAAAAAGTTTAAAAGTCATTTCCATTGCTCTTGGATGGATTTTGTTTACAAATATTTTTATGAGTTTTGGTGTTTTTGCTTTTCCGTGGGCGATGATTGAGTATTCGCAATACAAAAACCTCAATATACTGACTCTTTCCTCTTTTATCGGCAGTATCGGCGTTGGCTTTTTAATAGTCTTGTTTAATTCTTATTTAGCAAGTTTAGATATAGCAAAGCACAAAAAAAGGATTGCAGCCGCAGGTCTTGTATTAGCTGTTGTTTTATCGATTAATTTTCCAATAAAAACCGATGGAATCAAAAATAATATTTCGGTGATACAGACAAATACCTCTATTGATCAGGAAAAAGGTTTTTATGGGACAAATGCGATTGATAAAAATACATTGATTTCAAAAATAAAAAAACTGCCGAAAGGTTTGGTGATATTGCCTGAAACAGCAATTTTAGAGACATTGTCAGAAAATAAAAATTTTTATAATCAGCTTGAAAATATTGCCAAAAAAGAAGATAAGACGATTATTATGGGTGCATTTGGAAATAAAGATAATAAGGTTTCAAATACAGCTTATGTTTTTGGACAAAACAATCAAGAAGCTTATCATAAGCAAAATTTGGTTCCTTTCGGGGAGTTTATTCCCTTTAAGCAGCTATTGCCGAATCCTTTAAGAAAATTAGCGGATACTGCTGTGGGAGAGGATCTTTTTAAAGGTAAAGGGGTTAAAGTTTTTAACACCGCTCATGGCAAAATAGCGCCATCTATTTGTTTTGAAATAATATTCCCCCGGATAATAAAAAAACAGTCACAAACGGGCGCTGAGTTGCTTGTAAATATAAGTAATTTGTCTTGGTTTCATGACTCAATAATAAAAGATCAATTTATTGCGTTTGGAGCTTTTAGAGCTGCCGAAAATCAAAAACCAATGGTTATTGCCGCAAATACAGGGTACTCTGTGTTTATTGGCGCAAATGGCAAAATACTCGGCAAAAGTGCCAAAAATGTTTCGCAAACGGCTATTTATAAAGTGGATTAGTCGATGAAAAAAATAACAGCGTTTTTAATACTTTTTTTGTCTTTAAATATCATAATATATTCTGCTGTAGCGCAGGCTCATTATCCCGCTTTTTTTGTGGTTAAAAACAAGATAGTTAATCTTTTCGTGGCGGAATCTGCTCGTGAAAGACAGATTGGTCTTATGTTTGTAGATAAATTATCTCAAAATACCGGTATGATTTTTAAGTTTGAAAAACCGCAACAAGTTGCTTTTTGGATGAAAAACGTAAAGTTTCCTTTAGATATGCTTTTTATTCGTGATGGCAAAGTTTTGAAAATTCAAAAAAACGCTCCTGTTTGCTCAACAGTTGAATGTCCGCTTTATTATTCGGATTTTATAGTTGATTCTGTTATTGAGCTTAATGCAGGATTTTGTGAAAAAAACGGCATTAAAAAAGGGGATTATATAAAAATTAGCTACAGAAATTAACTTGATTTTTATTTGCTAAAATCTGATAAATGCCTGTCAGGTTTTATTATATTAACCGATTTTGATTCTCTAAATCTTGTTCTGGCGGAGCTTAAACGTTCTTTTATTTCATCACTGAGGCTTTGACCGCCAATCATTCTGTCGATTAAGCCGTTATTAAGTTTTACGGCTCTTTCGAAAGCTCCTATTTCATCAAGAGTGTCTTTTAATTCGCTAATATTATAATTATAGGCAGTTTTTGAGTTGTATACCAAAAGTTCGCCTGTGGAAGCTTTTATAGCGTTACCGCCATTTTCAAAATAAACTTTGAATACAGATTTTATATCGGCAAGTTCTGCTTGCATTGTTTGTACTGCACTTTGGATTCTTAAATATCTTTCGAAAAGATATTCAATATTGTCCAGTTGGGACATTTGCCAGCTGTATTTTTGTTCGTACATTTGTTTTAGGGCAGGGTAAGCCTTTGCAAGTCCTACAGTATCAGCCATTGCACGATGTCGAGTTGTAAACTCGACATTAAAACGTTTCATCAAAGCTTCGAGACCGTGAGAGAATTCCTCGGGGAAAACTTCTCTGAATAAGAATTGGGTATCAATTCTATGATTTGTAATTTCTTTATCATAAAGTTTTATTGAAGCCTGGTTTAAAAAATTATAATCAAATATTACGTTATGACCTACTATCGGGTAATCTCCGATAAATTCAAGTATTTTAGGCATAACTTCATCAATAGTCGCCTCTCCATCTACCATTTCTTGAGGAATACCGTGAACTTTGAAGCTTGAATGCCTGATTTCTTGTTTTGGATCTACAAGTGTTTCGTATTCATCTACTATTTCACCGTTAACAAGTTTAACCGCTGCAAATTCGATTATTTTCTCTCTTAAGTAGTCCAGCCCTGTTGTTTCGATATCTAAAACTATAACTGTATCAAGATTATTCATAAAAATTCATTCATAAGTGTATCTATGATGATTCTAGCACAAAAAGTCGTCCCGGTTGATTTTCTAATCATTAATTACTTTGCAAAAGTTATAAAAAACAAAAAAGATTCTTTTTTAAGCTTATACACTTGAATTATTAATACAGGTATTTTAAAGAAAGAAAATCCTGGCTATTCTTAATACTGTGAATTACAGCAATTAATGCAAAAGAGAGACCTGAAACCATGCCGGAAATAACTGTTATTATGCCTGTATTAGACCGGAATGATGAGTATAAAAAATCATTGCACTCTCTTTTGAATCAAAACTTTCAGGGTTTTGAGGCTATTGTGTGTTTTAACGAACAAGTACCTGAAGATATTGTAAAAGATTCTAAAATAACTTATCTAAAAGTAGATGCTGTTAACGTAAATGAAATGTTGAAAGAGGCTTTACAGGTTGCAAAGGGTGAAATAATAACTTTTTTAGAGCCTTCAGAGGTGTTGTTGTTTGATGCTTTAAGCACAAGAAAAGCAAGATTTGATGAGGAAGATCATTTAAAAGCTGTATATGGTTTTGGATTCGATGCACAAGATGATTTTCAGCCGATAAAAAATGATTGTTTTGATATGTTTTATAACTCTTATCAAATGCCTGATAATAATATTCAAAGCCTTTTATCGTTGGAATTTTTCCCATTTCTTAGCTCTATTATGGTGAAAAAATCTGTTTTTGATGTTGTTAAAATTAATGATTTTTATAGTGTAAATTACGCTTTAGACTTCTTGGTAAGGCTGTTTAAGCATTTTGAAAAGGGTGTATATAGAATAAATGATCCTATATATATATCAAATAAATTGCTTTTAAAATCAAAAACCGTCAAAAAAACAGATATAATAAGGTTTTTAAAAGAATCTTTTTGTATTTTAGAAAATAATTTATCTTATAATAAATCTCATTGTAATTCTTGCTTTCAAGTGTTTTTTGCAGCTTTATCCTTACAGAAGTATTTTTTTCCGAATGAGATTACTTTGAAATTATATATATATTTATTTTTCTTGAGGAAAAATTCTGAAATGAATGGACTTTTAAGTTTTTTCATTCCGTTTTTTAAGATTTTATTCGGTAATTCGATGCTTGAAAATAAAGACTTACTTAGAGTTTATAAAAACAAGTCCTAAAGTAATTTTTCAGGACTTGTCTTTAGTGAGATATTTATTAACCTAAATAATTTTTTAAGCTTTTTATGCCTTTGTTATTTCGACATAGTTTTTTTAGCTTGCTTATTGCTCTATTTTCAATTTGACGGATTCTTTCCCTTGATACTCCATATCTTGTGCCGATTTCTTCAAGAGTTTTTTTATTACCGTCATCATCAAGACCATATCTCATTATCAAGACATCACGTTCTTTTTGGCTTAATTGACTCAAGATTTTTCGTATTTCAGAAAATAGATTTTCTTGAGTTACTTTTGTATCAGGAGAGATGCTTGAATCATCAATTAAAAAATCACCTATTCTTGTTGTTTCTTCTTTTTTATTTAAAGGAGTTTCAAGACTTATAGTAGATTGTGCTGATTTTATAACCGCTCTTAATTTTGATACCGAAATCTCAAGTTTATCGGCAATCTCTTCTTTCGTAGGAGGTCGGTTCAGATCGTTTTTAAGATCTCGAGTTACTTTTTTGATTTTTCCTATGGTTTCAATCATATGGACAGGAAGTCTTATGGTTCTTGATTTATCAGCAATACCTCTGGTGATTGCTTGTTGAATCCACCAAGTTGCATAAGTGCTGAATTTGTAACCTTTTGAGTAGTCAAATTTTTCAGCAGCCCTCATTAATCCCATATTGCCTTCTTGGATAAGATCAAGGAAAGTAAGCCCTCTACCGATATATTTTTTGGCAATACTCACTACCAAACGTAAATTTGCACTTACCAGTTTTTCTTTTGATTCTTCGCAGTCGTTTTCCTGAATCTTTTTTGCCACTGCAAATTCTTCGTCAGGAGATAAAAGAGGAATTCTTCCTATTTGTTGAAGATATATTTTTACTGTATCATCTGATACAGCACTTTTTCTAACATCATTTTGTTTGATTTTATCAGCTGCGGCATCATTTTCATCCTCAGCTTCAGCTTCTTCGCCCATGTATGAGAGGTCTATAGCTTCAGCGTCAATTTCAGGAGCAACAATATCATCATCAGAGCCCGCAATTTTAGCTTTTTCTGATGAATTTTTTGTAATTTCATCTGTTTCGTTTGTTGCTTTTTTATTAACCATATTTTTCTCCTCTTTGTAGAATTTTATAATAAATATTAAAAAATATGGATACAGAAAGTGTATGATTTTTTTGATTTTTATTTATTTGTTGGATTGTAATTTTTGTCTAACCACTTCGTATATCATTATGCTGGCGGCATTTGAGACGTTTAAAGAATTGAATTCACCCGGCATTGGAATTTTAACCATGTAATCACAATTTTTTTGCACTAATTTACTTATTCCCTTATTTTCGCCTCCTAAAACTAAAGCACAGTCCATATTGTAATCTATCTCAAAATAGTTTTGATCCCCTGAACCCTCGGCTCCAACTATCCAAAAACCTTTCTCTTTAAGTTTTTCAATAGTCTTTGAGATATTATTTACTTGGACAATCGGTATTTTTGAGATAGCACCGGCACTGGTTTTTTCTACGATAGAAGTCACTTGTGAGGATCGTCTTTTGGGTATTATTATTCCTTCTACGCCTGCGCATAAAGAAGTTCTTGCTATTGCTCCCAAATTGTGAGGATCTTCTACTCCGTCTAGTATTATAATTAAAGAGTTTTTTTTGTTTTTAATTTTAGCTAAAAAACCCTCCAGGTCTTCATATTCTATAGGGGCAACTGAAGCCACAATTCCCTGATGAGCACCTTGCACCATAGCGTTTAATTTTTCTTTAGGTACCTCCTGTAGGTTAACCCCTTCTTTTTTTGCTAAATTTACTATAGTTTTTAACTTAGAATCATATTTAATGCCTTTTGCAAGATAAATTTTATTTATATTTCTTTTGTTTGCTTCTAAAAGAGCTTCTATAGCATTTTTTCCGTATAAAAATTCATTATTGTCCATTAAATTTTCTCAATATAATATATAAACATTTTTTTATTCTACATTGAGTATTTAAAAAAATATAGTAAATTAAAAACGTAGTCAACTAAATGTGTATTAGTTCTACTTTACTATTTTAATTTAATTTAAATTGCTAAATAGTTGAAATGGTATTAGATAACTATTTCAACTATTTAGCTGTCAATTAAAAGTCAAGGATTAGATATAAATATCTCTTTTTCCGTTTTCAATTTCATTTAAATGTGTGAGAATTTTTGCTTTGATTTTTTCATCACTTACATTAATCAATTGTTTTTCAATCAACTTATATCCGGATTTTTTAGTTTCTTCGCTTGCATAATCTTCGAGGTACTCTTTGAAAGTTAAAATGGCATTTGAACCACAAAAACGTTTTATTAGTCCCGGTTTTGCAAGATCCATAAAGTCTTTGCCTACTCTCCCTGATCTATAGCAACTGGTACAAAAACTAGGAATGTAATTGTTTTCAGAAAGTTCTTTTACAACTTCATCTAAGCTTCTACGATCGCCTATGCTAAATTGTTCAGTAGCGGTTTCTTCTTCGTGATACCCGCCCGGGTTTGTTTTTGAACCTGCACTAACTTGAGATATACCTAGTTCCAATACTTCTTTTCTGAACTCGGCACGCTCTCTTGTGGATAAAATTATACCGGTATAAGGTACTGAAAGTCTCAATACTGCAACAATTTTTTTGAATTGCTTATCAGTTATTGCATGCGGAGGATTTTTAGAAACATCAGAACCTTCAGCATATTCAATTCTAGGTATTGAAATTGTATGAGGTCCAACACCGTATTTTTTGTCCAGATAATCGGCATGCATTAAAGTCGCAAGGGTTTCAAACCTATAATCAGTAAGTCCATATAAAGCACCAATACCATAATCATCAATACCACCTTGTATGGCTCTGTCCATTGTGTCAAGACGCCATTCATAGTTAGCTTTTGGTCCGGAAGGATGCATTGTTTTGTAGATTTCTCTATTGTAAGTTTCTTGGAATGACTGGAAAGTGCCAATGCCAAAACTAGCAAGTCTTTTAAAGTCTTCAACGCTCAAAGGTGCTATGTTTATGTTTACTCTTCTTACTTCGCCGTTAAAAATCTTTTGCTCATAAATCTTATTTATGATTTCCTCAATATAATCAAGGTTGCTTCTTCGTATGTCTTCTCCTGCAACCAAAAGAACTCTTTTGTGTCCTGTGTTCATTATTGCACGGGCTTCTTCTACAGTTTCATCTACGGTTAGTTGTTTTCTTACGATGTCTTTGTTGTCAATTCTAAAACCACAGTAAAGACAGTTATTTACGCAGTAGTTAGAGATGTAAAGAGGTGCGAATAGTACTATTCGATTACCATAAATGGCCTCTTTAAGTTGTTTTGAGGCTTTAAAGATTTTGTTTAAGGTTTCGTCGTCTTCTACATTTAATAAGGCGGCGGAATCTTCCAGATTTAACCCCATTAGGTTAAGTGCTTTGTTTAAAATTTCGTCAACTTTAGAGTTGTCTACTTTTTTTTCAATAAGTTCGTTGATGCGACTTTCGTCAATAATGTTAGTTGTTTTTTCCAATTTTCTTGCCTTTCTAGAAAGATTTATGCCTTTTGTATTTTCTGATAATAATATTTTACTTGAAAATTATTTGATTGATGATTTCTTTATATTTTTATAATTTTTTATCTTTAAAATAAAAACCCTGTCATTATGACAGGGTTCTTTTTCTAACTTGAAGATTCGGCTAATTTTTCGAGTTTTTTCTTTTGGTCGTATTCAACTAAAAGATTGATTAATTCATCCAATTCACCATCTATAACTGTTTTTACATTTAAGTTATGACCTATTCGATGATCAGTGAGTCGACCTTGAGGAAAATTATAAGTTCTGATTCTTTCACTTCTATCGCCTGTTCCGACTTGAGATCTTCTTAAATCAGTGATCTCTTGCATTTGCTTTTGAATTTCGATGTCATAAACTTTTGTTTTTATAATCTGCAAAGCTCTTTCTTTATTTGCAAGCTGGCTTCTTTCTTCTGTGCAGAATACAGCAACTCCTGTAGGTTTGTGGATCATTCTTACGGCAGTTTCTACTTTATTTACGTTTTGTCCGCCAGCTCCACCTGATCTTGTAGTTGTAACTTCAAGATCGCTTGGGTTTATTTCAATTTCAACGTCTTCGATTTCTGGCATAACAGCAACTGTTGCGGTGCTGGTATGTATTCTTCCTTGAGATTCAGTCACAGGAACTCTTTGAACTCTATGAACACCGGATTCGTATTTTAGTTTACTGTAGATTGAATCACCTTTTATAGAAATAATAGCTTCACTTATGCCGCCACCGTCATTTTCGGAATAACCTAAAACTTCTGTTTTCCAGTTTTGTTTTTCGGCGTATCTTAAATACATCCTCAGAAGATCGGCTGCAAATATATTTGCTTCGTTTCCACCGGCTCCTCCTCGAATTTCAAGCATAATATCTTTATCGTCGTTAGGATCTCGAGGTAATAATAAAACTTTCATATGCTCTTCAAGTGTTATTATTTTTTCTTCGGCTTCTTCTAGTTCTGCTTGTATGAACTGTTTCATCTCTTCATCTTTTTCACTTTTAAGCATTTGTGCTGCATCTTCTTTGCTTTTTACTGCACTTTGCCATTCATTATATATATTTACAGTGTCTTCCATTGATTTTCTTTTTTTAGAAAGCTTTGTAAATTCTTTATAATCCTGAATAATAGCCGGATCACTGAGTTTTTCACCCAGTTCAAAGTAGTTTTTTTCTATATCTTTTATTTTATCAATCATGTCTTTCATAGACATTTACCTCTGTTTAATTACAATACTTTTATTATTATGTTTTAGCAGGAACTCGTCCACAGCTTCTTATTTCGTCGCAGTAACCAAGAGATTCGCACTTTGGAACTAAAAATTCAGCCATCCAAGGTTCTTGTTTTACAACCAGATTGCACATTTTTTTAACCAAAATTCTTATTTCTTGTTGTGCGTTAGTGCAAAGTCTTATATTTGCAAGATGAATAAGTTCTCGTAGATTTAAACTTGCAACCATTGCACTGGAAGCTGCATTTGGCAAAATAAAACGAGCATCTTCAGCCGGAATGCCTTGATCTATCATTTTTTCGTAAAACTCTGAAGTTTTATTCATGAACTCGTTATATTCGCTTAATAGCTCAGAATTTTTTAAGGTTGGTGGCACAATATATTCAAATGCACCTTTTTCAGTTACATAGCGCTGTGATTTTTGGGAAAAAGACATATGTCTATGTCTTACTAATTGATGTGTGCAAGCTCGGCTTACCCCGCTTATTGCAAAGCTGAATTGACAATGTTCAATGGTGCTATGATGACCTGATGAAAGGACTTTTTTAACTAAGGAAAGCATTTTTTCATCGTCAAAATTTTCATCAAAAATATCATTAGGATATTGTGCGCTATAACAAGTTCTGCAAGATGTATAAATGGTCTTGAGAACATTATCAGGTGCGCTTATAAGATTGACGATTGGAAAATCTTTATTCATTTAAATAATTTCCTTTTTTAAGTAAAAACAGTCCGCTGTTACTGACGGACCGTTTTTAAAGCTATTTACAAAAATGCAATTGGCTTTATGGACCCAAACGGTCTCATAAAAACAGTTACTTTTTGTTTTGATAACGTTTTTTGAATCTTTCAACTCTTCCTTCGGTATCCATGATTTTTTGTTGACCGGTAAAGAAAGGATGACAATTATTGCAGATTTCCACTTTAAGATTGTCTTTTACTGATCCTGTTTCGATTTTATTTCCGCAAACGCAGGATATTGTTGTTTCTTTAAATTCAGGATGTATTCCTTTTTTCATTTTAGTATTCCTTCTAGTTGTTTCATCTTTATTTTAGCATAATTATATTAACTTAATAATATCATAGTCAAGTTTTTCGAAGAATTAAGTGTAAATTTGTTTAAGTAAACTTAATCATTGGGAAATTTGACAGTAGAACAAGTGTACTGTTTACAATCTTAAAAGCTAATTCTGATGCTAAATTCCACCTCTCAACACCTTTTGCCTTGTTGACATTTTTTGAAAATAAGATTATAAGAGTATTATAGATGGAGGCAGAATATGTGCAGAATTGGCGCAATAAAATCTAAAAAATATCTACATCCTTCAAAAGCACTTATGATGATGCGTTCTCAACAAAAAGGGCATGATAATTCGGGCTTTGCTTTTGTGATGCAAGACCTTGGGGGTGTTTTTGAGCATTATAAAGATTTGCCGACACTTTCAATGGCTTGTACGCATGAAGGAATGAAAAAAGCTGAAGATATACTTAGCTCGGCAGGTTTTGTGAGAGTTATGCAATGGACTCCCGATGTTTTTCCTCAAGAAGGTTTAAACATTGAGCCAATGCCCCATTATGTTTTTGAAGTGTTTAAATATCCTAAAACATTCAAACACGCTACAAAGCTTGAAAAAGAAGAGTTGTTGGTTGAAACTCGCTTGAAACTGAGGAAAGCTTTAGAAAAAACTGAAGATGGTTTTGTCTATTCTTTTTGGCCTGATGTTTTAATGTTAAAAGAAATTGGTGATCCTCGTGATATCGGAACCTATTTTGACCTTTGGAAGGAAAATAATACATTTACAGCTAAAATAATAACAGCGCAGTGCCGTCAAAATACCAATTATGATATTGTTCGATATGCAGCTCATCCGTTTTTTCTTCAAGGGTATACGACCCTTGTGAACGGAGAAAATACTTTTTATGAAAAAAATAGATTATTTCAAAAAAAATTGTACAAAGGTTATATAGGCTTTGAATCTGATTCTCAGTGTTTTTTATATTCTTTGCATTATGTTAATAAGGTTCTTAAATGGCCATTAAAATATTATAAGCATACAATAACGCCTCTTCCTTTTGACGAAATTGAAAAAAGAGAGGATAAGGAGATATTGCTTCGTATTAAAGCAGCTTTGGGTCATTTGGAAATTAACGGACCAAACTCGATTATTTCAGTTTTGCCTGATGGAACGATGTTCACTACGTGTGATTCTAAAAAATTAAGACCTGTAGTTGTTGGTGGGGACGAAGAAACAAAGATAATCACTTCTGAAGTGACCGGTATAAATGAAATTATACCTGATCGCAATTGGGAAAATGATATTTACCCTCACGAGCGAGAAATGGTTGTTATTAACAATGATTTGAAGGTGGAAAGATGGCAGCAGTAACAATAAATCAATTAGCTAAGGATGATTTACCTTGGTTAATTGAATATGATCCTAGTAAGTGTACACTTTGCGGTAAGTGTGTTGCTTCGTGTTCATTTGGAGCTATAAAATCAGACATTGAAAAAAGAAGAAAAGTTGTTAGTGAGGATTTAACTCCTAAAGCCAAGGTTACTTTTCAATCAATCCCTGTAATTAAACAAGTTATAAGCCTTTCAAATCGTTGTGTCGGTTGTGGTATATGCGAAAAAGTCTGTCCTAACGGGGCTATAAAACCTGTGAGAAATCCTGATAATCGTTTTGGGGTTAAATACAGATCAGAAAAAGGCGATTCTCCTAAACGTGGAGGACGTTCAAACATCCATACAGAAGGAAGAACCCTTGATAAAATTAAAGTAGGGCGTATTTCTCAGATGACTGATCCTTCTTTAGATGCACAAAGACACACTTTTGATATGTTGGCTCCTTTTGGAAGAGTACTTCCACCCCAAGATTTACCACTTAATATTAATGGTGAAAATCTTGAATTGTCAAAACAAACACCTCCTAATAGATGGATATACCCTATTATTATAGGTGATATGTCTATAGGGGCTCTTTCTTGGAGAATGTGGGAGGCTGTGGCTATTGCAACGGCATATCTAAATGAGAATTGTAATATTCCAATCAGGATGTGTACGGGTGAAGGTGGGATTCCACAAAGGTTATTAAAATCAAGATATTTAAAATATATAATATTGCAAATTGCTTCAGGGCATTTTGGATGGAATAGAATCATTGATGCCATGCCGGAAATGGTGGAAGATCCCGGTGGTGTGCTTATAAAAATCGGACAAGGTGCAAAGCCCGGTGATGGCGGATTATTGCAGGCTAAAAAAGTAGCAAGGCATATTCAAGAAATCAGAGGAGTTCCGAGAGCGGATTTACTTAGCCCTCCTAATCATCAGGGGCTTTATTCGATAGAAGAAAGTGTTCAGAAAATGTTCCTTTCTCTTAATTCGGCATTTAAATTCAGAGTGCCTGTTGCTATAAAGGTTTCGGCAAGTGTAACGAGCGTTTCTGTTTATAATAATTTGCTTAGAGATCCTTATAATATAGTAGGCGGATTTTTCCTTGATGGTATATCAGGTGGAACAGGTGCAGCGCATGAGATATCTCTTGATCATACGGGGCATCCTATTGTTTCTAAATTAAGAGATTGTTATTTGGCTGCTGTTCATCAAGGGAAGCAAGGGCAGATACCGCTATGGGCTGCCGGAGGGCTTGGAATGACAGGCAATCTTGCCGCAGATGCATTTAAGATGATTTCTTTGGGTGCTAACGGAGTATTTACCGGCAAGCTTATTATGCAGCTGGCAGGTTGTGTAGGTAATGATTTTGGAAAGTGTAATGCCTGTAATACAGGTTTATGCCCTGTTGGTATAGCCACGCAAAACCAAGTACTGGTTGAAAGGCTTGATATTGATAAAGTTGCTGAAAATATTGTTAATTACTTTTTAGCGGTTGACCTTGAATTTAAAAAATTGTTAGCTCCTATCGGTAATAGTTCTTTGCCTGTGGGTAGATCGGATTCTTTAGTGGCAGTGGATAAAAACGTTGCGGATAGATTAAAAATTCAACATGTTTGTTAATAGGAAAATAATATGTCTCAAGATAAAAATAAAGCTATAATACACAGTATTATTGATAATAAAAGAATTTCTACTCAGGATCTTTTGCAGGAAGTGTATAAAAAAATCGAGCAGGGGCATACTGAGTTTGAAGTCCATGCTTCAGGTCAACATAATATAGGTGGTCCTTTATGGGTTGATGGTGAAATTTTAAAATTCAAAGTTCATAATCCGGGGCAAAGAGTCGGTTCTATGGGCATGGCTGGTACTCAAATTATAGTTGAGGGATCGGCACCGGCTGATGTTGGTTGGTTGAATGCCGGGGCTGAAATAATTGTAAAAGGTGATGGTGGAGATACAACTGCTCATTGTGCCGCAACAGGAAAAATATTTGTAAAAGGTCGTGTAGGTACAAGATCAGGTGCTTTAATGAAGCATGATCCTAAATTTGTGCCTCCCGAGTTTTGGGTATTAAAAAATGCAGGGTCGTTCAGCTTTGAGTTTATGAGTGGTGGAGTTGCAGTAATTTGTGGTTATGATTGTAATGATCTTGATTCTGTACTGGGGGCTCGGTCTTGTGTCGGAATGGTTGGTGGAACCGTATATGTAAGAGGTTCTGTTGGAAATTTATCTAAAGATGTTTGGTTGGTAGATTTAGATTCTTATGATAAAGACTTTTTATTAAATGGAATGAAAGAATTTTTATCTAAAGTTGATAAAAATGAGATATATAAAGAACTTACGAACTTTACTCAGTGGAAAAAAATAGTTGCAAAAACATTAGAAGAGCGAAAAAGGCAGTCTTTAATTTCGGTAAAAGATTTTAGAGAGCAAAAATGGGTTAAAAACGGTATTTTTGGTGACTTGATCGAAGATGATTTGCATGTGAGTGAGTTTGTTGCTCGAGGAAATAGTAGGTTGCGAATTCCTGAATGGAAAAATTCTGCTTATACTGCTCCTTGTGAGTATAACTGTCCCATCGGAATTCCTACTCAAAAAAGAATAGCGCTTTTGCGTGATGAAAAAATCGAAGAAGCGACAAAAATGTTGTTGGATTATAGCCCTTTCCCTGCATCTGTTTGCGGTCAGGTTTGTCCGAATTTGTGTTTGGATGATTGCAACAGGCAGTTTGTTGATGCTCCTGTAAAAGTTGCCCAACTTAGTTTAATGTCAAAAGATGTGGATGTTAACTTTAAAGTGAAAGAAAAAGGAAAGAAAGTTGCTGTAATAGGTTCTGGAGTAGCAGGACTTGGCGCTTCTTGGCAATTGAAAAAACTGGGATATACTGTTGATATTTTTGAACAAGATAAGTTTATCGGTGGTAAATTAAAACAGGTAATACCCGCTAATAGACTTGATCAACAAATTTTAGAATTTGAACTTTCCCGTTTTGAAAAAATAGGAGTAGGGGTAAAAACATCCACTAAAGTGGATAAAGAGCTTTTTGAAAAAATCGAAAAAGATTATGATGCCGTTGTGATAGCAGTTGGCGCTCACATTCCTGTTGTCATTCCTTTTAAAGGTCATGAAAAACTTGTAAAAGGGCTTGATTTTCTTAAAGAAATTAATAAAGGAAATAAACCTGAAATTGGTGAAAAAGTAGTCGTTATAGGTGCCGGAAATGCCGGCATGGATGTGGTGATAGGTGCTTATCAAACAGGGGCAAAAGAAGTTACTGCCATAGATATTCAAAAACCTGCCGCTTTTGAAAAAGAAATAGACCATGCTAAAAAACTTGGTGCAAATATATTGTGGCCTTGTTTTACGGAAGAAGTAACCAATGAGGGTGTTAAGCTGAAAGACGGAACTTTTTTAGAAGCTGATACCGTTATTATTTCGGTTGGTGATAGACCTGATGTATCATTTGTTGATCAAGCTTATTTGGATGATAAGGGTCGGGTTAAAGTGAATGAATTTTTACAACTCGAAGGAAATGAGAAAGTATTTATTCCCGGTGATATTGTGAAACTGGGATTGTTTACTAATGCCCTTGGTGATGGACGAAAAGTTGCTTTAAATATTGATAAATATCTCAGTGGTGGCAAATTGGATAATTTTGAAAAGTCGCCAATGATCCCTAGGGATAGAGTGAAAACAGAATATTATCCCGGGCTTACACAACCTAAAGTTGATGCTATGGATGCACTTGACGAAAGGGATCGTTGTTTGAGCTGTGGTTTTTGCAGGGATTGTGAATTTTGTTTAAATGCTTGTCCTGAACAGGCTATAACTCGCATTGAAAATACTGATGGTTCTTTTGAATATGTGAGCGACCCTGAGAAGTGTATTGGCTGTGGCATTTGTGCAGGTGTTTGTCCTTGTGGGGTTTGGACACTTGAAAATAATTTTGAAAAATTTGAAGAATCTTAGGATTATTAAGCTTTAAAATTTAATTTGTAAAATTCAACTTAATAATTAGAATTTGTTAAAATATGCTTAAAGCCCTTTGAGAGAGGCTAAGAGGGCTTCTTGGGGCTTTGGTCTTGTTATACCTAAGGTAATTAAGCTCATTTGTTACTTGCAAAATTTTGAGAATATGCTTTAATTAGAGTGTTACTTTAAAAAGGAAAAGTCTGTGTTAATCAGAAATTATCAAAAACGACCATTTTTCACCAATTAAGGAAGGCTTAAAAATAACCGGGTATTTTAATACCCTGCATTTTTGAGCAGCCTTCTGAAAATAACAGAATGAGGCTGTTTTTTAGTAAAAAAATCGCTTTACAAGTCTTGTTTTGGTATGAATTGTAGAAAAGTGATTTTTCTTTTTTATCTAGTAATAAACGTTAGGAGACAAAACAATGAACAATATAAAAAATAACCGATCAATAAGGGTTAAAAGATCATTTGTTAAGTTACAAAATTTAGTTTGGGGTTTATAATCCCTTGTTGATTAAAGGAAAGAATTAGTTAATGTTAAATGTAGCATCAGTATTTTCAGCATTAGGAAATAACGCATCGCTAACACCTATAATAGTAAAAGATACTCTTAGTAACGCAGGGGTCGTTACGATGGCATATAAACAAGGGTCAAAAGAGTCTAAACAGGCAGGTTTGCACGACGCAAGAGAAAGATTTATAGAAGATAACACTACTTCACTGGTTTGGTTGGGTGGGATTCCACTACTAAAAAAAGTTTTTGATAAAGGTGTTGCAAATAATATATTTGGATTTAGACAATTTAAAGATTTAGGAAAAGATGCACTGGCTAAAACAAATGCAAAGCTTTTAAATCAAGAAAATGTACAAAACTTAGCTTCGAATTTGCAAAAATATAGTGATGAAATTGCTAAAAGCCCAAAATTAAAAGGGCTTACTGATGAAGCAGGAAAAGTTCTTTCTAATGTTTCAAAATTTAAAAAAATGACAATGGCAAAAGCAGCTTTTGCTACTTTAATACCGTTGGGCTTGTTGGGTTTTGTTCTTCCTAAGTTAAATCAGCTCATAACAAAAAATGCTTGTCAAAAAGAACAAAAACAAAAACAGGCTGATTTTGTAAAAATGACAAAAACTTGTAGCGAAAGAGCTTTTAAAGGTTATGAGAAAAAACATAATTTAAACAATACTTTTGCTTCGTTTATATCAACGGCGAAAGATTCTAAAGGTGTTTCATTTACCGGTTTAGGAAATAAACTGGTTGATATCTTTAATAGCAATGTTGCGAATATGGCTATTTTGGATTCAGGTATTGCAACCGGAAGAGTTGCTACTGCCAGAAATGACAATGAAGCTTGGGAAAAAGGCTTGAGAGAAGCGGGTTTGATTTTCTTTATTTATAAAGGAGGGGACGTCTTTGCTAAATTATTTAATAAGATAGGCAATGCGTTGAAGACTCCTATTAACCTTGACTCTAAAATTCTTACAGATAAGTCTTTTCAGGAAAGTGTCAAAAAAGCAGTAATTGATCCTCAATATAAAAAACAGTTCTTGAGTTTTGTCGAGGGCGGTGAAAAAGAAATTATTAATATGATTGATGATCAAATAAAAGCCGGCGGTTTAAAAACCGAAACTCTTAAATTTGCTCAAAAACTTGGGTTAATTGATGTGATTGATGATGTTAGAAACCCATTGAAATATGTGCAAACCGGTAAAATAGCAAGCTTGAATAAAGATATTAAAAACTTTGTAAAAGCGGCTGTTGATAGCGGTAATCCTGAAAAACTCATTAAAAAAGTTGTTAGAGGGAAAAGACTCAGCATTATTGCTAACCTTGGAGTTTGCGTTGCAGCAACAGCTTACTTTATTCCCAAAGCACTTTATTGGTTTAGAGAAAAAGTAACGGGTACTCCTGTAATGCCCGGTCTTGAAGAATATTCTCAAAAAGCTTAAAACTTTTATTCTTTTGTGATTTCTTTTATTTTGTTGTCTTCATTTACAAAAACAACGGTTGATTTGTAGTTTTCCAGCTCTTTTTCACTATAAAAACCGTAAGCAACAATTATAACGATATCACCTTTATGTGCTTTTCTTGCGGCTGCTCCATTGAGACAAATATCACCTTTTCCGGGATCCCCTTTTATTACATATGTGGAGAATCTTTCGCCATTATTGGTATTTAAGATATCAACTTTTTGTCCGACCCTTAGTTTTGCCGCTTTTATGAGTTTTTCGTCAATAGTAATAGATCCAACGTAATTGAGGTTGGCATCTGTAACCGTTGCTCTGTGAATTTTTGAATATAGCATCTCAATATGCATTATTATAAAACCTGAATTATCTTTACATACTAATTATAATCAAAAAACAGGAAAGAAAGTATAGTATTGAAAAATAAGTTTGAACTCGTTATGTAACAAAATATTACAAAAGTATATACCTTTTAGCAATTTTGTATATACTTTTGTTTTTATATAAGTAAGAAGAGAGAAAATATTTTGAGCTAAAAAGAGAGAGACATCCCAAACGAGAGAAACGACAATACCTACCACAAACCTACACAACAACTTCACTTTAAAAAACTTACCTATCAAAAGAAATAGCTCAAAGATTTAGACCCAAAAGGGTCTTTTTTATTGGGCAGGTTTTATGGAACTTTTGCGTAAAAGTTCCCCCTTTAATATAGTTTTTCGAGTCTTAATTCGCTCATTTGAAATAATTTTATATCAACATAAAATCTTTTATCAGTCACTATTTGCTCACTACCATTAAATTAAAACTGTTGGTATAATCAAAATTATGCAAAAATTACCTTTAAAATTAAGTTATACAAAACTATCTTTTTATGTGACTTGTCCTTATAAATATTATTTGAGGTACGAAAAAAAGTTGCCGTATTATCCTGATATATCAACTAAATACGGTGGGAACGTACATAGAATTATAAAAGATTTTTCGCACATATTAAAAGCAGGCAAGTCAATATCAAAACAAGAACAACAAAACCTTATTGAAAAGCAATGGAGAAAAGTGAGTTTTGATATTAATGAAGATAAAAAATTAAAAGAGATTGGTATTAAACAATTAGAGCTTTTCGTGGATGAAAATTTTGAGGCAATTTCAAGCAAGACGCTTTTTTTTGAACAAAGTTTTAAATATCAGATTAGTGAAGACGTTATTTTAAACGGTTATATAGATAGGGTTGATATTTTAAAAGACAATGATGTTGAAATTATTGATTATAAATCGGGAAATGAAAGAACTGTTGAAAAAGATAATTTGCAGCTCAATTTTTATGCCTTAGTTTGCAGGGATAGATTCGGATTGAATCCTGTAAAATTAAGTTTGTATTTTACAAGTACAAACAACAAAAATTCTGTAATGCCTTATAGCAATAATATTGATGATACAAAAGAGCTTGTTTTAAAAGTTGCTGAAAAAATTATGAATGCAGAATTTATGCCAAATGAAAAATCATTCGAACATTGCCCTGTTTGTGTTTATAATAAACGTTGTAAATACGCTGGAATTTAGTTTGAAAGGCAATTATTCAGATATTCGATCTGGTTTACTTTGTGTTCATAAAGGAATCTAATGAAATTTACGTATTCTTTGGAATTTGAAGAAATAGTCAAGCTGATTTCAAAACCATCGGAACAGAATGGTTCATAATCATATACAACATAGCTGTTATATTTGCTTTTCCATTCTTTTTTCTCTACTCGGCAATTGTTTTCGGTTGAAATTTTTTCCAGCCATTCAAGAACGTCTTTGGAAACGTTTTTAAACTCCAAGTAGCTTACGTTATTTAATTCTTCCTCGTACATTTGCCCCGAAGTCATACCATTTCCCTCCCAAGTGCAGATTTGGATTAAACTAAAAAATTACACACATTACATCCGTTATTTAAAAAGTTTAGATTACAAAACATTTTTTTTTAATCGACAAATGTTTAACACACCTATGCTATATTGGGGCAATTTTTTGTTTTTTTTATATCCTAAAGAATATAGTTCTTTTTGAGAGGATTTTTAGTGAAAGTAGATTTGAAATCTTTATTTGATTTTTATATCCGTATAAAGATTGTGTAAGGAAATCGAGTTTAAAAAATTTTTGGTTGTATAATCTTTGATAAGTTGAATAAAGTGTAAATTTTACAAGTAAAAAGATAGATTTAACTGGAGAAGATAAAAATATGCAGGCAGTGATACAGAAAAATACTCTTACGTTAGTTCAAGATCAAGAAATAAAGAAGCTTTCACCTGAAGCTGTTTTTGAATTATTAAAAGTTGCTGAAATGTCAGAACCAAAAGAGCGTAATGCAATAGAAAATCAAATAGTTTCTATTGGAGAGCGTGCTGTTCCTGCTTTAATTAATAGATTAATGTCTTCTCAAAAAGGTATATCTAGAGGTATTGCAGCTATGAGCCTTATTAGAATTGGTTCTTCTTCTGTTTCTTACATAAAAGAAATTGCAGTTAAAAATGCTGATTTTAGATGGATTGCAGATTATTTACTTAGAGAAATACAAGGATCAAAACTTTCTTTATCAGCTAATGAAAAAGTAGCTGTATAAAGTTTATAACTATAGCAAAATGCAATTAGGAAAATAAAATAATAAAAAGGCTTCTGTTTTTATGCGAAAGCCTTTTTGATTTTTAAAATAAGTCTTTTTTAAATTTATTAACTTTAAAAGTTTGCGATTGTTCTAAAATTTCTTCTATTTTTTCATAACTTATTAATCCTTGTTGCGCTCCAAAGGTTTTTACAACATAAGCAGAGTTTATAGAAGCAAATCTCAAGGCTTTTTCAATATTCCAATCAGTTCGCATTAAAGTAGCCACAAAAGTACTGGCAAAAGCGTCACCCGCTCCTAAAGAGCTTATAACCTTACTGGGGAAAATATCCGCTTGATAATAATATTCGCCGTCAAAAGCATAAACTCCATTTTTTCCGTCAGTTATGACAACTATTTTAGGGTTATAGGATTTTAAAGAACATAGCAATTTTTCCACATGCGTTGGAATATTTGTATCTTTTTTAAATTCGGGAGTTTCATCATGTTTTGTTCTGGGTTTTTCACATTGTTGAAGTGCTTTAGATGCTTCTTCTTTGTTCATTATTAAAACTTCTGCTGTTGAAAAAATCTTTTTTAAACCATCTATTCCTCTTTTTATAGATGATCCACCCGGATTAAAAGCCATATTTACATTATGTTCTTCTGCAAATTCAGCTAATTTGTCTAAAATAAAGTTTGATTCTTTGCTTAAAGGAGCAATATAAAGCCATTTTGCTTTTTTAATTTCTTCCCAGGGAATTTCTTCACATCTGATTTTTCCGTTTGTTCCTCTATGAGCCAGAACTGTTCTATCACCTTCAAAACTTGTTAAAATGATCGAAAATCCTGTATTGCACTCATCTGTTTTTATGACCAAAGATCTGCTGATATTTTTTTCTTTGAGTCTTCTCATTATGGATTTTGAATTTAAATCTCGCCCGACTTTTACTATAGCAGCGGTTTTAACTCCTAAATTAGCAAAATTTACTGCGGCGTTAATAGCTCCGCCTCCTATATCATAAGCTATTTCATCAATATCAACTTTTGCGCCGTAGTCAAAACATAGCCAATTTTTTTTTGAGGATATTTCTTTTAAATCAATTATTTTTGCGTTGTTACTTTCAACAAAAATATCCTGTGTTGCGCTTCCTATTGTAATAACATCGAACATAAAAACCTCTTGTTGTTTTGTTAAGGGATAAAGTATATTATTAAAAGATAATTTCTAAAATCGGATAATAGGGCATCTATGTTTACTGAAAATAAAATAAATGGAATAAAGTTTTTTACGTCATCAGTTTTAAGAGATAATAATTTTGTACATGCTTTTTCGACTCGAATAGGAGGTGCAACACCTTTTCCTATGAATTCTTTTACGATGGGAAGTGCCGGAATTAAGGATTTTGAAGAAGAAGCTTTGAATAATAGAAAAAAACTTTGTGATATTTTAGGGTGTGATTATTCCAATATCATTGTCCCTGAGCAAAAACACACTGATAATATAGCAGTTGTTAAAAGTTTGGGTAGTACGTTTTTTCCTGATACGGACGGTGTTATTACTAATCTTGAAAATATCCCTATATTGATGCAATTCGCCGATTGCACTCCTATTATTTTATATTCTTCTGAGAAAAATACATTTGGAGTAGTCCATGCCGGCTGGCGTGGTAGTGCAAAAGGAATAGTAAAAAAAGCTGTTAATATTTTTAATAAAGAATTCGGTGTTGATTCCAGAGGTATTAAAGCAGCTATAGGACCTGCAATAGGTGCTTGTTGTTACCCTGTATCAAAGGATGTTGCAGATTTGCTAAAAGAAAGCATAACCTCAGGATATGATGAAATTTTTGCAGAACAATCGGGTAGTAGTAGCGTTAATGTTGATTTAAAAAAATTAAACACTAGACAGCTTATAGAGACTGGAGTAAGGTATATAGACAGAATGGGCTATTGTACAAGTTGCAAAAATTCTTTATTCTACTCTTATAGAGCAGAAAATGGAAACACAGGCAGACACGCTGCTATTGCGGCTTTAAAGTCTACAAAGTAGGAAACATCTGAAGGGAGCGAAATGTTAGTACAAGAAAACGTCGAAGTGATAAGTGAAATTGTTGATGATCTTTTTGATTTTGTTCAAAGGGACGATAGCGTAAAAAATGACTTTAAAGATTATTTAAACATGATGCAAGCAGGGGCTTTGACACCTTCAAGAATGCATACGCTTCTTATTCCGTACGTCTTTGAAAGAAGAATCGGTAAGAAAAGAAAATCCATTATCGAGCTTTATGAAGAAAATACAAAAAAGCTGAATAAAACACAAAAACAAGTGTTGCAAGGCTTAAAGCAAACTCTTAATTCTGTTTTTGAGATCAAAAAAATACTTAAAAATGGCTTTGAAATATATAATTTAATCAATGAATCAACTTGTAATACATTGTCTTTAACTAAAATGACTCAGTTTAGAGGTATTGCTGTTGGGCAGTATCTTGTAGCAAGAGTTTTTCCCTTTAAAGACAGTTATTACTTGCTCGAAATAAACGAAATCATGCCGGCATCCGCCAAAGAAAGCGCTTATAGATTTGCGGTAGCAAAGCAAATGAATGAGCCGGAACTTTTATATAAAGGCAATGATAAAAAATTAAAAGAATTAAAAAAATTGGTCGGTGAAGTCGGCAAAAAATTTAAAGAGTTTTTCGGCACAAATGAGGTTGTGACATCCAATTTAAAAGCCGATGATTTAATAAGTATGTTCAATGACTATTTTGAAGGTGAAACTGACAATGTTGATAAAAAAGAACTGGAAAAGCTTATTCAGCCACCTTCTAAGTGGGCTTATTTTGATGTAAAGGAACTCTCAGGGCAATCGGGTGATTTTTTGCAAACAGCAGCAAAGGGATTTTCTTCTCATGAGCGTGTCTATGATGTAGGTATTCTTTTTGATAAAGAAGCAGGATTGCTTGTGATTCCTTTTTACGGAACATTTAAGAATATTTTTGAATCAGAAGATTATAAGAGTATTGAAGGTTATAAAGATTGCATTTTAAACTGTTTAAATAGCCCTAAAGTTCCACCTTCGGTGATTGAAGGGATTTATAACAAAGCTCCTGAACAGTTTATGGAAATTATAAACGATACTTTAGAAGAAGATTTTGATATTGAAGTTCTTTTAAATAAGTATAAAAAAGAAATGCTCGATAGTGTAAACTATTCTTCTACAACTGTATTGTATGCTTCTTGCGCTTTTCAAGAATTAATGCAATTCTTGGATAAAAAAGAGCCACTTCCTAAAGACCTTCAAAATACAGGAAGAAATGAACCTTGCCCTTGCGGAAGCGGAAAAAAATATAAAAAATGTTGTTTGTAATACAAGGCAAGAAAAAAACAGAGCAAGATTTATAAGTCTTGCTCTGTTTTTAATTTCTTAAAGTTTTTTAGGTTTTTCTGCACCACAAAACAGCTCTATATCTAGGGCGATTTTCGTGAGCATCATGCCCCCCGGTATTATCTGTCTCAACCGGAGACTTGTCCCCTAAGGATGGACCATAAACAATATCAAGCACAGTTCCTGCAGAGTCAATTTCACTGAAAAAATGTGTATGTGAATGTTCTGGCAATTCCCCCCCTTGTAATCGAACTGCGTCTTTTCCACCGCTATCACCTAAAAAATAAGTATGTTCAGTATTATTACCTATTCCTACCAGAAAACGACCATCGGCAACAGAGAATCTTGTCCAGCCACTAGGGCAAGAAGATAAATTAAATGCCATAATTGCATCAGCAGGTATGATATCAGGTAGTGATGGTGGTGCACCGGCTTGTTTTTTATGTACAGTCATAGCAGGCATTGTGACAGCTAATATAACACTTGTAATTAAAAGACTTACAAGAGCTTCTGCTAAAAACATTCCTTCTTTTTTGTTCATAGATTTATGCCCTTTCTTCACTCTTTTATATTCCTTCGTTTATTCATTTATTCATTACTATTAAACTATAATCAATATAACATATTTTAAAACCCATTTAAACTAAAAAGTCAAATAAGGCTTTAATACTAAACAAATAAGCATAGTATTAAAGCGCTAAGGCTAAAAAACCAATTAGAATAAGTTTTTGTTGTCTTAAAAGCGGATGAAAGGCTTTTAAAAAAAAGTTATTCTAAACACATAGTTATTTTAATACCTTAATAATTAAACAACCGGCAAAATGTCGGTTTCTTTATAATTGGTTAGGGCTATTAACAATTAATTCGTACTTTTTTTGTACTTTTATAACGGGATTTAAATGACCTTTGTTAAAAAGCATACAGTGAGTTTTGTTTATATCACTTTTAAGCTTTCTACAAAGGTAGTTTTGTTTGGTTAAAATTTCTATAGGTGGAGTATGACATTTTTTAAATCCAATACGTTTGAAATAATCCTGAATTTTAGTGGTTATCCAAATATCTGTATGAGGACAATTTTCAATTAATTTATTTATAATAAGTCTTCCAACGCCTTTTCTTCTGTGTTTTTCAATTACTCCTACAGAAGAAAGTTCAAAGATTTTTTTATAAGGTTTTAGCCTGCCAAAACCTATCAGCTCTCCATCTTTTTTTGCCACTATGAATTGATCTTTAGATATCTTTTCATCATCAAGATTGAACTCATCGATGAGAGATATAATAAGCTGCATTTCTTCTAAAGAAGCTTTTTTGAGGGTTAAACCTTTCATTGATTGATTCCCGCAGCTATTGAATATCAAAAGTATACAGTTTTTTTAAAAATCTTTTATTCTACTTTCAGGTTATAAAAATGTTAAAAGCCTACCCTTAAAGGTAGGCTTTAATTTTGAAGATTTTATTTTAGCTTAAACTACAAGAAATTCGATGTGTAATTCTTCGTTAGTTGCGTAGTTATATTGTAGGTTTTGAACCTTTGTACTGTAGGACTTTTTGCCTAATTGAAGCTTATATACAGCATCTTTGTTGTTTTTGTAACTATTTACAAAATTTCTTCTATCCAGCTGCACTGATACAGAATCCATATCTTTGCCGTAAACAACTGCAGGAAGATTTCCTTCAGCTCTAACCTGTCTAGGGTTTAGATCGCTTCTTTTTTCTATATCAAGACTAATTGTTTCACTCATCACTTTGCTCCTTTAGTATATTTAGATTCACTATTATTCACTTTATTTTTAAAAATTATCATAAAAAAAATAATTCTACAATATTTTTTAAGCTCAAAACTTTTGGAAAGTTCACAATGAGCTGGCGACGATACGCTTTTTTGTTTCCAAAATAACCATTAACGCAGAGATATCAGCAGGTTTAACCCCTCCAATCCTCGTTGCTTGACCCAATGTCGCAGGTTTAACTTTTGAAAGTTTATCTTTAGATTCTTGCGAAATTTGATTTATAGATTGATAATCGATATTTTCGGGGATAGATATTTTTTCAAGTTTAGAAGCCTGTTCAACTTGAGCTATTTGTCTATTTATATAACCTTCGTATTTAAGTTCAACTTCGACTTGCTCATAAATTTCTTTAGGAAGATCAAGCTCTTTAGTTATGCTATCAGCTTCTTTTAAAACTTCATAGTTGATATTAGGGCGCTTTATTAATTCTCCCAGTTTATGTCCACGTTCAATATTTTCACCATATTTTGCTAAAACAGCATTAACTTCATCGGTTGCACTTAATTTTGCAACCAAAAGTCTTTGTTTTTCAGCTTTTATCGCTTGCATTTTTTCGTTGAATTTATTCCATCTGCTTTCAGAAATTAGTCCAGCCTCATAGCCCACTTGGGTAAGTCTTGAATCTGCATTGTCCTGTCTTAAAAGCAAACGGTATTCAGATCTTGAAGTAAGCATTCTATAAGGTTCATCAATATCCTTTGTTACGAGGTCATCGATAAGAGTGCCGATATAAGAACTGCTTCTGGATAACGTTATCATTTCTTGGTTTGCCAGATATTTTGTTGCGTTTATGCCTGCTATCAGCCCTTGTCCAGCCGCTTCCTCATAACCGCTGGTTCCGTTTATTTGACCGGCGCAGAATAAGCCTTTTATTTTTTTTGTCATTAAAGTATGGTTTAGTTGAAGTGCCGGCATGTAGTCATATTCGACAGCATAGGCAGGTTTTAAGACATTCACATTTTCCAGCCCCGGCAAGGATCTAAGCATTTGCATTTGCACATTGGCGGGAAGGCTGGTCGAAAAGCCTTGGACGTATGTTTCGTAGGTGTCTTTACCTTCAGGTTCTATAAATATATGATGCGAATCTTTATCTTTAAACCTTATAACTTTATCTTCGATAGAAGGGCAGTAACGAGGTCCCACACCTTGAATCAGCCCACCTCCGTATAAAGGGGATTTATCTAGATTGGCGAGTATAATATCATGAGTTTTTTGTGTTGTCCTTGTTAAATAACAAGGAATTTGAGGTCTTACGGGGCGATTCGGCTCAAATGAGAAAAAACTCGGAACATCATCACCGGGTTGAAGTGTAAGTTTATTAAAATCAATAGTTCTGGCATCAACCCTTGCAGGAGTTCCTGTTTTAAGCTTTTTTATTGTGAATCCCATTTTTTCAAGAGATTCAGAAAGCCCGTGGGCAGGAAATTCACCGAGTCTACCGGCTTCAAAACTTTGCAATCCTATATAAATTTTTCCGTTCAAAGAAGTTCCTGTGGTTAAAATAACGGCAGGAGCTTTGTATTCAAGCCCTAATTCATCTTTTAATCCTGTAATTTGGTTATCCTTGGTTAAAAGTTCTACAACGGTGCATTGTTTTAGGTCAAGATTTTCTTCTTGTTCCAGAATATTTCTCATGTAGAACATATATTCGAGCTTGTCTGATTGAGCCCTTAATGCTCTAATGGCAGGACCTTTGCTTGAATTAAGAGTTTTCATCTGAAGGTAAGTAGCATCGGTAACAAGCCCCATTACACCGCCCAGTGCATCTACTTCTCTTACGATGTTTGATTTTGCAGGTCCGCCGATTGCAGGATTACAAGGCATAAGAGCTACATTATCAAGGTTTATGGTAGTAAGCAAAGTTTTGCAACCTAATCGGGCTGCCGCTATAGCTGCTTCGCAACCGGCATGTCCTGCGCCTACTACAATAACATCATAATTAAAACTAAACATTATATAACCTTATAATTTCTTGTATTATTTCATTCTCAGACATTTGATCAATATAAAACCAGCTCATTTCTTTGTTTGCTCTAAACCATGTTAGCTGTCTTTTAGCAAAATTTCTTGTGTTTTTTTTCAAAAGTTCGCTTGATTCTTCTAAAGTTAATTTTTCATCCAGGTATTCACTTATTTCTTTATAACCCAAAGTTTTCATCAGTGAAACAGTTTTTCCATATTTGTTAATAAGATTTTGTACTTCTTCAATAAGTCCCTCTTTAATCATAATATCAACTCGTTTATTGACTCTGTCGTAAAGATACTCACGATCTTCAGAATTTAATCCTATATAAAGTACTTCATAAGGGGGTAACCATTTTTTGAGCTTTGCTCATAGGTACTCCGAGAGATTTATGAACTTCCAGAGCTCTTATAACTCTAAACCTGTCATTAGGGTGAAATTTTTGAGCTGATTCAGGATCAACTTCGGCAAGTTTTTTGTGTAATGCTTCACGTCCGTTTTTTTCTGCAAAAATAGCCATTTCTTTTCTGAATTCTTCGTCAGGAGTTACTTTAGGTATATCCAACCCTTCAAGTAAGGCTTTTACATAAAAACCTGTTCCTCCCGTTATGATAGGAATTTTTCCTTTTTGCAAAATGTCTTTTATTGCATTTTCAGCTTGTTTTTTATAGATACTGACTGTGAAATCATCTTTAGGGTCGGCTATATCTATTAAGTAATGAGGGATACTTTGCTTTTCTTCGGTTGTAGGTTTGGCAGTTCCTATATTAAAATCTTTATAGACTAATCTTGAATCAGCAGAGATAATCTCCCCGTTGATATTTTTTGCTAATTTTACAGCTAAAGAGGTTTTACCTGAAGCTGTCGGTCCAACTAGTGCTATTATTTTCACTGCATCTCTCATAATAAAGGAATATCATCGTAATAAAGTATATTACGCTCAAAACAAGAATTAAAATACCGAAAAACTGTACTAAAGCGTTTGCGGCTCCGGCAATAATCAGATTAACCACTAATAAAGCTATATTAAAGGATATAAAAATATTAAAGGTTATCATGGGTCTTTTTAATGTTGTTTTAAAGCTTGCTAAAAAGGCGTTAAATGCGTTATGAGTTCCTGATATTGCAGCAGGAGCCCAAAACATTGATAAATAACTAACCAGACTCACGCAACAGAAAAGTATTAGATTTATCCATTGAAGTTTTGTTCTATCATCAGGTGATAGGTTTTTTAGAAACTCTAAAGCTGCTTTTTCGTTTAGTAAAACATTCATAACCTGATCAGAAGAAAAACTTTCAGGTAATCCAATGAATTGTGTGCTAATGATTCCTGATATTTGGATTGCAAAAAATATCAAGACTAAATATATAAAACCGCCTGTGATTATTTTGATAAAATTTTGTCCTACTCCGGGGGTGAATTCTTTTAGCAATGTCATTGAGTGTTCCGTTTTTTCGTGCGACTTTTTGATATTTTTTAAGGAATTTTCAATTGTTTTATGAAACATATTGAGCCAACCGGCTAAAAAAGCGCAGAAAAAAGCACTTATTAAAAGCAATAATATTATTAAAGAGGACGAAAAATGTTTTGTAGTTGCTAAAGGAGATAAAAAAGCACCTGAAATCAGCATATAAAAAAGAAGAGGTTGCACAAGTATCAGGTTGTTCTTTACCAGATTAAAAGTATCAATATAAAGATTTTTAAGCATTTTTTAACCCTTATGATCTTCAATACATAAATTATAACAAAACAATAATTAAAAGTTGCTTTTATAAAAAATAAATTTATGATAATATTTAATTTCAGCAAGTAAAGGCTTTTTAAGAGTACAAAAAGGTTATTATGCGTTTAAATGAACTTCACAACCTACCGGGAACTTTAATATGTGTCGAAGGGATTGACGGTTCGGGTAAAAGTACCCAGCTGGCGATACTCAGAGACTGGCTTTCGTCTACGATAAAAGACGTTATTTTTACAGAATGGAATTCTTCTGAGTTGATATCGAAGACGACTAAAAAGGCTAAAAAGAAAAACCTTTTAAGTCCCCGTACATTCAGCCTTTTGCACGCTGTTGATTTTGCCGATAGATTAGAACAGGTCATTGTACCCGCACTTAAAGCAGGTTTTGTTGTTCTTGCTGATAGGTACGTATATACCGCTTTTGCAAGAGATGTCGCCCGAGGTGTGGATTTTAATTGGGTTAGAAATATGTATGGTTTTGCGGTTAAGCCTGATCTCGCCTTTTATTTTAAAGTCCCTGTAGAAGTCTCGTTGGAAAGGATTTGTACTAATAGACAACCTAAGTTCTATGAGGCCGGCATGGATTTGAAACTCAGCAAAGATCCTTATGAAAGTTATAGGATTTTCCAAGGGCGTGTAATTTATGAATACAGCAAAATGGTTGATGAATATGGGCTTATAAAAATTGATGCCACTGATTCAATACATAATCAACAAATAAAATTCAGAAAAATCGTAGCAGATAAGCTTCGAGAAAAAGGCATGGAAATTTAGGATATGAAAAATAAACATAATCCAAAAACTAAACACGGATACCCGGGACTACTTATTGTAGTTGAAGGAACAGATAGCTCGGGTAAATCTACACAAATAAAAAAGCTTAAATCTTGGCTTGAAAATGAGTGTTACGGTGTTTTTGTCAGTGAATGGAAAACATCTAAACTTATTGCCAAAGCCATTGATGAGGCGAAAGAACGTAATCTTTTGAATGCAACGACTTTTAGTCTTTTATATGCTTCGGATTTTGCTGATAGACTTGAAAATCAAGTTATCCCGGCACTTAAGGCAGGTTTTGTTGTTTTAATGGATAGATATACATATACAGCTTATGCCAGAGATGTTGTTAGAGGTGTAAAAAGAGATTGGGTAAGGAATTTATATGATTATGCTCCTGTTCCTGATTTGGTTTTTTATCTTGACATGCCGGTCGACGCCTTATTGAAACGTATAATAGGCTCAACGGGTCTGGATTATTATGAATCAGGAAGAGATATAGGTCTTAGTACTGATTTTTATGAAAGTTTTAAGTTGTATCAGGGTAAAATGATTGAAGAGTATAAAAAAATGTCTGATGAATATGATTTTATTGCTTTTGACGGAATAAGACCTATAGAGGAAATTCAATTTGAGATGCAAGCGCAGGTGAAAGATTTATTAAACGCTCAAGTGATTGATTAATTTTAAATAATTTAGGTTATGTAATAAAAAAAGAGTCCCTGTTAACAGAGACTCTTTTTTTTATTATGTTTTACGACTAACTAACTCTTTGGAACATATATCCGATACCACGAGCGGTAAGAATTAGTTCAGGATTAGAAGGATCGTTCTCAAGTTTAGATCGAAGTCTGCTTATGTGAACATCAACAACCCTTGTGTCGATTCTATGATCAGGCGGATAAGACCAAACATGTTGAAGTATTTCGTTTCTCGAATAAGCTTGACCCGAATTGCTTACTAAAAGCTCAAGTAAGCTAAACTCCATTCCGGTAAGCCTTATTCTTTCGTTTTTGCGGAATACTTGTCTTCTGCTGGTATCTATTCTTATATTGCCTGTAGTGATAACATTTTTAGTAACTTTACCGGTACTTGAAGCTTCTCTTTCTTGAGTTCTTCTTAATACAGCTTTAACACGAGCTTCAAGCTCTTTTGGGCTGAAAGGTTTAATTACATAGTCATCAGCACCTAATTCAAGTCCTGTGATTCTTTCAGAAACATCACCTAGCGCTGTTAAAATAATTATTGGTACGTCAGAAGTTCTTCTAACTTCTCTTGTAACTCCATAACCATCCATTTTTGGCATCATAACATCTAATATAATTAAATCAGGGTTATGTTTAGAAAAAGCTTCTAAAGCTTCTTCACCGTCAGCCGCTGTGATTACTTCGTACCCAACCATTTTCAGTCTGGTTTCAAGAATTCTTCTAATACTAGCTTCGTCATCAACGACAAGAACTCTTTGTTGATCCAGTGTTTCGTTTTGAATTTCGTTATTCTGTGTCATATTTCCTGCCCTTACCAGAATTAATCTGTGTGCCACTTATATACGTTTATCTTAGTTAATAAGAATATAATACTATCAGAATTTTTTTTTACAAGAGTTTTTTTGTTCAATAAAAATTATACTCTAAAAAATCTCATGTAATCCAGCTTTTTTAAAACAACCTTTTGCCATATAGGAAAAAGCTTTTGCTTATAAATATATAGTAACATAGTTTTTATCATTATTAATTCGAATTGAAAATCTGATTTTCTAATAAAATTTTTATACAATTTGAAAAATGGAACAATCTATTTCTAAAGACTCTCTAAATTTTGCTTACAAAGATTCTTAATTTTGTATAAATAAAAAATAGTTTTTTTAAAATGATGGCTACAATTAATTTATGGCGTGCGCCAAAAAGAGATTGTCTTAAATTGAAAATAATAATACAATCCGTATATAATGCTAGTTTAAGACTTAGTTGTTAAAAAAGGAGTTATTTGTTAATGAAAAAAACTTTAGAGAAAATTACTATCAAAAACAGGATCATCATCTTAATTGTCGCTACAGGTGTTATTCTTACCGCTCTTACAGGGGTTGTTACGGCTTGGCGAGTTCAAAAAGAGCTTTTTAATGAAAAAACTCAGCAATTGCAATTTTTGACAGAATCAGCTTTAAATGTCGCAAAAATGTACGACAACATGAGTGAAAAAGGTTTAATCTCTCTTAAAGAAGCTAAAAAACGTGCAGCCAGTGCCGTTAATAACATGAATTATGATGGAGAAAACTACATCTGGATCAATGATAAAGATGGAGTTACAAAAGCACATATTAAAAAAGAATTAATAGGAAGTGATATGTTTACTCTTAAGGATTCAAAGGGTAAAAGGATTATTAAAGAGTTAACAGAAAAAGTTGTGAATAAAGGTTTTGGGGAACAAAAGTATTTATGGTCTAAACCCGGAGAAGCGGAAAATAAATTATTTGAAAAACTTTCTTATGGTGTTTATTATGATAAATGGGGTTGGATGTTTGCTACTGGTATTTATATAGATGATATTCAGCATGTTATTGCTTCCACTATGACTTCAATTTTGACCGTGGTTTTTACAATAACCGTTTTAATTATTTTAGTAGGCTATTTAACGGTAGGGCGAAGCATTGTGGAGCCCATTCAACATTTAACTGCCTTGAGTTTAAGGCTTGCAGATAATGATCTTACAATTGATATAGAAGAAGATAATAATGAAACGGAAATAGGAGATTTAAATAGATCATTTAAACGTTTTGTCTTAAATTTAAAAGGTTTAATTTCAACAGTAAGTAGTTCTGTTGAGGAAGTTTCTTCAAGTTCAGAAGAAATGAGTGCATCATCGGAACAAGCAGCTGAAGGTACGCAACAGGTTGCATCAAGTATTCAACAACTTGCTGCAGGAGCTCAGGAACAAGCTAATAATGTAACTGATAGTTTGACAAATATTAATGAGATGAATTCTGTAGTTCAAAAAATATCTATTAATTTAGATGCAACAGTTGAACTCTCTAAATCTACCGAGGAAGATGCAAAAGAAGGTAGAGAACAAGCCGGTAACGCTGTTTACAAGATTAATCAAATTAAAGAAACCTCAAATAATGTTGCTACAACTATCAATGAATTGGGTACGTTAAGTACAGAAATTGAGCAAATAGTTGATTTGATTAAAGGAATTGCCGGACAAACAAATTTACTTGCTTTAAATGCGGCTATTGAGGCGGCAAGAGCGGGCGAACATGGTAAAGGCTTTGCTGTTGTAGCTGATGAGGTTAAAAAACTTGCAGGAGAATCTGCTGCAGCTACAGATAAAATTACGGAAATGATAAAAGAAATTCAAGATAAAACCACTACTGCTGTATCAACTATGAATGAGTCAGTCTCAGAAGTTGAAGAAGGTGTATCCATAGTAGAAAGTACCGGCGTTGCTCTTGAAAAAATCCTGGAAGCGGCTCAAGGTGCAGGAGAGCAAGTTCATGAAATTTCAAATGAAGTGAATCATCTTGCACAAAGTTCTGATAATGTAGTAAAAATGATGGAAAGTATTTCCTCTATTACTGAAGAATCGGCAGCCAGCACAGAAGAAATTTCCAGTATATCTGAAGAGCAAACAGCTGCCGCACAGCAAATAAGTGCAAGTTCTCACGCATTGGCAAAATTGGCGGAAGATTTGCAAAAACAAATAGCTGTATTTAAAGTATAAAGTTTAAGGCAAGTTAGGTTAAAAGCAGGTGTAGGTTTATCCACACCTGCTTTTTTATTGGTTAATAATATTGATAGGTCATATAAAAAGTATTATGTAAAAAATTTTTATTTGATAGGTTTTGCCTTCGGCAGGAGGTACTTTTTTTGAAAAAAGTACCCAAAAAACTTCGACACAAATTTATTTTCTTGTTTTATACGCTTTACTTTATTTTTATTTCTCTTCAAAACTTGCTTGCTAACTCACTTCGTTCAAACACAGCAAGCATCCTTTGTTTTTTACGTTTCGCTTTAAAACTTACAAAAATAAATAATGGTCGGGATTTTTCATTTTTGAATTTTTAAAATGCCGACTTTAAACTTTTTGTTTTTTTACTTAACGAAGCGAAATTTCGGCAGAGAGTGAAAGATCAGGGCGGTCAGCCCTGTCTGCAACTCGTTTATCGCCGAATATTTCAAGACAGTGGTGAATTTTTGCTAGCTGCATTGTTTGAGATCAGTGGAGCTGATCGAGTTATGTAGCATTTTTAGATTATTATGCTTTAATCAAACGAAGTTTAGTAAAATAGAAAAGTTTTATGGAGGCAGGTTTTTATGGAACTTTTTATACAAAAAGTTCCCCTCGGAGAGAGCAACTCCCTTTTTACATAATACTTTTTATAAGTATATCTAATTCAATTACAATTAACGAATAATCAAGGCAGATTTTATTTTCCTCGATTGATTATCTTTTCCGCTAGTTATAGTAAGTTTTTTTTCAGGCAAATTTACGTATAAAGATGTTGAGCTACCACCGTCAAAAGCCATAGCTTTTGTGAGGTTCAATGATTTTATATATTGAGCAAGTTCGCAAAGGGTAACTTTATTTTCATTGTCAAAAATAATTATATACAAGAACTTATTATCAAAGCCTATAGCGGTTCTGGCATGTTTTATTAAAGCACCTGCTGATTGTTTAACTATTTTGTTGTCTTTTTTGACTATAAAAGCTTCTTCTTCAAGTCGAAGTTTTGGATATAATTGAGGACCTCCACCTATAGCGTGGACGAGTTTTTGTCCTTCTTTTATAGGTGTTTTGTGGTTTGTAATATCAAAAAGAAGACCTTGGTTATCTTCTAATACTCTAAATTCACTGCGATTAAATATTTTAGGCAAAAATTCTTTTAGTGATTTATTTTTAGTGAGATTTTCATTTTTAGTGGGATCGCCTATTAAAATTTGATTTTTGATTACATAAGAGATGGTTTTTTTGTTATTAGGATCAAAAAAACCTGTATTTATAGCTATTTTTGCGTTCTCTTTTTTTGCTATATTTGAAAGCTCCTCTAAAGAGTCTGAAAAATATGGGTATAAGTTTAGATTCAGTTGATTTTTTTTGATCTTTATTATGTACGTACCTTTTTGAGTCTTGTTAAATAAAATGTTTTCATTAGCAAATGTTTTTAGAGTGCTAATGAGCATAATACAAATGATGTACGGAATAATTTTCTTTATTTTCATAAATGATTAATAACCTATTTTGATGTTTACTTATTGTAACATCAGAAAAAGTTTTTTTATGAGAAAAAATTTGAATTAAAAACTTAAAAAAAACTTAAAAAAAACTTAAAAAAACTTTTTTTAAGAAATAATTAAGGTAGAATTTAAATATTAATATACCGATATTAATATTTAATCAGAAAACGAGCTCATTTAGGTATAAAATATAACAAGGAGGAAAAATGCAAAATACTCCAAGAGGAATGAGACTTCATATAGGTATTTTTGGAAAAAGAAATGTTGGAAAATCAAGTCTTTTAAATGCAATTACGGGACAAAAAATTTCGATAGTCTCTGATGTAGCGGGAACAACGACAGATCCTGTTCAAAAGGCAATGGAATTATTACCTTTAGGACCGGTGTTATTTGTTGATACAGCGGGAATAGATGATGAAGGATCATTAGGATCTCAAAGAATTGACAAAACTAAGAAAATGATTGATAGAATTGACCTTGCAATAATAGTTGCCGATTTTAACGGATGGGATGATTTTGAAAAAGGACTTTTAGAAGAATTTAAAAAACGAAATGTTCCTGTTATTTCTGTAATAAATAAAATTGATTTAGGCGAGATCTCTTCAAATAAACTTGAGGATATAAAAAAAGAAGAAATTGAACCTTTAATGACATCGATACAAGATAAAAAATCGATAATAAGATTAAAAGAAGAGATTATAAAAAAAGCTCCCGAGGAATTTTTGAGGACTCCTGCTATAATTTCTGACCTTATAAAACCTGATGAATTAGCATTATTAGTTGTTCCTATAGATCTTGAAGCACCGAAAGGAAGGTTAATACTTCCTCAGGTTCAAGCGATAAGAGATGTTTTGGATAATAATTCAATGACACTTGTTGTAAAAGAAAATGGATTAAAAAAAGCCCTTGAAAGCTTGAAAACACCACCTTCAATTGTTGTAACCGATTCTCAAGCCTTTCAAGAGGTTAACGCTATAACTCCCAATAATGTAAAATTAACTTCATTTTCTATTTTATTTGCAAGAATAAAAGGCGATTTGAATGAATTTGTAAAAGGAACTCTTGCTATAGACAAGTTAAAACCGGGAGATAAGGTTTTGATATGTGAGTCTTGTACTCATCATCAAATAGGTGATGATATAGGAACTGTGAAAATTCCGAAGTGGTTGAATAAACATATTGGCGGGAAATTGGATTTTGTTCATTATTCAGGTCATGATTTCCCTGAAAATCTCAGCGAATATAAACTTATTATTCATTGTGGGGCTTGTATGACCAATAGAAGAGAAATCTTATCAAGAATTATGAAAGCAAAAGAAGTAGGTGTTCCAATTACAAATTATGGATTAACTATAGCTCATTCACTTGGTATATTAAAGAGATCTATAGAGCCTTTTAGCCAGGCAAGAAAGATAATTGAGGCTCATGAAAAAGCTTTAAACTTGATTTAAATTGATTTTTAAGGTAATAATATCTTGTTGTTTAATATTAGCTTGAAAAATTATTTTGTTTATAACAAATATATAAAAATCTTGAATACATGAATTATAAATGTAATCTTCATTTTACTATATAAATAAAAGTTAAAATTTTATCGATATGTCTTTTATAAATTAGAAAAATTGTTATAATTAAGAAAGAATAATTGGAATATGCTAATTATGAAAAAACAAGTCTGGAAGTTAGCTTAAGGGTATTAAAATGTTAGAAGTAGTAAGAAAAGGCAAGGATTTTTCTCCGGAAAAACCTATGTTTCCAATCAGCATTGCTGCTGAAATTCTTGGGATTCATCAAAGAACGCTTAGAATTTATGATGAGATGAAATTGCTTTCACCTTCTCGATCTCCAAAAAACAGAAGGCTATATTCTTTTAATGATATAGAAAAAGGCAAATTTATTCAATTTTTAACAAAAGATTTAGGTATAAATCTTTCGGGCGTTAAAATTATTAATCACTTGCTTTCGCAAAGAGATTTGGCGCCTGATCAATATACTGTAATTTTAGGTACAATTGCAAAAGAGCTAAATATAACGGAAGAAATGCAAGCTCAAAATAGAATAAAACTTTCTAAAAGAGGTCGTAAAAAAGGGGATAATTAAAATTATCTCCTTTTTTACGTTTGATTCATTATTCATAGATTTTAATGTTTAAAATGTCTTGTGGATGTTGCAATCATTGTTATTCCGTATTTGTTTGCAGCTTCTGTTACATCTTTATCTTTAATGCTGCCTCCGGGTTGAATGATGGCTCCAATTCTCGATTGAGCAGCTATTTGTATATTATCAATAGCGGGGAAAAATCCATCACTAGCTAATACGGCATCTTTTGCTTCGTCACAAGCATTGTTTAAGGCAATTTCAACGGAGGCAATACGGCTTTGTTGACCGGCTCCAATACCGATAGTGGCTTTATTTTTTGCAATGACTATAGCATTAGACTTGACGTGTTTTGCAACTTTCCAGGCGAATATTGAATCTTCTATTTGCTCTGCAGAAGGTTTTTTCTTTGTAAGAACTTTGAAGCTATCTTTATCAAGTTCTTTTTTATCTGTTGTTTGAGCCAATAGCCCGAAAGGAGTGTTTTGAAGCACTGTTTTTTGGACTTTTTGGTAGTCCAAAAAGGAAGAATTAACTTTTATAAGTCTTAAGTTTTGTTTTTGAGAGAGTATTTGAATAGCATCTTTGTTAAAATCAGGAGCAATAATGATTTCAATAAACATTTCTTTTAAAAGTTTTGCTATTTCTTTTGTAACAGGTTTATTAAAACCAAAAACCCCTCCAAAAGAACTTATAGGGTCGCAGTCTAAAGCTTTTTGCAGGCTTTCAAGTATACTTTCACCAATAGCAACTCCGCAAGGATTATTGTGTTTTATGATGCAACTGGTCGGCACATCTATAAATTCGCTTAAAATATTATAAGCAGCGGTTATATCAAGAATATTGTTATAAGACAATTCTTTGCCTGATAGTTGTTCAAAATTTATTTGGTTATCAGTTTTATATAAAGCCGCTTTTTGGTGAGGATTTTCTCCATAGCGTAAGTCTTTATCCTTTGTTATGTTTATTTTTAGTTGCTCCGGTAGTCCATTTTTTTCGTTTAAAGATAACCTGTTATTTAACTCCTCAGCTATTAATTTGTCATAATTTGAGGTGTGTTCAAAAGTCTTGAACGCTTGTTCTTTTTTTGTTTCAAGGCTTATACCTTCTTTTGATTTAAGTTCTTCAAGTATTTTTCCGTAAGAGTTTGTTGAAAAAATTGAAGTTACAGATTCATAGTTTTTTGCCGCAGCTCTTAAAAGAGCCACACCACCTATGTCAATGTAGTTTAAAATATTTTCGTTTGAATTTATAGCTTTTTCAAAAGGATAAAGGTTTACAATTACCATTTCAAATAAAGGAATCGCTTTGAGTTCCATTTCTTTTTGTTCTTTCCCCTTTGTTGCCAAAATTCCCGCAAAAATATCGGGATGTAATGATTTTACTTTACCGTTTAAGAGTGATTCAAATCCTGTTATTTCAGCGATATTTTTTACTTTAACGCCGTTAGTCTTTAAAAAATCAAAGGTTCCACCTGTTGAAATGATTTCATAGTTATATTTTTCGGTTAATTTTTTTGCAAATTCTACTAAGTTTTCTTTGTCATAGACACTTATAAAAGCTTTCTTCTTACCCATTTTTAAATCCTTATTTTGATATAAAGTCTTTAATTTTTAAAAAAGACCACGACTTTTATTTTAATTCAAAAACTCAAGATCGTAGATTTTTATCATAAAATTAAAATAGTGAATTTTTGTTTAGTTGATAAATTATTGTGTGCATTCTAAAAAGCTTTTATAGTAGAATTTTATCAATGTTAAGTAGGTTTTAGGAAATATAAATGAAGGTTCTTGTTATAGGATCAGAGGCAAAAGATCACGCATTGGTTTGGAAATTGGTGCAAAGTGAACGTGTTTCCAAGGTTTATTGCGCACCAGGAAATCCTGGAATCGCTGAAATTGTTGATTGTATTGATATAAGACCTGATAATATAGAAAAACTATATGAGTTTGCAAAAGAGCAAAATATAGATTTGACGGTTGTAGGATCTGAAGGACCTTTAAGGCTTGGTATTTGTGATTTATTTAATCACAATGGTTTGGCTATTTTTGGACCTGATAAAAATGCTATTAAACTATGCAGTAGTAAAAGTTTTGCAAAAAAGTTTATGTATAAAAACAAGATTCCTACTCCGAAGTACGGGATTTTTGATAAAGAAAACGCAGCTTTGGATTACATAAGAAAATCATCATATCCTTTGGTTATAAAGCACGATTCGCATGCAAGTACAGAAAGTGTATTTATTTGTGAAACTTTTGAAAAAGCCAAAAGAGTTGTTGAAAGATGTTTTTCATCTCTTATAAAATGTATAGTGATTGAAAATTTCATAGTGGGCAAAGAGCTTTCTTTTTCGGTAATTACAGATGGTTATAATGCACTTCCTTTACCTGCTTCAGTCTCTTATAAAAGAGAGTTTGAAGGGAACGGCGGTTGCGTAACAAAAGGGTTGGGGGCTTATGCTCCTTCTGAAATAGTTGACTATGTTATTGAGGAAAAAGTAGCAAAAAATATAGTATTTCGTGCCTTAGATGCGTTGAACAATGCAAAAATGAGCTATAGTGGTATTTTATGTGTAGATATGATTATCGATGAAAAAAATAATCTTCATGTCATTGATTTTAATTCAAATTTGACAGATCCTGAGGCTCAAACAGTTTTGCCTTTGGTGGATGATGATTTGGCTCATGTTATGTATTCAACAGCTATATGTGCATTGGAAGATGATTATGAGCAACTTGTTATAAACGATGATTTTTCAGTTACTGTTTGTTTATATTCTTCAAATCCTTCGTTATCTATAAAAGAGCAAGAACAAATAATAGGCTTAGATGAAGCTATTATAGATGATGATATTTTTGTATTCCAGGGACAAACAAGAAAAAACGTGTATGGTGAAATTTTAGTAAATGGTAAAAAACCGTTAAGCATAACAGCAATAGGTTCTACTTTAAGCCGTGCAAGAGATAAAGCATATGAGGCTGTTAAATTAATTGAATTTAAAAGAAAACGATACAGAAAAGATATTGCAAAAATGCGAATAGGTGATAAACAAAATTTGAATGTTTGAAAATAAAAAGGTGATTTGTAGTGATGACAAAACCGGAAATGTCAAATGAAACCAAAGCTGTAATACTTGCTGCGGGCAAGGGAACAAGAATGAAATCTTCAATTCCTAAAGTTTTACATGAAATATTTGATAAAACTTTAATTGAAAGAGTTATTGATTCTGTAAATGGGATTGATTCTTTGACGGAAACCTTTGTTATAGTCGGTCATCAATCTAAGAAAGTGACCGAAAAATTACAACAAAAATATGATGAGAAAATTGCAATAAAGACAGTGCTGCAAGATCCGCAGTTAGGCACTGGAGATGCGGTTTTTAAGGTTCACGATTTTTTGAAAGAGTATAAAGGAACTTTGTTAATTGCCTGCGGAGATACTCCTTTGCTTACTACTGATACTCTTCAGGATTTTGTTTTAGCTCATAAAAATTCCAATTCTGCATTGACTGTGATGTCTGCAATTGTAGATGAACCGATAAATTATGGACGCATTGTTAGAGATGGTCAGAAAAATTTAAAGAAGATCGTAGAGCAAAAAGACGCAAATGATGAAGAAAAAACAATAAAAGAAATAAATGCAGGAGTTTATTGTATCGAATGGGAAAAAATAGCACCCGCATTTTTTGATTTAACGACAAATAATGAGCAAGGTGAGTATTATTTGACTGATATTGTGGATTGGGCGGTTAAAAAAAGCTTAAAGACTCAAGCTTATGTGCTTGATGATATAGATGAAGTTTTTGGTATTAATTCAAGAGAGCATTTAGCACTTGCTACAAAAAAAATGAACCAACAAAAAATTAAACAACTTCAAGACAATGGAGTAACAGTCGTTGACCCTGATAATACCTGGATTTCTCCGGAAACAAAAATAGATGAAGATTCTATAATTTATCCCGGTTGTTATATTTCAGGAATAAATAGCTTTGGAAAATTCAATGAACTGGGACCAAATACTTTTATACAAGGTGATGTAAAAACAGAAGAGAGTGTACAGATTTCATATTCAAAAGTTTCTAAAGCAAATTTCAGTTCAAATGTAACGGTAGGACCTTTTGCTCATATCAGGGATGGTGTTGAAATTGATTCAAACGCTCGAATAGGTAATTTTGTTGAAGTTAAAAAATCAAATATAAAACAAAATACAAATGTGGCACATTTGAGTTATATAGGTGATTCTGAGCTTGGTGAAAATGTTAATATCGGGGCTGGAACAATAACGGCAAATTATGATCCGTTATCGAAACAAAAAAGCAAGACAATATTAAAAGACGGTGTTAAAGTGGGGTCTAATTCGGTACTTGTAGCACCTGTAACTATAAATGAAAATGCCAATATTGGTGCGGGGTCTGTAATAACCAAAGATATTCCTTCTAATGCATTGGCAATTACAAGAGGAGTTCAAAAAATAATCGAAAACTGGGTAACTAAACGTTTAAAGCAGATTCAAAAGAAATAGTTGGAGGTCAAAAAGGTGTTTTCTACAGGGCAAAGCGCTAATAATAAAGCAATAAAACCTACGCATGATATAAAAATATTTTCGGGAAGAGCGAATCCGAAATTAACTAAAGATATTGCCGAATATTTAGGCACAACAGTTGGTCCTATGGAGATAAAAAACTTTAATGATGGAGAAATTTATGTCCAAGTAAAAGAAAGCATAAGAGGCGATGATGTATTTATTGTTCAACCTCTTTGCAAGCCTGTGAATGAGCATTTGGTAGAGCTTTTAATAATAATAGATGCTTTTAAAAGGGCTAGTGCAAAATCGATAACCGCTGTAATTCCTTACTATGGCTATGCAAGACAGGATAGGAAAAATTCCGGGCGTGAAGCTATCACTGCAAAGCTTGTTGCAGATCTTTTAACAACGGCAGGAGCTGATAGAGTGTTGACAAACGATCTTCATACAGGTCAAATTCAGGGATATTTCAATATCTTGGTTGATCATTTGTATGCAACTCCTATTATTGTTGATTATATAAAAAGTAAAAAAATTGAAAATGAAATAGTTACAGTAAGCCCTGATGCAGGTGGAGTTGAGCGCACCAGATATCTTGCAAAAAGACTAGCTTCTCCTTTTGCAATTATTGATAAACGAAGAGAAACTCACGGTGTCGCAATTGTTGAAAATGTAATAGGCGATGTAAAGGGTAAAACTTGTATTATATTTGACGATATAATAGACACAGCCGGTACAATAACTGAAGGGGCTAAGCTCTTAAAGCGAGAAGGTGCAACAGCTGTATATGTATGTGCGGCACATGCTGTATTTAGCGGTCCGGCTCTTGATCGGCTCAGTGAGGCTCCAATTGAGGAAGTTATTGTGACAAATACAATTCCACTTGCTCAAGATCGAGAAATTCCTGAAAAAATTAAGCAACTTAATATAGCCCCATTATTGGGTGAAGCAATAACCAGAATTCACGACGATGAATCTGTTAGTTCTTTGTTTGAATAGTTTTAGTGAATTTTAAATCTTATAATACTGTTGCTACCTTGTTCTGATACAAATAAAGTTCCACTTGCATCCAGATGCAAGTAATAAGGTTTGTTTATATTTTTTAAAATTTCTGTGATTTGACCTTGTTTGGTTATTTTTAAAACTTGATTACCGTTATAATTTGCAACATAGATATTATTTAGCGCATCAATAGCAAGACCGATAGGTCCATTGAGTGGAGATCCTTTTGCTATAACAAACCTTTGACCGCTTGGGGCTATTTTTACGATAGAACTATCTCCAAAGTTTGCAACATAAAGGTTTCCGCTATTATCTTGGGCAATTCCTGTTGGTGCTTGGAAATTTTGAATAATAGATTTTTTAGCCGGAGCTCCTGATGCTTGAGCCAGTTGATTTTTTTGTTTTTGAATATTTAATTTTTGAACAATTTTACCGTAAAGTTTTTGCGTTTCTTGATATTGCGGGCTGTCTGCCTGTACTAATGTAATATAGCTTAAAGCTCTTTTGTAATTCTCTTTTTTATAGTAAATAGAGGCTACTTTGTAAGCAGCTTCGCTATCTTGGGGATTGTTTTTGACCAGTTTTAAAAAAGTTAAAAGAGCTTCATTTTCTTTTCCTAAGTATTCGTACAAAGTACCAAGATTAAAATAGGCATCTGTAAAACCTTCATCAATAGCTATGGATTCTTTAAATGCGGTAATGGCAGCGTTGTAGTTGCCATTTTGACTGTGATCAATACCTTGATTATATTTTGCTACAGCTCCTGGGTCTGTAGCCCAAGCTACATTGTTTATAGTGAGTGTTGTTAATATTAATAAAGTTGTTGATATCGCTTTTTTATAAAAACTCATTTTAATTCCCCATAAAATTATTGTGTAACTAAATTGGATTATTATAAATAAATTATTTTATAACAATTGGCAATGGTATCAATTTAGATGACTAAAATAAAAAACTTAAAATATTTGCACTTTCAAACAATAAAACACCTGTAGATATTATAAAGGCTGTTATTGCCGGAAATAAAAAGAACAAAAATTTATCCATAAAAAGCTCCTTTTGAATACCGTTTGTGTTTTAAGTTTATAATTTTTTATAACTTTCGGTCAAGTTTTAATTTTTAATTATTGATAAAAGTTTTAATTGCCAAAAGTTGGCTTTAATGCTCTATAAAAAGCTTTAAGGTCTTTAGAATAAAATTATAAGAATAAATATTTATTATTTTATGTTTCAACTCTTTATTAAAATTCTAAAAAATAGTATAATTTACCTAATAAAGTTGGTCTATAATATAAATAGTAGACTAGAGATTATTTTTGAAAGGAGAAAATCTTGGAGAAAGAGACGGTAGATGTAGTTGTTGTGGGCGCAGGTCCTGCCGGGATAGCTGCTGCAATTACATTAGCTCGTGCCGGAAAAGAAGTTGTCGTTATTGAAAGAGGCGATTATCCGGGCAGCAAAAACGTTTTTGGTGGTGCTATATATGCACAACCAACAGCAGAAATTTTCCCCGAGTTTTGGAAATCGGCTCCAATTGAAAGACATAATGTAGAGCATAGATATGCTCTATTGGGTGATAATGACGGAACTACAGTAGGTTATAGAAATGACGATCATTCTAAAGAACCTCATTATAATAGTTTTACGGTATTAAGGGGCAAGTGGGATAAGTGGTGTGCAAAACAAGCTGAAGATGCAGGTGCTTATATAGCTCCGGAAACGCTTGTAAAAGAATTAATAGTAGAAGACGGCAAAGTAATAGGAGTGCGTACCGAACAAGAAGATTTTTATGCAAAAATTACTATAGTTGCCGATGGTGTTAACTCGCTGCTTGCAAAGCAATTGGATATGCGCCCTGAAATAAAGCCTGAAAATGTAGCATTAGGTGTTAAAGAAGTTATTTCACTACCTAAAGAAAAATTGGAGGATCGTTTCGGGCTCGAAAACGGAAGTGGTGTTATTTATACTATTGTAGGCGGACCAATGAAAGAAATGGTAAGCCTTGGCTATATTTATACTAATAAAGATTCAGTCGTTGTAGGTCTTGGAGCTTCTTTAAAAGAGCTTCAGGAAAAGAAAATAAAACCTTATGACCTTTTGAATGACTTGAAAAAGCATCCTGTAATAAGACCTTTAATAGCAGATGGTCAATTGGTGGAATATTCTGCACATTTGATCCCTGAAGGCGGTTTTAAATCGTTACCTCAGCTTTATAAAGATGGAGTTATGGTGGCAGGAGACGCTGCAATGCTCGTAAATAATGTTCATTGGGAAGGCACAAACCTTGCCATGATGAGTGGTAAATACGCAGCGGAAGCTGCTGTTGAAGCTCTTGAGAAAAATGATGTCTCTGCAAATTCACTTGCTTTGTACCAAAAGAAACTCGAAAATAGTTTTGTAATGAAAGATTTGAAGACTTACAAAGATGTTATGGGGTTTGCCGAGAAGAACGTAAAAGCGTTCTTAGGATTTTATCCTCAAAAACTAAATGAGTTTTTAGATACATTCACAACGGTTGATAGCATTCCTAAAAAAGAAAAATATAGATCATTTATTATGAAGGTATTGAAGGAAAGATCAGTGCCTCAGATAGTATCTGATTTATTAAAGTTTATAAAACTTGGCGGAGGTATATTGTTTTAATGGCTCAAGTAAAAGGAATACCAGAAAATATTGATGATAAATTATATACGGTGAAATATCACCCCGGTGAGGATACTCACCTAACTCCGGATCCGGAAATGTGTAAAAAATGTGAATCAAAAGATTGTACGATTGTATGTCCTGCACATGTTTATGAATGGGATGAATCAGCCGGAAAACTTTTGGTTGGTTATGAAAATTGTCTGGAGTGTGGAGCATGTCGTATAGCTTGTCCCGCAAAAACTCTTGGCTGGGAATACCCTAAATCCGGTAGTGGTGTTTCGTTTAAATACGGTTAATCCTAAAAGGAGCATTTGTATGACAGAATGTAATGAAACAGCAAGACGTTGGTATGATCGAGACCCCGTTTTATCAAAATCGATGAGAATTTTAGAAACTTCGGATGATAAGTTTCAAATTCAAATGGCGATAAATTTGGTAAAAATAATTATCGAGCACAATATAGAAACAAATTCTTTTCAATCGATAGAGGATATAATGTCCGCTGTTGATGACGGCAGAATTGAAAAGGGTAATGCAAGATGGTATGACATCGATAATACCCTTAGAACAGCTATTCAGATGCTGGAAAATTGTCCGGGTGAAATGCAAAATAAAATCGCCCAGCAAATGGCAGAGCTCGTTGTTCAAAAATTTAATGATGTTGAATCTGATGAAGATGACGACGAAGAAGAATAGGGAATCGATTTTCAACTTAAAAGCACTCTTTTTTAAAAGAGTGCTTTTAAGTTATTCTCAAGCCTTAACAAGGCTTGATTTTTTTGAAACAACTGGTTTTGTTGAGATTGTAAGTATTGCTTGTTGTTGATTTTCTATCGGTTGCATTTTAGTGCATCTCCTTAAATTTAACCATCTGTTAACCGGAGTTAAATAAACAACTATGACTCTTTTTAAGTAATGTTAAATAGCTGTTTCAATATAAAAATAAATAAACAAATCCGCCTTGTTATGCCATAGATGGGGCTAAACGGTGGGGGCTATAGTAGAAGTAATTAAGCCAGATGATTGATAGTATATAAAGTGTCTTGATTTTTCCTCGTGTTTTTTGTTTGATAGACTAGCGTTGCTTTATAAATAAAAAATATCGTGAGATATTGTTCAGAAAAACAGAGAGGTTAATACATAAGTGGAACAAGAAAAGACAAAACGTTCACGTCGCAATCGTGAAGATGCCCCAGAAGCAGCAGCTTCCGAGTGGCAGGAAAGAGTTATACAGATCCGCCGAGTAACAAAAGTTGTAAAAGGTGGTAAAAAACTTAGTTTTAGAGCTATTGTAATTGCAGGAAATGGCAAAGGATTAGTTGGCGTTGGAACAGGTAAATCAAATGAAGTTATCGGTGCAATCCAAAAGGGTGTTGCTGATGCAAGAAAAAATTTGGTACAAGTGCCTATTTTCAAAACAACAATCCCTCATTATTCAACAGGTATTTCAGGAGCAGGAAAAGTTGTTTTAAAACCCGCTTCTAAAGGTACAGGTTTGATTGCCGGTGGTGCAGTAAGAGCAGTTCTTGAACTGGCTGGAGTAGAGAATATCCTAAGTAAATCATTAGGTTCTCAATCCCCTTTAAATGCAGCAAGAGCTACTTTAGACGCTATTTCAAATATGAGAAGATTTGCTGATGTAGCTGCTAAAAGAGGTCTTTCTCTGCATGAGATGTTGAACTAAAAGGAAATAATCATGGCTAATAAAGTAAAAGTAAAATTAACAAGAAGTTTAATAGGCGCAACCGAGAAGCAAAAAAGAATTGCTCAGTCTTTGGGTGCAACTAAAATGAACAGAGTTATAGAACATAACGATACAGAGATAATCAGGGGAATGATTAACAAAATTCCTCATCTTGTTAGCATAGTAGAATAAATTCTGTAAAAGCAGAAAGGCAATATAAAAATGGCAAGAATAAAATTAGAAGATTTAAGACCTGCCGAAGGTGCAACTCATAAGGAAAAAAGAGTTGGACGTGGTCGCAGTTCAGGTATAGGAAAAACTTCAACCAGAGGTCATAACGGTGAAGGTCAACGTGCCGGGAGAAGTAAAAAAAGAGGCTTCGAGGGCGGACAGATGCCGGCGTACAGAAAAGCTCCTAAGCTTAAGGGCTTTACTCCGATAAGACCTATCATAAGCGCTGAGATTAATGTTAAGTCATTAAATTCTTTTGAAGAAGATGTTATAGATTTAGAACTTCTTTTAAGTAAGAAAAAAGTTCACCCCAGTTCTAAAGTTTTAAGAGTTTTAGGAAATGGTGAATTAACAAAAGCTGTTACTGTAAAAGCAAGACACTTTACAGCTTCTGCGAAAGAAAAAATTGAAGCTGCCGGTGGAAAAATAGAGGTTGTGTAAATGGCAAAAATAAAAATGCCAACCCAGCAAGATGTAATGGGTATGTGGCAAGCTTCAGGCTTAAAAGAGAAGCTTATTTTTACACTTTTAATTATAGCTGTGTTCCGTTTCGGAGCACAGATTCCTATTTTTGGGATAAATGCAGATGCTTTTAAAGCTGCACTGGGGGCATTACCTATTTTAGGCTTCCTTGATTTATTCACAGGAGGAGCTTTAGGTAGAGTTTCTATTTTTGCATTGGGTATTGGACCTTACATTACTGCTTCTATCATAATGCAGTTAATGGGGGTTGTTATACCTCATTTAGAATCTCTTCAAAAAGAAGAAGGTGAAGCAGGCAGAAGAAAATTATCCCAATATACCAGAGTATTTACACTTATATTGGCGTTGTTTCAATCGTCAGTATTCATGACATTGATGTTGAAAAATCCTTCGTTGATTTTACCCGGAGTGAGCATACCGTTGTTCTTTGCCGGTGGGATCATTACCTTAACGGCCGGTGCTATATTTATAATGTGGCTTGCCGAACTCGTTACAGAAAGAGGAATCGGAAATGGCGGGTCACTGCTTATTTTTGCAGGTATCATATCAGGTATACCTTTATATGCTGCTGATACTTCAAAGTTAGTTTCTCAAAATTCAGCAATGTTATTTCCTTTGGTTATTTTGTTGACGATTTTCTTTGCTACTATAATTTTTATTGTAATAATGCAAGAAGCGATCAGAAAAGTAGTAATTGTTAATGCAAAAAAACAAGTAGGAAACAAAGTTTACGGTGGAGCTAATACGCATATACCGTTTAAATTAAACCCCGGTGGTGTAATGCCTATAATCTTTGCTGTTGCGATATTGTTATTTCCTGCAACACTTTTGAATATTATAGGTGAGGCTAATTTAGCAGCAGGATTTTTTAAGGATACAGTCGATTTCTTAAAAATCCATGTTTTGAGTCCCGGATCTCCTGTTTATTATGGAATTTACTTCCTTTTAATCGTTGGTCTGACTTTCTTTTATGCTTCAATTATGCCTAATATGCAACCAAAAGAAATCGCAAATAATCTTAAGAAATATGGAAGCTCAATTCCCGGTATAAAACCCGGAAAACCAACAGCAGATGCTTTAGACATAATTTTGAGCAGAATTACTTTCATTGGTGCAATGGGGTTAGGGCTTATAGCTCTTATTCCTGGTTTAGCAAGCAGCTTTACCGGAATTACTACCCTGCAAGGTATTGGATCTACTTCATTGATCATTATGGTTGGGGTTGCTTTAGATCTAATAAACCAAATAAGAACTCACTTACTGGCAAGACAGTATGAAGGTTTTTTGAAACAATGAAATTAGAGTTTTTACTTATGGGACCGCCGGCATGTGGCAAAGGTACACAAACCAAAAAGCTTGCCAGGCATCTTAATATACCCCATATTGATACAGGTGGTATGTTGAGAGCTGTAATTGCTTCGGGGTCTGAGGCAGGAAAAAGAGCAAAGCAAAATATAGATAAGGGGCAACTCGTTCCTTTAGATATAGTTAAAGAGATTATAAATGATAGGCTTCATAAATCTGATTGTGCTCAGGGGTTTATTCTTGATGGGTATCCAAGAAGCCCTGAACAAGCTGAAATCCTTGAAGATATTTTGCTTGATATAAACAAGGAAAATGATTATAAGCTATTTGTCATAAATCTTGATGTTGATGAAAAAATTCTTATAGAAAGAATTGTAAACAGAAGAATGTGCAAAAATTGTGGAAAAATTTATAATATGAAATTTTTTCCAACTAAAGAAGAAAATAAATGTGATGCTTGTGCTTCTGAATTAATGCAAAGAGATGATGATACTTATGAAACAGCAGTGAAGAGACTTGAAACTTATCATAGGCAAACGGAACCCCTTATAAAATATTATTTAGATAAAAATATTTTGGTGAATATTGATGGAAATAAGAGTATTGATGAAATATTCGCTAAAATACTAGAGTCAGTGGAAAAGTAAATTATGATCGTAAGAAAGTCAAGGCACCAAATAGCCCTAATGAGAATTGCAGGTGATATCGTGGCTCAGGTTCATGAAGCAATGAGGTCAGCAGTAAAGCCCGGCGTTTCAACATTTGAGCTTGATGAAATTGCATATAAAATAATAACAGATAATAAAGCAGTCCCCTCTTTTAAGGGTTATCACGGATTTCCCGGATCAATTTGTGCTTCTGTAAATGAGCAGGTTGTACATGGTATCCCTAATAAAGATGTGATATTAAAAGAAGGAGACATCATTGCCGTTGATGTGGGTGCTACTTATAAAGGTATGGTTGCAGATGCTGCAATCTCCTTACCGGTTGGAGTTGTATCTGAAGAATTATCAAAATTAATGGAAGTTACAAAACAATCGCTAGATAGTGCTATAACTAAGATGGTTTCGGGTAATAACCTGGAAGAGGTATCAGGAGCTGTTGAAGATATTGCAAATAAGCATGGTTACGGAATAGTGAGACAATATGGTGGACATGGAGTTGGCGCTCAAATGCATGAAGATCCTTTTGTTTTCAATTATAGAACGGGCAACGTTGGTCCTGTGTTAAAACCGGGAATGACAATTGCCATAGAGCCTATGCTTAATTTAGGAACAGATGATGTTCATACCTTGGCTGATGAGTGGACTGTTGTCACTGATGATGGATTGCCTTCGGCTCATTTTGAACATTCCGTACTTGTTACAGATGCAGAACCTGAAATTTTAACGATTCTAAAAAATTAAAAAACAATTTTATTAGGATTTGTTAAACAAAATTTAGGTTAAAAGCTTGTAAAAAGTTATGTTCCATGTAGAATTATACTGGATGAGTACAATTCTCATAAACAGAAAGCGGCTGAAAAAAGTACTAGGTCAGATGAGTACAATGTATAAGACTAAGACAGAGGTGTAAATGTCTAAGGATGTAATTGAATTTGAAGGCACGATTTTAGAGTCACTGCCAAACGCAATGTTTAAGGTAGAGCTTGAAAATGGTCACCAAATACTGGCTCATATCTCGGGCAAAATACGAAAAAATTTCATCAGGATTCTGCCTGGGGATAAGGTAAAAGTTGAACTTACACCTTATGACCTGACAAGAGGAAGAATAACCTATAGATTGAAAGGATAAAAGGATGAAAGTCAGAGCATCAGTAAAAAAAATATGCGATAAGTGCAAGGTTATTCGCAGAAAAGGGAGAGTTGCCATAATCTGTGAAAATCCAAAGCATAAGCAAAGACAAGGGTAAATAAAACAGCTTTAAGCAAAAGATGTTAAATGTTTAAGCTATATAAACAGTAAAACATTAAGATACTTGAATGTTTATTATGTTTTAATTACATTAAATAACACGGAATTGATTGATATTAATTGGTTTCGTTTCAATAAAAACAAGTCAATAAAAGAATAAATGAAAAAGGAGTACAAATGGCAAGAATTGCTGGGGTTGACTTACCTCGAAAAAAGAGAATGGTAATAGCTCTAACTTATATATACGGCATAGGCAATACTAGGTCTTCTCAAATTTTGGCAGCTTGCGGTATTTCAGAAGATACTAAAAGTGATGACCTAACTGAAGAAGAAATTAGTAGACTAAGAGCTGAAATCGATAAGCATATAGTAGAAGGTGATTTAAGAAGAACCGAGTCTTTAAACATTAAAAGACTTAGTGAAATAAACTCCTTTAGAGGAATGCGTCATCGTCGCAAGCTACCGGCTAGAGGTCAGAATACCAAAAATAATGCCAGAACAAGAAGTGGCAAAAAAACCGGACCAGTTACTAAGAAAAAATAGACTAAAGGAGAATATAAATAATTATGGCTAAACCAAAGGTAAAATAAGGAAAAAAAAAGAAAAAAAGAACAGTCCTACAAGGCGTTGTACATATTCAATCTACATTTAATAATACTATTGTTACTTCAACAGATACACAAGGTAATGCAATAGCTTGGTCTAGTGCTGGAACTTCCGGCTTTAAGGGCGCAAGAAAAGGAACTCCTTTTGCAGCTCAATCTGCGGCTGAATCTGTTGCAAAAAAATCAATGGAACAAGGAATGAAAACAGTTGAAGTATATGTAAATGGTCCTGGATCAGGAAGAGAAACAGCTATTAGAGCGATTCAAGCTGCCGGTTTGGAAATTACTCTTAATTAAGGACGTAACTCCAATTCCTCATAACGGTTGTCGTCCTCCAAAGAAAAGAAGAGTTTAACGAAAGTAAGGAGCACAGAAAATTGGCTAGATATACTGGACCATCAAATAAATTATATAGAAATTATGGTGTAAAAGACATTTCTGCCAAGAAGCTTGTTTCTTCTATGAAACAATACGCTTCAGGGCAACATGGTCAAGCTAGAAAGAAACTTTCTGACTATGCTATACACCTTAAAGAAAAACAAAAAATTCGCTTTACTTATTTAGTAAACGAAAAACAATTTAGAAGATATTATCAAAAAGCAGCAAAAAAGACTGGCGTTACTGGTACAATTATGTTGCAATTTTTGGAGTCAAGATTAGATAACGTGTTTTATAGAGCAGGTTTTGCAATAACACGTCGTCAATCAAGACAATTCGTTGGCCACGGGCATATTCTTGTTAACGGAAGGAAGGTTGATATCCCTTCTTATTTGTTAAAATCAGGTGATGAAATAACAGTAAGAGCAAAAAGCTCTGATGTGATTAAATCATTTGCAGAATCTATTGATCAAGCACATGCACCAGCATGGTTAACTGTCGATAGCGACAAACTCAAGATCGTATTCGATAGATTACCCGAAAGAGAAGAGTTGGATCCTGAATTTAAAGAACAACTCGTAATCGAATACTATTCTAAGTAAGAGTCTAGGAGGTTATAGGACCAAAATGGATTTAAAAATAAAATGCGTAAATACAACAACTGACTCGGATGGTTCCCAATACGGTAAATTCGTTATTGAACCGTTAGAGCGTGGTTTTGGTACAACAATAGGTAACTCTTTAAGAAGAGTACTTTTATCAAGCTTGGAAGGTGCAGCAGTTACATCTGTACGTATAGAAGGTATTACTCACGAATATACTTCAATACCCGGAGTTGTAGAAGATGTCATTGACATCATGTTAAACCTTAAAGGTTTGGTAGTGAAAACTGAGTCACCTGAACCTCAGCATTTAAGGCTGGATATTGACACACCGGGTCCTGTACTCGCTAGTGATATCCAACTACCTGCAGGTGTTAAGGTAATTAACCCAGACTGGTTAGTTTGCACAGTTGCAGATGGTGGAAGCATTCATGCTGATATAGTTGTAGAAACAGGAAAAGGTTATATAACGGCTGAAGTTCTTCAAGAAACTAAATCTTCAGGAATGCCGGTTGATATGTTACCCATTGATTCAGCATTTATGCCGATTAGAAGAGTTAGTTACACAGTAGAAAATACTCGTGTTGGTCAAGTAACTGACTTTGACAAATTAATTCTTGAAGTATGGAGTAATGGAAGTGTAGATGTTAATGCGGCTTTAAGCCAAGCATCAAACATCCTTATAGAACACTTTATGGCAATCTCTTCATTAACAGGTCAACCTACAATTGTTGGTGTTCAACAACCGGTAGAAGAGCTTGAAGAAGAAGAGCCTGTTCCAAGTATTACAATCGAGGACTTAGAGCTGTCAGTTAGAGCTTATAATTGTTTAAAAAGAGCTAGTATCAATAATATTTCCGAATTACTTAAAAAGTCAGAGCATGACTTATTAAATATTAAGAATTTCGGTAAAAAATCGTCAGATGAAGTTATTGAAAAGCTTAAACAGTTTGGCTTGGACTTAGCTCCAAATCCTGAAGGCGTTGATGAACTTGAATAATAACTGATAAGGATAAAAAGATGAGACACCAGTGTAAAAGACATAAATTAGGTAGACCTCAGGATCAAAGAAAAGCACTTCTTAGATCTTTAGCTTCTGCATTGTTTATGCATGGCGAAATAAAAACAACAATGGCTAAAGCAAAGGCTTTAAAACCTTATGCTGAGCATATTATAACTCTAGCCAAAAGAGGTGATCTCCACGCAAGAAGACAGACATTAAGATTTTTGTATGACCGTGAAACAGGTAAGTTGATGAATCCTGAAACCGGTGAAGTGTTTGAGTCTAAAGATGGTGTTGAAGAAAAATTAGTTTCTGAAACAATCGTTCGTAAGCTTTTCACTAACATTGCAAAAGATTATGCTGACAGAAAAGGTGGATATACAAGAATTCTTAGACTACCACCAAGACGTGGCGATGCTTCTGAAATGGCATTAATTCAGCTTGTATAGGTTGAATTAGGAGATTAAAGTGACTGATGTACTCTATCAGCAACGGTATGCAATAGTTTTAGAGTATATTGGAACTTTATACGGCGGGAGTCAAATCCAGCCGGAAGTGAACACAATTCAACGAGAGTTGGAGCAAGTTCTAAAAAGACTGATGGGTCGAAAAATAAAAACGATTTTTTCAGGACGAACAGATGCGGGTGTTCATTCAAAAGGGCAGGTAGTTCATTTTGATTTACCGAAAAGAATTGATAATTATAAGTTTATAAATTCTTTAAATGCTCTTTTACCACAAGATATAAGCGTTTTTGCGATAAATGAAGTCGATAAAAACTTTCACAGTCAAAAAAGTGCCAAATATCGGTGGTATAGATATATAATCAATAATGGATTTCAAAGATCCGTTTGGTCGAGAGAAAAACTTTTTTATAGACCAAAATTGCACATTGATGAAATGAATAAAGCGTTAAAACACCTTGAAGGTGAGCATGATTTTTCAAGCTTCAAGTGTGTTAGAACACAGAATCCGTCTAAAAAATGCATTTTATATTTAGCAAAGTGCAGGCAAATAGGGGATGATGTGGTAATCGATATTGTTGGGAACAGATTTTTGTACAACATGATTCGAATAATAGTTGGAACTTTACTTATGTTCAGTAAAGATCAGGTAGATCCTTTTCGAATGCAGGAAATATTGACTGCTAAAGACAGATCGTTAGCTGGACCGACTATAAGCCCGCAAGGGTTAACGTTAATGTACGTTGGATATAACGATGATATTAATAAAATTAATGAAAAGGTAAATAAGGAGGCTAATAAAGATGAAAACATATTCTGCTAAGCCTTGTGAAGTTGAAGCAAAATGGTATTTGGTAGATGCTACCGATAAAACTTTAGGTAGACTATCAACCGTCATTGCCAATACTTTACGCGGAAAAAACAAGCCAGAATATACCCCTCATGTTGATACAGGAGATTTTGTTATTGTAGTTAATGCTGATAAAATTAAAGTTACCGGCAAAAAAGCTACTGATAAAATGTACTATCATCATACGGGTTATCCATCAGGACTTCGTTCTGCAAGTTTTAAAGAATTAATGGAAAAACACCCTACAAGAGCTTTGGAAAAAGCTGTTAAAGGAATGTTACCTCATAATACACTTGGAGCTTCGCAATTAAAGAAGTTGAAAATTTATGCCGGTTCTGAGCATCCACATGAGGCTCAACAACCTGTAGAATTTAAAGAATTGGAGGCTAGCAAATAATGGCGACAGAAATACGTGGCGTTGGTCGCAGAAAATGCGCCATTGCAACCGTAAAATTAGTACCCGGAAAAGGAAGAGTTTTTGTAAATAATAAAACTTTAAAAAATTACTTTGGTAACCTTCCTTCTTTGGAAATGATGATCTATCAACCGCTTGTTTTGACAGGAAATGAAACTAAGTTTGATGTTAAAGTAAAAGCAGTTGGTGGTGGTATTAGTGCTCAAGCTAGTGCTATTAGACACGGTATTGCAAAAGCATTATTGTTGAGCAATCCTGAATATAAAGCGGTACTTCGTGGAGAAGGGCTTCTTACAAGAGATGCCAGAATCAAAGAACGTAAAAAGTACGGAAGAAAACGTGCAAGAAAACGTTTTCAGTTCTCAAAACGTTAATATTCGAGTCTATAATATTAAAGAAAGAAAGCTTTTTAAAAAGCTTTCTTTTTTTAATTGAATAAATATTTAATAACTTCATTTTTATTTACATAAAGATATTTTACTCCGGGTGTTTATGACAACTTACGCATGTATTTTAAATTAATTGCCCGATTAAATAGACACCTAGGGAATATGTTAAAAGGGGTATCATCTTGTATATTAAGAATGTGCATATTCCACTCTCACTCGTAAACTGTTTTCAGTTAGATCGGTTCGCCGATCTTTTTTTTTGTTTTATTTTCCTGATTACATTTTGTATCGGTATAGCTTAAAAAGAGGTTTGTAATTCAAGTCAAATAGCTTTAAAAAGGTATTTGTTCGTGCTATGTTTTAGTTATGTTTACAGGGATAATTGAAGAATCAGGCATAATAAAATCAATCAGTAAAAGTGCGCAAGGTGCTGTTATATCAGTGCAATGCTCAAAAGTTTTGTCTGATTTGAAAATTGGTGATAGTGTTGCAATTAATGGTGCATGTCAAACTGCTGTTAAAATAGGTAATGATTATTTTGAAGTTGAAGCGGCGCCCGAGACGCTTAAATTGACTAATCTTGGAGATTTAAAAGTCAACCAAAAAGTAAATTTAGAACGTGCAATGTCTGCTTCAGGTCGTTTTGGAGGTCATTTTGTAACGGGGCATATTGAGGGGTTTGGTTCTTTGCAAAAAATTGAATCTCAAGGACTTGCGCAAATCTATTATTTTTCGGCGCCTGAAAGTATTTTAAAATATCTTGTAAACAAGGGTTCCATCTGTATAGATGGTATAAGTTTAACTATTGTATCTGTTAATAATGATATATTTACTGTTTCTGTAATTCCTCATACTTTAAATGAAACTACTTTGAGTGAATTGAAAATTGGAGATAAGGTGAATTTGGAATCTGATATCATTGCTAAATACATTGAAAAAATGCTTAATAAAGACGATAATAAAGCTGAGACAATAACTTTAGATTATTTACAAGAACACGGGTTTTATGAATGATGAAAGAAAAAAATACAAACCAACTTTTTGATAGCGTAGAAGAAGCTCTCGAAGATATAAAAAACGGTAAAATGGTTATAGTAGCCGATGATGAAAGTCGTGAAAATGAAGGTGATTTAATTTGTGCTGCTGATTGTATAACACCTGAAATTATTAATTTTATGGTTAAAGAGGCAAGGGGTTTGATTTGTCTTGCACTTACTGCTGAAAGGACTAAACAGCTCAATTTAGAGCCTATGGTGTCAAATAATACAGAATCAAAAAAAACAGCTTTTACAGTTAGTATAGACGCCTCTCCTAAGTTTGGAGTAACAACAGGTATCTCTGCCTCTGATCGAGCTACTACTATAAAAATAGCTATTGATCCTAAAGCCACCCCTGTAGATCTTTGCAGACCGGGACATATATTTCCTATACAAGCAAAACCCGGTGGTGTGCTTGAAAGAGTTGGTCATACAGAAGCAAGTGTAGATCTTGCAGGATTATCAGGGCATAAGCCCGCAGGTGTAATCTGTGAAATAATGAATCCTGATGGGTCTATGGCAAGGCGAGATGAATTGAGAAAATTTGCCGATAAACATGACTTAAAATTTATAACAGTTTCTCAACTTATTAGTTATAGATTAAAACATGAAAGGTTTGTAAAAAGAGAAGCACATGCAAAATTACCAACATCTCATGGTGATTTTGAGATTTTTGGTTATATAAATGAACTTGACGGGACTGAACATGTTGCATTGGTAAAAGGTAATCCAAAGAAATTTGAAGGTGTTCCTGTTGTAAGAATGCACAGTGAGTGTTTAACAGGTGATATTTTTCATAGCTTAAAGTGTGATTGCGGAAATCAATTGACACAAGCTTTAGAATATATAGAAAAACATGGTTGTGGGGCTCTTGTTTATCTTAAAAGTCATGAAGGACGTGGTATTGGCTTAATTAATAAATTGAAGGCTTATTGCTTACAAGAGCAAGGTCAAGATACAGTTGAGGCTAATATTTCACTTGGTTTTGAACCTGACTTGAGAGATTATGGTGTGGGAGCTCAAATACTTTTAGACCTCGGATTGACTGAATTTAAACTTATAACCAATAACCCTCAAAAAGTTATCGGACTTGAAGGGTATTCAATAAATATTATTGATCGGGTGTCTTTACCTCCGATTATTAATAAGTATAATGAAAATTATATGTGTACTAAACGAGAAAAAATGAATCATATATTTTAATTGGAGATAAAAATGGTTAATGTTTTTGAAGGCAAATTAACGGCAGGCAATGAAAAAATCGCTATTGTAATTGGTAGATTTAATGAATTTATAGGCTCTAAACTTTTAAGCGGTTGCATAGATACTTTAAAAAGGCATGGAATAAACGAAGAAAATATCGATGTAGTATGGGTTCCGGGTGCTTTTGAAATTCCACTGGCAACAAGTAAAGTGGCAAAACTTAAAAAACACGATGTGATTATTACCCTAGGTGCAATAATAAGAGGAGGGACTCCTCATTTTGATTATGTTGCGGCAGAATTATCAAAGGGTGTTGCTCAAGTATCTTTGAATGAAGGTCTTCCTGTTATTTTTGGAGTGTTAACAACTGATAATATTGAGCAAGCTATTGAAAGAGCCGGTACAAAAGCCGGTAATAAAGGGGCTGAATCTGCTAAATCTGCTATTGAGATGGTAAATTTATTGAATACAATCCAATAATAGGTTGTTAAAAGAAAATTTAGATATAAAAAAAAGAAGGCTTTATGCCTTCTTTTTATTATCCCAATCTCCAAATGTCGCACTTATCACGACAACTCCCCTGTCTATGCTATTCAAGAAAAACTTACCCCAAGATCAACTAAAACTCTCTCTAATTTTATTGATTAACTACCCACTCCGCACTCTTTATTTTTAATTCTTAATTTTTGCTTTTTTCAATCTTACAACTTTAGTATGGCATACGAAAAAACGATCCTCATCAACCTAAGAGTCAATCATTTTTATAAACCACATGGTCGATGAGTAAAAATCATTGAATTTGAAAAGAGTTTCAACTTTCATTTCTCAAAAACAGAAATACTTTTTTGTTTTGTAAAGAACTTTTTTATTCCATTACTTGTATATGCAAATCTTCATCAAGTTGAATAGTCGCATCAATACCTGATTGCATCATTATTTCATTACCCATTATTCTTTCACCGTCAGGTATAATTTGTAGAAATCCGCCTTGTACCGTTTCTTCGGTATGTATTACAGTTTTAGTAGAGATTCGAGGACTTTCATTGCCTCCTATTGTTACATTTCCTGTTTTAGACCATACATGGGCTTTTAATCTTAAGCCCGTTCCGTCAGGAAAAATAACCACATTTATAGGTATGCTGAAATGAGCATCCCTTCCTTTTGAAGGTAGGTTTAGATCTGTAATGCGTCCTATAAAGACTGAATTTTTAGGGATTATAACAGTTTCATCCAAATAAACGTTAAAAGGATTTATTATCCTTACAATATCACCATTTTTATTATATTTAGAGCTAACCTCTTGTTGTAAAACACCTTTAAAAAAAGTACCTTTAGCGACTTTGACGGAGTGAAAGTCTTTTAGATTATATTTTAAAGGTTCTTTTACCGCAAAAGCCTTGTTCAGAGAGATTAGGCTGAATATCATTAATATTATGAATATATATTTGTTAATTTTTTTCATATTTTCCTATCCTTAAATACAAATTATACAATTGTATTTGGCTTTTGAAAAGAAAAATCAATAAATAGCATTAGAATAAATAACTAGATTTTTTAATAAAAAAGATTTAAACTTGAATAAATAAAAAATTCAAAAGGAAGATAACTTGAGAGCAAAGTTTTTATACTTATTTTTATCTATAATTGTAGCTTTTCAATTTAATAATAAAGCTTTTTGTAATGTTTTTCAAAAAGGTATTGAATCTTATAGAAATGATAATTACAAACAAGCCGAAAATTATCTCAGGCAGGCAATGAAAGAAGATTTTAATGATCCTTCTATCAGGTATTATTTGGCGATGACGCTTGTTAAAAATAAAAAATATAAAGAAGCAAAATATCATTATAAAGCTATATTGAGAAAATCTTCCGATCCAAAATTACTTAAAATGGCAGATATAGGTTTAAGTTTAATTGATAAAACCCATAAAAAGGGAGAGTATAACAGATCAAACTCCTATAATGTAAGTCATGTAGAACTTCCTATGTCCAATGATCATAATATTATAGTGAGAGACTTGGTTATAAACGGTATAAAGGTAAAGCCTCTCTATATACTTGATACAGGAGCTTCTAAAGTTACTATCACTACAAAATTAGCTGAACAACTGGGTATTGACTATAAAAATGCACCCACTATCAGAACTCAAACCGCAAACGGCATTGTCTCTGTACCTGTAATTACTTTGAATTCGGTCAAGGTAAAAGGATTAGAAGCTAAAAACGTGTCTGCGACCGTTCAAGATATTGATAATACCGGTATATTAGGTGGTTTATTAGGGCTTAGTTATTTAAATAATTTTAAAGTAATAATGGATAAATCTAAAAACACAGTAATCTTGAAGAGATAGTTTTTAAAACCTATTTAATTCTTTTAATGAGAAGAACGGATTTAGTTGCGTTTTCATAAACTTTTGAGCTTGTGCTTCCCATAAAAAAACGTGATAATTCATTTTTTCCGTGGGATCCTACAACAAGAAGATCGTAATTTTTCTCTTCATTCAAGATTTCTACAGCAGGATCTCCTTCTGTATGATACTTGTTTTTAACTTTAAATCCTTTATTCTCAATGATTTTAACAATGTCATTAACTGTTTCACAAGCAACTAATTTTGATTCTTCAATTATTTTTGATATATCGGTATAAGCATAAGCATCATGAGGTATTATATTTCCTAACGGCACTCTGGTTGTCATTACTGAAATATTATTTTTCTTTGTATCTAAATAGGTGTCAAGTCTTTGAGCTACATGCCGGGAACAATCAGAGCCATCAGTGGCGACTAATACTTCAATATTTTTGTTTTTTTCTATAGTTTCTTCTTTGCCGGCTTTTATTACGAGAACAGAACATTTAGAGTCTCTTATAACTTTATAGCTGGTGCTGCCTAAAAGAATTTTTTCGAAAAAACCTTTATTGTTACAGCCTAAAGAAATTAGATTATATTTGTTTTGTTTGCATAGCTCTAAAATTTCTTGCGCAGCTTTTCCTTGTTTTAAAATAAGCCCTTTATAATCATAATTGTTTTTATTAAGATATTCTTCAATTTTAGGAAAAAGGTTTTTCTTGGATTCGTGTTTTATAAATTTTTCAGGTTCTCTAACAAAAAATTCTTCTTCTGCTGTTGTCGTCTCAAGAACGTTGATTAGCGTTATTTCAGCGTTATTTTTATTAATTAAATTACAGGTTATTTTAACGATTTTTTCTGCAAATTCAGGTTCATCAATAGCAATTAAAACACGTGTTTTTTCCATTTTGTTATCCACCATTTTCGTGATGTATAAATTTTAACAAGTAAGGAAGATTTTTTTTATACCCAAATGAGTTAGTTTTAAAAATATAAAAAAAGTCGAAATTTCAGTTGTGCCTCAGTTTTTTTTATGTCTTAATAAACTAGAAGTAAGCTCAAAAGTAGAATTTTGAGAAAACATTCAGAAGAATAATAGTTTTATAAGGGGTTGAACAGTGAACGCTCGTAGAGCCGCAAGGGAACTTGCTTTAATCGCACTTGCTCAAGTGAATTTTAATAAAGTAAAAGATATCGACCTTACTGAAATAATGCTAAATTCAGTAAGAACTCTTGTTAATGATGCCGAAGAAAGTCTTAAAACTACAGTAGGGTCATTAGTTGAGATGAAAGAATTTATCGATAAATACGAATTGGAACATCCCGATAACTTGGAAAGACCTCTTGAGGCTAAAAATCTTCCTGTTCCTATTCCTTTGACTTCTGATATGTCAGGAAGATTGGAATCGTTGATTAATGTAGCTGAAAAATCTTTTCAAGCATTAGAAGTAGCAGAAGTAGCTGTTTTATTGGAACAAGAAGATGTAAAAACTTATGCGCTTTCTTTGCTTAATGTGTATCGTGATAATAAAGAAGAAATCGATGAAGCAATTGCCAATAGCTCAAAAGGTTGGGGTATAAATCGACTTTTGACCATTGATAAAAGTGTATTGAGAATTGCAATAGCTGAACTTACAAGTTCAAGTGATGTGCCTGTAAAAGTGGCTGTTGATGAAGCTATAGAATTGGCAAAAAAATACGGATCAGAAGAAAGCTCCGGTTTTATAAACGGGATACTGGGTAATGTCATTCAAAAAAAAGAAATAAAATTAGCGTCAAAATAATCAATAAAATTAAGTAAAAGTTTAAAGGCGGTTGTTGTGGTATTTAATTTTTTTAAGAAAAATAAAGAAGAACATCAGCAAAAACAAGAAGAGCAAATTATTAAAGAAGAGGTTTCTTCTGAAAATAATGAAGGAGCGCAAAATCTTTTTGGTATTTCGTTTTCAAACTTAAAAGACGCTGTTTCGAAAACCAGTGAAGCTCTTGTTGAAAGCGTTGTTTCTGTTGTTAAAGATTCTGATTCAATTGATGAAGATATGCTGGATGAAATAGAAGAAAGGCTTATAAGGGCTGATCTTGGGTTGGATACAGCTGTTGAAATTGTTGAAAAGCTCAGGAAAAATAAAAACAAACTTAATGGCGATAACCTTAAAGACTTCTTAAAACAAGAGTTTATTGATATTTTAAAATCTGAAAATTCTTTAGATATTCAACTCAAAGAAGGTCAATTAAATATTATCCTTGTTGTCGGCGTTAATGGTGCAGGAAAAACAACTTTAATAGGAAAACTTGCTCATAGATTCAAATTGCAAGGTAAAAAAGTTTTTGTAGCAGCAGGTGATACTTTTAGAGCTGCCGCTGAAGATCAATTGGAAATCTGGTCAAATAGAGCAGGTGCGCAAATCGTACGTCAAGACGGGGCTGATCCTGCCGCAGTTGTTTTTGATTCTATACAAAGAGCTAATGATCAAAACGCTGATATTTTGATCATAGATACCGCAGGAAGGCTTCAAAATAAATTCAACTTGATGGAAGAGTTAAGTAAAATAAAAAGAGTTATAGATAAAGAAGCTCAAGGACAACTAATAGAGTCAATGTTAGTGCTTGATGCTACAACGGGACAAAATGGATTAAAACAGGCAATGGTATTTAAAGAAGCTGTGCAACTTACATCAGCTGCGTTGACAAAGCTTGATGGCAGTGCAAAAGGCGGAATAATAATTGCTATCGCCAAAGAAATGCAGTTGCCCGTTAAATTAATTGGTGTTGGTGAAAAACTTGAAGATTTAAAAGATTTTAACCCTGACGATTTTGTTGAAGCTTTATTTTAATATTTGGAGTAAATAATGTTTGAAAGTTTATCAGATAGATTACAAGAAATAGTCAAAAGTACAGCCGGCAAAGGCGCTTTGACCGAAGAAAATATGACCGACGCACTAAGAGAGATTAGAAGAGCTTTTTTAGAGGCTGACGTTAGTTTAAAAGTTGTAAAATCTTTTATTTCAAAGATAAAAGACAGGGCAGAAGGCGAAGACGTATTAAAAAGTATCACTCCGGGACAACAACTTATAAAAATAGTTAATGATGAGTTGGTTGAGCTTTTAGGTGGTTCTAACAAGCCTATTTCGGATGAAGGAAACCCTAATATTATAATGATGCTCGGGCTTCAAGGCTCGGGAAAAACGACATCGGCAGCAAAATTGGCTATAAAATTAAGAAAAGACGGTAGAAAACCTTTGATGGTAGCGGCTGATGTATATAGACCCGCAGCTATAAAACAATTGCAGACACTGGGAAAACAGATTGATATTCCTGTTTTTACAAAAGAAAACAGCACTGATGTAAGAGCAATTGCTACAGAATCTATTGAATACGCCAAAAATAACGGGCTTAATTCGGTTATTATTGATACGGCGGGTAGACTTCAAATAGATACTGATATGATGGCTGAACTGGTTATTATTGATAGGCTTTTAAATCCTGCTGAAAAATTACTCGTAGTGGATGCAATGACAGGTCAAGAAGCTGTAAACATAGCTCAAACTTTTAATGAGCAACTTGATGTTACGGGTATTGTTTTGACAAAGCTGGATGGTGACGCTAGAGGTGGTGCCGCTCTCAGTGTTGTTTATTCGACAGGTAAACCCGTTAAATTTGCCGGCATGGGTGAAAAACTTGATGCACTCGAACCTTTTTATCCTGAAAGAATGGCTCAACGAATACTTGGAATGGGCGATATAATAAGTCTTGTTGAAAAAGCTCAAGAAAATATTGATATTGAACAAACCAAAGAGCTGGAAAAGAAAATGCGTAAAAATAAATTTGATTTTGAAGATTTTATGAATGTTCAAAAGCAAATCAAAATGCTTGGTTCGTTTGATCAAATACTTGGAATGCTTCCTATTCCGGGAATTGATAAATCTTCAAAGGAACAATTAGCACATGCCGGAGAAAAACAGCTCAAAAGAGTTGAAGCTATAATAAACAGTATGACTGTAAAAGAGCGTCAAAATCCTGATATGTTAAATGCAGGTCGAAAAAAGCGAATTGCTGATGGTTGCGGTATTCCTATCTCAGAAGTAAATAAATTCATAAAAGAGTTTGAAAATATGAGAAAAATGATGAAAAAAATGTCGACAATGACCCAGCAAATGCGTATGTCGCCCGGTAAAATGAAGATGCCTCCGGGTATGAATCTTCCTCCCGGACTTAAAGGAAAATTCCCCAAATTTTAAGTATACTGATTCAAAAATTAACATTATACTTGCGCATAAGTTGTCCTTGTGTTAACTATATATAATAAAATAAGTGTTTAGGAGAAGAAAACAAATGGTAAAAATTCGTTTAAAGCGATTAGGTTATAAAAGAAATCCTGTGTACAGAATCGTTGTAATCAACAGTAGAGCTAAAAGAGAAGGAAGACCTATTGAAGAATTAGGTTTTTATAACCCAAAAATTAAAGAATTAAGATTAAACAAAGAATCTGCATTAGAGTGGATTAAAAAAGGCGCTCAACCTTCAGAAACAGTTCAGTATTTAATTAATAACTGTGATGAAAATGGTGCATTAATAAGAAAAGAAGAAAAAGTAGAGAAAAAGATTTCTAAAAAAGCGCAAGCTAAATTAGAAGCTGCTGCTCAGGAATCAAAAGAAGAAGCTGAATAAAAAATAACTTAAAATAAAAAAACGACCTTTAAAAGGTCGTTTTTTTATTTTAAGGTTTATATTTGAAAACAAATCGATTATAATAATCAAATGAGAAAAAATGAAAAAAAAATTGCCCAAGGGGTTGTCGAAGTTGTTTTGTTTGTAGTTTTTACCGTTGTGTTAGTTACAGCTACGACAAGTTTATATAAAAAAGCGGCAATAAATTCTGTTAACCTGGTTAAAACAAAAATGAACACCGAAGCAGAACAATCTAAAATGCTTCAAAATAATGCAAGGGATTGGAATCCTCAATATAAATTTAATAACTAATTTAATTGTTGTGTAATATATATTTTTATAATATTCTTATTGTGAGACTTCAAAAAGGGGATTGTAAATGGTGAATAGGGTTGATCAAACTGATTTTCCAAGAATTACTTTAAAATGTAATAAATGTGGTAATGAATTTCAGATAAATGTACTTAGATTCAATGAAAACGAATCCATTTTTTGCCAAGTTTGCGGAAGTCAATTTTCAAAAGAAATAGGTGAAAAATTTGCGCAAGCTCTTCACGATTTATTCGAAGTAAAACACCAGCTGGAAAGAGACCAGAATGCTTTTCAGTTTTCATTCGTGTACAAATCTAACCATGCACAACCACCAGTTCCTTATACTTTTACACAAGAATAATCAAAATTATTATATAAATAAAAAACTCCGCTTTGATCACTCAAGTGGGGTTTTTTTAATTAGGAGACCTAATTCTTTAAAAATAAACAAATGGTGAATTTGTTTTTTGTTTTTAAAGTTTAACTTAAAAAAAAGCTCTTTTAACGAAATAACAAACCAGGTTAACTATGACAAAATTGCATGAAAGCTTACAAAAAATAAAAATCGACAATATTGAACTTAAAGCGGCTTTAGTTATACCTGAAAACGCAGAAAAGCTAATAATTTTTGCACACGGAAGCGGTAGCAGTAGGCATAGCCCTCGTAATAATTATATAGCAAGGGTCTTAAGGCAATATGGGTTGGCAACTCTTCTAATAGATCTTTTAACCCCATATGAAGATTTATCTTATCAAAATAAATTTGATATAGAGCTTTTAACTGAAAGACTTTTTGTCATTACTAACTTTATTAGGCATTTTTTAGCTGATAGAAATTTAAAAATAGGATATTTGGTTGCAAATACAGGGGCTGCATCAGCACTGGGAGCTGCAGCTAAAAAAGATAATGATATTTTTGCAGTTGTAAGCAGGGGAGGTCGTCCGGATCTTGCTTCAGGCATTTTATCTTATGTACATTGTCCTGTTCTTTTAATAGTAGGAGAAAATGATGATTATATTCTTGATTTAAATAAAATGATTTATGAAAATTTCAATTGCAAAAAAGATCTAAAAATAATAAAAGGTGCTTCTCATCTTTTTGATGAACCCGACGCATTAGAGCAGGTAGCAGAATTATCTGCAATGTGGTTTGCAAATAACTAACTCGGTGGTATTAACTATCTCGCTAATAAAAATTAAAAGATAGTAATTTATAATTTTTAATAAAACTTAGGAATATATAACGGAGAAATAAGGGAGTTTTAAATGCACGCTTTTTTAAGAGAAAAACTGTTAATTCCTGTTTGTCATAAAATAAAAAATAATCCTTTATTTGTTTATTATAAACAATTAAAACAAGCTGATAATTATTCTGAAGCACTTCTTTTAGAAGTTAGCTGGAATAGACTAAAATGCTTGTTGCATCATTGTTATGATAATGTTTCTTATTATCAAAAAATATTCAAATCTAAAGCCCTATATCCATTTGACATAAGAAATGCAAAAGATTATTCATTATTACCAATGATAGACCAAGATAGGGTTAATTATTTATCCACAGAGCTTACAGATAAATCCTTAAACAATAATTCAAAAGATACCTATGATGTTTTAACCAACCCTATAATAAAAGAAGAACTTGATGAATTAAAATTTAAAAAGGCTTTAAAATATAGAGGTTTTTCCTGGTGTGGGTGGAGTCCCGGAGTAAAAACACTTGAAATAAATATATATGAAAAAAGTTCTTTTTATTTTAAATTGACAAGTGATTTTGCCTCAAATATAACAATTATTTCAGCTTCAGATGTTTCTGAAATAGTCTTAAAAAATTGCCTAAAGACCATTTCAGAAAAAAAGCCTAATTATATAATAGCAACAGATGAACTTTTGTTGGCGTTATCAAATTATATTATTGAAAAAAACATTGATGTTGAAAATATAATGGCTATATTTTGTGAGTCATCGAGCCAAATTGAAAAAAATACAATAATAAAAGCTTTTAAAGCACCTGTTTACTTGACATTAAAACTTAAAAACCTTCCTGTAGTCTTTCAAGAATGCAAAAACGGACATTATCATATTAATAATGATCAAGTTTTTGTTGAATTTATAGATAATGATAAAGAGCTTATAATTACACCTCTTTGCAACTATACAAAACCGCTTTTGCGTTACCAAACCGGACTGTATTTGAATTTTTCAAATACTCAGTGTAATTGCAATTTACCTTATCAAGCTATAAATATTCATAGTGTTAAAACTTCGAAAGATGCGATGTTGAAATCTAATAATTTATAGCACCTTCAACAAGCATTTCTAATAAAAATAATTGCTTATTTTTTATTAGAAAACCGGATATAATCCACTGAAGATTTAAGCATTCAAAAAAAAATGTGATTCTATAAATGAGCTATGAAACGAGAATGAGTGGACAAAATGTTTTTAGAGAGAGTGCTGCGAATTTTTTGCTATATCTTTAATTATCTGTTTTCACCTCAACCAAAGGTAAACCCACCACTTGAGAGACCTCAAAGAGTGCTTTTGCTTTTACCTGACTATATAGGTGATGCTGTTATATTAACAGGTGCCATCAGAAATCTGAGACGAAACCTTGGAGATGGGGCTGTTATAGATGGTGTTTGTAATCGCAGTATTGCCCAACTATTAAGTACTTTACCTTATATCAATAATTATTTTTTGAAAGATTATGCTGATAAAAATAAAATGTTTTTCCTTAAAAACAGACAATATGATACTGTTTTTATCCTGAATCAATCCCTGAAATGGGCTGCTTGTGTACGAAGAGCAGGAGTAAAACAAAGAGTTTTAATGAGTCTTGATAGAATTGGTATTGAAAATCCTGCTATATTAAAAAAATTAGCAACACATGTTGTGTTTTCAACCAGCATTGATGATACAACTCCCCAGTACAAAGTTAATCTAAATATATTAAAAGATATAGGGCTAAAAACCTATGATGATTACCCTGAAATAAAACTTTTAAATAATGATTTTAAACAAGCTGATTTATTAGTTGGTAATATTGATGGCAAAAAAGCAGTGATTCACGCAACTTCAAGTTTTTACGGGAAAAATCTGCCTTTAAAAAAATGGAAAGAAATCATTAAGCATCTACATTTTGAAAAAAACTATGAAATTATCGCAATGGGTTCTAATGCAGAAAATAAAGTTTACAAGGAACTTTCAAAAGCATCGGGCGTTAGAATACATAATTTATGTGGAAAAACATCGATACGAGAAAGCATTGCAATATTTAAAAAAGTTGATTTGGCTGTTACTACTGACTCCGCTCCTTCTCACTTGGCGGCAATAGCAAGAACTCCAAATATTGCAGTTATTTATGGTCCTACCAACCATCACCAATGGAAACCTTATGCTCCGTATTCAAATGTAGAGCAAGTTTTCTCTAACATTAACTGTAGACCTTGTGTTACAAGAACTTGCGTCTTGAAAAGATGCCTTAAGGATCTTTCCGCTGATTTTATTATAGAAAAAATTGATCAATTATTGGCTCGCAGCGAAGTTTCAACTACCGCTGATCATTATTAATCTTCTTTTTCTTCCTCTTGAGTTTCATCTTCTTCAGACTCTTCCAAATCTATTAGTGGTTTTTTCTTATCATAAATAACCACTGTAGTATTTCTGTCCGAAGGTTTTCCATCCGCTAAAACGTGAAAATCAGATAAAGATTTGCTTTTTTCTCTAAGTTCTTTTAGTCCGGTTTCCACTAATTCTAATTTTATCTCAACCCCTTTGCCCTTTTTATCCTTGATTTTTTTGAAAGTAATTACTCTAAATGCGTTTGGATATTCAACCAATGCTGGAGTTGAAACATGCAAAATACCATCTTTTTCGGTGATTTTTGCACAATGATAATGCCCCGATAAAATGGCTATAACGTTTTTATGTTTGTTTATAACTGCATTGTATTCTTTTGTGTTTAAAGTAACGTGGCTTACGCTTCTAAAAGGCTCAACGACAGGAAAGTGTTGAAGTATAATAACCTTATTTTTTTTCAGTTTTTTAAGCTTTACATCCAGCCATTCAAGTTGTTCTCTTGAAAAATAGCCGTTTGCAGAAATTCTATCATCAATACCACCATCCAGCGAGATTATAGCGTAACCTTTTTTAGGTTTATAGCTAAAATAATTATTTTTAAAATTATATAGACGGTTATGTGAGTTCATAAAGAACAAATATTTTTCTTTATCAAATTCTCTTAAGGCACTTGTGTCGTGATTGCCAACAGCGTTTAGCCAGAAATAATTTAAACCGTTTGCAATTTTTGTGAATAAAAAATAATTCTGAGGAGTAGGCTTATTTACAACATCTCCTGAAAATAAAACTATATCAATATTTTTCATTTGATTGATTTGTTTAACGGCGTCTTGAAGTAGTTCTTCAGCATTTGCATATAAACGCTGTCTGACATTTTTAGGGCTTGTTTCAATATGAGTATCTGATATATGAACAATTCGAAGGTCTTTTTTCTTGTTATATTCATTTTTTTGGATTTCTTCAGCAGAAAATGCACTACTAATACCAACTAACAGAAAAAATAAAAACGCTAATAAAATAAATACAGGATAAAACTTTTTTGTTTTTTGTTTTAAATTTTGTGTCATGGCTGCCTTTCTCTTTATTATCAAGGATTATCAAAATTGTTATGATTGTTTTTTATAAAATAGAGCTTAATATTTATTCACATGCTATCAAACTTTTTTGGTTTCAAGTTTTATTGCACATGTAAAACTCCTCTATAAACTCCGTAATACTAAATTTTATGCCTCACTATTGTGGGGCTTTTTGTTTTCCGAAAAAACAATCTTTTTAATCATACTCTTATTGAAATACAAGCATAAAAAAAAGAAATACCCTTATCAGGTATTTCTTTTTGAATTATTTATTTATACTGTAACTGTTAATTTTGATTCTTTGAGGGTTTCAATGAGGGCAGGTACAACCTCAAAGACATCACCCACTATTCCATAATCTGCAATTTTAAAAATTGGAGCACTGGAATCTTTATTAATGGCAATAATTACATCAGAAGAGCTCATTCCGGCAATGTGTTGAATAGCTCCTGAAATAGCGCACGCTATATAGATTTTAGGCGTAACGGTTTTTCCTGTTTGTCCAACTTGCTCGCTATGGTTTCTCCATCCGGAATCGACTGCTGCACGGGTAGCTCCCACTGCACCACCTAGTAAAGAGGCAAGTTCTTCAAGCATTTTAAATCCTTCAACGCCTCTCATTCCTTTACCACCTGCGACAATAATATCGGCTTCATCAATTCCTGCCGAATTATCCTCATGGCTTTTTATAAATTCTAATAATTTGGTTTTTAATTCTACTGAACTAAAATCAACATCAATATTTTCTACAATAACTTGATTATCAGGATTTGCATCAGGCTTTGGGAAAACTTTTGGTCTGACTGTAGCCATTTGAGGGAAATTTTTACATAAAATTGTTGCCATTAAATTTCCGCCAAACGTAGGTCTTGTAGCTGCCAATTGACCTTTTTCGTTAATATCCAAAACGGTACAATCTGCCGTCAATCCTGTATCTAGCCTTGAAGACATTCTGGGAGCAATATCTCTACCTGTAGTAGTTGCGCCTACCAGAACCATTGCGGGTTTTTTTACGTTTACGGCAGTACACGCTGCATGAGAATAAGCCTCAGTTGAATACTGAGATAACATTTCGTTTTGAACAAGAAAAACCTTTTTGGCTCCTGCTTCTGCTATTTCTTTTATAAGGTGTGATACGTCTTTAGGTCCGGTCATTAAGAGTACTGAGACATCTTTTTCTTCAAGACTTTGAGCAAGTTCATTTGCTTTGCCTATCAGTTCCAGAGTAACTCCTGCGAGCTTGTTCTCGCTTGTTACTTCTGCAACTACACATATACCTTTATATTCACTCATTGTTGTTTTCTCCGAAAAATTTTATACAAGAATATTTTTTTCTTTTAGTTTTTCTAATAGAACAGTTACTGCTTGTTTTGTATCTTGCTCTTCTATCATTTCACCGGCTTCTCTTAGCTCGGGTCTGAAAGATTTTGAAACATAAGTAGGGGATCCTTTAAATCCGACTTGGTCTAAAGAAAGACCAAGATCTTCCATTCCATAAGAAGGAATTTGAGCTCTACTTGCTTTCATGTAACCTCTTATAAGAGGTTTTCTGGGTTCATAATCGCACTTTAACATGCAAATAACGCCCGGTAGTTTTAATTCTATTTTTTGAATACCTTCTTCTACTTCTCTTTTTACAACAATGGCTTCATTAGAAGATGATTCAACTTCTTTTACGTATGTAATTTGAGCTATTTTCAAATGCTCGGCAATACTTGGTCCTGTCTGAGCTGTATCACCATCAATGGCATATTGTCCACAAATTATAAGATCATATTCTCCGACTTTTTCTTTTATAGCTGCTGCTAGAGTTCTGCTGGTAGCTTGAGTGTCAGCTCCTGCAAATTTTCTGTCACTAACTAAAATTCCATCATCGGCACCTGCAGCAATGGCTTTTCTTAAAATCTCAGAAGCTTGAGGAGGTCCCATTGTGACAGCAGTGAGAGTACTTCCGGGGTTTGCTTCTTTTATTCTTATTGCTGTTTCAAGCGCATATCCGTCAAAGGGGTTTAAAATACTTTCTACACCCTCTCTTATCATTGTTCCTTTGTCTGTCCATCTTATGTCAGCTGTATCAGGAACTTGTTTTACACAAACGACTATTTTCATTTATAAAACCTTTTTAAATAATATTTCCCTACCTACTTTTAATTTTACCCAAAAACTCTTTAAATTCCAAATCTTTTATATTACTTAATTCAAATCATAAGATTAAAAAAATTAAGCAATAAAATTTTTCATTGGAAGGAAATTATTAACTCAAATTTGTTAATAATTTATAGCACCCTCGGCAAGTATTTTTGCAGTGCAACCAGTACTTGTTGCTATTGTTGTACTATTCGTTTCACAAGTATTTGTATCATAAGCCCCATATGGATAAACACCTGATTCAGTTACTTCAAAATGAAAGAAGTCTCTTCCGTGTTGATTTGGACCTTTAGCTCCATTTATATCGACAATAAAAGCACCACAAGTATTTTCCAGAGGACCGGTACCCTGATTTGCAGAGCAAGCCCCTGAATAATCATCAACTCTAAGCATTGTGCCATCTGCTAATATAGCTTTGCCAAATCTCCCATTCATCTCCGTATCTAGATTATCAGCTTCATTTGTTCCACCTAAATATTTTAAAGCAGAATCATGAAAACAACCCGTATCACTTCCACAATTTTTGATTATGTTTAAATAAGGAGCAATAGCATTCAAAGCATCTACATCAGCTGCATCTGATCCGTCTCCTGAAAAAGCTGTTTTTAGACTGCCATTTTCTGCTTCATACAATTTAACTGCATTAGATAAAGTCGCATAAGTTTTTTTAAGTTGAGTCACATCGGCGGTGGCATTTGAGCTACTGAGCAATGTAGGTATTGACAATGCTGCCACTACACCAATTACGGTGAGCGTTATTAATACCTCTGCTAAAGTAAACGCTGATTGTTTATTCATTTAAATGTCCTTTAAATTTTATTTAACAATTATATGGTTTTTTTTTATAAAATGCAATGAGCTTAAGCAAGAAAGTAAAAAAAAACAAAAAAAGTTTTTGCTTAAAAATTTTGTATTCCTTTGATTTTCATAGATAATGTTATATAGAAAAATTAAATGGTAATTTTTGTGCAAAATTTAAAATATTTTAAATATATAAAATTAAAAATATTCATTCTTTGTGTGGTTTTCAGTCTGTTTAATGCGCTTTGTGTTTTAGCTCAAGATTTGGAGCCGTTTATTTCGGCTGATAATATAATTAGAGTCGGAATAAGTTCGAATGATTTTAAAAAACTTGAATATGAAAATATTGCAATTGGTTCAAGCCAAGATTATAAACTTATAGACAAAAACTCAGGTTCTATAATTGCTAATTTAAAACCTTATGAAACAGTTAAATTTTCCATGAAATACTCTAAATTTACTGTTACAAAAGGAACAGTCGTAATTGCTAAAAATATAACAGGTCCAATAGGGGTGATAACCACAAAAAATGGTAGATTGAAAATAATCGGGTTAAAGCGCAAAGGGCTGCAAGCTACTTATAGGGGCGAATTTGAAATAATAAGAGCACCCGGTTGGAAACATTTATTTTCGGTTGTCAACGTATTGCCTTTAGAAGATTATTTAAAAGGTGTTGTGCCAAATGAAATACCTGTTTCTTTTGGGCTTGAAGCAGTAAAAGCACAAGCTATTGCTGCCAGAAATTATGCTATTAGACCAAGAGTAAAGTATTATCCACAATTTGACCTTTGTGATTCAGTTCAAAGCCAGGTATATTTTGGAGCAAATACCGAAAAAGCTCTTTCAAGTCAAGCTGTAGAGCAAACTAAAGGTTTGTTTTCTTTGTATAAAGGAGATGTAATTACTGCACTATATTGTTCAACTTCAGGAGGTTTTACGGAGAGCTATGAAAATGCTTTTAGTGAAACAGGCACATGTAATTTCCCTTCGCAGTCGATTCCTTATTTAGTGGGTAAACCCGATTTAAAAGAGATTGGGAATTTAGATACAGAAGAAAAAGTGAGGACTTTTTACGAAGCTAATCCAAAAAGTTTTGATGTAAATTCTAGATATTATAGATGGATAAAGACTTGGACTGTAAAAGAATTTGAGTCTGTTTTAAATAGAACACTTGCCAACTATTCAAAAACCGGCTTTATTACTCCTGAGTTCAATAAAAACGATAATTTTGGAATTTTAAAAGATATAAAAGTTTTAAGAAGAGGTCTTTCAGGAAAAGCAATGTTTGTCGAACTTACTTCTGACAAAGGAAAGTGGGTTGTGAGCAAAGAACTTGTTATAAGAAGGGTTTTGCAAAAAAATAATATCAGCCTACCGAGTGCAAATATCATTATTGATTTAAGCAAATCCTCGGATGGTAAAATTACCCAAATAACCATAAAAGGTGGAGGTTTTGGACATGGAGTAGGGATGAGCCAATACGGAGCAGGATTTATGGCTCAAAATGACTATACTTTTGATCAAATTTTGCAGCATTATTATTCAAATACAGCGATAGGAACTTGGCCCGTGTTGATGATTTCGAAGGTTAATAAACAACCAAAGCTGCAAGTTTTTAATTCTCCTATCGGTCAAGCTGAGCTTGTTATACAATGTGAGGATAATATTGAAGAGTTTAAAATTCAGGTAAATTCGAAAACAATTCATTTGAAAAAAGAGGATTTGAAAGAATCTGTCGAAAACGGAACTGAATTTAGGCTTGGTATAACTCCTTATGTGTTAAAAGGGGTTAATGAAATCGTGTATTTTCCGCCATTAGATGATGAAGAAGGAAAAATGCTAAAAGTGTGGGTAGAGGTTTATAAGGAAAAAAATGAGTAAAGGGCTTTTTAAAACAGCTGGTTTGATTGCGATAGTAACTATTTTTTGCAAGATTTTCGGATTTGCAAGGGATGTTGTAATTGCTAAATATTATGGCGCTACACTTATTAGTGATGCGTATTTTTATGCATATCAGATCATTGCACTTTCTTTAATTTTATTGGGGGGGCTTGGTGGACCTTTTCATACAGCTACTGTTGCAACTTTTTCAAAATGGATTCCAAATATTAAAGAAAAACCACCTGAGGTTGTTCAAAAAACACTTTATTCGTTTTTAACAGCAACGGCATTGGGTTTTGTAGCTCTTAGTGTTTTATTGTTTTTCTTTTCTGAAGAAATAATAAATATAGTTGCATCGGGTGCAGTTCAAGAATTACGAGATATTGCTTCAATTCATTTAAAAATAATGTCCCCTATTTTGTTTATTGGTGGGGTTATTGGGATATTTTACGGTATTGCCAATGTTTATAAAGAATTTGTCATAACCTCACTTAGTTCTAGTATGTTAAGCATAGCTATAATTATTGCTTTGGTTGGCTTTAAAGGTGATAATACAGGTGTGTTAATTGCTTGGGCTTCGTTGATAGGTGCCGGGCTTCAGTTATTGATACAATTGCCCATTTTTCTAAGATCGGGTTTTGCTTTAAATTTTGATTTTGACTTCAAAACATCTGAAATGAAAAAAATCGGTGAAATACTTTTTCCTGCGATGCTTGGAACTACGATTGGACAACTAAATATTTATATCGATATGTTTTTTGCCTCCAGTTTGGAAGAAGGTGCTTGGTCGGCAATAGGATATGCTAATAGGATTTTTCAATTCCCTGTTGGAATTATGATAACAGCGATGTTAGTGCCTCTTTTCCCTATGTTTTCATCTTTTGTAGGAAAACAAGATTGGAATTCTTTGAAAAAATACTTTGAGCAAGGTTTAACATCGCTTTGGTATATTGCGTTTCCTATTTTGGCTTTCATTGTTCTTTTTGCCCAAGATGGGGTAAGGATGTTGTTTGAAAGAGGGGCTTTTGATGCAAATGATACTATATTGGTGAGCGAGGCTTTAATATTTTTATCATTATCAATAATTCCTTATATGGCGCGAGATACCATAACTAGGATATTTTACTCTTTCGATGACTCGAGAACACCTTTTTATATCGCTATTTTTTCGATTTTTATAAAAGGAATAATGAATTATATTTTAGTCGGTCCTTTTGGAGTTGGTGGTATTACGCTATCTACAACTATTGTAACCTTAATAAATGCTGTTTTATTGGGTGCTTTGATTAAAGATAAAATTAATTTGAATTTTGGAAAGTTAATTAAACCCCTTACTAAAATTGCAATAGCCTCCGTTTTTATGGGCTCATTTGCGTATGGGTTGAATCATTTACTTATAATGATGCTTCCGCAAACCACTTTTTTCCTTTTTATAAAACTTTTTATTATTGGCACTGTCTCATTATTTGTTTATTATATTTTTGGGCTTTTAATAAAAATCGAATCGGCAAGACAGTTTAGGTCAAAACTTAGACAATTAAAACTCAAAATCTAACTAAGAAGAGAGATTGAGACCCTTATAGCGGTTAACAAAATAATCATAAGAAGTATTTTTTTTAACGCTTTTGAAGAAGTGTTTTTGCTGGCAACAACCCCTAGTTTAGCTCCTGCAAATGCTCCTAAAAGAACAATAAAAGCAAGTTCATAAGGTATTTGGTTTGTTAAAGCTTTTCCTGTGAAGGTCATTATAGATCCGCAAAATACAATAAAAGTAACATTGCCTATGCAAAGTTTTGTCGATAATTTATGAAAATGCCTTAGAATAGGGATGTATAAAACTGCACCGCCTAGACCTAATGCTCCTGCTATTATCCCTGTTCCAAAACAAAGTATATTTACAACAATAGAATTTGAACTTCCGTTATTAGATTCTGTTAGTTCTTTAGGTTTAAATACTGTCATAGTCAAAAAAGAAACAGCGAGTAAACCTAAATATATCAAAAGTAACAGCTTTTCCGGCATGTAGATAGATCCTACGCTCCCGATCAAAGATCCTATTGCACCGCTAATACCTATAAAAAGGAGGGTTTTTCTCTCAATTAAAGAAGAGCCTTTGTGTGCTAAAAAAGCAAACAGACTGCCCGTAAATATTTGTAAGGCTGCAATTCCCGTTATATAGTTTATTGAAAGAGCTTCATGTCCTAATGCAGGAAGAATATACAAAAACGAAGGGAATATTATAAGCCCTCCGCCGATACCGAGTAAACCGGTGCCAAAACCTGCTATTGCTGCAATTAAAAAAACTAAAAATAAAAACATAAATATTAGTGCTCTAAGTCTGATTTTTTTTAAATTAACATAAAAAAATCAATCTTCCATTGCATTTTTTATTTTTTCGCAATAAAAACCACTAATTTCAATCAAGGCATGTAAAAGCATTGAAGCTACGTTTACATCTTCTTTCCATTCGCAAAAACCACAATTGGGCGGTAAAATAGACAAAGGATTATCAGGAAAATCTTTGCAAATCTGAGGTCTTTCATCGTAGATAGGGCATAAGTTATCATCTTTAATATATTTACAATGATAAAAATTCACCTTTTCGCCCTTTAGCGTAGATAAAACCATATCAACAAATTCAGGAAATACGGAGCGTGCTGTTTCTAAGTTTTCGTAGGGAACAAATACGCTTGTAAACTGACCTGCAAAATTATCACCATTTTGGGCTTTTAGTTTTAATTCTTCATACGAAAACTCAGAGCTTGCAAGCCTACAGCACGTTCCTGTCTGCTTACAAGAAAAATTTTCTCGATATAAATCAATTTCTTTTAGCTTTAATAGTATATCTTTTGAAATTTCATCATTAATCTTTGCCAAAGCTGCTTGTTGCCAATTCTTATAACTACAATTGGATGGTAAAATAGTAGAAACGGACTGAGGAAAACCCTTGCAGAAATAAGTTTGCTTTGCTTCTATACTGCAAACACCTTTAGCATCAAGGTTTTTACAATAATAGAAATAAACGCCATTAGGAAAATTTTTTAAGATTTTTTCTACATAATTTTCATTTGTTTTTAAAGCTTTTGCATTATTTTCATTGACATCAATTTGGGAATTTTTTGAATATTTAAAATCTCTATCTTTTGAATATGGAATAAAATTTTTGATAAATTCTTTTGAAATAGGTTCATCTTCTTGTGCGAATTCAAATATTTCAACAGGGGATAATTCGCTATAGCGTACATTGCAACATTCAAAGCAGTTTTGACATTTTGAATAAGCTTTGATTGAGTTTATTTGTTTTAAAAAATCATTGTGAGCTTTTAAAAATAGCTCTCGATAAACTTTTTGGTTGCTTTTTAATTCTGTTGAAACTTTATTCAAAGTATTTTTGAACCTTTAAAAACTCTTCCTTATTACACAGTATCACTTATTAAGCCTGTTTTTTGAAATTTCGTTTTTTTATTTTCAAAAATTAATCTTTCACAATAAAAACTCCACCCGGAATGGTTGGAGTAAGGGGAGTTTGAGTGTTAAGGAGTTGATAAATAAAAAGATGGTTTTTTTTTGTTTAAGTTCCCTTACGTTTAACTTTTAAAGTTGAATTTTTTAATTTTTAATTTGCCAATATTTATAAATCTTCTTTCTTTTCTTGAATTTCTTGTATAGTGTCAAAATCATCCTCATGGCGTTCTTCGCCGAAAGGACCTAGTTTTGATAAAAATTCTTCAAGCTGATTTTTAGATTCATTCCTAATGTTTTTAATATCAAATTTATCCATTACTCAAAACCTTTTATGATTTAAACAACCTAAAAATTTTAGTTAATTTAAATTATAAAAAAAACTACCTTCAAGGCTAGTTTTAAAGAATACATTATAAAAACTCTTCTTCTTGCAAAAAAACATCTAAACGTTTAATAAAAAATATCTCGCTATTTTTATTTGGTTTCTATATAATTTGTTTACCTACATTGTAGAATTTTATAAACTTATTTAGGAGCAGGTCTTGGCAAACGAATTACAAAAAATTAATAGAACATCTATTGATAAACTCCCTCCTCAAAGTGTTGAGGCAGAAGAGTCGGTTATTGGTGCGCTTTTGGTCAATCCTGTTTCAATAACAAGGGTTGTTGAATCTTTAAAACCCGAGCATTTTTATAAACCGGCTCATAGAACTATTTACAGTACTGTTGTTGAACTTTTTAACAAAAGTGAACCTATAGATGTAGTAACAGTTTCCGAATCATTACGAGATAAAGATCAGCTTGAAAAAACGGGAGGAAGGGCGTATATCAACGACCTTGCCTTATCTGTTGTAACAACTGCAAATATTGAATATTATGCAAAAATTATTTCTGAAAAATCAATGCTGCGAGAGCTTATAAACGCAGGTTCTGAAATAGTTGCAATGGCTTATGATGAAGGAACCACTGAATCTACTTTGGATAGTGCAGAGCAAATGATCTTTGCTATCGCACAACAACGAGCTTCTGAGGATCTTATTCATATCAAAGATATAGTATTAAGCAGTTATAATCAAATAGAAGAGCGTTATAACAATCGAGATGAACTAGTGGGTGTTCCTAGTGGGTTTTATGATCTTGACAGAATGACAGCAGGATTTCAAAAATCAGATTTAATAATCCTTGCAGCAAGACCTTCAATGGGAAAAACAGCTTTTTGTCTTAATATAGCCCAAGAAGTCGGAGTTAAAAACAAAAAACCGGTAGCTATATTCAGTCTTGAGATGTCAAAAGAGCAATTGGTTCAAAGGATGCTTTGTTCAGAGGCTGAAATTGACTCTAATAGATTAAGAACGGGACATATGCAGTCGGATGATTGGGGGCGACTTACAAATGCAATGGGTGCATTAGCTGAAGCTCCTATTTTTATTGACGATACTGCCGGTGCCACGATCATGGATATAAGAGCAAAAAGTCGAAGATTATCAATGGAATTTGGTGGACTTGGACTTGTTGTTATTGATTATCTTCAACTTATGGAAGGGTCAGGAAAAGGTCGTGGTGATAGAGTTCAAGAAATTTCTGCAATTTCAAGGGGTTTAAAAAGTATAGCAAGGGAAATAAAAGCACCTGTTATGGCTTTATCACAGCTTTCAAGGGCGGTTGAATCTCGTCAAAGTAAAAAACCTATGTTGAGTGATCTTCGTGAATCGGGTTCAATCGAGCAAGATGCTGATATCGTTATGTTTATATATAGAGACGAATATTATGATCCTGAAAATACCGAAAACAAAGGCAAGGCAGAAATTATCATTGCAAAACAGAGGAATGGTCCAGTAGGTAGCGTTGAATTGTTATTTCAAAGTAATATTACGAAGTTTAAAAATCCGACAACTTCAACTCAAGTTTTTTAGGCTGAAATTTTCAGCTTGCCTTGGCTAATTCTTTTATATCAGTCTTTATTAGTAATTTAGCCTTATCAAGTTGTGGATCTTCTTTCTTTTCAAAATGTTTTTTATCTAATTCAACCTTATAATCAGGATTTATACCGATTTTATTGATATCTGTTCCTGCAGGAGTGAGGTATTTGGCGATAGTAATGTTAATTCCTGTTTTATTAGGAAGTCTTTTTATTTTTTGAACAAGCCCTTTACCGTAAGTAGTTTCTCCTACTAAAATAGCCCTTTTGTGGTCTTTTAGTGCACCGCTTAAAATCTCACTGGCACTGGCAGAGGCTCGGTTTATAAGTACGATTACAGGTTTTTCATTATGGATGTTAAACTTTTGTGCCGTAATATCTTGTTGGAATCCATCTCGGTCAACAATACTGACTATTTTACCGTTTTGTATGAACATATTTGCTATTAAAACAGCGTTAGGCAGTAACCCACCGTGATTTCCTCTAAGGTCAATTATTATTCCTTTTGTGTTGATAGTAGCATCAAGAGCTTCAGCTACCTCTATAGCTGTATCTTGGCTTATAAAATTTGTAATTTTAATGTATGCAATATCTTTATCTATTATTTTATGTTTAACGCTTTTAAGCTCTATTTCTTCTCTTGTGATGTCTTTGAGGATTTTTTTCTTATCTCTTAGAATGGTTAAAGAAACTGTCGAACCGGCTTCACCTCTTACCAGTTCAGCCACTTTTCGAAGAGTAAATCCTTTAATTGCAGTTGTATTAACTTTTTGAATAATATCACCGATTTGCATTTTTGATTTTTCGGCGGGTGTATTTTCCAAAACATCCACAATTACTGTATCGTCGTTTATTTTTGCAATATTTACACCAATGCCAAAAAGCTTTGCATCGATGCTCATATTTTGATCTTCAAACTCGTTGGGTTTTAAAAACCTTGTGTAAGGATCATTTAGGCTTTCAACCATGCTGTCGATGGCGACATAAGCGTCTTGAAAATTTTCAATACGATTAATATATCTGTTTTTCCAACGAAGCCAATCCTGCTTATTATGAGTTTTATCAAGATATTCATCTTTTAGCGAAAACCAAACTTCTAAAAATAACTGTTGAGCGCAACCTTTATCGCTTTTTATAGAACATAAAAAATTGTTGGTTATTCGATCCTGATTACCGGAGATAAACCAACATCCAAAAACAACAATAAATACCAAGGTTAAAAATGCCAAAAAGCTTTTATTATTAACTATTTTCATTCTACTACTCGCTTATCTCTTTGTATTTTGTTTCAAACAGTTTTAAAGCTTCAAAGTATTTTATTGTAGGCTTATAAACTATTTTATTCGTGAAATAATCCCTAATAATTTCTTTATCAAGATTTGTGGATTTTGAAGCTTGCTCAACTATTTCATTAAAATATATTTTAAAAGCAGCTTCAACTGCTTTATCGAGTAATAAACTTATTCGCTCAAATTTATCTTTATGGGCATCTTGCCATTTTGAATGGGCTACCCAAGTTGCGAAAACCATTGGTAATCCGGTTAATTTTTTCCACTCTTCCCCAAGATCAAATTTTTTTATTTGATTATTTTCCTTTGAGTTATTTGCTATCAGTGCGGGATCACCTATATATAAAACCGCATCAAACTTTTGTAAGGCTTCTTTTAGTGAACATTCGTATTTATGATCTATAAAAGTGCATTTTGAGAGGTCAACGCCATTTTCTTTTAATAATATTTTAATTAAAGCTACAGAAGTAGCAGAAGTATAAGGTAATGCTATGTTTTTGCCTTGAAGTTCGTTTAAAAGGTAGTTAGAATACAAAGTAACACTGCCGACTTGACCGTTTGATCCCATTATAATTGTATCGATCAACGAGTATTTATCTTTGTTTTTAATGTATTCTATGGATGAAACCGGTGCTACGTGCAGAAGATTGCTCTCGAAAAGTTCGTTAATCAATGTTGGGTAGCCATTACTTGTTATGACATCTTCAAGGTGCCATTTTTCAAAGACATAGTTTATAGGAAATGCATTTATAAAATTTATTTGTCCAAGGCTGATTGTAGCGTTTTGCATTAGTTATAAACCTTTAAAATATTATATAAAGTGTCTCTTTCTACCGGGATTTTTCCTGCGTTTTTAATTAATTTTATAAGTTCATTTTTGCTCATTGCTTGAGAAGTTTTTGCACCAGCAAAATGGGTTATTTTCTCCTCTACAACGGTTCCGTCTATATCATCAACTCCAAAAGCTGTTGTTAATTGGGAAATAGGAACTCCCACTTGAATCCAAAAAGCTTTTAAGTGCTTTATGTTATCAATCATTAATCTAGATATAGCATAGGTTTTGATTATATCAACACCCGTGTGGTTTTTCTTGAAGTCTAGTTTTGTATTTTCATAATGGCAAAATAATGGGATAAAACTCATAAAACCGCCGGTTTTATCTTGTAGAGCTCTTGCTTGGAGCATATGGTCAATTTTATCTTCGTTAGATTCGTTTATTCCTGTAAGCATTGTCACATTACTTTTAAGCCCTAAGTTATGAGCTGTTTCCATTATTTCAAGCCATTTTTGTCCTGAAATTTTCTCAGGGCAAACTTGCTCTCTCACCTTAGAGCTGAATATTTCAGCCCCGCCTCCCGGTAAAGAGCCAAGCCCTGCTTTTTTTAGTTCTAAAATAGTTTCTTTAATCGATAATGCAGATACTTTGGCAATGTAGTCTATTTCAACAGCAGTGAAGGCTTGAATATGAATATTAGGAAGTTCTTTTTTGCAAGCTTTTAAAAGTTTTACATAGTATTCAAGGTCACATTTTGGGTTTAAAGCTGATACAATATGAATTTCAGAAGCATCTTTATTTATATTTTTGCCAAGATGCTCTATAGCTTGGTCTATAGAGAATAAAAAAGCTCCGTTTTCATCTTTTTCTTTTTTGTAGGCACAAAATTTGCAGTTTCCTTCGCAAATATTGGTTAAATTGAGGTGATGATTATTTATCCAGTAGACATAATCTTTTTCCTCATTGTTTTGCAAGCGGTTTAATCTTGCAAAATTTGCTAAATATCCTATTGATAAAACATCTGAAGATTCAAAAAGAGTTATGCCATCTTCTTTAGAAAGTCTTTCGTTATTGAAAACTTTTGTTGCTATATCTTCAAGCTCTTTAGGTATGAAAGTTATTTTATCTTGCGCTATTAAAGGCATTTATTTACACCTTGCTTTTTTTGACAATACCCTCGGGTATAAGCCTATAGCCGCCACCGTAGATTGTTTCTACATATTTTTTATCAGAGCTTATTTTTTGAAGTTTTGTTCTTAAATGTCTTATATGGACTCTTATTGTCTCGATATCATCATCAGGAGCGTAACCCCATATGTCTTTCAATAATTTTCCTGCATTAACTGCATGACCGTGATTTTGCACGAGAATATTGAGAATTTCATATTCTATAGGCGTTAGTTTTGCACACTCTTCTTCAATTTTTACCGATAAATTCTCGGGTATTAATGTTAAATCACCTATTGTGAGTATTTCAGGAGTTATAAGAGATTCAGGTAGGGCTTTTGATCTTCTTAATAAAGCTCTTACCCTTAATTGAAGTTCTTCCAGTTCAAAAGGTTTGGTTAGGTAATCATCGACTCCTGAATCAAAGCCTTTAACCTTGTCTTGTAGCATTCCAAGGGCTGTTAACATAAGGATTGGAATGTCTTTTGTTGATTCGTTGTGTCTAATTCTTTGAGCGACAGTGAATCCGTCGACTCCCGGCATCATAACATCAAGCAGAATAAGGTGAGGTTGTTCTTGTTGTGCCAGTGCAAACCCTTTGATACCTTCGGGGCACGTTATAACTTCGTGTCCCATTGTTTCTATATTAAATTTAATTAATTCTAAAATCGCTAAATCATCGTCAATTACTAATATTTTGCTCAATTATTTATCCTCACTCGTCTGAATATTCAATTTATTGTTGGGGGTGTTCACAAAGGGTTACTTCTACGTTTCGAGGTTCTCCGTTTCTGTAAACTTCTATGTTGATTGTATCACCAATTTTTTTTGATTCGATAATGCTTACGAATTCCATTGGGCTTTTTATTATTTTATCATTGATTTTAAAAATTACATCTCCGTCAAATAACGAATTGAATCTTCCTGCGTTTACAAGCCTATTGCCGCCTACAATTCCCGCTTTAGCCGCCGGGCTGTTTTCTAAAACTCCTTGAATTAATATTCCTCCTAAAGAGGGAAGTTTTAGAGTTTTTGAAAGATTTTTATCTATCGGGAAAGTATTTGTTATGCCTAAATAAGGTTTTTTTACATAACCGTATTTTATTATATCTGATACAACTCTTTTTACAGAGGTAATTGGAACGGCAAATCCTATTCCGACGCTGGATCTTGCCGGTGAAAAAATTGCGGTGTTTATTCCTATAAGATGCCCTTGGGAATCAATGAGTGGACCTCCTGAATTTCCCGGGTTTATGGCTGCGTCTGTTTGGATAATATTTTTTATCAGTCGATTGTTTTTTGAGCGAAGAGTTCGACCTGTATTACTTATAACGCCTACTGTTAAAGTGCTGTCAAATCCAAAAGGGTTTCCTATCGCCAGTACTTTTTGACCGACTTCGAGGTTTTCGGAAGTGCCGAAAGGAATGGACACCAGTTTTTTGCCTTCGGGAGGTTCTATTTTTAAAACGGCGAGGTCATTGCTTATATCTCGTCCTATAAGTTTTGCATCATGAATAGAGCTATCATTAAGAACGATTCTATATTTTGCAGCTTTTTCAATAACGTGGTTATTGGTTAAAATATAACCGTTTGAGTTTATTATAACGCCTGAGGCGGAGCCTTTTTCCGGCATTATATTGTAGAAAAAATCATAAGCCAGGCTTATTGTATTTATATTCACGACAGCCGGGCTGTATTTTTTATATAAATTTATAGTGTTTTTTTCGTCAGATGTAAGATTTTTTGAAGCAGCTTTTGCTATTGTAGATTCAAGATTAATATTTTGTGAAAAAATAAGACAAAGCAAAATAATCAAAAAGTATTTTAATTGTTTTTTCTTCATTTTTACGACCTCTATTATTCTTTTATTGATTTAAAAATTTTACAGCTGAATTATATATTAGTCACAGCTAACTGTCTATTTTTTAGAGGGGTGTTTTTTTAAGTTTTGAAAACTTAAATCAGGTTGATTTTTATTGTATCGTGCATGAATGTTTTGTCTTTTATATAATAAAAGCAAGATAAGAGTTGAGAATGGATTTAATCTTCTTTCAAGGAGTTATTTATGAAGATATTATATGCAGCAGCAGAAGTGGCACCATTTGTAAAAGTAGGTGGGTTGGCAGATGTAGCGGGTAGTTTGCCAAAAGCTATAAATAAATTATCGGGGAATGAAATAAGGGTAATATTACCTCTTTATGGTTCAATCGACCCTGTTCAACATAAAATAGAAAATGTTCCTAATTCAAGCACAACAATATATTTAGGACATAGAGATATCCATGTTTCCCTTAAAAAAACAATGTTACCAAATTCTGATGTAATAGTTTATTTCGTTGAAAATGAAGAGTATTTTGGTTCTCATAGGGATGTATATCCCAATTATGTTGATCCGGCTTTTGAGCATGAAAGATTTTTGGTGTTCGGAAAAGCAGTTTTAGAATTAATGCAAAAAGTTGATTTTAAGCCGGATGTCATAAATTGCAATGATTGGCATACCGCTAATATTCCTATATTTTTAAGAACGCATTTTAAAGATTGTGATTTTTATAAAGCTTGTGCAACGGTGCTTTCTATTCATAACCTTGCTTATCAAGGACGGTTCAATCCTGAGATACTTAATTTTGCTCACTTTGATCATGATGAATATTTTAAAGACGGAGCTTTAGAATATTGGGGAGATGTTAATTGGTTGAAAGGCGGCATTGTCTTTTCTGAGCAAATTAATACTGTTTCTGAAAAATATGCTAAAGAAATTCAAACTCCTGAATATGGTTTTGGCTTAGATGGGCTTTTGAGAGAGCATCAAGATAAATTGACCGGTATTTTAAACGGTATTGATTATTCAGTTTGGAATCCTCAAACGGATAAGATAATTCCCGAGAATTTTTCTGTAAATAATCTTAGAGGAAAAGTTGCGTGTAAAAAATCGATTCAAAGGCAGTTCGGGCTTCCTACAAAAGTGGGTACAGTGCCTATGATTGGTATAATTTCAAGGCTTGTTGATCAAAAAGGTTTTGATATTATTGCCAATGTTATGGAAGAGCTTAAAGATATGAATGTTCAGCTTGTGGTGTTGGGAACCGGTGATGAGCGTTACGAAAAAATGTTTAGACACTACAATGATACTTCTGATAACATAAGAGCTTCAATAGGTTTTGATTCGATGATGGCGGAGCGAATTTATGCGGCGAGTGATATGTTTTTGATGCCTAGTAAATTTGAGCCTTGTGGATTAGGGCAAATTATAGCAATGGCTTTTGGTTCAGTGCCGGTTGTGCGAGCTACGGGCGGTCTTGCTGATACAGTTGTAGATCACCAAGAGAAGAATAGAGGACCTGCAAATGGTTTTGTATTCAGTAATTATGACCATTTATCTTTAATGGGAACTATAAAAAGAGCTGTTGATACGTTTAAAAAGAAAAAAGAATGGGAAAAGCTTGTTAAAAACGCTTTGAGTTATAATTTTAGCTGGGAAAGAAGTGCTAATAGGTACCTTGGCATTTATAAAGAAGCAAAAGATATTAAAACGGGTCGTTAAAACATGCCGGAAATGCGCAAAGATCCTATATCAAATTGTTGGGTAGTTATCGCTCCTGACAGGGCGAAGCGTCCTTTTAAGCATAATATAGCCACTCAAACAAAAGTAAAACTATTGGATCATGATCCTGAATGTCCGTTTTGTTATGGCAATGAACATGAGACGCCTCCCGAAATTTGTTCGTATGGGAGAAAAAATTCGATGCCTAATTCTCAGGGATGGAGTCTTAGGGTGGTTCCCAACAGGTATCCTGCTTTTAATTTGAATGATAGTTTTGACATCCAAAGTTTCGGTACACTAGAGCAATTCGGGTATGCGTTTGGTGTTTCTGAAGTGGTGATAGAGACTCCTCATCATTTTAAAAACCCTGCTAATTTTGATCGTAGGCATTTTAGGAAAATAATAGCAGTTTATTTGAATAGATATAAAACTTTGGCTGAAAATTCTTCGATAAAATATGTACAAATATTCAGAAATAACGGCAAAGGAGCGGGAGCAAGTCTTTCTCACTCGCATAGCCAAATTATTGCAACTCCTGTTGTTCCTCATAAAGTAAAAGAAGAGTTAAAATCCGCTCAAGACTACTTTGATGAAAATAAAACCTGTGTATTTTGTGACATCATAAAAAAAGAGCTAAAAGAAAAAAGCAGGATTATATTGGAAAATGACAACTTTGTTTGTTTTGCTCCTTATGCGTCGAAAGTGCCTTATGAATGTCAGGTAATACCGAAAAAACATTCTAGTCAATTCGAAGAGCTTGAAGGCGAAGCTTTTGATGACTTTGCGCAAATATTGCAAGATACATTGAAAAAATTATATAAAGGACTCGATAACCCTCCATATAATTATTTTATTCATACCTCACCAACCAAAGATAACGAAAATAAGAACAAAAACGTCTATCACTGGCATTTGGAAATAATTCCTAAAATATCTATAACCGCAGGGTTTGAGCTTGCTACCGGCATGTTTTTAAATTCTTCTGCTCCCGAAGATTGTGCCCTTTTCTTAAGAAAAATTGAGGTTTAATATCAGATATTGAAATGATTCATTATTTTTAATATATAATTTTCACTGTAACCTAATAAATAAAAATTATTGAAATTGATAAGAAAGAGGTTTATATGATAAATTCTGTAGTTATTGTGGGCAGAGTAGGACAAGACCCTGATATGAGATATTTTGAATCAGGCAAAGTAAAAACTACTTTTTCAATCGCAGTAAACAGATGGACAAAAGAAGGCGATCAAACCGATTGGTTTAACATTGAGCTTTGGGATAAAAGCGCCGAAATAGCAGGTGAATACGTAAGAAAAGGTCGTCAGGTTGCAGTTGAAGGTAAACTAGCTATTAGCAAATGGAAAGACCAAAGCGGCGTTCAAAAAGAAAGATATTTTGTCAGAGCTAACAACCTAAGATTGTTAGGCGGAAAAAGAGAAGAAGCGTAGATTTCAATTATGTTAATAAGTTCAGGCGCAATAGCCATTATAGCCGATGACCTTACAGGAGCTAATGATACCGCATTACAGCTTCATTTAAGAGGTTGCAATACACAAATTTTATTTGATTATAGCTCATTTCCTGAAGGGAATTTGAACACACAAGCTTGGGCTATAAGCACGGAAACCAGGAATATAGAATCTCATAAAGCTGCTGAAATAGTTGAAGATGCTACAAAAAATCTTGTTGAAAATTTAAATATAGAATATTTTTATAAGAAAATTGATTCAACTTTAAGAGGAAATGTAGCTCAAGAATGTTTAGCTGTCTTAAAAGCAATACAATGGGATGCAGCTATTATCCTGCCGGCATTTCCTGCCGAAGGACGTATGACTGTAGGGGGTTATCATCTTTTAAAAGGTATCCCTCTTGAAAGAACAGAAGTAGCAAGGGATCCACAAGCTCCGATTTATGAATCTCATATCCCGACTCTTTTAAAGCATCAGGTGGAAAATCCCGAAATAATAGGACATATAGAATTAAATACAGTAATGCAAGGTGCAGGACCTGTTTTAATTGAACTACAAAGATTGATCAAAGAAAATAAAAAATTAATAGCGGTAGATGCTGTATCTACTACTGATATGGAGCAAATTGTTCTTGCAATGGAAAAAAGCAACTACAATATTCTTCCTTGTGGATCAGCAGGCTTAGCTCAAGCTATAGGTAGTGTATGGGTTCCTGAAATGAAGCATCAGCACATTTCAAAGACAATACCTGAGTTACCGATATTTATAGTTTCAGGAAGCGCAACAAATTTGGTGAGAACTCAGATTCAAAAACTATCAGAATCTGATGAATTTGAACCTTATATAGTCGAATTATCGCTCGAAGAAGTCTTATCAGAGCCTTCTAATGAATTAGTAGAAAGAGTTGCGGAGAACTTGCAAAAATATAAGCGCGTTTTGGTTCACTCATCTGCGATAGAAAAAACTCTAGATGCAAATATGCAATATGCACTTGATCATGGGATCAATCCTGAGTTAATACCAAGATATATAACTGATTTTCTTGCAATTTTAACCAAAAAGGTTACAGAAAGAGAAAATGTGGTGCTTGTATTAATTGGCGGTGAAACATCCTATAAATGTTGTAATGCGGTTGGTAGTAAGCATTTACAGCTTATTGATGAAGTAGAGCACGCTATTCCGCTTTGTTTAGATCATAAAGCGCAATGGATTGTTACTAAATCCGGTAATTTAGGCTCACCCGCCACTCTTGTCAATATTATGAAGTACTTTGAAAAACATAAATAAGATATGAATTCTGAAAAAATAGCCATAACAATGGGAGATCCCAACGGAATTGGACCTGAAATTATAATTAAAACGCTTTGTTGCGGTGATTTTGATTTGAATAAAATTATGCTGTTCGGAAATAAAGAAGTTTTTAAAAAAACGGCTGTTGATTTAGGTTTAAAACTACCTGATGTTGATTTGATTGAAATAAATTTTGATTTGAAAAATTTTTCTTACGGTGTTGAATCAAAGCATTCAGGACAAGCCTCTTTTCAGGCTCTACAAAAAGCGTGTGAATATGCAAAATCAAAAAAAATAAACGCTATTGCAACAGCTCCTCTTTCAAAAAAGGCTATTAACCTTGCAGGTTTTGAATTTTCAGGTCAAACAGAAATTTTAGAAAAATTCTTGAGTGAAAGAAAAACGCAAAAAGCTGAAATGCTCTTTGTTTCAAATAATTTTAGAGTAATGATTTTAACTAGGCACTGTCCGTTAAAAGATGTTCCTTCCTTGATATCAAAAGAAAATATCAAGAATTCAGTTTTAGTATTGCATAAAGCCTTAAAAGATCAATATAAAATTGAGAATCCCACAATTGCGATTTGTGGGTTAAACCCCCATGCCGGTGAAAATGGACTTTTGGGTCTCGAAGAGCAGAATATTATAATCCCGGCTATTTCAGAACTTCAAAAAAACTATAATATAAATATAAAGGGTCCATTTCCTGCTGATACACTTTTTGCAAAAGCATCAAATCATTATCATAAAGGAGAAAAGATGCCTTATGATTGTTATTTAGCTTGTTATCACGACCAAGGATTGACACCTATAAAAGTAGTTGCTATGAATAAAACGGTAAATACAACGATAGGACTTCCTGTGTTTAGAACATCACCTGCTCATGGCACAGCTTTTGATATAGCAGGCAAAGGAATGTCTGATTATTCCAGTATGAAAGAGGCTGTAAAGTTGGCTATTGATCTTTGTTGATTTCTTTTGCAAGATCAACACTTAATCCCATATTTTCAAGAGATTGAATAAAACTTTTTGCTGCTTTTTGCTGCACTTCCGTGGGGACAACTCTTAAAAGTTCTACAGTCTTTGAGATTACAGGATCATGGTCATACCATCTGTCTCCATCTTCCGGTTTTGCCATTGCGCAAAATTTTTCGATAGTTTCCTTGCTTACTTGAGCTTCTATTTTTTCGATAAAAATTTCGGCTTGAGATCTTAGTTCATCTTGGTAGTATCTTAAGAGCTCTAAAACCTCCATAAGAAGAGGATCATAATCATACCATCTTTTGAAATGCGCCATTTTACTTACCTAGACCTCAATTATTACATTTTCGGCCGGTAGCTCAGGTCCTTCAATTCTCTTGATGGTTGCATTTAAGCCTCTAAATTTTTCTACAAAGTTTTCATAGCCTCTATCAATATGACTTAAGTTTGTTATTTCAGAAACGCCTTGAGCACATAGACTGGCTACAATTAAAGAAGCTCCAGCTCTTAGATCACTAGCTCTTACTTGGGTTCCATTGATTGATTCAACACCTTTTACTATTGCATGATTTATATCGCCTTCGATATCAGCTCCCATTCTTCTTAATTCAGGAATTTGTCTAAATCTGTTTTCGTAAAGGCTTTCTGTGATTATGCTAACACCGTCAGCAATGGTGCAAATAGACATAATCGGAGACTGTAAATCTGTTGGAAAACCTGGATATGGTTGAGTTACAACATTAACAGCTTTTGGTCTATCAGGACAAGATACTTCCATGCTAAAAGGCTCAATGATTGAGATATCTGCTCCCATTTCCATTAATTTGCTGGTTACAAAGGTTAAATGGTTAGGGAATACATTTCTTATAACAGCCTTACCTCTTGTTGCTACAACAGCTGCCATATATGTACCGGCTTCAATTCTATCAGGAATGGTTGTATAAACTGTTCCTTTTAGATCTTCCGGTTTAACTCCGTTAATAATTATTTCAGAGGTTCCGGCGCCAATTACGTCTGCACCGATTGAATTTAAGAAATTAGCTAAGTCAATTATTTCAGGTTCTTGAGCCGCATTTTGAAGTCTTGTTGAACCTTCTGCTAAAACTGCTGCCAGAAGGATATTTTCAGTTGCGCCTACACTAGGCATGTCAAGATGTATGTTAGCACCGACAAGTTTTGACGCTTTTGCAACTACATAACCGTTTTCAATATGGACTTCTGCACCTAAAGCTCTAAGACCTTTAATATGGAAGTCAACACGTCTTTCTCCAATGGAACAACCTCCGGGTAGTGCAACTTTTGCTTCTTTATAACGACCCAGTAATGACCCTAACACAACAAAAGAGGCCCTCATTTTACTCACCAATTCATAGCAAGCTTCATTTCTATTAAGCTCTGTTGCATCAATTTCTATAAATTTTTCTTCTTTATTATATTTTGTTTTTGCACCTAAATAATTAATAACTTCTAACATTGTCTCAACGTCAGTCAAGTTAGGCACATTATGAATAACACTAATATCATTTACTAAAAGAGCAGCGGCTATAAGTTTTAATACTGAATTCTTTGCTCCACCGATCGAAACTTCACCCGATAGACGTTTCCCACCCTCTATAATAATGCGTTGGCTCACAACCATCCTCCCAAAAAACTCCACTTACTCAACTTATTATTATGTCATTTTATATAATAATAGTATTTGTTGAGTATTATGTAAATAAGTAAGTTAGTGTACTTAATAAATAGTTTAATATATGTATGTAAAAATATCCTTACTAATCCTGATAGAATTCCTTGATAATTCTTATATTAGGCTATTGAGGGGTATTTTAAAAATAGTGCTACTTTTGAGTAATAAAGTTTAAGAATATTAATAATAAGGTAGATTATTACGGACATATTTTTTAATAATTCAAAAGAAAACCTTGAGATTACTCTATAAGTGTTTAATTTGGTTAAAACGATTTTTCACTACGGTATTTTGCGGATTTATTTTTAGAGATTTAATATATTCTTTTTTAGCTCCATGAATATCGGCTAATTTTTCATAAACAAAACCTAGTTCATAATGTAGCTGATAGCTAGGGGCAGGTGAATATTTTATTGCTTTTTCCAAAAATCGGCTTTGTGTTTTAAATAAACATCTTGATCCGTAAACATGAGCTATATGGTAATATACTTTAGAGTTTTCCCTATCTTTGTCTCTTATTTCAAAAAGCATATCTAAAGATTCTTGAAAATTTCCGCGTAAGAATTCTATTTTTGCGATACCTAACGCCGCTTCAGTAGAATTAGGATCAAAATGAAGTGCTTTTTGAAATTTTTGAGATGCTTTCCTTAAAAATAATTCTTTTTCTTCGTTTTTTGAGGTTTTATAAAAATAATCAAGTAAAAGCCAGCCGAAAACATTGTTTATTTCAATATCTTCAGGACATTGCGTATAAAATTTTTCAGAAAGCTCCTTTGCAAGTTCAAGTTTTCCGATTTTTCTAAAAAAAGTAATGCTTTGAAGGATTAATTCTTTGTCGTTTGGGTATTTATTAAGAGCCTTTTCTAAAAGTTTTTTAGTACTGTCTAAGTCATTAGAATTAAGCGAAATTTCGATAATTTTATGATACTGTTCAGGTTTTAAATTATCATTTTGTTTTGTTGGACTTGTTCGTAGTGGAATATCAGAAGAGGCTAAAGAAATATTAGTAAAACAACTAAAAAATAATAAGATCAAAAGTACACAAAAGTGCTTGAATTTTGAGTTAATATATTTATGTGAGGTATTATTTCTAAAAATCATTTTGTAATTTCTTAGTTAATATATCAATACAATAATAACAATAAAAATAATGTTCATGTTATAAAAAAAATATATTTTTATAAGTTTTTTAAATTATAGGGTCGATATTAATGTTTATAAAAGGATATGGAATCTTAGCCGGATTTATTTTTCTTTCCACATGTTTTGCTTTAGCGGCAATTGTAGCATCTTTTTTGGTGCAGCCAAAAGCGCCGACCCCACTTAAGAACACCACTTATGAATGCGGAATGAAACTATTCGGAGATTCTAGAATAAGATTCAGTGCAAAATATTATATGTTTGCAATTTTATTTTTAATATTTGATATCGAAACGGTTTTCCTTTTTCCTTGGGCTGTTTCATTTAATAAACTAGGGCTTTTTGCTCTTGTTGAGGCTTTTATATTTATACTCATTTTGGTTGTAGGGCTTATCTACGCCTGGAAAAAAGATGTTTTAAAATGGCAATAATATCAAGGAGCATAGTGTGCAAGTAATAATATCAGCAGTAGATTTTGTTTATAACTGGGCGAGGTCAAACTCCATTTGGCCGCTTACGTTTGCCACTTCTTGTTGTGGAATTGAAATGATATCTACAAGTGCTGCTTCTTTTGATATTGCAAGATTTGGCTCCGAGGTTTTTAGAGCTACCCCAAGACAAGCTGATCTTATTATTACCGCAGGTACAATCACTCACAAAATGGCACCTGCACTGGTTAGGCTTTATGAGCAAATGCCGGAACCTAAATATGTAATGGCGATGGGAGCCTGTACTATAACAGGCGGAATGTATGAAAATGATTCTTATTCTGTCGTTAGAGGCGTTGATAGGTTAATACCTGTTGATGTATATGTTCCTGGGTGTCCTCCAAGACCCGAAGCTTTGCTTGATGGGCTTATTCAGCTTCAAAATAAAATTAAAACAGAAACTATTTTAGATAGAAAAAAATATATCGAAGCGCATAAACCAAGAGTTGACCTACCTATAGATGACTCTGAGCTTCTTACAACATCTTCCGGAATCGAAATTATTCACTGGGGAGTGCAAGAAAAAGCTTATGATTTAAGTGGAAAAACAACCAGAGAGAATATTAGAGGTTAAAATGACAAACCAACCCGAACTAAACAATAATGAACAATTTAAAGTTTGCTCTTTTTTAAACTCGCACAATATAAATGCAGGCTTATATTTAGAAGCTTTAGATGGAATCGAGACAATTCTGATAGAAAAAGAACAATTGCTTGCTGCTTGTAATATTCTAAAAACAGAAACTCAAACGGCTTTTGATGTTTTAATCTCAGTCAGTGGGCTTGATATAGATAATAATTTTTGGACGGTTTACCACCTTTATTCAACAAAATTAAATAAAAAAGTCGTTATAAAAACACTTTTGGATAGAGATAATCCGCAGGTGCAAAGTTTGTCAGGCTTATATAAAGCTGCAGACTGGCATGAAAGAGAAACTTACGATTTATTTGGCATAAAATTTCTTAACCATCCAAATTTAGAAAGAATATTAATGCCAAAAGACTGGATAGGATATCCTTTAAGAAAAGACTATAAGCTTGAAGATGAAAGGCTTTCCTGGAATCAAAGGTAAGATTATAAAATAATGCATACAGAAGATTTAAAAATAAACATAGGACCTCAACATCCCAGTACTCACGGTGTACTTCGGTTGGTATTGACGTTAAATGGTGAGATAATAAAAGATTCAGAACCTGTAATCGGTTATTTGCATAGAGGCAAAGAAAAAATGGCGGAAAGTAGAACTTATTTTCAATATTTACCCCTTGTTGATAGAGTCGATTACCTTTCAGGCTTTTTTAATTCAGCTTCTTTTTGCATGGCTGTAGAAAAGCTTGCGGATCTTAAAGTTCCCGAAAAAGCCGAATGGGTAAGAATAATTACAATGGAGCTAAATAGAGTTGCTTCTCATTTGCTTTGGCTCGGTACTTTTTTGCTGGATTTAGGTGCTACATCTCCGTTATTTTATGCTTTTAGAGAAAGAGAAGATATTTTAAAACTTTTTGAAGATTTTTGCGGTGCCAGAATGATGTTCAATGCATATTGTTTTGGTGGTGTAAAAAAGGATTTTCCTGAAGGTTGGACGAAAAGGGTATTAGAGCTTTGTGGAAAAATGCCTGCTATGTTCGATGAATATGAAACGATTATTTCAAAAAACCCTATAATCTTAGAACGTACAAAGGGAGTCGGGATTCTTAAACCTGATGTTGCATTGGAATATGGGATAACAGGTCCTAATTTACGAGCTTCGGGTGTTGATTATGATGTTAGAAAAGCTGACTCATATTCAAATTATGATGAGCTTGATTTTAAGACTTGCGTTGCTCAAAACGGTGACTGCTACGATAGATACGTTGTAAGAATTGAAGAAATGCACGAATCTCTTAAGATTGTAAAACAGGCAATTGAAAAATATGAAGCTTGTCAGTCGTCTGAGCTTGTGGCTAAAAAAATAAACCCTATTGCTTTTAAGCCTGCAAAGGGAGAATCTACCTCGTATATTGAATCATCCAGAGGTTTAACTACTTGCTATGTAATTAGTGATGGAACTCCAAAACCTCAAAGAGTTAAGTGGAGAGCGCCTTCATTTTCTACAGTACAAGTACTTCCTGAAATTATAAAAAATAGACCTTATTCGGATTTAACCGCAATTTTAGGCAGTTTAGATCCTATATTACCTGAAGTTGACAGATAAAAGAAAAAGATAAAAAACGGTGAAAATATGCATCAAATATATTCAAAAATTTTAGATACAATTGGAATACCTGAAATAATAGCAGAATTTTTCTGGCCATTGGTTCCGTTCATTGCTGTAGCTGCGTTGATGGTTTTTGTGGTTATATTTCTTGTTTTAATGGAAAGAAAAGTTCTTGCCTGGTTAACAGTCCGAAAAGGTCCTAATCGTGTTGGTTATATGGGTTTGCTTCAAACCATTGCAGATGCAATAAAGCTTTTATGCAAAGAAGATATTATGCCTTCTAAGGCAAATAAGATTTTATTTACAATAGGTCCAATGATTTTCTTTGTTCCTGTTATGGTTATTTATGGTCTGTTGCCTTATACTAGCGATTTGCAAGCAATAAATATTGCGATTGGTTTATTTGCCGTTATTGCATTGTCTTCAATCGGAACTTTAGGAATTGTGATTTCCGGTTGGGCCAGCAACAACAAATATTCGCTCATAGGAGCCATGCGCAGCGCAGCGCAGGCTATTAGTTATGAAATTCCTTTAGTCATTTCGGCACTTGGAGTAATTGTTTTATCTGAGAGTATGAATCTTCAAAAGATTGTCGTATCTCAAGCGACAGGGCTTGGATTGTTTGGATGGAATATCTGGCCTGCGATTATAGGCTTTATTGTGTTTTTTATATGTACTATTGCAGAGATAAACAGAGTTCCTTTTGACCTCCCTGAGGCTGAAAGTGAATTGGTGAGCGGTTATAATACAGAATATACAGGAATGAAATTTGCTTTGTTCTTTTTGGCTGAATACGCAGCCTTGTTTGCGATTTGCACATTATCAGCTGTATTGTTCTTGGGTGGTTATTTATCTCCTTTTGGTGATTATATTTCAAATATTTTATTTAATACTTTTGTAAATGCAGATGTGTTAAAAGCCTTTGTGCACTTAGAACAAGGTTTTTGGATCATAGCTAAAACTTATTTTCTTATTTTTATAATTATGTGGATAAGAGCTACACTGCCAAGACTTAGAGCTGATCAACTTATGGCTTTTAGCTGGAAATTTTTATTACCTTTATCTCTTGTAAACTTACTATTTGTATCACTTTATAAATATTTTTTAATGTAGGAATAACGATGAAAATAACAATCAAAAAAACCATAAGCGGTATAATTGAAATAACTAAAGGGCTCTTGACTATAGCAAAACACGCTTTTAGACCTGCTATAACTCTTGAATATCCTGAAGTGAAGCCTGACCTAAGTCCTAGATTTCGAGGTCGATTGGCTTTATGCGTGAATGAAGATGGTTCGGAAAAATGTACCGGTTGCGGAATGTGTGCAAGGGTTTGTCCTTGCGGGGATTTGATTCAAATAAAAAAACATAAAGATGAAAATAACAAAATTGTTGTGGATGAATTCACTATAGACCTTGGCAGGTGCATTTTTTGTGGGAATTGCACTGAAGTTTGCCCTTCTAAAGTTTTAGTTATGACAGATGAATTTGAATTGGCTGATTATTCAAGAGAATCGCTGGTTTATGATAAAGAAAGGCTGAAATTAACGCCTGAGCAGTCAAAAGAGTGGGAAGAAAAAAGTAAACTATAAAAAACGGAAAGTAAAAGGACATCATGGAAATTATTCAATCATTATTTTTCTATATAATTGCAGGAATAGCACTATTATCAGCATTATGCGTAGTATTTGCCCCTAAGATAATTTATTCTGCTATTGCTCTTGTAGCAACTTTTTTAGCTATTGCAGGGATTTTTATTTTGCTAAATGCGGACTTTGTTGGCTTGGCTCAAGTTATGATTTACGGTGTAGGTGTCGCAATTGTATTGATTTTTGCCATTATGCTTACCTCTCAAAAAGAAGAAAAGAATTTGTGGATAGCTTTTGCGCCTCGCACTTTATTTGCTTTAATGTTCTCTTTTTTACTTTTTGTAGGTATTTGTTTTGCTTCTACCAAAGGATTTACAGCATTAAGCGAAAAATCTGATTCTTTTTATATAAAACAGCCGAGAAGTGAAATAGTTAAAGTGCTTGAAGAAGAAGGTACTTCTAAAGCTCTTGGTAAAAGTATTTTTACCGTTAATATACTTGCTTTTGAAATTTTGTCAATATTGCTTTTAGCGGCAATTTTAGGTTCTGTTGTTTTAGCAAGAAAAGATGGTGAAACATTGAAAAACCCAACCACGATTACAACCGAAGAACAGGAGGAAATCTGATGATAGTCGGACTTACTCATTTTTTAATACTTGCAGCAGCTCTTTTTTGCATAGGTTTTGTGGGGTTAATATCTTCTAAAAACCTTATCAGGGTACTTATGTCTATCGAAATTATGTTAAATGCTGCAAATATAAATTTAGTTGCTTTTGCGAATTATGGAGGATTAGAAGATCTTAAAGGACAGGTTTTTGCTCTTTTTGTAATGGCGATTGCAGCGGCAGAGGTGGCTCTTGGATTAGCTATAATAATAGCCTTATATCGAAATAAACCCTCTGTAAATACGGAGCAACATAAGTTATTAAAAGGTTAGGACATTAAAAATTAGGAAGTTATAAATAATGAGTTTTTTCGCAGAATACGCTTGGATAATACCTTGTATAGCACTTTTAAGCTTTTTTCTGATTGTTTTTGGAAAAGGTCTTGGATTTTATCAAAATAAAAAGATTTCAATGGCGTTAACCGTCGGAGCTACTTTTATCGGGCTTGTTTTTTCAGCTTTTATTTTAATTTGGTGCAGTACACTTGAAAATGCAAGTTTTGAAAACAATTATTATTGGTTAAATATTGGGGATCTAAAGCTTACAATTGGTTGGCTTGTAGATAATCTAAGTGCTGTAATGCTTGTTATGGTAACAAGTATAAGTCTTTTGATTCAAATATATTCTCATGAATACATGAACAAAGATGAAGGATATCACAGGTTTTTTGCCTATTTGTCGTTTTTTAATTTTTCAATGTTAGGCTTGGTGCTTAGTTCGAATCTTTTTCAAATGTATATTTTTTGGGAGTTAGTCGGAGTTTCCAGTTATTTGCTAATTGGATTTTGGTTTAAAAGACCTTCTGCTGCAAATGCGGCAAAAAAAGCGTTTATAATGAATCGTATTGGTGATTTTGGCTTTTTAATCGGTATTATTGCATTTTTGTTTTTCTCTTTCAGTTGGTGGCAAAACGATGCCTTTTTCTATCTTTCATTCTTAAATTTAACCCCTGCAGCGATAGAAGTTTTAGCGGCTACAGGTCCCTATACTTACGCTTTAATAGCCTTTGGCTTGTTTTTAGGAACGGTTGCAAAAAGTGCTCAAGTTCCTTTGCATACGTGGTTGCCTGATGCGATGGAAGGTCCAACACCTATAAGTGCTTTAATCCACGCAGCTACAATGGTTGCAGCCGGTGTGTTTTTAATTGCAAGGGTTTATCCTATATATGAATTATCTCCAGTAATTATGTATATCATTGCATGGACGGGTGCAATAACTGCATTAATTACAGCTACAATTGCGATTACGCAGTTCGATATAAAAAAAGCACTTGCTTATTCAACGTGTAGTCAACTTGGATATATGGTAATGGCAATGGGAGTTGGAGCTTATTCAGCAGGTCTTTTCCATTTAATTACCCACGCTTATTTTAAAGCAATGTTGTTTTTATGTTCAGGTGCTGTAATTCACGGACTTGCTGAACAACAAGATATGAGATATATGGGCGGTTTGAGAAAAAAAATGCCAGCGGTGGCTATTTCTTACTTGATAGGAACGTTAGCAATTTCAGGGCTATTCTTAAGTGGTTTTTGGTCTAAAGAAGAAATTTTTGCAGGATTACTTCAAGAACATCAAATAGAATTACTAGTTATTGCAATATTTGTAGCAGGTTTGACCTCTTTTTATATGTTTAGAACTTACTTTATGACTTTCGAAGGAGAGTATAAAGGCAGTGTAGAGCCTCATAATGCATCAAAAACAATAACTTTACCTTTGCTCATCTTGGCGGTTCCTTCTGCATTGCTAGGGTTTGTTTATAGTGGATCTTTAAAGAATTTTGGAATAGGAGCGTTTTCTGATTTTGTTTATTACGTTCCCCATTCTTCAGCACATGCCGGCATTGCGCTCCCTGTTATTTCTATTTTAGTAGCTTTATTGGGTGCAATCATTGCGGCAGCAATGTATTGGGATAAATTCAGAAAGTTCTTTAAGCTTGAACCTGAAATATTTGTGGAAAACTTAAAGCCTTTTTATGTTTTATCAAGACATCGTTGGTTTTTTGATGATGTGTATAATTGGTTTATTCAGAGGTTATTTTTTCCGTTAGCAAAGTTTTTATCTTGCTTTGACAAGCTCGTTATTGACGGAATAGTCAATTTGTCAGCTAAAGTTACCTATTTTTGTGGTTATGTGCTGAGGCTGTTTCAAAATGGCAATGTTCAGACATATGCAACTATTTTACTGGGAGGGTTGACCCTTTTATTGATTACGTTTTTAGCTTATTGGATGTTTCCTTTAACATAAATTGGAGTAGTAAATGAAATTTCTATCACTTTATATATTGGTATTAGCACCCATTTTAGCGGCATTGTTATTGGCGCTTCCTTGTTTTGCAAAAAGTGAAAAACTAACCAGGCGTTTTTCAAAAACTTTCGCAGGGATTCATTTTTTATATTCTTTGTTATTTTTAACCTTTTTTAATCATAATGCCGGTACTTTTCAATTTGTGCAAACAATGGACTGGGTTAAACCTTTAGGATTGCAATTTTCGCTGGGGGTTGACGGTATTTCAATTTTACTGGTTGTTTTAACTACATTTATATTCTTTTTGGCTTTTATAGCAAGCAAATTGAACATTAACAAAAAGCACAATTTTTATTATTCACTTTTATTTATACTACAAGCCACTATATTAGGCGTTTTTACCGCTAAGGATTTGTTGTTATTTTTTATTTTCTGGGAAATCGAACTTATCCCGATGTACCTTTTAATTTCGATTTGGGGTAGTGGTAGAAAAGAATACTCGGCGATGAAATTTGTACTTTATACATTTTTCGGAAGCTTATTTATGTTAGCTTCTATATTGGCTTTACATATCTTCCATATCCTAAATACAGGCGTGCATACTTTTGATATCCAAACTTTTATAAACGCTAAGGATTATTCTTATCCGTTAATGTTCCAAATATGGACATTTATAGGGTTTTTTATAGCATTTGCAGTAAAGCTTCCCATCGTACCTTTGCATACGTGGTTACCTGATGCACACGTAGATGCACCAACACCTATAAGTATGATCTTAGCAGGTGTTTTGCTAAAAATGGGCGGATACGGTCTTTTGCGTTTTAACTGTCAAATATTACCGGAAGCATTAAAAGTGTTAGCACCTATTTTAGTAATTTTAGGCGTCATAAATATTTTATATGCTGCAATAATTGCTTTTGCACAAAAAGACCTCAAAAAATTAATTGCCTATAGTAGTATTAGTCATATGGGAATTGTGTTGCTGGGTATAGGTGCAATGAGTATTGTAAGTTTATCGGGTGCTGTGCTGCAAATGATTGCTCACGGTGTTATAAGCGCCGGATTATTTATGATGGTTGGCGTTATATATCTTAGAACTCACACAAGGCAATTTGAGGATCTTGGAGGGTTGGGGCAAGTTATGCCGACAATAATGTATTTAGGACTTGTTCTCGGTCTTGCAAGTTTAGGTTTACCGCTTTTAATTGGTTTTGCTGCTGAGACATTAGTATTTTATGGTGCTTTTATTTCTAACGCATTCGAAAATATACAATTTTACACTATACTTGCTGCATCAGGGGTGATTTTAACTGCAGGTTATATTTTATGGATGATTCAAAAAGTATTTTTCGGAAATATGTTTGAAAAATGGAAAAATATAAAACCTGTAAAAACACACGAAATAGTAGTTTTGGTTTCAATTTGTCTTGTTATCGTAATATTCGGTTTTTATCCATCGGCTTTAACAAACATTTTTGCCAATAGCGTAAGTCATTTGATTAAATAAAAATCAGGAGCATAAACAATGAACCTTTTATTAGATATAAAATCAGCCTTAATGCCGGAACTTGTGATAATGATATTTATTATTTTCACAACATTTGCATCATTTTTAATAAAAAGAAATCGTGCAACATTTATTTTTATTACTGCTTTTTTGGGAGTTATAACAGCATTAATAGCTTTTTGTAATCTACCGCCCCAAAATTATAGTGCTTTTTATGGAGTTTTTAAGTCAAATTCTTTTACAATATTTTTTAGAGCTTTAATTTTATTCGGAACACTTATAACTCTTTTGATGTCGCATAAATATGTTGAAAAATTCGGTAAAGATACAGGTGAATATTATACGCTTATTTTAACTGCTACACTTGGAGCTATGCTTTTAGTAGGGGCTAACGACCTTATCTTGTTATTTGTAGCTCTTGAGACTTTGAGTTTATCCAGCTATGCTTTGGTCGGATTTACCAGAGAAGATAAACTCAGCAATGAAGCGGCTTTAAAGTACCTTGTTATAGGTGGAGCTTCGTCTGCTGTTTTATTATATGGTTTGTCCTTTTTATACGGAGTTAGCGGGACAACGAATCTATCCGAAATTACTGTGTTTTTATTGAATTCAGAAGTAAATTCAGCTTTAATATTGAGCCTTGTATTTGTACTGGGCGGTTTATTATTTAAACTTTCAGCAGTTCCTTTCCACAGTTGGGCTCCTGATGTGTATGAAGGTGCTCCCGTGCCAATTTCAGCATTTTTATCCGTAGTGTCTAAAATGGCGGGACTGGTTGTATTTTTAAATTTAATCATAAGTGTTTATTCAAGAGTTGATATTCTAAGTGCCTTTTTAATCATTATTGCTGTACTTACAATGACGATAGGTAATTTAATGGCGCTGGGACAGGTTAAAATTAAACGTTTAATGGCTTATAGCTCCATTGCACAAGTCGGGTATATTTTAGCTGCTATCGCCACACTTACTTTTGCCGGTGTTTCAAGTGCTTTATTTTACTTTATTGCTTATTTCTTTATGAATTACGGTGTTTGGTGTGCGATTGAAATATTTATAAATAAAACAGGCAAAGATTCAATAGAAGATCTTGCGGGTGTAGCTTATAAGTCTCCTGTTTTTGCTTTTGTATTCACTGTTTGTGTTTTATCTTTAGCAGGAATACCTATAACTGCAGGTTTTATGGCGAAATTTTATTTGTTTAAAGAAATTGTTCTCAGCGGTCCTGCGTTTACTGCTCTTTTTGCCGTGGTTTTAATAAATACACTTTTAGGGATTTACTATTATTTGAAATTAATAAAACCGATGTTTTTAAAACAAGAAGTTGTTTGTGATTTTGATAATGATGTTATTGCTAAATCGACCACTTTAAATACAGCATTAGGTCTTGTTGCTGCTTTTGTAATTGTTATTGGATTTTATGCAGCACCATTTTTAGAAATATCTGATTATTTAGCTGAAAAAACTAAAGAGCCGACAAATATGCCGACTCAACAGATAAATATTTATGAATAATATTAAATGTTTATAGGTTTATAAATTTTCTACTCTGCTGCCGGATCCGGGGTTAATATCAGTTGTTCCGAAAGAACCATCATCAATACCCGGGTCTAAATAAGCATCTAATTTTTTAAGCATTCTAATAGGCCAAGAAAAAATTGATTTTTCTGTTTTAATTTCTTTTCCAGCCGTTTGATGTTTTTTTAAATTTACTAATCTTGCAGTTTCTTTTGAATAACCACTATTTATTAAGTAATCTTCGGATGTAGATTCTTGGACAGTAACAGCGTAAGAACTTGTAGTGAATGATAATAAAGCTATAAGAGTAAAAAATAATTTTAAAAATTTCATTAGTATCTCCTTTTTTAATTAAAATTATAGTTTAGTTCTTTTAAATTAAAACCATTTATTTGTTGTAGTTGGATTTTTATGTGGTTTTTTTAAAGAATCTTTACATTTAACTTAAAAAACAAAATCTGTCGATAGATTTTGTTTTTATTAATGTATAACAAAAACAAAATGAGGCTATAATGATTACTCCGGTGAGTATTAATAATAAAAGATTTATAGATAATAGTATAGCTCAAAGCAACTATAGACAAACTTTTTGTGCTGTAAAAAATAATATAACGACCTCTGTTAAAGAAAAAAAAGAAACTCAAAACAATGATTTTTCAAAATATGCAGCATATACACTTGCTGCAACAGCTTTTGCGATGTATGCCAGGTCAAGAGCACAACTTGTAAAAGTTCAACGAGTTGCACAAGACGCACTTATAACAGCAGGTGAACAAATTCCTTCCAGAATATCTAAAATGATTAGCAAGTTAGGTGATATTGCTACCAAAGATGCTCTTTCAGGCATTTTGAATCGTAGATCTTACGATGCTGCGGTTAAATCCAGTTTTGCATCTGCTCAAAAAGAAGGCAAAAACTTGAGTGTAGCTATGATGGATATGGATTATTTTAAAAGTGTTAATGATGTTTTAGGGCACGACGTAGGTGATTTATTTATAAAAAGAATCGGTAATAATATTGATGCTGTTTGTCAAAAATATGGCATATCAGGATATAGGTATGGTGGTGAAGAATTCTCGGTTGTAATGCCTAATTTAACTAAAACTAAAGGGAAACAAATAACATTAGAGATAGCAGAAAAAATTAAAAAAGATCCGGCAATGCAAGATTTTAAAACTCAATTTCTTGATACTGCAAAAACAAGACTAGCGGAGCTTCAAAAAAATCAAGCTAAATTAGAAGATATATTTAAACAAATTAAGGGCGAAAGACCTTGCAAAAGACCTAGACAACTTGCTAATGAATTGTCTAAAATGTTAAAAAATTCAAGTTCTGCAGTAACAAAAGCAGATAAAAAAGAATTTGAGGAGTTTATATCGTGCTTAAAAAAGGCACGAGGTGAAGAGCTAAAAACTTTATTAAACCCACAAGCTAAACTTGCTGAATCTAAAATTCTAGGTAAAGAATTAAATAAATTACATAACCATAATAGAGAAATATCTGCGCTTCAGTCTTGGGTTGGACATGTGGAATCTAATGGTTTTACGATAAGTGCCGGTGTAAGTGATTTGCAAAAAATAATGAAATCACCTGAAGAACTTGTAAAAGCAGCTGATAAGACTTTAGAGTTTGCAAAACAACACGGAAGAAATAGCATTTTAGCCAATTAATAAGTTGATGTTATAGCAACACTTTTTACAGTGCGTGTGTTTTCGTCTACCGCTACAAAGAAGTTTTTATATTCATAAAGGTTTAAATCACGGCTTAACGCTTCTACCTTATGTTTAGATCCGTAAATATCTTGAATTTGAGATATCTTAAGGTTTATAGGAGTTAAGTATAAAGAAGCTAAAATCCCGTTTTTAAAGTTCAATATAATTTTACTGTATGTATCTCGAGCTTTTCCCAGTTCATTGTCTAGAGTATAAGTTGCATTTGTATCAAATTTATCTTTTTTATAAGGAATTAAGCCGTTGTATCTATTTTTGAAATCCTCTTCGGTCAAAATACCGGGTTTTAAAAATTTGACGAAATTAAAACTTTTTATATCAGGTATTACTGAATCAAGGTCATTCAAAAATACCCCACAATCAGGGGAATGAAATACAGTTAAGTGATGCGCTATTTTATGATTTTTATCTGTTGAAACATTAAAAAAACCATAATCAAAATAGTCAAAATCTTCATTATGAGTAGTGTTTACATGTTTTGGTACTCCATAAAGATATACGAATTCACTTGTTCTTATATCATTTTTTAAGCTGAATTCAATCCAATCAAGCTTATCGTGATTAAAACAAACTCTTACTTTGTCATAAAAATCATTTTTTTTGAATTTTTCAGCCATTATATAAAGATTGTCAGCTTCCGGCTTACCATTCATTTGTGGTGAAAGATCCTTGAATTCTTCAACTGTAGTTTCGCCAAATTTTAATTTGTTTAATTTATAGGATTGTATATTCTGCCAATCAGGGAGTTCTTCAGGATATTTATAGGCAGATAAAACTGTCATTGCCAACAATATAAAAAAGATTTGAACTGTTTTCATTTTATTTTTCATAATTCTACCGATAAATAAATATAATATTTTTTTTGAAAATTAGCCACCATTATTTAGTGTATCAGGAACCAAGAAAAGAATTTACATGCCGGTCCAACGCACCGATTAATTCATTTTCAGGAATTTTTTCGATTATTTCTCCTTTTTTAAAGATATAACCTTCATTGATCCCGCCGGCAACTCCAATGTCAGCTTCTTTGGCTTCTCCCGGACCGTTTACGGCACAGCCCATAACCGCAATAGTCAACGGTTTTTTAATGTTTTTGTATCTGGATTCAACTTGTTTTGCTAAATTAATTAAATCTATCTGGCAACGTCCACAAGTCGGGCAACTGACAAGATTTAACCCTTGCTTCTTTAGTCCGATGGATTTTAGGATTTCAATACCGCTATAAATTTCTTCAGCAGGATCGTCGGTGAGAGATACTCTTATAGTATCGCCAATTCCTTGTAATAATAATGAGCCAATCCCTATTGAGGATTTAACAAGCCCCTGTTTCAAAGTTCCTGCTTCTGTAACTCCAAGATGCAAAGGATAAGGAATCTTGGATGCAATTTCTTGGTAAGCTTCTATCATTGTTTGTACATCGCTTGATTTTAAAGAAACTTTTATGAGGTCAAAATCTAAATCCTCTAAAATTTGAATGTGCTTTAATGCACTTTTAACAAGCTTTTCACTTTTTGAAATAGGCTCTCTTTCAAGTTCTTTTTCAATTGAACCCGAATTAACACCTATTCGTATAGGAATAACTCTATCTTTTGCCAATTTTACGACTTTTTTTATGTTTTCAACATTATTAATATTGCCGGGGTTTAGCCTAAGACCCTGCACTCCTTGTTTTATAGACTCTATCGCCAATCTATAGTCAAAATGGATATCCGCAATTATTGGTATAGTAGTATTTTTTACTATTTCATTTAAGCTTAAAGCTGCATCATTATTTAAAACAGCCAGTCTGATAATTTCACATCCTGCATCTTCAAGCTTTTTAATTTGTTCAATAGTTTTTTTTGTATTTCTAGTATCTGTATTACACATTGATTGTACTGAAATTGGTGCATCTCCACCGATTTCAACATTACCTATCGATATTTTTTTGCAATTGCGCCTACTAATCATTTAAACCCTAAATTTTTTGTATTATTATGATCTTTATCATCCTTATTTGAATGATATCATAAATTTACCCCATGGAGGCAATATGAAGATCGCAATTATTTCTGATATTCACGGTAATAACGAAGCTTTAAGTTCCGTTTTAAAAGATATAGAAAAACAAAATATTAAAACTATTTTTGTTTGCGGAGATCTTGCAATGGCAGGACCTGAACCTGCTTTAACATTAGAAAACATTATGAAACTTTCTAATGATTATAAAACAGAGGTTATACAAGGAAATACAGATGAAATGATTGTAAAATATTCAGGAAAAGAAAACGATCCTTATTTACCTCCTAATGAAATAATGGCAGAGGCTTTAAAATATGCTAAAAAAACGCTTTCTCAATCTCAAAGAAATTATTTAGAAGCATTACCTGCTCAAAAAAGCTTAAAGATAGGTGAAGTAAGTATTTTACTGGTTCATGGTTCACCTCGTAAAAATAATGAAGATATCATGCCGGCGCAACCTATTGAAAAAATCAAAGAGATGATAAAAAACACAACGGAAGACATTATTTTTTGCGGTCATACACACCTACCTGCGGGATATCAAGTAGAAAAACAAACCATCGTAAACGTTGGAAGCGTGGGAAGACCCTTCACTGATGAGCCTCAAGCTTGTTATGTAGTTTTAAATATACCTGATCTTAATCAAAAAGGTTTTGAAATAGAACATCGATTAATCGATTATGACTTTAAAACCGCCTCTCAAAAATTGGCACAATTAAATTTTAAAGGGGCTGATAAACTTGCAGCAATGCTAATTAAAGCAACTTCAAGATATCCTCAATAAAGATTAAACACGTCCGTAAATATCATCAAACCTTACGATATCATCTTCTTCAAGATAGTCGCCTTTTTGAATTTCTATAATTTTTAATGCTTCATTTCCGTTATTTTGTAAGGAATGCTTAGCTTCAACAGGAATATCTACGCTATCGCCGGGGTTTAAAGTCAAAACTTCATCATCTCTGATAACTTTTGCCTGTCCCGTTAATACAACCCAGTGTTCACTGCGTTTATAATGCATTTGCAAGCTTAATTTTGCTTGTGGGTTCACTTGTATTTCTTTAGTCTTATAACCTTCTCCCTCAACTAAAACCGTATAATAACCCCAAGGGCGATAAACAGTTTTATGAGTGATACAGGCAAGATCATTGTCTTTTTTTAGTTTTTCAAAAACTTTTTTAACATCTTGAGTTTTGTTTTTGTCACAAACTAAAATAGCGTCTTCTGTCTCAACAACGACAGTATTTTCAAGCCCTATGGTAGATACCAATTTTGAGGTACCGTAGATAATCGAGTTTTTACTGTCGATATCGACTACATTTCCTACTACATAGTTGTTGTTCTCATTTTTTTCAGAAACATCAAAAATAGCTTCCCAAGAACCCACATCATTCCATCCACAATCAAGAGGAACAAGCGTAATAAGTTTTGAATGCTCCATAACAGCGTAGTCTATTGAAATATCTGTCATTTTTTCATAATCATCAAATTTTATTGTAGGTCCGGTTTGATGAAGAGTTGAATTTGTAAGATTTTCAAATATTTCGGGAGTGAATTTTTTAAGTTCATTCATCATAGTTGAAGCTTTGAACATAAAAATGCCACCGTTCCAATAATAAGTACCTGATTCCACATATTTTTTTGCAGTATCAAAATTAGGTTTTTCTCTGAATTCAACTACTTTAAGTGAAGTTTCAGCAATCTCTGAAACCTCGTTGACTTTTTCTGTGCTGATATAACCATAGCCGGTATCAGGTTTGTCCGGTTTGATTCCAAAAGTAACAATAAAACCTTTTTGAGCTAATTTTGCACCTTTTTTTACAGCCTCATTAAAAGCTTTTTGGTTTTTAACTATATGATCGGAAGGAACAACTATTATTATAGGATCTTCACCTTCTTGTTTCATTAATTGTTCAATATATTGAACAGATAAGCCTATCGCAGGTGCTGTATTTCTTCCTAGTGGTTCAATTAATACTTTATGATCGGCTTCACAAGTAAAATTTTTGTTTAATTCAGAAGTCTGAACTTTAACGTCTGAAGCGTGTTTTACATTTGTAACCGTAATTATATTTTCATGAGGGATCATCTCGGTTAATCTTAAAAAAGTGGATTGAAAAAGGGTATTTTGACCGTTTAATTTCAAAAGTTGCTTGGGATACATTTCTCGGCTTAAAGGCCATAACCTACTCCCACTGCCACCTGCAAGAATAACTCCATATAAATTAATATTTTCAGACATTTTTATTCCTTTATAAAAACCTTTATAAAAACAATTAATAAGCTTTGTAAATTATATCACGATTAAATAAATTGGGAAAATAAACTCTTTATGTAGTTTTAAACATTATTGATCAATGTAAAATAAGTTTTAATCTCTTGTCTAAAACATCGTTTAGGCTTATTATTAGATAAAAGGAAGCATAAAAACAAAGGAGATAACGTCTTGGATTCAAAAGTTTTTACTTTAACTCAGTTAAATGAAGCGCTAGGTGGAATTTTAAATATTTCAGGAGAAGACATTTTAATAAAAAACATTGCTCCTCCCAAATTAGCTGATGAAAATACTTTAGCTCTTGCGCTTAGTGAAGAAGAAATAGAAAATTTATCTCAAACAAAAGCCAAAGCCGCTTTAGTACCTTTAGGCGTTAATTTTGATAATATTTCAACAATTGAAGCCGAAAGACCAAGACTTGCAATGATGAAACTTTTAAATATATTTTATATTCCTCCTGTATCCACAGAGGGAATACACTCGAGTGCAGTTATTGACCCGAGTGCAAAAATTGGTAAAAATGTTTCAATAGGACCAAATGTTGTCATTTCAAAAAACACTGAAATAGGTGATAACACAACTGTTTTAGCAAATGTATATGTTGGTCAGTCGGTAAAAATAGGTGAAAATTGTTTATTCCATCCGGGATGTAATATCGGAGATTTTGTAATAATCGGAAATCGAGTAATACTTCAACATGGTGCCAGTATTGGAGCTGATGGGTTTAGTTTTGTTACCGAAACACCGGGAACTGTTGAAGTAGCTAAAACAGAAGGAAACGTTCAAGGTGATTTTTCAAAACAAAGAATCCATAAAATACCTTCGATTGGCTCGGTAGAGTTAAAAGATGACGTAGAAATCGGTGCAAATGCAGCTATAGACAGGGGTACTGTTGAAAATACAGTCATTGGAAAAGGTACAAAGATAGACAACCTTGCAATGATAGGACATAATTGTCGTGTAGGTGAAAATTGTATGATTATATCTCAAGTGGGCATCGCCGGTAGTTCTAATATTGGAGATAGGGTTGTTTTAGCCGGTCAAGTAGGTGTAGCTGATCATATAAATATCAGCGACGATGTTATTGTAATGGCTCAGTCAGGAGTAACTAAGAATATTTCTAAAAGAAGCATTGTATTTGGAACGCCTGCTGTTCCAAGAAAAGAATATATAAAACAAATGAAATATATGCATGAACTCGAGAATGTTATAAAAGAATTTAAAAATTATAAAAAACAAATTGAAGAATTAGTGCAATCTCAAGAAAGTTAATTAAATGGCAACTTTAAACCAAGAAATAACTATTAGTGGAAAATGTCTAATGGATGGAAAAGAATCCTTTATTACAGTTTTTCCGTCCGAAAAAAAAGGGATCCGTTTTTATACTAATTCGTCGGGCGTCGCAATTGAAGCTAAAGCAGAAAATGTAATCTCAACTTTAAATTGCACGGTTTTAGGCTTTGAAAATCAACAAATCAGGCTGGTTGAACATTTTATGGCAGCTTGCGCTTTTGCTGGAATTGATAGTCTTGATGTTTGTGTGGATCGCTCTGAGCTACCTATTTTAGACGGTAGTGCGTTGCAATGGTTTAAGGAATTTCAAACAGCTGGGATAAAGAAAAAAAAGGATCAGCAAATAGTTTTTGACACCCCGCTTTATTTAGCAGAAGGCAATACTCAAATATCATTGATACCTTCTGATAATTTTAAAGTTACCTATATGGTAAATTTCGATCATGCTGAATTATCAAATAGTTGGATAAGCTGGGATTTTTCGAAAGATAATCAAGAGATTATCGAAGCAAGGACATTTGGTTATTTAAAAGATTTGGAAAAATTTCAAAAAGCGGGCATGGCTTTAGGTGTGAGTATAAATAATACTATAGGATTAACGGATGATGGTTATACAGTTGATCTTAGAAGTGACTTTGAGCCTGTAAAACATAAAATACTTGATCTTGTGGGTGATTTAATGCTTACAGGTTTTAATCCACTTGATTTTAAAGCTCATATAATTGCAAAAGAAGCTGGACATAAAGCTCATGTTGAGTTTGCCAAAGTAATAAATAAAAGTGAAAATAAAGTAAAGGAGAATCAATAAATGTCTGAAGAAACAAAAACTATATCTCTTGATATTATGGAAATTATGGAAATGATTCCTCACAGGTATCCTTTTTTATTGGTAGATAGAATAACGGAATGCGTTCCGGGTAAGTGTGCAAAAGGCTATAAAAATGTTACGATGAATGAAAATTTTTTTAATGGACACTTCCCTAATAATCCAATAATGCCCGGTGTTCTTCAAATCGAAGCTTTAGCTCAATTGAGTTCAGGAATAATAATGACAATTCCCGAATATAAAGGGAAATTAGCTCTTTTTGCAGGAATTGACGGAGTAAGATTCAAAAAAGTTGTAAGACCCGGTGATAAATTTGAAATGGAATCTGAGCTTATGAAAGTAAAAGGTCCTATTGCAAAAATCAAATGTAAAGCTAAAGTTGACGAAAAAATAGTTGTTGAAGCTGAATTAATGTTTTCAATTCAGTAATATTTAAAAAGGAAAAAAAATGACAGATAAAATACACCCATCGGCTGTTATCGATAGTTCAGCACAATTGGCTGATGATGTTGAAATTGGACCTTTTGTTACAATAGGGAAAGATGTAAAATTAGCATCAGGGGTTAAAGTAAGTCCTAATGCGTATCTTGAATATTGTGAGATTGGAGAAGGCTCCGTAATAAGCCCCAGTGCTACTATTGGGACTCCTCCTCAGGATCTTGGTTATAAAGGAGAAAAAACAGGCGTTATTGTTGGTAAAAATTGTCAAATACGAGAGAATACAACAATAAATAGAGCTTCCGGCGAAGGGAATTTAACCATTGTAGGTGATAATTGCCTTTTAATGACAGGGGCACATATTGCACATAACTGTAAACTTGGTAATAATGTTATATTTGCGAATCTGGCAACTATCGGAGGACATGTTATTATTGAAAATAATGTGTTTTTAGGTGGTATGACAGTTGTTCATCAAAATGTAAGAATTGGTGAAATGACTATCTTGGGTGGGCTTTCAGGCACACGGCAGGATTTGCCTCCTTACGCAAAAGCCAGCGATATACCTGCAAATATATATGGAATAAATTCTGTAGGATTGAAAAGACAAGGGATTTCCCTAGAAGAAAGATCCAACCTTAAAAAAGCTTTTAACATTATTTGGCAATCTGACCTAAATATGCATCAAGCCATTGATAAGGTTAAAGAAGAAATTGAGACGAATAAATATATAGAACATCTTTTGGATTTTATACTTCAAAGTAAACGAGGAGTAACTCGAAGATCAGGAAAAAAGGAAGCTTAAAGCTTCCTTTTTTTATTCTTGAAAGTTATAGCTATAGTTGCTTTACGCCATATGAGCTTCGTCTTGCATCGCAACTCCTGCTATTTGAGTGTCTAAAACAGCCACTGCTTTTAGTGGACCTTTGCCAAATCTTTCTATTAATTTGGGTGTAGCGTTAGAAGCTTTAGATATTATTTGTTTTACTTCTTTATAAACAGCTTCGGGTTCATCTACATATAAAACAAGAGGCGGTCCAACGTGTTTTAGGAATATTAAAAGAGCTTTGCGCATTTGAACTTGTTGTCCTGCTTGAAAAGGTTGCATTGGTTTCTCCTTTTGCATTAATTACGGCGTTTTTATTTTTGGATACTAAATAAATCTTCCAGTCTTTCATTCATATATTTGTGAGCTTCATTCACTCCTTGGTTAAAAAACTCCGGGGCTAATTTTTCAGTTATGAAATCCAAAAACAAAATAGCGGCTAATTCTCCTATGTCTTCGCTTCTTTCATTTATAAAATAGGATTTAATTTCTGATAACATAAACTCTTTTTTGTCTTTGCTCAATTCTATCAAGTTTTTTTTATTTTTTTTAACCAACTTTTATAGCCCTTGTAAATTGTGTTTATTCAAGATTTTTCATAACAAGACTTAACGTTAAATTGTCTTTTTCGTTTAATTTTTCTTTTAATTCTTCATCAGCGATTATAGCTGTAAATATTGTTATCAGGTTTTCATCCCATTTAATTCCTGCGTTTTTAATGAAATAATCTGCAATTTCACTGAAATTCATTGCTTTTCTATGTGGTCTATCCGACTTCATTGCTTGATAAGTATCTACAATTGAAATTATTTGAGCTCCAAGAGGAATTTGTTCTCCTCTTTTTCTTCTCGGGTAGCCTGAACCATCTAAAAATTCGTGATGGTTTTGAATCATTGGTAAATATTCTTCAAAAATACTTATCTTAGAAAGAATATGCTCACACGCAATTATAGGATGTAATTGCACTAATTTTCTTTCTTCAGATGTAAGTTTTCCTTTTTTATTAAAAATCTCTTTAGGAATTGCTGTATATCCAATATCGTGCAATAAAGCTGCAATTGATACTTTTTCAATTTCTTTCCAAGGTAAACCCAATTCTTTGGATAACAAAATAACACCTTGAGCTACTAAAGCTGAATGATCGCCCAGATAACTGTCATAATTGTGTATGATTTTTATCAAAGAATTTAATTGAGCAAATATCTGAGATTTTATATTGCTTTCAATTTCTTCTAAAGAATTACTAACTTGAGACTGCCAATCAATTTCAGGATCTGAAACGCCGTAAAGTTCAGAGCTTTGACCATCAAAAGTTTTTTGCTGTGAGTAAGCCGTATCAATTAAATCGACATAATTAACCCCATTTTCAGGGCATTCAGCGACACCAATATGAACGGTAATTTCTGTTGGAAACTTGGCAAATAAGCCTTTGACAATGCTTGCAAGTTTTTTATAAGCATAAGATTTATAACGATCAGCAAACATGAATAATAAGCTATTACCATCGTAAGTGAAAATTTCTTTATCTTTAGATATAGAAGCATTTACAAGTCCGGCTAAAGTTCTTTCAACTTTTGTTCTGGAAAGCACAAGACTGCTATTTTTCTTTACTTCAAATCTTAAGCAAGCTAAAGAAAAATTTTTGCAATCTGAAAAATATTTTTCTGCTTGCCAGTTGACAAGAGTGACAAACTTATCACTTTCAAGTGCATTTATAAAATTAATATTAGAAAATGAGCTCATATTTCATTTCACTGATTAAGTTAATATTATCTCGATTATATCAAAATATTATGCATTATAAAATCAAAATTTAAGATAATACTTCAGATAGTTGATCGAGAGCTTCGGATAGTTTTGAAGGGTCTTTTGCTCCTGCTTGAGCAAAATTAGGTCTGCCACCACCTCTGCCTGCACATTTAGTAGCTATTTCATTAACCAACTTTCCTGCATTTATACCGTTTTTTACAAAATTATCAGAAACTTTAGCTATTATTGAAACTTTACCGTCAAAAACAGATGCTAAAACTACAATACAATTTCCTAGTTTATCTGAAACATTATCAACCGCTGATTTTAAAACATCGGGTGTTAAACCTTCAAGTTTTTCTATCAAAAGCTTTCCGCCTTCAATTTCTTTGGCGTTATTTGCTATTTGAGAAACTTTTGATTTTGCAATTTCTGCTTCCAGCTGTCTGATACGTTTTTGTTGGTTTTTTGATTCTTCAATTAATTTTTCAACTCTTAAAACAGTATCTGCAATGGGAGCTTTTATAGACTTTGCAATTGACTCTAATTCTTGTTCTTTATTATTCAAATATTCAATAGCAGTATCTGCACAAATTGCTTCAATACGTCTTACTCCTGATGCAATAGCACTTTCGGAAATAATTTTGCAAATTCTGATTTCGCCCGTAGATTCAACGTGAGTACCTCCGCATAGCTCTTTGCTTATATCTCCGACTGAGATTACCCTTACTTTGTCTCCGTATTTTTCGTCGAATAAAGCGATGGCACCAGAGCTTCTGGCTTCATCCATTGTCATTTCAGATGTTTCACGAATTAGGTTTTCTGAAATCCAACTGTTCATAATTCTTTCAACTCTTGTCAATTCATCTTTTGTAAGCGCACGGTCGAAGGTAAAATCAAACCTCGTGCGATTGGGTTCTACTTGCGAGCCTGCTTGAGCAATATCATTTCCGAGAACCTCTTTGAGGGCAGATTGCAATAAATGAGCAGCTGTGTGGTGTAAAGCAATATTTTTTTCTTCGAGAAGATTCGATAATTGCTTCTACATTATCATTTATAGAAATACTTCCTTCTAAAACTTTTATTCTATGAATGAATAAAGCATCAAATTTTTGAACATCAATTACTTTTGCTTTAAATCCATCAGTTTCGATTATTCCTTTATCGGCTATTTGTCCACCTGATTCTGCATAAAAAGGTGTTTGGCTTAAAATTAACTCTGCTTCATCGTTTTTTTCAATATTTTGGACTTGCTCATTATCTTTTAAAAGAGCCAGAACCTTACAGTTAGAAGCTTTTGTTGTCGAATACCCTAAAAACATTGTAGGACCGACTGATTCTAAAACATCTATATAAACAAGGTCATCTGTTAGTTTTACGCTGTTATGGGCGCTTTTTGCCATTTCACGCTGTTTTTCCATGCATTGATTAAACGATTCAATATCAATGTCAATTCCTTTTTCTTGAACTATTTCAAGTGTAAGTTCTAGCGGAAATCCATAAGTATCATAAAGTTTAAATGCTTCTTCCCCTGATAAAACCTTTTTATTAGAAGTTTCCAGTTTTTTGATAATATCATTTAATAAGCCTTCACCTTTTTCAAGGGTTTGTTCAAAACGTTCTTCTTCTTTTTTTAGAACATTTATTATTTTATCTTTTTTTTCTTCCAGCTCGGGATAAGCATCTTTGTATTGATGAATTACAGTATCTGCAAGTTTATACAGAAATGGCAATTGCATTCCGAGAATTTTTCCATGTCTTAAAGCGCGTCTTAAAATCATTCTCAAAACATAATTACGCCCTTCATTTCCGGGTGTAAGTCCATCAGCAACCATAAAAGCTACACATCTTGCGTGGTCTGTTATTATTCTTAAACTTACATCAGTTTTTTTATTCTCATTGTATTTTTTGCCCGACATTGTTGTTATTTTTTCTAAAATCGGCATCAAAAGATCGGTTTCAAAGGTGCTTGTTTTCCCATTTACAACCATTGTTATTCGCTCCAGCCCCATGCCGGTATCCACATTTTTCTTTTCTAATGGAGTAAAATTACCTTCTTCGTCTTTATTTAGCTCCATAAATACAAGATTCCAGATTTCTACATATCTATCACATTCACAAGTGTCTATGCTGCAATCAGGTCCGCAAGAATATTGTTCTCCAAGGTCGAAATGAATTTCGGAACAAGGTCCGCAAGGTCCTGTAGGTCCTGGAGGTCCCCAGAAATTGTCTTTTTTGCCTTTTCTTAAAATTTTGTCTTTTGAAATTCCATTTTTTTCCCAAATTTCAGCAGCTTCGTCATCTGTTTCAAAGACTGTAATCCAGAGCCTATCTTTATCTAAGCCTAGTTCGTTTGTTACAAAATCCCAAGACCAGGGGATTATCTCTTCTTTGAAATAGTCTCCAAAGCTGAAATTGCCGAGCATTTCAAAGAAAGTATGATGACGGGGAGTTCTTCCCACATTTTCTATGTCAGAGTCTTTGCCTCCAGCTCGAGCACATTTTTGAACAGATACAGCTCTAGGAGGGTCTAGTGGTTTTTCATATCCCAAAAATATAGGCACAAATTGCAACATGCCGGCAGGGGTGAGTAAAACCGTGGGGTTATTAGGTATCAAGCTAGAGCTTGGAACGATTTTATGGTCGTGTTTTTTATTAAAAAATTCTATAAATTTAGTTCTTATTTCTTTTCCTGTTAGTTTATAATCTGTGTTCATTTATAGTCCCTTCATTACGCCAATTTTAGCTTATATATTATCACAAAGGAATTAAATTTTTAAATTTAAAAAGGCTCTAGATTAGCGTGGATATCATGTTAGTCTAGGGAAATGAATAATAATAAGTCTTTAAGCGATTACAAGATTAGAAAAATAATTGAAGCTTTTTGTGCAGATATTTCTGCTACTTAGGCTTCAATTATGTTAAAGTTCAATCGAAACACAACAAACAAATATTACGACCTTTTTAGAGAGTTAATATACGAGTATCAAACCATAGAAAAAGCAAAGTTTTGTGGTGTTATTGAGGTCGATGAAAGTTACTTTGGAGCAAGCCTGTTTTTTGAATTTTTTGAAATAAATGGCAGGGTGTACACTGAGATCATTTTATTTAAAAATCACAAAAGGAATTTAAAGAAGTTACGAAACAAGTGCTAACCTAGAGTCAACTTGACTTTCTAATAAATAAATTTTATAATAAATTAAACTAAATTAAATATTTATTTATTTAAGGAGTTTAAGAATGAGAAACAAGAGAGCTTTTACTTTAGCGGAAGTTTTGATAACTCTTACGGTTATCGGCGTAGTAGCCGCACTATCGATACCTACATTGATCAGCAGTTCCAATTCCACTGCTGATGTTACCAAGCTGAAAAAAGTGTATTCGACCTTGTCTAACGCAGTTAAATTATACGAAGCAGAAAACGGTAGTTTCACAAATCTATCTGCACAAATTAATGCTGCTGGTGATGTAGAAGCTTTAGAAGGGTTGTCGCCTTATTTAAACATAATAAAAGATTGTAAAAGTTCCAAAGGTTGTTGGTATGAAAGTTCTGTAAGGCACCTTTTTGGTGATGATTATGCAGCCGATGTCGAAGCATTTTGGGATAATAATTATGCTAAGGCTATTTTAGCTGATGGTACAATGATGAAATTTGATCTTAAGAGTAGTGCTTGTACGGGTGTGGAAGGAACTTTTAATAAAATTTGTGGTGAAATTAAGGTTGACATAAACGGTTCAAAAGGACCTAATCAAATCGGTAGAGATATTTTTATATTTTGGCTAACTAGATCAGGAATTTATCCAAATGGTATGGATGGTGATACACGTGACTGTGTAAACCTAGATGGAACGCTTACATATGGTTGGGGTTGCGCAGCTAAAGTTTTGGCTGAAGGTGAGATTGATTATTAATTTTTAAGATTGATTTTAAGCTAAGAAAGAGCGAACCACAAAAAGCCTCTCACAGGCTTTGCCAGAGCTATTGCAGCAGTGCTTATTAATATATCAAAAAATATTTGCATTCCGCTTAAAAGCCATATCCAGCTCACAATAAGAGAGAACGGTTCGTTGTTTATTAAAAGCAGAGACGTTAAATAGACTATGCCTGTTAAGTGAATCGCAGTAACACTTATAGCACCGGCTTTTAGGGTTGATAAAAAGCCTGATTTTTCTAATAGTAAATGCCCGACAATGAAAGCGCCTATTAAATACCCAAGTATATAACCAAACCCGACTTGTGCAACATACTTGACCCCACCACCCATTGCAAAAACAGGAAGACCAATTATTCCTAAAAATATATAAATACCGATAGCCAATAAGCCAAGCCTTGGACCTAAAAGTGCTCCCGTGAACAATACAGCAGCTATTTGAGGGATATATTGAAAACTTTGTATAAAATCACCCAAGTTATGACCCGCAAAGGTACTAATAGGATGAATTATTGCATCAACAGGGATAGATAATACATTAAAAGTAACTTGTGAAAACGTTGCTATTATAATCAAGAAAGCACATAAAATTATCGTGATGAAAGTTCCTACTGTAAATTTAGGATAAATATTTTTATATTCAAAAAAATCAGTTTGCTTTAAAAATTTTTCTATCATAACCATTAAAATCACTAATATATTCGCTTAATAACATTAAAACACATTACGAGACAGCTATCTTTTGTTTTTGAACTTTTTCTGACAGCTCAACTTTTAACTTTTCAAAAAGTTCTTTATAGCCTGACTCCCAAATGTTTTTTGTCCACATAATCAATGCATCTTCATTATTATCCTGATAATATTTTTTTCTAAGACCAAGACTTTCAAAGCCGTATTTATAATAAAGTCCTTGAGCTGCAATATTACTAGCCCTTACTTCAAGAGTAAACCATTTTGCATTTAGTTTATATCCCTCTTTAATCATGTGACTTAAAAGAAGTTCGCCCAGATGTATTTTTCTATAGTTGGGATTAACGGCAACGGTTGTGATATGTGCCTCGTCTTGAATCAACCAAAATCCACAATAGCCTAAAACATTATTAGTACCCGGCTCTACGGCTGTAAAATAATGACCTATTTGATTTTGGATTTCTGCTTCAAAAGAATGTTCAGTCCAATGATGAGATCCGAAAGATACGCTTTCCGTCTTCATGATCCCTGTAATATCCTTTTGTTGCATTCTTCTTATTTCAATATCCAAAGGTTAGTCCTTATTTTGAGCAATCTAACTGAATTATACCTGAAATTTGCTGCTTTTTCCAGAATGCGTATTAAAAATCTAAAAATTTATTCATTTTCAAATATAATTCTAGCAAATGCGTACGCTTCTTGATCTTTGTATCTATATTCGATCAATAAAAATTGTTTTTGAACCACTGTAGCTGTCGAAGAAGGCACTTCTATAGACTTTTTATGCTTTTTATAACCCGATAATTTTAACTTGCCTTTAATAACTCCGTTTTGTTTAAATACCATTAAATTTTTCTCAGGATAAACTTTTACAGAATAAATTGCAGGTAAAAGCTCTCTTCCTTCAATATCTTTAATGTGTTTATAAATACTAACGGAAGGGTATTCACAAGAAGCATGATCATAAAAAGCATATTTATCTCGGGGTTTTATTCCTGATGGATAGTGGGTTTTTCCATAAGGATCCGCAGGATCAATTTCAGCAATTAACAAAGGTAAAATAAATAGTTCAATCATATTAAAATATTAACAGATAGTTTGTTTCCTGAAAATCTTTTTATGAAAACAATTGTATGATTTAAATATTGAACAAGGTTTTTTTTAAAGTTATTATTAAACAAGGATCGGTTTTAAAATAGCCATTTAATGTTTTTTAAACTATCAAAATCTTTATGGATTTGAAAAGGCGGAGCTTTTTTATTATGTCTTGGGTGGCTTGGGGTGGGGGATTTGAATAATTTTTATAAAAAAGAAAGATAACAAATGAAAAAATCTCAATATTCAATAATAATAATCGGTAGTGGTATTGCCGGGCTGCTCGCAGCACTTGAGCTGTCGAACAATCATAAAAAAATACTAATTGTTTCAAAAACTACTCTTGATGATGGTAGTTCAAAATACGCACAAGGCGGAATAGCAAGTGTTTTACCTTTTAACATTGAAGATTCAATTGATAAACATGTAAATGACACTATAAAAGCAGGAGCAGGGTTATCAGACTTTAAAATTGCTGAAACAATATCAAAAGAAGGTTCAACTGCAATAAATAAACTATTGGAATATGGTGTAGAATTTGATAAAGAAACAACAGGTGATTTTTGCCTGACGCTGGAAGGTGCTCATAGCGCAAAAAGGATTCTTCATGCCGGCGGAGATACGACGGGAAAGTCTATTGTAGAAACACTTATAAAAGAAGTTAAAAAAGGATCAAATATTGAAATAAAAGAAAATACACAAGCCGTAGAGTTGTTAATGGATTCAAAACACCATTGTAAAGGTGTTGTTTTATTTGATTCAAAAGAACATGAAGCCGCTTTTGCACCTTTTACAGTACTTGCAACCGGTGGTTATGGTCAAGTATTTAGCAATACAACTAATCCCAAGGTTTCAACCGGGGATGGTATTGCGCTGGCATACAAAGCAGGAGCTATTGTTCAAAATATGGAATTTATTCAATTTCATCCAACGGCTTTTGCTTTTGAATCAGAAGGAACTAAGTTTCTTATATCAGAAGCTGTAAGAGGAGAAGGTGCAAAACTGAAAAATTCACAGGGGACGTTTTTTGCTAAAAACTATAATCCTCTGGCAGATTTGGCTCCTCGTGATATTGTCGCAAGATCAATATTTTTTGAAATGAAAAAAACAGAAAAAGATTTTGTGCAACTTGATACTACCTTAATAAATTCGGAAAAAATCCTGAAAAGATTTCCTTCAATTGCCAAAAAATGTAAGGATGTCGGTATTGATATAACAAAAGAAGCTATCCCGGTATCCCCTTCGGCACATTATGCTATGGGGGGAGTCTCTGCACAAATAGATGGATCAACTGGTATCCAGGGGCTTTTTGCAATCGGAGAAACTGCTTGCACCGGTTTTCATGGAGCAAATCGGTTAGCAAGTAATTCATTGCTAGAATGCGCTGTAATGCCTGTTTTTTTAGCCAAAAAGCTAATGGCTACTCATTTTCAAGAGGTTGATAAAGAAGATTTTAAAATAAATGAAAATATAAATGCTTATTCTCAAGATCTTTTTATTAGCAATAAAAATGCTGATTCTTTAATAAAAAAACTGCAAGAATCAATGTGGGAAAATGTAAGCATAATAAGGTCGGAATATTCTTTAAAGAAAGCTTTAGCCGATATAGAAAATATAAAAAATGAAGTAGGCGAGTCATTTTGCACACAAAAATGTTTGTCTGTGAGAGAATACGAATTAAGAAATTTGATAATCATATCCGAGTTGGTTGTGCAATCGGCTTTAGCAAGGCAAGAAAGTCGAGGCTCTCACTATAGAGAAGATTATCCTGATAGTTTAAAAGATGTAAATCATAGCTTAATAAAGAAAGGAAAAATACTCAAAAATGCAGTACCTTCTACATAATTTTATTATTGAAAAGCACGTAAAACAGGCTTTAGAAGAAGATATCGGATTTGGCGATATTACAACTGATTTTATATATAATCATGATGAAAAAATAAAAACCATTTTAAACTCTAGAGCAGAGGGGGTTTTATGTGGCGTTGACGTTGTGAAATCGGTATTTAAAATGCTTGACCCTGAAATAAAAGTAACTTTACATTTAAAAGATGGAGATAGATTAGTTCCTGGGCAAGATATTGCTCATATAGAAGGTAAATGTAGAGGTATTTTAACAGGAGAGAGGACGGCTCTTAATTATATTCAAAGAATGAGTGCCATTGCTACTTTAGCTGATAAATATCAGCAGGCAATTAAACCTTATAAGGCAAAAATAGTAGATACAAGAAAAACGACTCCGGGATTTAGAATATTTGAAAAGTATGCGGTTAAAATTGGTGGTGGATCATTACATAGATTTAATTTGTCAGATTGTGTGATGTTAAAAGACAATCATATTGCCCATGTTGGAAGTATTTCGGCAGCTGTTAAAAAAGTTCGAGAACAAATATCTCATGCTCATAAAATAGAAGTTGAAGTTGATACTTTTGATCAAATGAAAGAAGCACTTGATGCGGGTTCTGATATCATTATGCTTGATAACATGAGTATCGATCAAATGAAAGAAGCGGTGAAATATATCGATGGACGTGCTGTAACAGAAGCTAGCGGTAATGTTTCTCTTGAAACGGTTAATGAAGTTGCATCTACAGGGGTTGATATAATTTCTACCAGTGCTATGCAGGCAAAAGCTGGAACTTTAGATATCGGATTGGATATGTAAATCAATCGTTGTCAGTATTTTTTTAACTTTTAATTCGGTTATAAGGTGGATGATTAGAACAGTAAAAAATACTACTATTAAATGGTCCACAACAATCACCTATTATATAAAAACTTTATATAAAAAGGTTTCGCCGCTTTTGCGGCGTTTTTTATTGCTTTATTATTGAGACTCCAAAGATCTTTTAAAGAAATTTGTTAACAGTATTGAAACATGTTAATTTTTATAGTAATATAAAAATTAACATGTTAGATATTATTTTAAATCAATTTGTATTTTTGTGATATCTGACCTCGGCAAGACAAAATTGATGATTTTAAATGATGCTTAAGAATAAAACAAATTTAAGCGCTAATGTAATGGTGATAGCTCAAGGCGTGGATGATAAATTGCAATATTATTTTGGTCCGCAAAAACTGAAAGATAATCGTTATTTGTTCAGATTATGGGCTCCTGACTCAAAAAAAGTAAATCTACACTTATATAAAAATGAAGATTTCATTGAAATACCAATGAATAAAACTAAAGACGATTTTTTTGAAGTTATAACAGATAAAGCTCAAGAAGGTTCCGGATATTTATTTCATGTTGATAACCATATTTGTGTACCTGACCCTGCTTCAAGAGCACAATTCGACAGTGTACACGGATTGAGTGTCGTTACTTCGAATGAATTTGATTGGGAAGCAGATGAAAAATGGAATGGAAAACCTTTTGAAGAGTCAGTTTTTTATGAGTTGCATGTAGGAACATTCACTCCTGAAGGTACTTTTAAAGCTGCTGTTGAAAAATTTGATTATTTAAAAGAATTGGGAATAAATGCTATTGAATTAATGCCTATAAACGATTTTCCGGGACGTTTCGGCTGGGGTTATGATGGTGTTTTGATTTTTGCACCGGCATCAAAGTATGGAACTCCTGAAGATTTAAAATATTTCATAAAAGAAGCTCATAAAAGAGATATTATGGTAGTTTTGGACGTTGTTTATAATCATTTTGGTCCTGATGGTAATTATCTTCATGTTTATGCAGAGTCAGAATTTTTTAATCAAGAAATTAAAACGCCTTGGGGACATTCTATAAATTTTGAAAATCCTTTTGTAAGACGCTTTTATATAGAAAATGCTTTGTATTGGCTTGAAGAATTTCATTTTGATGGACTTAGGATAGATGCCGTACATGAAATTTACGATAATTCACAAAAGCATATTTTGCGAGAGCTTTCTCGGTTTGCACATGAGAGGTTTGAAAATAAACGAAAAATTCATTTAATATTGGAAAATGGAAAAAATCAATCTCATTATTTTTCAAACACACAGGAATATAATGATAGTTTTGATGCCCAGTGGAATGATGATTTTCACCATGGGGTTCATGTATGTTTAACAAGAGAAGATGAAGGGTACTATCAGAGCTATAATTCAAGACTTACAGGGAAATCTCCCGCATATTTCCTAGCCAGATCTTTAACTGAAGGATTCAGTTACCAAGGAAATTCATCGGATTATAATCAAAAAAGCGATAGGGGAGAAGTTAGTAGAGGGCTTTGTGGATCTCATTTTATTAATTTTATTCAAAATCACGATCAAATAGGAAATAGAGCTTTTGGAGACAGGCTCGTATCTATAACAGGTGTAAAATGTGCTAAAATAGCTGCTGCTTTGTGTTTGTTATCTCCTTTTGTTCCTTTAATATTTATGGGAGAAGAGTGGGCTAGCACTTCTGCTTTCTTATTTTTCTGTGAATTAAATGAACAGCTTAATCCTTCCATACGAGAGGGACGTCGCAATGAATTTGCCGGATTTTCGTCTTTTTCTGATGAAAAAGTCAGGCATTTAATACCTGATCCTACTGACATAAAGACTTTTAATCGATCAAAATTAAACTGGAATGAAGTTGTTCAAGAGCCTCATAGCGAAATTTTTTATTTCTATAAGAAATTGATAGAAATAAGGAAACGCTATATTACACCAATGATTAAGATTATTAATCCTTCTGAAAATAATTATAAAATTTTTAATGATTATAGCTTTTTAGTTTCTTATACAGTTGAGGGTAGTAATGGCTATAAGTTAGATTTATTAGTTAATTTGAGCGATAAAAACATTGAAATTCCTTTAGAAAATTATAGTGAGTTAATATTTGAATATCCTGAAAATTCTTTAAAGTCTTTACAAAAAGACTCTTTATTGCCGTCATTTTCTGCAATTTGGGTCAAAAAAGAGATTAATTAAAAATGAAAAGACAAGAAATAATAAAAGAATTAGCAATAATCGAAGGTATAAAAACGGATTATTTCGATGATAATGGATGTTTACAGCAACTTTCTATCGAAGAGTATGAGCTTTTTTTAGGTGCTCTTGGTTATGACATTACTTCGAAAAGCTCTTTAGAGGCTAATCTTTTAAAACATAAACTCGAAAAATGGAGTCGTAAAGTTGATCCTGTTTTAGTTACAAAAAAAACTGATTTTCCTGTACTAAAATTTAGGATTCCAAATAATGAACTAAATGATTTATTTGAATGGGTATTGCAAGAAGAGGGCGGACGGGTTAATAGCGGTAAATTCTATGCTTCAACGCTTTCGGTATCAGGTTATGAGTATTTTAAAAATATTGGTACATTTTATGAATTCGATTTACCGTTGGCAATAAATCCTGATATTGGTTATCACAAGCTAATAATTAAAGACAAAAATAATGAACAAGTCTTCACGAGTCTTATAGTTACTCCTGAAAAGTGTTATATGCCCGAAACTAAAGAGAAAAAAAATAAAAATTGGGGTATAAAGCTTCAATTAAGGAATCTTCATCCGGAGAATCACTTTAACATAGCAGATATTGGTGATTTAACTTTTATAATAAAAAAAGCTGCCGAAAAAAAAGCCGAAGTATTGGGCTTAGGTGAAATAAATCAGGTTGTTTTTTCAAAAGAGAGCGAGGGCGAACCGCTTATATCAAGCAAATTACAGTTTAATTCTTTGTATTTAGATATCGATAATGTAATTGCTTTTATCGGTGATAAAGATTTAAGGCTAAAAGTTTTATCTCTTGAGTTTTTGGAGCAATTTGAAAAACTTAAAGAACGAGAGGATGTAGACCTTAAAGAAATTTACGAATTAAAATATAAGGTCTTAAAACATTTATATAACTCCTTTAGAGTAAATCACTTGAATATTTCAAGTGATTTAGCAAAGCAGTTTTATTTGTATAAAGCAAAGCGTGGAGAGACTTTTTATAAATTATCCACATTTATGGCTTTAAAAGAATTTTTTTCAGCAGAAAATGCTTCTTTGGAAAGCTGGCATGATTGGCCTCAATCTTATCAAAATCCTTATTCTGATGTGGTTTTAGCCTTTGAAAGAAACAATCTTGAATTAATTGAATTTTATCAGTTTACCCAATGGCAGCTTGAGCTTCAAATGTCTCGAGCCGGGCAGATCTCATATGAAAATAAGCTTAACATTGGTCTTTATACTGAATTACCATTTTATATCAATAAAGAAGGAGCTGATGCCTGGTTAAACCAAGATAAATATTGCTTTTTAACTAAAACGTCTGAAAATAAACTAAAAGGATACTATTTAAAAGAAGGTTATTTACCGTTAAAACCTCTGGGCATTAAAAATGATGCTTATTTATATTTCATAGAAACATTAAGATTTAATATGCGACATTCCGGTGCTCTTGAAATATCAGGGCTTGCGGATTTTGAGTTTTCTCAATGGGTTATAAAAACTGAGGACGGAGAAAAACAACTTCAAGTAAAGTATCCTCTGGAAGATATTATTGGAATAATCGCACTTGAAAGTATTCGAAATAATTGTTTTATAATAGCAAAAGAGCTTCGCTCCCTATCTCCAAGGCTTCGTCAAGTTTTATTACAATACAATATCAAATCTGAAAAAGATTTTAAACTTAAGCAATTTGATAATTATAAGATGTTAAGAGATTTTTTAGATTCAAATGATGATATTTTGACATCAATAGGGAATAGTGTTGAAGATCAAAACGGGAAATTTTCCAAGCCTGACTCAACTTATAGATTGCAATTAAACAAAGATTTTACTTTTAAACAAGCTGAAAAAATTGTAGATTATTTAAAAAATCTGGGAATTTCCCACTGTTATATTTCCCCTGTTTTAAAAGCTAGGACTGCTAGTACTCATGGTTATGACATAATTGATCATAATAGTTTTCACCCTTCTATAGGCTCCAAGCAAGATTTTTATGACTTTGCCGACACTCTTCATAGAAACGGAATCGGGTTAATTTGTGATATTGTTCCGAACCATATGGGTATAAATAGTGAAAATATATGGTGGATGGATGTCTTAGAAAATGGACCTTCTTCAGAATTTGCTGCTTATTTTGATATTGATTGGAATCCTCAAAAGCTTCAAATGCAAGGAAAAGTCTTGGTTCCTATTCTTGGAAATCATTATGGTAGTGTTATTTCCAACGGGGAGTTAAGTTTCAAATTTTGCATAGATAACGGTAAATTTACCGTTCACTATTATGATCACTATTTTCCGTTAAACCCTTCGTCATATCCTATTATTCTTGAACATAGGCTAAATGTTCTTGCATCAAGGCTTGGGGAGATGAATGAAGATTTTCTTGAATACGAAAGTATAATTACAGAATTTCAAAATCTGCCAAAGCATGCACAAATAACTCCTGATGATATAAAACAAAGAAACAGAGAGCGAAAAATCGCCTATAAAAGACTTTGCAAACTTTGTAAAAAAAATAACGTGATTGAAGATTTTTTATATGAAAATCTTGCTGATTTTAAAACAAATCCTGATGATTCCATTTCTTGCAATCGTCTTCATAATTTACTTGAAGAACAAGCTTATAGGCTTGCTTATTGGCGTGTTTCGGTAGATGAAATTAATTATAGAAGATTTTTTGATGTAAACGATTTGGCTGCAATAAGAGTCGAAAACCCTGCGGTATTTGAAAGTACACATAATTTTATATTTGAAATGATTGAACAACGGAAAATCGATGGTTTGCGTTTAGATCATCCTGACGGGCTTTTAGATCCTGCTGAATATTTCAAAAAACTTCAAATTGAAGCAGCCAACCGTTTGGGGAAAAGCTTTAATCCTTTAGAAGATTCTCAATTAGCTTCAGCTGATTTACCTTTGTATGTAATCGCTGAAAAAATACTTGCGAATTATGAAACACTCCCCGAAAATTGGTCTATAGATGGAACAGTGGGCTATGAGTTTTTAAATAGCGTGAACGGGCTTTTTGTAAAAAAAGAAAATGAAAAAAATTTCGATAGAATTTATAATAGGTTTATCTCTCAAATATCAGATTACTCAAAAACAGTGAGAAAGAGTAAAAAATTGATCATGAAGGCTTCTTTAGCTGGTGAGTTAACTGTTTTGACTAGTTGTTTATCTAAGATAGCGGAAAAAGATTACAGTACTCGTGATTTTACAACTAACAACATAAGAGCAGCATTGGAAGAAATTATTGCCAATTTTCCGGTTTATAGAACCTATATCTCAGATAGAGGAATAACCCCAAAATGCTCTGATTATATAAAATGGGCGGTTGGAGCCGCTCGAAAACAAAGTATGAGTGTTGAATTGTCTTTATTTGATTTTATTGAAAAAAATCTATTATTAGATATTGATAAAGAAAATGAGTTATATCAAGAAGCTTTGAATTTTTCCCTTAAGTTCCAACAATATACAGCTCCTTTAATGGCTAAAGGAATGGAAGACACAGCGTTTTATAGATATAATAGATTTATAGCTCTTAATGAAGTAGGAGGAGAGCCTAACCATTTCGGAAAGAGTATTTCAGAATTTCATAATGAAAATATTGAAAGATTAAAGAAAACTCCTTATGGTTTATTGACCACTTCTACGCACGATACAAAACGATCTGAGGATGTACGGATGCGTTTGGTTGTATTATCAGAAATCCCTGATTTATGGCAGAAGAAAATATTCAGATGGAGTCAATTGAATAGGCTTAAAAAGACAAAAATCGACGATAAATTATTTCCGGATAGAAATGACGAATATCTTTTTTATCAGACTTTAATAGGCATTTGGCCTGACAAAGACCTTGATGAAATAGAATTAAACAGTATTATAAATAGAATTGAACAATATATGATTAAGGCTATTCGTGAATCCAAGGTGAATACAAGTTGGATTAATACAAATGTGCATTATGAGGATGCTGTTTCTAATTTTATAAAACGGGTACTCATGTCCCCTTCTAAACATCCATTTTGGCGTGAATTTTTGCAATTTCAACAGGAAATTGCACACTGTGGTTATTTGAATTCTATTTCTCATACTGTCTTAAAATTAACATCACCGGGAGTTCCCGATATTTATCAGGGTAATGAGTCTTTGCAGTTTAGTCTTGTAGATCCTGATAATCGAAGACCTGTTAACTTTGATGAACTTAAAAGTACGCTCGATTATCTTGACAAAATGTTTGACCAAAATAAAAAGTTATGCAAAGAAGATTTTGAAACATCTTTATTGTCTTTAAATTCAGGTTATATGAAAATGTTCTTCACTTCAAAACTTTTAAAATATAGAAAAAATGTTGAAAAGATTTTTATTAAAGGTGAATACATTCCCCTGGAGGTGATTGGCAATAAACAAGATCATATAATTGCCTTTGCAAGAAAGTACAAAAACAATACCATTATTGTAATAGCTCCCAGGTTTTTTCACCAATTTGTTTCTATTAATAAGCAAGTTGTGTCTGCTGAAAATTGGAAAAATACCAAAGTAAAATTAAGCAAAGAGTTAATCGGAAATAATTGGGAAAATATTTTTACAAATAAGACCCTAAACATTAACAACTTAAGCCTTGATGTAAGTGAAGTACTTCAGGATTTACCTTGCGCTGTTTTAAGTATAAAAAGTTGACGCCTCGAATTGTCGGATAATTGAAATTTTAAGTTATCCAAATTTTTATGGATTCGAATTAATAGCTTTTTTTTATATTAAAATACCTAAAATAATGACTCTGATAACTTCAAAGCATAAAAAAGGTACTATAGGTGAGAGATCAAGACCACCTATTGGAGGTATTAATCCTCTAAAAGGTGCAAAAATAGGCTCTGTAACGTCATTTAGGAATTTAAACGGTTGTTTCCACCAATCGATATTTGGAAACCACGTTAAAAGTATTCTTAGTATCATAACAAGCCAAATTAGCTGAAAAAGCTGAGCTACTGCATCATAAAGACTCAATTTATGTTCCTCCTAAATTAAATTCTTGAATGTTCTAAAACTTTATCGCACCCGCAAGAAGTTCTGTCAACAGGCATTTTTTCTATCATTGAGAATAATAATTTTTTTAATTTTTCATTATTTTCAGAGAATACCTTGATAACTTCGGAATGGCTTACAGGTTCTACGTCATCGACTAATCCTGCATCATAGTCAGTAATTAAAGAAATATTTACAGGACACATCTCAAGTTCTCTTACGAGGTACACTTCGGGGTATTGAGTCATTCCTATAGCTTCCCATCCCTGACTTGTAAAGAATTTAGATTCTGCTTTAGTGCTGAACCTTGGACCGTTTACAACTAACATTGTACCTTTTTCATGTATTTTTATTCCATTTTCTTTGCCGCTATTAATAACAATTTGCCTCAATTCTTCACAATACGGATCGGCAGGGCTTACGTGAGTGGCAATAGGACCTTCGTAAAAAGTGTCTTTTCTTCCACCGGTAAAGTTTACAAATTGATCGCAAATAACGAAACTACCGGGTTCAATACGTTTTTGTAAGCTTCCGGCTGCGCAAGGAGATATAACTCTTTGAACTCCTAAAGACTTCATTGCCCAAACATTAGCTCTATAATTTATTTTATGAGGTAAAATTGAATGATCTTTTCCGTGCCTGGGTAAAAAAGCAACTTTTTTGTCCGCTATAGTGCCTATCATTATTTTATCGCTTGGCGCACCATAAGGAGTTTCAACACAAATTTCTTGTGTATTATCTAAAAATTTATAAAATCCTGAGCCTCCAAAGACTCCGATATCTGCTTTAAAATCCGGTTTTTTGAACATTATTAATTCTCCGTATAAACTGTCAGCTATATTATTTGTATCATGAATAACAATACACGCCAAATTCTGATACAGATAATTGGTAGTGAATAAAAATTTCCCCGAATATATTTTTTCGAGTTCTATTTTGCTTATTTAAAATTTAAGTTAATAGGTTTCGTATGAAATAATTTGATCGGAATTTTTTCTTGATTTTTCAGGTTTTTTAATATCTTGAGAAGGATAACCCAGCAAAAGAAGGGATACTATAATTACTCCATCAGGCAAAAGTAGCTTTTTTCGAACTTCTTTATAGACATCAGGTATTGATTTTGTGATTTCATTGCCGATACCTCCGATAACACAAGAGCCAAGACCTTGTTCTTGAGCGGATATTGTCATATATGCTGTTGCGTAAGTAACTTCTTCTACTGTTCTTATAGTTACTGCCTCTTCTCCTACTAATTCAGGATTTAAAGCAGGTAATCCCATTATTCTATCGATTTTTTCTTTTGTAATTTCGGGTCTTGATTCAAGCATTGCCTTGTAGTTTTCTTGTTTCCAAGCGTTTTTGTCTCCACAGCAAACAATTATGATAGGAGCTGTTTTTACGTGAGGTTGCCCATGAGATAGTTTTGATAAAAGTTCTTTTGTTTCATCGTTTTGAACAACTATAAAATGCCAGGGTTGAACATTAACCCAAGAAGGGGCAAGCCTACCTGCTTTTAGAACATTCTCTATCTCTTCTTTTGAAGGTATTTCAGAATTAAAAAATCTAACGCTAAACCTGTTTTTTACTAAATTAAGAAACATTTTACGCCTTTATTCTTCTAATTGGATTTTGTATGTGAATCCCATTTTTTGAAGGAGTTCATAAGAGCTAAGTCCAAGATCTGTAGACGGTTGAGATCTTACAATATTTACAAAATGTTCTACAGCTTGTTTTTTCTTGTTTTTCCTCATTAAAATAAGACCGTAGTTAAACATAACTTCATCTCTTATAACAGCTGATTTTAGTGCCAATTCTTTTTCGATATCAGCTTGAGATCTAGCGGTTTCAAGGTTTTTTAAAGCTTTAAAAAGGTCTGTGTGATATTCTGTGGAATCTTCCATCCATACCAATAAGTTTTCTGCCATTTTTTCAGCTTCGTCATATCTTTGTTGTTTAATAAGGTCTTTAATGCGTAACAATGTATTCTCAGAGCGTTTTAATCCCACAGTGTTTTCCGGATCAAATACTTTATTAGGCATTAATTTTACTTGTTTTTCAACATTTGATTTGATTTTGCTGTTTTCTTTTTTAGTTTTAGCAGAAGCATCATTGATAGAAAAAACTAATGACAACGCTATTAAAGACATAACTATTTTTTTATTATTCATTTTCTCACCCTTTTTATAAACTGTACTATTTTTTTAATCATCCGATAATATTAAAGTAACATCTGCTTTCCCGCATAGATATTGATTAGGGGATAGTATAAATTGAGCTTCTTTAAGCTCTGGTATATATTTTCGAAATTCTTTTGCTGTTTTTAGGCTTACAAAAGAAGAATGAGCGTGGATTTGCGAATGAGGATCCGTAGTTCTAGCCATGCAAGCTACTTTGTAATTTAGCTCATCTTCAATAAGGGCTTTAACATCATCAGCCCTTTCTTTTAGTTTCCTTTTATATAAGACAGCAACTTTTAGTGTATCAAAATGCTCCGGTATTCTATCTCTATAAATTAAACGATCTATAACTTCTTGAGATTTTTCAGGATCTAATATCCAATAGCTTAAATAACTACTTTGAGAAGGTTTTCCCGGCAGTGTGGCTGTTTGAATTTGGTTGAGTTTTATAGCTTTTGCATAAGCTGCATATTTTGAAAGTTCATACACTGAAAAATCTGTTCTCACGTATTTATCAACAACTTTAACTATTTCAGGTATTTTAGGAATAATTGAAGGTGATTGAAATTTTTTCAATAAAGCCGATACAAACCATTTTTGACGATGCATTCTACCAATATCGCCAAGAGCATCATGTCTGAATCTTAAATATTGTTCAGCTTGTTCAGGGTCTAGAATTTGTTTTCCTTTATCAAGGTTTATTCTTAGTTTTGCAGTTCTATCAACGTAGCTCATACGTTTTTCTACATTAATAGGCACGCCTCCTATAGCTTTTACAAGCTCTTTAACGCCTTGATAATTAATTACTATATAATGATTAATTTTTATACCTAAAGACTCTTCGATTGTTTTTTTTGTAAGTTCAGGACCACCTAAAGCATGCGCAGCATTTATTTTGCCTATTCCGTGATTGTCAGATATATAAACCTTACTGTCTCTTGGTACTGAAATAACATTGACGGTTTTAGAGAACGGGTCGAGGTTAACTATTAAAATAGTATCGCTCCTGGTTTCTTTGAATGGGTCTGTAGCTTTACCGTTAGAATCTACACCTAATACAAGTATGTTTTGTTTTCCACCGACCATTGGCAATCGGTTTACTTTGTTGGTTATATCAGAGACTTGTTTATCTATTTTTCTTGATACATTAACAAAAACGTTGCCATCGGTTTCTTTTCCTGTCATTACGATGGCTGTTATTATTAACAAGCTAAGTATAATAGAGGCAAACCCCCATTTTAAGATAAAATTATCGGAGCCTCTATGAGGATCTTTTTTTGCAAAATAATTGTTTTCTTGATCTTGCATAAAACGGCCTTATTTAATAATGATACTTTAATAACAACTTTTTAATAATAACTTTCAATACTATTATAAAATAATGAAGGTCTTAATTTATTGCCTTTATAATAAAAGCTTACATAATGAAATAAAACTGTCAATTAACAATCTGTCGAGGTGAAAAAGACGAAAAATCTTTGCGACAAGAAAAAAGCGGTGTCATCAAATTTATTCTTGAATTATAATATAAACATGGATAATAATCTTTTAAAAAATCAAAACTCCCCAAGTGGACAAGACGCAGTTGCTGTCAAAAAATATGTATTGAAAAAGCAGTCGGATTCCAGTTCTATTGAATATGAAATCGATTATGAAAAAGAACTCAATAAAAGTCAGTATGATGCTGTTGTTGCAACTCAAGGACCAGTTTTGGTTATAGCGGGTGCGGGTTCGGGTAAAACAAGAACTCTTGTGTACCGAGTTGCACGTTTAATAGAGTCGGGTGTTTCTCCTGAAAATATTTTGCTTTTGACATTTACCAGAAAAGCTGCCCAAGAAATGCTTAATAGGGCTACTTTGATATTGGATTCCAGATGTGAAAAAGTGGCAGGTGGTACTTTTCACTCATTTGCTAATATAATTTTAAGAAAATATTCAAACAAACTTGATTTGAAAAATAATTTCACAATAATGGATAGAGCAGATGCTGAGGATGTAATTAACCTGATAAGAGGGAATTTTATTAACCCGAAGGAACGTAGATTCCCTAGAAAAGGCACCATTTTAAATATTTATTCAAAAGCGATAAATAAAAACCAACCGATTGAAAAAATAATAAAAAAAGAGTTTCCTAATTTTGTGGAATGTACTGAAAATATAATAAAAATTTGCGAAAACTACACTGTGTATAAACGTTCTCACTCTTTATTGGACTATGATGATTTGCTTTTATACTTAAGAACACTTTTAGAAGCTAATGAAGAGATAAGAACAAGATTGTCGAATAAATATAAATATATAATGATAGATGAATATCAAGATACAAATACCATTCAAGCTGATATAGTAAAGCTTTTGGCGTCCGAGCACGATAATGTAATGGCAGTGGGAGATGATTCGCAAAGTATTTATTCTTTTAGAGGTGCAAATTTTAAAAATATAATGAATTTTCCGAATATCTTTGAGGGTGCAAATGTTATCAAATTGGAGCAAAATTATAGAAGCACTCAAAAAATTCTTGATTTGACCAATGAAATTATTAGAAAAGCGGAAGAAAAATATACGAAAAACCTTTTTACAGAAAGAAAAGTTGGAGAAATTCCTGCTGTTATAGCTGCTCCTGATCAACAAACTGAAGCTGAATTCGTTACTCAAAGAACTTTAGAGTTAATAGAAGAGGGTATTTCGCTTAATGATATTGCAATCCTTGCCAGAAGTGGCAGAAGTACATATAACATTGAAATGGAACTTGGTAAAAAGGGCATTCCGTTCAAAAAGTTTGGCGGGTTTAAATTTATTGAAACAGCTCACATTAAAGACATAATATCTCATTTGAGGGTTTTAGTTAATGTAGAAGATCAAATAAGCTGGAATAGGATTCTTTTGTTGATTAGCGGAATTGGAAATACTTCTTGCAAGAAGTTGGTGCCGATTTTATCACAGCAACAAGATCTTTCTATAAAGCTTTTACCTACAGCCGGGCGTAGCAAGGATGGGTTGGAAAAGCTGATAAATACAATAAATAATATTAAAGCTCAAACTAAAGACCCTTCTGCTGTTACAAAGATTTTAATTGATTATTATTTACCAATTTTAGCTGATAAATATGATGATAGTACAAAACGTGAAAAAGACCTTGAGCATTTTATTTATCTTGCAGAGAACTACGATTCCCTTGAGAAATTCTTGAGTGATCTGGCAATTGAACCTCCTGAATCAAGCATCACAGATGTGGACGGTTCGATTCAAGACGAATACCTTACAATATCTACAATACATTCTGCAAAAGGATTAGAGTGGGATTCTGTGTTTATTACAGGAGCAGTGGACGGTAGATTTCCTTCAGTATTTTCTTTTAACAGCCAAGAAGATCTTGAAGAGGAGTTGAGACTGATGTATGTAGCAACCACAAGAGCTAAAAATAATCTATATCTTAGTTATCCTATAGATATGTTTGATTATACTACCGGCATGATTTTATCAAAACCTTCAAGATTTATTGACGATTTGTCAGTTGGAATTCTTGAAAAATGGATTTTGGAGTAAGTTATTAAAATTTTATTAATTTTTTTGATCGGTGCAAAACTTGACAACGATACTAAGAATAACTTATTTTAAGAAAGTATTAACGAAGGAACAATAAAAATTGAAAAACAAAAAAGTTTCCTCTAGTTTGGAGGATTATTTAGAGACGATTTACGATCTTGTCAATCAAAAAGGATCGGCTAGAGCTATTGATATTTCTAAAAATCTTCAAGTGGGCAAGTCTTCGGTTACAGAAGCGTTAAAAACTCTTTCTAAAAAAGGTTTTATAAATTATGCGCCTTATGAGTCTATTACAATGACTATTGAAGGAGAAAAAATAGCTCAAAAAGTTGCTCAAAAGCACGCTACGATAAAAGAATTTTTAGTGAATTTTCTTGATATTGAAAAAGAAGAAGCAGCTCAAAATGCTTGTCGAATGGAACATGTTATTTCGGAAATAGTTTTTGATAAAATGCGTTGTTTTAATGAATTTTTCAAATCGACAAAGCCTGAACATAAAAAAGTTTTCGACTCTTTTAAAGATTTTTGTAAGAAATAATTTTTTGTAATTATTATAATTTACTTATTAACGTTTTGACTTCATTGGTTAAATTTTCCATTTTTTCAACACTGTCAGTTTCAAAATAAATACGTAATAACGGCTCTGTTCCGCTTGGTCTTACAAGTATCCAAGAGTTTCCGTCTTCAAAATAGAATTTTACACCGTCTTTTTTGCTTGTTTTTTGTATTTCAAAACTACCAATATTTTTTGGCGGTTCGTTTAAAAACATATTCATAGCTTTCTGTTTTGCTTTTTCGGTTAATTTCAAGTCAATTCTATGGTTTATAAAATTTACCCCGATTTCTTTTTTTAGGTCTTCAACTATTTCAAAAAGAGGTTTTCCTTCGTACGCCATAGCTTCAAGTATACACAAATTGGCAATAATTCCGTCTTTTTCAGGAATATGCCCCCAAATGCTTAAGCCGCCTGATTCTTCACCACCAACAACTATGTCTTCTCGTCTCATGATTTCGCCAACCCATTTAAAGCCAACAGGGGTTTCGTAAATAGGGATATCAAATTTTGCAGCAAGTCTGTTTAACATCAAGCTGGCAGCTACAGTTTTTACGATTCCACCTTTTCGATGTTTGTTTTTTACAAGATGTTTAAATAAAACAGCTATAACTTCATTAGGGGTAATAAAACGACCTTTTTCGTCAATAACTCCAAACCTATCGGCATCACCATCATTACTAAATCCTACTGATGGGTAGTCTGTTTTTACTTTTTTTATTAGTTCTTGCAAAAATTTAGGCTTTGGTTCGGGCATTCCACCCCCATATAAAGGATCAAGCCAATCATGAATGGTATCAATGTTTATATTTTCGCTTTTTAGTAATTCATCAAAATAGCCTAAAGCGGTTGCATATAACGGATCAAAGTGGATTTTTATTCCTGATTCTCTTATTTTTTCAAAGTCTATGAGTTTTCTTACCCATTCAAAATAATCTTCTTTGGGATTAAATTCAGTCATAGAACCTTTTTTTTCTGATTTTTTAATTATGTCGGAACCTTCTTGAAGTTTTTGAACATTATTTACTATTACGTCTGTAATTTCCTTAGTTGCAGGTCCTGCATAATCAGGTATATATTTTATTCCACAGTATTCAGGAGGGTTATGACTTGCTGTGAACATTAAAGCACCGGCAGTTTTTAATTTTTTTGCACTATAAGCTATAACAGGTGTAGGTGCATAACTTTGGGTGATTAAAACATTAAAACCTAATGCAGATAGTACGTCAGCCGATCTTTGTGCGAATTTATCCGCTAAGAATCTCGTATCGTAGCTTACTATGATGGGTTTTGAAGGAAGATAAGTTTCTTTTATATAAGCTGCAACAGCTTTTGTAACCAGTTCTACGTTATCAAAGGTAAAATCTTCTGCTATAATCGCTCTCCAGCCGTCAGTTCCAAACTTTATGTTGTTTCCCATTTTGTATTTTTGCTCCTTTTGTTGTAGCGTTATTGTTATTATACTGGATTTTTAAATTAGATGGTGTTTGGTGAAAAAATTTATTTTCTTAAAAGATAACATAAAAAGTCTATTAATCTTCTCTATCCCTCTTATAATAGGTCAGCTCGGGCAGATATTAATAGGCGCAGGTGATGTATTTATAGCTTCGAAACATTCGAGTAATACTTTAGCGGCAATAAGTATAGCCAGTGCGATCTTAGCTACAATAATGATATTCGGACAAGGGCTTTTATTCAGTATATCGCCTGTTTTATCAAGTCATTTAGGTCAGAAAAAACCCGTAAAAAAACTTTTAAAAGTTAATATTTTTTATACCCTTATTTTATCGGCTATTTTTTGTCTTATTTCTCTTTTATTTGTCCCTTTGGTTCCTCATTTAGGTTTTGAAAAAATATTAGTCAATGATATTAAGGATTATATCTTAATTTGTAGTTTTTCACTTTTTGGAGCTTATATATATCAAGCTATTAAAGAGTTTTTGCAAGCTTATGAAAGAGTCTTTTTCGCAAATTTTGTAGCTGTTTTGGCTATATTTTTAAACCTGGCTTTAAATGCAGTATTAGTATTTGGGTTTGGACCTATTCCTGAACTTGGGGTAAAGGGTTTAGCAATATCAAGTCTTATAATAAGGACATTCATGGGATTGGCTTTGATTCTTTACTGTGTAAGGTTTTTCAATGTTAAATTCCATATGGACAAAGATTATATAAAAGAGCTCATAAAAGTTGGTTATCCAATCTCACTCTCGTTATTTTTTGAATTCTTAGGGTTCAATATTATAACTCTTATAATAGGAAGGATATCAAGTCTGCAAGCGGCAACGCACAACATTGTTATAACACTTATTGCCATAGTTTTTATGGTTCCTTTGGCTATATCAAATGCAGTTGCAGTAAGAGTAGGCTATGCCTATGGTCGTAAAGATTATCAAAAAATCAAGGAAAGTATTTTATCGGCGCTGGTTTTGGTTCTTGGCTTTATGATATTTAGTGCATTTTTATTTGTTGTTTTTCCTGAGCAAATCATTTCATTCTTCACCGATGATCCTCAAATATTAGCTATTGGTGTCGGAATATTGCATATAGCTGCTGCTTTTCAGCTTTTTGACGGTCTTCAGGTAATGTTGGGTGGAGTATTAAAAGGGATGCAGCTGACAAAACCGGTTTTTTACACAACCTTTATCTCTTATTGGATAATAGGTATTCCATTAGGATCGGTTTTAGCGTTTAAATACAACATGCAATTAACAGGTTATTGGATTGGTCTTGCCGTTACTTTGTTCACAAGTTCTATTGTTTTAGGCTGTATTATTTTGTTTAAACTTAAAAATTTTAAAGAACTATCGGGTGTACACTCTCGGTAAACGGACTTTTAGCCGGCATGTTATTTCATAATTAATTGTATTTAAAAGGTTTGCCCATTCCTCAATGGTTATAAAACTTCCGTTATCTTCTCCTAGAAGGGTTATTATATCGCCTGTTTTGATATTTTCAATATCTGTTATATCAAACATCATTTGATCCATTGTTATATTACCGATTTGTTGAACTTTTTGTCCTTTAATAAGTCCGTAAATTCTGTTAGATAGATTTCTTGAAATCCCATCTGCGTAACCAATGGGTATTGTAGCTACAGTTACTTCTTTTTTTGATATAAAACTGTATCCGTAGCTGACCCCCGAATTTGGAGGGATTGTATGCGTATGTATTATTCTGCCTTTTAGACCAAGTACTTGCTTTAATTCTGGAATATTATTGCAATTTTTATGTAAATCAGGCATTAAACCGTATATTCCGATACCGGCTCTAACCATATTGTAGTGCAGTTCCGGGTATCCAATAAGACCTGATGTATTAACGCAATGAAGAAGTATTTCTTTATCTTTAAGTTGATGTATTATGCTTTCCCAGTGCGATTTTTGAAGGCTAGATATTTGTTCATTTTCAGCACATGCCAGATGCGTAAAAACCCCTTTAAGGTCTATCGCTTTTGAATTTAAAACCTGATCAAAAAAACCTTGAAATTCTTGAAAAGCAACTCCTATACGATTCATACCGGTGTCCACTTTTATATGAATTTTAGGTTTTATATTTAGTTTTTTGTATGTTTTTTTGCAAGCTTTAATATGTTCTTTAGTAAATATTGAGAGTTGAATATCGTTTTTAACAGCAATATCAAAAGCCCATTCAGGAACTGCTCCCAGTACGAGTATGGGTTTTGATACTCCTGCATTGCGAAGTTGTAAGCCTTCATCTACAGAAGCAACTCCAAACATATCAACCCCCGAAGCCGCAAGAGTAGGAGCGACCATTGTTGCGTCATGTCCGTAGGCATCAGCTTTTACAACAGCTAACAGGTTTGTTTCAGGATTTAAAAGTTGTTTTAAAGCTTTAATATTATTTTCGATATGCCCAAGGTTTATTTCGACCCAAGCATCACGCCTTGTTTGAATAAAAGGAGTTCTTAACTTCATTTATCTTTTCTCAATATCTTATCTTGCTTATTTAATTATATTATTAAATCTCTTTTTAAGACAGTATATTTATTTTTATAATATGTCCAGAAATTAAGACAGAAAAAAATAAAATTACTATTTTTTTTGTGTAACGAAATTTTTATATCGAAATAATTGACTATTATTTTTGCTAGCGATTTAATTAGAAGAGTAAAAAGTAAAATCGTCTGGAGTAAAAAATGACTTCTAAAATCAAAGTTGCCGTTGTCGGATGCGGAATATGGGGCAGAAATCTTGTCAGGAATTTTTATAATTTAGGCGCATTGCACACAGTTTGCGATCTCGATCAAGATAATCTAAATTTTATAAAAAATGAATATCCCGATGTTAATCTAACAAGCGATTTTGATTCACTTTTAGCCTCTAACGAAATTACCGGCATTATAATAGCGACTCCAAGTCATACCCACTATAAAATGGTTAAAAAAGCTTTAATGGCGGGTAAAAATGTTTATGTTGAAAAACCTATAGCAACTCATTCTAAAGAAGCTGAAGAATTAAATGAATTAGCCTCTCAAGAAGAGCTTGTATTGATGGTAGGACATTTGTTGTTATATCATCCGGCTGTAAATCGAATCAAAAGTTTGGTAGAAGAAGGTGTTTTAGGTGACATATCCTACATTCAAAGCGATAGATTGAACGTAAACTATTTTAAAAATGATAGAAGTGTTATGTGGGACTTGGCGCCTCATGATTTATCTATGATTGCTTATATACTAGGAGAAGATCCTATAAACGTAAAATCCGCGGTAGGTTGTTCAAGCGATAATAATGGAGTCATGGATATAGTACATCTTGATGTGAACTTCCCTAATAATGTACATGCCCATATAAGCAATAGTTGGATAAACCCTGTAAAAAGGGTTATGTTGACAGTTAGAGGGTCAAAAGGGACAGCGGTATTGGATGATACTGTCATGGAAAATAAAATTCATCTTTATGAAAATGCATCTCCTGTCAAAACCGATGTAAATTTCCCTGATTATTTGGAAATAGAACCCCTTAAGCTTGAATGCCAGCATTTTATGAGTTGTATTGCAAATAAAATAAAAGCAAGAAGTGATGGTGATAATGGTTGTAATATAGTCAATATTCTTGAAGAAGCTGAGAAAATAATGTTGGGTTCTGAAGTGAAAAAGATTGATAATATTAAATTTACTTCATCAAGGCGAGATTCAAGGCTCTAAGCCGTTAAAGCATAGTGGATTAGCTTATTAAGAGTCATTTTATTAATAAATATTTAGAAAAAACCTAAAATAATACTTGCATTTAAAAAATGATTGTATATAATAATTGAGAAAGCGGATGCGGGAGTAATTCAGTGGTAGAATGCCTCCTTGCCAAGGAGGATGTCGCGAGTTCGAGCCTCGTCTCCCGCTTTTATTTTGTACTTTTTTAATCTTGAAAAAAATATTGTTTTTAAATAAGAAAAGTTTGTTTTATAATAAAACAAGGCTAAAACTATATTTTAAAAAATTATATATTTTAGATTCCTAAAGTTAAGTAGCATTAGATAAGAGAAAGAAAATATGAAAGTAGCAGTTGAAAAGATCGATAATAATACAGCGCAATTAAATATTGAAATTGATGCAGATACAGCAGCGCAAGAATATAATAAAGCTTGCAGAAAAATAAGCGAAAGAGTTAATATTCCCGGATTCAGAAAAGGTAAAGCACCTAGATCTGTGGTTGAAAAATATGTAGGCGTAGAAAGAGTTCAAAAAGATACATTAGATAGAGTGTTACCTAATGTTTTTGCTGATGCTATCAGCGAAAATCAACTGGAAATAATCTCAGAACCGATTGTAGATTCATTCAATTTTGAGATAGGTAAGCCATTAGAAGTTGTAGCGAAGCTAGAACTTCGCCCTGAAGTTAAATTGCCTGAATATAAGAATACAAAAGTAGAAATAAAAGAGTTTAAACATCCTGAAAATGCTGTTGAAAATGAACTAAAAGCACTTTCAGAAAGATTTGCGACATTAGATTCTGTAGTGGATAGAGAAACTACTGATAAAGATATAGTTATAATGGATTTTGCAGGTTCAGTTGATGGCGAAACAATAAAAGGCGGGACAGCTAAAAATTACCAGTTAGATCTTGCTAACAGTAACTTTATACCTGGTTTTGCAGAACAATTAATTGGCAAAAAAATAGGTGAAGATTTTAAAATTAATGTAACTTTCCCGGAAAATTATCATGATGAAAACCTTAAAGGAAAAGAAGCTGAATTTGAAATTAAAATCAATGAAATTAAAGAAAAAGTAGTTCCTGAATTAAACGATGAATTAGCTAAAAAAATCGGACCATTTGATTCTTTGGAATCTTTAAAATCTGATATTACTTCGTATCTTGAAAAAACACAAAAATTAGAGAATGAAACAAGAGCTCAAAAAGAATTAATTGATAAAATTGTAGATCAGACGAAAGTTGAAATTCCTGATTCTATGATAAATAGAGAAGCGAAAGTTTTAATGCAAGAATTTCAAGAAAAAATGAAATCTCAAGGCGTTGCTTGGGAACAAGTAATTGATCAACAAGGTCATGAGAATGTATGGAACAACTTAAGATCTGATGCTGAAAAAAGAGTTAAAAATAGTCTTGTACTTGGTGAAATTGCTAAGGTTGAAGAGATCAAAGTTGATGACAATGACTTCTTTGAAAAAGTAAAAGAAGTTGCGGCAATGTATGGTACTGATGAGAAAACTGTTTATAAACAAATGGCTCAAAATCCCGGCATGGCTCAGATTTTTACACAACAGCTTTTAGGGCAAAATATTACAAAATTCTTGCTTGAAAACAACGAAGTTAATTATATTGAAGAAAAAGAGTAAATAGTAGATCATCGGAAAGGATAAATAATATGGGATTCGTACCTGTAGTAATTGAACAATCAAGCCGTGGAGAAAGATCTTTTGATATTTTTTCCAGATTGTTACGAGAAAGAATTATTTTTCTTGGAACTCCGGTAGATGATATGGTTGCAAACCTTATCGTAGCACAGCTTTTATTGCTTGATTCTGAAAATCCTGAAAAAGATATCATGTTATATATTAATAGTCCTGGTGGTAGTGTAACAGCAGGTTTGGCTATTTTTGATACTATACAGCATATTAGAGCTGATGTATCAACAATTTGTCTGGGACAAGCAGCTAGTATGGGAGCTTTTCTCTTAGCGGCAGGAACCCCTGGAAAACGTATGGCGTTACCTCATTCCAGAATTTTAATCCATCAGCCTTTAGGCGGAGCTCAAGGACAAGCTACAGATATTGAAATTCAAGCAGCCGAAATTGTAAGAATTAAGCGTACATTAAATGAAGTTTTGTCCAAAAATACCGGTCAATCCTTTAAGAAAATTGAAAAGGATACTGACAGGGATTATATTATGACACCTGTTGAAGCTTTGGAATATGGAATGATTGACAAAGTAGTATCTCAGGTCGAAAAAAAAGAAGAAAACGCTTAACTTAGGAGAAAGTTATGGCTAAACACGATGACAGCCGTTTAAAATGTTCATTTTGTGGTAAAACTCAGGATCAGGTAAAAAAACTTATAGCAGGTCCTGAAGTATATATATGCGATGAATGTGTTGATCTTTGTAATGAAATTTTAGAAGAAGAATTTTTTGAAACAAAAGAGCAAGATGATGAAAAACCTGAAGTTCCTAGGTTTTCGGATGTTCCAAAACCAAAAGAAATCAAAGAACATCTGGATCAGCATATAATAGGGCAGGAAGACGCCAAAAAAGTTCTTTCTGTAGCTGTATATAATCACTATAAAAGAATAAATCATAATATAAGTAAATCTGAAAAAGATGGCATTGAAATACAAAAAAGTAATATTTTGCTTGTAGGTCCAACCGGTAGTGGTAAAACATTATTGGCTCAAACTCTTGCAAAAATGTTGGATGTCCCTTTTGCAGTAGCAGATGCTACAACTCTTACAGAAGCCGGTTATGTAGGTGATGACGTGGAAAATATCCTTCTTCGTCTTTACCAAAGTGCTGATTATGATGCAGCGAAAGCTGAAAGAGGAATTATTTATGTTGATGAAATCGATAAAATTGCTCGCAAATCAGAAAATCCAAGTATAACGAGAGATGTAAGTGGTGAAGGTGTTCAACAGGCATTGCTTAAGATGATTGAAGGAACTGTAGCTAATGTACCTCCTCAAGGTGGAAGAAAACATCCTCATCAAGAATTTATTCAAATCAATACCAATAATATTTTATTTGTTGTTGGCGGTGCTTTTGTAGGACTTGATAAAATTGTTGAACAAAGAGCCGGAAATACAACATCTTTAGGATTCGGATCTTCTTCACCTTTAACAACCGGTGAAAAAGAAATTCAGGCAGCTAAAATGCTTAAAAAAATGGCTCCTGAAGATCTTCTAAAATTTGGTTTAATTCCTGAATTTATAGGAAGAGTTCCTGTTTATGCAGTTTTAGATCCACTGGACGAAGAAGCATTGGTTAAAGTTTTAACAGAGCCTAAAAATGCGATATTGAAGCAATATCAAGAACTTTTAAATATGGATGGTGTCAAGCTTGAATTTGAAGAAGATGCAATTCAACTTATTGCCCAAGAGGCTATAAAAAGAAAAACAGGAGCTAGGGCATTAAGGTCTATCTTTGAAGAGATAATGCTTGATATAATGTATGAAGTACCATCAAGAAGTGATATTGAAGTGTTCAAAATCACCTCTGAAATGGTCAAAAAAAGAGGTAATGTAGCTGATCTTTTAACATTACCCAAAAAAAAGAAAAAGCCTAAAGGCGAGATAGCATAACTGTCTTGATAAATTTAAACATGGTGCAGATGCTTTATCTCACCATGTTTTAGTATGATTGGGAGGGGTTATGACAGAAAAAAATAAAAATTTTGTTCCTGTATTGCCGGCTAGAGATATCATAGTTTTTCCACATATGGTCGCACCTGTTTTTTTTGCAAGTGAACAAGCTTCTATAGCGGTTGAAAATGCCCTTTTAACTGAGTCTCATGAAGTTGTTATTTTGGCGCAAAAGGATAATACTAAAGTAGAAGTTACTTCCGGTGATATTTATCATTCAGGTGTTTTAGGCAAGATTGTTCAAATAGTCAAATTCCCTGATGGAGCTTTAAAAGCTTTAATAGAAGGTATTAGCAGAGTTGATATTGTTGATATCGAAGAAGGCGAAAAATATATAAAAGCAACGTATGAAACTCATGATGATATAATAGAAGATTCAGATGATTTAAGAGCATTGCAAAAGCTTGTAGCTCAGCAATTTAATGAATTTATTCAAAAAAGCACCAAAATAAATATTGAAAATTTCATTTCGCTATCAGACATCAAAGAGCCGGGCAAATTGGCTGATATAATTTCAACTTACCTAACAGTAGCTATCGAGGAAAAACAACAGCTGGTAGAGACTCTAAATGTCTATGAAAGACTTGAAAAAGTGAGTAAAATTCTATCAAAAGAAATTGAATTGCTTTCGATAGAAGAATCCCTGCAAGAAAAAGTTAAATTTAATCTTGGTAAAACCCAAAAAGAATATTTATTAAGAGAAAAACTTAAAGCTATAAAAGAAGAGTTAGAAGGTGATACAGGCTTAGATGAAGCAGATGAACTTAGAGAACGAGTTGAGTCTGCTGAAGTGCCTGATTATGTCAAAGAGCATTTATTTAAAGAATTAAATAAACTAGAGCGAATGTCATTTTTAACAGCTGAGACTTCAGTTGTAAGAACATATGTAGAGACGATTTTAGAACTGCCTTGGAATGTAAAAACTAACGATATTCTTGATATAAAACAAGCAAGACGCATACTTGACCAAGATCACTTTGGGTTGGAAGATGCTAAAGATCGGATTTTAGAGTTTTTAGCAGTTAAGAAACTTTCGAAAGAACCTCAGCCTACAATAATATGTTTTGCAGGACCTCCCGGAGTTGGTAAAACCTCGTTGGCAAGATCTATTGCAAGGGCAATAAATAGGAATTTTTCTCAAGTTAGCTTAGGCGGTATAAATGACGAATCCGAAATAAGGGGACATAGACGAACTTATGTAGGAGCGATGCCAGGCAAAATTATCAGAGCAATTCAGGATGCAAAATCAAAAAATCCTGTTATATTATTGGATGAAATTGAAAAAATGATACCAAGTCATATGGGAGACCCAACGGCTGCAATGTTAGAAGTCTTAGATCCTGCTCAAAACTCCCATTATACGGATCATTATATTGATTTGCAATTTGATTTGTCCGATGTGTTTTTTATAGCAACTGCTAATTCTATTGATAACCTGTATAAACCTTTGAAAGATCGTCTTGAAATTATTTATCTACCAGGTTATACAGAAGAAGAAAAATCTCAAATAGCTAAAAAGTTTTTAATTCCCAGGCAATTCAAGCAAAACGGGATTGAAAAAGAAGACTTGAAAATTCAACCATCGGCAATAAAAAGTATAATTCAAAGCTACACAAGAGAAGCAGGTGTGCGTGAGCTTGAGAGAAATCTGGCAAAATTATGTCGTAAATACGCTTTAGAAGTAGCTATTGATGAAAATGCAAAAATTTGTGTTGATTCAAAAAATATTGAAAAGTATTTAGGTGTTGCTAAATTTGAACGTGAAACAACAAAACGAGAACCTCAAATAGGACTTGTTCACGGTCTTGCGTGGACAGAAGTGGGCGGAGAATTACTTGAAATCGAAGCAAGTAAAATGCCAGGTAAGGGTAATTTAAACCTAACAGGACGTTTGGGTGAAGTAATGCAAGAATCTGCTAAAACAGCTTTTAGTTATGCTAGGAGTAATTATAAAAAGCTTGACTTGCCCGATGATATTCAAGAAAGGTATGATATGCATATACACGCAGCGGATGGAGCGACTCCTAAAGATGGTCCCAGTGCCGGTATAGCTATTACCACAGCGATAATAAGTGCTTTAACGGGAAGACCTGTAAAAGGTGATATAGCAATGACAGGAGAGATTACCTTAAGAGGGCGTGTTTTGCCGATTGGAGGTTTGAAAGAGAAATCTATTGCCGCATTAAGGAATAATATAACAAGAATTATAATTCCTAAATCCAACAAAAAAGATCTTTCGGAACTGCCTGATTATATAAAAGATAATGTTGTTTTTTATCCTGTTGAAAATTTCAACGAAGTGATTAATATTGCTCTTTGTGAAGCTTATTTTGAATCTGATAACGGTAATAACGGAGCTAAAAAAAGTAAGTTAGCTCTTCCTGAAAGTTTAAGAAAATAAGTTTGAAACTAATTAAATATTTTCGACTTGAGGGTCTTCAGGAATGGCAAGTCCTTTGTTTGGTTTAACAGGATCAGTATTTTTATATCCGTAAGCAAAGTATATTATAAGCCCCAGTATAATCCATATACCAAAATATAAGAAAGTTTGACGAGGAATTCCCATCCAGATAATACATAGGCAAACAGCAATCGCTGTAATTGGAACATATGGGCAGAATGGAACTTTAAAAGGTCGTTCTCTGTCAGGATCAGTTTTTCTAAGTATTAATACACCTAAAGATACTATCATAAAGGCTGTAAAAGTACCGATATTACATAAGTGAGCTGCAGATTCAAGGTCTAATACAAAAGTTCCTGCTGCTACAAAAACACCTGCTGCAATTGTTAATACATAGGGAGTGTTGAATTTTTTATGCACTCTTGAAAAAACAGAAGGCAAGAACTTATCTCTTGACATAGCAAATAAAATTCTTGTTGTGCCAAGTTGTAATACCAGTAATACAGAGGCTAAGCCAGCTACAGCACCTAGTGAAATTAAGCCTGCTACCATATTTTGATCTACTGATTTCATTGCAACAGCAAGAGGAGCTGCTGTATCAATAGCCCCTAATGGTAACATGCCGGTAAGTACGGCTGCTATTGCCATATAAATGAGAGTACAGATACCTAAAGAACCTATAATACCTATAGGCACATTTTTTTGCGGATCTTTTGTTTCTTCCGAAACTGTTGCTACAGCGTCAAATCCAATATAAGCAAAGAATATTAAAAATGCTCCTTGAAAAATACCATCAAAACCACCCGGCATAAAAGGAGTCCAATTTTCAGGTCTAACATAAAAAGCGCCTACTAATATAAAAGCAGCAATAACTGAGAGTTTAACAACCACCATCAATGCGGCTGATTTTGTACTTTCCTGAACGCCTTTATATAATAAAGATGTAACTATTGTCAATATTATTATAGCGGGAATATTTATTAATAAAGGGATTGTGTCAAATAATTCTATTTTAAATATCCAATAGCTTTTAGTTACCATCCATTCCGGAAGTTGGAGATATCTAAGCAATGGAGCTTTTTCGATCATTTGTTCTGATACTGTTAAACCTTCAAGAAGTTTGAACCAGTAATCAGTCCAGCCAACAGCCACCGTAATATTTCCTATAGCGTATTCTAACATTAATATCCAACCCATTAACCAGGCACAAATTTCCCCTAATGTTGAATATACATAAGTATATGCACTACCTGATACAGGTATCATTGATGCAAATTCTGCATATGATAAAGCAGCAAGAACACTTGCAGTACCTGCAATAAGAAGTGAAACCATAAAACTGGGACCTGCTTGAGCGTCTCCTGCAATAGCAACACCTGATAGTGTAAAAATACCTGTTCCTACCACGGCTGCAACACCTAGAACAATCAAGTCAAAAGCGTTTAAGGTTCTTTTTAATCCATTTTTTTCAGACGCTTCAACAAGTTCTTCAGGGGTTTTTACCCGAAAAATCTTAGACATAAAACCAGCTAGTCTATTAATTCCATATTCCTCTGCACTCATTTTTTGCAATCTTGCCTCTTATATTCTTCCTCTTTTAATTTACTACAATCTATAGCTAGATTAGAAGGTTATTTCCTCTATCGTAACATTAGTTTATAACCTAAAAACAAATTGATACGTTGTTTATATAACTAGTCAATATTATTTTTTTAAGAATTTATTATTCTATTTAGGAAATAATTATTCAGGTTAGATTATGTCAAATATACAAGAAAAAATATTATATATTCAGTCACTACATGATACAAATATTATATTTTTACTTTTACTGGCTCTAACATTAATAGTTGTTTATATTCTTGTTGCTAAAAGAGCCGATAGGATTTTTAATGAAACTAAAAATTCCAAATATGCAATAATTGCGATAGGATTTCTTGCCGGTGCTTATTTTGAAACTTTAAATACTTCTTATTTTTTAATTAGTATTCTTCCTGTTACAAGAGATTTAGATCCCTTTATTTTTGGTCTTTTTACATTTTTAGAAAATTTTGTTATTTCAGTTTCTATTTTTATTGGCTCTATTTATTATTCGAATTTTTATAAGTTATTTAAGTTCGAAAACAAAAAAACAATCTATATTAACCTTTCCTTAGTGCTTTTAGCTGTTTCTTTTGTTATTATTTCTTTTTATAGCATATCTGAAAGTCATCACTTTTTTGCACTTCAAAAGTTTATTACACAAAATCCATTTATAGAAACACTTGATAATATTTTCTATATTTTTTCAGCTTTTTTCTTGATTAATTTGAAATTTTCAAAAAAAGAAAAATGGCTAACACCTTTGAGTTTAACTTTGATTATCATAAGTATTTTGCAGGTATACATAGGTTCTTCAGAGTTTAATGTTCCTGATCAGTTTTCTAAATATCTTTTGATGGGGAAAATTATTCTTTTTGGTTCTATATATTTAAATTTAAAAGAATTTAACTACGTTTATGAGGATTATTTTTTAAGGCAAAAAATAATCCTTTATCCTGCTTCACTATTATTATTTATAAGTTTTATTTTGCCGACAATACTAATTTATAAATATGATATACTTCTTCCTTTAGGTTTAAGATATGTTTTTTCCGGAATTTTTATTTTAAGTGGACTTTTTTCCTTAATTATCGCAAAAAGAATGGTAAAACCCATTACAAATCTAATAAAAAGTTTAAAATTATACGATCCGTCGACTAAATATGAGTTGATGCCGATTTCTAATCGTGATGAAATTGGTATTTTATCAGAACAATTTAATGAAAATGCTGAGCTTATTTGGAATTATATTGAGCAAATAAATCAAAAAAATATTAAAAAAGAGTCTTTGTATGAATTTATTGAATCAGTGAGAGCCTCACTAAATTTAGAAAAGATCAAAAATGAATTAACTAAAAAAACGGGGGAAATATTAAAAGCAGATAGAGTACTTTTTATTGAATTTGACGAAGAAGCAAATCGGTACTTGCCTGTAGAACATGAATATAGAAGTAATGAATTAGTAAAATCAATGATAGGCTTTATTCCCGAAGAACAAGCACCCGAAATAGCAAATAGAATGAAACATCAGGATGAAATTTTTGTAGAAGATTTTGAATTAGTATTGCAAAAACCTCCGTATAAAGGCTCTTTATCAGAGAAGTTAATTAAAGCGTTTAATGTTAAATCGGGATTTTCGATTCCTTTGAAATATTCCGGAAAACATCTGGGAGTTTTGATAATTCATTATAATCAAAAAAAATTCTTTAAAAAAGAAGATATTGATTTTGCAAGAAGTCTTACAACTCAAATAACTGCTGCAATATATCAAGCAAGGCTTTATAAAAATTCTAAGGAAATAGCCAAAAGAGAAGCATTAACAAGAAAAGTAATAGAAACGGTTCGAAGCTCTTTAGATATTGAAGAAATAATTTCAATAACAACCAAAGAAATTGAAAAAACTTTTGGAACCGAAAGAGTTAGTATAATTAAATTTAACGATCCTAATGATTTTGCAAATTGGACAATAAAAGGAGAACATAGAAAAGAAGATCATATAAAAGGGATTAAAAGTAAAGAATTTAATATTGATGTTGCTTATTTTTGGGGTGAAAAACTTTTTACAACAGATAAATCCTATCAAGTTAGTGACATAAAGGCTTTTAAAATTGCTAATGATCCGGAAATGACCAATATATTTAAACAAGCTTATGAAAATATTGGGGTTAAAAGCATTATTATGATACCGATAAAAGGAAATGAAAAAAAATGGGGTGGTTTATTTCTTTCCTCTTATTCAGAAAATAAAATCTGGGATAAAAATGAAATACAAGCACTGGAAGCGATTGCGCAGCAAGTTTTTATCGGTATGAATCAGGCTGAATTATATAAAAAAACACAATCACTTTTGACTAAAGAGCATATTTTTAGCGAAGTAGTAGCAAAAATCAGAAGCAGTCTTGATATAGAGGAAATAGAAAAAACTCTTTTAAATGAAAGTGCAAAAGTTATAGATGCTGATAGGATTAGAATAAATAAATATGATGCTGAAAACGATTTACTTTTAGAGTCGGACAGAAATTGTATTTATACAAAACCCGGAGCTACGGATTATCATTTTACTCAAGAGATGATAAATAATAATCGCAGCTATATAAAAAAAATAAAAGAATTTGAATTGATAAGTTTTAAAACAATAGAAGAAGCATTTAAAAAGTATGATATAAAAGGAACCCCCGAAGGAAAAATGCTTATAGATGCCCATATTCAGGGTGCTTTAAGTGTTCCTGTTGAATACGGGGGCGTTTTATACGGGGTGTATGTTTTTCACTTCGAAAAGCCTAATGCTTTTACAGATGAAGACATTGAATTTGTAAAATTATTAGGCAATCAAACAGCAATTGCGATACATCAGGCGAACTTGTATAAAGAAACTCAAGAAATAGCATTTAAAGAAACTATTTTGAGAGAATTAATAAGTGAAATAAAGTTATCGCAAGATTTAAAAGGTGTTTATAGCTATATAATTAATAAATTTTGCCAAATATTTAATGTAGATAGGGTTGTTTTTCTAGAGACTCCGACTTTTAAATATGGAAAACCTCAAATAAAATACGAAACGATAAAAGATGAAACTTTGAATAAAATTGGCATAACACCAATACCGCAAAGATTAATAACAACTTTTGAAAAAATAACAGATGATTTAACTCCTTTGGTGATAGAAGATACATTGGAATCGCATAAAGAAAGTGATGCTACAAAAGAGTTTTTTAATAATTTTAATATAAAATCTTTTATTGGAATACCTCTCGTGAGATATAATCACGAAACAAAAATACTGGGAGTCTTTTTGCTTTGCAACAAGCAAAAAAGAAAATGGTCGAATAAAGAAATTCAATTGCTTTTGGCAATTGTAGAATCTGTCGTTACAGTTGTTTGGGATATCAGCAAAATAACAGAAATTGAAAAACTTAGAGATACTTTTATTTCAACTCTTGCACACGACCTACAAGTTCCTTTAATTGCTGAGCATAGAGCTTTGGAGTTTTTAAAAAACAGACCTGAAAACTCTAAAATAGGTGATTTTAAAGAATTAATTGATGAAATTATTATAAATAATCAAGACACTACAAAACAATTAAGAAAACAACTTGATATTTATCATTATGAGCTTGGAAAAAAGGTATTAAAGAAAAATTATTGTACTTTAGCTGAAATAATAAATGAAATTCTTAAAGATTATAATGACTTGATAAAAGCCAAAGAATTGAAAGTTAAAAAAGAAATAAGTGCTAATATTCCTGATGTATACGTGGATAAAGATGAAATAAAAAAGGCTTTTACGAATTTAATCGAAAATTCTATATATTATACTCAAAATGGTGGTCTCATTTCTGTGAATATTCATTTGCAGGAGTCTCAAGTTATTACTTGTGTAAATGATAATGGACCGGGGCTTTCCGATGAAATTAAAGAGCAAATTTTTAAACGCTACGAAATGTCAAAAAAAATCGAACGAAAAATAGGCAGTGGCTTGGGACTTTATCTGACAAAATTGATAGTTCAAGCTCATAAAGGTGAAATTTTCTTTGTTTCAGGAATCACAAAAGGTTCGACCTTTTGTGTACTTTTGCCTATAGAAAAAAAATAAATGAAAGGGGGCAGTTCTTTATTGTCATTCCGAACTCGATTCGGAATCCACACAGTGTGTGGTTTTAGTACCTTCATTGATTAGATGCTGGATCACCCGGTAGATAACATATCCGTAAAATTCACAAGCTCGTTTACGGCTGGAGCAAGTTTAGCATGACAAGCGTGGACTTGGTCTTTTTTAGTAAAGAATTAAATTTAACTAACTGAAAACTTTATTTAAGTCAGCGTCCAGTGTTTCAACAATCCCTTTTAATGTAAAATATTTAGGCTCAATTTGCCCTTTTTCAATCCTACTTAAAGTTGAAGGATCTATTTGACTTCTATAAGCAACTGAACTGAGTGAAAGTTTTTTCTTTTCCCTCAATTCTTTAAAATATAAACCTAATTTTTCTAACTGATTAAAATCTTGCATACATGCAAGAAATTAAAATTCAACAGTCAGGCTAATTGAGTAAGGTAATCATGAAAAAGAAAGTTTATATTGATTTTGATGGGGTGATAAACAATTATTCAGAATGGAAAGAAGGTGAGCTCTTTGAGCCCCGAGATGGCGCTTTAGAATTTATTAGAAAAATAAGCTCTGATTATGAAATATGGATTTTTACAACCAGAGACAGAGAAATTATTTGGAAATGGCTTATAAAACATCACTTTGACACATTTATACAGGATGTGACCAACCAAAAAGAACCTGCTTACGTCTATATTGATGATAGAGGCATTAACTTCAACGGTGATTATGGAAAACTAACCACCGACTTGAAGGGGTTTCAACCTTATTGGAAAAATTAACCGATAAAAGTATTTTAATGCGCTATTGATTTAAGACTCTGTTCCAATCCCCAGTTGCTTCATCAAGAGCTTTTTGAGGTGTTGTTTTTTCTAGCAATACACCTTGAGTCATATTATCAATAATGTCTGTTAAGTCTTTATTATCAGGCAATATAGGCAAAGGAGATATTGCTTTTTTTAATTGGCTTGCGCTTATTGATCTTCCTTTTTTTATAATGTCAGTGCTATTTTGATTATCAAAAAATGGTGAATTTAATGAATCTTTTGTAGATGGTAAAACAGGAGCCAATTTGCAAAATTCAAGCTGATTTTCGGGATTTGTCAAAAACAAAGCAAAGTCTAAAGCTATTTTATGATGCTTGCTTTTTTTAGGTATCACCAAGTTCATCAAGGAAAAATCCACTTTATTACTATCGCCTGTCATCTGAGTAGTAACAGCTGAATTTTTAAATATAGTAGGTGCGTTTTCTTTTATTATTTTTAAAAAATTAGCTCCACTCACTATAACAGCTGTTTCACCGGCAAGGTATTTTTCTAAAGAGGCTCTGTGTCCTTGAGTTAAGGATTCTTTCGGAATCAAATTTTTTGAATAAAGTCTAACCCAAAGGTCCAGTACTTCTTTTGCTTTTGTTGTATTGAAAAGAGCTGTTTTTCTGTCTTTTGAAACTATAGGAATTTCATATTTATTGAAGATTTTTAGCATTTGACCGTTTTCCGTCAAACTCGGCATTAAAACATATTTTCCTGTTTTTTGTTTTATTAAAGGGGCTATTTTTTCTAAATCTTCATAAGTTTTAGGCGGGTTTTCAAAGTTTAAATCTGCTTTTTTGAAAATATCGGTATTATAAATCGTTATCGCAGATGTAACATACCAGGGAATTCCGTAAATAAAATCATCAACAGAAGAAGCCTTTAGCGTTTGTTTTAGATATTTTTCAGACTCTTCTTGTGTTATATAATCATTTATATTAACTAATGCTCCTTTATATGCAAGAGTAGCCGCAAATTTGGGGTTTAAGTTTATAACATCAGGGACATTTTTGCTCATAACTGCGGCAAGAGCTCTTTTTTCTCCTTCCGAAAAAGGAACGTCCACCCACTTTATACGCACATTGGGATTTGATTTCTCATACTGCGAAATTTTACTTTCTATATAATTTTCAAAGTCAGAAAGTTGAAGTGTCCAAAATTCAATTTCGGTAAAATCATTAGACTTTATCTTGTTGCTACATCCTGTTAAGAAAAGAACTGCAAGGAAAAAAGTTAAATAAAACAGTTTTAAATTTTTCAATCATATTCTCCGAATATTTTTGATGTTAAACTTGTTATAGTTTAGCAGATAATTCGTGATTAAAATGAGTTTATTTAACATTCTGGAAGAGCAAAATAAACAAACCCCGTTGGCGGAAATTTTACGTCCTAAATCACTCAAAGAATATATGGGGCAAGGTCAACTTTTAGAGGGTAATTCAGCCTTGTTAAACCTTCTAAAATCAGGAAGGTTATTTTCTTTGATTATTTGGGGACCTCCCGGTTGTGGCAAAACAACCCTTGGTAGAATTATTGCGGCTGAAACAGACAGTATTTTTATAGAGCTAAGTGCCGTAAATTCAGGCATTAAAGATATAAAAGCTGTTGTTGAATCAGCCAAAGACTCATTGAGAACTTCAGGTAAAAAAACTCTTCTTTTCATTGATGAAATCCATAGGTATAGCAAAACTCAACAAGATGCTCTTTTGCCGCATCTTGAAAACGGCACAATTTACTTGATAGGTTCTACCACAGAAAATCCTTCTTTCCAGGTAGTGCCTGCTCTTTTATCGAGAGTCCAAGTTGTTATGTTAAAACCACTCAGCGATGAAAATCTTTTAAAAGTCGTAAGAAAAGGTTATAAGCACCTCATTGATAAATATGGAAAAATAGAATTGGAGCCGAAACTGGGAGAATTTATTGTTAAAAACTCTCGAGGAGATGCCCGAATAGCTCTTAATATTGTAGAAACTTCTTATTTTGCAGCTAATATAGATGAAAACGGTGATAGACATTTGACCGTAGAATTAATAGAAAGTTTAATTCAAAAAAGACAAGTTAAATATGGAATACAAGAGCATTATGACCATGCATCCGCCTTTCAAAAAAGTTTAAGGGGGTCGGATCCTAATGCCGCTATTTATTGGCTTGCTAAAATGATTTCAGGAGGAGAAGATCCACGTTTTATTGCAAGAAGACTGGTAGTGACAGCTTCTGAAGATGTGGGTAATGCAGATCCTATGGCTCTTCAAGTTGCGATGAATGCTTATAATGCTGTTGAACTTCTAGGACTTCCTGAAGGTAGAATTCCTCTTGCGCAGGCTGTTGAGTATGTAGCAAGAGCTCCAAAGTCAAATCAGGCACTTAAAGCTATAGATGCTGCTCTTTATGATATAGAAATAAATGGGGAAGATTATCCTCCGCCTGCCCATCTGAAAGATAGTCACTACAAGGATGCCAAAAAATACGGCTTTGGTAATGATTATATTTATACTCATAATAATCCTGATGTTAAGCAATGTTTCCTTCCTGATGAAATTCCAGATAAAAACTACTTCGAATAGACTATTTTTTTGATATTTTGGCTGAACAAAGTTTCAAAACATCTTATTTTGCTATAATTGAACCCATTGAGAGACTTGGTATACCGATATCAAAATATAAGCAGAAAAATAGAACAATTTTGCAAGTCGGTATGCGTAAGCAGAGAGTGACGTTTTAGAAAATGCGACCGTGTCTGATTTTCTTGAAAACTAACTCATTTGGGGATAAAAATTATTATTTAAATTACTGCATTATAGAAGTTTTAAGAGGGTAAAAAGATGAGAGTTTCAGCTATCAGATCGGTAGTTTCACAAGTGAAAAAATCAGTACAACAAAAAAGTTTAAAAGCAGGAGCTGTTGCTATAAAAGGTATTGAAAAAACTTATCTCAAATCAAAAGCAAATCAAAGAGAAACGCTTGTACTTACAGCAGGAATTAGCACGCTTTCCGGCATGGTTGTTGCTGATTCTGTAAATTTAAATCTTATTGCTTGAAATTTTAGGTCCAATTTAGAATGCATTAATTAAGCTATCAAACATTTCTTCTTTTGCTTTGATTACATTGCAAGAGGCTTTTGTTTGAAGAACGGCAAGGGTTGATTCCAGGGCGACATCAACTTCATTTATTTTTCCTGCATTATATTGCTCGGCAGCATTTAAAAGTTTTGCTTCCGCACTTATTATTGCTTTATCCTCTATATCAAAATTAAACGAAGAAGAGCTTGGTGTTAAAGGTGTGTTATCCGCTTTAATTATTGAATTTGGAGGAAACAACGAAGCTGTATTATTGACTGATGAAATCATATATAAATTCCTAAAAATAAGCCTACACATATTATTCCCAATTGTGCAGGCTTATTAACATTTATTTCAAATATTTTTACGTATTGATAACCAAAAGAGTTAGTTTTTATACTATTGCTTTTTTTTCTTTCAAAAGAGGGAAGCCAAGTTCTTCACGTTGTTCAACGTATAATCTTGCAACCGCAGAAGCCATTTTTCTAATTCGGTTAATATAATTCGTACGCTCATCTTTGCTTATAACCCCTCTTGCATCTAGCAAATTAAAGGAATGAGAGCATTTTAAAATGTAATCATAAGCCGGCAATACGAGTTTTGAGTCAATGCATTTATTTACTTCGTTTGAATAAAGGTCATACATTGCAAATAAAGAATCGGCTGTAGAATATTCAAAATTGTATTTAGATTGTTCTATTTCATTTTGCAAATAAATTTCGCCATATTTTACGTCTTTGTTCCACATTACATCGTAGACACTGTCTACATTTTGCAAATACATAGCAATTCTTTCCAGCCCATAAGTCAGCTCAAGAGCAACAGGTCTGATTTCAAGTCCGCCAACTTGTTGAAAATAAGTAAATTGAGTAACTTCCATTCCGTCAAGCCAGACTTCCCAGCCTACTCCTGAAGCTCCTAAAGTTGGAGATTCCCAGTTGTCTTCTACAAATCTTAAATCATGAGCATTTAAGTCAACACCCATCGCTTCAAGACTTTTTAAGTATATTTCTTGAGCATTATCAGGTGATGGTTTTAAAATAACTTGATATTGAAAATAATGACCAAGTCTATTTGGGTTTTCTCCATATCTTGCATCAGTAGGTCTTCTGCAAGGTTCTACCATCGCTGTACTCCAAGGTTCAGGTCCCAATGATCTTAAAAAAGTAGCCGGATTCATTGTACTGGCTCCTTTTTCGATATCATAAGGTTGTTGGATTATACAACCATAGTCAGACCAATATTTGCTAAGATTTATCATTAATTCTTGAAAAGTTAAACTCATTTTTCATCCTTCCAGATTCTTTTTCACTATAAGTTTATAAAAAAAATCTTTAAAACACAACCATTCAGGGAGTTTATCATAATAATTCTAACTATTACCGCAAGATTTTCCTGCTATATAACCTGTAGACCAACAATTTTGCAAATTGAAACCGCCTGTTAATCCATCTATATTCAAAACTTCTCCACAAAAATATAAACCGGGTGCTATTTTTGACTCCATTGTTTTTGGGTTAACCTCATTTAAAAGAACCCCTCCAGCAGTGACAATTTCACCGTCAGGTGAAGTTGAAGAAATATTCAACTCAAATTCTGTTAAGTGTTTTATTAAACAATTGCGTTTTTCTTTTGATAAATTCGCAGAAGTTTCGTTTAGATCTATTTTGCTTAATTTTGTTATTTCTTTTGCGAGAGATTTAGGAACAAATGTCGCAATAAGATTGCATATAAGTCTTTTAGGTGCATCGGCTGTTCTGAATATCAATTCTTCTTTGCATTGATCAAAATCTAATCCTGTAAGGTTTAGGTTTAGCTTTAAAGGGTTAAAGTGATTATAGTCAACGAAAGCACAGTAGGAAGAGATTTTATAAGCCAACGGACCTGATATTCCGTTATGAGTGAATAAAAGATCGTCATTAATGTCTAAGATTTTTTTATCGTTATGAAAAATAGTTGCATTAATATTTTTCAAACTCACGCCGGCAAGATCTGAAATCTGTTTTTCTTTTAATTTTAAAGAAGATAAGGCTGGTTTCAAATCTGTAACTGTATGTCCAAAACTCTTTGCAAAATTAAAGCCCGTATTTTCAATATTCTTAAAACGACCACCTGTTGAGATTACAACTTTATCAAAGGTTTTTATTTGATTATTAAAAGTTAATTTATAACCGTTTGGCATTTTTTCAATGTCTAAAATTTCAGTGTTTTCTATTATCTTTATACCTAAAGAAGAGGCTTTATCCAGCAGTTTTTTTCTTACGAATTCGGCACTATCAGTTTTAGGGAAAATTCTTTTATCCTTTTGTGCATAAGTTTTGATTCCTATTGAAGAGAAAAAGTCGGTAGTTTCATTAACTCCAAATTGACTAAAAATAGAATATAAAAATTTTTCACCACGTGGATAAAATGAAGCCAATGTTTTAAAATCAGACTCTGAATATGCCAGATTGCATCTGCCACCACCAGTATAAAGCAGTGTTTTTAGTGCTGTTTTTTTATCAAAAATTACAATTTCGCAATTATTGCAAAAAGTTTTTGCTGTAATCGCACAAGCGATACCAGCCGGACCTCCACCAATTATAGCTATTTTAGACAAGTTTAAAAACCTCAAAAAGTAGGTCTTGTACCATAAAGATAAACTACTTCCGGCTCAGGCAGTGAGTTGTGAATATCTGAAATGGTTTGACCTATAACGGGATGAAAATGATTGTAGGCGATCTCAAGCATAGGGACAAGAGCAAAAGCTCTTAAGTGTACGCAAGAGTGGGGTATTTGTAAGTCCGTTGTAGAATATACAACATCGTCATAAAAAAGAATATCAAGATCAATTGTTCGGGGTTGCCATTTAGGCAAGTTAGAGTCTCTTAATCGACCAAGTTGCTCTTCTATTCTTTGGCACTCTTTTAGTAAAAGTTCAGGACCGAGGACTGTTTCAATCTTTACAGCAGCATTAACATACCATTCTTGATCTTCGGTTCCAAACGGTTCTGTTTCATATAAACTTGAACTTTCTATTAAATTTATGTCTTCAGTGTCCTTTAAAAGAATAGTAGCTTGTTGAATATAACTAACTCTATCTCCAATATTAGAACCCAGACCTATATAAGCTATAGACATAACGACCCCTTGCGAGAAGAATAACTAATCGATAAAAACATTCTATAACTTCTTTTAATATTTTACAAGGTTTTATCCTATTGAATTAAACCTACTGCCACAAGGTCCTTGAATCATTTGTTTATAGGCGTCCGCTGAAATTTTATAATCTGAAATTTCTTGTTGTAATTCAATCGGAGTAATGTCTTTATTGGCTGTAAAAAAGTTCATCATAGGTTTAAGGAAGTTTTTTGTTTCGCCTTTTACGTCAAATTTACCAGCCTCAAAGCGGTTTATTTTAAGAGTAGAAGTAGAGACAATGCCTGGCATACTTGGCTTTATAAAATCAGACATTTTAACTCCTTAAATACTTTTTACTAACCATCTTAATTCTTTATCGATAACTTTTGATCTTAACTTTAATGATTTAGGCTAATTTTGAAATAAGTTTAACAAATTCTTTACAATTTTCTGCTTAACATTGAAATTGTTTTTTCAACTTTAATGGAATTTTTATATTTCAGGTATACTATAGTTACCAAAGAAATTAATAATCGGGAAAATTAAATGAATAAAAAAGCTTTCACACTTGCTGAAGTTCTTATAACAATGACAGTGATTGGAGTTGTTTGTATTTTAAGTATTCCTTCTTTAGTTATGAGTGCAGGTGATACTGCAAATGCTGTGGCTTTTAAAAAAAATTATTCAATATTTAAAAAAGTTTTTTCATTTTATAAACAAAAAAATGGTGATATAAAAGAAATTTTCAAAGGCAATGGATCTGCAGTTGATGATGAGGAGTCTTTGAAAAAAATATTACCTTATTTGGAAATTTATAAATTTTGCGGATCTGATAAAGGTTGCTGGTACGATACAAAATTAAGATACCAGGGAGGTAGCACTGTTAGCGACAATTTTGATACCGATATAAATGGAAATTATGCAAAGGCAATTTTAACAGACGGTGCTATGATTTTGGTAAATGATTTTGCCGGAAATTGTATCTCAAACATTGGAGATGGACCTTTAAGTAAAACCTGCGGTTATATTGATATTGATATAAACGGAGAAAAGGCTCCAAACCAAATGGGGAAAGATTATTTTTCTATTTGGGTTACTGAAAGAGGTACTTTTCCGGTCGGTATTTTAAATGATGGAAATCTTTGCGATAAAAACGGTAATAATCGAGCAACTTCTATTGGTTGCTCTAAAGAAGCTTTATTGAAAAAATCTATCAATTAATTATTCAATAAAACTCAATGCTGTATCACCATAAATTTTGTTTTTTATAAGCGTAAAATTTAAATTTTTTATTTCTTTCGAATATTCAATATTTGAAGAATGTTCAATAATAATAATGCCCTCCGGTTTTAAAAGGTTTAATGTTTTTATCTTTTGCAAAACTTCAGGAATTATATTAATAGCATAAGGTGGATCTAAAAAAATAATATCAAAATTTCTCCCATTGAGTTTTTCAAGAGCTTTTAACGCATCACCTATAATTATATCAACACTTTTTGTTAAGAAAGAAACATTTTGCTTGAGCAGTCTTGCGGTTTTTAAGTTTTTTTCAACAAAAACTACTTTTTCGGCACCTCGAGATAGAGCCTCTAAACCCATAATGCCACTACCTGCAAATAAATCGAGCATCAGAGATTCTGATACTCGATCTTGTAATATATTAAAAATGCTTTCACGAACTTTTGAAGAAGTTGGTCTAACATCAAGCGTTTTAACAGTTTTTATTTGTTTATTTTTATATTTTCCAGCTGTTATTCGCATTTTAAATTCTTTAAACTAACTTGATTTTACCGGTTTTTTTTCTTTTTTATCTGTCATATTTTCTTCAATAAATTTAGTAGTAAAATTACCACTAATAAATTTATCATTGGTCAATATTTTTTGATGAAAAGGAATTGTTGTTTTAATGCCAACAATCGCATACTCATCAAGAGCCCTTAACATGCGTTTTCTTGCATCTTCCCTATTTTTACCCCAGCATATTAATTTGGCTATCATAGAATCGTAAAACGGCGGTATTTTGTAATTTGTATAAACGTGACTATCAACTCTCACGCCAAAACCACCCGGGGCTACATAACCTTCAATAGTTCCGGGACAAGGCATAAAGTCTTTTTCCGCATCTTCAGCATTTATACGACACTCAATAGCGTGTCCTCGTAATTCTACATCTTTTTGAGAAAAAGAAAGTTTTTCACCTGAAGCGACTAATATTTGCTCTTTCAAAAGGTCAATACTTGAAATCATCTCTGAAACGCAATGTTCTACTTGAATTCTTGTGTTCATTTCCATGAAATAGAATTTATCTCCATCGAGTAAGAATTCTATAGTGCCGGCACCTTCGTAGTTAATGCTTTTTGCTGCTTTTACAGCCGCATCACCCATTTGTTGTCTGATTGATTCATTAATTGCAGGAGATGGAGCCTCTTCTATAAGCTTTTGGTGTCTTCTTTGTATACTGCAATCTCTTTCACCAAGGTGAGCCACGTTACCGAATTGATCTGCAATTATTTGAACTTCGATATGACGAGGATTTTCAAGGAATTTTTCCATATATACAGCTTTATTACCAAAGGCTGTACCGGCTTCTGTTTGAGCAAGATTCATCATTGTTTCGAGTTCAGATTCTTGTCTTACAATCCTCATTCCTTTTCCACCGCCACCGGCAGTCGCTTTAATAATTATTGGATATCCAACCTTTTTGATCCAAGGCTTAACTTCATTTAAATCCGAAACAAGCCCTGTTCCGGGAGTTATAGGCACTCCATTTTCAACCATTGTTTTTCTGGCTGTTGCTTTATCACCCATCATTCTTATGCTATGAGAACTTGGACCGATAAACTTAATATTATGATCTTTGCAAATATCTGCAAAGTCAGCATTTTCTGCCATAAATCCATAACCGGGGTGAATTGCATCAACCCCTGCCATTAAAGCAGTACTTATAATATTGGGTATATTTAAATAACTTTTAGCAGAAGCCGCAGGACCTATGCAATAAGCTTCATCTGCAAGAGTTACATGCAATGAATCTTCATCAGCTTGAGAATATACTGCAACTGTTGCTACGCCCAGTTCTTTACAAGCTCTTATGATCCTTACAGCTATCTCGCCACGGTTTGCAATTAAAACCTTTTTTATCATAAAAAATTCCTCAGATTAATTATCAGTGTTGGCAAAAAAGAACTTTTTTATTTTGCCTTTTTTGTCTTTTTTATTCTACGTACATTAAGACTTGACCAAACTCAACAGGTTGACCGTCTTCTACACATACTTCAAGAACTGTACCTGAAACTTCTGATTCTATTTCATTCATTAGTTTCATTGCCTCAACGATACACACCACTTGTCCTTTACTTATAGACTTTCCAACTTCCACAAAGTTAGCAGCTCCCGGTGATGGAGCTTGATAGAAAGTTCCTACCATTGGAGATGTTATAGGTGTACCTTTTTTTACTATCGGTGCTTCTGCTTCTATTGTTGGGGAAGGAGCAGAAGTTGATACAGGTTGTTGTAATGCAACAGGCTGAGCTGTTACCATTTCTCTTTCTTTTCTTAGTTCAATTACTTGATCACCATTTTCTAAAACAAGCTCTGTAAGCTCACTTTCAGAAACAAGATTTACTAATTTTTCAATATACTCTAACTCAAAATTCATGTTCACTTCTCACTATATCTACTATACGTTATAATTTATACTCTATCTAAATACTCATTATTTCTGGTGTCTACTCTTATTACATCACCGTTATTTATGAAAAACGGAACATTTACAACCGCTCCTGTTTCAAGAGTTGCAGGTTTTGATCCACCCTGGGCTGTGTTGCCTTTTTCCGCTGGTGGTGTATCTACAACTTCGAGCTCAACATGGTTTGGAATGTCAATGCCAACGATTTTATCACCGTGTTTTACAATATTTATGTTGGTGTTTTCTTTCATATATTTAACACCTTCGCCTATTTGCTCTTTTACAAGGGCGATTTGATCATAAGTTTCATTATCCATAAAAATAAAATCTTCATCACTTTTATATAAATATTGCATTTCTCTTTTATCTAGAACGGCTCTTGGTACTTTTTCTCCTGCTCTAAATGTTTTTTCCATAACATTTCCTGTTTCTACATTTTTAAGTTTTGTTCTTACAAATGCAGAACCTTTGCCGGGTTTCACGTGTAAAAATTCTACTACAGACCAAAGACCATTATCTAATTCGATAGTCATTCCATTTTTTAAATCATTTGTTGAGATCATTAATTTTTTACCTGTTAATCTATTTCAATATTAGTTTTAATCATATATTTATAAATAAATCTTTCATACTTTGCAAGTTTTTAATGAAGCTTTTTTAATCAAGTTACATTCTTCATAGCTATGGCATTTAAACCCAGTAAATAACTATTTGCCCCAAAACCACTTATTTGTCCTTTGCAAACAGGAGCAGTGAGTGATGTTTTCCTGAAATCTTCCCGGGCATGAATATTAGAAAGGTGTACTTCAATGCAAGGTGCTTTTATAGACGCAATTGCATCTCGTATAGCAACACTGGTGTGAGTATAGGCTGCGGGATTTATTATAATACCGTCCATACTTTCAGAAGCTTTTTGTATTTCATTTACAATTTCTCCTTCTGAGTTCGATTGAAAAAATTGGACTTGAACCTTCATTTCATTAGCTTGTAGTTGTATTTGATCATTTATTTCATTTAAAGTAGTTTTGCCATATACATCCGGTTCGCGTTTTCCAAGCATATTTAAATTTGGTCCGTGAATAATTAGTATTTTCATTAAAGTTTTCCTTTAAATATAAAGTGTTTTTTTAATTATAACACTAATAAAGAAGTTAACGTTTCTTTACATGTCTGTGTGAAAGGGCAATTTTCCAAAATAGTTTTACTTTAATAATGTAGGGAGAATAAAAGGCTACTAGACAAACAAATAATACGTTGGAGGAATATATTGAATGATTGGTGCTAGAGATTATATCGATCAAATGCTTGTGAAGAAGTATGCGAACGAAAAGGTCGACAACCATAACATTGCACAACTTGCGGTTCCCGCAGATCAAATGCTCAAGACGATGAACGATTATGCCGGGGTGCATAAGGGTATGCTGTCCCTTCAAAACAGGTTAAAGAGTACTTGTCGCAATGTTAACACGCAATTTGCGTATCAAAAAGTTAAATAAGTTAAAGAAGACTTGTCTAAAACAAGTCTTCTTTTTTTAAGGCAGAGTAAAAATTGAATAATGAACGAAAAGGTACTGGCAAACTTAAGGAGAAATCATGGCAAAGCAGAAGAAAGAACAAAGAAGTATTAATTTAAACCCTGTGCTTTGGGATAAGGTTGAAAAATTAAGGATTAAATATAATATTAGCCTTAACGAAGCAATTGCATTAATAATTCAAAGATCTAATGTTGACAAAATAAAATATTGTTAATTACAATATTAATAGAGGATATCTACAATTAAAGAAACAAAATAGTTAATGAAAACAAATAAAAATATAATATTAGCCTCCGCATCGCCAAGAAGAAAGAAAATTCTTGAAAATTTGGGTTTGAATTTTAAAATAATTCCTGCCGATATTGAGGAAAATATAGGAGATACTTTTTCAATAGAATTAATTGAAAAATTGGCGTTTGAAAAAGCTGATTTTGTTAAACATAATTATGACAAAAAAGCCATTATAATTGGCTCAGATACAGTTGTGGTTCTAAATAACAAAATACTTGGAAAACCAAAAGATGAGCAAGATGCAAAACAAATGTTGCGATCGTTGAGTGGTAAGACCCATGATGTTATTTCAGCAATTGCAGTAATAGATACTTATGCAGAAAAAACATATGTTGATTCTGTCATAAGCAAAGTTAAATTTAGAAATATTTGCGATAAAGAAATAGAAAGTTATGTCAACACAAAAGAACCGATGGATAAAGCCGGTTCATATGCAATTCAAGGACTTGCAAGCGTTTTTGTGGAGTCTATAGAAGGTTGTTATGACAATATTGTTGGAATTTCTTCATTTAAACTTGCTCAAATGCTTAAAAAATCAGGTATAGAAATTTTAGAATTAATTTAAATATAAAAAACTATTGAGGTGTTCTTTAACAGAACACCTCAAAAAATTACGAATTATAATTATATATTTTTTATACTATTCCATATTTTTTGCCGTATTTTTCAATAACAAAGTCCATATCTTTATCGCCTCTTCCTGATAGATTAACAAGAATTGATTTATCAGGTGTCAGTTTCTGGGCTAATTTTATGGCATAAGCAACGGCATGAGCACTTTCCAGCGCAGGAATAATACCCTCTGTTCTTGATAATTCAAAAAATGCAGAAACAGCTTCTTCATCGTTTATGTGATCATAGTTTACTCGTTGAATATCTTTTAAATAACAATGTTCGGGTCCTACACCGGGATAATCAAGACCACTTGCTACAGAATAAACTTCAGCAGGTTCACCTTTTTCATCTTTTAAAAGATAACATTTAAATCCATGAATAATGCCTTTTTCTCCTAAAGTAAGAGTTGCGGCGTGTTTTCCATAAGAAAGTTCTGTTCCGCCAGGTTCAATACCGTATAAATTTACAGATTTATCATCTAAAAATTCAGTAAACATACCAATAGCGTTAGAACCGCCACCGACACAAGCGATAATATTATCAGGTAAATTACCTGTCATTTCAATAAATTGCTCTCTTGCTTCTTTTCCTATTACAGACTGGAAGTTTTTAACCATTAAAGGAAAAGGATATGGACCTACAACAGAACCTATCGCATAAAACTGAGTTTCGGTATCTTTCAGATAAGCCACAAAAGCAGCATCTACAGCTTCTTTTAAAGTCTGTAAACCTTCAGTTACAGGGATGACATTTGCGCCCAAGACCTTCATTCGGGTCACATTAGGTCCTTCTTTTTCGATATCAACTTGTCCCATATAAATATCACATTCAAGCTCAACAAGGGCGGCAGCTGTTGCAAGAGCAACGCCATGTTGCCCGGCTCCTGTTTCGGCTATGAGTTTTTTCTTGCCCATTCTTTTTGCTAAAAGTGCTTCACCTAATGTATGATTGATTTTATGAGCCCCTGTGTGGTTTAGGTCTTCTCTTTTTAGGTATATTTGAGCTCCACCTAATTTTGCGGAAAGATTTCGAGTATGAAAAATCGGGCTTGGTCTACCAACAAAATGTTTTGCGAGATAATATAGTTTTTCTTGAAAATCATCATCTTTTTGATATTTCTGATAAGCTTCTGCTATTTCTTCCATTACTTTTTGCAATTCCGGCGGAATATAACTCCCACCGTATTCTCCAAAATAACCTTTTTTATTTGTTAATGCTGTTTCTTTCATTGCTTTATTCCTTTCAAATTCGAATTTATGACATAATTGCATGTATATTTATTTGCAGCTACGCCATCGTCCGTTTTCAAGGAGTTTTTTTGCTATAGAATTTGGTCTTTTTATAACTTTTGAGCCTCTTGTTACTTTACAAAGACTGACACCGAGTTTTTCAGAAATTGTTCTTTGAGTATATTTTTCATTAAACATTTTTAGAATATTCCAACGTTGAGCAATATTACATTGTTCACTTTCGGTCAAAATTTCATTTAGAAAAATTTCTATTTCTTGTTCATTAGAAAGTGTGGACAAGGCTTTTGATATTTCTTTTAATTCTTTTAGCATTATTTTTTACTCTTTATGTGTTTCTGTAGATAGAAACAGTTTAAACCATTCAAGTGTTTCTGTCAATAGAAACATATGGATGATTTTTAAATTATAAAAATGTTATTTACTACTCAAAATTTAAATTTGGCATTAGAATATTAAAAGATAACAGTTGGGGAATCTTTATGCGATTTATTTTAATATTAATAACGATTCTTTTTTGCAATCAATTAGCAATGGCTCAAGAATCCGATAGTTCTGAAAGTTGGAGCGGTTTTTCCAATGAACTTGATAATCTTGATTATGGGAAACCTATTACAGATAAAGAATTTAACGATGCTATAGATATAATTGAGGGAAAGAAAAAAGATAAAAAAAAGAAACGCAAACAAAAAAAAGATTTTAAAGCTGATTTTGAGGAACCGGGTTTTTATGATGAAAATAACAAAAAATTGTTACTTAGACTCTCCAACGATATCTACTATGATGACGTAATAATTGAAGCCGGTTTTTATCACCTTGATCTTGTTACTCAAGGAGAAAATAATTATTTAATCTTTAAACAAGGTGTTAAAGATATCGCAAAAATTAAAATGCTAAAAACCAGCGAAGATATCTGTTCTGACCAATTAAAATGTGTTAACACCAAAAAAATCAAAGGAAAATATCTAAAACTTGAATATAAAGATATTGATAATAAACTGGTTAATTTTTTCTATATCATTGATGAATCTTAGTAAGCAACACAGGACATGGCATTTCCTTGATAATTTTCTTTAATGTTTCAGCTCTCAAGGGACCGAGCTTACCGTGCCAAGCCATAACTAAAAAATCATTTTCTTTTTCTTTTGCCCATTTTAGAATTTCTTCTGCCGGATCACCACTGGCCAAAGAAAGTTTTAGCTTTACTTTGCTTGAATTGTTTTGTTGTACTTCGCAAAAGCGTTTCATAAATTCTTTTGACCAAGAAGGCCATTCATGTTGCTGATAATCCTGATAGTAAGGAGCTGTAAAACAACCTTCTTCTTTTGAAACAGCAGGACTTGTACAGGTAATATGAAGAAGTTCTATATCAGAACCCGCCTTTGCTAAAAATTCAAACGCAGGAAGCAAAGCCTGAGAAGATCCGGGAGTGCCATTAAGCGGAATAAGGATTTTCTTGGGAACCCAACACCCGCCTTTAATATTTAAAGGCATATTAGGTTTTAATATAATAATAGGTGTTTTTACAACCTCCATTACCTTCTCAGTGGTACTACCCATGGTCTTTTCTAAGTCACATTCTTCTCCATGAGTACACATGATAACAATTTGCGCATTCTGACTTTCTTTTGCGATGACCTCCACTACATCACCTTTTTTATGAGAGATCATCATATTAGAAAGGTCTTCACCTTTTAAACCGAGCTTATTTATGAGATTTTCCTTTGAAATATTCTCATTAGAGACATATAAAATTTCTATTGTTGCGTTATTTTTAAGAGCAATGCATTTTGCAGGTTGAAGAGCGCAAAATGCTGACTTTGAGCCATCTAAAGGAAGTAAAATTTTATTTATTACAGACATTTTATAAACCTCCTAAATCCATTTCCAAGAGTCACTTTTAAAAGCAGCATATTTTTTATCAGGCTGGATTTCTTTCCAATATTCATTATCAAAACTTATTTTTATTGAGTTTTCACCTTTATTAATGATTTCTATAGTATTACTTGAAATTTCAAGCAACAGTCGCTGACCTCGCCATGTTATAGGTATTTCGAGTTTTCTCCATCGGTCAGGAATGTTAGGGCATAATATTAGTCCTTCTTCTGCGATATTAATTCCTGCAAATCCATTCACTATACTCATCCACGTGCCGCCTTGAGAAGCAATATGAATACCTCCGGCAGCATTTCCCATTTGGTTTTCAAGGTCTATCTGTGCATTTTGTTTAAAATATTTATAAGCGTCTTCTTTTTTATCTATCCAAGATGCAATAATACTATGTATACTCGGACTTAAAGAACTACCATGTCCTGTTTTAGGCTCGTAATATTCATAATTTTTCTTTATAATATCTTTTGAATATTGGCAAAATAATAAAAACAAGAACATCAATACATCAGGCTGTTTTACAACCTTTGTCTTCATTGAATATTCTCGCCCAAGAATGATATCCATAGCCGCAGTACGAGGTTCGTAGTCTTTAACGTTTATATCATCAAGAGCAAAATAGCCCTTAAATTGCTCATAAATATCATTTTCTTTATCATATCCTATATAAATATTGTTATAAATTTCCTTCCAGTTTTCAATATCTTCAAAAGATAGATCTAATTTTTTAAACAAATAATTGAGTTTATTATTCTCACTTTTTTTAAGTATTTCAATGGCTTTGAAAGATATTTCAAAATTATGTTTAACCATTATATTCGTATAAGCGTTATCATCCACAAGGTCGTGGTATTCGTCGGGTCCTACAACTTCGGGAATGTGATAAAAACCGTCTTCTCTTTTTTTAACAAAACTGGCGCAAAAAATAGCTGTGGAGATTATAATTTCAGCACCATAGTTTATAAGAAAATCATAATCTTCTGTTGCAAGCCAATACTGCCATACAGCGTATGCAACATCACAAGAAATATGGTTTTCATTTGTGCCTGAATATATTTTTATAACGTCACCATTTGGTAAATATGCAAAAGGAGGAGTAGTTTCACACCCGCTATCAGTTGATTCCCAAGCAAAACAAGCTCCTTTAAATCCATTTACCCCCGCATTACTTCTGGCTCCTTCAAGAGTGTTAAAACGATACATCAAAAGATTTTTAGCGATATCAGGAAAATTCAATGTAAAAAACGGCAAAAGATAAATTTCGGTATCCCAAAAAACGTGACCTTTATAAGCTTCTCCTGTAAGTGTCCTGGCTGGTATTGAATTTGTTATTCCTGCAAATTTACCTGATATCATAAGATGATAAATTGCAAAATTTATCCATTTTTGAGCTTGATCATTACTATCTATCTTAATGCCGCAACAATCCCATATTTCACGCCATTTTTTAGTATGAGCATTTACATCGTCAATGAAAGAGCTTTCAGATTTCTTCATTAAAAATAATTTGCCTGTTTTTGTTGGATTAACTGTTTCAGGACTTGAAAAAGCAGAGACAAGACTTGTTATATTATATGTTTTATCTATTACTCCTTGCCATTCCCACTGTTCATAAGATTCTTCGTCATTGAATTTTATTTTTTTATTTATATCCTTGTAATCTTGACATATTATCATTGTTTCATCTTTTATAAAACTAAAAAGACTTTTTTGAGTCATTGAAGAATATTCATTAGAATCAATTGCTTTTGTGTTGCAGGTGAGTTGGTTATTTTCTATCAAAACCTCGTGAGGAGGAATATTTCCATCTTCATCTTTCGTGTTAAACCCTGATTTTACTATCAAAGAACCGCAATAGTTTTCAGGTTTTACCGAAATACTTTTAAATAATAAATTTTTATGAGCAATTGATACAAATTTTATGATTTTTATTTTTGTAATCCTGCCGGATTCGTCTTGATGCTCCCATTCTCTAAAAGTCAGCCCTTTTCTTAAGTCAAGGTATCTTTTATGCTCGATATCATTACCCCTTAATAAAGATAACTTTCTTCCATCAACAAAAACTTCTATTCTTGTCCAGTCCGCATTTTTTATGAGTCTTTGGGGTTCACCATCAGGAGGTATTTCGTATAAACCTGAAATAAAAGTTGCAGGAGTTGATACTCTCCTGCAACTTTCTTCCAGACTATTTCTCGTTCCTATGAATCCATTTCCGATAGCGGTAATGGTCTCAAATTCACGTTCAGTTTGAAGGTTGATCCCTTCTTTTTCCACTCTCCACGGGTTATCTATAAATCTTTTTAGTCTTAAAAGACTTTCTTTTGAATAAAAATGAAAAATGTTCATTTGAAAACCTTTAAAACTTTTTTAATCTCAAGAACGTCTTCCGGCGAAAGCTTTAACAAGCTCTGACATTGAAAAGAAGTCATTTTTAGAACATTTTAAAATAATTTCTTTTATTGTTTTAACATTTCCTTTAGAAAATCTTATTTGCTTATCGCCAAAGTTTTCTAATAATTCTGCCTTTGAAACGGGAAATATAATGCCCTTCAATATACTTGTAAGTGATGAGGCACCATAAGATTGCTTTTTTGTGATCTCCTCTTCTTTTTATCCTGCATTTCGTAAACTCCTAAATCGAATAGATTTATTATTTTATTAATTAATACTGTGATTTTAGAGGTTTAAGTATTTAACTTCATTGTTCTAAAGGTTGCTTATTTTGACTAAAAATAAAGTGACAAATTGACTACCTCGAAAGTAGCAATTTAAAAGAACATGAAGTTAATTTGGCTTAAAATCATGTAGCTATTAAGTTCTAGACAAAGCTTAACTTTTTTAACCTTTTCGAAATATAAAACTCGATTTTAATCTTGAAGTAGTATAATCAATCGTGTCAGGAAAAGTTAGAAAAGGAAAAACAATGACACAATTAATCAAAGCTCAAAAAGGGGAAATGACGCCAGAAATAGAGGCTATTGCCCTAAAGGAAAATATAGAACCTAAACAACTTCTAAAAAAAGTTGCAGAGGGAAAAGTTGTAATCTTAAAAAATAAAAACCACGAAAACGTCATACCAACAGGAGTTGGTGAAGGTCTTTCGGTAAAAATAAATGCAAATATAGGTACTTCAAATGAAAGAAGCTCCACAGAAGAAGAACTTTGTAAACTTAACGTTATCCATGAAAATGGTGCTGATGCGGTTATGGATCTTTCTACAGGTATCAATATTGATGAAACAAGACGTGAAATTATTAAAAAATGTCGAATTCCATTAGGCACAGTGCCTATATATCAAGCAGGAAAAGAAGCTATAGATGAAAAAAAAGACATTTTAGAACTTAGCAAAGATAAGTTGTTTTCTGATATCGAAAAACACTGTAAGGACGGTGTTGATTTCATTACGGTACATTGTGGTGTTACAAAATTTGTAGTTGAACAACTAAAAGAACAAAAAAGAATAACCGACATAGTAAGTCGTGGTGGTGCAATGCTGGCGGCGTGGGTAGAAGGAAATAATCAGGAAAACCCTTTATACGAATTTTACGATGACCTTTTAGATATTGCAAAAACTTACGATACAACATTATCTTTAGGTGATGGTTTAAGACCGGGATGTGGAGCAGATGCAGGAGACAGAGCGCAAGTTGCAGAGTCTATTGTTTTAGGCGAACTTGTAAATAGAGCAAGAAAAGCCGGTGTTCAAACAATGGTAGAAGGACCGGGGCACGTTCCTTTAAACTTAATCCCCGGGATGATCGAAACCATAAAAGTTTTAACTCAAGGAGCTCCTTTATATGTGTTAGGACCTCTTGTAACAGACATAGCTCCAGGATATGACCATATAACAGCTGCTATTGGCGGTACACTTGCCGCTTATCACGGAGCTGATTTCCTTTGTTACGTTACTCCTAGCGAACACATAGGGCTTCCTAACGCAGAACAAGTTAAAGAAGGTATTATAGCTTCAAAAATAGCTGCACACGCTGCAGATGTGGCAAGAGGAAGAAAAGCTTCTATCGAGCAAGATAGGCTTATGTCGATAGCAAGAAAAGATCTTGATTGGAAAAAACAGGAAGAATATGCGCTTGACAAAAGCGTTTTTGAAAATATTGACAATGGTTCACCTTGTACAATGTGTTCCGAATATTGCAGTATGAAATTAATAAAAAAATACCTATAAAGTTATAAAGAGAAAAAAATGTTAGAAAAAATTATTGAAAAAGCCCTTTCTTCACAAGAATACTTAAGTGTTGACGAGGCAAAATATTTATTTGATTGCAATTCAAAAGAGAATATTGCACAAATCCAAAAAGCAGCAGATCAGTTAAGGGCTGACCTTGTAGGTGATAAGGTTAGTTATACGCACAATCTAAACGTTAATTTTACCAATATTTGTGATTCAGTTTGTTTATTTTGTGGTTTTAGAAGGTCTGAAAATGACTCCGATAGTTATGTTCTAGACCTTGATGATTTTGAAGAACGACTTTTAGAAGGCAAAGAAGATAATATACTTGAAGTTTGTCTACAAGGGGGTCTTTATTCAAAATTGCAAATAAAAGGACTAAAATCAAAGAACCTTATTGACATGTACGCAGAACTTTTAACGTGGATAAAAGATAGATTTGCGGATGTTCATATTCATGCGTACTCTCCTGAGGAAATAGATTTTCTATCAATTTTATCAGGCAAATCAAATCGCTATGTTCTTGAGTATTTCAAAGATTCAGGACTGGATTCAATACCCGGAACCGCAGCAGAAATATTAACAGACGATATTAGATCTCAAATTTGCTCTAAAAAACTGAACACAAAAACTTGGTGTAATATAATTTCTCTCGCTCATAAACTTGATATACCTTCTACCGCAACGATTTTATTTGGACATATCGAGTCTAATCAACATAGAGCTCAGCATCTTAACGTTTTGAGGCAAATACAACTTGAAACAAACGGTTTTACAGAGTTTATTCCTTTAGCTTTTATTCCCGATAAAACATTGTTGACGAATAAAGTCATTCCTTTAACCCCTGTCGAACGACTTAAAATGCTTGCTATAAGTAGATTATTCTTTAAAGATTTAATCCCTAATATACAGGCGAGTTGGGTAAAACAAGGAATGGAAGAAACCGCAGAGTCGCTTGATTGGGGCGTTAATGATCTGGGTGGAACTTTGGGGGATGAGCGAATTACACATGCAGCAGGTGGCACTTTTGGAAGAAAAGTTACAAGACAACAATTGATTGATCTTATTGAGTTAAAATCAAAAAAGCCTATTCTCAGGGATACTTTATACAATTATGTTACTGAGCCGGCTTGTTGTTAGAAAAATAGCAGGTATAATTTATATTGATACAATTATAAGAGGTAAAAATGTCGGTTGAATCTATAAATGAATTGGTCCAACAAGCCCAAGAACTGAGACGAAAGCAGGATTTTAAATCTGCAATCGAATCATATTACAAGGCTTTGTCTTTAAATCCGGCAAATACATTGGTGCTATGTGACATTGCTGATACTTATTTATGTATTAACAATACTAACAGGGCTATTTCTTATTATAAAAAAGCACTAGATGCTAATAGTAACGATAAACGAGCTTTAAAGTCGCTGGCAAGGTTACATGAATTAAATGAGAATTATGAAAAAGCTATTGAATATTTGCAAAGAGCTATAAATCTTGATGAATCAGACTACCCTTTAATTGAAAATCTTGCTATTTTACTTTCAGAGTTAGAACGTTATGAAGAATCCATTGCTCTTTTTGAAGATTTAATTAAAAACGATTACAACCTTGATGAGATTTATTATTTACTTGGTTATAATATGGCGCAAACTGATAAAATTGAAGAAGCAAAAGATGCTTATAACAAAAGTATTGAGCAAAACCCAAAACATTTAAAATCGTTGAATTCCATAGCTGTTTATACTTTTGAAGACGGTGATCTTGACAAAGCCCTTAATGATTTTAAAAAAGTTTTAGAAATCGAGCCAAACGATTTGACCGCACACTATTATGCAGGATTAATTTACAACGAAAAAGAAGATTTTCAAAAAGCGGCAAATGAATTAAATGCCGTTATCGCTCGAGATAAAGCAAATGCAAACGCTTATTGCAACCTTGGAATTGCTTATAATATGCTAGGTTGGACCGACGAAGCTCTTGATGCTTTTAAAAATGCATTGGCAATTAATCCTGATAATTTAGAAATGAACTATGCAATAGGGCATATTTATTACCAAAAAAGTGAATTTGAGTTAGCTGAAAGAATTTTATCCGAAGTTTTAAAGCTTAAAAATGATCATTATGATTCTATTTTAACCATTGGGTTAATTAAGTTTTATCAAGAAAATTATGTTGATGCGATTAAATATCTTGAAGAAGCTTCAAAACTGGATGCAAATTCTTCGGAACCATTTTATTACATTGCTTGTTGCTATGAAAAACTTGAGTCTTTAGACCTTGCTGAACAGAATTTTAAAAAAGTGATAGAGCTAAACCCTGAGCATATTCAATCGCTTATCTTTCTGGGAGAGATCGCCTCTAAAAAAGATAAAACGCAAGAAGCAATAGATTATTTTGAAAAAGCTATTAAAATAAACGATTCCTTCATAGAGTCAAGGTTTGGTCTGGCGCATTGTTATGATAAACTTCAAAATAAAGAAAAAGCTCTTGAGCAATACTTGAGTATTATTAAACTTGATCCTAATTATACCGATGCATATGTAAAAGCCGGTTATATTTATAAAAAGCGTCAAGATTTTGATAAAGCAATCGAATATTTTGAAAACAGCTTAAAATATGGCGAAAAAAAACTAGAAATATTAGAAGAATTAGTTAATTTATACACCTCTACAAAAGATTTCAACAAGGTTATTGACGGTCTTGAAAATTTAATACAAATAAATCCACAAAAAAATGAATATCACTTAAAATTAGCTGATGCTTATACTCATTTTGAAATGTATACAAAAGCTAAAAATGAAATAAAATATTGCATTAGATTTGAGCCTGATAATTTTGAGTACCATAAAAAACTTTCTACACTTTTAGAAATTAATAAAGAATATTCTCAAGCAGCCAAGGTGCTTGAGAAATTTATTAAAAAATACAAAGAACAAGATAGTTTGGCAGTTAAAGAGCGTATTAAAAGTTTAAAAAGAAAAGCTGTTTTTTTACCTCCCAAAAAAGATTCTAAAAAGTTTTCAATCTTAAATTTTTTGAATATTTTCAAATAAACCAGAAGTCCTCTCAAAAGTAAAAAACGTCGGAAACGATGAGTTTTTGTCGTTTTGACACTAGATGTTTGAAGCGTACACAAAAATGAAAAAGAATTTTTCTATTTTTGAGACAGCTTCTAAAAAATATTTTCAAAATCGATACTCGGGTAATGATAGAAAGTTATTCGGGTAATTTACTTTAGGCATAATTTTAAATATTTTTATGTTGAGGCAGAAACTGGTGGAAAAACTATGATTAGAATTTTGCTAATAATAACATTTATATTTGCTTGTTTTGGGCAATTTAGCCTTGCCAATGAAAAAGAATTAAATATAAACGAATTGCAAAATAAATTAGAAGGCATTAAAAGATTAGATATATTAAAACATCGAGGTTTTACAACAAGACGATATATATTAGGTCCTAATGACATGATATCAATTACATCCACTTGTACACCTCAAATTAACCATGAAAAACTCAAAATACACCCCGATGGCACTGTTTTTATTTCTTTAATAGGAGAAGTGCAAGCGTCAGGATTGAGTATTCAAGAATTTCATACCAAATTAGAACAAAAATATTTAACTTACTTAAAAAATCCTCAAATATCAGTCAAGCTAGTACGTAGTAGACCTTTCATTGTTTATATTACGGGAGCTGTAATGAACCCCGGAAGTTATGAAATAAACACTGATATAGGTTCTGCAACATATTTAAATCACAAGAAACCGGAAGTTCAACTGGAGCGAAAAACACCGCTATTAACAAACGTTCTTGTTGCTGCAGGTGGTATTTCTTATGATGCTGATCTTGAGAACATAGAAATCACAAATAGAAACGAAGGTTCAAAATTTACGATAAATCTTCTTAACCTACTCGAAAAAGGAGATTCAACAGAAGATATTTATCTTATGACCGGGGATACGGTTCACGTTCCAAGATTATCAACACCTTTAGCGCTTAAATCAAAAAAATATAAAAAATATGCTAGTTCTACCTTCTCTCCTGCTTATGTACCGGTAAAAGTCGTAGGTTACGTCAATAACCCCGGTTTGATTAAACTCGAGCCTGCTCAATCCTTAAACCTAAACTCGGCAATAAGTATGGCCGGAGGATATTTAAACGATGCTGCATATGCTCCTAAAGAAGTTTTTATAAATAGAGTTGATGAAAATGGTAGATTCATAAGAATGAAAGCTAATCCTATGCGTACAGATCTTATGTTGATGCCAAATGATGTTGTTTATGTGCCTGAAAAAACAAGACCTTTAATAGGCAAAGGATTTGACTATACAGGAAGGCTTATAAGCCCTATAGGGGTGTTTGCGAATGCTTTCAATAATTGGGCTTTGATATTCGACCCCACAAGACTTTATAAGTAATAAACAATAAGGCTTTAATTTAATGGACAAAAGACTTTTATATATAATAAAAAAGCAGGAAAAAGCGATATTATACGGTATTTCTACAGGTTTTATCGTTTTTATCTTTTATCTTGTGCTTCTTTATATTCCGCTTTATAACAGCACAGCTAAGCTTTTTGTCAGAAATATTCCTTTGAATAATACCATCACATCATATGGTGAGGGCTCTACAATTAAGTCTGAAAGCGGTTATAGTAATCCATTATTCAATTTAAAACAACTTTTAAAATCAGAAAAAGTCGCTACAAAACTATATTTGCAATATGAAAAACAACTTCCTGAAGATCTCAAAAAATATGGGGTTAAAACCCGTGCTTCTTGGATCGGAAAATATTCAAAAGCTGTAAATGCAAAAATAGAGCCATCTACCGATATTATTAAAATTGCCTATAAATGGTCTAATAAAAAAACAGCCCAAAAAGCTTTAAACATATTAATAACCGAATTTAAAAATACGAATCTTGAACTTAGAAAATCCATAGAAACGAAACAACGTGAATATCTGGATACTCAACTGGTTAAAATAAGCAATGAACTGGATGAAATGAGAACTCAAATAAAAGATTATAAGGTTAATAATAAAGCTATTGATGTTCAAAATGAAATAACAGAAATAACAAAGGCAAGAGTCAGTCTTGAAAAACAATATCAAGTAATACAAAGTCAAATTAGCTATAACAAGAAAAAAATGGAAGATCTTTGCAGTCAATTGAACATATCTAACGCATCGACAGCTTTAAGATCCACAGCCATTGGTGAAGATCCTTATCTTATAAAGCTAAATCAGCAATTATCTTTAGCGCAACAAGCGTATTCAAGCTTAAGTGCTAAATTTACAGATCAATACCCTGATGTGATAGCAGTAAAAAATGAAATTGAACTGCTTGAAAATAATATAAAAACAAGGCAAAAAGAGTCTTTAGGTGAGTTTATGGTATCAAGAGGAATATACGATAAACCTTCCCAGGATATTGTAACGGATGTAGCCCGAGTTCAAGCTGAAAGAGTTTCATTAAAAGCGCAATCGGTTTCTTTAGAACAAGGGATTAAAAATCTTGATACAAAAATAGCATTATTACCATCAAAAAAATTAGGGCTTGAAGAACTACAAAAACAGGAAAAAGCACTTGCTGATGCGTATTCCAGAATTAAACAAAAACAAATGGAGGCAAAAATTAAAGAAAACCAGATAATGGATAATATAATAGTTCTAAGCCCACCCTCGTCTCCAAGTGCATTGACAACAAGCATTGTAAGTAAATTTATTTGTTTTATCTTGCTTGGTTTTTTTGGTGCAATTTGTTTTATTTGGATAAAAGAAGATCTAAATGATAGGTGGGTTGATTCAAATGAAATAGAAGAAGTATCGGGACATAAAATTCTTGGAGTCATTCCTTGGGTGCAAAATAATGAGGATTTTTCACAAGCTTTTATTAAAAAAGCAGAATCTGTACAGGGTATTGCTTTTGGCAATATAGCAATGAATATTGTATCTAAATCATATTCAAATAATGCGCAATCCGTTATGTTTATATCAACAAACTATAACCGTGGAAAATCAAGTATAATACCAAATATCACCTCAGCCTTGGCTAAGTCAAATAGATCTGTTGTCTTAATTGATACAGATTTTACAAACCCTGCAAGGCTTTTGCAAGATCTTGAGACTCAAATACCTCACTATAGCAAAGATTTACCTGACATTATTACTGAGATTAACAGACATAAACGTTTAAATCAGTCAATAAAAAATGATTATGTAAATGGATTGATCTCCCAAATCCTTATTCCTATTACATTTAGATCAAAACGAGAAACTGATGCTTCTTTCAATTATCTTTGTGCAACAAAAGAATATAATAATATAAATGATTTTGTTTCTACACAAGGTTTTAAAACAATATTAGAACACTTAAAGCTACATTATGAGATTATCTTAATAGATACACCCGCTAAGCCCGTTATATATCCTGAGTTTACATCTCTCATAGATATTACGGATTCAGTGGTAGTGATAAGCGGAATGTCTACTAAAAAAGATATTTTGCTAAAGCTTTTACAACATCTTAAAAAAATGAATACCAAAGTCCTTGGGATAATTCCAAGAGAAGAAAATTCTGATATTGAAAAAGAATTTTACGCTCATAGCAACGAAAAGCAATCGATAGGTTTTTAGATGAATATTGATGTTTCTCGATGTAATGGCTCCTATTTATTCAGGTTAATGATATTAGCCATTTCATTTTGTGTTTTTTCTGTTTTTATCGCATTTTCAGGTAATATTTTTGGAGTTGATACTATGTTGCTGTTTTTTGTGGGCGTAGTTTTATTGCTTATTGCTCAAAAAAAAGTACAAGAGGTTTATTCATCAAAAAAATTAGCTTTTATTGCATTTTTCATCCTCTTGCTTTTGTTTATACCTATTTATATAAATCAAGCAATTCTTTCTACACTAGGAATTAGCCTTAAGCTACATGTTTTATTTTTTGGGCTGGGATGCTTTTTAAGCTTTTACATTATCTTCAAAAACTTCCCGAAGCTTTGGCGTGACTTTTTTGTTTTTAGACTTTTATTTTTATTTTTTATTGCTAATATATTCTATTACTTCTTTTATCATAGTGATTTTCAGCTATCTCAAAGTTCTATTGGCTATAATATATTATTTTCCAGTGATTTTAGTAATCAAAGTGCTTATTTTATAGCTTTAATAAGCTCTATAAGTGCCTTGATTGGTTTAACAAGCGGACTGGAGCTAAGTTATAACATAGATAAAATCAATATAAAGAAAATTTTTAAATTTTTATCTTATAACTTTAGTATTCTTTTGATAAGCTCTTTGTTCTTTAGTCTCGTGGGAATAATGCCCTACGAACAATTTGGATTCAGAATAAAAGGTGGCATTTTAAATATCCCCGGAGCTCACCTTTTATTGGGTTTTTTCTCGATAATATTTAGTTGTAGTACAATTTTTTTGAAAGATATTTCAGGAAAATATTTAAAGTATTCTGTTATTTTCAATCTTTTCAGTTGTTATTTGTTAACCGCTTTATTCTTAAATAAGTCTTCAATAATAGCTCTTTTGGCTTCAACAATAATGTTTTTAGTTGGCTTAAAAATTAAAAAGCTTGTGGATTTTAATATCTTCAAACTCTTTAATTTAAAATTAAACTATGATACCGCACCTTTTGCTCTTTTAGGGATTCTTCTATTCTTTTTTCTGATTATAAATTTTCAAGAAAATATTTTGTCATATTTCTATGGATTATTTGAAAGATTTAGCAATTCAAAAACCTTGAATACAAGATTAAACCTATGGAACAGCTTTATTGAAAGCTGGTTTTTTGATCTCTCAGTAATAAAAGCCTTTTTAGGATTTGGAACCGGAAGCACCAGAGAAACTATTTTTTATATTTCGGCAATGAGTCCAAACCTTCATATAGTTCAAACTGTACATAATAGTTATTTTTCAATGATTTACGATTATGGACTCGTTTGTTTTTTATACTGGGGAGGTATTTTAGGAGTATTTGCAAATAACTTAAAAAACTTCTTAGCCACAAAAATTGCATATAACTCAATGTTATCACTTTGTATTAATTGCATAATTGTTTTTTTCTTAATCTATCACCTTACTGACGGTATTCGAGTTCTGACTCAAATTGAGTTTTTCTGTATTTTAGGATTTTTAGTAGGCTTATCAAAAAATTGGACAAGTAACTTTGAAGGGGATCGCTAAATGAACAGAAAAATCAACCTCGCATTTATCAAAAAAGAATTAAACTTTACTTTTTCATATTTTCTTATAAAACTTCTTGATCTATTCGGCTGGGGGATTACAGCATCATATTTAAGAGCAAAAATTCTAAAGTTAATGGGATTTAAAATAGGGAACGGTAGCAAACTAATGACAGGTGTTACAATCCACTCAAATGATGTGCCTTTAGAGATTGGTGATGAAACGTTTATAAATAAAAATGTTTTTTTTGACGTGGGAAGTACCCCTATCAAAATCGGAAATTATTGCGATATTGGTTTTAATACTGTTTTTTCAAATGCAAAACACGTTTTGAAAAGTGATTTCCAAACAAGAAGAGGACACGAAAAAAACAATCCTATTCTTGTTGAAGATTTTGTATGGATTGGTTGTAATGCAACAATACTAGGAGGAGTGACGATAGGAAAAGGTTCAGTTGTGGCAGCGGGAAGCGTTGTAGTGTCAAATATTCCTGCCAATTCTTTGGCAGCAGGAATTCCTGCAAAAGTAATTAAAGAAATTATATAGAAAGGATTTGGGATGAATAAAAAAGTTTTGTTTTTGACTAATATTATTTCACCCTATATGAATGATTTTTTTGAAACCTTACATCTTTATAAAGACGAAATCGATTTTGAAGTAATCGCTTGTGCAAAAACAGAACCTGACAGAAATTGGGATATTTCTTTTTTTGATAATACAAAATACAAATATATAATCCCTAAAGACATTTGGATGTTCCGTTTTTTTAACAAAAACAGGTTTATGTATTTAGGAGGATTTTCAATATTTAAAAAAATACTTTGCAATGAATATGATAAAGTTTTTTTTAAAGGTGGAACAAGGTTTATAGGTCCTTTATGTGCAATTTTATGCAAAATAAAAGGGATAAAAACCATACTTTGGGAACAAAATTCTCATGAGACAACCAATACAACATTAAAAAAATGTGTAAAGAAATTCTATATTAATAAACGATTTTTTGACTATTTTATAGCCTACGGAAGCCATGTAAAAGAATTCATCTTGAATATACATCCCCAAGCTGCATCACGATTACAAGTGGTTTTTTCAGCTATTAATAATGATAAATTTACATCCAGATATTTAAAGTTAAGATCAAAAAGAAATTTAATACGGAAAAAATTGGATATTAATCAAAATGAAGAAATGATATTATTTATAGGAAGATTAGTGCAAGAAAAAAACATAAAAACGCTTATTGATACTATGAAATATCTGAAAGTTATATCAGAATTAAATATAAAGTGTTTCATAATAGGCAATGGAGATCAAAAAGACCTTCTTCTTAAACAAATTCAAGATAATAATCTTGGTAGCATTGTTAAAATAATTAATTTCCAACAATTTAAGAAACTTTCAATGTTTTATTGTGCTGCTGATCTTTTTGCAATTCCTTCCATTTTTGACCCTTGGCCAATTGTAGCGGCAGAAGCTATGAATTTCGCTTTGCCAATTATTTCATCTAACAAAGCAGGTATTAAAGATATCTTAAAAGAAGGACAAAACGGATATTTTTTCGAAGCTGAAAATATAGAGCAAATGGCAGAAAAAATTACTCTCGCCATAAAAAATAAAACTCAACTCGGTCATAATTCAGCAAAAATTATTGAAGGAGTTGATCTTCATCAAGTATGTAATTGTGTTATAGATTCCACTTTAAGCGTTGGCGATACGTTACTCTGATCAATTACACTGTTATAAGCATTTATGATCTTAAAATAATGATTTTGTGAATTATAAATATTTTCCGCTTTACTCCTGGCTTTTTCTCCCATTAAAACTGCTTTATTGGGATTTATAGCTATTAATTCTATCAAATTTTTTAATTGCTGAATATTTATAGATTCAAAAATAAAACCGTTGACTCCATCATCTATTATTTCAGAAATGCCACCTAAATCACTACCGATTACGGGTTTTTTATGCGAAAAAGCTTCTATTACGGTAAGACCGAAAACTTCGAAACATATTGAAGGTAAAATAACAGCCAATGAACGTTTGTATATATCTTCAAGAGCTTTTCCCGATTTATAACAACAAAATTCTACATTTTTTAATCTCAATTCTTTGACTATATTCTTCAATTCTTCTTCATAAGGTCCATTTCCTACTATTTTTAAAGATAAGTGAGGTAGATGTTTTATAGCATACAGTAAATTTTGCACACCTTTTTCACGAACCAAACGACCGACATAAAGCAAATAACCTTCATTTTCTTTTTTAGCTGCATTTTGAAGCAAATCATCGGCAATAAAATTGTTGATATGTACTATCCTTTTTTTATTTTTAATTTTTTTTGCAACAAGTTTTTTCAAAGCTATACTGGGGGTTATAAATAAAGGAACTTTCTCATAAAGATTTAAGCTATTATCGAAAAGATATACTAAAAGGCAAATAACACTTTTCAATAAGCTGCCTGAAGAACATCTGTTTCTAAGACATTCAAAGATTTTCCCTTTTAAGCAAAAAAGTTCCCGGCAATAATTACAGCCACCTTTCAGCAAAACCCCTGAAGGACAGATAAGACTTGCCTCATGGACAGTAACCACAAAGGGAACTTTGCTTTTTATACAAGCTCTCAAAACTGATATAGAAAGATTTATATGATAACAATTTAAATGAATGACATCGGGTTTAATCTCTTGAATGTAATCTAGTAGCAATTTTTCAGCACTGAAATCATAAAAAGGTTTGAAAAAATAACGAACTTTCTCAAACACTGATAAGTTTCTATAATCAATATATTTAGGAAAATATTTTGAATATTTGTAATTTTCAATAAAATAAGGTTTTCTTGAATTGGCAAAATAAAAAACTTCATGACCGTTTTTTTGAAGCAACTGCCCCAAGTTCCAAATATATCTACCCGTACCACCACATTCTTTTGAAAAATCTTTATTTATTAATAATATTTTCATAAATAAAACCTTCGTTTAAAACACTGTTATAAATTGAAATTAAAGAATCAATATGAATATCTATATTAAAGTTATCAACCAAAAATTCTTTACCGTAAATACCCATATCAAAAGCATTTTGAAGATTTTTTTGCGTTTTTGTTACAGCTTCTAATAAATCAAGAGAATCGCCTGCTTTAAAAGTGTATCCGTTCAATCCATCCTTTACAATTTCTGACAATCCTCCAATATCAGCAGCTATACAAGGTTTTGAATATAAAAATGATTCTAAAACCGATATGGGATTATTTTCAAACCAGTTACTCGGTAAAATTGTAGCTATGCAAGATTCGTATTCATTGCATAGCTTTTGCCCCTCTTGATAGCCTTTAAATATAATATTTGGTAAATTCAAATCCTTTACTTTGTTTTCAAGAACATCACGATCCGGACCATCACCTACTATATGGCAATTTATATGCGGAATTTTTGAAAAAGTATCAATTAGCACATCAATACCTTTTTCAGCTGATAACCTTCCTACATAAAGGAAATAAGAACCTTGCCGCACTTTTTGAAGTTGATGTTTTTTAATATCGATAAAATTATAAAGAAGCTCTAGTTTTGATTTTTCAATCCCTTGATTTAAAGCTAAATTCATCATCGCCAGGCTTGGACATATAAAACGGGAAATGGTTTCATAGCGTTTATTTTTACATGAATTATATGCTTCTAATGCAGCTAAAACACTTTTTAACAAGCTATTATCTTTGCATTTATTTTTTACGCAATCTGAAATATCTCCTTTATAACAATTTGGATTATCACAAATTCCCTTCTCCCCTTTTATTAGCTTACCTCCGGGGCAAAAGATCCTTGGATCGTGCAATGTCATAACGGTAGGAATATTTTCTTGTTTTAAAACCTCCAAAACAGCGCTTGTAAGGTGATAATGAATATTATGAATATGAACAATATCAGGTTTTAATTGATGCAAAGCTTCTTTAAAATCACTTTGAGCTTTTGAGTTATGAATAACTCTTGCAACCGTACTTAAATTCTTTTGGTGACCATGAAAAGGGGTAAAAAAATCGGAATTTTTATATCCGTTATCAAAGTAAGGTTTTTTATCGGTCGCAAAATATTCAACTTGAAACCCTTTATCTTTAAGAGCTAATGATTCTTGGTACATAATTTTTTCAGCCCCACCAAAAGGCGAGAAAAAGTTATTCACAAACAATATTTTCTTCATTTATTTAATAACCTCGCTGAAAGATTCATACCAACCACCTTCACCCATTGATCTGCAAAGACTATAAGATAATGAAGGTTTTATAATATCTATATTCTTGGATTCTGAAATTGAAACGGATGAAAAATCGCAAAGCTTTATTATTCCGTATTTATAGACCTTTGAATCAAAATAAACAGGAGTTTTAATGACGATATAATCAGCATCTGAAACACCTATAGTTTTTGAGTTTTGCCCTGATGGCAAAACTAGTTCGTTTGTCCAGTCCGCAATAAAAATATTATGGTTAGTTTTATTTATAACAACGCCTCCTGTGATATTTTTCAAAAAGGATTCAAAAGAAAGCCATTTGCTATATGCTGCTCCGTCAAAAACGAATTTCACAACCAAGCTGATTGCTAAAATTAAAAAAGAAGTTATAAAAAATATTCGTTTCAAATTTCTTTTACTCATCTTACAAACCTACTTCTTCATTACTATCAAGGTGTTTTAATAATAGGTCTGCACTTAAAATTCCTACTGAATGCAACAATTGAATTTGTGAAATATTGCTAATACTCACTGAATTTACATAATCAGCTTTCGATCTTGTTAAAGCCGTTTTAGAACTTAAAAGATCCAATTGGGAAATATCCCCACATTCATATTTATCCAAGTTAATTTGATATTCTTCTTTTGCCAGTGCCATTTTTTCTTTTGCAACTGATAATTGTTTTTTGCTAATGTTATAAGCATTGTAGGTTTTTGAGATATCAACGTAAAAAGAATTTATCGCTTTTTCTTTTTCTAAAACAGCCTTTTCAAGTTTGAATTTTGCTTCTTTTATTGAGCTAAAAGAATGAACCCCCATATATCTTAATAAATCTATATTTAAAGAAAAATTCCCCTGAGATGTCCTTTTCATTCCGGAAAAATCAGGACCAATACCTCTAATATAAGTGCTAAGATTAACGGTAGGAAGTAAATTTGCCCACGCAAATTTCAACTCGTTTTTTGATTCACTAACAAGAAACTCAAGCCTTGCTAAATCAGGGTGATTTTTTTGCGCAACCAAAAATAAGGAGGGAAGAGAAAGATTGTCTTTAAAAAGTTTTAGCGGTTCAATTCTAGTGTCTTTTAAGGTTATTTGATTAAAATGATCTATGTTCAAACAGGTTCTAAGATTAAGCAAATTCTCCAAGCGTTTGCTTTTAGTTTCTAAAAGGATTTTTTCCGTATCCGATAAATAATGCTTGGATTGCATAACGTTCAGACTAGTGTTAAACCCTAATGTTTCTTTATTTTGAGCTATTTTCAGCATTTTTTTAGCTTCTTCATATTCAGCTTCTGCTTTTTTGATTTCATAACAACTTGAAACCCATTTATAATACAATTCTAAAGAATTTTTCAACGAATTTTGGACTGTTTTTGTGTGTTCGGTTTTTAGTTTTTTATACTTGTTTTTATAAATTCCAATTCTAAAAAAATCAGCCCCACCCAATGATATTGAATGATTTGCTGATAAAGTGGGTCTATACGTAGTTCTGTCAATATCAACAGGATTTGAAACGAGAATAACCTCTGCACCATCAAATTTTTCAGCAGAAAATCCTGCTTCAATCGAGGGAAATAAAGGAGAAAAAGATTTTATGTAGTTGGCTTTTGCAATATTTAAAGAAGCTTTAGATATTTTTATATCAATATTTTGAGAATCCACTCGATTTATAACAGCCCTCAAGTCGAATTTTAAAGGCTCAGCCAAAGGATCTTCAATGGCAAAACTTTGCAATATTGAAAAGAAATAGGCTATAAAAAAAATAATTAAAACATTTTTTCTCATTGCAATCTACTTTGTTGAAGGATCTCTAAAAGCTCTATCTACTTTGTACTGAATTGGTTCTACCAGAAAATCCACAATTCGCTTATTTCGAGTTACAAAATCTGCCGAAACGGTCATTCCTGATTTTATAAAATGCTTATCTCCATTGCGGTCATTCATATAAGGCTTTTCAGGCTTTATTTTTACCATATAAAAGGATTTTCCTTCTTTGTTTTCTATTGTTGAGGGAGATATAGAAGCCACAATTCCTTTGATTTTTCCAAAACGTTGATAAGGCATCGCATCAATGCGCATAGACACTTTTTGCCCGATTTTGATATAACTCATATCTCTATTAGATACTTTTACTTCGGCTATCACTTCTGAATCAACAGGAACTATCGACATTAATATTTCACCACCTGTAATGGTTTCACCGTTTCCCGTTAAGTTTTGAGTATTAACAATACCGCTTATAGGTGCTATAATCTCTTGTCTTTTAAACACAAGCTCGTTTTTAAGGCTTTGATTTTTTAAAGTTGCCAATTCTTGACTTGACACCAAAGCTTTGTCCATTAATTCTTTATGAAAAGTCCCCGTAATTTCATTTGGAAGCTCTTTTGCTTGTATTAAAGCAGCTTTTTTAGCCTCCATATCGGCTTTTTTAGAAGCAAGATCGCTATTTAATTTCAATACTTCCATTTCATATTCTTTTAATTTATTTCTTGAAATACCACCTTTTTCGAACAAAATTCGATATTTAGAAAGCAAATATTTAGAATTATCGAGCATACTTTGGACTTTTATGAAATTTTCTTTTGCAGCCTTGTATATGTAACCGGCACGCTCTATTTGCTTGTGCGCCGAGGTGATACGAGATTGGTAAGATTTTTTTGTAGCATCAAGCCAAGCATTATTTAACCCTTTTGATATTTTTTCATTATTTTTGCCTTCATAAGAAGTTTCTATTGAATCTACTTCTTGGCTTAAAATGGCAATTCTCTCTTTTATTCCCAGTTGTTCTATTTTTAGCAAGTCAGGATCTAATACTGCCAATACCTGCCCTTTTTTAACTTCCTGATTTTCATACGCCAAAAGATGCGCCACAACACCATTGAAAGGAGCTGTTACTTTTCTAACTTTTTGCTCCGGCACAAATTGACCAATCCCGGGAACAGACTCTTCCAAAGTTCCTAAAGAAAACCATCCTCCAAGAATACCTATTCCAAAAACCAATGATAATAAAAATATTAACGATGTCTTTTGAGCATTACCTTGTTTTGAATCTACACTACCATAGTAGCTTGATCCATTTTTTATTATATTTTCTGAAAGTTTTGCAGGATTTTTCATTATTTTTACCTCAACGCTAAATGGTTTATATGTAAGTTATAGTAATAATGACGGCTTTCAATTAAATCATCAAAAACGCCTTTCTCTGCTATTTTCCCTGAGTGTAAAACTAATATCCTATCAGCTTTTTTATGTACATTTAAGTTATTGGTTATGAAAATGCAGGTTTTATCCTTGTATAATTCAAAAATTTTTGAGTAAATCTGCTCATTTTGTTTTGCATCTATCATTGAAGTTGCTTCATCTAAAACTAACATTTGAGGGTTATTTAAAAGCACTCTTGCAAGCGCAATTTTAGCTCTTTGACCTCCTGATAGATTCATTCCCATTGATAAAATTTTTGTATCAAGTCCATCAGGGAGTGACGTTATAAGCGAATCAAGCTCAACAATAGAGCAAGCTTCCATTATTTGATTTACAGAAATATCATCGTTAAACAAGGTGATATTATCTCTAATAGAACCCGAAAACATGCCGGGCGCCTGCAAGGCGGTACCTATATTTTTGTTTAAATCATTTTTGCAAAGGCTGATAATATTTTTATTATCGATCTCAATAATACCTTCATCAGAATTTAGCAATCCTTGCATAAGTCTTACTAGCGTTGTTTTTCCTGCTCCATTTTTACCTGTTATTACTATTTTCTCTCCTGAGTTAATTTCAAAGGAAAGACTATCAAGTACTTTGGGCAAATTAGAACTATAACTAAACGAAACATTTTCAAACCTTATATTTCCCGAGAAATCATCTATTTTGATGCCAGAAAAACTTTGATTTTCTTGAAATTGCATCATATTTTTAACATCATCAATCACAACCAGTGATTCCATTAATTTTTGAATAGAAACTAAAACCTTTTGAATTCCCGATACAAAATTGCGCCCTATTATGCTTATAGCAAGATAAATTCCAAAGGAAATATGCCCTTGAAGCACATCATGAGCCCCGAAATATAAAACAGCAAAAGAACCTAAATTAATAATGAAATTAAGATCAGCATTAGCAAATATTTTATCATTTGTTACGCCAAAATTTCCTTCTACGGAAGTGTTTATTTTGCTGAATATACTTTGAGCAAAACGATCTTGAGAATTTGATGATTTTATTGTCTCACTATTATTTATAAATTCTGATAGTACAAATTTGCTTTTGATTTCATTACTTTTTTCGTTAAGCGCCTTTTCTTTTTGCCTTGGGGACTTAAAAAATACTAACAAAGCTATTGGAATAACAGGAAAAACAGCAATAAAAGCAAGTTTTGGGCTCATGAAAAACAAAACCGCCAAAATAAAAACTGAAAAAACCGCATCTAAAGATGAAACTAAAACAGATTGAGCAAGAAAAAGATTAGCGTTAAAAAGCTCACTTAAACGTCCTACAGCTTTTTTGCTATCATTTCTTTTTAAAAATTTATTAAACGATAACTTCAATGAATTTATATAAAATATTAGGCTGTTTTTATTTATCAATTCCACAAAGTGAGAAAGGATTTGAGATCTAAGAATTTTCACAATAAAATCGACTACAAGAACCATTATCATTCCAACAGCCATTACGTCCAAAGCCGCAAGATTTTGACGCCCAAAAACTCTATCAAAAATTACTATATAAAAAATAGGTAATCCCAAAGCCAAAAACTGAAGAATCAAAGAGGATAAAATCATTTGAGCAGTCAAAGAATAGTTTTTAGAAAATAAATTCAAATACCAATTAAAGGTAAATGGTTTATCTTTAAAAGACTCATTGTCTTTCGAAATATTTTCAAAAGTTTCATTCAATTTAAATTCTCCGAAGATTTTTTTAAGTATTTCCTTACTTAAATACTTATTATTTCTAGAGAAAAATGAATATTACCTTATCGAATAATTTAGAAAGCCAAATGTTTATTAACTTGAATTGTTAAATCGTTTAAAATCTATTCAAATGGAGTTTTAAATTCAACTTACAACTCGGGCGTATTAATACATATAGATTAAATCTTAAAATTTAATACCCAAACCGAATAAAATATAATATAATATTTAAGTTCGGATTCGACTATTTTAATAATTTTTTGGGAATAAAATGAAAGAAACTATAATAATCCCGGCTATTCTATTTTTTGGCGTAATAATAGCTTCTATGTATAAAATATTGCTAAACACACCGGAAAGTAGCGAAAAAACACAAGTAAATAATGATGAACTTGTAAATAAACTTCAAAAAGAAACCGCCTATAAATATCATAAAGGAGACTTGGACGAAGCTATTTTAGCTTCAGAAAAAGCAGTTAAAGTAAATCCTAAAGACCTTGTTTCTTCATTCATTTTAGGTAAACTTTACTTGGAAAAAGAACATTATCAAAAGGCTTTAAAACAATTCCAATTGATCAAAAAAAACAACCCAAGTCACGTAGATACAAGATATAACTTAGGGTTAACTTTATTTAATCTAAACCTATACAAAAAAGCTCTCGAAGAATTTAACTTTGTTATAAAAAAAGAACCCGGCAACATTAAAGTTTTAAAACAAATCGCCTTATGTCACGAACTGGTTAGTGAGAATAGAAGTGCTATAAGCTTTTATAAACAAGTTTTACTGCACGATCCCTCCGATATGGTATCAAGGCAAAAAGTTGCAAAATTATTTCTAAAAAGAAACGATTATTCCAGCGCTGTAAAAGAATATGAAATTATCCTGCAAAACGATGAAAATAATATAACTATTTTAAAAGAACTGGCAGGCTTATACTTAAAAAATGACAAACCGAAAAAAAGCATCGAAATACTGGAACAAGTAATAGAACTTGAACCCGATAATCTAGATGCTTTAAAAAAACTTGTAGAATTGCAAAAAAAAGAAAAGAACTACGAAGAGGCTATAAAAACACTTAATAGAATAATGTATCTCGATTCTAACAACAAAAGTATTGTTTTAAACGAAATTGCAAACACCTATGTTGAAGCACGTGATTATGATAAAGCCATAGAAACAGGACAAGAATTGTTAAAAGCAGAACCCAATGCTGATTATCCCAAAATAACTCTTGCTAACGCTTTTGAAATGAAAGAAATGTTTGAAGAGGCTGTAACTTTATTAAAGGAGCTAATTTATAGTTCTGCATCTGAATCAAAACTTGAGTATTATAAAGATTATCTAAGCTCTGTTATTTGTAATTGGGCTGTCTTTCTTTTCAACAAAGAAGAATATCAACAAGCTTTTGATAAATTTACAATGGCACTACAATACAATAATAAAAACAGTGACATTTATTTTAATCTGGCAAAAACAAACCATAAAATAAAAAATTACGAACAAGCTATAACTCAATTTAAAAAAGCAATGGAATTGGATCCCGAAGATTCATTAATATACCTTCATTTAGGACATGTTTATGATGAAATGAAAAACTATGAAATGGCTGCAAATCTTTATATTCAGGCAACCGGGAGAGATAGCAACAACCATCAGGCATTTACATCTTTAGGAACCATTTACGGAATAAAAAAAGAATATGAAAAAGCTTTGGATTGCTTTAAAAAAGCTATTGAAATCAAACCTGAAGCAACAGAAACATTATATAATCTTGCCCTTACTTATGAATATATTAAAGAACCCGAAATGGCAAGAGAAACCTATAAAAAAGTATTAGAACTGGATCAAACACATTGTGAGTCCGGAAATAACCTTAAAATTCTAGAAGAAATTTTAGAAAATAAAACAGAAAAAAATAAATTGTAAGGCTAATCTGTTTATGATGTAATGAGATCAGACTGTATATCTTGGAGGACCAAATGGAAAGAACTTTTGTTGCAATAAAACCTGATGGTGTTGAAAGAGGTCTTGTTGGTGAGATCGTAAGCAGGTTTGAAAAAAAAGGATTTAAAATTGTCGGGCTAAAAATGGTTGAAGTCTCAAAAGAACAAGCAGAAAACCATTACGCAGAGCACGTGGGAAAACCATTTTTCGAAAGATTGGTCAATTTTCTGTCCAGCGGTCCTATTGTTGCTATTGCAATAGAAGGTATCGACGCAGTTAGCGAAGTTCGCAAAATGCTTGGAGCTACAAAACCTCAAGAAGCTCTTCCCGGAACAATAAGAGCAGACTATGCAATGGTAATGGAAAGTAATATAGTTCACGGAGCTGATAGCGTACAAAGTGCTCAAAGAGAAATTTCCATATACTTCAATGATAACGAAATATGCACAAATTGGAGTGCAGCTTCCGAAAAATGGCTTAAAGGACTTTATCAGCTAAATTAACGAATATGTCAAATTATTTTAAATATCATCTGGAAAAAACTTGTAATAAAACAAAAGCAAGAGCAGGAAAGCTCTACACACCTCATGGTGTTGTAGAAACACCTGTGTTTATGCCTGTCGGCACAAACTCCACTGTCAAAATGATGACTCAGCATCATCTAAATCAAACAGGGGCTCAAATAATGCTCTCCAACTCTTATCACTTGTTTTTACGCCCCGGGCATAAACTAATTTCAAAAGCAGGCGGAATTCACAAATGGATGAATTGGCAAAAACCTGTACTTACTGACTCGGGCGGGTTTCAAGTATTTAGTCTTTCTAATCTCAGAAACATCACCGAAGAAGGAGTGACCTTCAAAGACGCTAAAACAGGTACTTCTTATTTTATAAACCCTGAAATTTCAATGGAAATCCAAAATAATATTGGTGCCGACATAATTATGGCTTTTGATGAGTGCGCACCATACCCTTGTGATTATAATCAAGCAAAAAAAGCTATGGATAGAACTCACAGATGGCTTTACAGGTGTCTTGATGCTCATAAAAGAGAAGACCAAGCTCTATTTCCGATCGTTCAAGGTTCTGTCTATGACGACCTAAGAGAGGAAAGTGCCAGGGTCATATCCTCGGTGGACGCTCCGGGATATGCAATTGGAGGGGTGAGCGTTGGAGAACCTTCTGATATTAAAAACAGAATAGTTGAAGTTACCGCACCTTTACTTCCGACCGATAAACCTCGATACCTTATGGGAGTGGGAACTCCTGAAGACCTTTTAGATGGTGTTCTTCGTGGCATCGATATGTTTGACTGCGTTATGCCGACAAGAATAGCCAGACATGGTAGTTTCTTTGCCGAAAACGGACGTGGAACTATCAAAAATAAAGAATTTGAGGAAGATTTTAGACCTTTAGTAGAAGGCTGTGATTGCTATACTTGCCAAAATCACTCGAGAGCTTATATAAGACATTTATTCAGGGTAAAAGAATCAACAGCAAGTACTTTAATGTCCATTCATAATATTCATCATCTTGTAAAATTGATGCAAGATGCAAGACAAGCTATATTAGAAGATAATTTTCAAAATTTTTACGATAAAAAAATGCAAAAAATTGTAGCTAAAATCTAGCCAAAAGAATAAGTTTAAAAATATGTCAAAATGATACGATTTTGTTATTCATGAAGATAAATATTATAATACTCTTATTGTTATTAATTATTGTGGGAATTAAATATCATCATGCATAATAATATTGAGACTGAAACGAATTTAAATTTTATAAAAAACACAACTCAAAATGGTAAAAAACCAATACACTTTATAGGACTTGGTGGTATTGGAATGAGTGGACTCGCTAAATTCTTGCTTGAATTAGGTTATAAAGTAACCGGCTCCGATATTAAAGACGGACAAAACATGCTTTCTATAACTGAATTGGGAGGCACTGTCTATATAGGGCATACAGAGCGAAACGTCGAAGATGCTTCTTTAATAATTGTAAGCACAGCCATAAAAAAAGATAATCCTGAAATTAAACGTGCAAAAGAAAAGAATATCCCTATGATGCACCGCTCTCAACTCCTTGAAGCTCTAATGGACGGACTGGGTCTTGCTGAAGGTAAAAAACAAATTGGCATAGGTGTTTCAGGAACACATGGCAAAACTACAACATCGGGAATGATCTCTTGTATTTTTGAATACGCTGAGTTAAACCCCTCTATTGTTGTAGGAGGAAAGCTTCCTGTTCTTAAAACAAATTCAAAATTCGGGAGTGGTGACCATTTTATTTCAGAACTAGACGAAAGCGATGGATCTATTGCTATATATTCACCTGAAATAACCGTAATAACTAACTTGGAAGCAGATCACCTTGATCATTATAAAGACGGACTAACTCCTATTTTAGAAACTTTTGAAGGTTATATAAGTAGGCTTCCTCAATCCGGGAAACTTATAATTAACGCCGATTGCGAAGGTAATCAGCAACTTTTAAAGTCTATCGAGCATCAAGGAGTTATTCTTTATAGTTGCGATCAGCAAAATAAATTATATAAATCAGCAAAATATCGAGCCGAAGATATTGTAATGAATGGATTTGAAAGCACTGCAAGAATTTATCAAAATGCTGAATTTATAGGTGAATTAAAACTAAAGGTTCCCGGTGTTCACAATCTGTCAAATGCACTCGCATCAATAGCTGTAGCGATGGAAAACGGAGTTGCCTTCAAAGAAGCAGCAGAGTATTTATATAAATTCACAGGAATGAAACGCCGATTTCAAGTACTCGGCACAGTCAATGATGTTCAAATAGTTGATGATTATGCTCATCATCCAACTGAAGTTGTCGCAACTCTCAGAAGTGCAAAAAACATTGTAAAGGCGGGATCTGCAAGACGTGTTGTTGCTGTATTTCAACCACATCGTTATACCAGGCTAAAAGGCCTATGGGCAGACTTTGTAAAAAGTTTTAAACATGCTGATCTTGTTTATATTACAGATGTATATTCAGCAGGAGAATCTTCTATAGAAGGATTTACGGCAGAAATTTTTGTTTCAAAAATTGACCATAAAAATGCAGTTTATGCACCGGGTAGTCTTGAGGAGATTTCTCAAAAAGTAAGTAAAGACTTAAAGCCCGGTGATATAGTTCTCACAATGGGAGCAGGTACTATTACAAATCTTGGCACTTTGTTGATAGAAAAAATATAGGTTGAGGATAAAAAATTGACAAAAATATGTAAATCACACCAAGACTATTCAATGGCTCCTCATACTACGCTTAAAATAGGAGGCACAGCTCAAAAAGCCTATTTTCCGTCTTCCGTTGATGAACTTATTGAATTAATAAAAGAGTTAAAAGCAAATGACACCCCTATAACAGTTATAGGGGCTGGATCTAACCTTTTGATTTCCTCGAATGGAATAAAAGGAGCTGTGATATTCACAAAAAACATTGCCCACTTTAAAGTTGACGAAAACTTCATAACCGTGGGTAGTGGAATGAAATCGGTTATGCTCTCTAAGCTGGCGCAAGAAAATAATATTTCCGGATTAGAGTTTTTAGTCGGCATTCCCGGTTCAATAGGTGGAGCTGTTACAATGAACTCTTCCGCTCATGGGCAGGCAATAAAAGATGTGATCATTTCTACCAGAGTTTTAGATTTACAAAATAATGAAATTATAAAACTCGAAAAAGAAGACCTTGAGCTTGAATACAGAAGCTCTTTTGTAAAGGCAAATAAACATATTATTTTAGATTCAAAATTTGAACTTCAAAATAGCGCTCCCCATGAAATTCAAGATTTAATGGATTTTCACATTAATTATCGAGCAAAAAATCACCCTCCACTAACCGAGCCCAGCGCAGGAAGCACATTTAGAAATCCTGAACAAGGTGCATATGTGGGCAAAATGTTTCAAGAACTGGGATTAAAAGGATATAAAAGTGGTGAAGCAAAAATTTCAGAAAAACATGCTAATTTTATAATCAATACCGGTAATGCATCATCTTTAGATGTCTCAAGGCTAATGCATAAGATGCATTCAATGGTCAAGAAAAACTATGAGTATGATTTAATGGCAGAAATAAGATTTATCGGCGAAATGACGAGGGAAGAAGAAGAGATATGGCAAAATTTTCAAGTTCACTAAAAATAGATAAACTTGTTGATCAAAACAAGAAAATAGGTGTTTTATGCGGTGGAATGTCCAAAGAACGTGATGTATCCATACGTTCGGGTAAAAATTGTTATGAAGCACTTCTTAGGCTTGGTTATAAAGCAGAATTAATTGATGTTGACAAGAACATAGCTTATACACTAAAAGAAAAATCTATAGATGTAGCTTTCATAATACTTCACGGGAAATATGGCGAAGATGGTTGTATTCAAGGTCTTTTGAAAATTCTTGATATTCCCTTTACCGGCAGTGGAGTAGAGGCAAATGCTATTTCTATAAATAAAGAAAGAACAAAACAAATCCTCAATAACTATAATATACCTCTTATTCGCTCCATCACTGTAAATAATCTTAAAAATATTGATAATATAAATTTAACATATCCTGTTATGGTCAAACCTGTTTCAGAAGGCTCCAGTATAGGAATGTCAAAGGTTGAAATGCCTGCAGAGCTTTCTGATGCTGTCAAGATAGCTTTAGAGTGTGATTCAACCGTAATGATTGAAGAATATATCCAAGGTAAATCAATTACAGTAGGTGTTTTAGATAATAAATCTGATACGTTTGCAACATCAGTTCTTGAATTTAGAACAAAAACTGAGTGGTACGATTTTGAAGCAAAGTATACAGAAGGGATGACGGAATTCATACTTCCTGCTAAAATATCGAAAGAGTTGACAGAGCTGGTTCAGGAAATATCTATAAAAACTCATAATGCTGTGGGTGCTGTGGGGATGAGTCGAGTGGATTTTCTAATAGATGAAAAAAACAGACCTTTTGTTCTTGAGATAAACACGATCCCGGGAATGACTGATCTAAGTGATTTACCGGCTCAATCAAATGATCTGGGTATAGACTATGATAGTCTTGTTCAAATTATATTAAATAGTGCTATGATTGTAGATAAATAAGCATCTTTAAAAGGTATATCCAAAATGGTAAAAAATTCAGAAGATCTTCAAAATGAATATACGGAACAACAAGATCTAGAAGGTCGCCAAAAAAGAATAAACTACCTAAAGGCAAGAAGAGATCTTCGAAAATACCAAATTCAGGTATCAAGGATTAAAATGCTCATAAAATTAGCTTTAATTATGCTTTTGTCCTGGTCTTTATTTTCTGTTGTTCAGCTTCCACAGTGGTATTTAACTTCTAATATTTTTACTGTTTATCCCAATAAATCTTTAATTATCGAAGGAAATGATATTGTAAAAACTACTCAGCTTATGAGTGTTTTGAAAGACATAAAACTTCCTCAAAATCCTTTGTATTTAATAAATACTAAAGAAATAAACACTTCATTGGAAAAACTTACACCGATAAAAAAAGTTTATGTTAGAAGACTTTGGTTTCCTGCAAGGCTAAAAATAATTATTGAAGAAAAAGAACCTTTATTGGCGATTTCTCAAAAGCCTGGAGTCTCTCCTATTGCTTTATTTACAACAGATGCAAGTATTGTAGAACGTGAATATCTTCCTTTAAGTAATCCTGATGATGCATTTAGTTTATTTACTTATGATGATTTTTATAAATGGACAACTAAGCATATAAACTATTTATCTTACCTTTTAAATTCTATAGAGCTATATTCAAATGAAAAAATATTATATTTTGACATGAGAAATTCCAAAGACATTTACGTAAAACTAGAAAGCGTAAATGTAAGACTGGGAGAAATTAATTCATCTATATTTAAGCGTATTCAGCGCATAAGTTCAATTTTGCCTCGTACTGTAAATCTTAAAAAAGATATAGAATACATCGATCTTAGATGGGATAACTCAACCTTTATTAAACTAAAAAATAAATCTGCAAAAACTCGTATTAATTTAAATTAATACTGTTTAAATATAAAACTAATCTCTCAAAAGTTATACGTATGAATACCCGAGAGATTAGTTTTAATGTTATTTGAGTTTGATTATAAATGATACATAATTAATTAAAATAACAAAAGAAAGGGAGCAAATGGAAAATCATTTAATTATAATCGGTGGTGTTGCCGCAGGAACCAAGGCTGCAGCCAAAGCAAGAAGAGAAGATCCTAATCTTAAAATAACTGTATTCACTGATGAAAATGAAATTTCATACTCGGCTTGTGGGCTTCCTTATTACATTGAAAACCTTTTCAGTGATCCAAACAAACTACTTGTAAGATCAAAAGAAGCATTTAAGGATAAAGAAAACATTGATATTTTTACAATGCATCGAGTTTCTCAAATTAAACCCGAAGAAAAAGCTGTTATAGTAGAAAATCTGGCAACAGGAGAAATTTTTGAAAAAAACTATACAAAACTTTTGATAGCAACAGGTGCTAAATCTTTTATACCTCCAGTTGAAGGTGCAGATTTAAACAATGTTTATAAACTAAGAAATGTGCAAGATGCACTGCATATAAAAGAGCAACTGCAAAATACAAAAAAAGCAGTGGTTGTGGGCGCCGGGTATATAGGAATGGAAGTTTTTGAATCCTTCATAGACCAAGGCGTTGATACAACTATGATTGAAAAAGCAAATCAATTAATGCCTGTACTAGATGCCGATATGGCTATTCATACCGAAAAATATATAAAAGAAGAAATCGCATCACGAAAAAAAGCAAAAATAGAGCTTTTAATGAACGATGGACTAAAAAGACTAATAGGAGATGATTCAGGCAATTTAAAAGCTGTGGAAACTGAAAATGGTCGAATTATCGATGCAGATTTAGCTCTTATTGCAATAGGAGTCAAACCTAATATTGAACTTGCCCAAAAAGCAGGAATAGAAATAGGAACAACCGGAGCAATAAAAGTTGATACAAAAATGCAAACCAGCCATGCAGACATTTATGCAGCCGGCGATTGCGCCGAACAAGTACATATGGTAAGTAAAACACCTATATGGATACCATTGGGATCTACAGCAAATAAACAAGGAAGAGTTGCAGCAATTAACATAACAGGAGGGTATGCCGAATTTAGAGGAGTTGCAGGCTCTGCCGTTACAAAAATATTCGACTTTACAGTATCAAGAACAGGCTTAAGCGAAAGAGAAGCACAAAAACTTGGAATAGAATATGAAACAGCTCTTATTCCTCATCGAGATCGAGCCGGCTATATGCCCAATGCTTCTAATATAGTGATAAAAATGTTGGCAAGTAAACATAATGGCAAAATAATAGGGGTTCAAGTAGTAGGAACCGGCGATGCTGATAAACGTGTAAATGTTATTGCAACAGCACTTAATGCAGGAATGAGCGTTGATGAATTTCTTGATACTGACTTAACTTATGCACCACCTTATTCACCGGCAATTGACCCTATCTTAATTGCAGCACAAGTCTTACAAAGTAAATTAGACAAGCAAGTTGAAGGCATAAATTCTGAAAAGCTTGAAAGATATTTAGAAGAAAATATTTCTTGTTGTTTTCTAAATGCCGATGGTTTAAAACAATATGCCAAAGATACTTGTGATGAAAATTACTGCGAAAATATCGAAAAAGGATCAAAGCTAAACATCATAAGAGATAAAGATCAAAAAGTGGTCGTTTTTTGCGAAGATGGAATGAACAGTTATATGTTAAGTAAAAAATTGAAACAAAAAGGCTATAAAGACGTAGTATTTGTTGATGGAGGACTTTGTTCCTGTCGAAAAAAACCGGAAGGGGCAATTTAGTGTATCAAAAATACTTTATTAATGTATAGAAAACATTAAATAGAAAGTATAAATAAAATGCCTAAAATAGTACCATTAACAATGCTTAAACAAAATTCAAACGCTATAATCAAAACTATCTCACCAAAAATGCGTAAACAACATCCTAAGCTATACGCCAGGCTGAATTCAATGGGCTTTATTCCAGGTAGAGCTTTGCAAGTCAATGGCAAAAGTTTTGGTAATTATAGAATAGGAATGGGCGGAGATGTCCTTGCTCTTGAAAAAAAGGTTGCTAAAATAATCATGGTTGAAGCTTCCAATGAAAATATTATTCAAAAAACATCATCAAAAATTATTGATTTTGTAAAAAAAATCTTTAATTAAGTTTTTAATTACTTTTATAGATTATATTGAAAATTTCCAATTCTTTTTCATTGAAGATATTAAATTCTTCTACAATGGCTGCTGTTCCAGTCATTGCTATTAAAAAAGTACTACAATCTAAACTAAGTTCGGCATACTCAATATCACAGCCTATTATTATATTAGCACCAAGACCAATAGCGTTTATTTTTAATTGATCTAAACATTGATTTTCGCTTTTATTAATTTCTTTTCTAAAAAATTCATTTGTTTTTATTAGATTTTTAACATAAATAAATTCTTTTATAGTTTCAGTATTTGCAATAGTTTGCGAAGTTATAACTTTGCAATATCTTACTGTTGTGAGATTACAAGGGTTTTCAATGCTTAAAACAGGCATTTGCTCAATTGTATTTTTAAACTTTATTTTTAATTTTTCAATCTTATAAAAAGCTTCTTTTTTTATCTCATCAATGCATTTTACGCAAAAAATCTGATCTTTATACTCTTTTAAAACAAGTTTTTCAAGTTTATTTAATGTTTTTGTTTTCGCAAATAAACCCGTATTTTTTATTTGCGAGCGACAATGAAAACACTGAATAGTTTGAGGGTTCTTTTTAATTTTACTAGATAAATTATTCATAAATACTAAAATACAAGTTCTAAATTTAAAAAGCTCTTACCCTAATAGGTATAAAGGAAGTTTTATCTAGGCTAAATAAATTAAATTTTAAAAAAGTTTTATTTTTATTAAAGTTTTTTAAAAAAGTGCCGATTAATAATATAGTAAGACCTTTAAGGTCATACTAACAACCTCCTCCCCAAGTCTAGTAGCCGCCCTAAAAAGGACGGCTTTATTTTTTGTAAAATAATAATATGGAACAATACGGAAATCTTTCACGACTCTTTAAATAAAAGCTTTTAAACTAAATTCAAAAAATATTTTATGATAATATAAAAAAACAGATAGCTTAAAATACAGGGGTAAAAGTAATGGGAATCCAAAAAGTAGTTATATACGGCGAAGATGTACTGAGACAAAAAACGAAAGAAGTTCATAAAGTGTCTAAAAAAGTTAAAGCTCTTGTAAAAGACCTTGTAGATACTATGTATGAACAAAATGGGGTTGGACTTGCAGCTCCTCAAATTGGCGTGAGTCAAAGAGTTTTTGTAATAGACGTTAGTGACCCTAATGAAATACCTGACCCTATTGTATTTATAAATCCTAAAATAATAAAAAAATCAGGTGCTACAAACAGCTATGAAGGCTGTTTAAGCTTTCCAAATGCGTTCGCCAATGTCCGTAGATATTCTGATGTTACCGTTAAAGCTCTTGATAATAACGGTAAACCTTTTGTTCTTGAAGCAAAAGACGGTACTTTGCTTGCTAGAGCTATACAGCACGAATTTGATCATCTTGAAGGGATTTTATTTGTAGACCATTCAAGAAATCGATTTGAGACAAATAATGCTCTTGCCGAAAATGGATTAAACCCAATAGATCCTGGCTATTTAATTGAAGAAGAAGAGCTTGAACAAGCTATAGCTCAAAAATCAGAAACTAAAATTGAAGCTTAAGAGATAATTAAAAAGAGGGAGTTGATTTATGAGATTAGTTTTTATGGGAACGCCTCAAATTGCAGTTCCTTCACTAGAATACCTGTTAAATAAAGAGGATATTAATGTAATAGCGGTTTTAACCCAACCTGATAAACCGGCAGGAAGAGGTAAAAAACTAACAGCCTCGCCTATTAAATTATTAGCTCAAGAATATAACATACCTGTTTTTCAGCCTAAATCAATTCGTAAAGACTTGGATTTGCAAGGGCAATTAATAAACTTAAGACCTGATATATTTATTACTGTCGCTTTTGGTCAAATATTAAGCCAAGAGGTACTTGATATTCCCAGAATAGGTACAATAAACCTACACGCTTCATTATTGCCAAAATACAGAGGGGCAAATCCTATTCAAGCAGCTATCGTTAACGGAGAAAAAGTAACAGGCGTAACCACAATGCTCACTGACATAGGCATTGATACGGGTGATATGCTTTTAAAAGAAGAAATTGAAATTACTGAAGATATGAATTCCGCTCAACTCGCAGAAAAAATATCTCAAATAGGTCCGGAACTACTATATAAATCAATAATAGGATTAAATGATAAAACCCTAAATCCAACACCTCAAAACCATGATGAATCAACTCATGCACCTAAATTTAAAAAAGAAGACGGTTTAATCAACTGGAATCTACCAGCTCAAAAAATACACAATCAAATAAGAGGAATGTATCCTTGGCCTTCTGCTTATACGAATATTGGGCAAAATAATTTAAAGATAATAAGCTCAGGGCTAATAAAATCAGCTCCATCAGCCTCTCCCGGTGAAATTATTTCAATTAAAAAAGAAGGTGTTGTCGTTGCAGCAAAAGATCAATGTATTCTTTTAAAAACACTTCAGCCGGCAGGTAAAAAAGCAATGGATGCTCAAAGCTGGTGCAATGGAGCTCGAATTAAAACGGGAGACATCCTGGGAGCTTGAAAATATTTTTTTTTCGAGCTATATTAAAATTTATCGTATCGGGATGTGGCGCAGTTTGGTAGCGTACTGGTCTGGGGGACCAGGGGCCGCAGGTTCAAATCCTGTCATCCCGAGTCTATTTTAAGCCTGTAATCAAATATTTTGATTGTAGGCTTTTCTCATTTCCCGACTAATTGTAAATTCGCACGAGGTTTAAGAATTTATTGCTGGAAGTTTGGGAATTATTATGTTAATCATTAACATGTGGCAATATAAAAATAAAACAAACTAATTTGTGACTTAGGTTCTTTAGCTCAATGAAATTATTAAATCAACTTCCCTCACTTTCCGCCTTGGTTTTTTAAGGTAAAATGTTTTCTTTGTCTTTCCACTTCTGTCATGCTGAACTTGGCTCAGTATGACAAACCGGACCCAAAAGAAGTTAAAAAACTCTTGTGCTTAATCTATCTACATTATTTGTTGGTTTATTTCTCCCTTTTTGCTACATTGGTGTTGCCAAAACAAAGTCGTTGGGACTTTTTATAAGAAAGTTGGAAACAAAAAATGAATAACATAGAAGAAATAATCAATTTAAGAAATATTGCAATTATTGCTCACGTTGACCATGGTAAAACCACATTGGTTGATTGTATGCTGAAGCAAAGTGGTACATTTAGAGATAACGAAGTTGTCCAAGAAAGAGTACTTGATTCAAACGACTTGGAGAGAGAAAGAGGAATAACAATCCTCTCTAAGAATATTTGTATTGATTATGAAGGACATAGGATAAACGTCGTAGATACCCCTGGTCACGCAGATTTTGGCGGTGAGGTTGAACGAGTGTTGGGTATGGTTGATGGAGCGTTATTGATTGTTGACGCTGCAGAAGGTCCAATGCCACAGACTCGATTTGTTCTTTCAAAGGCATTAGAGCTTGGGTTGAAAATTGTTGTTGTAATAAATAAAATCGACAGAAACGGTGCTGACCCTCATAAAGCTCTAGATAAAGTGTTTGAGCTGTTTTTAGAGCTTACAGATAATGAAGAGCTCATAGACTTCCCTGTTGTGTATTCGAGTGCTATCGCTGGTATTGCAAAAAACGAAATGGAAGAAGAATCAGAAAACTTCAAGCCTTTATTTGATACTATTTTAAAAAACATTAAACATCCCCTTGGCGATGTTAATAAAAACATGCAGTTTCACGTGACTACACTTGATTACAACGAATATATCGGAAGAATCGCTATAGGTAGAATTGTAAATGGCTCTATAAAAAGCGGTCAGCAAGTCTCTTTGTCCACTAGAGGAGGTAAAGTATTAAAAGGCAAAGTCTCTAAACTTTTAGGTTTTAGTGGGCTTGGTAGAGTTGAAATAGAAGAAGCTTATGCTGGTGATATTGTAGGTATAGCAGGATTTTCTGATATTCAAATCGGCGAAACCATATCATCTCTTGAAAACCCTGAGGCTCTTCCTTTGATTGATATTGATGAGCCAACCCTTCAGATGAATTTCTCGATTAACGACTCTCCTTTTGCAGGTCAAGAAGGAAAATTCGTAACATCCAGACAAGTTAGAAAAAGACTTTATCAAGAGCTAGAGAAAAACGTGAGTTTAAGAGTTGAAGATACTGATAGTACTGATATTTTTAAAGTTAGCGGACGTGGTGAGCTTCATTTAGGGATTTTGATTGAGACGATGAGACGTGAAGGCTATGAGTTCCAAGTGAGCAAGCCAGAAGTTATTTTTAAAGATATCGATGGCAAAAAATGTGAGCCATATGAAAATCTGGTAGTTGATGTTCTTGATTCTTTTTCTGGAAGCTGTATTGAAAGATTGGCAGGCAGAAAAGGCGAGATGCTGGAAATGTCATCTAACGGGATTCGTACAAATATGACTTTTTCTATCCCCGCCAGAGGTTTGATTGGATTTAGAAACGAATTCATCAGAATGACCAAGGGCGAAGGGATTATGTATCATACATACGACAGATACAAACCAATGGGTGGTGATATCGCAAAGGTAAGAAACGGCTCACTAATAGCTCATGAAGATGGTGAGGCTATTCCTTATGCGCTCCAACAGTTTGAAGATAGAGGGGTATACTTTTTGAAGCCCAAAACTCGAGTATATCGAGGGATGCTAATTGGTGAAAGAAACAGACCTAATGATTTACTTATTAATATTTGTAAAACAAAAAAACTCACAAACATGAGAAGCTCAAATGCTGATGTTATGGTAACGCTACAAGCTCCTAGGCAGATGTCTTTAGAGGATTGCTTGGAATATATCGGAGATGACGAGTTGGTCGAAATTACGCCTGAAAACGTTCGTATGAGAAAAGCAAATAATATTAGGCTTGATAAGCTGTAAAAAGCATAGTCTATCAACCATTATTTTATATATTTGTGCCTAGATTTAATTTTGTTAAACTTTTCCAGAGCTGTTTAAAATTTCATTAACTAGGTTCAACTGTTTTCGTATTCAGATATATCATTTTTCTCACCCCCCTATAAAGGTATACATAGTGGGGGTGAGTTATTAGGATGACTTCGTTTTCGTAAATTTGGGTATCCTCAAAAACTAGAAAATCCGGCAATAAATAATTAAAAAAGATAATTTATATTATACATAGTTCATTTCAATTTAGGACTTTATACAATGGGATATTCAATAAAAGAACCGTCCTTAAGCAGAAGAACTTGTACTCTAATGATTACGCATTCTTGTAATTTGAATTGCTCCTATTGCTATCAAACTCATAAGTCAAAAAAAGAAATGCGCCTAGATTTAGCAAAGAAACTAGTTTTAAAAGAGTTTGATTTAGTTAAAAATTCTTTAAAATTCAATGAACTAGAAATTGATTTTATTGGGGGAGAACCCCTTTTAAATTTCAAGTTGATAAAAAAATTATCGGAATGGATTTGGGATCAACATTTTGACGTGCCACATGTTTTATACGCAAGTACCAATGGAACTTTACTAGATGAGGAAAAAAGAGAATGGTTCAAAAAGCATAGAGAAAGATTTGTATTAGGCTATAGTGTTGACGGTAGCCCTGAAATGCAATATTGCAATAGAGGTTGTAATAATAGCCAATCCCTTCTTGATTTTCTACTGCATACTTGGCCATATCAAACATTACAAATGACTATATCACAAGAAACTTTGCCTCATTTTGCAGAAGGTGTCCTTTATTTGCAAAATAAAGGATTTAAACTACATACCAGCATTGCACAAGGTGTTAATTGGAAAAAGAAAGATGAAAAAGAATACAGCAGACAATTAAATATTTTGGGTGATTATTATCTAAGCAATCCTCAGTTTACACCTATACCAATTCTGACAAAACAACATGTGAAAATATTGGACAAAGGAAAAACTGCTGAAAAATATTGTGGCACCGGCACTCATATGGTTACATACGATACAGATGGTAGTAGTTATCCTTGCCATATGTTTGCCCCTATCACCGTTGGAGCAAATAAAAGTGATTACTACAAAAGTTTAGATTTTTTGGATAATCAACAGGTTTTTGACACTGAATGCACTGACTGTTCCATATCCAGCATTTGCCCTACTTGTTATGGATTCAATTATAAATTTAGAGGTGATATAGCAAAACGAGATAAATCCAGATGCGGAATGTTAAAAGAAGAGATTAAATGTTCGTGTATGTTTCAAATTAATCAAATTTTAAAAACTAAATGTGCTTTAAGCAAAGATGAAATGTTATCTTTAAAAGCAGCTATCATTACATATGAAAAGTTAAAATAATGAAAGGCAAAAAAATGTTAGTTACTAAAAAACAAATATTAATCGCCAAAGAAAAAATCAATAAATATGAGAAACAAGTTGATATTAAGTATAATCCTAAGACTCCCGTATGCTGTGAAACTGGTTGCTATGGGCTGTGTAAAGGCACTTGTATAGGGGATTGTTCCGGTTCTTGTTCATTTTCAGGCTAAAGAATATCCAATACATTTATTTGAGGGCACAAAAATGCAAGTTACTGAAAAACAAATATCAATTGCTAAAGAAAAAATTAATAAATATGAGGAATATTGTAATATTCAACATAATTCTATAACCCTTGTGTGTTGTGAAAATACTCGTTTTGGGAGTTGCGAAGGCACTTGCATGGGCTCATGTAAAGGTTTGTGTGCAGTTGGATGTGGTGGTTCTTGCTCTGCTTTGGGTTAAAAAATTAAACGAAAGAATACAAAAATGGAAATGATGTTGTTCTTGAAATTAGTGCTAAGTGGCACAGGATCAATGAATAAAATTCAAGCTTTTATTAAGGATGATTTAAGTGATATTTTAAAGAAAATAGCTAGGGTTCACTATAAATCTGCAAAAAAGCATTTAGAAAATTATTATATTTCAAATGACCCAAGTAGAGAACTTATGGCAGCTATTTGTGATTTAGAAAATTCTTATAATTTTAATAAAGCAGCATTAAAGCATCATCTTCCCTTTGAGATTGTAAACATAGTATTTAATGGATTAGTCCTAAAGATAAATAAAGACCTAAAAACACATAAAAAATGTTGTCAAATATCTATTTTAATAAGTATTTGCTATAAAATATTTAATGATACGAACTTAATTAAAAAATACACTGATCAAGCGCTTGAGCATTTTAATGAGTATATAAAACTAAAAGAAAAATATTTTTTAAATGAGGATTCCTTGGCTCGTTATAATGAAATTAATAGTGGAGTTCCATCAAGTTTTTCATTATCAGAAAGTCTTGATGAGTTGCATAAAAAATCTGAAGAAATGGATAAATTAATTCGTCAGATAAAGGGGTAGTGGGTAACTTTAAAAATCGCACTCAAAAGCTGACAGTTGGTGTGAAGACGTTTCAATTACTTTTTTGCGATAGTACCTGATTGATTATAGTTTCTTTTTTCGAATGATATTGGTAAGTTAAATATGATTATCTAGAAACATTTTTATTTATAACATCTCCACGTTGTCCTGTTTGAAATTTAAACTCATACTTATAATTTCCAAGCTTTTTAATGTCTAAAAGCTCGTCAGGTGAAGTATTTAAAAGCATTTTACTCAAATCATTATGCATTTTTTCAACTTTATTAATATCTGCAGGTGAAACTTTTTTACCTTGTTTTCGAAGAGTCCTAATTTTATTTTCAAGCTCAGCTTGTTCTTTAGGGAATACACTTTTTTTCAAATGAACGCTGTATGCTTCATTAGTCGATATTTTTTGGATAATAAAGCCATCACCGATTTCGGGTTGAATACTTAAAGTTTTAAAGTTTGTCCTTGCTCCCGTCATCATAGCAGCAGCATCAACCCAACAAGGACCATTTTTTGAAACAACTCTCAAGTCAGTTCTATCGGCGACCCCATCGGGAAAAAGCTTTTTGAAAACTTCTTTTATCTGAACGTAAGAAATCACAAGCCCATCGCAAAGATGACCGTGTATTAATGCGAGGTCTTTTAAAGATATTTCTTTAGTTTTGGAGGCATATCTGCCTAATGCACTTTCTGTATCAAGGACTTTAATTGGCTCATTATATTTAGCATTAACAGCCCAATTGGGATAATACCAAGCTGATCCTTGTTTGTTTAAGTTACAAGCGGTAATTACTGTTGAAAATATTAATATAGATAGAATCAGTATTATTTTTTTCATATTATCCTCCAATTTTGTTATGGTTTTAAATAATTTCTAAACCCGATTTTAAGGCTGTTATTGGGACATGAATTCAAACATTTTAAACAATTTATGCAGTTTGGATTTGCTAAGCTATTTATTTTATCAACTTTTATTTTCATTGGGCATACACTACTACAGATTTTGCAATGTGTGCAGGTGTCTTTTTTGTTGATTGTTATCACTCTTAGTAGCGAATACAAACCTAATTTTGCTCCAAATGTGCATAAATATCGGCAGAAAAATCGTTCAGTAAAAAGAGAAACAAATCCCAGTATTATCAAAAAGTAAAAAGCGATATTTATTTGAATATTTCCTTGAAGCATCCCTGCAAAACTTCCCCAAACTTGTCCCGGAAATAAAAACAATCCTCCGATAGCAATAGTTCCAATAAATATCAAATATCTGGAAAAAATTAAAATTGATTGAAATTTTTCTCTAGGCTCAATCGGGCTTTTTTTTATTGCTTTACCTAAATATCTTAAAATATCCTGATAAAAACCAACAAAACACATCCAACCGCAAAAAATCGGACCTAATAAGATAGCAGAAATTGTTATAAATAGCATTACATAATTAGAGGTCAATAGCCCCACTGTAAATAGGCACAGGTAGAGAAATTGTGTTATGAAGCGTATTATTGGGATTATATTTTTGTTTTTCATTTTTTTAGTTTATTTCTTTTCCGGTACTAATTTTCCGTCGACATTTTTATATCTTCCGCATGTGCCTGTTTGACCGGGTTTTATTTCACATTGGCTGGGACAGTTTGGACATTTTACAGTTTGGTTTTGTGTTTGTTCATTCTTAACAGACTGTTGAATTTGACTCTTTGATGATTTGTCTTGAGTGGTTTTGTCTGTTGAATGTACAAATAGTACTATGCTAAAAACAATTAAAATTATGGCAATTAAAGTATGTTTTAACATTTTGAAATTTTTACTCGAACTATTAGAACTCAAAATATTATCCTCCGATACCAAAGGTATGCGTTATTGTGTAATAGACTCCGACAATAATAAAAATGCCGCCTGTTATTCTTCTTGCCCAAAACTCAAACTGCTTTAATTTATCATACGCCTTGCCGAGCGAATTTACACTAAAAGCAATTATAAAGGCAAATATAATTACAGGAAGTCCGGTTCCTATGCCATAAACAAGTGGAAACAGTACCTTTGAATTTTGCTCTACTGCTAAGGAAATTAAACTCCCAAAGAATAAGGCGGCAGAGACAGGACAGAATGAAAGAGCAAATATTATTCCTAACAATATTGCTCCTAAAATTCCTGCTTCTTTAGCAATCAGTTTTGCTTTATCTTCTGAAAGTCCACTGTTAAAGCTAAATTGAAAAATTCCAAGAAGAATAATGCCTACAACAATTAGTATAGGACCAAGAAATGAGTTTATATATTCTTGAAAAAAGTTGGCAATTGCAGGTATAGATAAGAGTCCTGAAACAATAATTATTCCAAGAGCCACGTATGCAATAACCCTACCAAGTACGTACAAAATACCTGAAAGGACAGATTTTTTAGGGCAGGTAACATCTTTTCCGATAAAAGATATTGCTGCTATATTTGTTGCTAAAGGGCAGGGGCTGATTGAAGTTAAAATTCCCAGCCATAAAGCTGTCAAAAGTGCTAACATTGTTTAACCTTTCGTTTATTTCATGAAGTTTTGAATTTCTGTTTTTATATACTTTTTAAAATCAGCTTCGTTATTTAGTTTTGTCCAGATTTTATCAAGATTTTTGTTTTTTACTTCTTTTCCGTTTTCAACCTTTGATAATACAACTGATTTTGTATATAAGCCATAATTCTTTTGCTTAGCTTTGTCTTTTGAGTAATCAATAATTTTTAATTCAAGAGAGCCGTTCTCTAATTCTTTAGCAAAATTATCTTTAACAGCTTCTTGAGTATAAGCTTCAATCTTTTTACAACTTATACATCTTGGTTTTGACCAAAAATAATACACAATCGTTTTACTGCCTGATTCAGCAAAGCAAGGTATTGTAAATCCTAATACTAAAAGTGCTCCTATAAATAGTAGAATAAGTTTTTTCATAATCTAACCTCCTCCGTTATTTTTTTTATAAAACAGCTTTGATTTCTTCAAGAGATGGACATTTTCCTGATATTTTTATTTCGCCGTTAACTGTAAGTGCAGGAGTAATCATCACGCCCATTTTAATTATCTCGTTGATATCTTTTATTTTTTCTATTTCATATTCAAGCCCTAATTCATTTGCAGCTTGAATAGTAAGTTCTAAAAGTTTTTCGCACTTTGGACATCCGGTTCCTAAAACTTGTATTTTTTTCATCGTTTTTCTCCTTTATTTAAAATATATTTCCGTATAAAGTACCTGTTATTGTTGCCATTATTACAACTAATGACACAAACACAATTGTTTTTTTATTACCCATCACGCTTCTTATAACAAGCATGTTAGGGAGACTAAGGGCAGGTCCTGCAAGTAAAAGAGCAAGTGCGGGACCTTTAGCCATTCCGTTACCAATTAAACCCTGAATAATAGGAATTTCAGTCAAAGTAGCAAAGTACATAAACGCTCCGACTATTGAAGCAAAGAAGTTTGACATAATGCTGTTATCACCAACAAACATAGTTATGTATTGGCTTGGAATTAGCCCTTCTCCACCGGGTCTGCCGAGTAATAAACCTGCTATTAATACACCAATTAATAATAGAGGCAAAATCTGTTTTGCAAATCCCCAGGATGCTCCAAACCATTCTTTACCTTCTGTTTTATCATTACTTGATACAACAGATAAGCAAACTGCACCTACTGTGAACGTTATCAATGGATTTTGAGAGAAGACACCTGTTAACGCAGTTATCAAAACAGCAATAGATATTTGTAATTTGCTCATATTAAAGAATATTGCTAATAATATAGCTAATAAAACTCCAAAAGCTGATGTTATAGCCCATTTAATTTGATAGACATTATAAAACCAACCGCTATCAGATTGAGGATTTCCCCAATTTGCAAATACCAGAATAGCAGTTAAAACAAAGAAAAATAGAGCATTTTGCCATAAGGGGCGTGTCTCTTCTTCAACAGTTTGCATATTACCGTTATGTGGCTCATTTTTGAATATAAGGTGCATCAAAAGACCAATGACAACACTAAATAGGATTGCTCCTACAGCTCTTGCAACACCTATTTCTAAGCCTAATACTCTTGCTGTAAGAATAATTGCAAGAACATTTATTGCAGGACCAGAGTACAAAAAAGCACATGCAGGTCCCAATCCGGCTCCCATTCTGTATATGCCTGCAAATAAAGGTAAGACGGTACAAGAACAAACGGCAAGGATTGAACCTGAAACTGCAGCTACGCCATAGGCAAGAACTTTATTTGCCTTGGCGCCAAGATATTTCATTACTGAATTTTGAGAAATAAAAACAGCAATAGCGCCTGCTATAAAAAATGCAGGGACAAGACACAATAAAACATGTTCTTGAGCATACCACTTGGCAAGATGCAACGCTTCAAGTATCGCATTATCAAATCTTTGCGTTCCGATAGGCAAATAGAACAGTATTAAAAATGCTGTTATTATTCCTAAAAGTTTTTTCCATTCAGTTTTCCAATCCATTAGTTTAACCTTTATTTTTTATACATTCGCAACAATATGGTAAATTCACCATATTAATAGAATAACACTATATGGTGAATTTGTCATATAATTATCAGGGAAATTGTTTAAGTTTAAATTAGTCGATTTACTATTGATTATGGCTTATTTGCAGATTCAATACAGTCTAAAATTTTTGCCCAAAAAGTTTATTTCTGGGCAAAAAGAAGAAGTTATTATAAATAATTTATCTTAAAAGAGTTTTGTAATTTTCAAATAATTTCTCGACCAGTTTTAGATTAACAAGGGTTTCTGTTTCGTATAAGTAAGTTGCTTTAGCAACATCACCTTTTCTAAGTGTATCGAACACAAGTTGTCCGGAATCGTGTACTTTTTTATGAGGTGCATTAATTTGTTCAAAAATATATTTTTCTGCAGAGGTTGGCTTATAATTGAAGTACCATTTTCCAAACTTACAAAGAGTATGATCAAATTGCAATTTTATATTTGGATTGTTTTGGTCAATTGCTTTCTTCACTGTCTCAACCCAAGCTTGGTGATCATGCAACCTTAAGTCCAAGAAAACACACTTTTCTTCCGGATCCAAGCTGGAAACAAAATCAATTAAGTCCTGAGCTAAAGCCAAAGATTTATTTTGGTTTTCCAGAAGGTCAGTAGATTTAATCTTTACCTCTTGAGCTTCTGCTGTAATTTCTTGGGTCGATGCACTAATATTTTCCATAGCTGCGCTCATTTGCTCAATGCTCGCACTTGTTTGTTCATAACTTTCATTGATTGAATTTATATCCGAAGAAATATCTTCTACTTCAGTTACAACAACATTTAAATTTTCTGCCAAATTTTCAAATTTATTCTGACTTTCATTTAAGGTTTCAAGAGTTTTTAACGAAGCATCTGCTGTGAATTTTGTTATATTTTGAATGTTTTTAATTTCATTTTCAACAATTGCCGTAAGTTCTTGGGTTTTTGAAGCTAATATTTTAACCTCACCTGCAACAACTGCAAAACCTTTTCCATGTTCACCAGCTCTAGCTGCTTCAATTGCAGCATTAAGTGCTAAGAGGTTTGTCTGTCCAGCTATTCCCTTGATAGATTCTATAATATTGCCAATAGATTCGGAGGCTGTTTTCAAATCATCCATCTGACTATCTAGTTTTTCTGAAGAAATTTTTAAATTTTCAAATTCTTTTTTTACTTCTTCAGTTTTATTCTTACCATCTAAAGAAATTTCATTTACCTTTTCTGCCTTATTTCCTACTTCAATACACATCTCAACGTCCTTAGCAACTGTCGTTGAAAGTTCGTTTAAAGTGGCTGTTATCTCTTCAACAGAACTGGATATATTTTCTTGCTCTGAGGATACTTTCTCAATGGAATCATTCACTTCATTACATTCAGATAAAGCTTCATTGGTTTGTTTTTTTAGAACCAAGCCTTTATCTAAAATATCAAAAACTTTTTCAACCATATTCTTAACATTGACAACGTTTTCGACAGTTTTTTCTGTTTCTGTAACTTTTTCTTTTAATGAAAATAAGCTTAAAATTGACATAAATATACACTTCCCAACTAACTAATGTAAACCTTCTTTTTTTTTTATTATAACATTTTGGCCTCAAAATACAATATATTGCTCTAGTTCAATACCTATGGGATTAAACAACTTAATTAGTAATAACCAAGTAATTGAAGCGTTTTTGTCTCAAATGCACTAAACGTCGGCTTTTGAATTCGATTTTTCACCGTTTAATTACTTTTCTTATTTGGAAAAAAGAGAAGGCGATAAAAATCGCCCTTGGGAGTGGATTAGAGATTTAATGGTTTTTACCCTTTCATATTTATTTCAAGCCTTATTGGATAGAATGAAAAAGATGTTAAATATTTTTTTGAGCTGCAATTAATCATATAAAGGTAAATATTACAAAAAAATGGACAATACCCATTCAAAATTGGAGTTTGATTTTCAATCAATTTTTGATATATTCTGAAGGAAGTTAGATAAATTTCTCTAACTTCCTTCAGGTAGTTTTTACACAAAACTTGTTACGGAATCATATAACGGATGCTAAAAAAGCTTTTTTCTATAACTTTTTGTTTATTATCAATATTAACGTTTTGCACTCTTAAATCTTACTCAACGGAGGATTTCAAGAGTGTAAGTTTTGCTTTTATTCCTGATCTGCATATATCATTTAATGATAATCACAGCCAAATCCTTCATAGTGAAAGCTTGGTTATATTTCAAGATGTTTTAAATGGTTTAAAAACTAGAACTGATATTGATTTTGTTATTTTTGGTGGTGATTTAACTGAAAATAATGATAAAAAACTTACTGACTTAGCTATTTTTATTGATACCATGGTTAATTTTGATAAAGATTATTATGTAATACCCGGAAATAATGATGTTGACCTTGAATCTAACTTATCAAAAAAAGATTTTATGCATTGGTTTTTAAAAAAAGAATCAAGTCCTACTTTTTGGACAAAAAATATAAATGAAAAAATTGTGCTTATAGGTCTTGATACATCAATAAAAGGGAAAAAGTACGGGAAATTGGGAGAAGATCAGCTTTATTGGTTAAAAAATGTTCTCGTAAGAAACCAAAACAAGTTTGTAATAATTGCAATGCATCATCCTGCAATTATTCAAAATGAATTTAAAAATGATCTTTTTATCAAAGATAAAAAAGAATTTCTAGACATAATTAAACAAAATCCTCAAGTTAAGTTAGTTTTAAGTGGACATAATTTTATAAATTCAACAACAAAAATAGGTTCTACCTTATTCATGAGTGTACCTTCGGTCGTTGTATATCCTAATTATTATAAAATTTTTAAAATTGAAAATGATTGCATAAAAGTAGAATCCAAAAAAATCAGTTATAAACAATTAATAAAAAAAGCAAAAAAACAACTTTTAAAAAGTGATTATGCAAAAAATTTAAAGCTAAAAAGAATAAAAGATATTTTAAAAATTCATGAAGGTGACAAATTTAGCAAAAAAAAATCGCATGAATTTTGATCTTCATGCGATTTTTTATGTTGTTTTTTAGTTATTAAAACTGACAACTACCATTTTCTACATTACCATTTAATGAATTGCAAAGAGCTTGATTATCATAAGAATCCGGTAATATTTCCTTTGTTGTTTTTGGTTGGTAAACATTAATCATTCCGAGACTATCTTCATTTAATCTTCCTGCAGCTATAGCTTTATCTAATACATATTTAACAGCGTCTGACATAGAATAATTTTTAAAATTAATAGCTCCTGCTTTATTAACTTCTGTGTAATCTTGAGTGTTTAATTCGGAAGCGGCAAAATTCCCCCATACTTTGTCTGTGTGGGATGCACTGCTACTTTTATGTCTGCTTGTACGAGTAGCTATACAATTGGAACCACAAGATTCTAAATATATTTTTCTAGTAGAACGTCCACAACTACGACCACTTATATATGGGTTGATACAAAATTCATATTGCCAACGTGCGGGTGGTGGATTGTTTACTGTACCTGCTTTTACACCTTCTATGTAGATATTTATTTTTGTGCCTGTTTCGTCAAGTGCAATATGAGATGTTAATCCTACTGAATTTGGTAAATAACGAAGATCAGAAGCAAGAAATTCAGCATTATATTTCTCTTTGATATTTTCAAAAACTATTTCCGCAGCTTTTGTATCACCCATCATTAATTTTTGTTCATATAACTTAAGGTCTGCATCAAGTTCTGCTTGATTTGTGCTGGGTATTTTTTGAAGAATTGTGTTTTTTAAATTATCAACAGTCATAAAAAATTCTTGATTTTCAACTTTAACAACTTCATTTTGATATTCTTCAAAATATTCGCTGTATTCTTCCATAAATTGGCTACTAACCTGCACATCTGCACTTGAACCAAGAGCAATTATATCGGAAGTATATTGATGTAAAAGTTGTTTGGTTGCTTCATCTGTGACATTTGAAGCTATTTTATTAATTTCATTTTCTAGATTTTGTGCTTTTGTTCCATCAGCTCCATTATATAAAAGTGTATCTATTTCGAATTTTATTTTTTCAGCATCACCTCGTCCTGCAAAAAAATCGGCTTCACCGTTTGCTACCGCTATTGCATTAGCAAGAATATCAGGATCAAAAATACTTTCTAATTTTGCTTTAAAAGAATCACTGGAGTTAGCCATCAATTCTTTTAAGTATTTTGCCGTTTCACTATTAGCATCAAAACCTTCGGATAATAAAATCCCCAATGGATTGGCTAAATAATCAGCTAAGGCAGCTTCTAGTGCAGATTTATCAACGTCATCTCCCAGTGAGTTTAACAATTTCAATAAATTTATTGCTTTATCCAGCATATATTTTACAGTTTCACTTAATCCACTGGCAAGCACTGAAGGAGAGTCATAGCCTTGACCTTTTAATGAGTCTGAAATAACAGAATTTAATTCTACACCATTAATGGTAAGTCTTACATCTTCTCTCTTTTCCGGTTTAAATTCCGCTCTTTTTGCTGTGTTAAAAAGAGCAAAAGTGTCATTTTTGTTGCTGTTAAACATTGCTGCAATATTATCACCAAAAAAATAGACGGCTGCAAAACATGCGCAAAATACCACCGTTGTGATAATTGCAAATTCAATAAGGGTCTGTCCAAATCTTATTCTCACATTTATTCTCCTGTAGTTAATAAATTTAATCACTTATTAATAATATTCCATTTCTTTTATTGAATTAAACATTTTTTATTTTTATATAAATTAATCTTTACCATTACCAAATTTTGTAAAATAAATTCTAAAATAAAGCAATTTTATCGACAGAGTATTTTTTATTTAGATAGAGATAAATTTTTAAGTTGGGAGTTATAAAGAAAAAATGTTATACGGAATTCAAGGAAATTTGAATACTATAAAATTAATTAAAACGGATCAACAAAAAGCTGCTACTTCGTTTAAACCCAGTTTTACCTCTAATAACGATTTATTTATCTGCGCAAAACAAATCTCTAAAAAACAGGCAAAACCCATCTTAAAAAGATTATTACAAATAAAAAAACAAATGCAAAAAGCAGTAGAAGATTTTACTAAAAAAACTGAATTACCTGCTTTTAAGGAACTTGGTATAACAAATTTAAAATGGGAACCTCATGCTATTCAAAGAGTTTTTGAAAGAGTAAAAAATGGTCGTATAAAAAATAATAGAGCTATTGTTGATGCTTTAAAAAACGGAACTGTTTACAATCAAAAAAACTTTGATGGAGATATAATCTTAGGCAAAAACGGTGTTGTTCTTGTCTTAGACAAAGGAAAAGAAAAAGGTCAAAGAATCGTAAGCTCTGTTTATGAGTCAAAAGAACCTTTTACTACCTGGACAAAAAAATTAGATTATAATATTTAGCGTTTTGAAACACTTTTCATAAATTTACTTTTAAATTCTTCTATTTATCTAATATTTCTAATAAAATAGAAAAAAAGGTAAATTTTATGGAATCGATTCAAGCTCAAAATATAAACAATCAAAATACAATTATATCAGTTGGTCGTGTAGTTGCCACGGAGAAAAATCCAAATACAGCACAAACTTTCAGTTTTTGGACTAATCTAGACTCGCCTGTCGGAATAGGCACTATCGTAAAAATAATTGATGATAAAAACACACGTGAAGTTTATGGAATAGTTACAGACGGCATAAGCTACACTGATCTTGCAATGCCAATGCACGATTTTATAAGCGCAGAAGGCTTGCCGGAAAAAAGTATTGCTGCACAAACTGAACGTCCTGAAATCAGGTATTATACGGCATCTGTTTTAAAAATGGATCCCGAAGAGCCTATTCAGCCGGTATCAATCGGTAATGTGTATTTGGCAGATGATGAAGCTGTTAAAAAATCCTTACGAATGGATAGTTATGTTGAAAAATCAGGGATTCCAATAGGTTTATATGTGAACGGAGAAAATAAATCTCCGGTTTATCTTGATTCCAATTTCTTGATAGGACCTGAATCTGCTCATTTAAACGTAACAGGAGTTTCAGGACTTGCAACAAAGACCAGTATCGTCGAATTTGCATTGAGTAGTATTTTTCAACATTATAATCAAGAAGGCGGAATTGCCACGGTATTATTCAATGTAAAAGGTTCTGATTTGCTTTTTCTTGATCAACCTGCTGAAAACCTGAGTGATGGCGAAAAAGAAGATTATAAAAAACTGGGACTTGAAATAAAACCATTTGAAAACGTTAAATACTATGCACCTTATGATAGCGATAAAGTAAATCTTAATACATTACGCACCAATAATGATTTACTTCACAATGTAAATGCACTTAGTTGGGGACTTAATGAAATATTCGACCACGTTGAAGTACTTTTAAATAAAGATGATGTAGATGCAAAAGCTGACGCCTTTTTATCTTTAATGAAGGAAAAAATAATAAACACCGATAAAGTTGATTCTCACTATTGCATGCACAAGCCTATAAGAAATTTTGTTGATCTAAAAGATTGGTTTGATAGGATTTTTGCTGAAGCTGAAGGCGCTGATGAAGTAAGCAATGGAGAAGGCAAAACGCAATGGCGTGGACACGCAATGGCGACAATAAGAAAAGTCTATAATAGGCTTATTAACATAACAACAAGGTGTAAAGGTCTTGTTTCGAACGATTCAACCAGTCATGATCTACCTTGGGGTTCTTTTGAAGATAGAGGTGCCTATGTGGTAGACATAGCAAACGTTATACCGCTGGCGCAAGATTTGATTTTTACAAGAATTGTAGAAAAATTAAAAGAGCAACTGGAATTAGGAACCTTAGGGGTTAAAAAGGTTATTGTATTTGTAGATGAACTGAATAAATACGCTTCAAGCGATAGCGGCAGTTCATATTTAAAAAATACCCTTTTAGAAATCTCTGAAAGAGGACGTTACTTGGGCTTAATATTGTTCTCGGCACAGCAGTTTAAATCTCAAGTTCATAAAAGAATCGTGGGTAACTGCGCTACAAGCATTTACGGACGTATGGATATGGATGAGCTTGCATCACAGGGGTATAGCGTAATGCCTCAATCGATAAAAGCAGAGCTAACAACTCTTGAAAAAGGAAAATTGCTTTTAAGACACCCTCATTTTAACCAATATATTTTTGTGAAATTCCCACGACCGGCAATAATGACAAGCCAAGATGGTGTGAAAAAATTCCCTCCCGTTCCAAAACGTGATTTTGAACAGGCTATGATCGCTAATTTTAAAAGACTCGATTCGTCTTTAAAAGAAGTAGATATAAAAGATGTAATTCACGTAGTGCCTGAGCATGAAGTAATAAGGGCTTTTAATGAAACCGAATTAAAAGGTCGTGATAATCCTTTGGCATTTTTCAAAAAAGCTTTGCGAAAAAAACCAAAAAGAGAGTCTTTTGATAATTCAATTTCTGAGTCTTCGGGCAGCACAGACCTTTACAAAGACCTATTTGGAGATGATGACCTGTGAAGATAGTTCACCTGGCAGATTTGCACCTAGGATATCGTGCTTATTATAAATCAGATTCTAAAGGTTTTAACCTTCGTGAAATCGATGTTTTAAATACTTTTCGAGAATCTTTAAGAAAAATAGTTGAAATAAATCCAAGCCTTGTAATTATAGCAGGAGATGTTTTTCATAAGCCTCGTCCCAGCAATTTGACTATATTCAATACAATACACCGTCTTGCAATATTTAGAAAACATTGCAAAGCTCCTATAATAATAGTTTCAGGAAATCATGAATCGGTCAAAACATTAGAGTCGGGCAATGTTTTGAATATTATAGAACGTGTAATCCCTGATGTAATGATAATTGATGGCGATATAAAAGAAATAGAATTGAAAAACCTTGATATGCTCTTTGTTGGAGTTCCTTATAATGCGCTAGGGAAGCTAAAGAATAAAGACCTCATTGCAGATAAGAATTTTAAATATAATGTTTTATCTCTACACGGTTCTTATGACAGTATAAAATGCCCTGAATTATCCCAATACGGCAGTGAAGAATTGCTTAATGCCGAAAAAATAAATCAAAAAAGCTGGGATTATGTAGCATTAGGACATTATCATACTTATACAAAACTAGATGATAATACTTTTTATAGCGGTTCAATCGAGCGAACGTCTACTAATATCTGGAAAGAAGCAAAAGAGAAAAAAGGTTTTATTGAATTTGATCTGGAAAAAAAGGAGCATAAATTTCATTCACTTGAAACACCCAGAAAAGTCTATGATATAGAAAAAATTGATGCTTTAAACCTTACCGCAAAAGAAATAAATGAAATTATTGATACAAAAATATCTAAAATTTTTGATTTTGAAAATTCAATGATCAGAATCACCATCGAAAATATTGATCCTGTAACATTGCGAGAGCTTGACTATAAAAAAATCAGACAATACAAAAAACAAGCCGTGCATTTTAGGTTTAACCCTATAAAACGACCTCCTGCAGAATTGAGCGCAGAAAAAAATAATTCATTAAAACAAGGAAAAAATTTCATTGATTACCTTGCAGATGAATTAAATATTTATGAAATAAGTCCTGAATTAAATAAAGAAAAATTTAAAAAAATGGCAAAAGACTATTTCATAAGGGAGGTTAGTGTATGAAACTGATCTCGCTTCAAATGGAAAATTTTAGACAACACGCTGATTCAACTATAAAATTTCAAGATGGAATAACCGTTATCAGTGGATCTAATGGTTCAGGCAAAAGCACTGTATTGGAGGCTATATCTTGGGCGTTATACGGAACGGAGGCAACCAGAGGTAATAAAAGTTCCATAAAATGGAATAAAGCTCCTGCAAGGTCTAAAGTAGCGGTTAATTTGTCGTTTAAAATCGAAAATGAAATATATAAAGTAAAACGAGAATTACAAAAAGCCGAAGTTTATTTAAACGAAAACGAAATACCACTTGCTCAAACTCAAGATGAGGTAACTGCTTACCTTACCCAAAAACTTGGAATGACAAGACAAGAATTTTTTAACACATATTTTACCGGGCAAAAAGAATTGAGTTTTTTGGGAAATCAAAAACCTGCTGAGCGAAAAGTATTTATTAGTAAGGTTTTAAACTACGAAAAAGTAAGAGAAACTCAAGAGCAAATACGTGTTGATAAAAACAATTTGAATAATGAAATAATAGGAATAAAACAAGGATTAGGCGATATTGACGGACTTTTGCAAGAAGTTGAACAAACTTCTCAAAAATTTGATACTGCTAAACGGTGCCTGGAAGAAAAAGAAAAAGGACTGGCAACTATATCGCTTGAACTTAGTGATGTAGAGCCTCAATGGGAAAAGTTAAAAAATTCAAAAGATAATGTTGATAAAACAATCCAAAAAATTGAATTCTTAAACGATAAAAAAGACTTTTTATCTAAAAATATTCAATCTTTAGAAGCTCAACTAACAGAGTCGGAAGAAAAGAACAAAAAAATTGAAGAACTTGAAAAAGTAGAACCTGAGTATAATTCAACACAAAAAAGAATTGAAATACTTGAAGTGCTACAAGAAAAAGATGCTCAAAAACAGGCATTAAAAACCAAACAAGAAAGCTTAGAGCTTGATATAAGAGAAAAAGAAACACAACTAGAGTTTATAGTCGAATCGGGGAAAGAGAAAAGAATTATAATAGATAAAATTCCAGTGCTAAAAAATGAGATAAACTTATCAAGACAAGAAATTTCTCAAATTGAGCAAGATCTTCTTTCTCAAGAAAAAGAATTTGAACTGTTAATCTCTCAAAAGCAACAAGAAATAAAAAAAATATGCTCTCAATTAAAATTAATCCAAGAAAAAGGCGAGAACGGAACTTGCCCCACTTGCGAAAGACCTTTGGCGGATGAATTTGAAAACGTAACGCAACAACTTGAAAATAATATAGATTCAATTGAATCTGAAATTAAAGAATTTCAAATAAAGCTAAATGCTAATAACGCCAAGCCTCGAGAAATAAATCAAAAAAAAGAACTTCTTGAAAAAAAAGAAGCTGAATATATCTCTTTAACAAAGTTTGAGGGGCAATATCAGGAAGAAAGAAATCGATATAAAATAGTAAAAAAAGAAATTGAAGATAAAACAACTGAATTGAAAAACATAGAAACACTTCTTGATAAAGACTCTGACACTTTTGATATAAATGAGTTAAAAGTCTTACGTGAAAAATATCAGGAGTTAAAAAAACAAAATAATGAGCTTTTAACATTAAAAGCCCTTATTACAGGAATGGAAAATAATCAAAAAGACCTTGTCGAAAGAAAAAAAGAACGTTCTAATATCAACGATGAGCTTTTATTGCTTGAAACAAAACTCAAAAGCTTTAAATTTTTAAAGGAAGATTTTGAGTTAATAGAATCAAAATATAATTCTAAAAAAGAATCTTTTTACAACGCAAAAGAACTTGTTATCAAAGCAAAATCGGAGTTTGAAAATATAAAAATTTATCAGGAAAAACTTAAGGAGCAAGAAAAAGCTCATAAGTCCAAACTAGAATTCGTAAAAGAAAAAGAAAACGACCTAAAACACTTAAAAGAGCTGGATGTTTTTTACGGCAAGTTTCTTGAAAAATTAAACGACCAAGCAAGACCCGAAATATCAGAACTCGCCAGTAAACACTTAAACGACCTTACGGATGGTCGATACACCTCATTAGAATTAAATGAAAAATATGAAATAAAACTAATTGATGAAGGTGAAATAAAAGAAGTTATTTCAGGTGGAGAAGAAGACGTGGCAAACCTTTCAGTTCGTCTTGCCATTTCTCAAATGATCGCTCAAAGATCAGGGAAACCTTTAACTTTACTTATATTAGACGAAGTATTCGGATCTTTAGACGAATCTCGACGTAACAATGTAATGACATTGTTGGATGGACTAACAAACAGCTTTGAGCAAGTCATTGTCATTTCACATATCGATGATATAAAAGAAAATGTCGGCAATTTTATAAAAATTGAATTTGACGAAGAAAAAGGCTGTAGTTCTATTACAACAACTTTTTAAAAGTTATCTTACAGCTTCAAAAACCTTTTTACATCTAACCAACACATCTTCGGCTTCATTTAAAGGTATCATATTAGGTCCGTCACAAGGTGCATTATCGGGATCAGGGTGTATTTCAAAGAAAAGCCCGTCAGCTCCTGCCGCTAATGCCGATTTGGCTAATGTTTCAACAAATTTTCGTTCACCACCTGTAGAAGTGCCCGCAGCACCCGGTAATTGAACACTATGCGTAGCATCAAAAATAACAGGAAAGCCCAGTTCGTGAATTATAGGAATAGAGCGCATATCAGATACAAGGTTTCCATAACCGAAAGTAGTGCCTCGTTCTGTGATTAAAACTTTGTCGTTTCCGCTAGCTTTTACTTTTTGCGCTGAATTTTTCATCTGTGAAGGTGCCAAAAACTGTCCTTTTTTTATATTAATGATTTTTCCGGTTTGGGCAGCGGCGACTAAAATATCGGTTTGGCGACATAAAAAAGCAGGAATTTGCAAAATATCAGCTACTTCAGCAGCAATAGCAGCCTGATCAGCAGTATGAATATCAGTGACAATAGGCAAGTCGAATTCTCTTTTTACTTTTTTTAAAAGTTCAATGCCTTTTTCTATTCCTATTCCTCGATATGAGTCAATAGAGCTTCTGTTAGCCTTATCAAAAGAAGATTTAAAAACAAAAGGAAGGTCTAACTTCATAGTTATTTCTTTTAATTTCTCAGCTGTTTTTAATGTAATGGATTCATCTTCTTCTATAGCACAAGGACCTGCAAGAATAACAAGCTTTTCATCTCCAAATATAATATTATTATTAAGTTTTACCTTATTTAGATTATTCAAAATTTATACCTCAATTTAAACTCACCGGTTCTAATGATTTTGCTTTTTGTTTTTTAAGATAAGTTAAACTGCCTAACTTATCTGCACTGAGTTTATAAATAACATTGCAAAGCAGCTTTACGGCAATATTTATAGCACTTTCATCAATATCAAAATTAGGGTTATGAAGAGGATAATTCGCATTTTCACCCGCCGTACCGATTCTTATAAGAGCACCGGGAACTTTTTCAAGGTAAAAGGAAAAATCTTCTGCGCCCATACTCGGCTTTTTGATACTTATAGTGTTTTCAATCCCTAAAAGCTCTGCTGCACTGTATTCTATAACTTTGGTCAAATGAGGATCATTCAATACAGGAGCTGGTCCTTGATCCCATTTAACAGTTGCGTCACCATCGTTTGCTCTGGCTATTCCTATGACTTTTTCTGTTATCAGCTCCATCATTTCTTTTCTGATTTTTATATCAAAACTTCTTATGGTTCCTTCTAATATGCAATTTTCAGGAATAATATTGGGAGCTGTTCCACTTGATACTTTCCCTATAGATAAAACCGTAGTTTCAAACGGGTCAAAATTTCTAAAAACAGAAGAGTAAAGGTAAGAAACTATCTGATTGGTTATTAATATAGGATCAACTGATTCATGGGGTCTTGCAGAATGTCCTCCCGAACCGTGTACAACAATTGTAAAAACATCAACGCCGGCAGTTAAAGCACCTGCTTTCATTCCTATTTTACCTGCATCATAATCAGGACAGGCATGCACGGCAAGAATTGAAGATACTCCTTCCAGCACTCCTTTTTTTACTAAAGCGTTAGCTCCACTTTGAGCGACTTCTTCTGCCGGCTGGAATATACATCTTAAGTTGATTCCAAAGTCTTTAATAAAAGGAGCAAGTGTATAAGCCGTACTGAAAATGACAGCAGCATTGAAATCGTGTCCGCAAGCGTGTTTTATTCCATTTTTAGTAGACTTGTAAGGCGTTTGAATTTTATCTTGTATTGGCAGTGCATCTATATCAGCACGTATAGCAATAGTTTCAGCGTTTTCATCTGAAATTATATCAGCAACAACAGCAGGTCCTGAGGTTGTATTTATTTGTTTTGCTTGTATTCCTGCTTCATTAAGCTTTTTTATTATGAAAGAAGTTGTCGCATATTCTTGTGTCGACAAATCAGGGTATTTATATATATGCCTTCTAAAACCAATAAAAGTATCTTTTAATGAATCTACTCTTTGGCATAATTTTTCTAGCATTCTTTTGCCTTTCAAAATGATCTTTTACTTTTTTAATTTTAATACAAACTAGACTTTATAATTGTCAGTAGAGAAATTTTTACAAATAGTTTACGGAATTTGTTATTTTGATTTTCAAAAATTAGTAATAGTTTTTCTGAAAATGCGAAAAGTTGTTACCAAAAACAAAATCCAAATGCCGGTAAGTAAAGTATTTCAAGAATGTAAAGCTTCAAAAACCGCATTGTTTCTCTTTATCCAAATAATGTTTCGTTTTTTAACAAATTTCTTTTGTTTTTGTTTGGACAAAGGATTTAAGGGGTATTATTATAGTAGAAGAAATTTTTTTTGGACTCTTATTTCTGGTTTTTAAAAAGTACTTTTTAAAAACAGGAAATTCATTAAAAGTTTTAGGTATTAGAATGAGCTATTCAAGGAAAGGTGGCAAAATGAAAAAAGGTTTTACGTTACTTGAATTATTGATCGTTGTAGTGATTATAGGTGTTTTAGCACTTATCGCAGCTCCTACTCTTTTAAATGCAACTGATCAAGCAAAAAATGGTGCAGTAAGAGCAAACGTTTCAGCAGCAGCTTCTTCAGTAACAAGCAGATTTGCACTTAACACTAATGATTCGGCAACAGCTGTCGCTACTGATGTTGCAACTGAATTAACAAATGCTGGTAATACAAATCCAATCGATGATGCAAATGCAGCTTTTACAACAGCCGGAACATCTCCAGGTTCTGTTGTTTTAGTAGGTGATGATGCAAATGATACGATTACTATCAATGGATATGACAAAGATAGTACAGTTATAATCACAAAACTCGTAGCAGCTCCTCACGAGTAAAAAACCTCAAAAAACCTGTAGTTAAGCGGTAGTTTTTTCTACCGCTTTTTTTAGTTTTGTAACGAAATTTTTAATAGTGATCAATTTAAACCTGCGTATATACTTTATATATACAAGAGAGATAATGAGAGAAAAGTAAATGAAAAAATTTGGACAAGTATTTAGATTACTTACCTTTTTAGAAACAAAAAAAAATTTTACACCTGCTGATTTAGTGTAAAAATTTAATAGAAATAGATATTTTAAAAGAAGGACTGTTCGCAGATAGCCCTTTTTTTTATGAGCTTAAAATACTATAGTTTTTAAACTTATATTTGTTTAAAGTTTATTATCATGAGAAAATAAATTTTAATAATACCCCTGAACGATAAGTGGGAGAAAATAAAAAATGGTGCATAGATTACTTATTGTTGATGATGATCCTGAGATTATGGATTGGCTCAAATTAGATCTAAAATTGAGCGGATATAGTACCGATACGGCAACAGATGGGCTTAGCGGACTTAATAAAGCATTAGAAGGTAAGTATGATCTAATAATATTAGACGTAATGATGCCTAAAATGAATGGTTTTGATGTTTGTAAAAATATACGAAAAACCAATAATGATGTACCTATTATTTTATTAACCGCAAAAGGTACTATTAACGATAAAATACAAGGTTTTGACAGTGGGGCTGATGACTATCTGGTCAAGCCATTTGATATTCAAGAATTATTAGTTAGATCAAGAGCTCTTTTAAGAAGAGTTCAAGCGGAAAAAGCATTGTCAAAAGAAGTGCTGGAGGCAGGATGTATTCAAATTTTCCCCGATTCTTTACAAGCAAATGTGGATAATAAAAAAATCAAACTCACGCCTACAGAATTTGAGATTTTATACTGTCTAATGCAGCATATTAAACAGCCAGTCAGCTATTCAACTCTTTTGAATGAGGTTTGGGGCTATGATGCCGATGAAGACGTAAGAATGGTAAGGGTTCATGTTGGAGGACTGAGGCAAAAAATTGAACCGGATACAAAAAAACCACAATTTCTTAAAACAGTCACTAATATTGGTTATAAGTTAGATCCTTTTAAAGAAGACTAATGAAAAGATTAAAAATAGCGGAACAACTGTTAATAGTTTTAGCGATAGCCGTGTTGCTTCCTTTGGGAATTGCAGGTGTTGTTGTAACAAACGTAAATCAGCATGCAGTAAGGAAAGAACTGCAATATTCCGCTACAATTATCGCTGATAGTGTATATCAGAGGCTTGTAAAATCAATCGAAGAAAAAGAACAAACTTTAGCTTATATAGCTGAAGGGTTAAACCATGTAAAAAAATGGCAACGAGAAAAATATTTTTCTGATATTTCAGCTATTTCAAATGAAATTGAAACCATAAAGCTTGATCGACTTAATTTTAATAACAATTTAACTGCTTTAAGTCCTGATTTCAGCGAGTTTGATTCAGATGTTAAATACGATAAAAGCAATAAAAAACTTATTATTTTTAGAAAACTAAACAAGAATGAATATATCAGTGAAAAAATAGATTTAAAAAAGCTTGCTGATAATATCTTTAAACCCTTTAACAGCACTGAGCGTGAAGTCTATATTATAGATTCAGATAAAAACAGAATAATGTCTTTGAATCATAATAAAGATCATTTTAAAGATATTATTACTTATTTACCGCAAAGTACAGCTAATGGAATCCCTGTTATATTCTCCAAAATCAAAAACCAGCCTAAAATTTTAATCAATATCAAACAGCCAGAATGGTCCATAATCGTTTCAACTCCAAGACAAGCAACAAATTACAGTATTGTAAAAGCACGTTTTAAAATAATTATGGCTATTGTCGTTGCTGCTTTTTCCATCATTTTGCTTTGTGCAGGTTATACCTATTCTTTGTATACAAATATAAGGCAGCTCATAAAGGCTATAAAAGCGATTGAACTGGGAAATTATAATAGACGAATAAGACTGATTAAAGACTTTTTTACGCCTTTTGAAACGATTTTCTTGGCAAAAGAATTCAATAAAATGACAAGAAAGATAAATGATTCTTATAAAAAGCTTCAAGCTTCCAATGAAAAATTAAAGAAAATGGACGAATATAAATCTAACCTAATTGATACGGTAAGCCACGAACTTAGAACTCCCCTTACAAGTATAAAAGGTTATACATCAAGGCTTTTGCGTCATGATGTGCAACTGGATGAAGAGACAAAAGTAAAATCTTTAAAAGTTATAAAACAACAATCCGAAAGACTTAGCAGAATGGTTGAGGATTTGCTTGTTATTCCGGATATTGAATCTTCTTTATTGCGTGTAATCCCAGAGGAAATAAACCTTAAAGAGATTATCGAAACTAGCATTTTATCGGTATCGCAAAAACGTTCAAAAGTTTTTAATTTTTCAATGAGTGATGATGTGCCAAATGTATATGCAGACCCGGATAGAGTGGAGCAAATAATAATAAATTTACTTGAAAATGCTGTTAAATATTCTTTTGAAGAAAGTGAAATTAATATCAAAGTAAAAAATACTGAAAACTTGGTAAAAGTAAGTGTACAAAATAATTGTGAACCAATTGCATCAGAAAATATTGAAAAACTCTTTGAAAAATTCACCAGAGTTGACGAAAATATGACAAGAACAACCAGAGGCACCGGACTCGGGCTATTTATCGTTAAAGGGTTGGTTGAAGCTATGAACGGAGAGATAAAACTCAAATCTGAAAATGGTTTTGAGGTTGAATTCACCTTGCCTCTTGCAATTCAAGAATCTGCTTTACAGGAAGAACAATTAAATGAGTAAAGCTGATCATTTTTATTATATGAATATAGCCTTAAGCGAGGCAAAAAAATCTAAAGAGGAAGTGCCTGTAGGTGCTGTTATTATACTTGACGGTGAGATAATAGCCAAAGCCCATAATCAAAAAGAAAAAAATAATGATGTGACAGCTCACGCTGAAATACTTGCAATAAAAGAAGCTTCTCAAAAAATTGGCAATTGGCGATTAAAAAATGCTATTTTATATGTAACCCTCGAACCCTGTCCTATGTGCGCTTCTGCAATTTTATTTAGCAGAATTTCAAAAGTTATTTTTGGTGCTTTTGATATGCTTTATGGGGCTTTTGGTTCTGCTATAGATATAAAAGATACAATAAAAAACTCGACTCAAGTAATGGGAGGGATTTGCGAAGATAATTGCAGTATGCTACTTACAGATTTTTTTGAAAAAAAAAGAGTGAGCAAAAAAGAACTTTTAGAAAAATTAGTCTCGACTTATGAAGTCACTGATTTCATAAAAAATGATCCCGTGCAATTTCCGCATAGATTTAAAGATAAAAAACAAGATGCTGAAATATCCGCATTAGTTGCATCTTGCTTAGCTTATGGAAAAAGAGAAAAAATAATAGAAAGCGTTGGCGTTATTCACGATATTATGGGCAATTCTCCATACGAATTTTGTTTAAAATATAACTACCAAAAAGATAAAAAACTTTTTGAAAAATTTTCCCACCGATATACACTGGGCAATGATGTCGCACTGCTTTTTAATTCTATTCATTTTGCAATAAAAGAATTTGGTTCTCTTGAAAATCTTTTTATGAAAGAATTCGATAAAAATGACTTTAAACAGTCGCTAATATTTTTTATTAATAAATTATCGAGTTATTGTCCCGGTGAAGGGGATAAAAAAGGTTTAAATTATTTATTGCCTAATCCTAAAAAGGGAAGCGCATGTAAGAGGCTCAATTTATTTTTTAAATGGATGGTTCGTAAAGGTCCTGTAGATCTTAATCTTTGGGGTGAAATACCTGCGGATATTCTTTTAATCCCTCTGGATACACATGTTTCAAAACTTTCAAGAGAGCTACATCTTGTAACGAGAAAGTCTAACGACTGGAAGACAGCTGTTGAAATAACAGAAAACCTAAAAAAATACGATTCTAATGATCCTGTTAAGTATGATTTTGCGCTTTTTGGCATAGGCGTTTCAGGGAAATCGGTAAAAGATTTTTTATAGTTTTTTTCAATAAGGTTTAAAGTTTTTGTATTGAGTAAGTAGTAACTGATAAAATATTTACGTTGGTATAAAATTGCTATAAATGAGTGAATTAGAACTTGAAAAATTTGACTATAATAGAGTTTTATAAAAGTTCTTTAAGCGAATGTTATTGCTGTAAGTGGTTTTAGCTTTGCAGGGTCAAAGTAAAACCACGAGCTTTAAAATTTATATAACTCTCTCCGAGGGGAAACTTTTTGTACAAAAAGTTTCACAAAAACTTCGACACGAATTTATTTTCTTGTTTTATACGCTTCGCTTGATTAAAAAATTAAATACTTTAAAATGCTTACACAACTCGCTATCGCTCAAACAGTGTAAGCGTCCTTTTTTATTGACACTCTGTTTTTAAAACTTACAAAAATAAATTACGGTCTATTTTAAATTGATAAAATAAAGTTTTTTAGAAACTACATAAAATTTTATCAAAATTAATTCAACAAAAACTAAATACTCAGCCGATGAAAAAGTTTTTTTAAACTAATAAAATTAGTTCAAACAGGCTTACTACATTTTAGGGGTTATTATGTTTAACTTGATAATAAGATTAATTTTATTGACCTTTTCCTTAATCCTTGTAAGTTGGATTATACCCGGAGTCGAAGTGGAAGGAATCGGCTCGGCAATTTTTGCTTCAATCATTATAGGACTTATAAATACGTTTATAAGACCTGTAATTTTATTCTTCCTTTTACCTATAAATATATTGACTCTTGGGCTTTTTACCTTTGTAATAAATGCTATTTTATTACTCTTTACAGGGCTATTAGTTCCGGGCTTTGAGGTAGAAGGATTTTTCACAGCACTTATTGCCTCTATATCACTTTCTATACTAAGCATCATAATAAACTGGGCAGCAGGAGAGTTGCAACCTGCTTAATTTAGCTTATCAAAAAGGTTAAGGCTATCCAAAGCTTTTTCAAGTTTTTCAACTGTAAAATCTGCTTCTTCTTTGGTTATATAAAAAGAAGGAGAGAATATCAGCTTGTTAAAACCGATTGTTTTTACTATTAAACCTTGATTAAAGCATTCTTTTGCCAATTTATTAGCAGAGATATCAACTTGTAAAAGATGGATAAATCCTATTGAATCTAACTCTCCCAAGCTAATACGTTTTTCAGAAAGTTCATTGATTTTATCGGTAAAATATTTATGTCTTTCGCTTATTTCAGCCAAAAATTCTTCATCTTGCATTTTTTCAATCGTTTGCATCGCAATATCATAAGCTGAAGATAAAACCCCATCTACTTCTTCGCTTATATTCATATGAATCTTTTCAGAATATGCAATAAAGCCTAGTGGCATGCCATTGGCAATGCCATTATAAGCAAGAATAACATCGGGTTTTATAGAATTATTTATATTTAAAAGCCCTTTTCCATTTCTATAAAAAGGCATTGAGGTTATATCAATGATTAATAATGCATTATTTTTATCGCATAGCTGACGAATTTCGCTCAAATAATCATCATCTATATTAATAATATCGTCTGTTATTTGAGTTGGTTCTATTACAATAGCCCCAATATTTTTAGAAAAAACTGTTTTAATTAAGGATGTATTATTCAAAGGAACATCGACGGTTTTAATGTTATTTAAATCGTATTGAGATTTTGTAGATGATGATAAAGAAAGAATTACTTGATTTTTATTAACTTTGTCTAAATAATTTTCTAAAATTTTATTCAAATTTTTATAACAAGAAAGCTTTGAAGCTAAAAAAGAAGTGTTTTCTAAGCTTGTAATTTCAGTTATTTTTTTCTTTAAATTTTGGTCTTTAGAGGATTTAAAAAGGTTTGTGTCTACATAAAAAGATTTATTCTCAAATTTTTCAAAACTATACCCAAAAGGTTGCATATCTTGATTTGATGTCAAGTCAAGATACCTATTTCCTTTATCATCAAGCAAGAAACTACCTTGAGTTGCCTCAACTTGCAAAGGTAAAGGATATTCAAGAGGTAAATCCTCTTGTATTTCCTGTGGTATATGAGAATAAATGTAATCAATATCAATCATAATATTTATTATAAACAAAAAATCCACTTATCGATAAATAATTATCATTTTGCGTGATAAAATTATTAAAAAGTATCATAAAAAGGAGAAATTAATGAATAATCTATGGCAAAAATATGCAAAAGTGCTTGTAGAATACTCTACTGATGTTCAAAAAGGAGATTTGGTTATTATTAGAGCGGAAGCGCAAGCCCAACCTTTGATCAAAGCAATATATGAAGAGGTTTTGCAAAAAGGAGGTTTTCCTGTTTTAAGAGTATCTATAGACGGGATGCAGGATAGTTATTTTAAATATGCTTCAGATGAGCAGTTAAACTATGTTGATCCTTTTTCTTTGGCAGAATATAAAGAAGCAAAGAAAATAATTTCAATAGGAGCTCCTTACAACTTAAAAGGCATGGCAAGGGTCGATTCTGAAAAATTAGCTCGCAGATCAGCAGCAACAAAGGAATTATCGGATATTCTTTTAAAAAGATCTGCCGATGGAGAATTAGATTGGGTTATTTGCGATTTTCCAACAAATGCACTTGCTCAAGAAGCAAAAATGTCTTTAGACCAATATCAAGAATTTCTTATAAACTCTTGTTATTTGAACCTTGACGATCCGGTAGCGAAATGGAAAGAAATAGGAAAAAAACAAGATAAACTAATTGAATATCTTAATAAAACCACCAAAATACGTTTTGTTGGTGAAAAAACAGACGTAACCTTTTCTACAAAGGGCAGAACTTGGGAAAACTGTTGCGGTAGAATAAATTTCCCTGATGGTGAAATTTTCACGTCTCCGGTAGAAGATAGTGCCGAAGGTCATATATATTTTGATTTTCCTGCTATTTACAGAGGAAACGAATCTCAAGGAATTTTTGTAAGATTTGAAAAAGGCAAGGTAGTTGAAGCTACTGCTGAAAAAGGAGAAAAGTTCTTTTTGAGTATGATAGATCAAGATGCAGGAGCCAGATTTGTGGGCGAAATTGCTATCGGCACAAATGATATGATACAAGACGTAACCGGAAATATTTTATTTGATGAAAAAATAGGTGGTTCAATACATGTAGCGTTGGGAGCTTCATATCCTGAAACAGGCGGAAAAAATCAATCCGGGCTGCATTGGGATATCATAAAAAATATGAAAAACGGTGGGCAAATTTTTGCCGATGATAAACTTGTCTACGAAAATGGAGAGTTTTTGATTTAATTTTTGGCAATTATAGTGAAAAACAAAAAAGGAACTGTATTTAACAGTTCCTTTTTTCTATTATTTTTATATTTTTAATCTACTTTTTTGAACATCACAACACTTTGTTTTGGGAGTTTAATATTCATTTGAGAATCTCCTGAGTCGACAACCGAATCATTTGATAAATTTCCAGAACCACCGTATTGTTGATCATTACTTGTTATGATTTGCTCCCATTTACCTTCGGGAAGATTTCTTAAAGTGAATTCACCAAAATCATCACCACTAAAGTTCATAACCGATAAAATTTGATCATCACCTTCTTTTCTAAGAACATGCATTGTATTTGCAGATCCGTAAGTATAAGTTTGAAGATGTTCACTATCGTTATTTGTAGAACTCAATGCAGGACTGTTATTCAAAATTTTGAACATATCCACCGTGAATTTTTCCATTTGAGGATCTTCGTTTTTATAATCTTGATCTAATTTTGAATCCAATAAAGCCGTTTTTCCGATATCATAACCTTTTTCATTGGTAATATTTTGAGCGATATTTTTATCAGGATGCTTTGCAAAGAATTTAAATCTGCTTACCGCACCTTTTTCATCACCATCAAAAACCATTTTAGGACCCGGAGCTACAACTACAGTAGCTGTTCCAAGTCTATTTAAAGCTTTTGCTTCTTTATAAGTATGTTCAAACTCTTCTTTTGAAATAGGGTTTGTAACGTGAAGTTTTCTTTGTTCTTTAGGATTCCAAATTGCTTCATTACCTGCTAAGTATGCTTCTGTAATTCTTTGCATAGAATCAGCAGCTCTTTGCCCTTTTTCACAATCATTATTACCTTCTACACGGTAGAACATTCCTAATTTTGCGGTTAATGCTTTAGGTATCAATCTTGTTCCGTCGTTATTACCGATTTCATCATGGCTCATTAAATATTTTGTGTTTAACGGACCATTTTTTAATGAATATTCAAGGTTCTTTAAATTAGGTTGATAACCCATAAATTCTTGATTTAAAATCATACTGAGTAAATTATGCTGAAATGCAAAATCCCATTGAGAATCAAATCCAAGATTATCAAGAGAGAATTTATTATCAATAGCATCAGCTACGATTCTTTCATGTGCTTGAATTCTTTCTTCTTTAGTTTTTTGAGGGTCTTTAGAATCAGAAGTTTCAGATAATGAACGAATAACTCTGGGGTCATTTAATCTATCATCGCCATTTTCAAATCGACCATCTTCAGCTACTATGAATGAATTTGGGGCATGAAATTTTGTTTCGATAGCTATTTGTTTCATTGTATTATCTGAATCAACAAATTTTGTCATATCAAATCTTATACCATCACAATGATAGTTATTTAACCAGTTTAATGAAGCGTTTATCATATAATCACGGACAAACTCTTTACCTTCTCCTTCATAATTTAATCCATGTCCCCAAGGGTTTGGATTGCCTTGGAAAGGTCCAAAATCATCCAGATAATTTCCGTTAGGTCCCATATGATTAGGGACAACGTCCATTAATACGTTTAAACCTTTATTATGAGCGTAATCAATTAATTCTTTTAATTTTTCAGGTCCACCGTAAATTTCAGTTGGTGCCAATTTGTCTACACCATCATATCCCCAGCCAAAACCTTCTTCAGGATTTTCTCCACCGTAGAAACCTTCTACCGGCATAAGTTCAATAGTGTTAAATGCTCCGTTTTGAGCAATTTTATCGATTTTAGATTTTGCATGTTCAAAATCACCTTCAGGAGACATTATTCCGATGTGAATTTCTTTTATCGTAGGAAGGACATTGGGGTTTTTAGGACCGATTCTTTTATTATTACCGTCTGACATCCATCTTTTATCGCCCCATTCAAAATCAGAATGGTCATAAGCTGTAGACCAACTACCGACACCGTCTTGTTTTTTAGCGTAGTAATCTTTTCTTCCTGCTATTGAATCGTCATGTTTTACAAGTAAGAATCTATATTTATCACCTGATTTTATGTCTTTAGTTGAAGCTGTAAAAATGCCATTATCTTGACTTTCAAGCTTTATAACTGTTGAATGTTCGTCAGCTGATTTTATTATCGTTTGACCATCTATTTTATCAACTGTGATTTTTCCATTATCATGACTCCACTCACCGCCATCTATAGGCTTATCAGCAGGTCTTATTTCCATATAAACTTCTTTTGCTTTTGGAGCCCAAGTTTTTACTTTAGTTTCCCCATTGTCATTTATGTTAACACCCCAAGAGTTATGAACTTCTATTCGGTGTCCAAAACCTATTTTAGATTGAGTATTTAATGATTTTAATGTATCAGACAAATTAACAGTATTGGCAAAATATGCTTTGCAATTAGCTGAACTTAAATTTCTTTTAGATTCAGTTCCTTCAAAAGCAACATCTTTAGATGCACATTGTTGAGCTACTTTATTAACACTCGACTTTGCTCTTTTAACTTCTATTGATGAATTTAACCCCTGAAAATTCAACATGAATACATCCCTATCATAGTAATACTTATATAAATAAAAACGCTAAATCATATAAATTTGCCTGTTTTATGAGGTTTTTTAAACTTTTTTAACATTATTTAATCAAATAATATTAAAAAATATTTTTATCTTTGTTATTTAAAAAAGGTATAAAAGCCTTATGAATAAGATCTAACCAAAAGATAAAATTAAAATTCAATTAAAAAGCTCCATGCCGGTATGGAGCTTTTTAATTAAATCAATGCAAAAATAATAATTAGCTAAGAAGAAACATATGAATCCCAAGAGCAATAACACTACCTAACATAGCTCCCATAATAACTTCAAGGGGGGTATGTCCTAATAATTCTATTAATTTGTCTGCGGCATGAGGAGGTCTATGTTCGTAAATGTCTTCTACAACTTTATTTAGGACTCGTGCCATTTTTCCTGCCGAGCGTCTAAGTCCTGCGGCATCATACATTACTATCATTGAGAAGCCCAAGGCGATAGCAAATTCTACCGATCTATATCCGTTGATTATGCCGACACTTGTCGTGAGTGCGATAACAAAAGCACTGTGACTACTAGGCATTCCTCCTGTTTCGGAAATAATTCCAAAATTAAGTTTTTTGTTTTTTATGTAATAAAAGAAAAATTTTAAAAATTGTGCAGTAAAAGCACCGATGAATGCAGCTGAGATAACTTCAAAACCAGTATTTACGATCATTTTATCCTCTATCAATAACCTTTAACGCTATACTTCCTGCTAAACCTATTAATCCTTGTGTATTAAGACCATTTACAATTAAAAGATTTTGAGCACTTGCACATAAGTGTACTACTTCTTCCCTTGATTGTGCAAGTCCATATAAAGACGGATGTGTTGCTTTTTGTTTTTTTTCGTCCTTGCCGGGGGTTTTACCCAGTTCTTTTTTTGTTGCAATTTTATCTAGGATATCATCAGCTATCTGAAAAGCATATCCTATAAGTTCACCATATTTTGTCAGAGCTTCCAATTGTTCTGTTTTTGCTTTAGCTAAAATGGCTCCTGCCCGAACAGCAAACTTAATAAGATCGCCTGTTTTGTGGGTATGAATATAAGTGAAAGTAGGAAGGTCAACAACATTTCCCTCTGATTCTATATCCACAACTTGACCACCTACGAGTCCAAAAGGACCTGCCGTTTCGCAATATTCTTCTATTACTTTTAACAAATCTTCTTTATTTACTGATTTTGGCGTATTTCTTATTATGACAAGCGGTGCATATGTCAAAAGAGCATCTCCTGCCAACACTGCCGTAGCTTCGCCAAAGACTTTATGGTTGGTTTTTTGTCCTCTTCTATAGTCATCATCGTCCATACAAGGCAAATCATCGTGTATAAGACTTTGAGCATGGAACATTTCAATGGCGCAAGCTGTAGGTATAACTTCTTCTACATTTCCTTTGCAAGCTCTGGCACTTTCTAATGCGAGAATAGGACGAATTCTTTTACCATCAGCTAAAGTTGTATATCTCATTGACTTCCAGAGGTTAAAAGGATAAAGTTCCTTTAGATAAATTTCCAAATGAGAATTTATAATAGCTTTATTTTCATCAATAAAGCTATTTAAATCAAAATTGTCCTGTCTTATTATTTTCAACGATTTTCTCACTAAATATCAAATTCATTTTCATTATTATAATACGCTTCTTGTAATGTTGAAATATTAGTTAATTTTTGTTTTTTATTTTTTCTCGATTTTTCTCTTGCTTTTATACCTAATTTAGCAATTTTAAGTTTTTCATCAGATTGAGAATCAAGAGTTTTGAATCCCTTTTTTTCTTTATGACTGCTTTTTTGCATTTTTTCTTTATATTCGATAGCCTCTTTAATAAAAGCTTTATAGCTTTCATAACGGCTTTTCGAAATATTATCAATATTGTTTAAAACATTACAATCAGTTTCTTCTATATGTAGGCAATTATTGAAGTGACAAGAAATAGACAACTCTTTTATTTCTGCGAAAAGATCCTTTATTTTTTCCGGCATGGTATTATCAAATTTTAAATAACTAAATCCCGGAGTATCAGCTACTTGTAAAGTTTCATTGTTTAATTTTACTTCTATGATCTCTGTATGACGTGTTGTATGAGTTCCTTTTTTTGTTTTTTTACTTATTTGTCTTGTTTTCAGATGAAGCTGAGGATGTATTGCATTTAATATGCTGGATTTTCCAACCCCTGAGGATCCGCAAAGAACTGATATTTTTTGCCTTAAAGCTTGTTCAAGATCTTCAATACCTGTTTTTTTAATGGCAGAAGTAAATATTATTTTATATCCCAAAGGTTCGTAAACAGATTTTAAAGACTCTTTCTCCTTTTCGGATTTTAATAAATCAGATTTATTAACGCAAATAATAGCAGGTATTGAATGCAATTTTGCATAAGAAAGATAACGGTCCAGTTGAGTAAAGTCTACATAAGGGTCTTTAAGGGTTGTAACTACAACAATTTGGTCTATATTAGCAATTGCAGGTCTTTTAATGAAATTTTTACGTTCTAAAACCTTTGTAATTACAGCTTGATTAGACTCAGAACAAAATTCTTCCAAACAGACTTTATCGCCAACATATACATCGATATGTTCTTTTTTTAAAATTTCTCTAACTTTACATTCAATAAGATTTTCAGCGACTTTAACGTAGTAAAAATCTGAATGAATCTTTATTATTATACCGATCAAATTCAAATAACCTTTTATTTAACTTTATTAAATCCTATTATACCCAAATGAGTTAGTTTTCAAGAAAATCCGATGCGGTCGCATTTTCTGAAAATGTCGCTCTCTGCTCACGCATACCGACTTGCAAAATTGTTTTATTTTCCTGATTATTTTTTGCATCGGTATAGTCTTGTCTATCATAACTTATAAAGTCGCAAAGTTCAATAAAGGCTATACATTAACGTCAGGTCTTCCAAAAAAGGCTGCTATATCTTTGGATGGAATAATATGACTTATAACTCTACCGTGAGGACAGGTTTTTGGATACTTTGTTTTTTGCCAATTAATGATAAGTTCTTCCATTTGCCATATAGAAAGCTTTTCTCCCGCTTTTACAGCAGCTTTGCACGCTGTAGTTTTTATAATTTCATTCTCTATTGAATCCAAAGAACCTTTTAACGCATCCAAAAGATCGTTTATAGTCTGTTCCGGATTTTTCTTTGCAATGATTTGCGGAACTTGTTTGAACATAACCCCTGAATCATTGGCTGTTTCGATTATATAACCATATTTTTGCAATAATTCTTTGTTATTTTGAATCAAATCTATATCAGTGGATTCAAGTTCTATCGCTTCAGATGTAAAAATCAATTGAGAAGCAAAATCTTCTGCATTTTGTAATTTTTCATATAAATATCTTTCATGTGCAATATGTTGGTCGATAACCTGAAGCCCTTTATTGTGTTCAATTAAGATATAAGTATTAAATAATTGCCCTATAATTTTTGGCTTATCAACGGTTTCTTCCTGTTCAGATGCATCAAGTTCAATATTTATTTGTTTTTCAATTGGTTTATAAAATTCGTTGGCATTTTGAATATTTGTTTGGATCCTTTTGAAATCCACAAAGTGATCTTGTTTATCATTGTGACTGACAAAGGACACTGATTGAGTAGAAGTTCTTTCCATTGAACCTTCTTCTTTTATCATTTGTGCTGAAAGAACTTCAGGTTTTTTGCTGATAGAAATTTCCAAAGCCGATTTAATTGATCCGTAAATAAACCCATAGATTTGATTAGGGTTGGTGAACCTCACATCTTTTTTTGTGGGATGTGCATTTACATCAACTTCATCAGTAGGCAAAGATAAGTTAATCACGGTAAAAGGGTGTCTACCTGAAGGGATGAGATCTTTATAGGCGTTATCAATGGCTTTAAGCATTACAGGGCATTTTACGGTTCTTCCATTTACAAACAAATAAATAGCCTTTTTATTAGATCGTGTAAAATCAGGATTGCTTGTAAACCCTGTAGCCGAAAGGTTCGAAAGTGCATCTTGCTTGTCAATTTTAGCAAGATCTTTTATAAGGTCATTTGAATAGACTTCACTTATAGCGGTTTCAACTTCACTTGTTCCGCTTGTTCTTAATGAGGTATATCCTTTGTTTATAAGCACAAAAGCAACTTCAGGGTGTGAAATCGCTATATTTTGAACGGTTTCTATAATATTAGAATATTCCGTTTGTGGTCGTTTTAAAAATTTCAATCTTACGGGAGTATTGTAAAAAAGGTTTTTAACCTCCATTATCGTGCCTTTTGCGCAACCAACTTCCGTTGTTTTTACGTTGGAATTTTCGCATTCCACTTTGGTTCCGTTTTCAGACTCTTCGGTTTTTGTAGTGCAAATAACTTTTGCGATCGAAATTATACTGGCGAGGGCTTCTCCTCTGAATCCTAATGTTGAAATATTCCAAAGATCTTCTTGTTCGGATATTTTACTTGTTGCATGCCGGGAGAACGCCATAATTATGTCGTCTTTATGAATACCATTACCATTATCGGCTACACGAATATTTTTGCAGTCGTTAGATATTTCTATTTCAATTTTTTTCGCACCGGCATCTACTGAATTTTCGATAAGTTCTTTTACAACAGATGATGGTCGTTCGATCACTTCACCTGCTGCAATTTGGTTTATTAAATTATCAGAAAGCTGTTTTATTCTTTTCATTTTCTCACCGTTTCAAAAATTATATCACGAGCTAAAACGGTCTAAAATAATGAAAATTAATAATTCATTTCACCTTCGGCAAGTACTTTGGTAGAGTTCAAGTTCAATAATAAGAGTGTTTTAAAAATTCGCCTAAGCTTTTCGATGCTTATATTTTTTTATAATAAACGGCAAAACTGCACTGAGTATAATAAATACAATAGCTACAAATAATTTACTCATTGCATTAGGATCTCCCGACATAATACTTTTTCCTGTATAACCAAGATATACATATACAAAAGACCCCGGAATTACGCTATAAAGTGTAGTTAATAAAAAGGTTTTGAAACTTATATTGGTGAGTCCAAAAACATAATTTTGAACATTAAAAGGAAAGATAGGCGTAACCCTTGATATTGCAATGAATTTCCAACCTTCTTTTTGTACTTTTTCCTGCACCAACATAACTCTTGCGGGGCTTTTATGGTCGACCCATTCTTTCATTAAATATCTACTCACCAAAAAAGCAATACAAGCTCCTATAGAAGCCCCTATTGTAGTTAAAAATGTACCATACCAAAGCCCGAACAAAATTCCTGCCGTTACGGATAAAGGTGTTATTGGAATAAAAAACACCGGAGCGATTGAATATAAGACAATAAATACCACAGGAGCGAGAAATTTGAAGTCTTTAATAATCTGTTGAGCATTTTCCAGTGAAATACCTGATGTAGCAGCAATATAAAAAATTGACACGATAAAAAAAGCAAGAAGGATAACTAAAAACATCTTTATTTTAGACATTTAAATAAACGCTCATAAATTAATACACTAGTATTTTAGGAAAGAATCTATCAGCTCTTATCGTCTTAGTGTCTAATTCACTCTATTAATAGTTTTTCCTTGAATAAAGTCTTTGATATTATCTATAGTGGTTTCCAAAATTCTGTTCACTGCCTCTATCGAGTCATAGGCAACATGAGGAGTTATTACAACGTTTGGAAAATCAAGAAGTTTATGATTTATTAGTGTTTTTGTCAAACACTCGGGTTTAATACAGTCTACTTTAGTTATATATTTATCTTCTTGCATCAAGATTTCTTCGCATTCCACCACATCAAGCCCCGCAGCTGCAACTTTTTTGCTGAGCAGTGCTTTATAAAGGGCTGTAGTGTCCATAATTTCACCCCGTGCGGTATTTATTATAATGACACCGTCTTTCATTTTGGCAAAAGACTCATCATTAATCATATGTTTATTTTCCTTGGTAGAAGGAGCGTGTAAACTTATTATATCCGACTTGGCTAAAAGCTCATCCAGCTCTAAGTATTGAACATTGTATTTTTCTACCAGTTCTGATTTAGGATAAGGATCAAAAGCTACTATATTCATACCAAAACCGTTAGCTATTTGTATTGTATGAGCACCTATTGCACCTGTACCTATTATTCCTATAGTCTTACCGAATAAATCAATGCCTATATATTGATGAGCGTTGATTATTCCTTTTTGCAAGTCTTTGTGTGCCACATTTATTTTTCGTGCTACATCTAAAAGCAACCCAAAAGCAAATTCGGCAACCGTGCAATTACCGTATTTAGGAACATTTACAACAGGGATTTCTTCTTGAGCGCAAAGATCGATATTAACGTGACTATAACCAGTTGACCTTGTTGCAATTAGTTTTAAATTTGAAAACTTTTGCAAATCTTCTTTCATAACTCTGGATGAAGTGAAAATTGATAAAATATCAATATCTTTCACTTCATCTGATTTTGTTTCCATAAAAGTATGAAAACAATCAGCAAATAACTGAAATTCACACTCTTCAGGTTTATTATTTAATATATAATCTTTTTCGAAATCTTTTACGTCAAAAAAAGCAACTTTATATTTTTGCATTTTTAAGCTTTAACCTTCTTGAGGCTTTTCTTCTTTAGGTTGCTCTTGCGTAGGAGCTACAGTAGCAGTAAGAAGTGCGCTTACGGGGTAATTTCTTTTTATCACAACATCATCATTTTTGCTGACGACAAATGTGATACTTTTTACATTTGGTCCTAAAGTTATTTTTAAATTCGGAGCCAATGCATTATAAACAAAGTTATCATGTGGAATATCCACTTCAAGATTTCCCACGCTGGCAAGGTCTGTTTCTGTTGTTTTAGCTTGTATTTTTACATTATATTTGCCGGGTTCCCATCCGGGACCACAAATCACGGCAAGATCAAAAGTGAATTCTGCGGGCAATTTTACTGCTACAAATTGATCGAAAATATTGATACAACTTAGTTTGTTATTTTTGTAAGTTATGTTCTCAGCTACTACTAAATATTGATTTTGCATTGAATCCTCCTTGCTAAATTAAATATTAAAATTTAAAAATATTGATTTAGTATTTATATAACTTCTATAATAATGCTTTTTTATAAAAAGGCAAGAGCTTAATCATTCATTCCTTTTTATACCAATCTACAAATTTTTGAATCCCGACATCAAATGATGTCGATGGGTTATAGTTTAATAATTTTTGAGCTTTTGTAATGTCTGACAATGTGTAAGGTAGATCTCCTGCTTGATGCTCGGATACTTTTATTTGAGCTTTTTTCTTAAGCGTTTTTTCAATAGTATTTATCATATTAATTAAACTTACCCCCTTACCATTTCCCAGATTAAAAATTTCAAATTTTGTTTTGTCATAATCAATAGCTGCAATAATTCCACTGATTATATCGTCTATAAAGGTATAGTCTCTCTTTGATTTTCCATCACCAAACATTGTAATGATTGAATCTGCATTGATTTTTCGGGTGAATTTATTGATCGCAAGATCGGGTCTTTGTCTTGGTCCATAAACAGTAAAAAATCTAAGACAATTAATTTGCAGATCATATAAATGGCTGAAAGTATGGCATAAAAGCTCTCCTGTAGCTTTTGACGCTGCATAAGGAGATATTGGCTGATTAACAATCATATTTTCATTGAAAGGCTCTAACTTTCTTTTGCCGTATACAGAGCTGGAAGATGCAAATACAACTTTTTTTATATTATTTATCCGACATTGCTCTAAAATATTTAAAGTCCCCTGTACGTTAACTTTGAAATACTCATCAGGTTTATCAAGAGAGGGTCTTACTCCTGCAAGTGCTGCCAAATGGATTACGCAATCAATATCAGGATTAAAAACTTTTTCAAGATGGTCTTTTTCGGTTATATCAATCTTATAAAGGCTAAAATTAGGATTATTCAAAAATTCTTCAATATTTTTTATTTTAATTTTAGGGTCATAATAATCATTAAAGTTATCAATGCAAGTAACACTTGACGATTTCAAGAGTTCTTTAACCAAATGACCTCCTATAAAACCAGCGCCACCTGTTATTAGATATTTTTTGACCATAATAACCTCAAAATATTAATCAAAAAATATTAATAACTAACTAGAAAAAAACCTATTCATCTAAAGGGTTGTTTAGGTGGAGAATAGTTGAAATAGCATACTAATTTTAACTTTGCAAATAAGAATTAACTTTATTGATGAATTCAACAAGGTTAATGGGTTTCGTTATATATTCTATACAACCGGCTTTTTTAGCATTTTCTATGTCTTTAGACATTGCATGTGCTGAAACTACAAATATTAAAAGGTTTTTGGTACCTTTATTTTCTTTTAGTGCTTTTATAGCATCAAGTCCACTAAGCTTAGGAAGTTGTATATCCATCAAAACAAGATCTATAGTTTTTTTATTTTCTATAGCCAAATCTATAGCTTGCTCTCCATCATAAGCTTCAAGAATATCGTATCCTTGAGATTTTAAAATATCCCTCATAAGTTTCATGTTAATTTCGTTATCTTCTGCAATAAGGATTGTTTTTTTCATTATTTAGCCTATTTTTTGGGAAGCTTAAATGTGAATTTTGTACCTTCGTTTAGTCTGCTCTCAAGCCAGATGTTACCTTCGTGTAACTCAACAAGCTCTTTTGTAATAGCAAGACCAAGTCCCGTGCTTCCATATTTTCGAGTGTAAGAACTGTCGACTTGTTGAAATTTGGCAAAGATTTTTCCGTGATACTTTGAGTCGATTCCGATACCATTATCTTTTATTGTCACAAAAATATAATCTTCGTCGTTGGTTATATTCAGGTTAACTTTTCCGCCTTCATCGGTAAATTTAATAGCATTACTAAAAAGATTGTAAAGTATTTGCTGGTATTTTTGCTTATCGGCGCATATATTTATATCTTCCGAATCATACGTCACTTCTAGATTTATATTTTTTTTACTCGCAAGAGCTTTTATTATATTTACAGATTCATTTGTCACTTGATAAACATTAAAAAACTCTTTATTTAAACGCATTTCGTTAGCTTCAATTTTGGCAATATCAAGCAAGTCATTAATCATTCCTAAAAGATGAAGACCACTGGTATGAATATCCTCTACATACTCTTCTTGCTTTTCGTTTAAAGGACCAAAAAATTTCAGTTTTAAAGCTTCTGAAAATCCTATAATTGCATTCATTGGCGTTCTTAGCTCATGTGACATATTAGCAAGAAATTCATTTTTAGCTTTGTCGGCTTCGACTATTTTTTCATTCTGACCTTTTATCACGTCATAAGCTTCAGCTCTTTTTTCAATGTTTTCTCGCAGTGCTTTTAGTTGCATTTGAAATACGTCACTCAATTCGGCATCTTTCACCGAATAAGAGATCGCAGAAGATAGACCTTCTGCTACCGACTTATCAATATCATCAAATTGATTCAGCCCCTTCTTGACTGCTAATATAAAGCCAAAAAGCACAGATTTTATTGCCAAAGGCGTTACAATAAAGGAGTAATCAAAATCGAGATTTTCGTTAATTTCAGAAACTATATTTTTTTCAGTACTTTTAGCTGTTTTTACCAATGTTTTTTTGTTTTTGATAAATTGTCTTAATGACAGCCCTTGAGAAGCTATAGAGCTATTATTTTTTTCTTTTTGACTTGAAGCTTTTATGGTAATGCCCTCTCCATCGAGAAAAACAACGTGGGCAAAATCATAGTCAAAAAAGTTCTTAAATTCTCTTAATACCGAAAAATAAGTCTCTTGGGGGGTAAGATCTGCATTTAACAAAGAAGATACAGCTTTTAAAGCTGTCGATAATTTTTGGTTGTTATTATTTTGTGACATATAAAATCTTGTTCTCATAAAATGTTTTTCTTACGATATTATACAGGTAAACTATAGCTAGAAACAAATTTGTAAATATGTCATTAACAAGTAATCTGCAAAAACCTAAAAAAATAGCCGTAGCAAGTTGCACTCCATCTGCAAGTGAATCCGCCGTAAAGGTGTTTGAAGCAGGAGGCAATGCTTTTGATGCTGCTGTATGCGCAGCTTTTGACTTGATGGTTTCAAACCCTTTAATGTGTAGTATTGGCGGCGGCGGTTTTGCAGCAGTAAAACCTGCGGGATCAGATGATGTAAAGATAATTGATTTTTTTGATGCCATGCCGGGAAAAGGTCTTCCTAAGAGCGCATTTGGTCAAAATATGAAAACAACTAAACTACCTTATGGTACAGGTATAGAAGTTATATCGGGACACTCCTCGATAGGCGTTCCCGGTACTGTAAAAGGATTGGAATTTGTATCCAAAAACTATGGACGAATACCTTTATCCGAGTCTTTAAAACCTCCGGCAGAAAATGCTATAAAAGGTGTGCCTTTAAACGCTACGGTTGCATATTGGCTTTCTTTGTCAGCTGAAAAACTTCATTGGCAAACTGAATATGCAAAAAAGCTCTTATCAACTGAAAAAGGTGAAGTTCCACCTAAAGGTTATTTGATGAAGAATCCTGATATTGCCAATACCTTTGAGCTTATCGGTCAATATGGTTCTGGCGTTATTTACAAAGGAGATATAGCTAAAAGTATTTCAGACGAAGTCCTTTCAGGTGGTGGAATTATCACAAGAAAAGACCTTGAAACCTACGATGTAATCATAAGAAACCCCTTAAAAGTAAAATATGGCGACTATTTAATTAATACAAACCCTCCTCCTTCTGTAGGCGGATCAACTATGGTTCAAATTTTAAAAGTTGCATCAAAACTCGGCATAGAAGATTATTCACCTGAAAATGTTTCAAAACTGGGAAGAATAATCTATTCAGCTTTTCAAGACCGATTTGCCTGTTTTAAAGAAGGCATGGACTACGAAGAAAAACTTTATAATATGCTTAGCGATGAGAACATTCTTGAAAAATATAAAAACATTTCATCAAGCTCAAACACAACACATCTTTGCTGTATTGATGACCTTGGAAATGCTTGCAGCATAACAATGAGCATGGGGTATGGTTCAGGTGTAGGCATTGAAGGAACAGGAATTGTAATGGATAATGTGCTTGGAGAATTAGAGTTAAATCCTCTCGGTTTCCACGCTCTTGATCCGGGAAATCGCCTTGTAAGCAGCATGTCTCCAACAATAGCTATTTCAAATAATGATATTCTTGCTTTGGGTACTCCCGGGGCATCAAGAATAGCAACTTCTCTGGCAAATATTTTTATAAATATTGTAAAATGCGGAAAGGACATTGAATCAGCCTTGCATAGTCCTCGTATCCACTGGGAAGACGATAAATTCTCTTACGAATATCCCCTTGTCGTTAATGAAAAATTACTCCCTAATGATTGGGAAATAGTTAAGTTCGACAAGCTAAATATGTTTTTTGGTGGTGTACAATGTGTACAGTTACAAAATGATATTACTTTAAAAGGTGCTTCAGACCTCCGTAGAAACGGCAAAAGTATTGTTGCAGGTTGATTTATGGATATAGCTTTTGGATTATTAATCCCGATATTTTTGGGATTATTAATAGGACAATATTTAGACAGCAAATACAGCAGTGAATTTCCTTTATGGACTGTAATTTTCACTTTTGCAGGTGCTGCTTTAGGACTTTGGGATATTTATAAACGCTATATTAAATAATCTTCTTTTCAAATTGTCAAAATTACTATCAATCCTTTGGTTTTTATATATTACACATCTTTAAGCGAGCTAAAACCCTGTGTAAATTAGGTCTTGATAATTTTGTGTAAAATAAGATAAATAAAATTTGAAATAATTTTGTTTTTTAGTTTAAATATAGTTATACAAATACCGCGGGGTGGAGCAGTCTGGTAGCTCGTTGGGCTCATAACCCAAAGGTCGTAGGTTCAAATCCTGCCCCCGCAACCAAGTACAAAGAAGGTTTCAGCGATTAGCGAAAAACCTTCTTTTTTAGTTTTGTGTAATTCTTGTGTAATTATTAGTTTTAAAGATATAATCCATATTCATCAATACAGAGCTATTTAAAACTAAGTAACAAACAATACATATTTATACTCTATTCTCCATTTTTCTGTCATCACTTAAGCTTCTTCAAAGGTAATGTAGGCTGTTTTGTACAAAACCATAGTTCTAAGAACCATCATTAAAGTACAATTTGTTTCGTTCTTTATTAAGTAAATAGGGGTTTACAAAACAAAAAAATATGCTATTCTGATAAAAGTAAACTGTTGTTTATATTTATAAATTCATTGGGAGAGTTGGTTTTACATGAGTCAAGAATATCATATATTTGAGCCTATCTGGCGGCAAGGACAGCACCGCACTTGCGTTTTACATAAAAGAAAATATGCCCAAAATTCACGAAAAAATCGATTATGTATTTTATGATACAGGTTTAGAAATTCCTGAAACTTATGATTATCTAAATAAAATAGAGATTTTTTTAGATAAGCCTGTTTTGCGGCTTTTACCTCCTAAAAGTTTCGATGAAAGATACGAGCAATATAAAATGATACCTTCAGCAAAGCAACGTTGGTGTACGTATGAATTTAAAATTAAAACTTCTCAAAATTTTATTAAAGAAAAACTCAAAAAGAAGGAAATGGCATTATAAACTTATATATTGGAATTAGGGCAGATGAATCTGATAGAGGATTTTCTCCTAAAACAGAGTTAGAAAAACAATTCATCAAAGCTCAATATCCTTTTGTTGATAATGGTATAGATTTAGCAGATGTTGAAAAAATTCTAATTAAAAATGGCATAAATTATCCTGATAACTATAAATGGAGAAGTCGAACCGGTTGTTATTTTTGTTTTTATCAAAAGAAAATAGAATGGGTTAAATTATTTGAAAACCATCCCGATCTTTACAAAAAGGCTATGTATTATGAAGAAAATTGTTGCAAAGAAGATTACACTTGGGCTGAAGGTTTTTCATTAAGAGAGCTTATTAAACCTCAGAATATAAAATCGATTAAAGAAAAACAAGAATTAAATAAAAATAAAACCATAAAATTACCAGCTAAGATTTTAATCGAATCTTTTGTTTAGGAACAATCAAAATCTTTTTTATCATAATAACCATCATGATCGTTATCTATACCGTCATTACAAGAATTTATACTATCTTTACCTTCTGGCAATGGACTCTTATATAACCATTTATCAGGAATACTTTTCCAATATTTTAAGAATTCAAATTTGAATTTTTGATTTAATTTCGAATTTTTAATAATCATCATATTTTCATCATTTTGTGTTATGCCTGTTTTTGTAAAATTAGTGGAACCTATCACTATATAGTCATTATCTGTAATCATAGATTTCATGTGCATTTTACCGCCCCAATTTTCCACTTTCAATTTTATTCCTGCACTTCTTAGTTTTTTTATCTTTGAATGTTGACTTTTGGCATAATGAGCATCAACTATAATTTTCACGTCTATATTCCTTTTTTGAGCTTCAATTAAAGCTTTAAAGATTTTTTCATTTGTAAGATAAAACATTGGCATATAAATAAATGTTTTTGAATTTCTTATCACAGGGGTTATAGCTTCATCAACAATTAAAGGGTTTGGTGAAAAATAAACAGAAACAGTAGAACCATCTTTTAAATTTATGTTTTTAGCGAATATTTTTTGCTTATCTCTATGAAATTTTTCTTCAATAAACATTTGATTGAACTCTTTTTTATAAACATTAGCTATTTTTTCAGAGCGAATAAGAGCCGATACATTAGCATTATATCCACCTGTTCCGGAAGAACTAATATTAGTAGAACCTGTCCATACCATTTTATTGTCGATTATAAAAAACTTATTATGAATCAAAGTCCCATTGTAACTTTTCATTCCTTTCTTTCTAAATTCTTCAAGCAATTTTTTATCTGTATTAAAATCCGTTTTATAGTTAGGAATTTGCTTCATTGCCTCTTTTGTTCCTGAATAAAAATTAAAATTCCAAGGAGTAACATCGGTAACCCATCTTACTTTTACTCCTCGCAAAGAAGCTTTTTTTATTGATTTAATCAATTCTGGCTGATTAGAAAAGCCAAATACCGAAAACTCTATAGTACTTTTAGCCTTATCAATCTCTTTGATTAAAGCTTGTACAGCAGCTGTACGACAATAGTTTGCAGGTTTTTTGTATTTTGTGGGATCGATAAAATATAATTCAATATTTTCTGTTTGTATGTCAGGAACCGCTTTTTCAAAAACAGGATTTATAATATTGTCTGATTTTAAATATTTTCTCTGTTCTTTATGGTTTATAAAATTTTTTCCCTTACAACAACCTGCTTGTTTAGTATTCAAAGGTAAATTCTTCTTTTCTACCAGTTCAAACCTGCTGATATTGCGGGCGTATTTGCAGTAGGGTTTATGGTATTTATTGTTTTTCAGGTTTAGTATTACAAGGTCTAAGTTTTGGACTTTTTCAGCATTTTGTTTTATTTTTTCTATGTTTTCATACTTTAAATAATCCTTTGCATCATCAGCACGTTTATAAACAACAGCTAGGCCTTCTTTTAAGATTAGTTTTTCATAGTTTTGACCGTTAATATAAATATGAGCAAGTTTTCTGTTAAAATCGCCCGTTCCGTAAATTTTAAGCTTTACTCTCTTGCCCAAAAGTTTTTTCTTGGCAAATTCCTTGCCCCAATATCCAAGCCCTAGAGCCTGTTTTTTAGTTATACCAAATTTTCTTGATTGCCTTGATAGCTGATAAGAATATTTAGTTTCAAAAGTATCTATAGACTTTATTCTGATTTTTTCTTCCGTTTCAGCCTTATTGTTTCTGTTCAAATCTACATAAACAGTATCACCGTCTATGACTTTTAAAACCTTATAACCCCTGAAATGGTCAATACAAAGCCAGAGTAAAAGTAATATAACAACTAGGGTAACAATAAGCTTAAATTTTTTCATACAATAATATTATCAAAAAAAGAAAGTGTAAATTACCTTTCTATGTAAGTTTTCAATCAAGCTATATCTTTTATATTCAATATTCATAAATCAAGTATAACTAATATAGAAATCTTCAATTTTGAAAGAATGCAGCTAACGCCTCAACAGCCAGTAACTTCCTTTCTGGTACAGGGTGAGCGTACCTCATTGTTGTTTTTATGTCTGAATGACCTAAAATATCTTGAACCACAATCAGATCAATGCCTGATGATGCCATTCTGGTAGCAGCGGTGTGACGAAGGTCGTGAAATCTTAAGCTCTCAATAATTACGGTAAACGGTCTTTTTAAATCCGTACAACAGGTTTCTTTGAATAGCTCTTTTATCTTAATTATCGAATAAGTTTATAATGTGTAGTTCGTGCTTTACCAAGCTTTTTAAGAATTTTTTTGTCTATCAAGTCGTTAATATCGTTTGTTGCCGTATCTTGCGAACAATTACACATTTTCGCCCATTTTTTAGTAGTTAAACTGCCCTCAAAATCATCCATAATACGATTTAAAACTTTATTTTGTCTTTCGTTGAAAATAATGTCCGAATATTTCTGCCAAAACTCTGCTTTTTTTAGAACTGACGATAAGATTTCATCACTAGAATTGATTGCAGTTAAAAGATTAGCAAGAAACCATTCAAGCCAACAAGTTATATCTAAAGAGCCTTTTTGCGTTTGCTCTAAAATTTTGTAATAGGACTTGCGTTCTTTTTTAATTTGAGCAGACATTGAATAAAATCTGTAATTCAGGTCTTCACTTTTAGCTAAAATCATATCGGTTAAAGCTCTTGCGATTCTGCCATTGCCATCATCAAGCGGATGTAATATAACAAACCATAAGTGCACTATGCCTGCTTTAATTAAATAATCGTTGTCATCTTCCTGATTAATATAGTCAATCAAATCAGCCATTTCTTTTTCTAATAAATCCGCACTAGGGGCTTCATAATGAACTTTCTCTCGCCCAATTGCTCCTGATACAACTTGCATTGGTCCAAGTGCATCTGTTCTGTAACTTCCAACATTTATTTTATACATACCACTGTATCCTGTCGGGAATAATGAAGCGTGCCAACCCAAGAGTCTATCTTTTGTCATTTCTTCATTATATTTTTGCGTAGCATCAAGCATCATTTCAACTACACCTTCGATATTTCTTTCTATAGGAATATTTCCCGCAACTTCTATTCCTAATCTTCTTGAAATAGATGAACGAACTTGCTCGGCATTAAGAACCTCTCCTTCTATTTCACTAGATTTTGTAATGTTTTCAGTCAATACTTTTACTAATGCCTGATTTTTAATTTCAAAACCAAGAGCATCCATTTTGCCAAGTAAAAAACCTTGAGCCAATTTAACTTTTGAAAGCAAGTTTAGGACTTTTTCTCCGTCCCATCTAAAGCTGTGCCAGTCAGTATTTTGGTATATATATTTCATGGTTATCTCCGAATATTATACGGAGATAATAGCACATAATCTCCGAAAGTGTAATTAAATGTTATATTTAATGTTGAATGACATCATACAAAACCAGTGGTTTTTGCCCTGTCCCTTGATGTTAATAGCAATTTGACTTCTTAATAATTTTCTTTTTTAAAAGGATTGAAATGTAGTAGTACATTAAGCTTACGTTCGTCAGAACCCAAACAAATTTCCATTGACCTCACAGAAAAGGTCTTATTTTGCTTCAAAAACTTTGATAGCTTTTCCTGAAACTCCCAGCTGGTGCGGGTTCTATTTTTCCATGAATATACTTTTATAGCCCCGCAACCACTCAAGAGAAAGCTTTCGAGAAATCGCAGGTCTTTATTTTTTTGAAATTGTGTCCAAAATTGTGCCCGTCAGAAAATAAATTCTAATTTTCCTCTGGCAATGATTCTAACCACTTTTCTGCAATTTTAGGTAGGCAATTGTATTTCTATTTATAGTCTAAAATGGATTTTTTTAACAAATCTGCTTAACAAAACTGGGTTGCACTAAAGCAATTGTTACTTGACTTGCAATGGAAACCAGATCTAATCGAAGTTCCTCATTGTTTCGGCTAATAACACAGCCCAAGGGGATAATACTTAGAGATAAAAGACTTATCTTTTAAAGATTCTTCATGAATATAAATAAACATTTCGGGTTTAAGATTTTCGTTTGCAATCACTACCCCCATGTTCTAAAAACATTGTTCCTGTTGTTTTTAGAGTAGACAAGAAAGTATTAATAGGTTTCATTATTGAATTGTATTTTGGTATTGCGTCTAAAACAGTATCTACGTTGATCACTATCCATTATAGGTATTAATAATGGTGAAATTTTCATGTTAAATAATGTATATAAATTTTCTATTGAATCAGTACTCTTTAATGAGTTATTTATATTAACCTCCATATCATCCAGCGTTGATTTCACTAATGCCATTACATTTCTTTTGCCATCTAGCCTTAAATTATTGAACTCAGTTGAAACTGCTGTCTTTGCTCTTTAAGTTGAATTGCTTGTTGCTGCAAACTATTATAAAACCATACAACAGCAATAAGACTTCCTGTTGCTGCGAATATTGAGCCAAATGCAGATAATTCATTAATATTTAAAATGTCTTTATAAAATAGAATAATACCTGTTATGGCTAAAATTAAAATAATAACGGTTAAAAGCCAAGATTTTAACATTTCGGGTATCCAATTCAAAAGCTATTTTATTGAATTTAAAGCCAAAGAATCATCTTTGTCAAATAAACCATTCAAAGCAGATATTGCTTGTTCATAAACTTCAGGCAGCAGGTGCCCGTATCTATCAAGCGTTACTTGAATAAAGCTATGCTTTATTTAATGCTAATATATTCAATCATCTAAAAGAGCAAAGCCTTCGGGCAGTCTCTTGATCAACCTGTTTAATAAATTCAGAAGGTTTCACCCAAGAGCTTTGCTATATCTCCCAAAGAAATATCTCTTTTAGCTTGTTCTATCATTCCGATATGAGATCTTGAAACATTTGCTTCAAAAGACAATTGTTCTTGCGTTAAGCCTTTTTTAAGTCTTAATTCTTTTAACTTTTTACCAAATTCTATTTTAAAATCCTTGCTCATATTTATATTTTGTTATATGCTGCTGTCAGCGTCTACCGCTAGTAGCGGAATTACGATTGGAGAAAATATGAAAAAGAAAATTTATATAGATTTCGATGGCGTTCTTAATAACTACTCAGGCTGGAATAATGGCAAATTGCCAAAGCCTAAAGACGGAGCTTTAATGTTCATAGAAAAAATGAGCATTGAATATGAAATATGGATTTTCACCACTCGAGACAGAGAAACTGTCTGGAAGTGGCTTATAAGAAATCATTTCGATAGATACATAGAAGATGTAACCGACAAAAAAGAACCCGCCTATGTCTACATCGACGATAGAGGCATTTGCTTCGACGGCGATTATGAAAAACTAACCCACAACATAAAAAACTTCCAACCTTATTGGGTTAAATAAAAACTTTATCCTTTAATTTTTATCAGTTCATAATTGTAACTATCTATTTGTTTTATTATTTTCTGATTTAAATTAGAAATATACTGACCACAATTGCTTCCTATATTGTTTTCCTCAAGTTCTCCTATGCTGAGTATTGTTTGAAACCCGGCTTTATTTAGATTTGCAATCAAGTTTTCTGTAAGAAATTTTATATCTAAAGAAGTAGCCATATTATTTGAAATAGCCTTATATGTAGGATTTATGGGCGTTATTTTTATCAGGAAAATTTCGGGGTCAAAATATTTTTTCAATATATCTATATCAATTGCTTTTTGATCTTGAATAGCAAAGTTTAAAGTTATTTTTTTCTCGTTCTTATCTCCTTTACTATAAAACTTTTCTCCATATTCGTTGATCTGTTCAAAATTCCATTTTTTCACAGGGATAATTTCATCTCTTAATTTTTCATCGGTATTGTGTATAGAAAATTGTAATTGAAAACTGTTTTTATAAAGCCTGTTTTTTATTTCAAGAAGTTTGAAGAAAAAATCTTCTGTGCCGATAGGTGCTACTGTTGATATAGAAGGAATAAAGCTAGGCATTTTATACAGGCTCGGCAATTTTTCAAGTACGTATAAAATATTCTCATTAAAAGCCGGTTCCCCCACTCTGGCAAATTGTATTTTAAATTTATCACTTTTAACAACTTTATCAGGAAATCTATTTTTTATTAAGAAATCAATTTGTGCAATCAGTTCATCTTCAGTCAGTTTACCTTGATAATAACCACCTGCGTCGCAAAAAGCACATTTTACAGGACAACCAAACAAGCTTGAAATGATTAAAACCCATTTCTGTTCTCGTTTTAAAGGAGGTTGAACAGCTTCAACAAATTCAATTTTTTTATTATTTATTTCTGCAACATAAACTGTTGCAACCTTCTCATTTCCTGATTTTGCTAATATTTTAAGAATGTTTTTCTCTATCATAAATTTGCTGTGCTACCTTTAACCCATCTCCTGTCGCTATAGCCGTTTGCCTTAAAATTCCGTTTTTAACATCTCCTATCATATAAAAATCGGGATCATTCTTCAAATTTTCTGTTAAAAACTTATCGTTTGGAACTCTTCCTATCGCTAAAATAATATAATCCACTTCTATTTTATTTTTCGTTGTCTCCAAAATGAGCTTTTTAGAGACTCTTGAAACTTTTTTAACCTTAATATTTTCAATATAACAAACATTTTTGTTGCATTTAGCTCTTTCAATTAACAATGGTAGAGCTTTTGGTTTAACACTTCTATTTAAAATGGTTATTTTATTAGACTTTAAAAGAGTGCTAGTATAGTCAAAAGCTGCATCCCCGGCACCGATAATAGCAATATTTTTATTTTTTACATTGGATAACCCTTGAATATCATAAAATATTTTAGCTGAAACGTTTTCATCAAGAGGAAAATCAGCTTTCTTAGGAACTGTACCTGTTGCAACAACAAGATAATTACATTTGAAGTTTTTTAAATTTGTAGATAGTTCAAAGACCTTATTTTTACTAATCTTTTTGACTTCTTCGTAAAAAACGGGAATATTATATTGCTCTAGTTGTTTTTTGATTAAGTTGGTATATTCAATGCCCGTAATACCTGAAGGAAATCCTAAATAATTTTCGATTAAATTAGCATTTTTAATCAACCCTCCTATTGAATCTTTTTCAATAATTGTGACATCAATATCAAAACGCTTAAGTTGTATGGCAGCAGATATACCCGCAGGTCCACCTCCTATAACAATCACTTTTGACATACTATTTCCTTTGTCAGAGTGGGTATTGCAAAACCATGTGAGAGATTTATTAATGATGCTTTATGAAATGTTTCATTATAAGTTGCAGTTGAATCAGCAATGAAAAAAACTTCAAATCCTCTAACAAAAGAGCTTCTGGCTGTTGTCTCACAACAAAGATGTGTCATAACACCGGTAATCACAACCTGCTCAATATGTTTTTCTTTCAATATTTTTTCCAGATTAGTGTTATAAAAAGCATCATATTGATTTTTTTCAATAATAAAAGATTTATCGGTATTTAATTCATCGATTATTTTGTCTTTTTCAATAAGTTCTTTCCACCAAATATCCATCATTTGAGCATTTTTTTTATTATTAAGGTGTTTTGTAAAAAAAACGGGTTGCTGATTAACATAAAAAAACTCTACAAGCCTTTTTATGTTTGCAATTATCGCCCTAGAGCTTGGAATAAAAGCGTGAGAAGACTCTTTTAAGAAAAAATCCTGCATATCAAGAACTAAAAGAGCTGATTTATTTATACAAAAATCCGATTGTTTCCTATCAATTTCTTTAATTAGCTTTTTAGCCTTGTTTTCAATATTTTCAGATGTAAAATACAATGTTTTTTTCAATTAATAAAAGTCCTGTTTAGTTAAAAATAAAACAATTTAATTATCAGTTATAATAACAAATTTAGTTTTAAATTAAAAGAAATTTACAGGAATTTCGTTCATTGAAACTCGATGATTTCGCATAAAAAAAATCCCTAAATATACGAGTTCAGAACTTTTTTAATGGAAAATACAAGTTTAAAGTTTTAAAAAACCAATCTCAATATTAACATTTTAAAATATTTATCGGCAGAATTATTGCATTTTACAAATTTAGAGTAAGAATGAACTTGTGCAATTTAAAAATAGGAGTAATACAACAGAATAAATTTATGGACATTAATAATAAAATCAATAGTGACAAAATGAGCTTATACTCTCCATTTCGATGTTTTAAAAATGCTGTTACTAAAGAGTATTCAGTAAATGAATTCAAATCAGATATAGTTTCAGGAATTATAGTTGCTTTAGTTGCAATACCTTTGGGTTTATCATTGGCAATAGCTGCTGGAGTTTCACCAGAAGTTGGCTTATATACAATTATTACTGCGGGTTTATTATCAGCAATTTTAGGAGGTTCAAAATTTCAAATTACAGGACCAACTGCTGCTTTTGTCGCTATATTACTCCCTATTTCTAATACTTATGGCTATCAAGGTTTAATTTTTACTACATTTCTGGCAGGTTTGATATTAATAATTATGGGATATTGCCGATTTGGTAAAGTTATACAATATATTCCTTATCCCGTCACGACAGGATTTACCTCTGGCATAGGTTTTGTGATTATGTCATTGCAAATAAAAGATTTTTTGGGGTTAGAAATTCCAAATGTAGCCAACCATTTTTTTGAACGAGTTTTATCGTTAGTTCATTTTTTACCGTCATTTTCTATTCCCGAAACAATTACCGGTGTTTCAACGCTAACTTTGTTGATTATATGGAAGAAATTCAATAAAAAGATACCTGCACCTATTGTTGTTTTACCTTTTGTTTCAATACTTTGTTTTGCTATAACTAGTTATTTCAGCGATATTAATATTTCGACCATAATGACAAGCTTTAGTAATATTATTGACGGCTCTGTTGTTCATGGAATCCCTCATTCATTACCCAAATTAATTCTGCCTTGGGATTATTTTAGCGGAGAGTCTTTTCTGGTAATGGTTTCGAAGTTGAGACTCCTTATACTACCTGCTTTTATTATTGCAATCTTAGCTAGTATTGAATCTTTATTATCAGCAGTTGTGGCTGATGGAATTACAAATACAAAACATGATTCTAATGCTGAACTTATAGGTTTAGGAATTGGTAATGTCTTTGGCTCTTTCTTAGGAAGTATTCCCGCTACAGGGGCTATTGCTCGAACTGCTACTAATATTAGATTTGGAGGCAAAACTCAAATTGCAGCAACTGTCCACTCCCTAACAGTTTTGTTTATAATTATTTTTGCCGCTACAGTTATATCCTATATTCCAATGGCAGCATTAGCTGCTTTATTGGTTATTGTATCATTTGAGATGATGGACATATCCAGATTTAAGAAAATATTAATTACAGGACCTAAAAGCGATGCTTTTGTCCTTTTAGTTACTTTTTTACTCACTATCTTATTTGATATGGTAATTGGTGTATGTGTAGGTATCGTATTAGCAGCATTTTTATTTATGAAAAGAATGGCAGATGTTACTTGTGGGTGCATTGTTCCTATTGAAAATTCAAATGATAATATCAATATCGATGCGGATAATATCATTTGCTACAAAATCAACGGACCATTATTTTTTGGTGCAGCTGATAAGGCAGTAAAAGTTATAAGTAATATTATGGGCAATGTGGATACCATTATATTTATTATGGATTCCGTTTCTGCTATTGATATTACAGGACTAACTGTATTAGAACATTCGGTGAAAGAACTTCAACAAAATAAGAAAAATATTCTTTTTGTAGGTGTGCAAGAGCAACCACTAAAAGTTCTTATAAAATCAGATATTATAAAATTAAAATTCAATCTTAACCATTTTGATACATTGGAACAAGCCATTGCTATTAGTTAGTAGCATGAAATTGAGCACACAATTTTTATTTAAAATATACATTAACAGGACATTTGTTAATCGAGGGAAGTTAGCTAAATCAGCCCAAAATTAGTAAGATTGGCGATTTTTATTATTTTTTAAGGAATGAGGATTTGGCTGATTTTTGTCCTTAAAAGTCCTGTGATTGAGGATATTTGGGAATGAAGTCATAAAACATTATGTCATTCCGCACTTGATGCGGAATCTGACCATAGTGAAATTATAGACTATAAGCGGGTATTGGATAGATGCTGAAACAAGTTCAGCATGACAAGAGGAGGCGGACAAAAGAGGACATTTTTGTTTGAAAATTCAAGGTGGAAATGCTCGAAAGCTGTATTTTGAATTTTTATGTTATAATCATTAAAAATATCAATAGTTTATGAGGATAAGAATATGCCATATTTAATTTTAGCCCTTTTAGCTATATTCTTAATTTCTATATTTGGAACATTTGTTTTAGCTCTAGTCGCAGTATGGATTGTATATGAAGTATTTTGGCAAACATTCGAATATTTTTATTATAAAGGAGAAAAATTTCTTAAAGTTAAAGATAGCATTGGAAAAAATACTTCAAAATGTAATGACTTAAATGAGCATATTGAAGAGCTCAAAGAAGCATATATTGATATTAAGACTACAGATTATGGCGTTGCAAGTTATAATGATAATAGTAATTATAATTTCAAGCGACCAGAGCTAAATAAATTGCAAAATAATGATAATGTCTACGATTGTTCTGCAACTGTTTGTAAAAGCGCTCAAGCACAGCCATTTAAATACATTTGTAAATATTTTGACATTAAAATAAACGAAGAAACTTTAGCTGATTTTGAAAGTGTTTTAAATAATTTTTCTGCTGCAGAACAAGGGAAAATCTTATTAAAAAAAGAAAGAGATGAAATAATAGAAAATATATCCCAAAAGATACCTTTCTTAATAATCAAACTTAGAAAGAAAAAACTTATTAAAAAATTAGGATTTAATGATATAGATTTTAGTCAATTCTACTTCCCGAAATATTCTTTTAATTATGTAAGTCCTGGAGGAAATAGTTCTATGTCCTGCGATATAGTTTTTGATATAAATAACATAGATAAATTTATAAATTACCTAGCAGATTTAATAAAATTTAAAAAAAGTATAGCTGGTCAAAGAGCATTAATGACATCTGCTTTAAGAGAAAAAATTAAGACTAGAGATAATTATACTTGTAAAAATTGTGGTTTATCAACAGCACAAGAGCCTAATTTATTATTAGAAATTGATCATGTAATCCCATTATCTAAGAATGGAATTACCTCGGAAGAAAATCTACAAACATTATGTTGGAAATGCAATAGGTCTAAAGGAAGTAAGATAATTGAAACTAGCTCAAATAACGAAATGGAACTCAGCTCATAGCATATTCTCAAACTTCCTGATATAAATTCTCAAACCGACTGATAATTTACAGAAATTTACAGGAATTTCGTTCATTGAAACTCGATGATTTCGCATAAAAAAAATCCCTAAAGGGATTTTTTTAGAAGCACGCCTGGAGAGATTCGAACTCCCGACCTTCTGGTTCGTAGCCAGACACTCTATCCAGCTGAGCTACAGGCGCTTAATATTTAATATTTTTTTAATCTCAGCTGTATAGAGTGAAATTCCTATACTTTTTGAGGAAAATCCTCAAAGGCCTAGCTGAGCTACAGGCGCTTAATATTTATTTTTCAAACTTTATCAACAAAAGAATCGGAGAAGGAGGGATTCGAACCCTCGATGCAGATCGCTCCACATAACTCCTTAGCAGGGAGCCGCCTTCAGCCGCTCGGCCACTTCTCCTTCTTCATTTGTCCAGTTTAGTTTAGCATAAACCTGTTTTTTTGTTCAAGTACTTACTCGTGACTGTTTATTTTGCTTAATACAAAATTTACTATAACCTTTTTAACTTGAGTCTATAAAGATTTTGATAATTTAAAAGTATTATTAAATGGCAAATTCAGTTATCCGGCGATTCAACTTTTTAAAAAATTAATTCCTTTATTTACCCATGCGTTTATTAATTTTTTATAAATATTTGTTATAAAATATTTGCTAAATTATATAATCGTTGTTAATTAATTAACTGATTTTAAAAATTTTTAAAGGAGTAAACAATGCAAAAAATAGTAGTATTAGGTGTAAAGCTAGGTCAAAGAATGAATACCGCACAAGATTTTCAAAGAGTTATCTCAGAGCATGGTTGTATTATAAAAACTAGAATGGGTTTACATCACGTGTCAGACGGGAAATGTTCTCCTTCAGGGGTTATTCTTTTAGACCTTATTGGAGAAACTCATGAGCAGGATGCATTAGAAAAAGACTTGAAAGCTATTCCTTATGCAGAAGTTCAAAAAATGATTTTTGATTAATCAAGTTCAGCAGGTAGTTTTTTTACTAAAAAAGCGGATAGCAAAGGCATTAACCCAACGATAGTTAATACATTTGTTACACCAAATTTTTGTGCGAAAAATCCTAACGGAGTAAGAAATACCCCCATAACTCCCCAACTAAAACCGCCAATTACACCTGATATCATCCCTTTATGAGTTGGTGCGCAGAGTTGCGCCATTATTATATTTACGGATATTGAAAGCATTGTAAAAAATCCAACAAAAGCAAACAACGCAAATGAAAGCAAAGGTATTGCTTCAACAAAGTGCATAGAAGCAGCAGCAATAGGGAAAATAGGCAAAAGTGAGATGTAGAATATATTTTTTCTACCGACCTTATTTGCTAAAAAACCACCTAAAAACGATGCTAAACCTCCTAACCCTGAGAACATTGCGACCGCAATTCCTATTGCGCTTATGGAATAACCGAGTTCTTTCCATAAAAATGGCATCAAAACTATAAAAGAAAGAACCAGCATAGCTTTTACTATTGAAATAATCGTTAAAATAATTAAAGTCGAGTTGCCGCAAACTTCTTTGCAGATTGTTTTAAATTTTACTTTGGCGGTAGTTTCTTTTATTTTTGGAATTTTAGGCAAAAATTTGTATAAAATAAAAGCAAGCATTATTCCGGGAAAAATAGCCCAAGGCAAAGATTCCAAACCCCACTTGTTGACCATGTTAGAAGAAACAATAGGTCCCAGAGCATAGCCTAAAGAACCCGCAGCCGTGAAAATAGCCATTATTGAATTTATTTTTTTGCCACTAAAATGTCCTATTTGAGATGTAGCTTGCGGATGATACAATCCAACACCCAAACTGCCTAATATTACAGCAATAGCAAGGAAAAATACACTCGAGGCAATACCCGTAAGGCTCATAAAAATTGAAGCTAAAATCAAACCCCAAAAAACAAAGAACCTTTTTGAAATCCCATCAGAAATATGACCGAATAAAGGTTGTAATATAGAAGATGTTAAATGCGAAAGACTATATATAAAACTGGCAAAGGCAATTGTAATACCAAGCTTGGCTGCAATAAAAGGCATAATGGGAGCTAAAAAACCACCATAAGTATCTACGGTTAAATGCCCTGCAATGAGTATACTTACGGGCTTGGTTATTGATTTTTCATTTTCTACAACTGTATTAGGCTCTTTTAATGACTGCATTATGAAAGTTTTTCCTGTATTAAAGCCCTCATTTTGTCGACAGGAGCTTGTGTTTTAGTCCAGATTTCAAAAGCTTTTGCACCTTGCAAAATAAGCATTTCAAGACCCTCGATAGTATCTAATTTATATTTTAATGCAAGTTGAATTAATTTTGTATCTCTTGGTTTATAAACCAAATCATAGACGATTGAGCTTTTAGCTAATGTTTTTATAGAAAATTCACTCAATGGGGAGTCGTTTTCATATTTTCCTTCCATCCCAATAGGTGTTGTATTTACCACTAAAGTGTTTTCATTTAAATCAATATTATTTTCAAGTTTTTGTATTTCTATTTTTAAACCCTTAAATTTCTGAGAGATTTCTTCCTTTAACTTAAAGGCTTTCTCAGGGGCTCTGACGCAAAAAATAAGTTTTGACACACCAACGGTAGCCAATGCAATGGAAACTGCTCTGGCTGCTCCACCAGCTCCTAATATTAAAGCCGATTTATCCTTTAAATATCTTTTTTGATCTTCAGAAAAAGCATTTAAAAAACCGTAAATATCAGTATTAAAACCTTCAATAGTTCCATCTGCATTAAAACGAACGGTATTCACAGCTCCTGCCAGCTGTGAGTATTTATCCAAAGAAGATAAATAGTTTAAAATAGCTACTTTATAGGGGATGGTTACGTTTATCCCTTTGAAGCCTTCTTTTTGAAGTTGTTTTATTCTTTCGTCAAGTTCTTCCGGTTTGGTTTCAAGCACAATATAGCTTCCTTTTAGTCCGACTTCTTTTAATGCTGCTTCGTGCATAACGGGAGAAAGTGTATGACCTAAAGGATAGCCGATAATGCCTAATTTGAACATTATTCTTCGTCCGGTTCCA
>CALOAD010000013.1:0-10909 GCA_942491415.1 Candidatus Gastranaerophilales bacterium | reverse complement strand
CCCCTGTATCATGTAAACGTTCAATTTACATGTACTAAATATAAAATTTTGTAAAATTTTTAAAACTAATATAAAGATAAATCTCTATATATCTTTTAAGCTAAATCATACTCTAAATTATAAACTACGGGGAATTAAAATGAAAAAACTTAATTTAATTTGGGCTGTATGCTTTTTATTAATATTTCAAGCAGGGTCAGCAAAAGCCGCAATGATTACATTTGATGATTATGATGACAGCATAACAGGGAATGCACCAATAGCCTATGACTATAAAGGTTTTGTCTGGGAAGGCGGAACGAATCCTCCTTCAATTTTCAATAAAACTATTCATTCAGATCTTTCTTCCGGCGTAAAATCAGGCGTCTATGCAATGTACGCATATGGAATTGAAGCTACACCTACCAGTATATACAGAAGAGACGAAAATGACAATTTTGATTTCATTATTGCATTTTTTAGTATAAATTCTATGTTTGATAAAAATATTTTTATATTCGGTTATGATAATGGCATAGAAAGATATCAAGATAATTTTTTATCCTCAAAAAAAACCCCCATTTTAAGGGAGTTTAACTGGACAGGAATTGATGAAATAAAAATATATTTACCTGTACTTGAGTATGCACATGGTTTTACAATGGATAATTTCGTAGTTAATGAACATTCTGCGACACCGACACCGGAGCCAACAACTGCTATTCTAGGCTTAATGAGTCTTCTTGGTCTATCAGGATTAAGAAAAAGAAAATAATTTTAATTAAATTAAACTAATTAGGCATAAATTCTTTGAACAGAAGTGTTATTTTATCCTTAAATATATGCATTATTTGAGGTAATCCCAAATGGCACACACGATAATGAAAGAACTTTATAACAGCGAAAAGAAAAAGTATATTCAATGCGAAGTTCTTGTTTTTGACGAAGAAGAAGGTCTTCCTTCCGGAACTGACAGGAGGGAATTGATTCTCACCTGCGTAGATGAAGAAACCCCTTTTACAGAAATATGCGATTTTGTAGCGGATGTAGACGATAATTATCCGGAAACTGAACTTATAGACCAATACAAAGATTTTGACAACCGTGATTAAGAAAAAAAACAGGAGGTAAGAGTGTAAAAACCAACGACGGGAATGCTTAAAAACATTCCCGTCGTTATTTAATAGAATATATTTTTTTATAAGCTATTTGAAGCTATATCATCAATTACAACTGGAGTTATAAGAATAATAAGTTCGTTTTTCTCGTGATCAACTTCTGTATTTCGGAAGAATTTTCCTAACAGCGGTAAATCACCGAGAACAGGAACCTTACCTTCTTTAGTAATATCTTGTTCTTTAGTTAATCCTGCAATGGCAAGGGTTTCTCCTGATTTCACCCTTACATCCTGAAGGATAACTTCTCTGGTTGAAATCGGGGTAACTTTTATAGCAGCACCGCCGTTTTGGAATTCACCGATAAGTACTTCCGGCAAGGCACTTGTTATAGAAGGACGGATTCTCATCGTTACATAATCATCGCTTCCGATTTTAGGAAGAAGATTAAGAACGATTCAACATCTGAAAGCTCAGCATTATAAGTTACAGCAGTGTCTGTGATTGTTGTTTCTACGCTGCTTACCGCTTGTTCCAGTAATTTTGATAAGAGCTTCACTTCCGTTAAGAGCAATAACCTTAGGATTGGCGAGTAATTTGGCTTCTTCGTTTGTAATAAGAGCTTTTAGCTTCATCGCAACTTCATCAGCCATACTGCTTATTGTATTGAGAGAAATTCCTGATTGGCTTGCAAGTGAAGAAAAATCATAGTTAGTAAATTCTCCTGAAACAGCGTTGAATCCGCCGCTGACTTTTCCGCCCTGCATTGTTGTATAAAGCCCAAGGTCTTTGGAATTATCTTTTGAGAGTTCTATAAGGGAAACTTCGATAGAAACCTGTTTTAATGGTTTATCAAGATATTTTATTGATTCTTCAGCAAGAAGAAGATCTCTTTTTAAACCAGCAACTAACAAGGAATTTGTTCTTGTGTCAGGAATTACAATAGCTCCGCCGTCGTTGTTTTCTACTCTAATATCACCGGTTTTCGCTATGTAATGCTGAACTTTAATTTCGCTCGCAAGTTTATCAGCATTCCCGAAGTTTTCACCAGCTTCAAGGCGTTCAACTTTTCCTTTTATAAGTTTAGAATCTATCAGACTGCTCTGCCTGTTGAACTTCCTATAGCATCTTCTGCCGCAGGAGTTCCTGGAACCGCAGGAACCGCCTGAAGAGCTGAACCGGCACTGGTTTCATTTACTTTGTAACCTTTATTAAAAATACTTGCCCTTAAAATATCTGCTATAAATACAGGGTCAGAATTATTAAGTTTGAATGTTTTTATATATCTTCTATTAAGACCTTTTTTAGCCATAACAGGTCTTGATGCTACGAAAATTGTATTGTTAGAAACCCTTGCTTCAAGTTCTTCACTAGTCAAAATAATCTGCATTGCTTCATTCAAAGAAATATTTTTCAATTCCGCAGTGATAACCCCCATAACACTGTTATCAATTACGATATTCATATCGCCTTCTTTGGCAATAATTCTAAGAATTGAAGCAACATCTGTATCACGGAGAATAAGATCAATTGTAGCTTCTTGAGCAAAAGCGTTAAAACCGCTTTCAAGATGCATAAACTCTTTGTCAATTTTGGTATCTGTACCTTTATTTAAAGTACTTTTAAGCCTTCTTAATAAATCTTCTTTGGCTAAATCAGAAATCACACCCTCTTTAAGTTTTCAATTTTTGATATTTTGTTATTTTGATCTAAGGAAAAAACCGGCGAAGCGGGCAAAACAGTTAAAAATACCGTCCTGAACGTAGAGCATGCAATCCTGTAAATTTTAGCTAGTATCAAGGCACCTCGTTATATTTCGTTAAATAAATTATTTAAGTATTGTTTCAATTGCCCAAGCCAGTGAGAACAAGGCAATCCTATACATTTTCATAAACACCTCTTCAATTTATTTATTTAAATAATTAATTTCTACATTTTTATCCGGTTTGTTAATTGGTTTCATTTTCTTTGTAACTTTTTTTCCGTCAATTTTAAGTTCACAAGTGAGATTTTGTGAATCAATACTAAGAACTTTTATTCCTCTAAGGTTTCTCCTACTGCAAGCGAATCAGTAAATCCATTAATTTCCACTATAACTTTATTTCCGAGGAAACCTCTTATTTCTACATATTTTTCAGGTTTTGCTTCGCTGCTATTATAACCGGGAATTGTAGGAGGAGCAGGAAGACTATTATTTTTACCTGAACTTGATACTTTTCTCATTTCAAACGGGATAAAAGCTACTTTCATTGTATGAAAACGGATCAATTTTTCCTCTTCTGTTTGAGCGCAGTTTTAATTAAATCAGATCTATTTAGTTGGTTTAATTTTTTCAAATTAGTTTCAGAAATTTTTTAGTTTCAAAAATTTCATTAACAATAACTTCTTTTTTAGGTGTTACAACTTCTTTAATCTCTTCTTTTTTAACTTGATTTAAATTTGGTTTAATATTTTTTGTTATATTAGAGATTTTTTTAACAGGTTCTGATTTCTTGGAAACAACTTTTAGCTGTTTAAATTCAGGTTTCTGAACCTGTTTTACAGAAGTTTTTTTCTGTTTATTGACGTAATAATAGTAACTTGCACCAAATAATGCGAGCGCAATTATTATTATCAATAATTTTTTTATTTTTTCTTGGTTTTGCATCTGCTATTTCCTGCTTTTTACATTATTATCAGAGCTTTTATCTTTTTTAGTAGGCTTAACACCAATATTGTTAATAACTTGTTGATTTAATTTAGACTTATAAACACTTCCTTTAATTTTCAACTCAACTCTTGGATTTGGCTTGTTTTTATCATCATTGAATACTTCTGTAAAAACACTGTCAATATTCACTTTTCGTTGATAATCTTCTAAAAAGGAAACAAATTCTATAACTTCGTTGTAATAAGCTACTGTTGTTATTTCAAAAGGTTTTTCCATTATTGTTACCGGTTGCGTTTCTTCCTGATTTTTCTTTTTTCCTTCTTTTTTGCGTTTTTTCGTTATTATCTTGCCCGGCATCAACAATATTAACTCTTTCTTTCAGACTATTGATTCAAGTTTAACTATTCTGTTAATTGCTTCATCTGCAAACATCTCTAAGTCAATCAACAAAATTTCATCTCTAAATTCAGATGGAAACTCAACATCAAAGTTTACAAGTTTTGTATTTACTGAGTTTAACTGCCCTAAAAGAAGTTTATTTGCTTTAAGATTTTCTATACTTTCTTTTGTCGTTTTTATCTCTGCTTTTTCTGTATTCTAATTTCTTTTTTAAATCGAAATACCCCTGCACAGAAGGTACTGTGAACTTAACGATAAAAAATACCGTTAAAAAGGCAGGTATTATGCTTAAAAATATTATTTTTTTTAAATTATTCATGATTATAATATTTCCATTGTTAATTTGTGATTCTTTTTTCAGTTATTACGCTTTCTTCAATCAATTTAAGTTATCTTCAATCTGAAAACCTTTTTTGTTTAGGTATAGTATCCGATTTTCCTCTTTGAAATCGTCATCCTGAACTTGTTTCAGGATCTATTTATAATTTATGCGTTTTTCTATTAGTCTTCACTAATTTTTTTTCATTTGAAGTATAAACTTTAGTTTTTATTTCAAATTCATAAACGTCTTTATCGTCCTTATACTCAATTCTTCCAATTTTGGCATTACCGAGAAGTGAATCTTTATCTTCGTTTATATTCAAAATGAAGAATGAAATCGCTGTAAGTGGCTTAATTTTTAAATTTCTAGGCATAGAGGAGTTTTTATACGCCGGCACAATTCCTGAGATACGCAATTCATTTGAACCTCTGCTCTGCCTAGCGGTACTTGTTTTATCTATATCAAGCACAACAATGTTAGTAGGAATTTTACAAGCCAGGTCTTTCAGCACAATACTCCAAGGAATAAAGGTATTATTCACCTGATTTAGCTAATAACTTAAATTTAGATACTACAAGATTTTTTTGAAGATTCTTTCTAAAATTTAAAAGATTTGTTTCTTCATCTATAAGTTTCTGATGCTCGTCTTATAAATTTATTAAGCTCAGGTCTGTGTTTACTGCAAAGATTATTAGTAACAAGCCAGGTAGCAAAACTAGTGATAAAAATCACAAAAATTCCTACCAAAAAGACAACTACAAAGATTTTTGTCCCAACATTCAAATTATCTCTTTGAATGACGGTTCTATTATACTCAGGACTCTTATCCAGCTCGCCTATTAAGTTTATATTTATAGTTTTCAATTCTCAAGTTCCTTTAATGCTAAGCCTATACTTGTGGAAAATGATGGTATATTCAATGGAGATAATAAGTTCTCCTCATTATGAAGTTCTTCTGAAAGGTTTATAAAGGGATTAAAAATTTGTGTATCAATTTTAAGTTTGTTATATAGATATTTATCAATATTTTGAACGCAAACACCGTTCCCGCCAAGAAATACAGTTTCAATTTCAACGGGCTCTGTTTTATCAGAATTAAAAAAGTCTATTGCTTTTCTGATTTCCTCAGAAATATTGCTATACACACCTCTTACAGCAGTAGAAGCTCTGTTTAAGTCTGCATTTTCGCTCATATCTTCCCCTGGAATGATTAAAGCAACTTCAGGGAGCATATCGATAACCAGTTGTTTCTTTTTAGTCAAACTGTTAGCTATGGATTCAATAATATTTTTTCGTCCTACCTGAACACTATGAGTAAACATAGGCATACCATTTTGAATTATATTAATATCAGTGCTTGTATAGTCAATAAGAACTGAAATATAAGTTTTTTCAACATCATTAATAAGTTCAGCGTTAGCAAGTGATTTTATCATCGCAAATGGTGAAATATCAATAGCATTAACAACTAAACCCGCACCAAAAACAGCATTAAGATAATTTCTGGCAACTGCTTTTGAAATTGCGCAAAGAACAACATCAACGATTTTCCCTGTTTCTCCCGGTCTTCTTGTTGACTCAAGGATTTGAAAATCAACATTAAGTTCATTTGTAGCAAAAGGAAGATGTTTAGAAGCTTCCTGCGAAGCTATCATTTTCAATTCTTCTGCAGGCAAATCAGGAAGTGTAATTTTCTTTATAAACACAGCACTTCCAGGTACGGAGATTACAGTTTCTTTTGTATCGAAATTGCACTCACTGATTATTGATTTAAGCTCTTCACTCAAAATTTCCGGATTTTCAATCTGTCCATTTTGATAAACTTTTTCCTGAAAAGGTCTGTAAATATGCTCTTGCAAGGAAGTTTCACCATTTTTCTTTTTTAGAAAAACCATTGTTATCCCTTCAGGAGAAATATCCAGTCCTATATGATTTTTTGAAAACTTTTTAAAAAGACTAATCATTCTTTAACTCTTGTCCTATAATAATTTTCAGCTTTATAATAGTTCCATTGTGAATTTGTGATTCCTGTTTTCAGAGATTACATTTTCTATAATCAATTTAAGTTGTCCTTAATCTGAAAACCATTTTAGTTTAGGTATAAAAACGCCATAACAATTCCCTTTACGACAAAGGACTGATGGCAAAATTTATTAAAATGTATAGTTGTGATAAAAAAAATGGTTAAAACCTTTAAAGGCTATTAGGATTGAAATCTAGAAATAAATTTACTGCTTTATCAGTCTTAACCTGTGTTGAATTTGAGTGGAAAAAGCTTTAATAGAAAGCTTTTAATTACTCTTGCATTTGACTCGTATTATTCATATTACACTCATTTTCATGAAAATATAAGTATCGGAAAATAAAAAACCATATTCTGATTTTAAGAAATTAGGCATATACACTTAATATACTTGAAAATCAGCTCTGAAAAATTCAAGTTTACATTTTGCAATATTCGAAACGAGCTTCTTAAAAGAAGAAATCTAGTAACTTTTTCCAGCCAGGTTTATTCTCCGTCTTAAAGTCTTTTGCTGCTTCATCAAGCTCAAAATCATTATATACTTGCGAAGCTACCCTTGAACTTTCCTTAAGCATATCTTTTCTTAAGAACATCAGCGAATTTATATCTTCTGTATGAGTATAAGTACCGTCTATATTGTTTCTAGACAATGTTTCATCAGATTTCAACATATCTTTCAGAAGAAAAGAAACTGCATTTTCAGCTATATCTATTTTATTATTTTTATCAACGTCAAAAGCTTCAACAGAGAAGTTATTTCCGAGCTTCTCCTGAAGTTGCCTGTTAAATTTCTTTACTGAAACCGAATATTTTTTTCCAAGAGACTCAAAAGACGCCCCCATGAGAGCTAATTTGTTTAAATTCTTAGGCTTAACTTCTTCTTCCGGCAAATATTTCAAATTAAATTCCGAAGGAGTTATCCAGTCAGATTTCTTAATTTCAGCATCAATAAGAGCATCCAGCTTTTCAAAACTTTCAGAATTTCCTTTCCTGACGATAAATCTTCAAGATCTTTCTTTAATTGTTTATGATCAAATTTATCAAAAGCACTGGAAGTTTTGGAATTTTACCGATATTGTGGGAATATTCCGTATAATTAGCCATGACATTTCTGCCATAACGAATATCAGGATTTTTAACCTTCTTATCGTAACGACCGTTTGTTCCGTTTATCAAAGCAATATTATTTTGTATCTGAAAAGACATAAATATTTATCTTACTATTTTACTTCCCGTTATATAAGTAAAAACCCAAACATAAAAAAAATTGCCTAAAATTTTAAAATCAATTTTTTCGTTTATAATTGCTTTTTAACGAAGAATTTATGTTGTATACCCCTTATATTATTGTAATATTTATATTGAACCCCACAGGTTTATAGTATACAATACAAGCAGGGATTTAATTTTTAAAATAGGTTTACAGTAAAATTCATATGCGAATAAGAAAAGCTTTTACATTAGCTGAAGTGCTGGCAACTTTAGCAATTATTGGAATAGTAGCTGCGTTGACTATTCCTACTTTTGTAAATGACGTGAATAATAAATATTATAGAATAGGTTTCTAATAAAAAATATGCTGGAATGGCTTCTGTAGTTCAACTACTTAAATCATGATAATGGTGGAACGGTGAAAAATATAGCACCTATACTTGTGGAGCAGAACCCGGTACAAATATACTGGCAAACAAAATGAAACCATACTTAAAATACACAAAATACTGTTCTTACAACTATTATACAAATCACAGAAGTAATGCTGCGTAGCACCGGAGCAAAATCTTTTAGGACCTAAGGGAGCAGGTGGAGGTTCGGCTCTTCCATCATATTATTCTGCTTTTGATACATAATGACGGCAGTATTATAAATTTTCACTACTCTAATGTTGATTGCAAAAGCATGCAGAGCTCATCTCCTTTATGAATATTGCGGCTCCATAGTTGTAGATGTAAACGGATTAAAAAACCAAATCAATGGGGAAAAGATGTCTACGGAATGTATATAATAGAAAACGGTGTAGCACCTTTTGGAGTTCAAAATGACGCTTATTCTTCTGAGTTAAACAGGAACTGTGTAACCTCAGGAACAAACTATACATCTCCATATAATAGCGGTTATTCATGCGCTGCAAAAGTTCTTAAAAAAATAGATTATTAGTAGTATTTACTTAATATCAACGACGGTAACACCGTTTCCACCTTCGCCTTCTTCGCCGGGGCGAAATTTTGCTACATAGCCGGATTTTTTTAGGTGGTACCTGACTTCGTTTCTCAATTTACCTGTGCCATGCCCGTGAATAATATAAACTGGAGACAAATTAGCCAAACTAGCATTATCAAGGTAGTAATCAACTTTCACAAGAGCCTCTTCCGCATTTAGCCCCCGCAAATCAAGAGTATTGTTCACATCTCTTTTTTCTATCTTGAAACCTCGCTTTGGGCGGTATTCTTCTTTTTTGGGCTTACCTCTTTTAGATTTAAAAATTTCATCTTTTTTTACTTTAGTCTTCAAAATCCCTATTTCAACCTGAACATTACCGTTTTTATCAGGCAAACTTATTAATACACCTTCTTTTCCAAGACTTTTAATATAAACATCATCACCTATTTTAACCACATCCCAATTTATAGCGTCATGAACAGGCTCTAGCTTTCCGCTTTCATCATACTGAAGTTTCCTACCGCCAGAAACAGCATCTCCAAGCTTCCCTAATGATTTTTTAGCAATTTTTTCACTTCGTGTTCTTCGGGTTTCTTCTAAGATACCGCTAATTTCTTCTTTTGCATCAAAATATACTGTATCAAATTTTTTCCTGTAAACATTTATAATTTTTTTCTTTTGGGTCTTTAACTTTTCAAGTTCAATGTTGTAATTAGCTTCCAGTTCTTTGATAAGGTTTTTCTTTTCTTCAACTTCTCGAGCATCTTTGAAAGCTGCTGCTGCGTGTTCTGCAAACCTTCAAGAACTTCTCCGGTGGGATCTTTTTTATTGAGATAATTATACTTTGCTTCCTCAACTATAGACGGGTCAAGCCCGAGGTTTCCTGCGATAAAAATCGCATTACTTTTGCCGGGCAATCCCATAAGCAGCCTGTAAGTAGGAGAAAGGGATTCTGTATCAAATTCTACACTGGCATTGTAGAAACCTTCTCTTGTGTACGCAAGAGCTTTGAGTTCACTAAAATGCGTTGTAACAAAAGCATTCGCCCCTTTTTTGCTGAATATTACCCATAAGAGCTTCTGCAAGAGCTGTTCCTTCCATCGGATCAGTACCCGCCCCTACTTCATCAATGAGAATTAGGGTGTTTTCGTCTGTGTTTTCGAGAATTTCAATAATATTTTTTATATGCCCTGAAAAAGTTGATAAACTCTGAATTAAGCTCTGTTCATCCCCAATATCAGCAAATATTTTTAAGAACGGATAAATATTAGCTTCATCCGCCGGAATATGCAGCCCTGCCTTTTATTAATTTTAAGCCCAGCAGTTGAAGCATCATACATAAAATCCGGCATCATCATCCCCAACAACTTGAGTTCTTGCGGATAATAAACCACTAGTTAATCCAAGAAATTAAATGCTGATCCAGTTATCTGACATTATTAATCTATTATCATATCGAGTTATTTTGGCAGTAAAAGAAATTTTAGCATTATCAGTAGTAGAGTGAAAACACTGAAGAAGTAACAACAGCAGAAACAGCTTTTTCTTTTGTAATATCAATTCCAAAAGTACTTAATAGAGTGCCAGTATCGCACAGATTGAGTAACTGAGATGTATTTTTCTTTATCATCAACAGTTAATTTTGAAAACATTCCCCCATCTGTAACTTTTTGAGCAGTAATACCACTAGTATCTCCATTAATTTGATTAACTAAATCATCAACAACTTGTTCATAAGTTTGATTTGTATAATCATAAGAAATATTTGTTGTGTTGCATCGAGATCTATATCAATTTAACTGGAGGCACCATATATATATACCAGCAGAAAATAAACTTGTTGAATTAATAACAGCATAATCATCGTTAATCGCATTTGAAATTGCGTTCATAATTGATACATTAGTTTCTGAACCCTGCAATTCAACATCTAGTGTTGAGAAAAATTCTACCACTAGTAAAATTGCTAACCTTGAATGCCATCCATTATTTGTAACTGCATCGGCTGAAGCCATTGTATTTGATACCACTAAATCACTCTTTGCAAGTTGATCAACACGCATGTTATATCCACTTACTGATGCATCAATTATGAACGCAATTTCAAATGCGATTAACGATGATTATGCTGTTATTAATTCAACAAGTTTATCTGCTGCTGGTACATATACAGGCTCAGGTGCATTTGATATAGATCTAGATGGAACAACAACAAATATTCTCTTTATGATTATACAAATCAAACTTATGAACAAGTTGTT
>CALOAD010000012.1:0-10155 GCA_942491415.1 Candidatus Gastranaerophilales bacterium | reverse complement strand
ATTGTCTTTTGAAGCAAATGTTTCAAGATCTCATATCGGAATGATAGAACAAGCTAAAAGAGATATTTCTTTAAGTGCCATTTTTAGATTATCAAGAGCACTTGAAGTTAATTTAGTTGAGTTATTTGAATTTGATGATCTTCAAAAATTTACTTACTCACCGGATGAATAAAATAATACTTGAATAATTAGGCATAACTTTTAAAAAATCAAAAAAATAACTTAAATTCGAGGAAAATAATCTTTTATTGGTCGAAATTTAAAACGTGCTCTAGCTTATTCATACTTTTTTCCATATTGTATTCAAATTTTTTTTGCTGTTTTTTCAAATTTCTTTGCATTTTTTGCATTTGATATTCAAGCATTTTATTAGTTTTAGAATGATTAATCATATTAACGTTAGAATTTGTATTAATTGCTGTAGAGTTGTTTCCAGTTATCATTGATTGGCTTGATATGTTATTTACAACATTAGTATTACTTATAGCTGCTCCACCATTACTATACGCATTACCAGTTTGCATATTAATGGATTGAATGACTTGATTATTATTTTGGGGCTGTATTATTTGAACACTTCTATTAGATTGCTGTCCTGTAACCATAACAATTAAAGAAATAAATGCTATTAGTACTCCCATTTTTTGCCAATCAGTGTTATTCATTTTAGTTACCTAGTAAATATAAATTACAAGTATAATTTTATAATAAAAATGAATAATACTAAAAAAGAAGGTGATTAAAAAAACAAACCGCTATGAATCCCAAGGCTCAGGGCAAAAACCACTAGTTTTGTATGAGGTCATTCAATATTAAATATAACATTTAATTACACTTTCGGAGATTATGTGCTATTATCTCCGTATAATATTCGGAGATAACCATGAAATATATATACCAAAATGCAGACTGGCATAGCTTTAGATGGGACGGAGAAAAAGTCCTAAATTTGCTTTCAAAAGTTAAATTGGCTCAAGGTTTTTTACTTGGCAAAATGGATGCTCTTGGTTTTGAAATTAAAAATCAGGCATTAGTAAAAGTATTGACTGAAAACATTACAAAATCTAGTGAAATAGAAGGAGAGGTTCTTAATGCCGAGCAAGTTCGTTCATCTATCTCAAGAAGATTAGGAATAGAAGTTGCGGGAAATATTCCTATAGAAAGAAATATTGAAGGTGTAGTTGAAATGATGCTTGATGCTACGCAAAAATATAATGAAGAAATGACAAAAGATAGACTCTTGGGTTGGCACGCTTCATTATTCCCGACAGGATACAGTGGTATGTATAAAATAAATGTTGGAAGCTACAGAACAGATGCACTTGGACCAATGCAAGTTGTATCAGGAGCAATTGGGCGAGAAAAAGTTCATTATGAAGCCCCTAGTGCGGATTTATTAGAAAAAGAAATGGCTGATTTGATTGACTATATTAATCAGGAAGATGACAACGATTATTTAATTAAAGCAGGCATAGTGCACTTATGGTTTGTTATCTTACATCCGCTTGATGATGGCAATGGCAGAATCGCAAGAGCTTTAACCGATATGATTTTAGCTAAAAGTGAAGACCTGAATTACAGATTTTATTCAATGTCTGCTCAAATTAAAAAAGAACGCAAGTCCTATTACAAAATTTTAGAGCAAACGCAAAAAGGCTCTATAGATATAACTTGTTGGCTTGAATGGTTTCTTGCTAATCTTTTAACTGCAATCAATTCTAGTGATGAAATCTTATCGTCAGTTCTAAAAAAAGCAGAGTTTTGGCAGAAATATTCGGACATTATTTTCAACGAAAGACAAAATAAAGTTTTAAATCGTATTATGGATGATTTTGAGGGCAGTTTAACTACTAAAAAATGGGCGAAAATGTGTAATTGTTCGCAAGATACGGCAACAAACGATATTAACGACTTGATAGACAAAAAAATTCTTAAAAAGCTTGGTAAAGCACGAACTACACATTATAAACTTATTCGATAATTAAGATAAAAGAGCTATTCAAAGAAACCTGTTGTATGGATTTAAAAAGACCGTTCCCGTCATTATGCAAAAAAGCAGACATAGAAGGTCTAAGATTTCATGATCTTAGACACACAGCCGCAACGGTTCTGTTGCATTAACTTTTGAAATTCAGGGTCATATTTCTCTTTTTCTCCAGTTTGTTAAGCGACTAACTTGCAGAATTCTTGAAACACAGTTTGGGCATAGTTATCCCTTGTTCCTTTAAATTCTTTCAGTAAAGCGTGTACCACTTCTATTCCATATAAAGTTGTTTCTGCCGTTTTAAAACTTTTAAATCCCAGTGTTTGCTTAAACTTTTGCTTTATTTTTCTGTGATCTTGTTCTATTCGATTATTTAAGTATTTTGATGTTCTTTTTTCTATCTTATCTTTGTTTTTCAGTTTATCATTAATTGAATCAATTGCCGATATATTGCTTCCGCTTAAATCAACAGTCATTTTCTCAGGTTTGCCGTGTAGTTTTATTGCATCAATTAAGAATTTTCCTGCCGCTCTTAAATTCCTTTTTTCGCTTAAATAAAAATGCACTGTTTTTCCTGATTTATCAACCGCTCTGTATAAATATACCCATTTTTTATTAACTTCAATGTAGGTTTCATCAATATACCAACTATTTCCTATTAATCTTTTTCTTCTTTAAAAATATAAATAATTTTTTTAGAAAAAGTTTGTACCCATCTGAATATAGTAGTATGATCCGCACTATGCCCTTGCAATGCCAAGTTAAATTCAATTTCCCGATAACTCATTTTTGCACATAAATATAAAAAAACGCTCGAAAATATTATTCCTGCCGGATTTCTGTATCTTTTGAATTTCATTTTCTCTTCCCCGAATAACTCTTCACTTTTTCATTTTCTTTTCAGCAAAGTTTATTTTCAAGCAACTTTTTTAGTTAATGCAACAGAACCTTCATTTATAGTCTTATTTTTATTGGTAATAAACTGCGTATATCTAGATAATGACTCTTCCCATTTTACAGCTTCAAATGCAGGCTTTAATCTAAAATAACTTTTATTTTTTGAATACAAAAGAATATGTTCTTTAATTTTTGGTATTTTTTTCTCAATGTGGGACATCTTAACACCACTTAAATGTGACATTTTTACTGAAAGTGATGTTATAAAATTTTTACGTCCAAAAATCTCATCACACATAACCTTTAAATATGACATTTCATCATCATCAATTTGTATCCATATGCTTCCATCTTCTGCTAATAATTCTCTTAATAGCTCCAAGCGTGGATACATCAAAGAAAGCCATAAAGAATGCTCTAAGTTGTCATCATAATGTTCAAAAGCGTTACCCGTATTATACGGAGGGTCTATATATATGCACTTAACCTGTCCTTTGTAGTATGGCAACAAAGCCTTTAAAGCCTCAAGGTTATCACCTTTAATGAGCATATTTTCTGTTTGCTCACCGTAAGACAATTCAGTGTTAGCTTTCAATAACCTATAACTAGCCTTATCAGCCCCTTTTATTGCTTCATTTTTATTTAACCACTCTAATATTGGCAACTTTATGATTCCCTTATTCTAAAAGATATCTTCTAATGTCTTTGCTTTTAATAGCTTATCTATACTTGTATACCTTGTACTTTGAGGAGCTAGGTTTCTGTTTATTCCGAGTTTAATAGGTTTTCCCAGTTTAATGGCTTTATTTTTAAAGTGCAAAATATATTTATTTGTGTCTTTATACTTTTCAATGTTTGCTACTTCTGCATAATAATTAATCGCTGATACAGGGGCGGTTTCATAAGCAGCAATGTATTTAATCTTTTCAATCATTGCTGATGATATAGGGATTTGATACCAGCAATCTTGTCCTAAAAAAACTTCATTAAACCCATCTTCACGTGCAGGAACTACTATAGTATCCAGTTCCTTTGCATCAACAGAAGAAGCCTCTTCTGCTTCCCTTATATCTTCTTGGAAAGGTTTAAACTTATAGATAAAATCATTGCCGTTTTTAAACGCTTGAAACTCGATAACATCAGTTTTCATCTTTAATTGACCGAGTACATTTTGCAGGTCTTCTGAATCCTTGTCTATAACTACTATAGAAATGATTTCTCTATGAAAAATTATATCTTCCAAAAAAGCATCGATATTTCGATAGTTTGATTTTTTTAGTTTAAGATCGATTAATTTCAGTTTTTCTTGGTCTTTTTCAATTTCTTGCAGTATAAAAGCTTTGATTTTATGACCGTTTGCTTTATAGGTAACTCCAAACTTTAATAACTGCTCCCCGATATGCCCGAAAGCATCGTGCTTGGCTAATTCGTTTTCTATAATACAAAAACGGGGTGAATCTTCAAAAGTAAAATCAATTAAAAAACCGTCAGGGATAGTCCCGATTTTACCTTTTTTCATTTTCTTTTTAGAGTCAAAATAAATTGTGTCTTTACCAAAAATATCTTTAGCAAACTCAACTACTTTGGCTTCAAAGTCCTTTTCTAACTGAAACTCAAAATAAGTATATGACTTACCTTTTGATATAAGCTTTTCCATGCATTCCAAACTATTCCACTCTTAGACAAGCTAATTCTATCATGAAACAATTCGATTATTATAGTTGGAAATTTTGTTTATATGATTTTGTTGTAAAATTCAGGTATAGAAATAGATTTTGGAGTTATTTTTTATGCAAACAGAGTATTTTGATTGTGAATGCAATAGTCCTGAGCATACAATAAGATTTGTCTATGATGATTCAAATAAAGAAAATGATGAAGTGTATATTGAAGTTCAAATGAACCCATATTTAAACATCTTTAAGCGTTTTTGGGTCGCATTTAAATATATATTTGGGATAAAAGAACAAGGCAATCATTGGGATTGCTTTATTCTAAAAAAGAAAGATGTAGACAAATTAATTAGTATTTTGAAAAATTATAAAGATAGTAAAAGTAATCAATAAATTCTTTATCCTCTAAACACATTCAAGTATTCTTCAAAAATAAAGTATCTATTGCGTTTTAGCCCTGTTTTTTCTTGCAAAATTCCAACTTCTACGAAATCTTTAACCAGCTTATTACCTGCTGGTGTAGAAATACCAAAAGCTTCACACACATCTTTAACGCTCAATGTAGGCTTTGAATAAAGCAATGTTAAAAGTTCTAATCGTCTTTGTGATTTTTGGCTTATAGAGCAAACTTTTTCTTCGCATTCTTTTCTTAGCTTGGTGATTTTATCAAAGGTTTCAATACTATGCTTAGAAGTATCTATAACCCCTTTTAAGAAGAATTTTAGCCAATGTTCCAAGCTATCAGATTTTTTAACTATAGAAAGCGCATCATAATATGAGCTTCTGTGTTTTTCAAAGAAGTCTGAAATGTACAGAACTGGCTTATTGAGCATTTTTTGTTCTACTAGAAAAAGGATTATTAAAAGTCTTCCAACTCTGCCGTTACCGTCTAAAAATGGATGTATAGTTTCAAACTGATAATGAGCAATACCAGCTTTAATTAAATCAGGAATAAGCAATTCATCATTATGTAGAAATTTCTCTAGGTCTGATAATAGTTCAGGTAATTCATTTGGCTCAGGCGGTATAAAGTAAGCATCTTGCAATGATGAACCGCCTATCCAGTTTTGAGTCTTTCTAATTTCACCTGGGCATTTATTTTTACCCCTAACACCTTGCAATAAAACTTTATGGGAGTCTTTTAACAACCTGATTGATAAAGGCAAATCCTTTAATGATTCAATTGCAAAGTTCAGAGAAAATAAGTAGTTTTGTACTTCTTGCCAATCATCCCTACGCTCTGGAGAGATATTCTCTTCAGGAGATACGGCTTCGTCAAAAGTTGTTCTAGTTCCCTCAATCCTATTAGATGTTGTTGCTTCTTTAACTGCATACATTTTAATAAAGAAGTCTATATCAGGTATTAAATCAGAATAAGCGTTTAGTTTACCTATATAGGAATTAGCTTCTTGTAATAGCATATCTATTTCAGGAGTTCGCCATTCAAATTTTGTATTAATCAATGATGGGCTAAAGGGCTTATAGCCCTTATGTAATTTATAGCTACCTGCATTATATTGTTTTGTCATTTTTTGTCCTTATGAAATAGTTAATTATAAAAAACTGTAGTTAAGTATTTTTCATTAAACTTAATTATACAGGACTTATAGTTAAGTTACAAGGTTATTCACTTTTTAACGGTTCTGTTGCATTAACTTTTGAAATTCAGGGTCATATTTCTCTTTTTCTCCAGTTTGTTAAGCGACTAACTTGCAGAATTCTTGAAACACAGTTTGGGCATAGTTATCCCTTGTTCCTTTAAATTCTTTCAGTAAAGCGTGTACCACTTCTATTCCATATAAAGTTGTTTCTGCCGTTTTAAAACTTTTAAATCCCAGTGTTTGCTTAAACTTTTGCTTTATTTTTCTGTGATCTTGTTCTATTCGATTATTTAAGTATTTTGATGTTCTTTTTTCTATCTTATCTTTGTTTTTCAGTTTATCATTAATTGAATCAATTGCCGATATATTGCTTCCGCTTAAATCAACAGTCATTTTCTCAGGTTTGCCGTGTAGTTTTATTGCATCAATTAAGAATTTTCCTGCCGCTCTTAAATTCCTTTTTTCGCTTAAATAAAAATGCACTGTTTTTCCTGATTTATCAACCGCTCTGTATAAATATACCCATTTTTTATTAACTTCAATGTAGGTTTCATCAATATACCAACTATTTCCTATTAATCTTTTTCTTCTTTTAAAATTATAAATAAGTTTTTTAGAAAAAGTTTGTACCCATCTGAATATAGTAGTATGATCCGCACTATGCCCTTGCAATGCCAAGTTAAATTCAATTTCCCGATAACTCATTTTTGCACATAAATATAAAAAAACGCTCGAAAATATTATTCCTGCAGGATTTATGTATCTTTTAAATTTCATTTTCTCTTCCCAAAAAAATCTTCACCTCCTTATTCTCTTTTCAGCAAAATTTATTTTCAAGCTACTTTTTTTATTCCTGCCGGATTTCTGTATCTTTTGAATTTCATTTTCTCTTCCCCGAATAACTCTTCACTTTTTCATTTTCTTTTCAGCAAAGTTTATTTTCAAGCAACTTTTTTAGTTAATGCAACAGAACCTAAAAGAAGTCCCAAAAGAACAGTCAACAGTTGATAATTTTTTAGGCACTTACTTTAATGAATATAAATTTAACGATATTCAAAAGAAAAAAATTGAAAAAATATTACAAAAATCATTAAATATATATCTTGAAGATATTTTAGAAGAAGATGAAAGTGAGGTGAGCAATGGATAACAATAAAGAGCAAAAATCTTTATTTGAAATGAAAAAAGAAAACAAAGTTCTTTCTGAAAAAGAACAAATAACAGACAAAAAGACAGGACAGATAAAATTTATTTCTCAAGAAGTTGAAGTTAGAGCATTAATAAAAGAAGAAATGGAGCCAATTTTAGAAAATAATAGAATTATTTCTGAAAAAAGTAATAGAATTGCTAATTCGCTAGAAAAAGCTATTCCTCATATTCAAAATAAAATGATAGGCAATGAAAAAGAAGCTTATCAAGTATGGTGCGATAACTCAGAAAATGCAGACATTGCAAGAGTTAATACTTCAGCTCCAGCAGAGCTGGTTTATGAATTGATTTCTGCTGATTTAGCAAAAGCTTTCGGCTGTAAGTCTTGTTATGTATCTTATCTTTTAAAAGATTTAAATTTATGGACTGATGAAAAATATGTAAATATGAGAAAAGTTAATGCTAGCCAAGATACAAGGTTTTATAGAAGAGCAATACTTGATGAAGTATATGTAAGGCTCGAAAACCTAATCAAGTCTGAAAAATATTTATCTTTTACAGAAAAAAGACAAGCAACATATAAAGAAATATACGACACTATGAAGTTTTATAGAGGTTAAACATGGAAGTTCTAAAATATATTGTTGACAATTCAACATCTCTTATCTCATTGTGTGGGGCGTTAGCGGGACTTCTTGCTGGAATAGTAGCTACACATAAACATTTTACAGATAATGGAAAATTAGAAGTGACTGCAAGGCTTGTAGATATTTATAATCATTCTTTAGGCAGTCAATTATCAAAGTGCTTGCAAGTAATAATTGTGAATACAGGCAAAAGACCTATAACTCTTATGAAATGGTATTGGCAGTTTAATTCAAAATTTGAAGATGGCGTTAATAAGGTTGCTATTTTTAAGCCTGAAGATATTAAGGGTCATTTACCCGTCACTCTAAAAGAGAGTGATGTTCATAATATATTTTGGAATTATTCTGAAAATGATAACTTATCTAACGTAATTATGGAATTTGATAATATTTACGTTGTTGATAGCAGTGAGAAAAAATGGCACTTAAGTGACAAAAATAAACAGGAATTATTAAAGCAGATAGAAGAACTTTTAATTCAAGAGGAAAAAGTAAATGTATAAAGCTATCGGACATTGCAGGGTTTCAAAAGGTGATTCAGACGAAATTAGAAATAGTCTGAATAGTCAAAAATCAGAAATTGAAAAGTTTGCTTCTAAACTAAATATACAACCTAATGAAATCAAGTGGTTTATTGAAGAAGAAGCTCGCTCTGCCTATTCTGATAGAGCAGATTGGACTTTGTTTGAAGAAGCAATTAATGAAGCCTGTTATAATCCCAGCATTAAATACTTTTTAGATTTTAGCCAAGAAAGATTTTGTAGAAATAGAAGACGTTCACAGCGATATAAAGACAAATTAAGAAATAAGGGTGTTAGCTTGCGTTTTGTTAGTGGAGACGTTGAAAATCCTGATAGTGATAGCGGATTTTGGCAAGATGGTATTCAAGAACTAGTTGCAGAATCTTACAGTCGAAAAGTTGGAGCAGATACTTTAAGAGGCTGTTTAGAGAATGCTATAACTAGAGATTCAAAAACGGGTTATGCCTTTAAAAATGGTGGGCAAGCTCCATTTTGGCTAAAAGCAAAAAGAGTTGTTGTTGGTTCTGATAAATACGGTGATGATATAAGAAAAACCATTTGGGCTGAAAATGACAATGTCCATACGGCTTTGATTGAAGGTAAAGAAGTAACTAAAACTATTTGGGAATGGTCTAAATATTATTTTCTAGAGCTTAGATTAAATCAACAGCTGGGTATTAACAAAGCAAGAGACGCTTTTAATGAATTAGAAATACCAGCCCCAAGAGGCAAGCATTGGGCTACAACTTGCCTTTACGAAGCAGAAAAGAACATAGCTCTAATTGGTGTAGGTGTTTATAATAAAAGGCAATATGCTAAAAATGGTGGTGGCAGAATAAAAGATAAGTCTGAATGGATACAGATTGATAATGCTCACCCTGCTCTATTAACAGAGGATGAATTTAAAGCACTAAGAGAGCTTGCTAAATCTAAGAGAAGAGGCAAAGGCAAAGTTGCAGGGTGCAATTCAAATAACGACAAGCTTTTAACAAGTGCGCCTCAAAGGTTTACTTGCAATAGTTGCGGTCATAAAATTGTTTCTTCAGGCAATTTATACACGTGTGGAAAATATAACACCAACGGTAAAAAAGCATGTGGAAGTAATTACTTTGCAATTCCTTCTGATTGGCTAGAAGAGAAAATTATTGAAGATATTAAAGAGTACTTCAATGATAAAGCTTTTGAAAAAACTTATAACGCATTTTTAAAAGAGTTTAATAAGAGTAATAAAGGTCCTAAAGACAAAAAAGTATTAGAAAAAGCACTCAAGGATAAAGACAAAGCTTCTAAAAGTTTACTAAAGTCTCTAACAATAATAGCTTCTACGGGGAATGAATTAGTCATCAGAGCTATATCAAAGGAGTTAGAAGAAGTAAATGAGCAAAAAGAAGCTATAGAAAGAGAAATACAAGCATTTACAGAGTCAGTTTTGCAAAAAATTCCAACTTTTAATGAGTTTAAAAAGCAAGCTCAGCTTGTTAAAGCTCTGCTATCACCCAAAAGATTGCACGAAAAACGCAAAATTATTTGGATGTTTGTAAGCTCTATAACCTTTGACCCTGTTGAGAAATCGGTGATTGTTGATTATTTCAAAAATCCACTTAGTATGCTCATGGAAGAGTGTATAAAAAATGAAAACCCGCACTATACGAAAAAAGAAGCCTCGTTTGAGACTTCCATTGA
>CALOAD010000011.1:0-27174 GCA_942491415.1 Candidatus Gastranaerophilales bacterium | reverse complement strand
TTTAAAACCCTCCGCACTTTTAAGCGGTGGACTTTTCTACCTAATATTCCTTGGCTATATCATTCATAAAATTATTTAAGAAAATTAAACACTTATAAAAAGCCTTCCGCCTACAATATTGGGCTTGCCATCATGATATCCGGCAAAATATCCGCCTTTTACAGGCTGATTTTTCCATTCAAAATCATGTTTTTTAAATGGCGAATTAACAAACGGTGATGCAAAAGGATTTTCAACAATGGGTTTTTGCTTAATTTTAGGTGCATTAGTAGCTGGCGCTTGAAATATGGTACTCATTCTATTAAGTATGTTGGTTATCATTTAAAGAAACCTTCTTTCTTCTCTAAACTCAGTTTTATAGATAATTTTAATAATATTAAATAAAAAGTCATCATAATTTATAATTTATATTTTCCAGCTAAATAACAGATAAGTTAATAGTTCTTTCTTAAAATCCTTCTTTTATGGTAGAAAATTACAAATTATAATTAACTTTCTCTGTAATGCATTTTTATCTTTTGTAAAAAAATCGAATAAGTCTTTTTTTTGAATAATAAAATTTAAAAAACCGGACGAAAAACAGAAATTCCAAAATACACTACAGCCAGAAAAAGCAGTAGTGAAACCCCGCTAAATAATGCTGTAAGCTCAGTTTTCTTTTTTTCAGTAGAAAAAGCATCAGCTCTTAATTCTTTGTAAATATTCCTAAAATCACTTTTGGAAGTGGCTCTAAAATATTTTCCTCCGGTGATATTAGCAATTTCTATAAGCGTTCCTTCATCAAGAGCCGCAAGGTATCCTCCACGGACATAAGCCCCTTCTTTGCTTCCTATGCCGATTGTAAAGATTTTAATTTGTTCATGCTTTGCAATTCTTGCAGCACCAAGAGGAAGAATTCCCTGATTACTTTCTCCGTCAGTTAGAAGAATTACTATAAGCTTGTCATTTTCTGCTCTGTCTATAGTTAAAGTATTTATTGATGCGTCTATAGCAGAACCTATCGCTGTTCCTGGATATAAATCGTTAAGTTCAAGAGTCGATAGTGAAGAAATAATTTTTTCGTGGTCATCAGTAGGGCTAACTGCGACATAAGAACTCCCGTAAAAGTACTCAACTCCTGCCCTAACTCCTTTTGGAAGTTTTTTAATAAACTCAACAGCCGTATCCCTTGCAGATACTAGCCTGTTAGGTGTCATATCTGCTGCTTCCATACTTATAGAAGTATCAAATACCATCATTAATTTTACCGGATGCACAGGGACTTCAAGTGCCGCATAAGGTCTAGCAACAGCTAAAACTCCTGTTATAACTGCGCAAACAAACAAAATTGTGAATAATCTTTTTTTATATCAGGAGTCTGGGTAACTGCTTTCTCAAGAAACTCAATTCTACTAAATTTTGCTCCATTTATACGATTTTTGCGATTGTAACGTCTTTCTAAATAGCTAAATAAAGGAATTACAAGCAGTAAAACAATTGCAGGATACCATTCAAAGCCCAAATTGTACAAAAATTACCTCCTGCTAAGCGTTTTGTCCGAATATTTAATTAGAATATCTGCAATATCCGAGTTAGTATAAATTTTAACAGGTTCAAGGTGAAGAATCGAAAATATTTCGTTAATTTTCGCATTTTCCTCATTAAGAAATTCCTGATATTTACTGACAATTTTCTTGTTAGACGTATCAAAAGCAATCTGCTTACCTGTTTCCGGATCGTGTAGATTTATATAGCCAACATCAGGTAATTTTTCTTCAACAGGATCAGCTATATGAACAGCTGTAAGCTTATTTTTAACCGCAAGTTCACCAAAGTGTTTTTTCCAACTCAAGTCAGGAAAAATAAAATCAGACATAAAAAACACAGATTTTTTTCTGCCAATAATATGACTTAAACTTGATAAATTCGTTGAAGTTACTGTTTTTTCTCGTGATTTATAATCTAAAAGTCTTTTTGTAATCCTGTAAACTTGCTTAATTCCTTTGTCTGGCGGAATAATTTCTTCTATGCCTTCATTTAATAGAATTGCCCCTGTTTTATCTCCTTTTTTATTGGATAAATAGCTTATAATTGCGGTAAATTTAACTAAAATATCTTTTTTAGTATTAAAAAATGATCCAAAATCCATGGATGGGCTTACATCAAGGACAAGCCATACCGTATTATTCCGTTCTTCTTCATATACCCGTACATGCGGGTTTCCCGTCCTGGCAGTAACGTTCCAGTCAATAGTTCTAATGTCATCGTTGGTGCAATATTCTCGAATTTCCTTGAAATCCAGCCCGTGTCCCTGAAAATAGATCGATAATTTCCGTGAAAATGATTTTCCAGCTTGCTAACCGTTTTCAGCTTAACCTTTTGCAGAATTTTTTCCGCAAGTAAAAACGAATCTTCAACTTTTAGCTTTTTCTAGGCATTCTAAATTTTGCTTATAATTGTACTTAAATTTATTATATCAAGACCTGTGCATATTTGTTTTTTTATTATGCACAGGTCTTAGATTTTAAATAATTAAAAATAGATTTAAGCGTTAAAAGCAGCTTCTAAACTGTTTCTTATAGCTTCACTTCTGATTTCTTTGATAGAAGCATGTGAATAGCCAAAAAGTTTTTGTGAATGTTTTTTGATTATTTCAGCTACTTGAGCTCTTCTTTTATCAAGGTAGTTAGTTTTTTTTACAATTACTGTACTCATGATCTTCTCTCTTTGATTAATTAAGCTATTTGAATCTTCAATATAACCGAAACAAAAGTTTTTTCAACATATAAATTAAATTTTAACACTATGTCTATTTTACAAATAGACATAGTAGAGTTATGAAAAGCTTTTAATGCCATTTTCTGCAATTTTTTACCTAGTAGTAGTTTCAGTATTTATAATTTCTTCAGTAAGATCAATCATTTTAAAATATTCCATAAATGGAGGGATTCCACTTATGGAATATTTTACGTTAAGAAAGCGAAATAAATAATTGTTCTTATTTAAAGTGTTATGGTTATATTGTTTTTTTAAAAAACAAGTTAATAATTCAGCAATAGCATTATTATTGTCCTTGAATTTTAAATTAGTATTTATTAATTTAGGATCATTTAAATGATATTCATTAGTTTTTAAATTTTCATAATTTGTTTTATTACTGTATTTTATGAAAATAAAAAATATCACTATATCTAGTATTAAAAAAAATGTTCCTAATCTTGAAGTTTTTAAAATAACATTTAAATTAAAATAAATTTTTTCTAACTCTCTAAGAGATATATTTAAATCTTTACAAAGACAATCAATAAATTCATGAATACTATCTTTATTTCCTGTTGTATAGAAATTATTCATTTTAGGTTGTGACTTCCATTCTACAAAACAAAAACCTTGTCCTTTTTGTTCAATATCTTCCATAAAATCTTTTATTTTATAAACTTCTTCATATAAAAATTTTGAATATTTTTCATGAGAGGGTTCAGGTAGGTAAAAATCTACATCAATAATTTTTCGCAAAAAACCGTTTATGTTTTCTTCTTTTTCTATACCGTATTTTATTTTTAATACATTTTTAATTTGTTCTCTATCTATTGAGAGTACAAATTTTATTCCTTCTACATTAAAGAAATGCTTAAGAATTTCAAGGGTTTTTATTGCATATTCAGGATTACATCTATCTAATTCATCAATAAAAAAAATTATTGGTTTATCAATTTTTTTTTGAAGTTTTTCTAATTCAGTAATAAAAAATTTTAATTTATTTTTTTGATATGTATAATCTTTAAATATATCAATAGTCTTTTCTTGATAACCACCACCTGCTGAAACTATTACTGCACTTGCTTGAAAAGAAAAAGTTTTTTGAATTTCTACTCCAGCATCTTTTAATTTTGTAATTTTTTCAGAAGTTTCTTCAAAACTATTAATTAATTCATACAATATCGTCAAAAAAGGATTATTGAAATATTCAGACTCCCAAGCATTTATGTAAAAACAAAGAGCTTCATCTTCCTGTTCTACCAATCGTTTCAAGTTTTTAATGAAATAAGTTTTTCCATTACCCCAAGATGCATTTATTGAATAAACTTCTGAATGATAGGATTCATTAGTTCTATGAATTAGTGCATTAGAAAGTAATAAATTTTTAAATCTATGCGCAAAAAGTTTCCACCCCTAATTTATCGTCATGAAAAGGGGTTTGTTTTTCTTTATTTATCGAAGAACTAACACTCATTTTTTAATCCACTCTTTCTGTAAAATATTATAACAAAATTTACTTAAAATTTAAGTAAATTTTATTGTAATAACTATTTTCTTAAGAAGGAGAATCGTTTTATCAAAGCCCTATATGAATATTATTATGACGATGTTTGCTTCAATGTTTGGTAATAGACAATATTAATTTTTATATATAATCAGTTTTTTGAAGTTTCCGGATAGGGAACTTCAATTTCTTTTATGATTTTTTCTATTATAGAATCCTGCGTTATTCCTTGTGCAAGTCCTTCATAGCTTAAAATAATTCTATGGCGCAGGCATTCTTTAGCAACGGATTTAATATCTTCTGTTGTTATATAAGATCTTCCGCTCATAAACGCAAAAGCTTTTGATGCTTGCGTAATTGCTAGTGAACCTCTGGGACTTGATCCGTATTGAATATATGATTTTAAACCGTCTAAAGCAGGATTTTTAGCAGGATTTCTTGTTAAAGATACAATTTCCACAATATAATGTACTAATTTCGGATCAACATAAATATTATCTACAAAATTTCTGTAGTTCAAAATAGCTTCACAATCGAGCAGTGCTCTAATCTCAGGAAGTTTGCCCCCAAGCATTCTTTCTACAACAGCAGCTTCTTCTTTTTCATCAGGATAATCTACTAACACTTTGAACATAAACCTATCTAACTGTGCTTCAGGTAAGTTATAAGTACCTTCTGTTTCGATAGGATTTTGTGTAGCAAGTACAAGAAAAGGCTCCTTGAGCTGAAAACTTTCATTTCCGATAGTAACCTGTTTTTCCTGCATTGCTTCAAGTAATGCACTTTGAACTTTCGCAGGCGCTCTGTTAATTTCGTCAGCAAGTACTAAATTCGCAAAAATCGGACCAAATGCTGTAGAAAAATTACCCTGATTTTGATTAAAAATTCTTGTGCCGGTTAAATCAGCCGGTAATAAATCCGGAGTAAACTGTATTCTTCTAAACTCTGCATCTATTACCTTAGAAATTGTTTTTAAAGTAAGAGTTTTAGCAAGCCCCGGTGCTCCTTCTAAAAGCACATGCCCGCCTGCAAGTATCGCAATAAGAGTTTTTTCAACCATATTATGCTGACCGACGATTATTTTTCGAATTTCGTAGAGTATATCTTTAAATTTCTCAGAAGCCTGTTTTATATCCGCCTCGTTGATATTATTTACAGTTTCAGACAATTGTTTTTCTCCCGCATGATTAATCTTATTGTATACCCAAACCAAAATGGTTTTCAGATTTAGAAGAACGTAAAATATTTGAGGAAAGTCCCAATTCCTGAAAACAGAATCACAAACTCACAATGGAGCTATTATAATATATTAATTATCGGTTTGTCATCTATTGAGTTAATTTGAAAATAATATATGAAGTCTTTTTCTTTGTGAAACACTGAGAACGTTTCTTTTTTGTAAAAAATTATTCATTGCTTCACATCTAAGCATTTTTTGATTTGCAAGTAGTTTATTTTGTAAACCTCTAATTTCGTTATCAGAAGCATATGGGTTAGTAATTAAATATCTTAGCTTATTTTTGTCATTGATTATTTGTATATTTAGGTTAGTGCTTGTTTTTTGCCAGTTTAAATCTAAAGTTTTTATCTTGTTTTTTTGCAATGCTGTTAGATTTAAAAGTTCCCATTGAATACTTCGTGAAGAATAAGCACTACAAATATTGGGGCATAATAACATTGCGGTTAAAATAATTAGTATGAAAAATTTATTAAGTTTAATCACCATATATTAAAGAAACTATCTCCTCCGGCGGATATACATCCAATTCTGTCAAAATAAAATCTTCTGATTTTACATACATTGGTTTATCAGTTCGTATAAATTTAGTTTTATCAATATTAATTTCATTAGGAGCAGTGGAGTTAAACTGTAAAGCTGAAAACCAACTTAACATAGCTACAAAAACCAGTGCGGCTGTAGAAGATAGAATTTTTTTAGTTTTTCTAAGTTGTTTGATTTTTTCAATAATAACTATGGGAGTTCTGTTATTTGGTAGACAAATATCTTTGTTAAGTGATTTTTCAAGATAATTTTTAGTAAAATCACGTGTTTGCTTAATTTTTTCGTATTGGTTTCTGCAAAAACTACAGTTTATAATATGTTCTAGAAGTTCGATGGTGTCATTTTTGTCCAGTTCTCCATCAATGAAAGCTGAAAGATTTGATTTTACTTTCAAGCACCTCTGCATTTCTTCAGGAATCATTTTTATAGAATCGTTATAGACAGAAGATTTTTTAAGAAGTGATGACACTTCTTTTATGTTTTCTAGCTCTTGCCTGCAATCAGGGCAATTTTCAAGATGTTTGTCTACAAGTTTTCTGTCTTCATCTGACAATTCCGCATCAAAATACGGTGAAAGTAGCTTCTTAATTTCATCACAGATTAAAAATTCATTCATTTTTGCCTCTTTCGTGATTTAAATAAGGTTTAATTTCTTCCTGTAGCCTGGCTCTTGCCCTTGCAAGTCTTGATTTTACTGTTCCCATACTGGTCTTGGTTATTTCCATTATTTCTTCATAACTTAAACCCTGTAGTTCTCTTAAGACGATAACAAGTCTAAACTGTTCCGGTAAATTTTCAATTGCCTGTTTTATTTTATTATCAAGCTCACTTCCAAGGGTTTTTTCTTCGGGCATTTTTTCTGTATCCGCAATATTTATTGCCGGTTGCCCTTCTCCAGAGTCCATGTTTAGGAATGGAGCGTCTATTGAGATAGTGTTTAATCGTCTTGTTTTTCTTCTAAGTTCATCATAAAAAAGGTTGGTAATAATTTGGTTTAGCCAAAATTTAAAAGTAGCCGGTTTTTTTAATTTTTTAATAGCTCGTGCCATACGGAAAAGAACTTCTTGCGCAATATCCGGAATGTCCGTTCTGTTAGGGTCTAGATGGTAAAGAGTACTATAAACAATTTTCTCATTTCTTCTTATAAGTTCCTCAAGAGCAAGCCTGTCGTCCTGCTGAGATTTTTCTATTAATTCAACAAGTTCCATAGTTTTATAAATATCTCTAGGTTTCTTTTTCAAACGACCTTATATCCCCCCTGATATTGGTCATGCTGTTTTTTTTCAGCATCTCCCGAGATTTTATAACAATGATTCTGAAAGCATTTTAAGGCTATATTCAAGACTTACACAGGGTCAATACAGCTAAATTTTACAGGCAATCTTATCGCTGGTAACTAAACCGTTTTAACGATAAAATCCCTATTAAGTGTTATTTTAAGATTTTTAGGAACTATGAAACGAATTATTGATGTAAATTTAAACCGTTCCACAGAAGCTCTTCGTGTACTTGAAGAGATAGCTAGATTTATTCTGGACAATAAAAAGCTGAGTTCCGAGCTGAAACTAATACGGCATAAGCTTTCAAGTATTTACATTTCAGAATATGATAAACTTTTAGAAAACCGAAATACAGAAGAAGACGTAGGCAGAGAGGTTTTTAATCCTTCCAGTAAAATTAGTATTTTAGAAATCTACAAAGCAAATTTCAAACGGTTACAGCAAGCATTAAGAACTCTTGCAGAATACTCGCAGGCTGTAAATATCGATATAAATGTACTGGAAAAATCAAGATATGAGTCATATACGCTGGAGAAAAAAATGTTTGAGGAATTAACACGTAAATTTAAGAAAAGCAGATTGGAAGATAGAAAACTATATTTAGTAACGGATAGATCTAAGTTTAATAATAATAACGAATTTTTGGATGCAGTAGCTGCGTCACTTAAAGGCGGGGTTCAGATTGTACAATTACGGGAAAAAAACGCCACAGCAAAAGAATTTACTGAACTTGCAAGACAGGTAAGAGATATATGTGCTGTTTATGACGCTATTTTTATAATAAATGACAGGGTGGATATCGCTTTAGCTGTTGGAGCAGATGGTGTTCATATCGGACAAGATGATATAGATATAAATTCAGCAAGGAAAATTCTTGGTAATGAAGCAATTGTCGGATTATCTACACATTGCCCTGAACAGGCATTAGAGGCTGTAAAGTCAGGTGCTGATTATATAGGAGTAGGTCCAGTTTACACAACACCGACAAAGCCAGGAAGAAGTTCTGTAGGCTTAGAATATGTAGAATGGGCGAATAAAAATATTGATATACCGTGGTTTGCTATTGGTGGAATTGATACTGATAATGTAGATGAAGTTATTAACGTAGGCGCATCAAAAATAGCAGTAGTACGGGCAATAATTAATTCTCAGAATCCAGAAGAAGCGTCCTGTAAATTTTTAAAAAATTTAGGCATTTCTTTAGTATAATTAAACTCTTTTAACATAAGGAATTATTTACAATAAACATTGTTATTGCTATTCTAAAATTGCGTTTTAAATCAAAAGGAGAAATAAAATGAGAAAACCGATAATCGCAGGAAACTGGAAGTTAAACAACAATATTGAAGAAGCTGTTAGCCTTGTAGAGGATATTAAAGTAAAGACATTAGATCTTGATAAAAAGCAAATGCCTGTAGTAATTGTAGGCCCTGTATTTACAGCACTAAAATCAGTTGCTGATATTTTAGAAAACGGTAAGGGAATTTTTCTTGGCGCGCAAAACTGTTACCATAAAGATTCAGGAGCTTTCACGGGGGAAGTTTCAGTTCCTATGCTTAAAGATATTGGAGCAAAATACGTAATTATCGGTCACAGCGAAAGAAGACAGTACTTTGGCGAAACTGATGAAATGATTAACAAAAAAGCAAAAGCAATATCTTTCACATGGCTTAGTTCCGATTATCTGTTGTGGCGAAACTCTTGAGCAAAGAGAAGCTGGAGAAACTGATGATGTCGTAAAAAATCAGATTGTAGCTGACTTAGAAGGATTAACAGAAGAGCAAATTTCAAATTCAGTTATTGCTTATGAACCTATCTGGGCTATCGGAACAGGCAAAACTTGTGAATCAGCAGAAGCAAATAGAGTAATCAAACATCTAAGAGCTGTTGTCGCAGAAGTTTCCAGCCAAGAAGCAGCTGATAAAATCAGAATCCTTTATGGCGGAAGCGTGAAACCTGAAACAATCGAAGAGCAAATGAGCCAATCAGATATTGACGGCGCACTTGTAGGCGGAGCAAGCCTTAAAGCAGAAAGCTTTGCACAACTTGTGAAAGGCGCAATGCTTGTAAAAGCATAAAAATAATTTAATAAAAAATTATTATAATTTTAAAAGACATCTTTTTGTAAATAATCATAAAGATGTCTTTTTTTATTATATAAAATAAAACTTAATAAAGAGTCTTAATTGTAGTAATAACTTCCTGTTCGTCAGAAATGTCATCAAAAACTTCTACTTCTGAAATTCCTGTAGGAAGCACAAACCTTATTTTGCCATCTTTTACTTTTTTATCAACTTGCATATCGTATAATAAATTAGGGCTTATGTTTTCATTGATTGTATAGTTCATCTCATAATGAGTAAGTAAATCAAAACATTTTTGGAAGTATTCATTACTGATAAAATTTTTATTTTTAGCAATAAATAAAGCACCCCTTGCGCCTATAGCAACAGCTTCACCATGATTGATGCCGGTATAGTTATAGCATTTTTCAATTGCATGCCCGATAGTATGCCCAAAATTCAGAATAGCCCGCAATCCAGCTTCTTTTTCATCTTTGTTTACAACAGAAGCTTTTAATTCACAACAATATTTAACTAATTCTTCCATAATAAAAGAATCCTGAGCCATAATTTTTTCTTTGTTATCTTTTAGATAATCTATAAGAGATGTTTCAAAACCGCTTAAACCACATGATTTCTCAATAAATCCGTACTTTAAAACTTCAGCTAATCCAACTTTAAGCTCTGAGATAGAAAGCGTCTTTAATGCTTTTATGTCAGTTATTACAGCTTTAGGTTGATAGAAATTACCTATTAAATTTTTACCTAATTTATGATTAATAGCGACTTTTCCGCCAACAGAAGAATCAACTTGCGCAAGAAGAGTAGTTGGAATTTGGATAAAATCGATTCCTCTCAGGTAAGTTGCTGCTGCAAATCCTGTAACATCCCCGACAACTCCACCGCCAAGAGCCACTATGGCATCTTTTCTCTCAAGTTTAAACTCAATAGCTTTTGTCCAAATTTTTTCAAGAGAATCAATATTTTTATACTTTTCGCCATCTTCTAAAAGCAGAAAATCCACCTTGAAATCCTCTTGTAATAAGGCATTTTTAACTTTTTCCCCATAAAGAGGATAAACAGTATTGTTTGAAACAACAAGAAGTTTTCTTGCTTTTGTGCAAGTTTTAACATATTTTCCAGTATTTTCTAGAATATTACTTCCGATAAAAATCGGGTAATTGCTGGAAGGAGTTTGAGATATTTCAACTTTTACTGTTTGCATATAAATTTACCTTATTCGTGTTATACAACGTCAATTAATAGAGAATCCATTACAGCCTGTGGATTTACATAGCTTTTTAATTCAATTTTAGCTTTCTGTAAACTTTTTAAACGTCTAATATTATTATGGCAAAAATCAATATCCGAGCAATTTTGCTTAACCTGCAATATTAGATGTTCCTGAATCAAATCAAGTAAATTTTCTATAGACATAGAATTTTCTTTTGCGATTTCCATTAATCGCTCAGAGAATGAAACCGCTTCTGATTTTGTTTTAGGAGGAAAAACTCTAAAAAAGCCACCAAGAACCTCTGAAGTTTGGGACTTTTGAGCATTGTATTTCAACGGAATAATTTGCGACCTAGATACAATCGTATCAATCATATCTTCCCTATCTCTAGTTAAGAAGAAAAAAGTCACGTTTGGTGGCGGTTCTTCAAGGATTTTCAGAAGCGCATTGGCAGGTTCTGAATGAAAAGTTTTGTAAGTAAGCGGTAACGGAATCCAACTATTTCTCTTAGAATCACTTCCTTCTAATACAGGTGGAGAAATAAATTCCCTAAACCCTTCCCATTGTATTTCAGATTGCGCATCATATTCTTTACCTTCAGCAGCACCGGTAAAAACAATTACTCGATGATAGCGGGATGACACGTTTAAAGACTGTTTTAGATGCCTTGCCTGATTTATTGTTACAACGGTTTTAGGTTTTCCGTCATTATTTGCGTGAATATAATCTATGGGGGATATTGTAGTCATTGCCGGATGTCTATTTTGCTTTACCCACTGGCAGCTTGTACAATTACAATTTGCTGTTTTACTCTCACAATTTAAAATCCTTGCTGTTTCCACTGCAAGAAAATACATATCAAGCATATTACTGCCAGTTAACAAATAAGAATTAGCAAGCTTTTCTCTACCAGGAGTTAGCGCAGATTCAAGAAACTCAGAAGCAAACGGCTGCCGTGATTTTATAATTGGATTAAACATATTCATGATAATACAAGCGCCTCCATTGCTGTTTCTGCAGAAACCTGACCGGATTTAATTTTGTATTCAGTGTTTTTTAAATTTTCTCTTAGTGCGAAAAGCCTTTCTTCAGGAATATTCCTAAGTTTCTGCATTTCTTTTTCAACCATAAACTTTGGCATATTAACTGCTTTAGCTATTTCAAAAGCATTCTTGCTTTGCGCTTCAAGTTTAATTTTAAGCCATCTTCTAGTTACTGTTTGCAAAGTAGCTGCAATTTTCAGAGGATTGTTTTTTTCAAAAAGTTTGTTTAATTCACATAAAGCCTGTGTTTTCTCTTGATTAAGCCAGTATTCTGCGAATAAAAACACATTTTCATTTGCGGAAAAAACTTCTTTTACATCATCAATCCCGATTGATTTACGGGGATGAACGGTAATACTGGCTTTTTCCAGTTCCACATCAAGCTTTCGCAGGTCAGAGCCTATGTTCTGCAATAGCGATGCTGCTGCATCACGACTAATTTTTAAAGATTTAGCGGATGCTTGTTTTGTAATCCAATTAATAATCTGATCTTCCTGATAAAACTTAAACGCCGGAAACTCAACAATTTTCCCAACTTTTTGAATAGTTTTCGTTAATTTCATTACACCATCAATTTTTTTACCTGTTTCTCTTTCAACAGGACTAACAAAAAGAAGATGTACCTTAGAATTCAATTTTTCTATACTATCAATTAATTTTTTCATAAGCGGGTCTGTTGTAGATATTTTTCGCTTACCTCTGAAGAAAAGCGTAGGTGAACGAACTTCCACAAGCATATCCCCTGGAATCATCGGTATTGCTTGAATAGATTCAATAAGAGTTTTTATATCCGGCTCATTAAGAATCTTATGACTAAGCACCTCAAACCCCGGCGTCAAAACCTTCTTCCGAAGCCCCTTCACATCCCGCTCAATATTAAATTCTTCCTCACCCCAATAAAGATAAACCGGCATTTCTCTTTAAGTCCTATAAATAATATATTATAAATAATAAGCGGTACTAATACGTCAGTGCCGTCTTTTTTATTTAATAACTTATATTAAAACTATACGATAAAAACAAAAGTGCTACTAAATTTTTCAACTTTGTTTTTTGCAAATAATTTTAATATTTTTATACTTAAACGAGATTATATTTCAGATGAAAGCTAAATTCGATTCCAGCTGAAATAACGCTCCTAACTCACGATACCAGTTCTTTAAGCTTTTTGAAAATCCAAATTGAATTTTAGAACTGGTATAATTACCTTGATAATGATTTTAATCCGCCGTAAATTCCACCAGCAACTCTTATAGGATATTGAATTAATTCACTATTCCATATTCCACGGATTACTCGTTGATGAAGTGGTTTAAAAGGCATTTCAACAAAGCTTGTGAGTCCTGATGAGTACTCTTCTACAGTTTTATTAGTTTGATGTTGTTCTAAAGGCACAGGAAGTTCAACCTTCCATTGTTTAGCTTTTTTACCTTGTTTTGCAATAGAACCAGTTAGTCCAAAGACACTTTCTTCTAAAACAATTTTACCTGTTTCAAAATCAGGTAGTGCTTGTTTACCATAATGTTTAACATCAGTTATGTCTAAAGTTCCATTATGAGTACTTTTACCTAATTTTTTTGTTGCTGCTTCAAAAATTTCGCCTAAGCACTTTTTCACCTCAGGAGTCGCTTCTTTAATTTCATTCACCGAAGCCTTAACATTTAATTTAATTGCTCCAAAGGATGGTTGATTGTTAGAATTGTTGATTTGCATAAAATTACCTCTTTTATAAATATGAAAGTGATGTAATGTAAATCATTTTGTCCGACTATCACTTTCATTCTACCTATATTTTTTCGAACAAAATTCTTAAAATTATTTATTCTATTCATATAACGTTTGTAAAAAAAGTTGACATAAAATAACCAAACAATTTACAAAACTTAATTTTATAAATTATTTGATTTAATTTTAATATTACAAAAAAGCGGTACTTATATGTTAGTACCGCTTTTTTAAAGTTAAATTATCGATTATGTTCCTATAGTCCAGCTGTTCATGTATTCAACCATTCCAGGAGTTAATTCGTCGATTTCAACGCCTATTGATTGAAGTTTAAGCTTAGCAATTTCTTGATCAACTTCCGCTGGAAGAATATGAACTTTATTTTCAAGCTCACCTTGTTTTTTCACAAGAGTTTCAACAGCTAAAGCCTGGTTTGCAAAACTCATATCCATAACACTAGCCGGATGTCCTTCAGCAGCTGCAAGGTTTACAAGTCTTCCTTCTCCAAGAACCAATACTGATTTGCCATTTTCCATAAGATGACGATCAAGGAAAGGTCTAATTTTTTTCTTTTCTTTAGTCATTTCATTAAGACCCGCCATATTAATTTCAAGATCGAAGTGACCTGAATTACAAACTATAGCGTGATCTTTCATATTTACAAAATGGTGAGTATCAATAACACTTCTATTACCGGTAACAGTAATGAATAAATCACCAATTTTACAAGCTTCAGCCATCGGCATTACTCTGAAACCTTCTAATACAGCTTCAATAGCTTTAACGTTATCAACTTCAGTTACGATAACGTTAGCTCCAAGTCCTCTTGCTCTCATAGCAGCGCCTTTTCCGCACCAACCATAACCAACAACAACAACAGTTTTACCAGCGATAAGCATGTTAGTAGCTCTAACAATACCGTCAAGTGTACTTTGACCAGTACCATATCTATTATCAAATAAATGTTTTGTTTGAGAATCGTTAACTGCTATTGCCGGAAACTTAAGAGCTCCATCATTTTCCATCGCCTTAAGTCTTACAATACCAGTCGTAGTTTCTTCCGTACTTCCTATAATATCGCTTACCTGCTCTGGTCTTTCTTTTGTAATAGTTGCCACAACATCAGAACCATCGTCAAGTATAATTTGAGGTTTATGATCTAAAGCAATGTTTACGTGTTTTAAATAAGTTTCAGTATCTTCGCCTTTAAAAGCAAAAACAGGGATTCCGTAGTCTTTAACAAGTGAAGCCGCAACATCATCTTGCGTAGAAAGTGGATTTGAAGCGATTAAAATAGCGTCTGCTCCACCAGCTTTAAGTGTTCTTGCTAAATTTGCAGTTTCTTTAGTTACATGGCAACAAGCAGCAATTCTTATGCCATTTAAAGGTTTTTCTTTTTCAAATCTGTCTCTAATTTGTTCAAGAACAGGCATGTCTCTGTTTGCCCATTCAATTTGATTTTTACCTTGTTCAGCAAGGTTTAAATCTTTAACTTCGTATTTCATTTTGGTCAATTCCGCCATTTCCTCACTCCTAATCTTACATAATTTATTTGTAAACTTTAAAAAAGTATAACAAAAATAAATAAAGAAGGTGTAGAAAAATATTTTTCTACACCTTCAGTTTAAATTTTTTTAAGTAAATTTATTCGATACTTTCATAAAAATTAGTTATTTCTTGACCGTCTAACCAGCCGTTTCTGTTAGAATCAAATTTTAATACAGCATCCATCCATTCTAAGGAATCAATTGCTCCATCTTGATTCAAGTCATATATAGATACCGCATTATTAGCCATAGTAGCTGCATCAGCAAATCCTGCAGAAGCAAGAGTCCACTCATACTCATCAGCTTGCATTAAGCTGTCAGCATTTATATCAGCAGATTTTACTAAATTTGTATATCCATAATGAAGATTAGCTAACTGAGTTCTATTTGTTATATTTGGATTGAAATTAAATAAGTTTTCAGAATCAGGAACTCCTTCAATTGCAGCGCCTTTTTCAGCTATTGTTTCATAATATTTCATTAATTCATCAAATTCCAATGCTCCAGTTTTATTGGTATCTAATTCAATATATTTTTTTGTAAGTTCAAACGCATCAATATAATTATTGCCATCTTTGTCTAATTCTTCTATTAATCCTTTTGCCATATATTCAGGTAGTCCCTGACCTTTTAAATATAAATTATAATATTCGTCTGAAGTTAATTTTTTATCGCTTCCTGCATAGCTATTAATTTCATTAATTGCTTTATAATATAAATTCCAGTATTGATCTTTATTGCTATCATTAACACCACCTAAATTTACATCTGGCAGTGCGTCATCAATAAAATTCATGATTTCTTCAACATCCCATGTATTATTTTGATTTCCAGCGGTATCAACATCTATAAGAGCTTTTGCAAGTTCCATAGCATCAAGTGATCCATTTCCATCACCAACGCCTTCTTTGTGGTCATAATGATTGACTATTTTATCAGCCATATCATCTGAAATAGCATAATAGTCTTTTAACCAATTTTTATATTCTGTACCGGATAATTCTTTATCGCTTCCGCCAACTTGATTTATTGTATCAATAGCATATTTATAAAAACTCCAGTATTGAGCTTTATTGCTGTCGTCAACGCCACCTAAATCAACAGCTGGCAGTGCTTCATCAAAGAAATTCATAATTTCTTCAATATCCCAAGCGTTATTTTGTTTTCCTGCTGTATCTGAATCTATAAGAGCTTTTGCAAGTTCCATAGCATTAAGTGATCCATTTCCATCACCAACGCCTTCTTTGTGGTCATAATGGTTTACAATTTTATCAGCCATATCATCTGAAATAGCATAATAGTCTTTTAACCAATTTTTAAATTCTGTACCGGATAATTCTTTATCGCTTCCGCCAACTTGATTTATTGTATCAATAGCATATTTGTAGAAACTCCAGTATTGATCTTTATTAGTATCGTCAACACCGCCAAAATCTATAGTAGGCAATGCTTCATCAATAAAATTCATAATTTCTTCAACATCCCATGCGTTGTTTTGATTTCCAGCTGTATCTATATCTATAAGAGCTTTTGCAAATTCTAATGCGTCGAGCTCATTGTCTCCGTTACCGACACCTGCTTTGTTGTCATAATGATTTACAATAGTATCAGCCATATCTTCTGACATTGCGCAGTAGTCTTTTAACCAGTTTTTAAATTCAGTACTTGATAATTTTTTATCGCTTCCACCAACTTGATTTATTGTATTAATAGCATAATTATAGAAAGTTGCATGTTGGTTAAGATTACCATCAGTTGTATTAAAATTAATACCAGTTGCATTTTGGTACATATTCATTGTTTCATCAAAATCAATGGTTCCATTCTTATTAGTATCCAGTACCATGTTGGTACTTAATAGTTCCATTATGTCGAGATCGCCATCTCCGTTTAAATCCTGATCAGTAATAATATCAGTTGCAATATTTTCTGAAAGACCTGCACTTCTTAGATAATTTTGATATTCAGTTTCTGAAATCTGTTTATTATTATCAGTATCAAGATAATTTAGATAATTTAAGGAATAATTATATAAACCACTAACTTGAGTCACATCCATTGTTTCAGGGTCAAGTGCTACATTAGGGTCAGCAATTATGCCGTTCATTGACATTTGTTCGTTAAATTCTAATACACCACTTTTATTAACATCAAAATCTTTTTGTGCTTTCATCCATTCATAAATATCAAGCCCGCCGTCATTATTGGTGTCGTAAAGATCGATAGCTTCCTGAGCCATATATTCTGGAAGTTGAAGATCTGTAAAATATCCTTTAATTTCTTCAGGCATTAAAATTTTATCAGTAATTTTATCTTTTTGGTTAAATAAATATGAAGCGTTATTATAAAGGTTGTTATACTGAGTCATTTCATCAGCAGATGGATCTAATCTTGCTCCTGCAAGAGTGCTGTTCATTGTAAGTTTTTCGTTGAACTGGAGAATTCCATCGTTATTAGCATCAAAATTAACTAATGCTTTAATCCATTCTAATTTATCAATATTACCGTCGTGATCTTGGTCTATAACGTCGTTTGCATCAATTATGCTGTCATTATTTAAATCAATCGCATCATCAGCATCAATAACCAGATCATTATTTCTATCAAAAGCAGCATCATTCATATTAAGAATATTTTCTGCTATATAATCAGGAAGTCCTAATTCTTTCATACTTGCTTCAAATTCAGCAACGCTTAATTTTTTATCGCCATCTATATCAAATTTTTGAATTAAAGCATCTGTAGTTTGTTCAATATTTGAAAGCTGAACAGCGTTACTTGCATCTGGGTTCAATCCTGTTGTTGCAAGTGTATCAAACATAGCTAATTTTTCCTGATTATTAAGATTTCCATCTTCATTCGCATCAAAATCAGAATATAATTTCATCCACTCAACAACGTCTAAAGCGCTATCAGGACCATTAACATCGTATGCTGCTAATGCTTGATTTGCTGCGTCTTCTGTCATGCCTTCAGCTTTGAAAAATTCTTTTATTTCATCAACATCAAGTTTATTATTTTTATTAATGTCGAAATTTTCAACAAGTTCGCTTACTGTATCGTTAATTTTTGAATATTGGTTAGCATTATCTGCATCTAAACCTAAATCAACCGCAGACATATTGTCATAAAGCGCAAATTCTTCTTCAAATTCCAATTGACCGTTGTTATTTGCATCATAATCAGAAAAAGCTTTAAGCAGTTCTATTGCATCAAGTCCGGCGTCAGGGCTTGTTGGAGAGTTGTAGGCAGTAACCATATCAGTTGCAAGTACAGCAGGAAGATCATATTGTTCCATATATTCTTCAAGTTCATCTGCGCTTAAAATGCGATCACCATTGCGGTCGTAGTTTTCAATCATTATGTTTGCTTTATCATAAAGCAATTCATATTGATCAACATTAGTTTTATCAACAGCTAAGGCTATACCTGAAAGATCTCCACACATTTGCAGAACTTCGTCCATTTCAAGCTGACCGTTTGAATTAGTATCATAATCTAAATTAACTTGTACCCATTCAAGGAAATCAAGATTATCATCATTATTTAAGTCAAAATTCACAATAGCGTTATCGACTGCATTATCAGCGAAATATGCAGGTAGCCCCTGTCCTTCTAAGTATGTTTTGTATTCATCTACACTTATTAATCCGTTGTTGTCAAAATCGGTTTGTGCAATGAATTCTTCTAAAGAAGCTGTTATTGGCGCATATTGATTAAGTTTTGACTTATCAGGGTTATAATTTATTTTATGTTCTACACCTTCGCCATCTGTGTAGCTATAACCATGTTCATTCGCTAAATCTTCATACAATTTAAGCATTTCATCTGCATCAAGTTTATTATCGCCATCGCCTGTATAAAGTGTATATGTTTCTCCTGTAAGATTTTGATAAGACGCGAGGTTTTCTACATTACCGTCGTACCTTGAGAAAGCTTCCATTAATTCGAGACGGCTTAATTTACCGTCTGATATACCGTCTATTTTTCTGTCAAATAATGTAAATGCATCATCTGCAATGTATTCAGGCAATCCTTTTTCTTTAAGATAATTTTTATATTCATCAAGAGTAAGTTTTGCATTTTTATCTGTATCAGCTTCATCCATAATTAAGCTGTTAACGTTATCCCAAAGAGTTTTATCCTGAAGTCTTGCTAATAAATCAGTACTTTCAGCACCTGAAACAAAACCGTCTTTATTATCATCATATTCAGCATATTAGTTCATAGCTTCTATGACATTAACGGTTCCGTTTTTGTCCATATCAAACATTCTGATGAAATTTTCAGCAGCATGATCAGGAGCTTCTACTCCTGAATTTTCATACATTTTTGTTAAAACAGCTCTGTATTCATCAACACTAACTTCACCGTTCAAATCTTCATCCATAGATTTAACAACTGATAATGCTGTTTGGTATAAGCCGTTATATTGTTCTTCTTTAATTAAAGAAGTATCAATATCAATAGTAGTAAGTGAATTTTGGAAATTAATCATTTCTTCATATGTTAAAGAACCATCTGGTCCGGCTGATTCGTTTCCTTCATCATCAACTGTTACTGTATCAAAGCTATTATATGCATTTACTAAGTCATTGAAGCTTACAGAACGATCAGTATCATCGCCACCTGAATATTGGTCAATAAATTTAGCTGCCATTTCTTCTGAAAAACCAAAAGCCTGTGTTATAAAAGCTTTATATTCATCTTCTTCAATTTCAAGATTTTGATATTGATCAACTTGTAGTATGAATTGTTGAGCCATTTTTTCAATGTTAGTAACTGGTGTCTGATACACTTCAGGTAAGAAATTATAATATTCTATAGCTTCAGGATTATCTTTGTCATAAAGTTCAATAACTCCGTCATGATCTGTATCCCAGGCAAGATTTTTCTTGAAGTATTCATCAAAACTAATTGTACCGCCTGGATTTCCATCAATAAGAGTGATCATGTCAGCAGAATAAGATTCAGGAATTCTTATTGCTTCAAGAGCTGCGCCCATTTCATTTTTGCCATCAGCATTATTAATTTCAATTTCGCCGTCTTTATCTTTATCAAAATTTAATATTAAAGCTTGAGCTGTATTAAAATGAGTTGAATAATATTTGAAAGCGTCTTTTTCTTTTTCAAATTGACTCATATCAATAGTTACGTTGTAACCTGAAATTTGATTAAAGAAAGCAAGCCCTTCCTCAAAATCCAATGTATTATTACCGTTTTTAGCATTATCGAAAGATGCAAAAGCTGCTTCAAGTTCAGCAACACTTAAATTTGTATCAGCATCACTATTGCTTTCATACTGGTTGAAAAGATTAGTTGCAATAGTGCCTGAAAGACCGCGGTCATTTAAAAATTCTGTAAATTCTTCTTCACTTACAGTTCCGTCATTGCCGCTATCAACAACATCAATAAAAGATCTTGCATTTTCATTTAAATCAGTAACACGGTCTTTGTTGTAGTCACCATTAACTCCAACATTAAAAATGTTTAAGATGTTATTGAAGCTGCTTGGCATATAAGACGAAGCTTTGCTTTTTTGAGAATTCTGATATAAATCTAGATATTCTTTTCCTTCCTGAAGTAAATCATCAGGATTTGTCATATCAATAGCGCCGTCGTTATTTTTATCCCACGCAACGTATTTAGCAACTATTTCTTCAAAATCAATTTCTTTCCCGACATCATCTGTATCAAATAAATTTACGAAATCAATGCCATATCTGCCTTGCATTCCTTTTTTTATTAAATATTCAGAATATTCTGCTTCATCAATTGTTTGACTGTTATCGGTATCCATAGAGGCCATAAAGTTTTTAGCAGCAGAAAAGAATGAAGCATATTGAGCAAAATTTGTAGTATCAGTATCTAAATCTATATCTGCAGACTCATTATATAACTTTAGGGCTTCATCTATTGTAAGATAGTCGTTACCATCTGAATTAAGATCATTTAACATTGCTAATATTTGAGTTTTATTTAATTTATCGCCACCATCAGCGTATTTATCAAATAAATTATCAGCCATATGCTCAGGCAAACCGAGAGCTTTCAAGAAAAGTTTATATTCAGATTCTTTGTCAATTTCATCATCTTTAACATCAAAATCAAAAATGCTAAGAAAAAGATCTGCATTTTCTGCCAATGTAAATTCATTTTGAGAATAATTGCCAGCTTGAATCCCATAAAGGTCAAGAATATTTCTGAAATTTAATGTAAGTCCCATTAATGTTCTCCCTGATGTTTTTGAAAGTGACGATTCTCTTTTAGTGGATAGAAATTCATTTGCCTAATTAATATATCGACAATTCTGTAAATAACTATAGCAATTAGTAACAAAACTTTACAATAAATTTGAAAAAAATTATTTCATATTAAAAATATATAAAAACGAATCCGTTTGGGGAATTTAAAAGCTTTATAACCTTGTTAAACTGTAGCCTATGGAAAATGCTGTTGATATAAAAATAAATAACGTTACTTTAAAAGGTAATCTTAAAATCCCTCCAAATGCGCAGGGAATTATTATCTTCTCACATGGTAGCGGTAGCAGCCGATTAAGTCCTAGAAACAGGCATGTTGCTGAAAAACTTTATGAAAAAGGGTTTGCTACATTGTTATTTGACATGTTGACTAAAGAAGAAGACCTTGAATATATGAATAGATTTAATACAGAGTTGCAAACAAAACGGCTGGAAGTTGTAACTAAATGGGTTCAGGAAAATGATAGTACAAAAGGTTTTCCTATAGGGTATTTTGGGGCAAGTACCGGTGCTGCACCTGCTATATGTGCAGCATCTCATTTAAAAAATGAAATTAAAACAGTCGTTTCACGCGGAGGTCGTCCCGATCTTGCAGAAAATGCCTTACAAAATGTTGAAGTTCCCGTTTTGCTTATAGTTGGAGGGAATGATCATATTGTTATAAACCTTAATAAAGATGCAATGAAAAAAATCCAATCAAAAAACGAATTAAAAATCATACCAAATGCAACCCACTTATTTGAAGAGCCGGGTACTCTTGATGAAGTAGCAAATTTAAGCATAGACTGGTTTAAAAACGAATTAAAATAAAGTTATCTCCTTGAACTTGTTTTATGATAGCATCGCTTTAATTTTAATAATTTAACAAACATATTTAAATAAGTTGAAAAGAAATTTTTATCATCCAATAATATTTATATATACCTAAGTAAAAATGGTTTTCAGATTTAGAAAATCATGAATTGCCTGATGGGTTTGTAATCCGTGAAAACAGAAATCACGAATTAACAAGTTACCTGTTATAATACTGAATTGGAGATGAAAGTGGATATTGCCGTAAATACCTTATCTGAACAGGAAATTTTAAAATAAGCAGAATAAGTTCTTATGATGGAAGCTTCTTCTATAAAAAGAATTGCTGAAAAAATCGATAAATCTTTTGAGGATGCAATTAATATTTTGTATAACTGCAAGGGTAGGGTTATAGTCACAGGTATGGGTAAATCCGGTCTTGTCGGGAAGAAAATTTCCGCTACTATGTCAAGTACAGGCACCCCATCTTTCTTCCTCCATCCGGCAGAAAGCACACACGGAGATTCAGGGGTTATTACAAAAGATGACGTAATTCTTGCGATTTCAAACAGCGGAGAAACTACAGAACTTCTGCAACTTTTGCCGTTTGTAAAACGTATGGGAATAGAAATGATTGCGATGACAGGTAAAATTGATTCTACACTAGCTCAAAAGAGCGAAGTGACCCTTGATATTTCAGTAGAAAAAGAAGCTTGCCCGCTTAATCTTGCACCGACGGCAAGTACTACTGTAACACTAGCTATGGGAGATGCGCTTGCAGTATGTCTGTTGAAAAAACGTAATTTTTCAGCAGAAGATTTCTTTCAATTTCATCCATCAGGCGCGCTTGGTAAAAAACTTCTTTGGAAGGTAGAAGACTTAATGATACAAGGCGATAATCTTCCTGTTGTCGCTTCAAACCTTTCTTTTAAAGAGGCTATAAACCTTATTTCAGAAAAAGGTTTAGGACTTGCAGTTATTTTGGATACGCAGAATAGACTTGAAGGTATTTTGACAGACGGTGATATCAGAAGAACAGTGCAAAAATACGATAACACTTCTAATTTGACAGTCGAGGAAGTAATGACAAGAAATCCAAAAACTGTAAAGAAAGACGATTTGGCAGCGCAGGCGCTTCAAATAATGGAAATGCATTCTATTACAGCACTTACGGTAGTGTCAGAAGACGATAAATTTGAAGGTATAATACATATACATGACCTTTTAAAAGCAGGAGTTGCGTAATGATACAAAATCAGCAAATAAATAACCTTGAAGATAAATTATCCCGCATAAAGCTTTTTGCTTTTGATGTAGATGGTGTTTTAACGAATGGGGAAATAATTTATACAGATAAAGGCGAAGAAATTAAGATTTTTAACGCAAAAGACGGTCAGGGTATTAATCTTATGGTTAAAAATGGTTTTACTACCGCTATAATAACAGCAAGAGAATCTTACATAGTTACTAAAAGAGCACAGGATTTAGGTATCGCAGAAGTTTACCAGGGTTGTAAAAAGAAAACTCAAGCTATACAAGATTTAACTAAAAAATATGATCTTGATTTGTCGGAAATCGCATATGTTGGTGATGATTTACCTGATTTATGTGTGCTGGAGCAAGTAGGACTTGCTTTTTGTCCTTATGACGCAGTGGAAGAAGTTAAACAGGTTTGTCATTTTATTTCCACAAAAGAAGGCGGCAAAGGCGCTGTAAGAGAAATTACAGATTTATTAATAAAAAATAAAATTGCAAATAGGGTACACAATTAATATTATTTGAAAGGAAAAATGCAGTTAATTTCTGATATTTGATTATGTTCGCTTTAAATAAAAATTTCAAAATATATAGACAAATACGGGTGCCGCAGGCATCCTGTCATCCTACAGGGTGGCTGTGGGTGGGAATGAGCTTTTTAAAACGAAAACGCGGTTTACGTTTTAAACGCTCTCGCTTCGCTTGGGATTTTGTGATTTTTATTTAAAACTGTCAGTTACAATTTGAACATTACTTAATTTTATTAGAATTAGATAATAGGAGTTAATTAATAGTTATGTTAATTAAGGCTTTAAATAAAATAATGCAGAATCAGAATTTGAGTGAACAGGAATCTTTTGATCTTGTGAATTATCTTAGTTCCGGTGACGCAAATCCTGCACAAATCGCGGCTTTTTTATCAGCAATAAAAACTAAAGGTGAAACCGTAGAAGAGCTTACAGGTTTTGCGAAGGGTATGCTGGGAAATGCAGTTAAAATCGAACTTCCTGATGGGGAAATGGTCGTAGATTCCTGCGGGACTGGCGGTGATGGAGCTGATACCTTTAATATTTCAACTGCGTCCGCTATAGTTGCAGCAGCATCGGGATTAAAAATTGCAAAACATTCTAATGCGGGTTTTTCGAGTAAGTGCGGTAGTAGTACTGTTTTAGAGGCACTAGGAATACCTCTTCTACAAACTCCCGAGCAAGTTGAAAATAGCTTGAAAACTCATTCAATAGCTTTTATACACGCTCCGTATTTTCATAAAAGTACTTATCATGTGTATCAGATAAGAAAAGAACTTGGCATAAGAACAGTATTTAATTTTTTAGGACCTCTTACTAACCCTGCAAGACCTAAAGGTCAGGTAATAGGCGTTTCAACTCCTGATATGCAGCCTATAATGGCAGGTACTCTTAAAAATCTTGGTTGTAAAAGAGCTTTAATCGTATGCGGTGTTGATCCGGTTATGGACGAGATAAGCCTTTGCGGAAAAACTCTTGTGTACGAACTTAATGACGGAGAAATCTCAAATTACGAAGTACATCCCGAGGATTACGGATTACAAAGAGCGTCTCTGGAAGATATAGAAGGCGGATTGCCTGACGATAACGCAAAAATTATCGAGGATATATTTGCAGGTAAATTAAAAGGAGCTAAACTGGATATCCTTAAATTTAATTCTGCGGGTGTCTTGCTGGCAGGTAACAAGGTTAAAACCATCGAAGAAGGTGTTAAGCTGTCAGCAGAACTAATAACATCAGGACAAGCCTTACAAAAGCTAAAAGAATTAAAATCTTAAAATTTTATAAAATAATTGCTATAGCTGTTGATTTAATTTTGTCAAAGCTTTTATCTTAAACTCGAATCGTCATCCTGAACTTGTTTCAGGATCTGTCCAAGTTAAAACTAAAGGCGATAGTTATAAGTATCAGTTTCAAAACTTGGTTTTTTTTGAAAATTCGGTAGTAAATAAAAAGTAACTGATAATCAATTATGTTCGCATTAAATATAAATTACAAAATATATTGACAAAGGCAGGTGCCGCAGGCACCCTGCCATCCTACAGGGTGGCTGTGGGTGGGGATTTTGTAATTTTTATTTAAAACTATACCTGAACGAGTTAATTTTCGATAAATGAAATGCGATTTCATTTACCAAAAACTTCACTCCCAGCTTACGCATACCGAATTCGAAATTATTATTCATTTATTTTTATACAAAAAAATAAATGCGACACAGGGTCGCATCAGTCAAGAAAGGAATGGTTAGACTATTAACGTATTTGATTATTACACAATTTGTTTACTAGTGCAAAAATATGATTAATTGTTAACATTTTGTAATAATTTTAAAAAAATTTTATTTTTAAAATGTATGTTTAGTGTATTTCTAAAGTGAATTTTTATATGAATAATCTCAATAAAATGCGAAATTTCATTGAGATTATATTTAAATCCTGTGTAAAAACCGTCTGTAAATACGTGTAAAATGTATGTTTTTAGGCGATTATTTAAGCAAAAATTTGTTAAATTTTAGCAGTTTTACGCAAAAGCGGAAAACCGGCTGCTTCTCTCTGGGCATAGTATAATTTGGCAGTTTTTTCAGCCATACTTCTTATCCTGAGTATAAAATTCATACGTTCGTCTTTACTTATAACTCCTCTTGCATCGAGCAAGTTAAAGGTATGAGAGCATTTCAATACATAATCATATGCAGGAAGCACGAGCTCTGCCTCAAGAGCGGTATTTGCTTCTTGAGAATAAAGATCAAAGAGCTTAAACAGGGTATCAGGAGTTGAAATTTCGAAGTTGTATTTTGACTGCTCAATCTCGTTCTGTAAGTAGATTTCGCCGTATTTTACATCTTTGTTCCACTGAATGTCAAAAATGCTGTCAACATCCTGTAAATACATTGCTATCCGCTCGATTCCGTAAGTTAATTCAAGTGCTACCGGCTTGACTTCAAGCCCCCCGGCTTGTTGAAAGTACGTAAACTGAGTAACTTCCATCCCATCAAGCCAGAATTCCCAGCCAACACCCCACGCGCCAAGGGTAGGGGATTCCCAGTTATCTTCAACAAATCTTATGTCATGATCCTCAAGCTTTATGCCAAGCGCTTCAAGGCTTTTGAGGTAAATATCCTGCGCATCATCCGGCGAAGGTTTTAAAATAACCTGATACTGAAAATAGTGCTGCAGTCGGTTAGGGTTTTCCCCATATCTGCCATCCGTAGGACGCCTGCAAGGCTCTACCATCGCCACGCTATAAGGTTCAGGTCCAATCGCTCGTAGGAACGTAGCCGGATTCATCGTGCTAGCCCCTTTCTCAATATCATAAGGCTGTTGAATCACACACCCATAATCTGACCAAAATTTATTTAACCTATGTATCATCTCTTGAAACGTAATTGTCATTTTTTAGTTGCCTTTCAAATGTAAAGAAATATTTCCTCCATATTAATCAAAATTCTATAATTTAGCAATTTTTGAACATAAATTGTTTTTATATAAACAGGAAGGTAGTAAGAAAATTTTATATTAGGAAAATATTTGAAGGGAGTAGTAGGTTTATGGCAAGTTCTGTAAAAACGAAATTAGAAAATTACAACTTTTATTTTGCTGACGGAAAAATTATTGTCAGAAAAAAAGTTTCGTAACAAGATTTTAAAACTTAAAAAACAAACAATGCTGCAACTTTGTAAATCAAATGCAGCAACAGTTTACAAGAATTTATTAGCTCATAATTTATTTAAGATAAAATAGGGAGGTTATTTCATGGGCGAGTATACGATTAATTTAACAACTCCAAAATGTCCGCAGCGCTTATCAAATGCGTGGCAATCGGCAAAAGCTCCAATTAGTGAAACTAACATTAGAAGACGTAATGTAGGAAACGGTTTAAACAAACTAAGCAACAAATTAGATGTTTTTATAAAACAAC
>CALOAD010000010.1:0-16195 GCA_942491415.1 Candidatus Gastranaerophilales bacterium | reverse complement strand
AGATAAGCCAGGCATTTTTAAACGAATGATGACTAAAGACTTTTGGAAAGATGAAGTTTTCGGGTCTAAAAAAGGGTTAATCGTAGCAGGGTCAATTAGTGTTTTGTTGGTTATCATCATCGTTGCAGTAAGAATGGGTGTTAAGAAATACAAAGCCCACAAGAAAAGGAAAGAAGCAGGATTAAAAGGAGCGAGAACCCGAAAAAGAAACCAACGCAAGCAATTAGCCTTAACAGGAACAGCTAAGCGAAGTACACCACGAAAAAGGGCAACTCCTCGAAAACCAAGAGCAAAAAAGGGAAATCTAAAAGGCAGCACTACGATAGTGAAACACGCTACTAAAAGCAGAGGAAAAAGTAAAGCGAGAGTTTCTGTTCAGAGTAATGCGAACCGATTAAGAGCAATGCACGCCAAAGCTAAAGAGTTGCAAAAGAAGCATCCAAAGACCAAGTATTCTAATTTGCTGAAAAAGGCAGCAACAATGATCTAGGTCGAGAGGCAAACTTGTATTGAGCTTAGTCGAAATAACACCCAAATAAAAAATATTCAATTATCAATATAAAAAATAGAACAAAATGGAAGAATTAACCAACGAAGAAATCATTTTAGCAGGACTTGGAAAAGGACTGCCAGCCACAGGATTAAAAAATGCAGTAAAGCACGAAATAGGAGCATCTAAAATTAGAAAGCACTTTTTAGAGCGTGTAAATATGCTACCAAAGGACATTCGTTCTGCGTTAGCGAACAAAAAGGCTCAAATATCCGATGCCCCTTATTATGCTACTGCTGAAATCAAAGGCACTAGAGCCGAGCTAATCAAATTGTCTATTCCTGAAGAATTAGGAATTACCAATATTGACAACGGAAAATTAGGGAAAGACAAGCACCTGACCCTTTCAGCAATTCGAGTGTTTTTTGATGGTACTGCCATAGATGGAGCATTTATCGACCAGTACCCTGTTGACTTGTTAAATGCAGAATGGGAATTAGAATTAAATGGACGAAAAGTATTTGAAAAAATGCCTTTCAGAAAATTCTTTGACGGGTTTTACGGGTACAATACCAACAAACCATTTGGCTTATACAACTTGGATAACCCGAAAGTTATCAGCCCTCAAACACCAGTTTCTTTTAACGTGAACTTGCCTAAACAAGTGCAAGGTTATTTAAAAGTATTCCTAGAGGGAACAACTGTATATAGTTATTAATAAAGTTACAAATCAGTCCTAAAATCCTCCCTCTTTGGGGAGGTATGGAGGGGCTTAACAAGCAATTAAAATGGCAGAAGAAAAAACCAAAGTAGAGCAAGTCATTGAGGACATCAACAACCTTAGTGAAGCAGAAAAAAGAGAGCTGACCATAGCGGTAAGAACTACACCAGAGGGCAACAAAGCTTATGTAGCTTTTCTGTATGGCAAGGGGCGAGTAGCCACAGCACCACCAGAACCACCAACGCCAGTTCCACCGACACCAAGCCCCAATTTACCAACAGAAAGAACTGAGGAAAGCGAAGAAACAAGCAGTAGTAATGACGAATGGTTATAAAAGCCAACAGTTAAAAACAAGAGGACATGAATCAAAAAATACAACTCATAGAAAAGGAAGTTCCAAGTGCAGGGGCAACGGCTAAAATTAGCGAAGAACTGGACAAGGATTTTGAACACTTAACAGGTATTTCGGTACTGGACAACATCGGATTGAACAGCATTTTACTGTACAGTTCCATTGACGGTAACGAGTTGTTTCCAAAAAACTTTGAGGTGTCTTTTTTTCAATCCAATTTGTTTGTTGCTCCAGATGAAAGGTTTTTGACTTTAAAAGAGAAAAAAGCCAAAGGCAATCGTTTGGAAATTGATTTTCAAGATGGTGGAACAGCTCCCAATTATCCTTACACGCTGAAAGTGTATTTAAGGTTAAGCAACCACGAGCAAAAAGGAAAATAACCATGCAGAAGATAGTCCGCATATTTTCCGAGCAGCTTCAACAGGGAGAAAGTCAATCCCTGCTGTTTTACCCAGAACCCAAACATAAAAAGATTGTGGGGATGATGTTAACCAGTAACACCGAGATTGCTTTTTCGCTGAATGGAGGAACGGACTTAGTGTTTAACCAAAAAAGTGTTTTTCACGGCTCACAAGTAAGCCCTAACAAGCGAACGGTTAAGCTAAACGAAGAACTGAACGGCAAAGCAATGAAAGGAGTAGTTACAGGCTTACAAAACAATACAACAGCAAGTGTTTACCTATTGATAGAAACCAATTAAATGAAGACAAACGACACCATATTAACCCAAATGATAGCGAATGATCTGCGAGCGAAAGGAATTACAGATTATCAGTTATTGAATGAGGTTGTTACCAACCCTGCCAATATTAAGGTAAAGGCTAACGAGGTGGTGTACGTGATGTATTGTTATGTGAAACCTGTTGCTGCTTTTACAATAAAATTGAGTTCGGGAACTGCGGTAACAACTTACGATGCTCTTAATACCCGACAAAAAGCAGTAGGCATTGAGAACACTTATGAGAGCAACCAAATAACGGCTCATTGGAGCAACGTAAGTGTTAAATCCACTTTAACAGGACATTTTTTTATTCAGTATGTACGAGTAGTATTTTCAAAACAAGCACAGGCGATGCCTGAAATAATTAAAGAAGCGTAGCAGATGAAAAGAACGAAGAACTATATAGAAGCTGATTTGGCAAAAAAAGAAGACTGCTCGTTACAAATACTGGTCTATCAAAGATGAAAACGGAATTACCATTGTTTCATCAGACGACAATCCAGAGAACCGAAATTTTGACGAGGTGCTTGATAAAATCATTGAAGACAATGTAGATGCCGAAGTGCAAATCAAGTACGGAACAAACGAACAATCTTCCCGAAACAATCCGCCTTTTTTTATTCGCATCAACGAAACGATAGAATGGATTGAACCCGAAGAAGAAACAATCAACGTGAATGGAGTACCGCATAAAGTGGATAAAAATGGAAATGTAAACATCAGCTTGAATACACCAGCACCGAAAGAAGAACCAAGAGCGGAAAGAGCTGTACCGATAGACACCATTCGGCAAGAAATGGAAATCCAGTTGCAGGGCATCCGCAGGGAACACGAACTGAAAGAGGAAAAAATGGTGATGGAAATGCAAAACAAGATTATGGAGCAAAACCTTCAATTTAAAGAAATGATGCTCAATGAAAGAGAAAACCGATTGAGGGAAAAAGAACAAGCTGTTGCCAATCAGGAAAACCAATTGGAAGAAAAGCAAAAAGAGATACAAGACGATGTAAAAGGCTATTTAAAACAAGTACCTAAAGCGTTGGGCGGATTGATTAAAGAGTTTGTGAAAGACGGAGAAAAGAAGAAATCAAGTTTAGGAAAAACCGAAAAAGAACAGCCAAAACGGAAACGAAAAACGGTCAAATTTAGCATTGATGAAGACCCCGAAACGGAGGAAGAAGACGAAATGACAGAAGAAGAACTGGAGGCAGAAATCGAGCGAGAAATTCAAGAAGAGGAAGCCGAAGAAAGAAGACGGGAACAAGAGCAAGCAGAAGCAGAACAGGAGGAAGAAACAACAGATATAAACCAAAATATAGAAGACAATGAAGACGTATAAAGTAAACTTAGAAATCGAGGCAAACAATCCCGAAGAAGTAGCCGAGAAAATGCAAGCCTTTCAGGACTTACAAGATAATTTAGAACATGAGGATTTAATGCAGGCAGTAGATACCATAGTTGAGAATCCTGAAATAGTGGAGTTCATCAAAGAGGTTGCTCCTGAAGATGGAGAAGAACTTTCATTGGGCGATTACATCCGAATTGCAAAAAAGGCATTTGTAAAGTTCAGCTAGTCGAGAGGCTCACAATTAATTGAATCATTAACCAATAATCAATAACAAAATGGCAGTAGGAAACCCAGCAATATTAGTCGCCTCAAAAGTAGGACAAGGAGCGAAAAAAGTGCTAAGCAACAAAAAGGTACAGCTTGTACTGGCAGCTATCATAGGACTGTTTTTGTTAAGGGGTGGTATCGGTAAAATCAGGGCTTATTTTAAGAACAAAAAATTTGACAAGAAATCTACCGAAGACCCGAACCGAGTAGCCTTACAATTCAGAAATGCAGCTAATCCATCAGGAGCTAACTGGATGATTGATTGGGATGGAACGAATGAAGAAGAATTTGACCGATTGGCTCGCAGAATCAAAAATCAGGACATCATAAAAGAGGTATCAGATGCTTACCGCTTAAAGTATAGTGAAACCTTACAGGAAAGAGCAGCCAAAGAATTAGATACGGACGAGCTAAGAAGTTTTGAAGACATCATTACTTAAACAAATGAAAATCAAATTTAAACCCAATAAAATAGGATATACAGTAGTGGTAATTCTCATTGTCATCATCGGTATAGTGGCGTTCAGAAAACGAAAGACCATTAAGCAGGTTGCTGAAAAGGCAATCAATTACCTCAAGGAAAAAACGTGGGATGCGGTTTCTGATAGGAGAATAGCCACCCTGCACCCTTTAGTTAAGGAGAAAGTAAAGGAGTTCATCATCAGAGCAGAAAAGGAATTGGGAATAAAGCTAAGAGTGGTTTCGGCTTTCAGGTCTTGGAGTGAGCAAACCAAATTGTATAACCGACCTTTTGACGGTAAGGACAATGACGGGGACGGGCTAATTGATGAAGCCAACGAGAAAGTTACCAACGCTAAAGCAGGGCAAAGCTACCACAATTTCGGATTGGCGGTTGATGTAGTGGAAATCAAAAACGGTAAAGCAATATGGAAGAATCCGAATTGGGATAAAGTTGCCAAGCTTGGTAAATCCATCGGTTTAAAATGGGGTGGAGATTGGAAAAGCTTTAAGGATAAACCACATTTCCAGTACACTTTCGGGCTGTCATTAGCAGAACTCCGAAAGCGTTACCAGTCAGGAAATAGACAAGGGGAATATGTAAATATTACCTAAAACAACAAGTAATTAATTAATCTATATATAAACCATTAAATCCAAAAAAAAGTTATGGAGAAAAATGAAAAAAGAGTTGCGGTATTGAACCCGTACGATGTGTTAGGAAAAGCCCACAACAAAGGCTTAGATTATGTAATTGAGCGTTTAAACTCTCAAGATGAAATGAAACCAGAAAGAGGGGTTGATTTAATCAGTCAATTTTTGGAATCGTTGAAAGATGAACATTCACACCAACGCTATGATGAGTGTAACAACAATCACGGTAGTAACGAATCAATGATTAACCACTACATTGCTGTTGGAAACTGTGTAAATATGTTGGCAATTCACCCAGTAAGTGAATTAGTGAAAAGAAGCCCAATCAAAGAAAATCAAAAATGCTTAGTTGAAGCAATTTTGAATGTGTCTGATGAAATGAATTTAGACTATGAAGGTTCTTTAAAAATCTTAATGAACATTGAGGACAGAATCTTAGCTTCTGATTTAAGCGAGGAAGATTTACAGTTGCCGTTAATTATGGTAAGCATTGCGAAATACAGCGTAAAATACTGGATGGAGCAAATCGCTTGTGATAACAGCAAGTGGAAAAACTTTGTTGAGGGAGATCTATCTAAATTCAAATTCCCTTGGAAAGCTGATGCTGTTGGAGCATTAACTGGAGTTGGTGGCGGTGTCATCGGTTCTTTAGGTGGAGCAATAGGCGGTTCTTTAGCTGCTGCTTTAGGTTGGAAATAAACCAATTGTTCAATTAATAAAAGGGCTGCACAATGCAGCCCTTTTTTCAATTAAAGTCATTATGTCAACATCAAGTACAAAACAAAAATCAGGGATAAAACTAACCATCGTTTTAGTAGTGATTTTATTTCTATTGGTTTTCATCATAACACGAATGAATAAAAAACAAGAAAGTTTAGGAGCTACCAGTAAAAAGAAAATCAGTCAGCACAAATGCAAAAAAGCTTTTGAAATATTAGAGCAAATCCAAAGTGCTTTAAACGATAAAAAAGAAAGATTATCCATTGCCGAAACTGCTTGGTTCAAAGCCATTAATGAATTATGAAAAAGAAAATTTACATCGCACTTATTCTGATAATAATTTTAGTGGCCATTTTGCTTTTTAGTCAAAAACCCAAAAAGGAAACGGGATTAGGAAAATTGAAACGACCACCAAAAATTAGAATTGTTTACAGTAGAAAGCAAAAAAATGAAGACCGACCTAAAATAAGTTCATCGGAAGATGCTGTAAATATTTTTCGTGAAATATGGAGCAGTCAGATAGAGATTAGAGAAGAGTTTATTGTATTGCTATTGGATAGGTCTAATCGTGTGTTAGGTTATCAGTTATTAAGTAAAGGTGGAACTACCGGAACGATAGCAGATTTAAAATTGATTTTTTCTGTGGCTTTACAAGCATTGGCATCAGCGATTATTATTGCACATAACCACCCAAGCGGAAATTTACAGCCAAGTGATGCAGACATTAGATTGACAGCAAAAATTGAACAAGCAGGAAGTCAGTTAGACATTCCTTTATTCGACCACATTATATTAACCAAAGAAAGTCATTATTCATTTGCCGATAACGGCAAGTTATTTTAAAAGATTATGAAAAAAAGAGAATTAGTATTAAGCGGAGGTTCTATCAAAGGAGCTTTTCAAGCAGGAGCAATTCAACAAGTCTTAAACGAGGGGTTTCAACCCGACATTATTCACGGTATTTCTGTGGGTTCATTGAACGGTAGTTTTATGGTTAATGAAACAGGAAAACGCAACAATAATTTTGAATGGGAAACTATCGGTAATACCCTTGTTGATTTTTGGACTAAGAACATTAATCGTCCTAACGATTTAGTGAAAAAGAAAGGATTTTTAAGATTAGCCAAAGAGTTGTTGTTTAATCAGTTTGATGGTATTCTTTCCAATGACCCCTTAAAAGAATTGGTACACCGAACTTTAAACCTTGAAAATTTTAGAAAAAGTAATGTTGAGTTTACGGCTGGAGCTGTGGATATGATAACAGGAACATTGAAGTATTTTAATCAGTCTAACCCCTCATTAATCAATGGTATCATTGCCAGTACGAGCATACCTGTAATGATGCCTGTTGCGGAAATTGGAGGGATTCCTTTTTATGATGGTGGCTTACGTGATGTAGCCCCGTTAAAAAGTGTGATAGACAAAGGAGCAGATGAAATCGTTATCATTCTTTGTCAGTCGGAACAGCTTACCTCTAAAAACTTTTGTAGTGGTAAACTCATGCACCTGGTATCTCGAATTATGGATATAGTTGTTAATGAAACGGTAAACAATGATATTGCAAAGATGCACGATATTAATTGTCAAGTTCCTAAAAATTCAGATGTAATTAAAAGAGGTGTTCACTCTGGAAAGAAAAGAATTACCTATAAGATTATTCGACCTGAAAAAGAATTGACAGTTAAGATTGATAAGTTTAAAAAACAGGATGTTGAAAACATGATTGCTCTGGGGAAAGAGGCAGCTTTAAAATCTGAATGGATTAGTTAACTATATCCAACCTAGATAAGTTAATAATTCTTTTATACCAACCACTACAAGAACTACCGCAATAATTATCAACCCAAATTTGAGTTGAGTTATTCGGTAGTTTTCATATTTTCTCTTTCTCTTCATTAGGTATTTACCACATCAATAAAACGTCTATTGTAGGTATTTATACGTATTTTTAAATTGAAATATTTAGAATACATTTGTATCAAATTAAAGACAAAAATATAAGAGAAAATAATATTTACAAACATACTATATAGCGTAGAGCTATAATTCTTGAAAGAGAAAACTGGAAATTTTGAACAAAAACGAGAATTATAAGCAAAACGCTCACCGATTGGGGTGGGCTTTGCTTATTTCGTTTTTGTGGGTATTCCAGTACCTCTCTTTCGAGTAAGTATAAGTTCCACCCCTCTTTTTAGAGGTAACTTTTTTACCGTTATGATTAAAATTTTGCTCGTAGAAAGAAATGTAATTCTTTCAGATTATTTAAAAGAAACATTTGTAAAAGATAAAAAACTAAACCTTGTTTATACTTGTACTGAAGGAAACCAAGCTCTTGAATTTATCAAGGAAAATTCGGTTGATGTAGTTATTATGGACTTTCTTCAAACTAACGGATTGGTAGTTACTCAACAAATATCACGTAAATATCCAAATATTAAAATCATTGGATTTTCAACATACGAATCAAATGATTATAGTCATAAAATGATAGAATTAGGTGCGAATAAATGTTTGTCGAAATATAGTACAACAATAAAAAAATTGATAAATGAAGTAAAAAAAGAACCGTTCGTAGAAAAAGTATGACCGTTGGTAAAGAACATAAAACATTTATTGCTTGGAAGTATGGATTTAATACTTTTGAATTGAGGAGGTCTATTTTTTTGCAAATGAAATTATATTTATTAATGGTATTATTATTTTTTATATCAACTGGATTAAGGAGTCAAACAAACCCTATTGCTCCTACATTTAAAAAATATAAACCCACTGACCCAAGCAAATCATATTCTACTTCAACTCCATCGCAAAACTACCCTTCCAATGCTCCATCCAACCCTGTTATGCTAATGAATAATCAAACAAAAATGTCCGTTCAGGATAGAAACAAATTAGCACTACAAAGAATGAACCCAAACGCCCATTTCGCTCCTACACAAGCGGAAATACAGGCTAAAATTGAAAGAGAAAGAGTTGCCAATTATCAACAAAGCTATACTTATCAGGAACAGCAACGGCAAAATGTTTATACGATATTAAATGAAGTTTATGGAGAAGAAAAAAACAGATGAAGTAATTATAATTATTACAAATCACCCGAATTTAGACAGGTTACAAAACCTTATACAGAAGCATTAAAACAGCTAAAACAACAATTAACGAGCAATAATATATCTGTTAAAGAAGCCTATTTTTCTATTGAAAACGCATACGGAAATTCTTACCTAACCAAAAATGAATATGACAACTTGGTTAAACAATCGGTTGAGTTTATAAAAGAATGGTTGACCCAAAACAGATTTAAGCTTAATGATAATGATGCTTTACATTATGGTATTCAAAAATTTATGAGTGAGGAATTGACTATCTCAGTTAACTCTATGGATAATGTTTCTTCTTCAAAAAAGAAAACACACTTGCCTTTTTTCTATGATTATGAAGATTTTAAAGGAGAACAAGACTTTAGAAATTACTTTATCACTAAATCACTGGCAACAGGAAGCGGACAATGTAATAGTTTACCTGCTCTTTATCTTTCCTTAGCCGAAGGCTTGGGAGCTAAAACCTATTTGTCCTTCGCTCCGCAACATTCTTTTGTCAAGTACCCCGACAATAAGGGAAATATACATAGTTACGAACCGACATCCAACTGGAAAATATCTGATAAATGGTATGAGGACAATATGTTTATCAGTCCAAAAGCGAAAGCCAACGGAATATATCTTGACACATTGAACAGTCAACAGGTGGTTGCCAATTGTATGTTAGACCTTGCTTTTGGCTATATGACCAAATACGGAGCAGCAGATGGAGTATTTATTAATGATTGTATAAATACAGCTATTCAATACTTTCCGAAGAAAAATAACATCTATCCTTATTTTGTTTATAGTAGCTTACTTGCCCGACAGTTAGAAAACACCCTTAACCAAAATAATATTACCGATTTAAAGGATATAGATAAAATTCCAATGGCAAAACAATTATACAATGCTTTGCTGAAAAATGAAGAAATAATAAAACAGTTAGGGTATCAGGATATGCCCGAAGAACTCTATCAACAGTTAATGCAACAGCATGAATTTAAAGGCAAACAGCAACAAGAACAACAAATATCAGGAAAAGAAAAAAGAGATTTATTTATAACAACTTTTTAATTAATTTAATGCTATGAAACAATTACTTACAATATTACTGACAGGACAACTCCTGTTTTCTGCTTCTGCAATAGCAGCAGACATCCCCGATTCAACTACGGTATCAAAACAATATTATTATGCTGCTAAAGAACAGTTTAAAGATATGTTAAATGGCAAGGAAGTATTAAGCTATGAAAAAGCTATTACTATTGTTGAAAATGCTTATTGGAATAATGGCATTGATAAGGAAATGTTTGATGAATTAATTAGTTTTCATGCTATTAATATTTTAAAAATTATAGCTCAAGAGAAAAAAGACAACCCCCAAGAATTTAAAAGAACATTATTAAAAACAGTTGAACAACAGCAAAATGAATACAACAATGCTTTAACTAATTGGGCTATATTTTCTTATATTACTAATACTACATATTACGTAACGAAAGAAGGACTGTTTTATAACTTACCATGTGAATATAGTAGTGAAGACCCATTAGGTACTTTAAATTGGCAAAACACTCAGGTATTAAACTTACTTTATTCAAAACGTGGTAATTGTTATGCTTTAGCATCGTTGTTTAAAATATTTTCAGAACGATTAAATTCAGAAGCATTTATTTGTACTGCACCCGGACACATTTATATTCGTCATGCTGACCATAAAGGAATCTACCATAACGTTGAATTAGCTACTCAATCTTTTCCCGGAACGGGGTCTATGGAAACATTGACTTATACAACAGATGAAGCGACAAAAAATGGTATATCGTTAAGAGAATTGGATTTAAAGCAATCAATAGCTTTAAACCTTGTTTACTTAGCCAAAGGGTATCAATATAAATTTGGTGTAAAAGATGATGACTTTTTATTAGAATGTGCTGAATTAGCTTTACAATATGATGAATTAAATCTAAATGCTATGCTTTTGAAAGCAGAAGTATTGGAAGAACGATTAATCAATACCAATAAATCAGTTAAGGAATTACAATCAAACAAAACTTTTCAAGAATATGAAAAGTTAATGGTACATTTATTCGATTTAGGTTATCGGGAAATGCCAAAAGAAATGAAAGATTTAGTGATTTCCCGATTAAGAAAAGAAGATACTCCTTATCCTATGACAAATCACACTCCGAATCCATCCAAACATTTAGGCGTAAAAAATGAACTATATGCGACCTTATCAGGAGGATTGTTTGACGAGCAAATGCTTACTAAACCCATAGAGCAATATCATAGAACCATGTTTGATACCAAAAAAAAGAAAATAACGGAATTAGCAGAATTAGAAACTACTTACAATAATTATCCTATTGATTTAGTTGTATTTGCATGGAATATTGACCCTATGGATCATGTTTACCCGTCAATAAGCCCATACGCTTTTGTAGCAAACAACCCTATTTCTTACGTTGACCCTAATGGAAATGTTGTAACTTATGCAAAAGGTTCAAAAGCTGAAAGTGCTTTTTTAAGAATTTATAACAATGCAAGTGATGACACAAAAGCAGCATTAGACAAGCTTCAAGCAAGTGATGTTGTATATAATATTACAACTAGTGCACAACAAGGAGCTTCTCCTGGAGGTTCAACAACATACGATTTTAATACAGGGCAAGTTAATATTGTAGTTGATGATATTGGCGACCAAACACTTGAGATATTAGGAGATGAGTTGGTTCATGCTCATCAATTTGAGGTAGGACAGATTGGATTTGCACAAGTTGATGGAGAAACAGTTGTAACAGGTTATGACATAAATGATGAAATAGCTTCTAAGAGAGGTGCTATTGCCGCAGCAAAAACTAATGGTGTACCCTTAATTGAGGGAGGATCAGGAGAAAGTTTTGATAAAAATGTAAATCAAAAAGGAAAAGACCCTCAAAAATGGTTAAAAGGGTTTCAAAATAAAAATGGTAGTTATAGATCTATATTCAAAGGACTTGGACAAAAAGGTATAAAAGGAGATATTCCGGGTAGCATTTATGGAGAATATGGGAGTGCTTATAGCGTAAATCAGGGATTTTGGGATGGGATTATTCAACAATTTTCATATAGAAGAGGTGATAGCCAAAACCCAGATGGTTCAATTAAATATAAAACAATCGATGAAGACACAGGGACAACAGAAATTAAATAAAATAATAGCTATTCAAATACTATTCTTACTTTGTTTTGTAAGTAAATCTTTAGTATCTCAGAACATAGCTATTGAAAAAGTTAATGGCTTATATAAAGCCGTAAACCTTAATATAAAAAATGATAGTTTAAATTACATACCTAGTGGAAAATTTAAGCCAAAAATATTAAATGATAGTATAGTGGAAATATACTCATATCATTGCGTGCCTGAATTAAGTTCTGCATGTGGGTTTGGTTTTTTTCATTTTTTATTTACTGATAAAAAAAAGAAGTTGGCATATTATGGGTTTAGTGTTTCTGTTCCCAGTTCTAATTATTACTTGGGAGCAGATAAAAAATGTGGTAAATGGGTTTTTAAAATGAAATACAATAATAAGGTATATCTTGTTAAAGAGAAACTTACTGATAATCCAAAAGAATTTATTGAAACTGTCGCAGAAAAATTTAAAAAATTGGGAATACCTAATTTAAAGTGTACATATACTGTTGAAGTCGAATAAATAGTTTATTATGATAAAAAATCTATTAATTGCTACCCTATGTTTAACGAGTTTATTAGGATGTTCTCAGGATATAAATAGCGTTAATAATGATTATGATAATGTAGAAAGTATCAATAAATCAGATATTAAAAAGACTAATAAAGTAGCTCAATTATGGTTAAACGATAAGTCAGATTCTTTGTCTATTACTGAAATAAAACTTAAAGAATTAGAATTTAATCCTGATGAAGCTACAATGCAGATAGTTGATAAGTATGAAGAAGAAAAAAATACGATGTCAAATAACAAAAAAAACGAACTTATAAATGAAATTGAAAAATCAGGATTCTATTTTATTCATGGTACTTATATTAATAAGATAACAAATAAGAAACACACTATTGAGTTTGCATACAATCTCAACAAAAAAATCCGCTATGTTTATATTAAAGAAGTAGAGAATAAAGACAACTTTTATTTTGAAAATCTTATCAATTGGAATAAAGATAAATAATGATAATTCAGATAACTATCCCTTATAGTTATATTGATAGGTTGAAGCTGAACTTAAAAAATTCAGCTTCTTTTTTGCTAATATTTTTGTATATTTGAAGTGCTTCAATGAATTAAACAAATGTATTACAATCAAATCAAATACCCCTATATGGTTTTAGGTGTTAGGAAACGCCCTTAGAATGTACATTTGTTATACGTTGAAGCGACCTAAGTAGGGGTTCTTTTTACCTATACTTTAAAATTAGGTTCTTTAATTTTTTGTTTTAAAAAGGCAAACAAAATATTGTCAATTTTTATCTTACCTGAAACAAATTATATCTTGTTTTAGATGTCGATTGAAATTTCTTAGACAATATTTTCTCAAACTAAAATTGAGGTAAAATGATAGATAAATTCGATAAAAATTCTCGAATAAAATCATTTGCCACTAATGTCTTTTTCAGACAAAAACATATTAGAACAACAAAATTTAGCACAATCCAAAAAAATGGATTGCGATAAATTAAGAACCTATGAGGGCTTTGAAAATGTAGATGATGAAAAAGCTGAATTTATTATTGAGCAATTAGAACGGTTAGCCCTCATTTTATACAAACAAGTTATAAATGAGTAATGACATGAAAGATTTATCCGTATTTAATCAATTTGCTGCTAAGACTAAACGTAAATCACACAACAAACAAGGTAAAGCTGTAATTTACACAAGAGTTTCTACCAAAGAACAAGCTGAAAACAACCAAAGTCTTGAAACTCAAAAAAAATATTGCAAGCTATTAGCAGAAAAAAAAGGTATTGATGTTATTGAATACTTTGGAGGTACTTACGAATCTGCTAAGAGTGATGAAAGAAAAGAATTTACCAAGATGCTTTCATTCGTAAAAAGAAACAAATCTGTTTCTTATATCATTGTTTACTCTTATGATAGATTTTCAAGAACAGGAGCAAATGGAGCATACATTAGCGACCAGTTAAAAAAGCAAGGTGTCATCACGCTTTCAGCTACCCAAGAAATTGATGTTGATTCTGCTTCGGGTTCATTCCAACAGAACTTGTATTATATGTTCAGCCAATTTTATAACGAGCTTCGCAGGGATAAGTCTGTTTCAGGGATGCAAGAGAAGTTAAGAAAGGGTTACTGGATTGGTACAGTTCCGTTTGGATATACAAACCTTAATCCGGGTAAAGGAAAGGAACAAAAGATTGTCATTAATAAAGACGGCAAATTATTACGACAAGCTTTTTTATGGAAAGCAAGAGAAAATGTTACTTATTACGAAATAGCTGAACGATTAGCCAAGAAAGGACTTCATATTAAATCCAAAAAACTAAGTGATTACTTTAGAAATCCTTTTTATTGCGGATTGGTTGTAAGTGGTCATATTGCAGGAGAAATAATTGAGGGAAAACATGAGGGCTTAGTATCTAAAGAAGTCTTTTTGAAAATAAATAAAATCCTTAGTCAGAACGCATCAGGTTATAAATACAATCGTGATGATGAAAACCTACCTTTAAAACAATTTGTTAAATCAGCGGAGTGCAAAACACCTTATACAGGCTATTTAGTTAAAAAGAAAGGCTTGTATTACTATAAAAACAACCGAATTGGGGCTAAAGAAAATAAAAGTGCTAAAATCATGCACGAAAAATTTGAAAGCTTACTTGGTAGGTATCAAATCCAAATACAGGATAATAAATACATCCCTGTATTAACAGATATGTTAAAACAAGTATTTGTTGAACAGAATAAAGAGTTACTAGAAGAAGTAGAACATCAAAAGAAATCAGTAAAAGAAATTAGTCAAAAATTAGAACGATTAGAAGAACGATTTGTTTTTGAAGAAATATCTCCAGAGCAATATGATAAGTTTAGAAGTAGATTAGAAAAAGAGAAATTAGAGTTAAATGAGGGATTAAATAAAAAGAGCAGTTTAAATTTATCGAACCTTGAAAATTTGATTGAAAAAGCCACTCAATATGCTCTTAATCTATCGAATTTATGGAGTTCAGGAACTTTAGAAACAAAACGAGCCATTCAAAATATGATGTTTCCCGAAGGAATCTTGTTTGACTTCAAAAAAGACACTTATCGAACCACTAGAGTAAATTCCATTTTCTCCCTAATCAACCGTCTTTCTTTATGTTTTGATGAAAATAAAAACGGGACAAGTCTAAATATGTTTGACTTATCCCGTTCAGTACCCAGAGTGGGAATCGAACCCACACTCCAATGGAACACGAGTTTGAGTCGTGCGCGTCTACCAGTTCCGCCATCTGGGCATAATTAAAATAACGGTTTGCGAAAATATTGAATACTTTTGACACACAAAAGCTATTATCTCAATTTTTTACAGAGATATTGTTTATTTATTTGGCTTACAACTAATAAATTAATAAATTTGCAGCCCTTTAATTGGTAAGGTAAAATTAATACAATGTCAAAAGTTCAATTATTTGCAGGACGTGCGTCACAAGATTTAGCAGAAAAAATTGCTAAACATCATGGCATTCCTCTTGGAAATGTGATTATAAACACCTTTAGTGATGGCGAATTTCAACCATCATTTGAAGAATCTGTTCGTGGAGCAGATGTGTTTATTATACAATCAACATTTCCCCCGGCAGACAATTTAATGGAATTATTGATGATGATTGATGCAGCTAAAAGAGCATCAGCTAAAAGTATTGTAGCCATTATGCCTTATTTTGGTTTAGCTCGTCAAGATAGAAAAGACAAACCAAGAGTTCCAATAGGAGCAAAATTGGTAGCTAACATGTTGCAAGCTGCAGGTGTTACGCGTATCATGACAATGGATTTACATGCTGACCAAATTCAAGGATTTTTTGAAGTGCCAGTTGATCATTTATTTGCATCTACTGTGTTTATCCCTTACGTTAAAAGTTTAAACCTTCCTAACCTAACCATGGCATCTCCTGATATGGGAGGTACTAAAAGAGCAAACGCTTATGCAAAACATATGCATGCTGAAGTGGTGGTATGTTACAAACATAGAGCAAAGGCAAATGAAATTGCTAGCATGTTTTTAATTGGAGAAGTTGAAGGAAAAGATATTATTATTGTTGATGATATGGTAGATACTGCTGGAACATTAACAAAAGCTGCTGATTTAATGATGGAAAATGGAGCTAGTAGTGTAAGAGCTATGACAACTCATCCTATTTTATC
>CALOAD010000009.1:0-256782 GCA_942491415.1 Candidatus Gastranaerophilales bacterium | reverse complement strand
CAATCATCGGAATCCAAAAACTTTATAAATTGCGCCCGGGATTGTGGCAGGAAATCAATCTCACCACACCTCTGCTGAGAAGCTGGGTCTCCCAGATGGATAATATATACGGCTATCCCCCCTATGGTTCCGCCATTCTGGATGATAATGGCAAACGGATTGGGGTCTGGTATTCGAGCAAACAATGGACGACTGTCATAATTGAAGAAAAAAATGAAATCGCTGTCCTGACACCTGAGATACCGGGTTTTCGAGGAGGCCAATGAAGCCAAGGCCATCGTCTATCTTAACGTTGCAGAAATCAACCCCCATCCTTTGAATTCACCGGCGGCGATATCCGGTAACTGTTGCTTTCACTGCGATATCGACTATAAAGACATAGTATAAAGCGCCAAAGGCACATCTTTCGATTGCATGATTAAGAGCCGATCCGATATCGAGGCACGATACCGCTCACTGCTGCAAAAGGCGGTACGACGCGGCCATGCCGATCTGGTCTTAACCACCAGCGCCCTACTTGAAGGTTTAAGCGCCAGGGAAAAAAATTGGTACAGAACACGAACAGCTATCATTACCTTTGAAGAATGCTGGCCACTGGGCGGCGAACTCATTTTTAACAGGAAATTTCACAGCAAAGTCGCTGCTTTAATCAAAGTCACCCGATCTACGAAATCCCGCGATGCCGCCGGTCTTGGTTATCTGGCAAGTGCACTGAATGAGGGGGATACGGAAGCTCTCGACGGCACATCCGACGACAAGCATATTAAGATTATCGCCGACGCCATTAAACGCCCGGACGACTTCTGGCAATGGATTGCCGATCGGGAAAAGTCGGATGAACAAGCGGCCCTGGTGGAAAATGCAATGCATTTTAAGAATGAAGGCTTGCCGCGGGACAAAGCCGTTATCCAAGCGGCCGCCTATCTTGCAATAATCGAAAAAACGCCATCCCTGTATCAACAGACGCCACCGGATCAGGCCTTCCCATACTGGGTCGCATTTGACAACCATACCTCGGAAGGAAAGCTTGTTTTACGGGATGTGGCTAGAGGTTCGCACATTCCTCCACCCCAATTGGACTGGAGCTGCTTTTATTTTGAAGGGGGCTAAAACAAGCGGTGAAATTCCCTCCAAAATGGTGGGATCGTAACTGTCGGCGTCATTTTAAAAGGGTGGGACTTCCTATCGAAGAGGCCCATCTTCTCTGGGAACCTGCAAAACCACAGATGATTGAGGCCTTGGCGGGCTACAGTCGCAGTCTTCACAAAGAAATGTATCGCTGGAAACTTTCCAATCTCAAACAGGTTGAAGCCCTCAAACGCCAGGTAGAGCTGTTTATTGATCATTTTGAGGAGGTTCATCGGGATCAAATGGAATTATTCGACAAGGATCACCTTGACAATTCATGATCAGAATGTAAAATTTGATCTATGAACGACCCTGGAATTCATATCAAGGATATTTTTTTCTATATTTTTCAACAATTTATTTCTTGAGACTGAAGCGTTTAAATCAATACCAATATCTCCCATCGCATATTTTTGAAGCTTATTTCTCAAACCTACCAAAACCTGATCCATTTCACATCCGGCTCGAAGCTCTTTACTATGGATAGAAGACTCCACTTTTTTTAATAGGTTCAAAATCTGTTTTTGATTATCGTAAGTAGACCTTGAGATTAGTTCTTTTTGATCTATTAATTCTGCTGTATATCTGGATTTAAAAACACTTAAATGCTTATCGGCTTTCACTTCACTGGCTTCTGTGGCAATAGCCTCACCTATTTTCTTTAATGTTCCTGATATAGATTTTTCAGAAACTATATCTTTTCCTGTATTTATATAATCGTTTTTAAAGTTCGATGCTACTTCTTCGAGGTTCTTATTTACATCTATCAATCTTTTCCCATCATAATCATTAACCAGCCTAGATAGATCCATCTCAACTTTACGATAACTTTCTCTTATTTGAACGGCTGCTTTTTTAGGGTCCACACCAAAATCCTTCAGATCAACCTTTTTAATATGACCATCTTGATCAACAATTTTAATAATCCCTTGCTCTACCATCTGAGCATAATTTTCAGCGATTACTTTCACCTTACTAAATTGTTTTTGAGCTTTTTGATATTTTCCTCTTGCTGTTTTCACAGCAATATTGTTAAAAAACTTTGTAGTTGACTCGGCAAACCTTGTAAGCAAAGGAACTTTTTGCCCGGCTGACCTAATAGAAGTATTTATAACAAAATCTTTGCCAAAAGATATACCTGAAGTTACTTTTATAACCGATTCAATAACCTTTGAAAATCCTTTATAAACACTTTTTTGAGCCTTATCTACAAAAGACATTGTTTCTTTAGCGTTTATTTTATTTAACCGACTATTTGCCTCTACCAAAACCTTATCAAGTCTTTTTCTTTTAAAGAACGCCGCAACTCCAAGCCCTACAAGAAGCACACCACCTCCTGTAATAGCAGAAATTTTTGCGATAAGTTTCTTTTTACTCAAAACACCTTCATCAAGTTGCTTAACTTGATTTTGAGATATTTCAGACTTCAAAATCACCCTCTTTTGAAGCTGATTTTGAATTAATTTATTTTGAATATTATTATTCGTTATAGTTACAATCGAGTTATCCATTTTTCTACTTACAGATTTTTTAGTAAATTTTCTGCATAAGCTGCATATTTATCACTTTTATCTAACGTTAAATCTACTTTACTATTTCCTGCGACATTTCCTTGTTGTTGACTCAACTGAGCCGGAGCTGATGAAGGAATATATCTGGATTTTTGAACTTGTTGTGGTTGCTGAGGTTGCTGAGGTTGTTGAGGTTGTTGAACTTGAGCAACTTGAGCTTGTCTATTTTTCAAGAAATTTTGAATCATAGAATTACCTGAACCACTGGTAGCACCTTGTTGAGCCAGAGCAGCTGCAGCCAAAGCCTGTTGTAATGCTTGCATTTGTTCTGCTTGAGGCACAGCTGGTGTTTCTTCTTCAGGAGTTTTATCCAATTGAGAAACTGAAGGTCTTCCAAATACCGTATGAGAAGCTTTCATAAACTGTTCTGATACAATCGGACTTATTGCAAACATAAGAACACCAAATCTCATTGCACCGCCAAAGAAACCTTTAGCAAGTCCTATTGCCCTACCCAATTTAGTTCTGGCAGGGATTTTATATAAACCGACACTTAACATTTTTCCTAATTTTCTAAAAGGTTTTAAATACCATTTTGTTTTTCCTGAAGTAACAGTTTTTTTAAGTTCTTTTATAGCTTTAACTTCTTGTTTATATTCTTGTTTACTAATTTCAAATGTTTTTGCTTTTTCAAGACCTGCATTAAGTCTATTTTTAAGCTTGCCAACATTTTTAGAATATTGATCTTGTGAGATTAAACCTTTTTCAAGTTTAGTATCTAAGGCTTCAACGCCTGATTTATAAGCTTTTTTATGAGCTTTTGCATATGTTTCAGGTTTTTTTAATTTTTTATCAAGGTTTTTAACAGCATCTTCAATTGCTTTTTTACCTGCTTTTGCACCGCCTTTAGCACCTAAATACTGAACACCTAAAGACTTATAGAATAGCTTCATTGTAGGTGCCATCATTAAATAACCACCCACCATATTTCCAAGATATTCTTCCATAAATGTGCTTAGTTTATCGCCATCTTTTGCATTAGATGCGTTATTCAATGCACCCGCAAGGAATATAGAATTCATTAACAAACCAAAATTGCCGCCAACAAACTTACCTGTTGTGGCTTCTGAAACTAACAATGATATTTTTTGCAAAATTTTAGAAGCGGCTGTTTTGCCACCTTTACCATTTAAGAATTTAACCTTATTAATCATTATATTAAGGTTTACATTCTTACCAAAATCCATCATTCCCTTACCGGGAACTTTTATTTTTGAGATTTTTTTAATCGACTCTTTATCTTTTAACAAATTATCAAATTTATCCGCTGCTGCTTCAAAAATCTTTGTAGAAGAAACATTGCCTTTTTTAGCCATTTTAACAACTTCAGTTAATCCGTGTTTTTGAGCTACATCTGCCGGCATGTGCTTAAGACCCGCTACAAGCTCGTCTATAGCATAACCTTTAACCCCTTTTAAAAACGAACTTGCCATTTTATTTGAAGGACCGGCTCCTGTAACAAAAGCCTCTTTTATCTGTTGAGCTGTTTTTGAAGCACCAAGAAGTTGTTTTATTTTAGCTGAAACTATACCACCTTCAGCGTTTAATTTTTGCAATAAAGGAGTTTTAGTAATAGCACCATCTATTTTTTGACCCAAATTATAAAGCTTAGAATCACTTAAAGGACCTTTTATACATTTATCGGTAAGCTTAGCTATCCCCCAACTACCAGCTAAAGCTGTAGCCAAATGAGGAGCAAATTTGACCATTTCTTCAGGAGTTGAAGGCAGTCCCATTCCCATTTGAGCCATACCATTACCCTGAGCATGATTAGCAACAGAATCCATAGGAGCACCCTGTCCTGCAAAGCCATTTTGACCTTGCTGAGGATATCTATATTGATTTAGATTGTATGGATTAATCCCGTTATTCATAATCAAAACCTATTTTGTTCTCTCAAATTAAATATATCTCTTATATATAAAAAAACGTTTTAAACCTTTAAATTGCATGATCCCCCCCTATTTGTTACATTCTTTACAAAAGTTTAACAAGTTTACTATTAAGTACAGTGAAAGAAAGTAATCAAGATTTTTTAACTACTTATAATTAAGTAATATAAAAAGTATTATGTAAAAATTTTTTATTTGATAGGTTTTGCCTTCGGCAGGAGGTACTTTTTTTGAAAAAAGTACCCAAAAAACTTCGACACAAATTTATTTTCTTGTTTTATACGCTTTACTTTATTTTTATTTCTCTTCAAAACTTACAAAAATAAATAATGGTCGGGATTTTTCCATTTTTGAATTTTTGAAATGCCGACTTTAAACTTTTTGTTTTTTTACTTAACGAAGCGAAATTTCGGCAGAGAGTGAAAGATCAGGGCGGTCAGCCCTGTCTGCAACTCGTTTATCGCCGAATATTTCAAGACAGTGGTGAATTTTTGCTAGCTACATTGTTTGAGGTCAGCGAAGCTGATCGAGTTATGTAGCATTTTTAGATTATTATGTTTTAATTTAACGAAGTTTAGTAAAATAGAAAAGTTTTATGGAGGTAGGTTTTTGTGGGACTTTTTACACAAAAAGTTCCCCCTCGGAGAGAGTAGCATATTTTTTACATAATACTTTTTATCAGTACTTTTAAACTCACAAGAATCTTTAAATCATATTTTCTTATTAAAATAAATTCTTAAAAAAAGAACCCACTTTATCACTCAAAGTATGAATAGCAGCACCTGAAAAAAGCCCCGCTATAGCCGCTAATAATTCATTTTCATGAATATATTTTTCTGAAATAGCTTTTACCCCATAGAAAACAGGCTCTAAAAAATTGACAAAATCCACTTCAAGCAACATTATTCCTAAATATCTAACTATATAAAAAATCAAATAAAGAAAAAACATTAAGTATAAACATCTAAATACAGGACCTAAAATTAAACCATGAGACAAGCTTGATCTGTGCGATACAAATTTTTTATAAGGAATCCATATCCATTTTAAAAAACCCCATCTATTGTATTGCGAACTTTTTGTATCTAAATCGGGACCAAACATCATTTGACTAAAAAAAGCCACTCCGGAAAATATTGCCGATTGCATTGTCGAAAAATTTGCAAAATACAAACATCCAAAATACAAAGGAATTATAGATAACACAGCTATTTTGTCGTGAGTTTTACCTGATGGCATTTTAGTTAGCTCCTTATGTAAACAGTTTTAACATAAATTTAAAGAATATTTTGCAAAAACATTTCACGTTAAACATCTTAAAAACAGACTTTTAAGACAGTTTCTTTAATTTATGTAACTAAATATACATATTTTTACATATAGAAATATGACTTTTGTATTGATAATAATATAATTATAGTGTCAGATTTACAAATTATCTATTGTAAATTATCGACATTAATTCTACGTAAATCTTGAAAAAGAAGTTGGAGTGGCAGTTGACGCTTGCTATATACCCGGGAAGTTTTGATCCCATAACAAAAGGGCACCTAGATGTATTACAAAGAGCTTGTGCTGTTTTTGATAAGGTTATAATTGCAGTATCAACAAATTCTTCAAAACAGCCTTTTTTAAATATTGATGATAGAATAGAACTTATAAAAGAGTCTATTAAAGAGGTTAAGAACGCTCAAGTCGATCATTTCAGTGGTTTAACAGTAGAATATGCTCAAAAAAAAGGAGCAAACGCACTGATAAGAGGATTGAGAGCAGTTTCAGATTTTGAATACGAAATGCAAATGGCTCAAATGAATAAAACATTATATTCAGATCTGGAAACAATCTTTTTAACACCAAAACCCAAATACAATTTTTTGTCTTCAAGTGTTGTAAAAGAGGTTTCAAGACTCGGGGGAGATATCTCCAAATTTGTTCCAAAACCGGTAGAAATGTACTTAAGAGAATATAAATACGAGAGGTAGTGAGAATGTCCGTAAGTAGTATTTACAAATTATTAGACACAATGGAAATGATGTTTTTGAAAGGGGTTCCTATTCCTTTTACACCCTGGGTTTTCATTCATCATGAAAAAGTGATCCATGTTTTAGATAAAATCAGAGCTTCAATTCCGGGTGAAATCCAGGAAGCTCATAGTATCATCAAGAAACGTGATGATATTTTTATCGATGCTCAAAATAAAGCCAACCAAATTATCAGCGAAGCCAGAGCTGAAGCTGATAAATTACTTAGCGAATCAGAAGTTCTTCAAGCTGTTCAGTCTGAAGCTGAAAGAATTAGAAACGGTATGATTCAAGATTGTGAAAGACTCAGAACTGAAGCAAGAGAAGAATCTGAAAGAGTAAGATCAAACGCTATCAATGAGGCTCTTCAAATTAGAGAAGGTGCTGATAGATATGCCGAGTCTATTCTTGTTAATCTTGATAACGATTTAACTCAAATGCATGGCATTGTAAAAAATGCTCAGCAACAACTTTCAAGAGCTAAAGCCGATTCAATTTCAAAAATGACAACAAAAAGAAGACCTGCTACCAGTAATATTGCTACTGAAGAAATTGAAGAAACTTCAGTTATGCAAAATCTGTAAAATAAAAAAACAAACTACTTCTTATTAATAAAAAAGAAAACCTGCTAATTTATGATTAGCAGGTTTTTTATGTGAATATTTTATGAATTTCAAATTATAAATTTTATCTTAAACGTTCATTAATAAAATCAACATCATCTTGAGTCAACGAATTTTTATTTGCAGCCATTTCAGCAAGATTTTGTTTTTGAGCTTCTTCTAAAAGTTCGCTTTCTTTAAAATTCAGTTTTAAATGACTTAATCGATCAATTTTTTTGATTAATCCTTCTTCTACAAAGGTTTTATCTGCATTTTCAAAATTATCTGTGCTTATAAATTTACACGTTTTTACTACTTTAGCGTTTTGAGTTTTTTCATTTTTATTATTTTGTTCTAATTTATTTTCAATTTCCTTTATATTTTCACAAACCTCAGGCAAAAGCTCTTCAAAACAACTTACCAGACTCTCAACAACGTTTTTGTTCATTTTGTAACTCCCGAATTTCCTTACAATTTTATTATCGACATTTTACTCCCCGTTCTTAAACAAAATAAGCCGATTGTAAACAAAATGTTTACTAAAATCAAAACCCTTGCATAAAAAACTCCCTTGGCTAGACAATATTAGAACTTTTGCTATGGATGAAGGACTGATTAGGCAAATTCAGAGTTTATTGCTAGCTTAAATATATTATTTTATATAAAATTAAGAAAATAGAAATTCAAAAGGAATCATTAAATGAATATAGAAGTAATCACGAATTTAATATTAAATAAAGGCATTCCTGTCGTTTTAACTCTAATAATAGCTTTTTTAACCAGTAAAGTATCAGCATATATAGCAAATAAGTATTTTATGCATTTTAATAAGAAAAACAACGATGAAGAGTTTCAAAAAAGAAATAACACTTTAAAATCTATTGCAACATCTGTTATAGATATTTTCATTGGCATATCAGCTATTTTGTTTGTCTTATATATATTGGGAGTGGATATTGGACCTATATTGGCTGCAGCAGGGGTTGTAGGTCTTGCTGTTGGCTTTGGAGCACAAAGATTTATCGAAGATATAATAACAGGTATTATAATCCTTACTGAAGACCAAATTAGAGTTGGGGATGTTGTTAAGATTGCTGATAAAGGGGGGCTTGTTGAAAAAGTCGACCTGAAAATGGTTGTTCTAAGGGACTTATCTGGTAATGTTCACTATATAAGAAATGGAAAGATTGATATAGTAACTAATATGACAAAGGATTTTTCTCGTTTCGTTTTTGATATAGGTATAGCCTACAGAGAAGATATTGATGCAGTTATTAAATTAATCAAACAAGTTGATGAAGAATTAAGAAGTGATAATGAATTTAAACCTTTTATTCTTGAACCTCTTGAGATACTCGGGCTTGATCGTTTTGATGATTCTGCTCAAATTATTAGAGCTAGAATAAAGACAAAACCTATAAAGCAATGGAATGTAGGAAGAGAATTTAATAAAAGGTTAAAGAAAAAATTTGATGAACATAATGTAGAAATTCCTTTCCCTCACAGAACTATATATATAGGTCAGGATAAAGAGGGTTCTTCACCGTCTTTGAATATTAATATAAATAAGGATAAGCCATGCTAGAAGCATATAAAATTGATAAAAAAAATATTTTCGATTAAAAAAACTTGATTTAAAATAGAAAATAGGCGAATATAAATTTATCAAAATAATGTCTTTATTTTTTACAGGTAATAACTATGGATGAACTATGGTATAAAGACGCAATTATATATGAACTCCACGTTAGGGCTTTTTGCGATAAAAATAATGATGGAATAGGTGACTTTAAGGGACTGATTGAAAAGCTTGATTATTTAGAAGACCTAGGTGTAAATACAATATGGCTACTACCGTTTTTTGTATCACCACTAAAAGACGACGGGTATGATATTGGTGACTATTTCAACATAAACCCAGATTACGGGACTCTAAGAGATTTTAAAAAATTCACTAGAGAATGTAAAAAAAGAAATATGAAAGTAATGATAGAGCTTGTTGTAAACCATGTTTCAGACCAGCATGAATGGTTTCAAGATGCCATCAAAAAAGGTGAGAAAAGCCCTTATTGGGACTATTTTACTTGGGGTGATGATCTTGATAAGTTTAAAGATACTCGGATTATTTTTCAAGATACCGAGCAATCAAACTGGGCTTGGCAACAAGATGTTAAAAAGTTTTATTGGCACAGATTCTTTTCAAGCCAGCCTGACTTAAATCATAATAATCCAAAGGTTGTTAGAAAAATAAACAAGATTATTAAGTTCTGGGGTGATTTAGGCGTTGATGGATTTAGACTGGATGCAATCCCCTATCTATGTACAAGAGAAGACACCAACAATGAAAACCTGCCTGAAACACATCAAGTAATAAGAACATTAAGAAAATATCTAGATAATCATTTCAAAGATAAGGTATTTTTAGCCGAAGCAAATCAATGGCCTGAAGATGTAGTTGAATATTTTGGTGACGGTGATGAATGCCATATGGCATATAACTTCCCTCTTATGCCTAGAATTTTTATTGCTCTTAGCAAAGAAACAAGTAAACCAATTGTTGAAATAATGGAAAATCTACCTAAAATACCAGATACTTGTCAGTGGGCTTTATTCCTAAGAAACCACGATGAGCTTACATTAGAGATGGTTACTGATGATGAACGTGACTATATGTATGATAAATATGCAAAAGATCCAAGAATGAAGTGTAATGTAGGTATAAGAAGAAGGTTAGCTCCTTTAGTCGATAACAATAGAAGAATCATTAAAATATTAAACTCAATTCTATTCTCATTCCCTGGCACTCCAACAATTTATTACGGTGATGAGATGGGAATGGGGGATAATGTATATTTGGGCGACAGAAATGGTGTTAGAACCCCTATGCAATGGACTCCTGATAGAAATGCAGGTTTTTCTCAAGGCTCTCCTCATCAGCTTTATTTGCCTCCTATTATGGATTCAATTTATGGCTATCAATCGCTTAATGTTGAAAGTCAACTAGCACAGCCTGCATCACTATTAAATTTCACTAAGAAAATTATTGAAACAAGAAAGAAATACAAGGCATTTAGCAGAGGTACTATAGAGTTTTTAAAGCCTAAAAATCATAAAATCCTTGCTTATATAAGAAGCTACGAAAATAAAAAAATTCTTTGTATAGTTAATCTATCTAGTAAATCTCAATTCGTTGAGCTTGATCTTAGTAAGTATGATGGAAGTGGTTTAGTCGAAATATTCGATGAAAGTATCTTCCCTCAAATAGCTGGCGATAAATATGTATTTACAATGCAGGGGTATTCATTTTTCTGGTTTGAAATGCTTGGAGAACTTGAATAGAAATAAAAGTCTCTAATTAAGTTTCTAACAGTTATTTCTGCTGCTTTACTCCCAGCAACATTACTAGCAAGTTTATTTGGGATGAATTTTACAAAACTACCCTTGGTAGAGCTTGATAGTGGATTTTACATAATTATAGCTATTATGATTGTTTTTAGTATATCTACATTTTTATTCTTTTATAATAAAAAGTGGTTATAAAATACATAAACCTTTAACAAAAAGAGTCTTAGTTTTTCACCAAGACTCTTTTTAAAAAACTCCCCAGGTAAGACTCGAACTTACAACCCTTCGGTTAACAGCCGAATGCTCTGCCATTGAGCTACTGAGGAATGTTTATTTATTCAATTCAAGTGTATTATAGCAATAAGAATATTTCTTGTAAATACTAAAAGTTAATTTAATTGTATTATTTTAAACTTTTGTAATGGCTTTTATAAACATCAATACCAACGAACACTAATAAAAAAAGCTTGTATTTAACTCCAGCTTATTTTAAAATCAATCTTGCAAGTTTACATTGAGGATTTGTAAATGATAGATTTATCATCAAAATTTATGGTAAAAAGCTTTAGTATTTCAAAAACAAAAAAAGGCGATCCTATGGGGAATTTAATCCTACAGGACCATAATTCAAACTCAACATTAGATTGCAAAATATGGAGTAATTTCCTTGATAAAATTTCGCCAATAGCATTTAGAGCAGGTAATATTGTTCAAATAGAAGGTGATTTTAACTACGATTACAATAATTGCATAATCAAAAATATTAAAATAATTGAAAAAGCTCCTATCGGACTCAACGAAAAAGCTCGGGAGCATCTTTTTAATAAAATCATCTCAGTTATAAACGAATTTAAAGATGAAAAACTTAAAAAAGCTGTTTTAAAAGAAATAATGACAAATGAATATCTTTTCAAAACGGTTCCTGCTGCAAAAGTTATGCACCATAATTATTTAGGTGGGCTTATGCAACACACTTGGGAATGTATTGAATTTGCAAAAGTTACAATTCCTCTTTTTAAACAAAATGTTGATAACGATCAAGTTATTGCAGCTTGTATCATGCATGACATAGGTAAAATGTTTGAGTACGAAATAAACATTGAAACAGGTATAGTTGAAATAATTGAAGATTTTAGAACAAAATGGATAAATCACACTCAATATGCTTTTTGTTGGGCAATGAACAATGATTTTAAAAACATCGCAAGAATGATAGCTGCACATCACGGTAGATCTGAATGGGACGCATTAATTGATCTGGGTGAAAGAAATTTAGAATCCGAGCTTTATCTGGTTCATCATATTGATGATCTTTCTGCCAAATTTGGTCTAATTCGAGCTGATATGATTAAAGATCTCTAAATAATTATTACTTATCGAGCTTATAATAATCAAAAGTCTACCTTATCTTTTTGTTCATGAATATTTATATATTCCTAAAAGCCTGTATCTATAGGCTTAAATTTATAAATTTTAATATTGCAATAACAAAATTCGAGTTATCCTACTTTCAATCAAGCGCGTTTGAATAAAAGTAGAAAAAAGAAAGGATAAACTATGAGTTTCACGATGCCTTATGTTTTTGTGCCCGGTACAAAAGCAGTTGCAGAACACGTAAATGACAATTTTACAGCTTGTCGAAATGGTATAGGGGAAAACACTAACAATATTACAACTATAAATAATACACTATCAAACGATGTTATTAAAAAAGATGGAAGTAACAACTTTGAACAAATTCAAAAGTACTCAGAAACAGTAATGACAACTCTTTCAATAGATATACCAAGTGCTTTAACTCACAAAAAATATGTGGATGATGCTATCGAAAATAAAGACACGACAAAACCTGCTTTATACACTCCTTATGCTGTGAATAGTGGGAAAAAAGATACTAACGGAACTCCTAACTTTATAACAAAAGTTGATAACGGAAGTGTTAGAATTTTAGCCGGTGGTAGCAATCCTTCCGTTGTTTTCACTTATCCCGACGGAACAGTTGAGGCTATAGAAGAAAATGTTGTTGTCGATGATATCGTTGATGATGGAACCCATGTAATTATCAAAGAAAAAGGGCAAGATCCAACCTGGGTTAAACTTAGAGATGATCAATCCGTCATACCCCCAATGACAAGTAACTCTTGTAATGGTTTTACCGCCGAAGCAATTAATTGGTATGATACTAACTATTATCCATATGAAGCTTTTGATGGAGTAAGAAATTCAGCCAGCAATTGTTGGCTTTCTCAAAACGGCACAACTTCAGGATGGTTAAGAGCGCAATTGGCAACCGCTCGAAAAATAACAGAGTATTCTCTTAAAGGTAGATTTGGTAGTTTAAACACAACACCTAAAAGTTGGACTTTTGAAGCTTCTCATGATGACACAAACTGGATTGTATTAGATACTCAGACAAATCATACTGATGTAGATAATATAAAAACTTGCAGATTTGAAAATGATACAAGTTATATTTATTACAGAATTAATATAACTGAAATTAATGGCGGAACTTATATCGGGATAGAACAACTGGATTTATTTGAATCTTATTATAAAATGACAGAAACTGATGAAACGCCTGAATCTCCTATGCAAAATGATTATTGGCTTGATACTTCTGTTAAGCCTCATAAACCTTATAAGTTTAACGGAACTGTATGGGAAGAATGCCAATTTGTAAAATTGGGAGAAGTTAAAAGAACTAACGGAATACTGGCAAACCCGGTAAATTATGCTTTTAATCATAAAACTTCTTTTGAAACAGGGGCTTTAGCTCTTGCAACCTGTTATGATTTTGATGTTAATATACCGCTTAAAAATTTAAAGCTTAATTCCTACCTTGAATGTATAAAAAACGATCTTGGTTATGAAGAAGGGAATAAAATATACAACTGGGGTTCTGAGAGCAATGTTTTATTATCAGCTAAAAACAAGCTGACTTTTGTTACCGGAAGTGCAAAAATAACGAACCTGGCAAACAAAACCAGTGGCACTACCACTGCAATAACCCCTTCAAACTGGCGATTCGGCTGTGAAGCAAGAGGAATGTACTAAAAACATTATATAAACACATTACAAAAAAAGAAAGTAAGCTATTAATAGCTTACTTTCTTAGATTTTTATTAGTTAAAAAATCATTATATGTTTGCTTAACACCCTCTTTTAAAGTTGTTTTTGCTTTCCAGCCCAGTTTATTTATTTTTGATACATCCATAAGCTTACGCATCGTACCGTCAGGTTTTGATGTATCTAACTTTATTTCACCATCAAAGCCGACAACATCTTTTATCATATGAACAAGCTCCATTATAGTGCAATCTTCGCCCGTTCCTATATTTATAAATTCAGGAAGTTCATTTGCATTTTTATTTTTCATTAAAAATACACATGCTTCGGCTAAATCTTCACTAAACATAAACTCCCTTAATGGAGTACCTGTTCCCCACACTGCCACTTCTTTTAATCCATTTTGTTTTGCTTCGTGAAAACGTCTTAATAACATCGGGAGTGCATGAGCATTTTCTTCGTGATAATTATCGTTTATACCATAAAGGTTACAAGGCATAACAGATAAATAGCATGTTCCATGTTGTTTATTATATGAGTTACAAAGCTTTATGCCTGCAATTTTAGCCAACGCATAAGGCTCGTTAGTGGGTTCTAATTTTGACGTGAGCAAATATTCTTCTTTTATAGGTTGAGGTGCTTCTTTGGGATAAATGCAACTAGACCCCAAGAAAAGCAATTTTTTGACATCATTTTTATAACAAGCTTCTATTACATTATTTTGAATTTTCAAATTATCTAAAAGAAAATCTACAGGATATGTATCATTTGCTTTAATTCCGCCAACTTTAGCCGCTGCAAGAAAGACCCAATCTGGTTTTTCTTTTTCAAAAAAATCAAAAACTGCTATTTGATCAGAAAGATCAAGTTCTTTGCTTGTTTTGGTAATTATATTTGAAAAACCTTCTTTTTTAAGCTGTCTTATTATCGCACTTCCCACCAAACCTCGATGTCCGGCTACATATATTTTTTTATTCATTACATACTCCGATTACAAAAGTTGCTCTTGCAACTCTTCCGATTCACTTTTCCATAGCTCTTCTTCTATTGTGCAGGCATGGTTCCAAAATTTTTCAATCGCATAAGTTTCACGTTCTTCTCTATGTAGTACGTGAACAACCACATCTCCATAATCCAAAAGATTCCATCTGTTTTTTGTATCGTTTTCTTCACCAGCGGGTATTCTTTGGTATAATTCTTTAACTTTTTCTCGCACAGCACCTGTTAGTGCTTTTACCTGAGTTGTAGAATCAGCACTACAAATAACAAAATAATCCGCCAATACCGATACATTGCTTATATTTAAAATCGTAATATTTTTTGCAAGTTTATTATCGCATACCCTTGCTATAACACTTGCCAGCTTATAAGAGCTTGTCTCTTCCAATTATTTTCTCCTAACTTTAATTCCAACACCAATTATTTTAACTTATCAGCTAATTTTTTTCATCCATTTTTTCATCTATTTATCAATATATTTTTATATTCCGGGCATAATCCAAAGCGGAACACCTGAATGTACTGAACCTGCCCCTAGATTTTCTAAAATTTGTTCAATAGATAATTTTGAAATTTTTTGCAAAAATCCTTTTTTAGGAGAAATATTAATCAGTTTAGGCTCTTCTTTTATACCCACAAGCTTTGCAGCTAGATCAACAGCGTCTTTTTGAGAACCCAATTTATCAACAAGACCAAGTTTTTGAGCCTGTTCTCCCGAAAATATTCTACCATCTGCAAATTTTCGCACAGCTTCCACTTCGAGTCCTCTTTCTATTGCTACAGTATTTAAAAATTGCTCATAAGTTGAATCAATAAGCTCTTGAAGAATTACCTTTTCTTTTTTTGAAAAATATCTGGTATTAGATAATATATCTTTAAATTCTCCGGATTTTACAACCTGACTATCCACTCCCAATTTACCATACAACTTTTTCAACACGCTACTTTTTATTATTACACCTATAGAGCCCGTAACTGAACCAGGATTTGCGACAATTTTATCACCTGCAACTCCTACGTAAACTCCACCACTTGCAGCTACATCACCTATAGACACCACTACTTTTATATTATCTTTTTGAATTCTTTTAATCGCTGAATAAATTTCCTGTGATGCACCTACCGTGCCTCCGGGACTATTAATTCTAAGTACGACTGCTTTAAATCCCATTTTTTTAGCATCTTCCAATGCCTCAATAATTTTTGTGGCAATCGGCAGGACATTAGAGTCTACAATAACCCCTTCTAATTTGATTAAAGCGATTCTTTTATCCGCAAATAAAGTATGTTTAATTTTTCTGAAAGTCTTTTTTATGTTCATTATTTTGACTCCTCTAATTCTTTTTTCGCTTTTTTCCACAGTTCATCATATTCTTCAAATGAATATTTATTTAACTCTTTATTGGCAAGTTTTTCCATTGTCTGAAATCTTTTTTTAAATTTATTATTAGCATTTATTAATGCAAGTTCCGGGTTTATTTTATGCCACCTTGCAAGGTTTACAACAGAAAACAAAATATCACCGAGCTCATCTTCCATTTGTTTTTCATCTTCTAATTCAACCGCTTTTTCAAATTCGACAAATTCAGATTGAATGCACTCCATTAAACTTTTTTTATTCGGCCATTCAAAACCTGTTTTTACAGCTTTTTTACTTATCTTATAAGCCGTTAATAACGCTGGTTGAGATTTAGAAATGCCTGACAATACAGAAGTTCTTTCAGGTTTTTCAGCCTTTTTTATTTCTTCCCAATTTGCTAAAATCTCTTCAGTTCCTGAAACTTTTTGATTTCCAAATACATGAGGATGGCGTCGTATTAATTTTTCTGAAATAACTTCAGCTACATCTTCAAGCGTAAAATCTCTCACTTCTGAAGCAATTTGAGCATGCAACACTATTTGCAAAAGAACATCCCCTAACTCTTCTTTTAAATTTTCCTTATCTTCTTCATCAATAGCATCAACCGCTTCATAGACTTCTTCCAAAAAATTTTGCCTGAGGGTTTTGTGAGTTTGTTGTCTATCCCACTCACATCCTTGCGGAGATCTTAATGTTGCAATTATTTCAATTAATTTTTCTAAATTTTTCAATTTAACCATCCTTAAATGCTTTCGATTTATAGCTTATCAAATCCAAAGTTCATAATAAAGAAATTGTTTTTTATTGTAGCCTGTACACTTAAAACTGCTTTTTCTTTAAGTTTTATTAAGGGAGTAATGATATTTACACAACGGCTCTTCCCTTGCCCTGTAAGTTTTTTGGGTGTTTTTTTCAAAAGCCCCTAAAAAAGCTTCTAAACAAAATAAATTATTTCAACATTTAGGTATTGACAGAATAAGAAATATACATTATCGTATTAAGTATCAAGTGTAAAATACACACTAAAACATATTACCCCGAATGAAGTTTAAAGACTTCTATTAAATGGAAGAAGAGACCATTAGGATGCAGAATACCACCGCAAGGTGGTTTTTTTTTGCGGATTTTTTATGAGTCTTTATTTGGAGAATTTCTGTTTTGCGCTTGAGGCAAAAGGAAACGTTTCTTTTGCTGTTATTTCTTTAAGTGCATTTGCTATTTTAGAATCGAGTTTGCCTTTTTTCACATCTTCAAAAATTATATTTAAAGCTTGCTCTCGGGTTAAAGCACTTCTATAAGATCTATCTGCGGTTAATGCATCAAAAATATCCACAATAGCAACAATTCTTGTGTAAATATCTATTTCTTCATCTTTTAAACCATCCGGATAACCTGTTCCATCAAGTTTTTCATGGTGATGCCTGGCTATTTTAGCTAAATTCTTAAATGATTTTAAGGAACTAAGTATATTCCAGCCGTCTACAGGATGGTTTTTCATTATCTCAAATTCTTCTTTAGTTAATGCTCCGGGCTTATTTAAAATATTGTCAGGTGTTCCTATTTTACCTATATCGTGCAAAACAGCACCTTTTTTTAATAACTCAAGTTCTGATTCCGACATCTTAAAATACTCACCAATTTTTTGAGCATAAAAAGCAACCCTACTGATATGACCTTTTGTGAGCTTATCTTTAGCCTCAACACTATTTGCAATTGCCATAACTATAGAATCAGAATTTTCCAATGATTCAGAAAGTTTTTGAAGTCTATAATGTTTCATTTCAAGCTCTTTAAAAAGCTTTTTTTCTTCTGTAATATCATCCAAAGCAATAAAAAACAGTTCTTTTTCGTTATGAAAAAATTTCATCACAGAAGTTTTAAATTGTTTTTGCCCTTCTATCCTGGAAAAAAACACCATTTCTTTTTTTGTAACTTCATGTTCTTTCCCAAATTTTATCAAGTTTTTTATTGAACGATCCAATTCACAGCCAAGACAGTTGGTACAATCATTCTTACAATTTATGAAATTCCCCAAAATATTATTTGAATTTTCTCCCAAACAAGAAGTGTCTACTCTGAAAATCTTATTGGCATTAGCATTAGCATAAACAACATTTTTCTTATTATCAACGATAAGAACAGTATTATATAAAGCCTCTAAAATTTTTATAAAATTACCTTGAGAACATAAAACATCTGAAGCACGCAATTTAACTATCCTTTACTATAAAAATACCCGACAAGGTTAATTATAGTAATAAACATAAGATTTTTCCAGCTATAACCTTGAAATAACAACTAAAATTTAATCTTTAATTTTATCAAAATTAGACAGCAATCTTTTTATTAAACTTGTTGAATTTTATTCTAAACTCATTGTTCTAAGCGTATCAGAATCATTAATAATTTGAGAGTAAACGTACTTTACATCTTCATACAAATAATGATGAGGAGGATTGATTCCTAAATAGCGAATTATTGATATAAAATCATTTTGAACAGGCAAATTCCTATGACTGTCTTTTAAAAGGTTTTTTAAACAAATTTTGCTATAATTAACAACCTCATCAACAGTCAATTCTCGTTTGTTTATAATTCTTGACGCTACATTATAACCAATCATAGAAGCCGTAATTTCTTCCAGAAGTGAATTATCTGAATTTATAGTTCCTTTTGCCGCATGACAACACTCATGGATTATCGTGTGAATTGAATATATTCTTTCATAAGAAGTCAATGAGCTATTTAATATAGCATTAATGTGCTTTTCTTCAATATTTACCGTTATTTTCTTTGTTTCAATTTTCTTTTTACTTTTAAATATATTAAAATTACTTTCATGCTGAACTATTTTAGTATTTGTACCAATATCATTAGCTATTTTAATAGTGATATTATTTTTTGCAAGAATTTCAAGAAGTTTTTTACCTTCTATGTCCTCCCATAAAAGATCAAAACACCAATAAACCTTGTTCAAAAAATTTCGATCATGATTTTTTTCAACTATTATTAATCTCCTAATTTTTTCAGGAGCTTTTTTTATAGGCGCTAATGAATCTATTTTTTTTATCGTGTCAATTTCTTCGAGCTGTTTTAAAGCTATTTCCTTATTATGCAGTGTTTTTAAACTATCGGGAGATAATTCAAGGGCTTTATTATAATTTTCAATGGCAAGATCATACCTACCCTGTTTATAATAACTATCCCCAAGACTAGAGTAACTATTAGCATTTTTCGAATTATTCTCAATTGATTTTTGAAAATACTCTCCTGCAAGCTGATAATTTGAATCTAAACTGTCAATCCCTTTATTATTATATATAATAGCAATATTTTGCCTTGCTTTTTCAAAACCGGGATTAATCTCCAATACTTTTTCAAAGCTTTTTAAAGCCTTTTGAAACTCTTTTTTTTCTTTTAAAAGAACTCCTTGATTATAAAGAACATCAACCCTATCAGGATCTAGCTTTAATATTTGCTCATAACAAATCAGTGCTCTATTAAATTGCTTCTCGATATTATATTTATTTGCCAATTCTAATAGACACACCAATAAATTATTTTTTGCAGCTTTATGATCGGGATTCGCTTTCAAAACCTTCTCAAATCGTTCAATAGCTTGATTATATTGATTTTGCTTATAATGTGCCAATCCTGATTGAAAATCTTTATTTGGATTTGAAGCATTTGAAAAAACAGGCTGAGAAACAATAGCAACAGCTATAATTAATATAAATAAATAACTAACTTTTTTCATAATTAAAACATTTTTATTTAATTTTTAAATTAAGTCCAAACAACAATAAAATAGGATAACTTTTTAGCTTCATCAATTACCCATCTAGGCTAGTTGATTCGACTTTCCACTATCTTAACGGACCTTACAAAGGTCTTAATAAATCTTTTTAAAACTCCTAGAAACATTTGTAAAATAATTTTTCTTTTACTATAATACGTTGATATAATACAAGTGTATTAACGCCATTTAAGAGGTCTTTTGTGAGAATCAAGAACAATAATAACTCAAAAGAACTTATTTTGGAAATAGCCTGTAAACTATTTTCAGAAAAAGGTTTCGAAGGAACGACCGTAAGAAATATTTGCGAAAAAGCTAATACTTACCAGCTTTCAATAAACTATCATTTTGGAAGTAAGGATAATCTCTATAAAGAAGCTTTTCTGCTTGCTTATCAATATACAGAACTTCCTGCTACTATCAAAAAAATACAGCATCTAAGTATAGAAGAAAAACTCAAAGAGCTCTTTAAAATAGAGTTATACTCTATTTTAAGCGAAGATAAAAGAGGTTATTTTTATAAAATAATGGCTATTGATCAAGTAAAAATTAATTCTCTTATGGATGAATTATACGATCAAATCTATTCGCCTTATTTAGATATACTGAAAGATATAATGACAAGTTTAACGGGCGAAGAGGTTTTTTCTTTTAAAATAAAGTATATTTTATTTACCATTTTCTCTCAATTGATAACATTAAATCAAGATACCCTTCTCAGGAACTGGCTATTAGGGGATTATAAAAAAGAAAGAATTCCTCTAAGTGAGATACAAAACCTTGATATAAAAAACTTAAAGTCAGAGAGATTTAACGAGCTTTTAGACTCAATGGTAAATCTTGTTTTAAATCAAATAAAAGTAATGACAAATAAAGGCGGAGAATAAATGAAAAAAGTAGTAATTATCATTATAGCTGTTGTATTTTTAGCCATAGGCTATAGATTATTTATGTTCACACAAATGGGTGGTGGACATGCAATGCCAACACCGATTGTTGAAATAACAACTCCTAAAAAAGTAGAAATTTACAATAAAATCGAAACCGTGGGACGGGTTTCATCACCTAATAAAATAAATATGATTGCAACCGTAAGTGGTTTTTTGAAAAAAAGATTTTTCAAATCGGGAGATTACGTTAAAAAAGGACAACTGCTTTTTGAAATCGATCGTGATGCTTATCTGATAAAAGTTAATCAGACAACAGCAAGTCTTGAAAATACAAAAGCAGCATTATCAGAGGCAGAAAAAAACCTTGAAAGATCAAAAGAGCTTGTCGCAAAAGATTTCATTAGTAAATCTGAATATGATAGAGCTTTAGCTAACAGAGATCAATTAAAAGCTTCCTTAGGAGTTCAAAAAGCAAATCTAGCCAAAGCTAAACTAGACTTAAGCTATACAAGGATAACAGCAGAAGTTGACGGTCGAATAGGTAGAGCCCTTGTTCATAATGGAAATTTTGTTGACAGATCAAGCGGTCCTTTAGCAACCCTAGTCAGTTTAGACCCTGTTTACGTCTATTATGACTTAAGATCAGAAGATTATATAAAACTTAAAAAATCAGGAAAAGACTCAAGTTATAAAAAAGTAGATATAATACTTCCCGATGGTAGTCTATATGAGCATAAAGGTCTTCAAACGTTTTATGACAATAATATCAATGAAACAACAGGCACTATAAAAGCACGTGCGGAAGTCAAAAACCCTGATCACCTCTTAATTCCCGGACAATATGTAAATGTTGCTATTCATTCTAATAACGCTTCCGAAAAAATAACTATCCCACAAGAAGCTGTGTTGGAAAATGCAGCAGGTCGTTTTTTATATATACTTTCAGAAGATAATACAGCTAATATAAGACCTATTAAAACTTGCGGTCAGCAAAATGGTAATTGGATCGTCCAACAAGGACTTTCAGGGGATGAAAAAGTTGTATTAAAGGGTGTACAAAAAATTCATCCACAAATGAAAGTAAAAATAAAAGATACCGCTGAAAGTTCTGAAAATATCAAGCACATTAACAAATCAGGAGGCAAGCCTGATGTTCAGTAATATATTTATCAAAAGACCAAGGTTTGCCGTTGTTATATCCTTAATAATAATGTTATTAGGGATTATATCGATGACAAAACTACCTCTTGAAGAGTATCCCTCTATTACACCGCCTCAGATTGTTGTAAGAGCATCATACCCCGGAGCCAATGCCGAAGTTATCGAATCCACAGTTGCCGCTCCTATTGAATCGGCAGTTAACGGCGTTGAAGATATGATATATATGCAGTCCGATTGTTCAAACGGTGGTTATTCATTAAGTATATTTTTCAAGGTTGGAGCCGATCCTGACAAAGCACTTGTTAATGTTCAAAACAGGTTGCAATTAGCTAATGCCCAACTTCCTGAGGATGTTAAAAGATTTGGACTTATAGCGAAAGAAAAAACAGGAGGTCCCGGAGCCGTTTTAATAAGCCTTTTTGCGGAACATGATCTTTATGATGATATTTTCTTAAGTAATTATGCTTCGATTCACTTAAAAGACACCCTCTCAAGAATTGATGGTGTTGGTGATATTGAAGTATTCGGGGCTAAAGATTATGGAATGAGAATTTGGCTAAAGCCGGATAAAATGGCAAACTTGGGTGTAACACCAACTGATGTTGCAAATGCAATAAGAACCCAAAATGTTCAAATTGCGGTTGGAAATATTGGTCAAGAACCGATAATAAATAAACAAAAATTACAATTTATATTAAGAACCAAAGGTAGACTGACAAAGCCAAACGAATTTGAAAATATTATAGTAAGGTCAAAAAATGATGGTTCAAGCATAAAAGTAAAGGATATTGCTCGTGTTGAATTAGGAGCGCAATCTTACGGTGCTTACGGAAGAGTAGATGGTAAGCCTATCGTTATTCTTTCTGTAAAACAAGTATCAGACGCAAATACCATCCAGGTTGTTAACGATATTAAAGCCGAATTGAAAAAGATATCAAAAAGTTTTCCTGAAGGTATAAAATATGAAATCATCAGGGATGAGACCACTTTTGTAAAAAAATCTTTAAGAGAAGTAGCGAAATCTATTTTAATTTCAATTTTTCTCGTCACCCTCATAACCTACATATTTTTAGGAGATAAAAGATCCACTTTAGTCCCACTGTTTGCAATTCCAGTATCTTTGATAGGTACATTCAGTGGATTGGCAGTAATGGGAATGTCTATAAATCTTTTAACACTACTGGGACTGGTTTTGGCAGTTGGAACAGTAGTTGATGATGCCATTGTAGTCATCGAAAATGTTCAAAGACATATAACAGAAGGCCTAAGCCCTAAAGAAGCTACAAAACAAACAATGGAAGAAATAGGTGGAGCTGTCATTGCTACAACACTTGTATTGCTAGCTGTTTTTGTTCCTGTAGGATTTTTACCCGGCATTACCGGCATGTTGTACAAACAGTTTGCCATCGGCATAGCTGTTGCTGTTTCAATATCAACGCTGGCAGCATTAACACTTGCCCCGGCACTTTGTTCTACTATTATTCGCAATAAACAAGATATAACACCAAATAAATACTTATTAAAATTCAACTACTGGTTTACAAAACTAACAGAGCAATATCTAAATATTGCAAAATATTTTATTGAAAGACCTAAAGCCACCATTATTACTATTTTTTCAATTTTAGTAATGATAGGAATCCTTTATACTTTAATCCCTAAAGGCTTTATACCAAAAGAAGATAAAGGTGTAGCTTTTACTCAGGTGCTTTTGCCTGATGGAACTTCTTTGTCAAAGACTGATGAAGTAACAAAAAAAGCAGAAGCTATAGCTCTTGGTATAAAAGGAGTCAAATCAACCACGACTTTTATTGGTTTTGGAGGAACTAATTCGGGTTTTGTAATTTCTACTTTTGATGATTGGGAAAAAAGAAAACACCCTTCTTTGTCCTCACAAGCAATTGTAGGGCAGCTAAACCAAAAAATATCTTCAATACCCGAAGCTATGGCAATGACCTTCACTCCTCCTTCAATCCCGGGGCTTGGTTATCTGGGTGGTTTAGAACTGCAAGTACAAGATATGGGTGATAACCCACCTCAATATCTGGATTCATTATCAAAAAAATTAATGATGAAAGCTCAGTCTGATAAAAACCTATTTGGTATGTTCTCTACATTCCAGGCTAACGTTCCACACTTATTAATTGAAGTTGACGAAGAAAAGGCTTTAGCTCAAAATATATCACTACAAGAACTTTATAGCACCTTAAGTGCTCAATTCGGGTCATTGTATATCAATGACTTTAATAAACTCGGTCGTGTATTTAAAGTTCAAATACAAGCAGATTCTCAATTTAGAGAAACTCCTGATGATATTTATAATCTTTTTGTAAGAAATAACAGCGGCGAAATGGTTCCGATAAATACAGTTGTGAACGTTAAAAACACCGTCGGACCTGCCTCATTAAGCAGATTTAATATGTTCAGGTCTGTAACAATGAACGCAAGAGTTGCTCCTTGGGCAGGAACCGGAGAAGGTATCAAATCTGTAAAGCAAATACTTAAAGAAGAACTACCTTCTGACACAAAATATGAATGGTCCGGAACTACAAGACAAGAAGTAGCTACAGGCAATCAAGCTCCTATAATAATAGCTTTAGCACTATTATTTGTATATTTATTTCTTGTAGCTCTTTACGAAAGCTGGACTATACCTTTTGCAGTTATACTTGTATCGCCTGTAGCTGTTATGGGTGCTTTGTTTGCTCAATTTGTAGCAGGTTATCAATTTGACCTGTATTCTCAAATGGGCGTTATTATGTTAATCGGACTATCTACAAAACAAGCTGTTTTAATTGTTGAGTTTGCAAAAATTCAACGTGAAGCAGGATTTAGTATTGTAGAATCTGCATTAACTGCAGCAAAATTAAGATTCAGAGCTGTAATAATGACCGTAACTTCTTTTATCTTAGGTGTTATGCCTTTGGTATTAGCATTCGGAGCCGGGTCGGAAAGCAGAAAATCCATAGGTATAACTGTTTTCGGCGGGATGATTGCAGCTGCATTCATCGGTACCATATTAATTCCGGCATTTTATGTGATTATACAATCCCTTAAAGAAAAGGTTTCGACACCTAAAAGTAAAGAGGTTCCGTTAAGTCAGGTGGAGGTAACGTATTAAAATGAAAAAACTTGTATTATCAGTCATATGTTCGTTAATTGTTACTTGCCCCGTGTTCGCAAAAGAAAAACCTCAAGAAGCTCCTGAAAAAGAACCTACAAAAGTTATAAGCGGAGCTATCGAGGAAAATGCATTTTTATCATTGGAGAACTGCCTAAAGCTTGCTTTAAACTACAACCCCCTCATTAAAGCAGCTGTAAAAAATACAGACATTTATAAAAGTAGAATAGGACAGGCTAAAGCCGCTTATTTTCCTGTTTTCTCTGTATCATCAGGTTACGACAGAAGCAACTCCATTATAAATTCCGATTCATCTCCAACCGCATTGGATAACAATGTCGACAATTATGTTTTAGGAAATATTTCGCTCAATCAACTTATTTTTGATTTTGGCAAAACCTCTGCACAAGTGGGAATGCGAAAATCAACATATAAAGCATCTGAAGCTGAGCTTAAAAAAACTATCAATAATATTATGTTTAGCGTAAAAAAAGCTTACTTTGATCTTTTATTAGCGCAAGATCGTCAATATGTTATGGAAGAAGCTGTTGATCAATATTCAAAACTTCTGCAACAGGCTAAAGCCTTTTATGAAGTAGGAAGTAGATCTAAAATTGAAGTTACAAGCGCTCAATCTCATTTAAGTGGTTCTAAACTCAGCTTAATAAAAGCAGAAAATGCCGCAAAAATAGCTGTAGAAAACCTTAATAACAAAATGGGATTGCCAAACTCACCAAGTTATACTCTTAGTGAAAGCTTGAAGTTCAATCAAAAAGATTTAAACAGTAAAGAATTAGTAGATTTAGCTTTTAAAAACAGACCTGAAATAAAATCTTCCAGATTCAAACTAGCAGCAGCTAAAGATCAATTAAAACTTGCTAAACGGGTCTTTTTACCGGACATAAAAGCAAGAGGACAATTTGCAATTGGAGGGACTGATTTTACTGATGATGAAGCATGGGCAGCCGGTATAAACTTGCAATTTCCTACTACAAATGCTTATTTAACCAAAAAAGCTATTGATGAAGCTGTTGCAACCAAAGGTTTTGAAGAGGCAAACTTTGAAAATACTCAAAACACGGTCTTACTCGAAACAAAACAAGCTTTTTTAAGGTATATAGAAGCTCAAGAAAGTATTTCAGTAGCAAAAGATGCCTTAAAACAAGCTGAAGAAAATTTTGAACTTGCAAAAGGTCGTTATAAAGTGGGTGTTGGTAATTCTATTGAACTTAAAGATGCTGAAATAACTCACCGAAATGCAAAATTTAACCACCTCCAATCATTATACGATTATAATGTATCATTGGCTAACATCGAAAAAATAGTCGGACAAAATTTGTAATAAACTTTTTCAAACACTAAAAAGAGAGCTGAAATTCAGCTCTCTTTTTGATTTTATTAATAAAACAGGATTCAATGATAAAAGGTATAAACCTTACATCATTCCTCCCATACCACCCATGCCGCTCATATCAGGCATTGCAGAAGCATTGTCACTAGGAATATCAACAACCGCAGCTTCTGTTGTTAGAAGCATTGAAGCTACTGAAGCTGCATTTTCTAACGCACTTCTTGTAACTTTTGCAGGGTCAACAATACCAGCTTCAACCATATCAACAAATTCACCATTTAAAGCATCGTAGCCTTTGTTACCATCAAGTTCTCTTACTTTTTCAACAATAACATCACCTCTAGCACCTGCGTTTTCAGCGATTTGTTTTAAAGGAGCATCTAAAGCTCTTAAAAGAATCTCAAAACCAGTTCTCACATCTTGAGAACAAGCTGAACAACTTTGCATTTTAGCTTCTAAAGTTTTTGATACTTTAATAAGAGCTACACCACCACCGGGGACAATACCTTCTTCAATTGCAGCTCTGGTAGCGTTAAGAGCATCTTCAATTCTAAGTTTTCTTTCTTTTAGCTCAGTTTCAGTAGCAGCACCAACTTCGATAACTGCGACACCACCTGCTAATTTAGCAAGTCTTTCTTGAAGTTTTTCTTTATCATATTCACTATCAGATTGCTCTATTTGAGCTTTAATAACTCTAACTCTTTCAGCTACTGCTGTTGTTGTATCTTCACCCACAACGATGGTTGTAGCATCTTTAGTTACGGTAACTCTTTTTGCTTTACCCATCATTTGAGTAGTTACGTTTTCAAGCTTCAAGCCAAGCTCTTCAGTAAACATTTGACCACCTGTTAAAATGGCAATATCTTCCAGCATAGCTTTTCTTCTGTCGCCAAATCCCGGAGCTTTAACAGCCACAGCTCTTAAAACTTTTCTCATTGTGTTTACAACTAAAGTAGCTAAAGCTTCACCTTCAACATCTTCAGCAATTAAAAGAAGCGATTTGCCTTCTCTTGCCACTTGCTCTAAAACAGGTACAAGATCAGCAATCAGGTTGATTTTTTTGTTAACGCAAAGAACAAAAGCATCTTCTAAAACAGCTTCCATTCTTTCGGCATCAGTTACAAAGTAAGGAGAAATATATCCCTTATCAAACTGCATACCTTCTACAACTTTAAGTTCTGTGCCGATAGACTTAGACTCTTCGACAGTGATAACACCGTCTTTGCCCACTTTGTCCATTGCATCAGCAATTAAACCACCAATATAACTGTCATTACCGGCTGAAATAGTAGCTACTTGAGAAATAGCTTCTTTTGATTCAACTGGTTTTGCCATTGATTTAATTTCTTCTACTGCAACAGCTACAGCTTTATCGATACCTCTTTTAATACCCATTGGGTTAGCACCGGCTGTAACGTTTTTAAGACCTTCTCTTACAATTGATTGAGCCAATACACAAGCGGTTGTTGTTCCATCTCCGGCTACATCATTTGTTTTTGAAGAAACTTCTTTAACCAGTTGAGCTCCTGCATTTTCCAGTGCATCTTCCAGTTCAATTTCTTTTGCTATAGTAACACCATCGTTAACAATTTGAGGTCCGCCGAATTTTTTATCTAAAATAACGTTACGTCCTTTTGGACCAATCGTAACTTTAACCGCATCAGCAACAGCATCAATACCTTTAAGTAACGATTTACGCGCATCTTCATTAAATACAATCTTTTTAGCCATTGTTATGATTTCTCCTTTTATAACAATTACTCTTTTACTACACTATTTTTGTTTTGGTTGTTATTCAACAACTGCTAAAACATCTCTTTCAGAAAGGATTTTTACTTCTTCATCACCAAGTTTTACGTCAGTGCCGCCATATTTAGCGAAAAGAACAGTATCTCCAACTTTTACTTCCATTTCATCTCTTTCGCCATTTTTATTCATAGCCCCTGAGCCTACAGCGATAACTTCGCCTTTTTGAGGCTTTTCTCTTGCAGAATCAGGAATAAAAATTCCTCCTGCCGTTTGTTCTGCTTCATCAATAACTTTTACAACCAATTTGTCAGCTAATGGTCTGATTTTTACGTCTGACATTTCTCTACCTCCAAAAGTACTCTTTTCTTGAACGAACTCATAATACAACAAAAAAAGTAATCATGCACATAATCACTTTATTTTTTTGACTTGAATTATTTAGTAATAATCTTACTTGAATTTAAATCTAAAACATAAATATACATAGATTTTAAACAGTTTAAACAATTCAAATCTTTTACTAAAAAATAATAATTAAATTTTCAAAAAATACTCAAAAAATTAATAAAAAATTAATTTTTTATTTTATATTAGTTAATTATTAATCTTTCATTGTAATTTGGAATAACTCAAAATTACGCTCAAATATTTTATAAAGCCCTTGGGTATTAAACTCCAACTTCAAATCAATATCATCAACATCTATTCTAAACTTAAAGCTTTCAGATGCACTGATACCATTTTTATTTGCACAATTTAGTAATCTTTCTAAAAATGATAAATCTTGTAAATGCGTACTTTGATCTTTACTAACATGAAGTGCGCCAAAGAAGATTATTTCATCAATAAAATTTGAATTTTTATTTAAAATTAAAATTTTCTTTTTAAGATAAAAAGCAAAGTTAATCGCTTTTTCAATATTACCAAATACAAAAAAGACTTTATTTTCATCATTAGCAACATTCCCGTTTGTTATACAACCATAACTTCTAGCTTCTTCTTTAAAATTTTCAATAATTTTTTGAATTTGACTTTCAGATTCGCCATCTTGCCCGGGTAAATAAGAAAAAGCGCTTGTTTTTTGCTCAAATTTCACAGCAAAATAAATTATATTATGCTGCAACATTGTTTCAGTAAACTCTTTTTGTATCTCTTCTTGTTCTCTTTGTATTTCCAATTCTTGAGCTTGTTGTTTTTTATATTCTAAATATTCATCCAATTTAATAATAAAAATATCCAAATACCCTAAAACAATATAAAAGAGTATAAGAGAAAATGCCAATACAAGAGCACTAAAGTCAACTCGTTCACCTTCAAAGATGAATATAAAATCACCCATCGTATTTATTAAATTTATAAATGGTTGAAAAAAAGCACCTAACGTTAATTTGATTTTTTCAAGTGCAACTAACTCCACTTGTACTAATAGCCAGTATATTACAACTCCGGGAACTGTTAATAATGAAAGAACCTGGATTAATTTTATAAAAGAGCTCAACTTCCTCATTCATTCACTCCGAATATTTCTTTAAAACAATTATCTGCTAAATTTACTTTATCAGCTTATAAGAATATTATCAATAAGTCTTACATTATCAATTTTTCCAGCAATCGCCACAAGGGTTTCTTCTTTCAAGCTTTCTACCGATTCAAGAGTTTCAAAATCATAAGCTTCAAGATATTCAAGCTGTACATCCTCGTCTAGCAAACCTTTTACCTTTTTAAAAGCATTATCAATCTCAATAGTTCCTTTATCATAAAGTTTTTGTAATTCACAAAGAGTTTTATAAATAGTTAAGGCTTTTTTTCGAGATGATTCAGATAAATACACATTTCTAGAACTGCAAGCGAGTCCATCAGGATTTCTTTTTTATTGGACATCCTATGATTTCAACCGGCATATTTAAATCTGCAACCATTTTTTTAATAATTGCAAGTTGTTGAGCATCTTTTTGACCGAAAAAAGCTTTATCAGCTTGTACTATATTAAAAAGCTTAGCAACAATGGTTGTAACCCCTTTAAAATGACCCTCTCTATTATTTCCACACATTTTATTTTCAAAATTTAAGGGCGGTATAACAAAAGTAATATTACTTTTTTCTTGCCCTTGGGGGTATAATTCTGAAACACAAGGAGCAAAAACCAAGTCAACATTGTTTTGTTGGCAAATAGTTTTATCTTGTTCTAAAGTACGTGGATATTTATCAAGATCTTCATTTGGTCCAAATTGAGTAGGATTAACAAAAATACTTACTACAGTACGATCACAATTTTTGACCGATTCTTCTATAAGACTTTCATGTCCTATATGAAGAGCTCCCATTGTGGGTACAAAACCTATTGTTTCTCCATTTTTTTTCCATTTCAAAACAACTTTTTTAACTTCATTAATTGTTTGAAGGGTAAACATTTTCAAGTCTTTCTTTTTCTTCACTATTTAGTTTAAAAATTTGTTGTTCAGATGGAAAATCATTATTATTAACTTCTTTTATATAATTTTCAAAAGCTTTTTTCATTCCGGACGCAAAATCAGCATATTTTTTTGCAAATTTTGGAGTAAAATCACTATATTTACCTAAAATATCATCAGTAACCAAAATTTGACCTGAGCAATAACGCCCTGCTCCTATTCCGATAGTCGGAATAGAAATGTTTTCAGTTATGGCTTTTGCTGATTCTTCAGGCACCATTTCAAGCACAAGGGCAAACGCACCGGCTTTTTCCAAAGCTTTAGCCTGTTCAATAATTTTTTGTGTATTTTTAAGATTTTTTCCTTGCACTGCATAACCGCCAAGCGTATGTAAAAATTGAGGCGTAAATCCCAAGTGAGCCAAGACAGGAATTCCTGCCTCTACAGTTCTTTGAGTCACTTCAAGCATATAATTGGAACAGCCTTCCATTTTTACAGCTCTGGCACCGCCCTCTTTTATGAATCTTCCTGCATTTTTAACCGCAGTTTTTACATCCGTTTGATAGCTCATGAAAGGCATATCAGCAATAACCATTGTTCGTTTTGCCCCTCTTGAAACAGCTTTTGTAAATACAAGCATTTCATCAACAGTAACGCTATGAGTCGTTTCATGTCCTAATGCAACCATAGCAAGAGAATCACCAACCAAGATGAAATCTATTCCTGATTCATCAAGGTACTTTGCCGTTGAATAATCGTAAGCCGTAAGTGCTGTTATTTTTTCATTTTTTTGTTTTTTATTTTGAAAAGTGAAAACAGATACAGGTTTTTTATTAATTTCGCTCATTTTATACCAACTATCTAGATATTTTCTTCTTCCATTTGAGATACTGTTTTAAACCATTTATATACAACTCTTGCGATTTTCTGAGGGCTATGTCTTACTAATCCTTCTTCATTTTCTTCTATTAATCTACCTGTGACAATTTTCACGCCAAGTTTTTTAATGTTTTCAACATCAAGTTTTACAGGATGAGAATTTACCTCTTTATACTTTTGAGCAAGATTTTTAGGAAGGCTATCATTGACAAATACAGCATCTAATATTCCATCTTCACGAGAGTGCTCCAATAAAGCTTTTATATGGTCTGATACTGTATAGTCATCAGTTTCACCGGGTTGTGTCATTATATTACAAATATAAATTTTCTTTGCCTCAGCCTCGCGTAAAGTTTCAGTTAATTTATTAACTAAAAGATTTGGAATAATACTTGTATAAAGACTTCCGGGTCCCATTATTATCAAGTCAGCTTCTCTTATCGCAACTAAAACATCTTCCAATGCTCTTAAATTTGGAGGGTCTGTTTTTAGCTTTATAATTTTACCACCGGCTTCAGGAATGTTTGATTCTCCCAGAATAATCCTTCCATCTTCCATTTCGGCGATAAGTTTCATATCATCAAGAGTTGACGGTAGGACTTTTCCTCGGATTGATAATACTTTGGAAGATTCTTTCACTGCCATCACCATATCACCTGTAATAGCGCAAAGTGCTGATAAAAAAAGATTTCCAAAGCTATGACCTTCAAGTCCGTGACCTTTGTTAAATCTATATTGAAATAACTCTGTTACAAGAGCTTCATCTTTTGCCAATGCTGCAATGCAATTTCTTATGTCCCCCGGAGGTAATACACCCATTTCTTCTCTTAAACGACCTGAGCTACCACCATCATCGCCGACAGTTACAACTGCTGTTAAATTACTGGTTATATGCTTCAACCCTTTTAGCATTGTTGAAAGACCTGTTCCTCCTCCAATTGCAACTATTTTAGGACCTCTTCTAAGCATTCTTCTTTGATAAAGTGTCTCGAGAAGGTCTTCTTGATCTCCCGGCATTGCGTCAATTATTGACAAATTTGCTTTTTGCCATCCCATAAAAAAGAAAATCGAACCTATTGCAATTGCAACACTACCTGTTATATAAGAAGGTGCTGCTTGAGCAACTTTTTTAACAAATTCCATAAGCATATGAATAGGATGCAAATTGAGCAAAATGGCAGTTCCCATTGTCAAAAGCAAAGCCCCAACGAATATTAGCAAAAACCACCTTTTTATTTGCAATCCCGGAAGTAACCAAGTTGCAGCTCTTGTTATTTTATTTTTATTTCTGAAAAATACCATAATTTAATTTTCCAAGTTTATTGTGATTTTTTCAATACACTATAAATAAAATATAACAAAACTCATTAAAAAAGAATTTTTTTACAAAGTTTTATATCTTCTTTATATTAACTAAATCCAACTAGTGTCTTTTACTATGCTTACAGCCATAGGAGCTTTATTAACAATAGCTTCATTCATACATTTAGCTATTTCTAAAGAGTATTGAGATTTTAAGCTTAAATGAACCGTATCAAACTTGATTTTTGTGTAGCCACCTTTTTTATTTTCGACGGTTGAATGTTTAATTAAAGACGTTATAATCCCTTTTGAATAATCGAGGTTTGCGATATCACCAGCTTCAAAATCAATAGAACCGTCAAAATTATAAATTTTATCAAGCATTACTTCATGTGCAACTTTTATTCCTGTTGATTCGGAGACCTTATCTAAGGCTTCACCTGCCGCACCGACATAAATCAACCAAGGATTATAAGATTTAATAGCCTTTGCTATGCTTAAAGATACGTTTATATCCTGTGAGGCTTGTTTATATAAAGCTCCGTGAGGTCTTAGATGTTCTATTTCTATACCATAAGACTTTGCCAGTGCTGAAATTGCACCTATTTGATACAAGACAAGAGCTTGAATTTCTTCATCATCTAGATTCATTTCTCTATACCCAAAACCTTGCAAATCCGGATATCCAATGTGCGCTCCAACTGCTAAACCGGACTCTTGTGCTTGTTTTAATGCTTTTACAAGGGTTAGCGGGTCGCCGGCATGTGCGCCACAAGAAATATTTGCAGAAGTAGAATAAGGCAATAAATCCAATTCGGTCTCATTTCTATAAACACCGAAACTCTGCCCTATATCACAATTTAAGTCTATATAATTTTGAATAAATTCTTTTTGTTCTTTTTTGTAGTTTGGAAGTTTGATCACGAAAAAATCCTCTTTAAATGCATCTTTAATAATTATACTGTAACAAGATAAACAGTCTATAAAAACCGTTTAAATTGTTAAATTGTGATTATTAAAACAAAACCAAACACTTGATTAAATCAATCGATTGATTTATAGTATTAATTAAATAATAAAAAATCAATAAACTATATTTTTAAAAAGGAATTTGAATATGAAAAACCCCCAAGAGTCTAATCCTTCGATCAATACAAAAAATAGACTAATTGAAGTCGCTCTTGAATTATTTGCACTGTATGGGTATGAAGGAGTTAGCACAAGAAAAATTGTAGAAAAAGCAGATGTTAATATATCTGCTATAAACTATTATTTTGGGGGGAAAGAAGGTCTTTACAAAGCTGCAATAGAATCAAAGATTGAATTATTCGAATTAAAAATGAATGATTTACTTAATGAAATTTCAAATAAAAAACATACGGACAAAAAAGAGCAGAAAAAGTTTTTAATTGAATTGTTAAATAGATATATGGATTTAATTTTATCAAAAGGACTCCCCCAGTACTTGGTGTTATTACTTATCAGAGAAATGACCAATCCTTCTTCTGTCTTTGATATTTTTTATAACAGAATAATGGGACGGGTACACAAGGCTTTTACCAGTCTCATAGCTTCGATTTTCGACAAACCTGAAGACGATGAAAGTATGGTAATACTTGCTACTACTATAATTGGACAGATGCTAATATTTCGTTTTGGAAAAAGAGTCATTCTAAAACGATTAGATCTTGATGAATATAATCCTGACTTGCTGAATCAAATAAAAAACACTGTATTAAAACAAACAGAAATTACCATTAACAATTGGAGTTTATTATGAACAAAAAGCTAATTAAAATATTAGCTTTAATTGTTATATTTTTGACTATTAGCTTGTTTTTCGTAATGCATTCAAAGCGAAAAAATGGTAGTGAATTGACGTTATATGGAAATGTCGATATACGTCAGGTTAATTTATCTTTTAGAGTCTCAGGTCTTGTCAAAAAGATGAATTTTGATGAAGGAAATATTGTAAAAACGGGACAGATCGTTGCTGAACTTGACTCTAGACCCTATACCGATGAAGTAAATATCGCAAAAGCTGATCTGGAAAATTCAAAGGCAAATCTTTTAAAATTTCAAAACGGGAATAGAAAACAGGAAATTGCATCTGCAAAAGCAAGGATGCAACAAGAAGAAGCTAATTACAAAAAGGCTTTATTATTATATAAAAGACAAAAAGAAGTTATTTGCAAAGGAGCTGTATCTTTACAAGCCCTTGATGATTCTGAATCTTTTATGAAAGAAGCTTTAGCAAGGTTAAAAACGACACAAGAGGAGTTTGATCTTGCACAAGAAGGGTTTAGACAAGAGGATATTTTACAGGCAAAAGCCCTATTTGAAATGGCAAAAGCAAGACTTGATCGAGCCCGAACAAATTTGAACGATACCAAAATAATTGCACCTAACGAAGGTACTATACTTACTCGCATTCAAGAGCCGGGATCCGTTGTTAATGTCGCCTCTCCTGTTTATACACTTTCTTTAAAATCTCCTGTTTGGATTCGCACATATATAGAAGAGCCTAACTTGGGCAAAATTAGTCCCGGAATGAAAACCGAAGTGTACACAGACTCAAGACCTAATAAGCCTTATGAAGGACATATAGGTTTTATTTCTCCCGTTGCTGAATTTACCCCTAAAAATGTAGAGACGACATCATTAAGAACTGATTTGGTTTATCGATTGAGAGTTATTGTTGACAACCCTGATAAGGGTTTGAGACAGGGAATGCCTATAACCGTTAAAGTTAAACTTTTAAACTGAAACGAGTTTATTTTTAAGAAATCCGATTGCGATCGCATTTCTTAAAAAACGCTCCTAACTTACGCATACCGCTACAAGCTTTTTGGCTAAATTCTTAATTACTTTTTATATCGGTATAAAACAATAGGATAAATCAATGCAAGAAACTTTTGTTGAAATAAAAAACACAACAAAACTATTTAATAAAGAAGTTGCTGTAAATGATATAAGCGCAGTCATTGAAAAAGGCAAAATTACGGGTCTTGTCGGACCTGATGGTGCAGGTAAAACAACACTTATTAGAATGATCGCAGGTTTATTTATACCTGACAAGGGGACAATAACAGTATCAGGACTTGATACGGAAACTCAAGCGCAAGAAATAACAGACATTATAGGTTATATGCCTCAGAAATTCGGATTGTACGAAGATTTAACAGTGATGGAGAATCTTAATTTATATGCTGAGTTAAGAGGATTAGAAGCTGAGGAACGTAAAAAAACGTTCGAAAAGCTTTTAGGGTTTACCGCTTTAACTCCTTTTATAAATCGTCAATCCGGAAAACTATCAGGAGGTATGAAACAAAAGCTAGGTCTGGCTTGTGCTCTTATCAGCAAACCAAAGCTACTATTACTTGATGAACCGGGGGTTGGGGTTGACCCGATCTCGAGACGAGAATTATGGAGCATGGTTCAAGAGCTTTTAAAAGAAGGTATAACGGTTTTATGGGCAACTGCCTATCTTGACGAAGCCGAGCAGTGCGAGACTGTTTTATTAATGAATGAAGGAAAATTTCTTTATAAAGGAATTCCTTCAGAACTGACTAAAAAGATAAAAGGAAGAGTTTATCAAGTAAAAGATATCTCAGGTAGTAACAGGGAATTTTTAAAAAAAGTATTGAACCTTTCTAATGTTATAGATGGGGTTATACAGGGCGATTCCGTGCGAATTATTGAGGATAAATCAAACAAACCTATTGATCTAAAAAAACTCAATGCCGGCAATAAAGCACGAATGGTGAAAACCGAGCCTCGTTTTGAAGATTCTTTTGTGGATATTTTAGGCGGTGGACCGGGTGGAGACTCAAAGCTTGTTGAGACATTATCAGGAATCGAAAAATCCGAAAAGCCTGTTGTTGAAGCTATTAATCTAACAAAAATGTACGGTGATTTTGCAGCAGCAAAAGATATAAACTTTTCAATAAAAGCGGGTGAGATTTTTGGGCTTTTAGGTCCTAATGGTGCGGGTAAATCAACTACATTCAAGATGATGTGTGGGTTATCTGTACCAACATCAGGAAGTGCAAGTATTTTAGGCTTAGATTTCAAAACCGCCTCAGGCAAAGCTCGTGCTAATTTAGGATATATGGCTCAAAAATTTTCTTTATATCAAAATTTAAGCACAATGCAAAATCTTCAATTTTTCTCGGGTATATATGGCTTACAAGGAAAAGAAAAATCCGAAAAAATAGATAAAATTATAGACATTTTTAATTTTGAAAAATATCTCAAAACAAACGCTTTTGAATTACCCTTGGGCTTCAAGCAACGTCTTGCACTGGCTTGCGCCGTCATGCATGAGCCCAAAGTTTTGTTTTTGGATGAACCTACATCGGGAGTTGACCCTATAACACGTCGTGAATTTTGGACCCATATAAATAATATGGTTGAAAAAGGTGTAACAATTATGGTTACAACCCATTTTATGGATGAAGCTGAATATTGCGATCGTATAAGTCTTATTTATAAAGGTGAATCGATTGCTATCGGGACTCCCGATGAGTTGAAAAAATCTGTAAAAACCAAAGCCATGCCGGATCCCGGAATGGAGGACACTTTTATAACTCTCATTAAACAATCAGACGAGCAAAGGAGCGTATAATGAGGCGATTAAAAGCATTGATAAAAAAAGAAGCCTATCAAATCGTTCGAGATCCCAGTAGTATTTTAATTGCTTTTATTTTGCCGTTTATTTTGCTCTTTATTTTTGGATATGGAGTTTCTCTTGATGCTGATAAGATCAATATAGGTGTTGTAGTGCAGGATAATTCTCCTGAAATCCAGAGTTTGATAAGGTCTTTTAAAAATACAAGCTTTTTAAACGCTCATTTTGCAAGGGATAGAAAAGAAGTAAATAAAAAACTTTTGGAGGGGGAATTGAGGGGTATAGTTGTTATACCGACAGATTTTACTCGACGGCTAAAAAATCCTCATGACGTAGCCAAATTACAAGTAATCACAGATGGATCAGAACCTAACACTGCCAGTTTTGTTCAAAACTACATACAGGGCGTTTGGTTAAAGTGGCTTCAACAGCTTAGTTTTGAAAATCCCCAAATGTTAAATACCGGCGTTAGTCTTCAACCTCGTTATTGGTTTAATCCTGAATTAAAAAGCAATCATTTTTTACTACCCGGATCAATTGCAATAATAATGACCCTCATAGGTACTTTATTAACATCCTTGGTTATCGCAAGAGAATGGGAACGAGGAACAATGGAAGCTATGATGGCAACTCCTGTTAATATAATTGAGATTATTCTTGGAAAACTCATCCCTTACTTTGTCTTGGGAATGTCTTCAATGGTTATCTGTACACTTGTATCAATTATAGTGTTTGATGTTCCTTTCAGAGGGTCTTTCCTCTTGTTGACAATTGTTTCAGCTGTTTTCCTTATTACAGCACTTCAACAAGGGTTATTAATATCTACAGTTGCCAAAAATCAATTTCTGGCGAGTCAAATCGCTATCTTTAGCGGTTTTTTACCTGCCTTTATATTATCGGGCTTTGTTTTTGAAATAAAGTCAATGCCTTTATTTGTTCAGGCAATTACGTATTTTATACCCGCAAGGTATTTTGTCAGCTGTCTTCAAACTTTATTTTTAGCAGGTAATATTTACAGCGTAATTATCCCTAACTTAATAGGGATTGTCATTTTAGGTCTGATATTGTTTATTTTAATCACTGCAAAAACAAATAAGAGGCTAGCTTAGTAATGTTTAACAGAGTTAAATCACTTATAATAAAAGAGTTTTTGGCTATCTGGCGAGATAAAAAAACCAGAATGGTTATTATAATACCACCTATTCTTCAACTTTTTGTCTTTTCCTTTGCGGCTACTTTGGAGGTTAAACACCTTCCTATTGCGGTATTTAATAAAGATACGGGAAAAGCGTCATGGGAATTAACTCAAAGATTTAAAGGCTCTTCATATTTTACAAAAGTATATTCTCTCAGTAATTCTCAAGAAATAAAGAAAATGATAAATTCGCAAAAAGTTGCGATGGTAGTGCAAATTAATGATGATTTTTCTGCCAAATTAGCTTCAAATCAACCCGTTGATATTCAACTAATATTAGATGGACGTAAAACCAATGTATCACAGATTTTAGTAGGTTATGTGAGCAATATAATTGACAGATATAATCGTGATGAAAAAATAGGTGTGCAATTTTTGCCCTCTGAGATTGTGTCGATAAATTGGTTTAATAAAAACCTTGATTATATATGGTTTACAGTTCCTTCTATTGCCGGAATTTTGATATTATTAATGGGGTTAATAATAACAGCCCTTTCTGTTGCCAGAGAAAGAGAATTTGGTACTTTTGACCAGTTGCTTGTATCTCCGATTGAGCCTATTGAGATTCTCATAGGAAAAGCTATTCCTGCTTTTGTGATAGGGGTTTTAAGCGGCAGCTTTTTTATTTCCATGGGCATTATTTTTTTCAAGCTTCCTTTTGAAGGGTCACTGTTAGCATTGTATTTTAGTATGTCAATATTTTTGCTTGCTGTAATAGGAGTCGGGCTTTTTATTTCAGCTCTTTCCAAGACTCAACAACAGGCTATTTTAGGAACTTTTATTTTTATGGTGCCTTTAACCACTCTATCAGGATACGCAACTCCTATTGAAAATATGCCTCAATGGCTTCAAGATCTAACTGTTATCAATATTTTGAAACATTTTCTCATAATAATAAAAGGGATTTTGCTAAAGGATATACCTTTTAGCGCAGTATTAGCGCATACTTTGCCAATTGCAATAATAGCGGCAATAACTCTTAGTGTATCGGTCAATATGTTTAAAAAAAGATTAGAATAATAATTTAGAGGTAGTGATAATGATAAAAAATAAAGTTTTTTCAATATTTTTGTCCTTGGTGCTGTTTTTTACGTATACAACTCCTATTAGCTTTGCCAAAGCAAGTAAAAGCCTATCCATACAAGAAGAATGCCTATTGAAATCAAAATTATATTGGTGGGAGGGGTTCAACGATCCTTGTCTTGTCGAACATTTAAATAAAGCTTTATCAAAAAATTATGATTTAAAAGAAACTTTCTTAAAAGTGCTGGTTTCACGGGAAAAAGTCAGAGAATCATTCGGCAAAGAGCTCCCTCAAGCCACTTTGATTTCTAATTTCATAAGAATTAACACTCCTTTTTCAGGCAGACCGGGGATAAATCGTTACGAAAACTTTTTTACATTGCCTCTTTTTGCTAACTATGAAATTGATTTATGGCGAAAAAACAGGAAGGGAACTTTAGCACAAGCAGAAATGTATGAAGCAATGAAACAAGAAGCACTTGCGGCTTACATTCTTTTAATTGCGGAAGTTGCATCGGCTTATTTTAATACATTAAATCTGGATAAATTAATAACACTTCAAGAAAAATACTTAACTTTAGAAATTCAAAATTTGGAAATAGCGAAAGCTAATCTTGAAACAGGTTTAATAGCTAATGACGAGTTTTTTACAGCGCAAAAAAATGTATTAGAAGCGCAAAAAGTTTTGACTGAACTTGATAAACAAAGAAGGGTTTTTATTAATCAATTATTAGTTTTGACAGGAGAATCTCCCGAGAATGAAGTAATGAGAAATTCTTTAGATCGAATAAAACTTCCGGAAAATATTCCTTTTGAGATTTCTTCGGATAAAATTTTAAAACGACCGGATATTTTAGAAATAGAAGCCCTGCTTAAAAATTCAAAAATCAATATAGAACTAGCCAAAAAGGATTTTTTACCAAATATAAATCTTTACGGGCTTTTTGCTTTTAATTCCGGTGCATTTAAAAATGTCTTTAACTGGGAAGACTATATCGTATCAGTAGGTACAGCATTGGTGGGAAGATTATTTACCGGTGGACAAAGACGATCTCGATTAAAACAAAGAAAATTAGAATACGAACAAATGCTTCAACATTACCAACAAACCATTTTAAATTCATTACAAGAAGTAAATAATTCTTTGTATTCACTAAAAAGAAATTTAGAAATTAATAATGATGACTTAAATAAAATTAAATTTGAATCAGCCAATTTAAATCTTATAAATGTCAAATATGAAAAAGGTCTATCCGCATATAAAGAAACAATACCCTCTCAAAAAAAGGTTCTATTATTACAACAAGATGAGTCTCAAAGTAAGACAGGCTATTTAATAGATTCGTTAAACTTGTACAAAGCGTTAGGAAGTAATTTGTAAATTTTAATGTTTTTAAACATGAGTTTTGTAAAATTTTCTTAACATGAGTCCTTTTAAATTAAAGAAAACCCATGTACAGGACGACTTTTACAGTATAACTGGAATGTTAATATAAAAATCCCAAGATGTTAATAGGTAAAGGTGTATAAAGATGACTTACTACAATTATTCTCAATTAAAGACAACATTTAACGATACTCTTGACCGTTACAGAAAATGGCAAGAAACAAGTGACAAGCCAGATGCGTCTTTTTTAAATTACATGAGAGCGCATAGAACTGACCTTGAGGACCTTGGCAATCTTTGGGAAAATGCGCTGGAAAGCGGTGGAGATGGAATCGAAGGAAATACCGTTACTTTCCAAAAATTTACAGAAGAAAATAATGTAATGATGTTCCAAACCCAAGGCGGTGAAGTTATAAAAATGGACTTCAACTCAGGCAATGTTAGTCAAATGGATAATGAAGAATATGCCGCACAGTTTGATGTTCATGAAATGGATAATGTTAATTTTGGTTTTGACGAATCAAGAATAATGGAATATAGCTTCACAGGACTAGAAGATGGCAAAGCGGACAGAGTAAAATCGGATGCTAATAATTACACATATCAAGAACTTGATATGATTGATAATCAAGTCGGTATTAAAAAAATAGCTAATGAATTTGTCAAGGAAAACGGTGATTTTATTAACTTCCAGCAAATTTTCGGCAACGAATCAGGAAAACAACATAACGTAATTTTCAATCCTGAAGGAGACTCAATGTGTGTTATTCAACAGGAAAGAGCTTTTGTTTGTTCTTATGATGAAGAAAAAGGAATGATGATTGATGAAATCAACATTGGTAATGTTGATAAATACACTCAAGTAGATACTACAAAAACAATTAAAAATATAAAGTTCTCAATCTCTGATGGAAAAACATTAAAAATTGATATCACATATGTAGACCCTTCAACAGGAGCTAATGAAGCTAATGGAGCCAATGGAGGTCAAACAGGACCAACAGGACCAGCTAATGGAGGTCAAACAGGACAATCTGGAGGTTGGGGAGATCCTCATTTCAGCTACAACGGTGAACAAGCTTTTGACCTTCAAGGTGCAGGTGGTGGTTCAACCGGTTGGTATAAGACTTTAGAAGGTGATAAAGTTTCTTTAGAATCTCATTTCGTCAAAGATCAAGAAGGCGCAAATGGCGCAACTGTTATGGGAGAACAACATTTATCAATGAGAACCCAAAACGGTCTAATTGAAGTGTTCTACCAACAAGATGGCAGTTACAGCGTAAAATTCAATGGTGAAACAATAAACGACCCTTCTGCTCAAGGTGTTAATATAACCAAAAACGGTAAAGAAGTTACTGTAAACTTTGAAGACAGAGATTTTAAATTTAATGGCACTGACATTCAAACTAACAAAATTAAGAATGGAGATAAAGGCATTTTAACTCAAACAAAAAATGCACTAAATGGAACAGCCGAATTAAATAAAGGAAATATGAATCAAGTAATGGTTTATAGTGAGGGTGTTGCTATCTCATCAGCTGTAGCTATTATAAATGGCGACAATGAATATACTACAGAACTTGCAAAAGGTTTCATTCAAACTGTTGAGCAATGGGGAGTTGGACATTTGCATTCTGTAATGAGAGGTGCTTCATTTGAACTTGGAACAAAACCAAATTTAGACTATTCAACTAATCCTTCCAGCATAAACGGTACTGTTCAAGAAAAGGCTGAATTATTTGCAAGACTTGCTTATTCCGCAATGTCAGATCCAAATTGCCCTAATAACATTAAAACAAAAGTCATTGCAAACTGGCTAAAGCTTAGTTCTGAAGCTATGATGGCTGATTTAAAAGACAACAAAGATTCTATTTCATCTAACTTTACCCAAGGACACGGCTACTCAAGAAGTCAGTGGAACGAGTATATGGGAACAGTTGCTTTTGCCAGCCAAGCTGACATCGACAAAGACGGAACAGAAGATAAAGCTCTTGATATTGACGGTGATGGACATACCGATGGTTTTGACGTAAATCACGACGGTAGAATTTCCGAAGATGAACGTTTGAGAATCAATCTTGGAGACACTTTCAAATCAAAAGAAACAGGATATTTTGAATTTTAATCAAATGAAAATATAAATTATATTGAAAGACCGAGCTTAAAGCTCGGTCTTTCAATATAATTTAAAAGTTTTAAATTCATTTGCTTTTAAAGTTACTTTTTTATTGACCCAATTTGTTTTATTAATTTTCTCCTCAAGTGAATTTACTTCTTGAATTTCTGATATCTTAATATCGGAATTGATATTACATGACTGATCATTGTTTGAAATATTAAAAACTCTTACTATCAAAGCATTGCTTTCATCAAAAGGTTTTTTTATCGCATAACAATAAATATTTTCATTATTAAAAGAGATAAGGTTATTTTCTTTTAATATATTCTCATTATCGCTCTCACCTTGTTTCGACAATATTGAACCCATAAAAAAATCAGCCTCTTTAAAAAGTTTTTGAGGCTCATCGCTCAAGCATATTGCATATTCTGCTTTTTGTAGCCCTAAACATTGAGCTTCCGGTGTTTTTATTTGAGGTCCTGCCGCTAAGCCTCTTGTACCTATTTTCCCTTTAGAAATAACACCCACCGACCTTAACAAAGTCAAATAAAGCTCATTGCCTTTAATTCCATACTCTGTAAGACCTTTTGTTAAAAGACCAAATCCTTGAGCCCAGACAAACCTTTGCATACAAGCTGTATTTGTTTTCAATTCCTTTCCCTCGTTCGCCGGCATGGCGCTACGGAGAGAATAATCAGGATCAAAGGTTCTTTTTATAATGCCAAAATTATCCTCACTAAAAGTTTCTGTGATTTTTTCCGGCATGTTAAATTTAAGTTGTAAAATATGATCTTTAGAATGATTTACCCATTCTGTATTAAATTCAATTCTTTCAGAACCTGCTTTTAGAGATATTCTTGTGGAAATATTATGCGTAAAAAGAAATACAGATCGTTTTTTATCAGTTTCAACACTTAAAGGTATGTCTATCTTGTAATTCAGCTCTAAAATACCCTCTAAAAGATTATCTTGTATCTTTTTAATATTTACAATTCTTGCCTTCAAAGGTTTATCGTTGATTATTGGATTAAAATTATAAGTATCTCCTGTATCGGCTCGGTTTTCAAATTTATGCAAACAATTAAATTCTTTGCCTGTTTTAAGATTTTTAATACTTAAAAGCCCGTTTTCATTTATTTTTACTTCTACGTTGGAATTTTTTAAAGAATTGTTTGTACACTCAACAATATCTTTAACTTCAGTGTTTGAAAATTCTTTAACGTTTATAGACCTTGATTTTAATTTATTAACCCATAATAGATATTCGTTATATTTTCTATAATCTTCTTGAATCGGAATATTATGTATATCATAAAGAATTTCGGGAGGAAATTTTTCAACTTCTCCTATTTTTACTAAGCTTGAAGATAATGGTAATTCTTTTTCTGATTCAATTTTTATAACACCTGAAAAATCATAATCAGAAGCATTATAAAAAACAAAATTATCTTTACTAATATTTTGAGATATATCTCTTAGACAACGAGCAATTATTCCGTCACTTATTTGATCTACTTGAGTATATCGACTCATCATTTCTTGGTGAACTGAATCAGCACTACACCCACAAATACTATCATGAGGAGTATTTTTAAGAAGTAATTTCCAAGCATAATCTAATTGTCTATGTCTTGAAACAGACAATTCTGAAAATTCGGCTAATGATTGCAAAGGTTCAGCAATTTTGGATAATTTCCAAAAGGCTTTTGCATTAGCTTGTTTCAAATATAACCTTGTTGAAAAAACCCCCGGCAGTATGAAATTTCTTGAATTATCACGAAGTTCTTTTTTTACTGTAGATAACAAGATTTTTTTATTTTTCACGAGTTTTAAGTATTCTTCAATTGAGCCTAATTTTAGCTCATAATCATTTAAATAGGGTGTTATTTCACTTATTTGTTGTTTGATAAATTTAGGAGTGGCAAGATGATCCGCTCCTATAGGCAAAAGAAGAACATCCGTGCAAGAATACTCTTTTATTTTGTCCAAAAGTATTTTTAAACTTTGAGCTTTTTCTTCACAAGAGATCTTCTGGCTGAAAATATCTTGAAAATAACCCTCTATCAAATGCGTTGTTAAAACAAAAGATCCATCAAGTGATTCCCAAATAAACTCACTTTTTTCAGCTCCTGCACCACGCCAAATTATTGAGTTTTTTATACCAAAAGAATTTAAAATCATTGGCATAGAAGCTATATGACCGAAAGTATCGGGTAAATATCCTATGAAATCATCCTCTCCCAGACCTTTTGCTTGATTAATTCCTATAAGAAGATTTCTTATCAGGCTTTCACCTGTTGTCAAAAATTCGTCCGCAAGTACATACCAAGGACCTATTTTGAGTTTATTTTGTTCAATTAATTTTTTAATTTCAGCTTTTTTTTCAGGAAAAAATTCCAAATAATCTTCTATCGCTATAGTTTGACCATCAAAAAAAAACTGATTTAAGTTGTCATTTTTAAGATCTTGCAATACCTTATCAAAAACTTCAATAAGTCTAAGCCTGAATTCTTGAAAAGGCTGATACCATTCCCTATCCCAGTGAGTATGATTATAGATAATTACTTTCATTTATTTTCTTCATTCTTTTTGCTATTCCATAAAAACGGCAAGAATAAACCTCCAAAAAGCAAAGGCAAGCCTAAAAAGCCTGCAAAACTGCTAATTATAAAAGTCAGAAGAACAGAAAAAGCCAATCCTCCCACTAATACCTTTTTATTTAACACGTTTTGTTCAAAAATCGGATAATGCTCAATTTTATACCCGCACCAATCGCAAAATCGACTGTCAGGCAAGAGTTCTCTAGAACATTTAGGACAATTTATCATAGAAACCTTTCTTTTATCAAGGAAATATCCTTATGAAAATTTTAATTGATAGAGTTTATATTGTAAAAAACGTAACGAAATTTATGGACTTTTTAAATAGCCCAAAACGCTAGTAATAAGTCTAATTGAATATAGTAAAAACAAAAAATAAAGTTGTTATAACAACTGTTGTTACAACAACCTTATTGATTGATGAAAAATTCTGATAATAATGAAACTATAAATAATTCCCTGGATGCAATGATCAATCAGGTTGGTGCTGCTCTTAAAGTTGCCTTGCAAAGACAGTTGAAATCGGCTGAATTTAATATAACAACCGAACAATTATCAATTTTAACCCAATTACAAAAAGAAAATGGTCTTTATCAATCACAAATAGCAAAAAAATTAGCCAAAGACAAGGGAAATATTACCAGAACTCTTGATAATCTTGAAAAAACAGAGCTAATTAGCAGAAACTCTCACGAGAATGATCGAAGAAAGTTTAAAATTTTCATAACAAAAAAAGGAACTGAGCTTTTGGATAAAGCTCAGCCTTTAATTAAAGAAAATAAAAAGTTATTAAGAACATTCATAAGTAAACAAGAAGAAAAAATCCTTATGAGCTTACTCAATAAGGTTAGTTTGTATGCCAAGGAAACGGAGAAATAGCGATATGAAAAACAAATTTTATATCCTAATAATCGCTATACTTCTGTTGATATCAACAGAAGCTCTAACCCTTGCTCAATATGGAGTTGAAGAAGAAAACTCTCAAAATATTCCACCTGAAAGATCTTACAGACCAAGAATAATCGAACATACTCATAGAGATATCCTTAAAAGAACCCCAAAAAATAGAGAAGAAGAAAAAACAATAGAAAAAGAACCACAAAATATCGAACAAAATGATCAAAACATTCAAAAACCTCAAAATTCTAGCGAAAAAGTACCTAAAGTTTTTGCTGATGAAGATTATTTAGGAATTGAAGAAAAAACAACACAAGAAAAAGATCCTATAACTTTACTCGAAGAAAACAAACCCGACTTAAAAGCAGAAATCTCAATGAATCTAGATATTGATCTGATTCCTATTACACTTGAAGATGCAATAAGAACAGCCCTTAAAAACAACTACGATCTAAGGATAATAGGTCAAACACTCGAAACCAGCAAATGGGATTTTTATAACACTCTTACAGTATTTTTCCCTAATGCTGATTATACTTTTGATATAGCAAAATTAAAAGGCGAATTTCTTGTCGGTGGTGTTCAAGTCTTCCAAACTCAAGATGAAATTCCAATTCAATCTATATTTGATTTTAGTTGGGTTATATTTAACGGTTTAGAAAATATTTATACCGCTAAAGAATTTAATGCTACATATAAAGCAGCTCAAAACACCTATAAATTCACAAAACAAGAAACCATATTAAACGCAACAACAGAGTATTACGAAGTTTTAGGCAGTAAACTAAATATCGAAGTTTTAACGAGAAACAAACTCCAAAGGGAAGAACAACTTAAACTTAACAAAAGACGATTTGAAGCCGGACTTGGTACCAAATTTGACGTATTAAGAGCTGAAGCTGAAGTTGCAGCAGCAGAACGGCAACTTTTATTAGCTTACAACGCCTTTAGATTAAATCAAGCACAGTTAGCTAATATAATGGGTATTGGAGTATTCACTCCAATATTCCCAGTGGAAGATGAAGTTAAACAATTTAGACTCGTTGACGAAGAAATCAGCCTTGATGACTTAGGAGTTATTGCATCTGAGAACAGACCTGATTATGCAGCTGCAAAGTTAGAAATTGAAGCCGCAAGGGCAAGAAAAATATCGGCATATTCAGCTTATTTACCTACAATCACTCTCAGCGATCAAAAAGCCAGAGTCGGACTTGCCGAAGCAGATTTAAGAAATAACTCTACACAAAGACTTAATGTAGATTGGTCTTTATTAACAGGTGCAGGGTTCTTTGGATATACCGATATAAAAGGCAGAAATGCAGAGCTTGAACAATCCAGACTTGTGGCTACAAATACAATTAGAAATATTAAACAAACTTTATTAAGCTCTTATTATGATTCTTTAGCTTCTAAAGGAAGAGTTGTAGCCGCAAAAGAAGAAGTAAGAGCGGCAAATGAATCGCTAAGACTAGCTTACATAAGATTAGAAGCAGGTGTTGGTCTTTTTATTGACGTTTTGCAAGCTCAGGCAAATGCGGTTATTGCAAAACTTAATTTAATTAACGCAATCATCGATTATAATGTTGCACAGGTTCAAATGCTCTTTGAAATGGGCATTATAGCCCCCAGCAATGTGCTTAACGGAGAAGAACTCAAAGAAAGTCCTGAATTTACCGAAAGCGAAGTGAAAAGAAAAACTATTGACGAAGAAATTGAAGAAATAGAAAAACAAGATAAAGGAAAAGTTTTGGAGCAAGAACGAAAAATTATCGATAGCTTAAAAAAACTAAAAGATAGTGATGAAGAGTTTAAAAAAGGAGAAATGGAATTGCTTAAAACTCCTGAATTTAAAATGAACAAAAAAATAAATGAAATGATAAAAAACGAAGGCGGAAAAGAAGCTAAAATGACAAAAGAAAATTCATCTCAAAAATTTGAACCTTAAAATAAAAATAATCTATTTATCCTTATTTTTTTACTGCTAAAATAAGGACAAAGGAAATTAACATCTAAAATGGCAAAAAATAAAGAAAGATTAGATAAAATACTTGTCGACCTTGGCTATTTTGAAACAAAAAGCCAAGCGCAAGCTGCAATATTGGCAAAAAATGTTAAAATCAACGATAATCCCATTACAAAAGCAGGTTATCAGCTTGTAAACGATGGAACATTGAATATCTCTGTAAAAACAATGCCTTATGTTAGCAGAGGAGCTTTTAAACTTGAAAAAGCAATAAAAGCATTTGACATTGATCTCAAAGAAAAAATTTGCCTTGACGCAGGAGCTTCTACAGGTGGATTTACTGACTTTATGCTACAAAATAAAGCTCAAAAAATATATGCCGTTGATGTCGGATATGGGCAATTAGCCTGGAAACTTAGAAATGACGATAAAGTGATTGTTATCGAAAGAACAAATATCCGCAATTGCACGAAAGAACAAGTTTATATCGATAATCCTAATGAATATGCCCAATTTGCAAGCATGGATCTTTCTTTCATTTCAATAACAAAAGTTTTAGAAAACATCAAAAATTTTATGAACCCTGACAAACAAGAGATTGTAGCATTAATTAAACCCCAATTTGAGGCAGGAAAAGAACAAGTTCCTAAAAGTGGTGTAATAAAAGATAAGCAAGTACATATTAACGTTATTAAAAAAGTAATTGATTTTGCTTGTACAATAGGTTTATTCCCTGTAGATTTAACTTACTCGCCTGTGAAGGGTCCGGCAGGAAATATTGAATACCTTGTATATCTTACAAATAAAGAACATCACCTTGAACAAAACTATGTAAAAAGAATCGTGGATAACGCCAATGAACAACTTAATAATTAAATCTACTAATAATAAAGATTTAAACCTTGAAAAAATAGGTCTAATCTATAATGAAGAACATTTAGACTCCTTATCTCATGCAAAAAAAATAGAGCTGTTTTTTCAAAAAAATAACTACAATGCAATAAAACAAGGGTTTTCTCCTTCTGAAAAACCTATCAATACAGAATTTAGGCAAGATTTTTCTTTTGTAATAGTTGTAGGTGGTGATGGTACATTACTCAGTGCTGCCAGGTTTTATGCAAAACTTGATACTCCTGTTCTAGGAATAAACTCTGGTAGGCTTGGCTTTTTAGCGCAGGTCAAACCTCAAAATATTGAAGAAGGACTTCAAAAAATACTTAAAGGTAAATTCTCTATCGAAGAGCGTCTTATGCTGGAAGCTACCGACGAAAAAGAACATTCAGAGTTTCTGTTCCCTGCCTTAAACGATATTGTAATAAAAGGCGGAACTCTTTCACGACCGGCTCGTTTGTACTTATATATAAACGATAAACATGTTTGCGACTACCTTGCCGATGGGCTGATAATATCGACACCAACAGGATCTACAGCGTACACTCTTTCAGCAGGTGGACCTGTTCTTGTTCCGGAACTGGATGCTTTTGTAATTGTTCCAATTTGCCCTCACTCATTAACTACAAGACCTTTAGTCATTCCTGCAAACGAACAAATCAAGGTAAAGGCTTCGACAAACCACGGTTCTACCTATTTAACCGCTGACGGACAAGAAATAGCCGAGCTAAAAAACCTTGAAAGTATTTATATAGGTCAACATAGTAAAAAAGCAAAGTTAATAAGGATAGAAAAAGAAAACAACGGATTTTATTCCATTTTACGTGAAAAATTACACTGGGGACTATCTCCCAGAGGTTAAATATGCTTAAATCACTTTATGTTAAAAATTTTACACTTATAGATGAATTAAGAATCAATTTCCAAAACGGCTTGAATGTCATCACAGGAGAAACCGGAGCCGGAAAAAGTATATTGATTGATGCTATTGACCTTGCTTTTGCGGCAAGAGCTTCTAAAGATCAAATTAAAACAGGGAAAGACCGTTCTTTTATCGAACTTATGGTTAAATTGCCCGAAAAATTTCCTTTTGAACTTCTAAGTCAAAATGGTATTGAAATTGAGGATGATAATATTATTATCATTTCACGAGAAATTCTTCATAATGCAACAAGATCAAGAATTAACGGAGTATTAGTAACTCAAAATTATGTACAAGAAGTGAGAAAAAACCTTCTAGACCTTCATAGTCAACATCAAGCTTATACTTATATAAATCCTAAAACACATATAGACCTTCTTGATAAATACGGAGAAAAAGAACACCAAAAGCTTTTAGATCAATACTATTGTGTTTACCAAGAGCTTTGCTCTGTAAAAAAAGAATACGAACAAAAAGTTCTTAATAATCAAGCTATAGAACAAAAAATAGATTTTTTAAAATTTCAGATAGAAGAAATTGAATCGGCAGAAATAGAAACACCATTGGAATATGAGGATTTAAAAACAGAAAGGGCTGTTCTTTTAAACTCAGAGGAACTCAAAAACCTTACCTATACAAGTTATTCAACTTTATATAATAATGATAATAATGTTATAGATGTTCTCTCAAAGATAGAAAATAATATTGTAAAAGCATCTGAATATGACAAAAACCTTTCAGAGTTAGTTGAAACTATTGCAACAGCAGGACTAAGTCTTAAAGATACTGCGGGAGAATTACGAAATTATTTTGAAAATTTAAGGGTTGATGAATCCAGACTAAATGAGGTTGAAGAAAGAATAGATTTACTCGACAAATTAAGGCGAAAATACGGTCCTGAAATGGTTAACGTTGTTGAAAACTTAAACATCTATAAAACAGAATTAAATCAAATAAATTTAAATTCTGACCAACTCAAAAATTTAAAAAAGAAGATGAAAGATTTAGAAATAAAGGCTTTAGACATCTCCCAAAAGCTTTCGTCTTCAAGAAAAAAAATATCAACACAATTATCGGGGCTAATAAAAAAAGAACTTATTAAACTCGAAATGCCAAAGATAAAGTTTGTTGTAGATTTTAAAAACAAAGAAAATCTTTCTAAAAAAGGTATTGATGCGATTGAATTTTTAATCAGCACAAACCCCGGAGAACCTGTAAAACCACTTTCTAAAGTAGCAAGTGGCGGTGAGATCTCAAGAATTATGCTTGCCATCAAAACTATTTTTGCCAGAGCAGATGAAGTTGATACGGTGATTTTTGACGAAATAGATACCGGTATAAGCGGAAAAACATTGCAATCTGTAGCTCAAGAGTTGGCACAACTTTCTTTTTCACATCAAATATTATGCATAACGCATCAGCCGATAATAGCTGCAATGGCTGATGAGCACTTGTTTGTAGAAAAAATCCAATCTGATAATTATACAGATTCAAAAGTTTCCATTTTGAATGAAAAAAGCAGAATTTCTAATATAGCAAAACTAGCCAGTGGTAACGAAAACACTGACTCGATTAATTTCGCTCAAAAACTCCTTGCTCAAAGTAAAAAATATAAAGAAACTAAGTGCCTATAAAAAGTATTATGTAAAAAAGCTTTTTATGGGATGTTCTTTTACCTTCGGTAGGAGGTACTTTTTTTGAAAAAAGTACCCAAAAAACTTCGACACAAATTTATTTATTAGCATCTAACATTTGTTTAATTCCATCAACAGAGCTTAAAATACCCGTTGCTTCAAACGGCATATAAACAACTTTATTATTTTCTCCTGAAACCATTTCTTTAAGTGTATCCAAATAACGAACGGCTATAAGATATTTTTCAGGATCTCCTTTTTCTGAAATAGCTGCAATAACTTGCCTTATAGCTTCTGCCTCCGCTTCTGCTATTTTAATTCTAGCTTCTGCATCACCTTCAGCTCTTAATACAGCAGCTCTTTTATCCCCTTCTGCTTTATTAATTTCAGACTCTTTTACTCCCTCAGCTTTTAAGATAGCAGCTTTTTTAAGCCCCTCAGCTTCCAAAATGGCAGCCCTTCTATCTCTTTCAGCTTTCATTTGTTTTTCCATTGCTGTTTGAATATCAGTTGGAGGTATTATATCCTGAAGTTCAACCCTGTTAACCTTTACACCCCATTTATTAGTGGCATCATCGAGTATCATTCTTAATTTATTATTAATTGTATCCCTTGATACAAGGGTCTCATCAAGATCCAATTCCCCTATAACATTTCTCAATGTAGTTTGCGTAAGCTTTTCAATTGCTTCAGGAAGGTTCGCAATTTCATAAACAGAACTTTTAGGATCTACTATTTGGAAATACAAAAGAGCGTTTATCCCTATAGATACATTGTCTTTTGTAATTACATTTTGCTGGGGAAAATCAAATACAGCCTCTCTCAAGTCTATTCTTTCAATGCTATCAATATATGTATAAGACTGACCGTCTAAAGTTGTTTTAATTTTTTTCCAGTGACTTGTTCTTGGTATCTCAATTATAGGAATAATAAAGTTAAAGCCTGACTCAAGAGTTCTGTTATACTTCCCTAATCGCTCAACTATAATAACTTCAGCCTGTTGAACGATCTTAACTCCTCTGAGTACAAATATTCCTACAAATACAAGGAATAAAATAAAAATAAAATCCATTAGTCCCCTCCTGCTTTTTTTACAAATAATGTCATATCTTTAAAATTTTCTACTATCACATTTTCGTTAATTTCAATTTCTAAACCATCAACAGAGGCAGCAGACCATTCTTCATCAAAAATTCTTACTCTGCCTGTATTTGCGGTAGCAGATATTTTTTCAACAACTTTCGCTGAATGTCCTATATATCTTGGTACACCTGTTTTCCCATTGCCGTTTTTTGTCATATAATTTTTTAAAAAAGGTCTTATAAATGCAATTAAAAAAACTGATACAAAAGCAAATATAATACTTTGTTCTACTAGTCCATAACCAAGATACGCCACCATTGAAGCAAAAAACGAACCAAAACCTAAACTTGCCAAAAACATAGAAGGAGTGAACATTTCAAAAATAAATAAAACAACCCCTGTTATAAGCCATAATTGCCATACTTCCATGTTGTCACCTATATTTTTATAAAACTTAAAAATAAAAAATAAAATTTTGAATAATTTAGATTCAATTTTATTACTAAAATGAATTTCTATCAACAAAAATACTCAAATTTTTTTATTATTTGGTAAAATCTTTTTGTAGCTAGATAAAGAGTGAGTCAAAAATGTCTAAACAGTACTCGATAATAAATAAAATAGAAGACAGTAAAATATTTGCAGTAGTGAGAGCAGATGAAACAAACTCAACATTGGACATAGCAAAAGCCCTTGTTGAAGGTGGTTTAAAAACCATTGAAATTTCAATGGATTGTCCAAATGCTATTCAAGCGATAAAAGAACTTTCTCAAATAAAGGACCTTTCAGTTGCAGCCGGATCAATCATATCTAATAAACAAGCCAAAGTAGCAATTGAAGCAGGAGCAGAACTTATTGTCTCTCCGGTTTATGAAATGAGCTTGGTTAAATTCTGCAAAGGTTATCGTGTTCCATTTATCTGTGGTGCTTCTACTGCAACAGAAGCTTATAACGCCTGGAAAATGGGTGTAAGTATAACCAAAATATTCCCTGTAAAGGCTTTAGGTGGACCCCGATATATAAAAGACATTTTAAAACCCATGCCTTTTTTAAGAACTATGCCTACCAGCGGAGTACATCCCGAGGACTTTATCGAATACTTAAAATCCGGAGCAATTGCTGTTGGAATGGGTAGAACCTTATATGAAAGAGAGACTGAACTATCTACAATAACGCAAAAAACAAAAGCAGTTGTACAAAAACTTAAAGAGTTCAAAAGTAGCTTATAATTACTATCTTGGGAGTAACTCCTATATACTTTATTTGACCAAGCATTAGGTATGTGCTAAAAAGTTATTCATAAAGCTAAATTTTATAAGAGAATAAATCAATGAGTGAAAATCTAGATATAATTTGTATCGGTGAAAGTTTAATAGAATTTTCCACAAACGAAGGTTTGACTTATGCAAATACTCTTCGCAAATATTATGGTGGAGATATAATCAGTGCTGCAGTTGCAGCTTCCAGATTAGGTTCTAATGTTGGTTTTATATCAAGAGTAGGCAATGATCATTTTAAAGACTTTTTAATGGATTCCTGGCAATCAGAGAACATCGATATCTCAAACGTAAAACTCGTTGAGGGATTTAACGGTCTTTATTTTATATCCAGATTAGAAAGCGGTGAAAAAGAATTCGCCTATTACAGAAAAAAAAGTGCCGCAACAAATCTCTCTGTAAATGATATTCCTCCTGAATATATTGAATCTTCAAGAATAGTATATTCTACGGGAATAACTCAATCACTTTCAATTTCAGCAAAAGAAGCTGTTAAAAAAGCATTTGAATTGGCAAAAGAAAAAGACTGCAAAGTTGCTTATGATCCTAATTTCACTCCAAGTCTTTGGGATGTTGATGAAGCAAGAGAAGCCATTGAAGAAGTAATAGAATATGTTGATATTTTAATGTTGAACATTAAACATGATGCTGAAAAACTCTTTGGCATTTCATCTTACGAGCAAGTTATTAAAACTTTCTGGGATAAGGGAGTATCTACTGTAGTTGTAAAGCTTGGCAAAGAAGGTACTGCAATAGGACATAACGGAGAAATAAACCTTGTCCCCTCTTGTGCTGTAAAGATTATAGATACAACCGGTTCGGGAGATGCTTTTAATGGTGGTTTTCTTCACGGAATCGTTTCAGGGTTAAATCCTTTTGAATCTGTCCAATTAGCTCAAAAAGTAGTCTCGTATCAAATTCAATCTATTGGGGCAATAAATTCGATTCCATATAAAAAACAGGTTTATTCAGAATCAAAATCAGGCGATTAAAATGAGCTCTAAAAAAGTTCTTATTTCAGGTTATTATGGCTTTGACAATTTTGGGGATGAGCTTATTTTAAGCAACATAATTTCTCAATTAAAAAACTGTGATGAAAATATTGAAATTACAGTAATCTCTAAAAATCCTCAAAAAACAAATACTGACTATAACGTAAAATCAGTGGGTACGTTTGATCTTAAGAACATTATTAAAGCATTAAAAAAAACTGATGTCCTTGTAAGTGGTGGAGGCAGTCTTTTACAAGATATTACAAGCTTAAAAAGCCTTTTATATTACCTTTTTATCATTTTTTTAGCAAAGTTTTTCAATAAAAAAGTATTTATTTATGCCCAAGGTATAGGTCCTATTAATAATGAAATAGGAAAGTTTTTAGCTCCTAAAGTTCTTCGTATCGTTGATAAAATAACGGTCAGAGATTTGCAAAGTCAAGAATTTCTAAAAAAATGGAATATAAACTCTGAATTAACTACGGATCCGGCATGGGGAATGGCAATAGAATTAAATGAAAAAGCTGAAAATCTTAAAAAAATTGTAGGCATTCAACTTAGAGATAGTTTCAATATAAATGAACAAAAACTTAATCTGATTGCTAAAGCTTTATTGAAAAATTTCAATAAAGCTGAATTTGATTTTCTTATTATTCCACTACAACCGACCGATATAAAAATTTCTAATAAATTTTCAAATATTACAAAAGAATTTGACGAATCTATTAACATAGCGATAAAAGAAGGCTTTTCAATTTCTGAAAAACAGCAAATAATGACTTCTGTAGATTTTATTGTCTGCATGCGTTATCACGCTTTATTAAGCGCTATTTTATTTAAAATTCCTGCTTTAGCCGTTTGTTACGACCCTAAAGTTGAGAATCTGGCAAAAGAATTTGAAATTCCAAATTTTTTACCGAAAGAAACATCAGAAAATATACTTAATGAAAAGTTTACAGAATTAAAAACGACTAATAACCTTTTAAATACTAGGTTTAATCAAATTTCAGAACAAAAAAGAAATTTATCTCGACAAACAAGTGCTTTATTGATTAAAATGTTAGAAAACATTGATATTGAGGACTAATTATTGCAACATGTCATAGAAAAATATAAACGGGGTGAAATCCTTGGCTATCCTGTTGATTTAATAGAAATGAATGAAGCTCTTGAAATAACGAAAGAGCTTATAAAAGAAAAAAAGGCGCTCAGATTATTACGCTTAATCCTGAAATGATAATGATGGCTGAAACAAATGAGAGTCTTAAATCCTCAATACAAAATGCTGAACTTATTATCCCTGACGGAATAGGAATTGTAATGGGTTTAAAAGCAAATGGTACAGACATAACAAGAATTCCGGGGATTGAATTTTCAGAATCGTTAATAAGTTTTTGCGCTCAACACAACTATACGGTAGGCTTTTTAGGTGCAAAAGAGTCTGTTTTAAACGAGGCAATTGAAAAAATACAAACTAAATACCCTGAATTGCAAATAGTATTTTGTAATGACGGATATTTTAAGGAAAATGAAGAAAATTTAATTTGTAAAAAAATCCAAAACACAGAACCTACAGTACTTTTTGTTGGACTTGGCGTTCCAAAACAAGAATTATGGATTTCAAAATACAAAAATTTGTTTGCTCGTACTATAATGATAGGTGTAGGTGGTAGTTTCGATGTATGGGCAAATAAAGTCAAAAGAGCACCTAATGCGTTTAGAAACAACGGTCTCGAGTGGCTGTTTCGGTTACTGTCTCAACCTTCAAGGATAAAGAGATTATTTCCGACATTACCACTTTTTTTAATTCGGGTAATACTAAAATCAAAAAGAAAAGAGTAGTAAAGATGTCTCAAAAAATGAACTTGACAGAAAACGAACTCAAAGAAATTCAAGAGTTATCAAAACGAGTCAGATGCAACATCGTAAAAATGGTCAGTGGATCAAAATCAGGACATCCCGGTGGTAGTTTATCATGTGCGGATATCATTTCAACACTTTATTCAGCCTGCATGAAACACTATCCTGAATGGGATAAGCATCCTCAATGGAACAATCGTGATCGATTCGTTCTTGCCAAAGGTCATTCTTCTCCTGCTTTATATTCAATACTCGCAGAGCTTGGATATATCAAAAAAGAAGACCTTTCTACATTTAGAAAAATTAATTCAAAACTTCAAGGACACCCTGCCTATGGATACATCCCGGGAGTTGAAGCTTCTACAGGTTCTTTAGGTCAAGGTCTTTCAGTTTGTTGCGGTATAGCATTAGGCTTAAGACTTGATAAAAAACCTGAAAACGTTTTTACAATCCTTGGTGATGGTGAAATGCAAGAAGGACAAGTCTGGGAAGCTGCAATGACAGCTGCTCACTACGGATTAGGGAACTTAATTGCTTTCATAGACAGAAACAGACTTCAAATAGATGGATGTACAGAAAACGTTATGGGACTTGATCCTGTAGATAAAAAATGGGCTGCTTTTGGCTGGAACGTCTTGCAAATTAACGGACATGATCATCAGGAAATTTTTGAAGCTGTACAAAAAGCCAAAGAACACGGAGCGCAAAACTCACAACCTACGGTTATTATTGCTAATACCGTAAAAGGTAAAGGCGTTTCTTATATGGAAAATAATGCAGGTTGGCACGGAAAACCTCCTAGTGAAGAAGAATGCCAAATTGCACTTAAAGAATTAGGAGGTGAGTAGTATGTCAACAGGTACTTTAGAAATGAAATCTATTAGAGGCGCTTATGGTGAAGCTCTTATAGAGCTGGGAACTGAAAATCAAAATATTGTTGTGTTAGACGTAGATGTGTCTTGTTCAACACAAACAATACAATTTGCTAAGACATTTCCTGAAAGATTTTTCAACATGGGTATTGCCGAGCAAGATCTTATGAGTACTGCAGCCGGGCTTAGTACTTGCGGAAAAATTCCTTTTGTTAGTGCATTTGCTGTTTTCGCATCAGGTAGAGCCTATGATCAAGTGAGAACTTCTATTGCATACCCTAAGTTCAACGTAAAAATCGTTGCAACTCACGGTGGTATCACTGTAGGGGAAGATGGAGCAACCCACCAAGCATTGGAAGATGTCAGTTTAATGCGTGGTATTCCTCATATGATGGTGATTGTACCTTCTGATGCAAATGAAATAAAGCAAGCTATAAAATTTGCTGCTGATTATAACGGTCCTGTCTACATCAGACTTGGTAGAGGATCAACTCCAACTATTTATAGCGATTCTTATAAATTTGACCCTTATAAAGCTGTTGTGGTAAAAGAAGGTAAGGATGTAACGCTGGTAAGCAACGGTGAAACTCTTATCGAAGCGGTAAAATGTGCTGATATGCTTAAAGAAAAAGGGATAAATGCTGAAGTTGTCAGTATGCCTGTCGTTAAGCCTTTTGATAAAGAAACACTATTAGCTAGTGTAAGAAAAACAGGAGCAGTTGCAGTGGTGGAAAATCACTCTATAATAGGGGGATTAGGAAGTGCTGTATGCGAATGTGTTTGCGAAGGAGCACCGGTTCCGGTTTTAAGAATTGGTATAGAAGATCAATTTGGACAAAGCGGCGATCAAAATGCACTTCTTGAACATTATGGTTTAATAGCTGAAAAGTTTACTGTCAAAGTGGAAGAGCTTATTAAAAGAAAATAAGTATGATAACAATAAGAAATCTTACAAAAATATACGGAAATGCATTCGCTCTCAAGGATGTCAATATTCAGATAAACTCGGGAGAGTTTGTATTTCTGGTAGGTTCAAGCGGAGCAGGTAAATCTACTCTAATGAAGCTTTTATATGCTGAGGAACAACCTTCAAGAGGAAGGGTTTATGTCGGTGGACTTGATGTATCAAAAGTAAACCATCGAAAAATACCTATCCTAAGAAGGCATATGGGAATTGTTTTTCAGGATTTTAAACTGCTTGAAAGACAAACGGTGTATGATAACGTAGCTTTTGTATTGCGAACATTGGGAATGAGTTCTCGTGAAATTGACGCACGAGTAAGGGGAGCTCTTCGTATAGTTGGCTTACCTCATAAAGCTAAATCAACCCCCGGCGAGCTTTCAGGTGGAGAACAGCAAAGAGTAGGCATAGCGAGAGCTATAGTTAATGGACCTCCTCTTTTAATAGCTGATGAACCAACAGGAAATCTTGACCCACAGACATCTTTAGAGATCATGGAAATTTTAGAACAAGTAAACAAAAGAGGTATAACTATCCTAGTTTCAACTCACGATCATGCAATTGTAAATTACTTTAGAAAAAGAGTAATTACGCTGGAAGACGGAGAATTGGTGAGAGATGTTGAAGCAGGAAGATACGATTAATATCGGAAAATAAAGGCAGAGAAAATATATGCGTTCGTCAATACCAAAAAACATAATAACAGAACTTCGAATAGTTATAAGGATAATAAGAGAAACTTTTAAAGGTTTTAAGCAAACCGGTTTTATGAATATTGTCATCATAACTACAATGGCGGCTATTTTAAGCATTTTTGGTTGTTTATTCAGAACAAGTCTTGGTTTAAATAAATTTATTGATGAAATGGGCAATGTACTTGAAATTTCAGTTTATTTAAAACCACAAGCAAATGCTCAAAAAGTTGTTCAAAGTGTCAGGAAAATACCTCACGTTCAAAGAATCAAATTAATTAAAAAAGAACGAGCCTGGGGCGATTTAAAAAAGCAAATGACACTTCCTCGCATTGATAACCCACTGCCGGATACTTTGCATGTTAAAATTTCAAAACAACAATATCTCAATGATGCAGCTAAAAGCTTAAAAAAATTAAAAGAAGTAGAAGATATCAGATATGCTCAGGATTTGGCTCAAAAAATGCGAGCAGTACACGATATAAGTAGTAGTGTAACTTTTGTTACTATATTATTACTTGGCGGGCTTACAATGTTTATTATAAGCAATACAATTCAACTTGTAATCCAATCAAGAAAGCAAGAAATAGAGATAATGCGCCTTATGGGAGTTAATAATTGGTATATAAAAGCACCTTATATCATTCAAGGCGCCTTCTATGGATTTACCGGTGCTATTTTATCTTTGATTCCTTTGAATATATTACAAGTTTATCTGGAAAAAGCACATTCGTTTTTTGGAGTCCCCTCTCCTATAATGGCTACTAATATAGTAGTTTTAAGTCTTTTAACAATTGGTATTGTTTTTGGAGCCGGAGGTAGTGTTATTTCAATAAAAAGATTTATAAAGGTATAAAAAAAGCCCTTTTATAATACAGGGCTCGGTGAAAGTCATTGAAGAAGATAAAAGAAGCGGTTGTATTATAATTATTCCCAATTTTTCAAAATAAACACTCATCTTGTTAAATGATTTTTTTTATTAAAATACGAAATATTGAAAATCTTTACAAAGAAGATTAAACTTTAATGTATTTTTTAATGAATTATAGTAACTTGTAATTTATAATTAAGGTAAAGAAGTTAAAAAGGCTGTTTAATGCTACCAAATGATATAAAACTCACAATCTCAAGAATACCCGGGCTTCCTGCAATGCCAACAGTTGTTGCAGAGGCTTTAAACATTATAAAAAACCCAAATTCTAATATTAATGAGCTTTCTGGTGTTATATCCAAAGATATGTCTTTAACTTCTCAAATTTTAAAGTTGGTTAATTCAGCTTATTACGGATTCCCCCAACAAATAACAACTATAAATAAAGCTATGGCTTTACTAGGGCTAAACAAAATAAAAAGTCTTATAATGAGCGTTGCTCTTAAACCAATGTTAATGTCCAATGGAGGCAAAGCGCTATGGGAACATTCTATCAGGTGTGCCGTTGCCTGTGAGCATATTGCAAAAAGCTTAAATACACTAGATCCTGATGAAGCTTTTGTTGTTGGATTGCTTCATGACGTAGGCAAATCAGTTTTAGAAATATACAATGCTTCAGCTGTCCAAGAAGTCGATAGACTTTCTTCTTTAGGGGCTGAGCGATTAGCTGTTGAAAAAATGATGTTTGGCTTTGATCATACTGATGCCGGATCTGAACTTGTTAGAAGGTGGCAATTGCCCGAAGCTATTATAAATAGTGTAAGATATCATCATTCTCCTCAACGCTCAAGAGTGCACGCAGTTGTAGGCATTGTCTATGTTGCTGATAGAGTTACCCAAGAGCCGATAAAATACCCCATTATAGATAGTGATATTGCTAATTTTATTGATTTTGAACTTCCTGACCCGATGTTATTGCGAGAAGAGGTCTTTGAAAAGAGTCAGGCTATAATAATGGCGTTATCTAAATAATTTAAATAATTTAAATCATTAATTTTTTAATTAATTCTGTCTTTGTTTGAGAATTTATAGAATTGCCAAACACAAAAGGAAAATTCATAATGTACTATACAAAATTCGAGACAACATTTTGCGATGTTATTTTGGCAGGAGATAATAAAGGATTATCATTCCTTCATCTTGAAACAAATGAAGAACAAAGAAAATTTGAAATTGACTCGAAGTGGATTAAAAACGATAACTATTTTGAGCAAGACAAAGCACAAATTTTAGAATATTTTGAGAACAAAAGAAAAACCTTTAATCTAAAAATAAATCCAAAAGGAACTGACTTTCAACAAAAGGTATGGAATGCTCTTATAAAAATACCTTATGGTAAAACTCTTACATATAAGGATATTGCCATTATGATAGGAAATAAAAATGCTTCCCGAGCCGTTGGTATGGCAAATTCTAAAAACCCAATTCCTCTTATAATTCCTTGTCATAGAGTAATCGGAGCAAACGGAGAACTAACCGGATTCGCTCCCGGTCTTGCGTTAAAAGAAAAATTAATAAATTTAGAAAGAACACATAATGAATAAAAAACCTCAAAAAGAATTAGCGCAAAAAAACTTCTGCTAATTTTTTAATGACTGCATTACTCCGTTCTCAACCCGGTGGCCACTTAAAAGGTCTTCCCGCCAATATATGAAAATGGATGTGAAATACTTCTTGACCGGCTTTTTTTCCTGTATTAAGAACTGTTCTATAACCGTCTTGCACTCCAAGACGTTCTGCTACTTGTTTTACACTATCTAATAAACTCGCCATCAATTTTTCGTCATTCAATTCATTCAATGTTTCGTAATGCTGTTTGGGAATAACAAGTGCATGTATAGGAGCTTGCGGTCTTAAATCATTAAAAGCAACAACATCATCCGTTTCTAAAATAAAATTTGTTTTTATTTCGCCTTTTGCTATTTTGCAAAAAATGCAATTATCTTTATACATAAATACTCCAATATTAGTTATAAGCTTGTTTTACAGATTCAACCGAATTAACAATCAATTCATAAAGTTTTAGATCAGCGTCTAATTTGTCTTCAAAACTCGAAGTTGTAGCCTTTCTTGTATAATCAAGCATTTCACCTTGAACCATTGTTGAAAGTAATATATTCTTCATTACTGATACAAGTAGATTAGATGATTCTTTTGTATAATCTTCTATTTCTGCCGAGCTTTCCTCTGCGTTTTTGATAGAATTGGCTAATAATAAAAGGTCTTGAGCATTTGTTTTTATACTTTCAATATCTTGAAGTTCAGCATCTACAGCCATTTTTATTTTTTTTATATCACCATCCCACTTTTGTTGAGTTACACTAAACATTTGAAAGATTTCATCATCTATATTTTTATCAAAATATTCAAGTTCTTTAACTGCTTCCGAAAAAGATTTATATTCCATTCCTTTTATATATGCACCTGAAGATGTATTATAAACTTTTCGAGGTCTATTATTTAAAATTTCAGCAAATTGCCTTACGAAAAGCGCATAATCAGGACGTGTCAGGATATCATTACCATCTTTATCTTTTATGTAAAGAGTGTTTTGATATTCTACATTACGAGCATCAGCACCTTGAGAATATTTTTGATTACCCGTAAAAGCAAGATCAAGCCCGGAGAAAACAAATTGACTAAATCCTAATAATTCAGCCGCTAAATAAGCAATTATTGAAGTCGTACCAGCTGATTCGTAAGTTTTTATATCACCTTGAGTTGCTGTTGAAAAAAGTTTTGCTATTTCATCTGTATTTGAAAAATAAAGCAAATTAGATTTTTTAGCCAGCCCCAATGGCCAATGTTGTGATTTGGATTGAACTATAAAATGAGTTTTTGCCAATTTTTCCTCAAGTCCTTCAACTGTATTTTTTTGCACACTTTGATCAGCATAAACTACAAAATCAGGTGTTATATCGTTATCCAATAGGGTTTTAACAGCTCTGTTTATAGAAAAGACAGCAAATTTATCACGATTTTTTTTGATTTCATCAATATCTGTTTGTAATGACGGACCTGCCGCAACTATAAGAGCCGTTTTACCTTGAAAATTATTCTCAAGGTAATTTATTGGTCTACATTTATCATATAAATGTAGATTTTTTAATGAGTTAATAACCCAGCTCTTACTTTGTTTTAAAATAGTTGCACCATCAATATTTTTTGATTCTAAAGTTGCTATGAGTTTTTGAGTGAGCTGATTAAGCTCTCCAGAAGCCAGTTTCGCGTAATTCTCGTTTAATAGAAATTCAACTTTATCGTTTAAAACATATTTTTTATTTATAAAATCAATGCATTCGTTGATATCGTCAGATAAAAAGACTCTTTCTTCTTGAAGCTCATTAGAAAGATCTATGTATTCAAAAACAAAACGAATAACATCGATAAAAGGTTCATAAATCAAGATTTTAGAAGGTGCATTAACAAAAGCCCTTTTAAAAAGATAGCCGAGACCAAGCCCAAAAACCACCTGATAATCATACTTTGAAAGTTCTGTTTTCATTGTTCGATTCCAAAGAGTTTTAGCCTCTCTGACAGGGTCATAAACTCCATCTAGAGGTATCTCATTATAAGCAATAATTATATCCTTGCTTTCCGCTTCCAATATTTGTATATTAGCTTTTGCATTATCTATTGTTATGGATTCCAGTTTTTTTACCAGACCCGGATTGTTTTTTTTCAAAGCTTCCAAATTTTTATTAAACATATATTGCCTTTCTGTTATTGAGATTAACTTTTAGAGTATTATACAAATATTTTTTTAACAAGGCAATTTCTAAAGGTGTAGAAAGAGAATTTATAATATTTTAGAATCCATTGTTAATGATTTATAAGAAAAAAAATTTTTTAAGCAATTTAATTTTTGTTGCGATTTTATTAAAGTAGCATTAACTTTAAAGTTTTTTCAATTATCATGAGTCTATGTTAAAAAATTAGCCTAAAAGCCACAAGGTGGAGATAATGATGATTCAAAATCAAAAAACATCTGATATATTAAAACAATCCATAGATCCTGCCGGCATGGCTTTTTTAAAAGAAGAAGCTTCCAGGCAAGTTGACTCTGGAGAATCTTTTATAGCCGAGCTTATAGCAGAAAATTTACTTGAGGTTATAAGAAAAGATCAAGAAAGAAGCATTCCTTTATTTTTGAAAATAAAGGAAGATTTTATAAAAAACTTAGCTCGTTATGTAGTCTTAAACCCTAATAAACGCATTATTATAGGAGTTACAGGTGAATCAGCATCAGGGAAAACAACTTTTGCTGAAAATACTTTGAAAGCATGTACTTCAGGCAATCGAGATGTTTACACTTTAATAACCGGTGATGACTACTTCCATGACTGGTCAAAAGAGTTAAAACAAGCAGGAAATCTTGAAAACTTGCTTAATATGGGCTATGACTTTGATACTCCTGATGCTGTTAATTTAAAACTTTTAAAGCAGCATATTGTTGAGCTTTCAAATAATAACAGCATTCACTCTCCGATGTACGATTTTGTAACTTGTGCGAGTAAACCGGAAGGAAAGATTAAAAAACCGGCTAAGGTTATTTTAACGGAAGGGATTTTTGCCCTTAATCCTATATTAAGAGATGTTCTTGATATTGCCATTTATTGCCATACTCCAAATGATGTTATAAAAGACAGATGGTATAAACGCTCTGAATCCAGAGGTAAAAAAGGCAAAGCTGCTGATATTTGCTACGAAAAAGTAAATATCGGAGCAGATAAGTATATTAGACCGACAATGAAAACTGCTGATATTATTGTAAATGGCTTAACTTCTAATGAATATATAGAATTTATTGCCGATGAAATATTCAAAGCTGTGAATGATGCAATAAATTAGTGAGAATAATTAAAACTTCTGTTTGATTTATTTTTTATATCTAGACCAATAACATTAAGAGCTACAACCTTTTTATAATTTTAGTCCTGCTTTTGTATGATGGTCTAAACCTAGTTATTCTTTAGCATTCACCCTTTGGATGATGTACAAGAAAATATTTTTTGGCAAACTATTCGTGTTAGAGAGATTTAAAGATGTAAACTATTTTATGAATATAAACGAAGAATGCCTTTTGAGCTATTTAAATAATCCTAAAAGACTTGATTCTTCCTTGGAAAAGTTAACGAAATTTTTAATTGCTAATAATCAAAATAAAATTAAAACACCAGAACTGTTAAAGGATAATCTTTTGAATGTTTAAAAAACATCAAATTGTTATTTACAGTAAGCTTTCATCTAATGGACAAGGTTCTATACCTTTAGGAGCTGAAGGTGAAGTTTTAGTTCATTATCAACATCCCATTACATCAAAACTTTTAATTGATTTTTACGAATACGGAAAAGCTATTGTCCCTGAAAGTTATATTAAAGTTAAAGGCTGATATTTTTTAATCTTAATAAATTTACACCTAATTTAAGCAAAAAATTTGGTTATAATCTGTTTATTGGTTAAAATTATTCATGTAGACAATAAACCATCAGGTATTTTATACATGAAGAAAATCAAAAGTTTTTTCAAGAACGATAGCACAAAAAATGTTGCCTATATCATACTTACAGTCTCTTTAATATTAGTTTTATGGCTTTTAGCCGGAGTCTTTAAGATGGACTCCTTTTTCAGAGAAATTGAGTCTAAAAGCTATGATTTGAGGCTCAAATGGTCAACAACAAGACCTCAAGTAAACAAAGATATTGCCATTATTGCTATTGATGATAACAGCATAGAATTTTTAGAAGATGAATACGGTAGATGGCCTTGGAGTCGAAACGCATATACTGATTTAATAAATTATCTGGAAAAAGGACACGTAAAATTTATTGCTTTTGATCTTATGTTTATTGGCAAAGATAAAGGATTAGAGCATTTTGATAAACAACTTGTTAACTCAATAGTTAGCAATGATAATGTATATGTCTCTATTAATTTTGACGGTAGATCCTCAATATCAAAAACACCTCCTGTTTTACCCGATAAATTAAAAGCTAATTTTATTAATAAATCAAATATAAATTTTTCGGCATTAGAATTTAATAATTGCCGAATGATAATGAAAGAAATTATAGATGGTACTAAAAATATAGCTAATATAAATTTCTGGAGAGATAACGATGGAATAAGTCGTCGAGCGCCAATTGTAAGCAAATACAAAAATGACTTTTATCCTTATCTTGCAGTAAAACTGGCTCATGATTATTTTAAAACAAAAGATAAAAATCCCAATGATGACTATTTTATAGATGAAAACGGATATTTTAAAGTCGGAGACAATACAAAAGTTCCTCTTGATAAAAATGGTTTCATGATTCTTGATTGGTATGGAAAAAGTGGATCTTTTGAGAGAATCCCTTTTTATAAAATAATAAAATCAATGAAAGCCTTAGAGAAAGGCAAGATTCCTGAATATGCACCTGAGTATTTCAAGGATAAAGTTCTATTTGTAGGAGTAACAGTAACTTCATCTCATGATATTAAAAGTATCCCTTTAGAAGCTGTATATCCGGGTGTGGAAATCCAAGCAACCAGTTTTAATAACCTGATTGAAGGTAATGCCATTCGCAAATTACCGAAGCCCTCTAACGTGATTATTGCTGTTTCCTTAATGGCAATAGTTGGATTAGTCGTACTAAACCTTAACTCTTCAATACTCGCAACACTTTTTACAATTGTTATCGCTTTATTGTATGGTTATATAGTGACTTTAGCCTTAAATCAATTTAATATTTGGATTGATATGGTTTATCCGCTTTTGGGTGTAACTTTAACCTTTACAATTATGTACATAATCAAATATGTAAATAAATCTCGAGATCTTGAATATACATATAAACTTGCAACTACAGATGGTTTAACCGGTTTATATAACCACAGGTATTTTCAAGAGCAAATGCGAAATAATATTGAAAACAGTAAAAGATATAATGCCTGCTTCTCATTGCTTTTAATAGATATAGATTTTTTCAAAAAGTTTAATGATACATACGGACACCAAGCAGGAGATGCTGTGCTCAAGCAAGTTGCACAATTACTTAAAAAATCCGTCAGAAGTTCTGATTTGGTAGCTCGTTATGGTGGAGAAGAAATGGCTATTTTGCTAACAAATACAGATCTTGACGAGGCGTATATAACAGCTAATAAAATTTGCAAAACAATAGCTAACAAACAATTTAAACTTTCAGAAGATATAACTGTCAATGTAACTATAAGTCTAGGTGTGGCTACTTGTCCACATCATTACGATGAACCTACTGAAATAATAGAATTTGCTGATCAGGGACTTTACGTAGCTAAAGAATCCGGCAGAAATCAAGTAGGCAAAATTAAAGGCTATAAACCTACCAAAGAAGTTTTAGAAAAAGTTAATCAAGCTATCTAAGACTGCTCAGTATAAGCTACTTTGCCGTTAATTAAAGTCATACATACATCATGATTACCGTTCCAAAGCACTAAATCTGCAATATTACCTTGTTTTATGTAGCCGATATTATTCAATCCAAGGTTTTGAGCAACATTTTGAGATGCATATTTGATAAACTTTGAAAAATCCAAATTTAAATGTGCTTTTAATACTTTAAAAGATTGATCCAGAAACATTAAACTACCAGCCATTACACCTTCATTGTTTACGGCTTTTGTGCCGGCTTTAAAAATTTCATGAGAGCCAAACTCCATAAAATCCTCTTCAGCTTCATTTAAAGGCAAGCTATCACTCACAAAAATCACTTTATCTATAGGTTTAGAACGTAATGCTATTTCAAGCACAATGGGATGAACGTGAACGCAATCTGTTATTAACTCCGTATAAATATCATCATTGATAAGCGCTTCGCCGATAACCCCGGGATTGCGATGATGAAGCGCAGGCATTGCATTAAAAGTATGTGTTGTTTGTTTTAAACCATTTTTTTGAGCCGCATGTATGTTTTCAGCACTTGCGCCGGTATGTCCGGCTGAAGGTATTATATTTTTTGATGTTAAATATTTAGTCAACTCAAACCCTTCGTCTAATTCAGGTGAATATGTAACCATTTTGATGAAAGGATCTTCAATTTTTTTAAAATCTTCAATAGTGGGTTTTAATATATTCTTGGGTGATTGTATTCCTTTATATTCTTGCGAGAGAAAAGGACCTTCGAGGTTCACACCTTGAAATTTCGTAGAAAAAGAAGGTTTTTGACTATCTGCTTTTTTAATTTCGTTTATCTGATCTTTAATTTTAGACAAAGAATCAGTCATTATAGTTGGCAAAATAGTTGTTATTCCATGTGCGGGCAGTTTTTGTGAAAGTTTAATAATATCATCGGCATTTGCTGTATTAAAATCACAGCCATAGCCTCCATGTATATGTTGATCAATCAAGCCCGGAGTTAAGGTAAAATTTGAGCAATCAATTCTACAAACAGCTTTAATTGAATCCGGGAGCTTATGGTCATCGTTATCAATAGCTACAATTAGACCGTTTAAAATAATTACATTTTTCCTCAATGCAGGCATTAAAGGGTTTTGAACCTTAACATTATCAAAGACCAAAACAATGTCATCATTATTTTGTGAATATTCATCAAACGATATTTTTTTAAAACCTTTCATAGTTTCTTTAGTTTACCTCATTTTTTTAAAAAATAAAAAGATTATAACCTGTTTGATAATAGAAACTAACTAATCCTAATATAGATAGGGGATTAATGCACAGAATAATATTTGATGTAATCATTCAAATATTATTCTTATTGGGAGTTTTAATCTTGCTATTTGATATTTTAACCATAACAGTCATAGCCTTTGCCTGCATGGGACTTATCAAAGTTTTTAAAGGATTAAAAAAACTTGGCAAGAACGATGAGCAATTTTTTCATAATTCCAGAATAGACAAAGATTTTTTCAATCCAAAATATAAAAAGCTTAATAAAACAGCTCGTAGAGAAATGTTTTTAAGAGATCTAATTTTATCTTCAATAAGTTCTTTTGAGACGAAAGATCGATTAAAAACTATAGTTCAAAAGACCGGCGAATATTATAAATCTGACAGGTGCTTTTTTATTGAATATGATCTTATAAAAAAAGAATATCTACCAATACAAGATTATGAGGTTTATAAACGTAAAGAAAGCATAAAAGACATTGAAGGCTGTGTCTTTACACCTGAAAGACTTGGAATGTTCCATGAAAAACCCTTTAATGATCGTCAAATAATAGTCATAAGCAATATTGAAAAATTCAATTTTCCCCCTTTAACAAGGTTATTAATGGATGAATATGGAGTCAAATCAACAATGTATGCTCCTGTACTTTATGGGGATAAATTCTTAGGAGCTTTAATAATAGATACTGTCAGCCATTGTTTTAAACCAACAAAAGAAGATATTGAAATTTTTAAGAGCATTGCTAATCAATCCGCTATAGTTTTGTATCAAGCAAAACTATATAAGCAAATTAAAAGTTTTGGAGAAAAAGAAAATCGCCAACATAGAGTTTTAAAGCAAATACTAAATCAAGATAAACTTGAGCAAGCTTGTAATGTTATTGTACAAGAACTTTCAACCATGCTAAACAGCGATGTTGGTACTTTAAGCTTTTATGATCAAAATTTAAATATTTTTACAAATTGTTGTGGCTCTTATTTTAAAAATGAAAATTATAAAAACATATCTAACATTGAATTTTTATCAAAAAAAGCTGATTCTTTTGCACTTCAAAAATTAGAAAATGATAATGTATTCGTATTTAATAAAAATCAAAAGGCTAACTATTTAAAAGAATTTAATGATTTCCTTGAACGCACAAAAATCAACTCTGGTCTTGTTTTTCCGGTTTTCCACAGAAAAAAACTTATCGCAGTATTATTTTTTGCAGACTACTCAAAAGATCGTACATATTCCGAACATGAATTATATAATTTACGATATATGATGCCTTTAATATCAGCCTGTTTAAAAATGTATTTTTCTGCCGCTATTATACTCAAAACTTCTACTGTAGAAAAAAAACTCAGAGCTATGATAAGTAAAATACGTGAATTAAAAGAACATGATGATGTTTACGACTACTTTATGAAAAATCTTTGCGAGCTTTTTGATGCGGATGGTGGAATTCATCTACATTTTGATCAAAATTTAAAAATATTGATTAAAAATAAATTTTTCAAAACAAATCAAGAAATTCCTCCTGAAAAAAAGCAAAAACTTTGTTCTCTTTTAACTCAAAAAAGCATGCAAAGCAAAAGCAAAAACATAACTATTATTAGTGATCCTGAAGCGGATGTTGAAGAATCGGAATTAAAAGAACTATTAAAAGAATTAAATATTTCTTCCCTTTTGGCAACATATCCTGTGATGATTAGTTCCAGTAGCTATGGATCCGAATATAGCTTAAATTTGATTTTTTCTAAAACTGTAAAAAAATGGACATCCGAGGATATTGCTTTATTTAGATTAACTGAAGAAACTATAACAGCAGTTTATTTAGAATTAGAAAAGGGGTTGAAACTGGAAGAAACAAGAAGAAACTTCATTGCTACTTTAACACATGATTTAAAAAGCCCTCTTTTGGCTGAACAAAAAGCACTTGAAGCGCTAATGGCTTCAAAACCCGGAGCTCCTATCGGTAATTTCTTTCTTTATTTTCAAGAACTTCATAACACCGGCGAAGATTTATTGAAATTAATAGAAAATATTCTTTCTGTTTTTCATTATGAATCCGGTGGTATTCAACTAAATATTGAAGCCAATAACTTTGGTGGATTAATTCTTGATGCTATTAAGTCTTTAAAACCTTTAGCTGAAGATAAGGAATGTACAATAACAGAAGAAATAGATAATTCTATACCTTCTGTTCAATTTGACAGAGGAGAAATCAAAAGGGTATTAATAAACCTTATAAGTAATTCTATAAAACACACTCCTAATGGAACTCAAGTAAAAATAAAAAGTGAAAAAAAAGAAAACGAAGTAGTAATTTCTATAAGCGACAATGGTTCGGGAATTCCCGAAGATGAAAAACCTATGATTTTTGACAAATACCATACTAAAAAACGAAAAGTCGGAACAGGATTAGGATTATACCTTTCAAAGCAAATTATAGAGATCCACAAAGGACGTATTTGGTTCGATTCTGAAGTCGGTAAAGGCACAACATTTTATTTTACATTACCTTTAAATTGAAATATCGCTTAAAATCGACTCAATAGCTTCTTTTATACCTTTTGCTATATAATCAGCTTTTATTAAAGATGTATCAAAATCTTCGCCATGACCTGTTTTTACAAAAACACTTTTACATTGAGAATTTTTTGCAAGCTCAATATCACAGGGTTTATCCCCTACTACATAAGAACTTTCCAAGACTATCTCGGGAAAATCTACTAAAGCTTGATCTATAAGACCTTTTTTAGGCTTTCGGCAGTCACAAATTTTTGAATATTTTTCAACAATTCCCTTTGGATGATGTGGACAATAATAAAATCCGTCAAGATAAGCCCCTTTATCTTTCAACATATTATTGAGACTTGTATTTAAAAACTTAACATTTTCTTCATCAAAATAGCCTCTTGCCACTCCTGATTGATTTGAGACCATTATTGCAAGTATATTATTTTGGTTTAATTTTTTGATCGCTTCATATGTTTCATCAAAAGGTTTTAAATCTTTTAACTCTTTTAAATAGTGCGCTTCATGTATTAAAGTTCCATCACGATCCAAAAAAACTGCCGGCATATTTTTTTTCATTTTTATATCTCTTTTGTAATAATTCCACTAATATCATTAAATTTATTATAATAGAATTATACTAGATTCATAATATGAAGTTCGATAATTTGGGACAATAAATTTAAAATGATTAAATTTTTCAAACGATTAATTAAACGAATAAGTACTTTTGAAACAATTACAACAAAATTGCTTATTTTAGTGCTTTTCACTACGATTATTCCTTTATTTGCAATCGCAAATATTACGATTGGAATACTTACAAGTGACTATACTAAAGATCTTATAAAGACATCTAATGCCAAAACTCCCTTAACAACAGAGTATTTAATCCAAAAAAATACCAGAATACCTAAAGCAAAATCCATTCTTAGCATCTCTATAATAAGTCTTTTTGTAGCCATTTTTATTGCTATTATTTTTTCACGAACAATTACAACTCCCATTTTAAAACTCTTACATGCAGCCAATGAACTGGCAAAGGGAAACTTTAACTATAGGCTGCAAACGAAAGGACACGATGAGATAGCTGAGCTTTCATTAACTTTCAATAAAATGGCAGAGAATCTGCAAAAACAACAAGGACTAAGGGATAACTTTGTGGCAACTCTAACTCACGATTTAAAAGTCCCGATGTTAGCAGAAAATCAAGCCGTTGATCACATATTAAAAGAAGCTTACGGTCCTATAACCGTTGAACAAAAAGAAGTTTTAGAAATAATAAAAAGCACCAATAATTCATCTCTTGAAATGGTAAGTACTCTTCTGGAAATTTATCGTTACGACATGGGAATAGCAAAGCTTTATAAGACGGATTTTGATATTATTGAACTTTTAAAACAATCTACAAACGAAGTAAATTCCCTTGCTTTGGAAAAAAATATTGATATAACCGTAGTCTCAGATCAAAATGAAATCAGTATAAACGCTGATGAACGTGAAATTAAGCGCGTTTTTCATAATATTATAAGTAATGCCATTAATAACAGTATTATAAATAAGATGATTGAATGTACTGTTGAATACATATCAGAACCTATCATAATAAAAAAAGAATCGTCTGATTATGAAAACTCAAGCCTGGATAAGGATATTAAACTACAAAATTCTGTTTTAATATCAATAAAAGACAACGGCATTGGAATCTCAAAAACAGATATTAAAGATATATTCAAAAGATTTTCACTAAGTAAAGGACGAAAACCTTCAGGTAGCGGACTGGGACTATTTTATTCTTTTCAAGTTTTAAACAATCACAAAGGTAAAATTTGGGCTCAAAGCACCGAAGGAAAAGGAAGTGTATTTAATTTAACATTACCTGTAGTTTAATTATTTTAAAGGTCTCTAAATATGAATAAAAAAATAAAAATATTAATAGTAGATGATTGCAAGCTTATAACTGTAGGACTCAAAACTACATTATCAGCAGAATCTAATATTGAAATAGCAGATATCGCTTCAAATGGTCACCTGGCAGTTGAAATGGCTAAAAAACACAATCCTGATTTAATTTTAATGGATATCGGTATGCCTATAATGGATGGTATTCAAGCAACAAAAATAATAAAAAAAGACCATCCCAATATAAAAATAGTAATGTTAACCTCTCATTACGGAGATCAAGAAGTCCTTGATGCTTTTACAGCAGGGGCTAATTCTTATTGCATGAAAGATATAGAAGGAAAAGAATTAATTAATGTGATAAAAACAACAATAGGTGGTGCTTCTTGGCTTGATCCTCATATCGCTCAAATTGTTTTACGAGGATTACAGAATAATACCGAAGAAAAAAAACCCGAACTCACCGAAAGAGAGACCGAGATTTTGCTTTGCATCTCCAAAGGTCTAACTAATATTCAAATATCTGAAACTCTTTACATCAGTATGAATACCGTTAAAACGCATATTAAAAACATTTTTCAAAAACTTGAAGTTACAGACCGAACAGAAGCTGCAATGAAAGCTTTTAAAGAAGATATTTTATAAAATCACGCCAAAAACATCAAGCAGAAAGATTACTTGTTTTTTCTTGTTTTTCAGAATTCAAACTTATATATCTTGCGTCGTAAATGCCGTCAACTTCTTTTATTTCTTCCAAAATATCCTGATCAACAGGCTGATCGGTATCAATAATCATAATTGACTCACCACCGGCAGTTATGTCTTTTCTTGCCACTTGCATCATGCTTATATTAACGTTACTTGCACCTAACACAGAAGCCACTTGAGCAATCATGCCGGGCTTATCGTGATGAGGAGCAATGATAATATTTTCAGCAGGAGCAATACTGGTGCTGTAATTATCTATCTTCACTATTCTTGGAGAGTTATTTGCCATAAGAGCACCACTGACAGTGTGCACTTCTTGATCGGTTGTAATAATAACGGTCAAAAGCCCTGTATAAGTTGTTGTTTTTTCAGATTTTGTCTCTACAATGTCTATCCCACGGCTTTTAGCAATCACAGGTGCATTTACAAAATTAACCCCTTCAAGACTATAACTCAGCATTCCACGCAAAATAGCTATTTTAAGAGGAGAAATATCCAACTGCGCCAAAGTTCCTGTTGTGACAACCTCCAAGCGTTGTGTCGCCCCTTTGCTTATTTGTCGTGCTAATTTCCCCAGATTCTCTGCTAATCCCATATAATCTTTCACGGGCTCAAGTCTATCTGCGCTTAACGATGGGATATTAACAGCACTACGGGCAGTTAAACCACTTAAAACATCTCTTATTTGCTCTGCCACATCTATTGCAACATTTATCTGGGCTTCTTCAGTACTAGCACCCAGATGAGGCGTTAGAATCAAATCACCCTTGCACTCTAAAAGTACATTATCTTCTTTTAGCGGCTCTGATGAAAACACATCAACTGCAGCTTGAGCTACTTTTCCTGAATCTAAAGCTTCTTTTAAATCATTTTCATTGACAATACCGCCTCTTGCGCAATTTATAATACGCACTCCATCTTTCATTTTGGCGATAGTATCTTTATTTATAAGATCAATTGTATCTTTGGTTTTAGGTACATGCACCGTAATATAATCGCAAATCGACCAAAAATTCTCTAAAGAATCAACAGGACTCGCTCCAAGATTTTCAATAACTTTTTTTGAAGCAAAAGGATCATAGACAACAACTCTCATCCCCAGTCCTAATGCTGCTTTAGCGACTCTAGAACCTATTTTCCCAAGTCCTATTATTCCTAATGTTTTTTTGAAAACTTCAGTACCTGTAAATTTAGAACGCTCCCATTTCCCTGTTTTAGTCGAAGCATTGGCATCAGGTACATGACGAGACATTGAAAGCATTAACGCTACAGTGTGCTCAGCTGCTGCTGTAGTATTACCATCAGGAGAATTTACAACAATAATGCCGCTTTTTGTAGATTCGTTAATATCAATATTATCAACACCAACACCGGCTCTACCTATAATTTTCATATTTTTAGCGGCTTCAAGAACCTTAGGAGTAACTTTAGTTTGGCTTCTTACAATTAAACCGTCGTAATCACCAATGATTTTTATCAATTCCTCCTCAGGAAGTGTTTCTTTATAATCTACTTGAGCAACACCTTCTAAAATATCGCCCGCTACTTTATTTATTTTATCTGTAATAAGTACTTTGCTCATTTTTTACCGTCCGATTCTAGACTTTAACATTTTCTTGTGTAAATACATCTATTGCAGCTGCAACACCAACTCCTTTAGGGAATTGATATCCAAGCTTTACTAATGTTGCCTCTAGCGCACCCACTGAGGCAATGACATCACGTTCACTCACAAATCCAAGATGTCCCATTCTAAATATTTTATCTTTAAACTGCCCTTGTCCATTAGCGACAACAAGGTCAAATTCATCTTGTAAATGTTTTCTTATATCAGGCACACTTATTCCCTCAGGCGGAATTATCGAAGTAATTGCATTACTTGCAATTTCATCATCTTTAACTAAAAGCCTGAGACCTAAAGCCTTAACTGCAAATCTTACAGCTTTTGCCAATTTCGCATGCCGGTCAAAAATATTGTCTCTACCTTCTTCTTTCATCATTTTTAAGGTTTCTCTTAATGCCATAATAAGAGAAACAGCAGGAGTATAAGGGGTTGAATTATCTGCTACGGCTTTTTTATGAGCAGCAAAATTAAAATAAAAACTTGGATATTTACACTGTTCAGAAGCTTTCATTGCTCTCTCGCTACATGCCAGAAACGCCAAGCCGGGAGGTATCATAAATCCTTTTTGACAACCTGAAATAAGAACATCAATGCCCCAATCATCCATATCTATTTTTATGGCTCCTACACTTGAAACCCCATCGACAATTGATAAAGCACCGTGTTCTTTAATCACTTGTACCAATTCTTTTACAGGATTTGTAACTCCCGTAGAAGTCTCATTATGAGTCAGCGTAACCATTTTTATTTCTTTATTTACGTCTTCTTGAAGTCTTTTTCTTAAAACCACAGGATCAATCGCTTGTCCCCATTCAACTTCAATCTTTTCAACATTAGCGCCTTTTGACTTGGCAACTTTAGCCCATCGATCACCAAAATTACCTATCACAAGACTTAAAACATTATCACCTGGATTCACCAAATTCCCCAAAGCGGCTTCCATTGCTCCTGTTCCGCTTGAAGTAAAGATAAAAACATCTTCTTTAGTTTGGTATAACCATTTAAGATCGGCATACACTTCTTTTAATATCGACGAGAATTCCTTGCTTCTATGTCCTAATGGATGTTTTGCCATTGCCATCAAAGCTGTCTCAGGCACAGGAGTGGGTCCCGGAATCATTAAAAATTGCTTGTCTTTCATTTTGAAACTCCCATCTTTATCTTTATCTATTTTTTGTGTACATATTACACTATAAAAATTATGCCACTTTAAGAATAATATTCAAACTCTATGTGACCAATTTTTACTGTATCACCTTCTTGAATTCCTGATTCTTTAAGCGCTTCAAAGACTCCCATCGCTGTTAATATATTTTGCAATCTAAACATTTGTTCAGTATTTCGAGAATCTGTAACGGATACAAGACGTTCCACCTTGCCACCTGCAACTATAAAAGCTTTTTTCTCTTTATAAATAGCATAACTACTATCATCATTATCGTGAGCCACAAAATCTTCTTCAACCTCAACTTTTAATTCAGGTTGCGGTATTTCATCCACAAGCTTGGTCACATAACCTACAAGCTCCGAAACACCTTTTCTTGAAACCGCAGATATTATATGCACATCGGAAGAAAATTGTTCAAATTCGGCTTTTATCTTTAGAGCCTCTTCTTCAGGAATCGCATCAGCTTTATTCAATACAACAACTTGTTTTATATCAGATAACCTACTGCCATATTTTTGCAGCTCCTCATTTATTATTTTATAATTACTGATAGGGTTTTCTTCTGTTAAATCTACCAAATGAAGTAAAAAACGAGTTCTTTCCACATGTCTTAAAAATTCATGTCCTAAGCCAATGCCTTCACTTGCTCCTTCAATTAATCCCGGAATATCGGCAACTACAAAACCGTCACCATCAGACTTTTTAATCACCCCAAGGTTAGGTGCCAAAGTTGTAAAAGGATAATCTGCTATTTTAGGCTTGGCTGCGCTAATAACGCTTATCAATGTAGATTTTCCCGCATTAGGCATTCCGCAGAGTCCAACATCGGCAATAAGCTTAAGTTCTAACTCTAATTCTCTTTCTATTCCAGGCTCTCCCGGCTCACAAAACTGTGGAGCTTGTCTTGTTGATGATATAAATCTTGAATTACCTCGACCGCCCCTTCCTCCTTGAGCTACAATTAATGTTTGCCCCGGAGATATCAGGTCACCAATGATTTTGTTATTAACAGGATCTTTTACAATTGTTCCACAGGGAACTTTTATTACTAAATTCTGTCCATTTTTACCGTGTTGGTTTTTACTTCTACCATTTTCTCCGCAATCGGCTTGAAAGATGGATTTATATTTAAAATCAAGCAAAGTCGACAAACTTTCGTCTATTTGCAGCATTACACTACCGCCTTTGCCACCATCACCACCGGCAGGTCCACCCATATCTTCATATTTTTCTCTTCTCCAGGCTACCATTCCATTACCGCCGGAACCTGAAATTACTCTTACTTTAGCTTTATCAATAAACATTTATCTTATCTTCAAATACTATTTACACATATTTCTATTAAACTAGACTTATACATCTAATTATAAAACGGAGAAAACAATGAGAGGTATTATTTTAACTTTAGTTACAGCTATTTTAACAACTACAATAGGAGTTATTTCTCTAAAGGCAGATTATCACCCATTTAAAGCGTATGCTAATGAGTGTAATAAATGTTTAAAAAAAGAAATAATTATCACTCCTAAAGAAATTGCATATCAAGGTGATACGGTTAAAATCGTTGTAAAATCGCCTCAAGCCCTTAATAAACCTTATTTTATCTACAAAGGAAGACGTTTTGATTTATTTAGTAAAGGACAAAACGACTATGAAGGTTTTTTAGGACTTAGTGCTTTTGAAAAAACAGGTGATTTCAGAATTTCGCTCAAAGATTCTACAGGATATCTAAACGATAAAAGACTTTTAAAAGTTAGAGTCAAACGATATCCAAATCAATACATAACTTTAAGCGGTAAAAAAGGCGGATTGACTGCAACTAGAAGAGAGTTAAGAAAAGTGGGAAGTGCTAAAGGCTTTTTATCAAATGTAGCTCACTGGACACAACCTCCTTTCACTAATCCTACAGAAGGTTGTGTAAGTTCTGTATATGGATTAAATAGATATTATAACGGATGTCCCGGTAGTTATCACAAGGGTGTTGACATAAAAGCCCCTCAAGGACAAGAAATTGTAGCATTAACGAACGGAAAAGTTCTTGTAGCAGAGCAATTTAGACTCCACGGAGGAACAATAGCAATAGACCACGGTCAAGGGGTTGTATCAATGTATCTTCATATGTCTAAAATAGATGTAAAAGAAGGTCAAATGGTAAAAGAAGGAGATAAAATCGGCGAAGTCGGCTCTACAGGCATTTCAACAGGACCTCACTTACACTGGGGATTGTACGTTCACGGAACTCCCGTTGACCCCATGGGGTTTTGGGTAAAACCCGTTAGAAAATGTTCTTGAATAAAAAATTAATTATACTTACAGGAAGGGCATAAAGGCTCTTCCTGTGTGTTTATATAATTAACGGGAATACCGCATTTAACACAAGAAGGGTAGCCGTTATTTTTCTTCCAAATCTGTAATTTGACATCATTTACAGCCAATTTAAAGGCTCTTTCTTTTAATTCTTCATCATCGATATTAATCGAGTCTATTATCGACTTAACAATAACATCAGGCACTTCTATTTCTTCTAACTCTCCAGGCTTAGGATCTTTTTTAATTTTCTCGTAATAACCTTCAGTATTATCATGAAATTGTTTTTGAGACTTTTCCCAAAGTTTTGGCGTAAAAATAATATCTTTTATATCGATACCCAAGGATTTTGCTATCGGATAAAGTTTCTTTATAATATCATCTTTAAACATATACAGCTCTTGAGATACAGAATGCGAACATACAGCCACAAGTAAAATCTCTTTGCCGTATTTTTCTATCACACCGACAGCTTTAGATTTATCACAAAACCTACTGCCCACTATTTGAGACCAAAACCCAAGCAAAGTATTTTTTTTGAAAGCTTTATCTATGCCAAGATCTTTTACTACAGTATTTAATACATCATTAATGCTGCCAAAAGCCTTGTTTATTTTAAGGTTAGGATTTCTCAATATCTTTCCTTCAAGTTAATAATTAATCACCATTATACCGCTAATATTTTTTAATAACCCTCTTTTGATTTTTGATGATATAATTATTTTGAAATTAAGCTATAAGAGGTAAAAACAGAAGTATGAACAGAATTGAGAACTTTAAACAAGCTTTAAAAGAAAACAGAGCAGTAAAAGTAATTGCAGGTATTGATAATTTTGACATTGAAAATGTTAAAAAGGTTGTGAAAGCAGCAAATCAAGGACAAGCAAATGCTGTTGATATAAGTGCAAAAAAAGAAATAATCGAAGCTGCAAGAGAATTAACAGATATCGCCCTTTTTGTATCTTCAATCAATCCTGAGGAACTTAAAATGGCTGTTGAATACGGAGCCGATGCAGTTGAAGTAGGAAACTTTGACGTACTTTATAAAAAAGGTCTAAGAGTTGGCGCTGAAGAAGTTTTTGAAATTTCCCAGAAAACGAGAAACTTAATAGGAAAAGATATTTTCTTAAGCGTTACAATTCCGGGACATATTGAAATTAATGAACAAATAAAATTAGCTCAAAACCTTGAAACTATAGGCGTTGACCTAATCCAAACAGAGGGCGCTTCGGTTGCAAATGTTCAAAACACAGGAGCTAGAGGTCTTTTAGAAAAAGCAAACGTATCTATTGCTCATACCATTGAAATTGCAAGAAACACCGAAATACCTGTAATGACAGCAAGCGGAATAACCACAACAACAGCTAAACTTGCTTTTGCCGCAGGTGCTTCAGCTATTGGAGTCGGCACTTGCATTAACAAGCTCAACACTGTTATCGAAATGACAGCAGTAGTAAGAGCATTGGTAGAATCAACAAACAGCTTGAGCCAAAGAAAAGAAGCTGAATTAGTTTAAAACAAATTAAAATAATAAAAAAAGAGCTCTCGTAAAAGAAAGCTCTTTTTTATTATTTTAAAGTACTGTTTTTTTCAATCTTAGACTATTTAATATCACCGAAACAGAGCTGAAAGACATAGCCAAAGCTGCTATCATTGGATTTAACAAAACACCGATAAATGGATATAATACTCCTGCTGCAATTGGAATCCCTACACTATTATAGAAAAAAGCAAAAAACAAATTTTGTTTTATTGTCGCTTCTTTTTGCTTCTTTCTTTGGGCTCCCCTCTTTCTCGGTTCGCTCGTTTCGCTCTTTTTGCTCTTTCTGGCTCCCCCTTTCTCTTTTCCGTTCTGCGCCAGCAATGCCCACATCTGCCTGAACAAGAGCAGGCGCATCGTTTATACCATCTCCTACCATCGCAACAATTTTATTTTTTCTGTTCTGTTCTTTTATAATATCACCCCCCCCCTCCCCCTTTCCCTCCCCCTTTTTCCCCCCCCCTTTTTCTTTCTTCCTCCCTCCCCTTGTTTTTTTTCCCTTTTCTCTTTCCCTTTTTCCCCCTGACGCAACGCATATGATATGCTTTTCTAACTTGCGGCTTTCAGTGACACTCAGCTATGCATCGTGTTCATTTTCCCAATCATCTAAAACTATTTGTGTTTTTTCTCACCAAATATTCATTTCCGATTCAGCAGCTTGCGACCTTGATACCCCCGCTGTTCCCCACCGGTAAAAGACTCAAAATCTTTTACTTCAAGCATTTCTAAGTTTCTTTCATTTGCACTATTAATAATAGCTTGTGCTAAAGGATGTTCGGACCTTTTTCTATTGAAGCTGTGTATTGCAAAAACTCGTTTTCTTCCATATCTCAGCCTGTTTATTAACTTCTCGGGTGCGCCTTGTGTAGGCGCCTGTTTCTCAAAACACTCTCTAGTCCTTGGAATTCCAAGACTTTCAGCCCCTTTTATTAAAATACCGTTTTGAGCCCCAAGACCGGTTCCAACCATTATTGCTGTCGGCGTTGCAAGTCCTAATGCACAAGGACAGGCAATAACCATAACTGACGTAAAAGCTAATAATCCAAATATAAAGCCATTCTCCTCAGCAAATATCAACCAAAAGATAAAAGAGAGGGTGGCGATTAAAATGACGATTTGCACGAAATAACCACTTATAACATCCGCCATTTTTTGAATAGGAGCTTTTCGCCCTTGGGCTTGCTCCAAAAGACTCACAATTTGCTGAACTACTGTATCTTTGCCCAGGGAGGGTCCTTAAACCTGGAAACTACCTGTTTTATTTAAAAGTGAGCCAATAACCTTATCACCTATTTTTTTGTAAACAGGAATACTTTCTCCTGTAATCATTGCCTCATCTACTTGGAGCCCCTTCAATTACTAAACCATCCACGGGTATCTTTTCCCCGCGGGCAACACTATGACCTGACCTATCCCCCCCCCCCCCCCCCTCCGTCTCCCTCTTCCGCTCCCCCCCCCTTGCCCTATGTGTTCTCTCTCTGCGTTTAGCCTCCAACATACGTCCCATAAGCACAAGTGTAATAATAGCTACGGTCACTTCAAAATAAACATCTGTTCTTCCTGTTATATCAAGAAAAAACCGGGAGCTACAGCGACGTAAAAGCAAGCCACGTTCCCGGTGCCTGGCAGACACGCATATTTTTTTCTCCTTTATTTTTTATGCTAATAACCGCTGCCTGTATAAAATTGAGAGCCGAATACCGCGAACACGAGTTAAAAAAAATAAAAGCCACCTTTTAAAAACAAAAGAAGGAAAAAAATACTTATAATTACTATTGGCAAGGTAAAAAGAAGGCTCAATAAAAACGGTTTTTTGAGCTAGAAAGCAGTTCTCCCGATGAAAATCAAAAGCTTGTTTCCCCTTCATTTTCCCGTTTTCATCTGATTATTTATGGATCCTTTATAAAAGCCTTAGAAGCTGCAAAATTAACAGTTACAGTTATTAATCCGGGATAAGATTTTAAATGGTTTTCTATATGAACGGCACAACTGGCGCAATTCATTCCTTTTATTATGAGGGTTATTTTTTTAGTCATCTCAACTCCTTTGGAATATCTTAAAATTACATACTAAAAAAAATTTAGTATGCCCCAAAGGTTTACCTTAATAATTAAAGAATTGATGTTTTTCTTTTAAAAACATTCAGACGACTATTTTTAATCCATTCAGTATTTAACCTTGTATTTATACTAAAAATAGGATCTGTAGAGGGAATAACCCACAAGTCAAAGCCTATCATTTTATAATCAAAACCTATAGATGGTAGTATAACGGGTGCGGTTCCGTCTATATTTACATATTTATCTTTATAGCCGTGCATTATACCTGCCTTATATTGAAGATCAATGCTGGTATTTTTCGTCAATTGCTTTTTACAAAGTTTTCTTGCAAATGCAATAAAATAAGTTTGGCTATGATAACTATTATTAAACGTTCCTAACGAAATCCCTTTATATTGCATTGCAAATATATCATTGGTATCGTTTCTTAAATGCCTGTTAGGACTTGTATGTTTACTCCACATTCCTAAAAGAACAGAGTCTTGAACAGGCTCTCCTTTCGAATATTTCCATATTTTACCCATTAATGTTCTTGGTTTTTCTTCTTTTATTTCAGACTCAATAAATTTAGGTTGTTTTAATTCTAAAGCCTCTTCTTTTTTCTCTACTTGAACTTCAAAGAAGTTTTTTTGGATTTTTTCTTGAGCAAAAGCATTTTCACAAAAACAACATCCAAATAATAATGCTATTAAACTTATATATATAATTTGTTTCATTTTTCCTCTCTATGTGATAACTGTTAAACCTTCCTTAAAATTAAAACAAAAAAATACTAATTTATATACATGATAGATTTCAAAATAAAAAAATTTACATTTTAAAAACACACTTTTAAAAAATATCTAAACTCCTTCTATTAAAGAAAACCAAAGATTTTAATTAAAGCCTCAACTACTACAAGTTGAGTAAAAAATAGCCCAACTGTATAATATCCGCCTTGGTTATTATAAAATTATATAAGTGAATTTTGAATTTCCAAATACAATAAGATATGAGGCAACATTATGACAAAACTTTTATTTGCTTTAATAGCAATGTTTTTAGCAACTTCATCGACAATGGCGATGGGATTAGACGAGAAAATCGATCAACTGGTAGCACCGGCATCTGACGCTATAGCAAGCCTAATATTCTACCCGATTCCAATGGGTGGAGCAGAAATGCCGATAATCATTTTATGGTTATTGATGGGTGCAACTATTTTCACCATCGCAACGAAATTTATCGGAGTTTGGGGCTTTAAACAAGCTATAAGAGTAGTAAGAGGTGATTTTTCCAAAGAAGAAATTAGTGCCAGTGGTGAAGTTTCACCATTTCAAGCACTTGCAACTGCTTTATCCGGAACAGTGGGACTTGGAAATATAGCAGGTGTTGCTATCGCTATTTCAATAGGTGGACCGGGCGCTACTTTATGGATGTGGATTGGAGCTATACTTGGAATGGCCTCAAAATTTGTCGAGTGTTCACTCGGTGTTAAGTTTAGAAGGGTAAATTCTGATGGTGAAGTATCAGGTGGACCTATGTATTATATATCCCACGGTCTTACCAAAAAGAAAATGCGTGGACTAGGTCGTTTTCTTGCCATTATGTTCTCAATAATGTGTATTGGTGAATCTTTTGGCGGTGGAAATATGTTCCAGATCAAACAAGCAACAACTCAAATTATTGCTATAACAGGTGGAGCAAACAGCTTCTTTGCCAGCAATGCCTGGGTTGTAGGTCTTATAGTTGCTATTATTGTCGGAATGATAATTATCGGTGGGATTAAAAGCATAGCTAAAGTTACAGAAAAAGTTGTTCCTTTTATGTGTGGATTATATGTTATTGCAGCACTTGTAGTTATATTTGCTAATTTCACAGAATTACCAGCAGCCTTTAACACAATATTTACAGAAGCTTTCGCTCCAAGAGCAGTTGAAGGCGGTATTATCGGGACTATTATTATGGGATTAAGAAGATCCGTACAATCAAACGAAGCCGGTGTGGGTTCTGCTCCTATCGCTTATGCAGCTGTACAAACAAAAGAACCTTTATCTCAAGGTTTTGTTTCTATTTTAGAACCTTTTATCGATACTATAATTTTATGTTCATTAACCGCTTTAGTTATCATTATGACGGGAATGCATACAGCTACCGGTGGTATGACAGGTGCTGATTTAACGTCAAGTGCGTTTGAATCTGTAATACCTTTCTTCCCCTACGTCTTAGCAGTTGCAATAATTTTATTTGCACTTTCAACACTTATTTCTTGGTCATATTATGGTCAAAAATCCTGGAATTACTTGTTTGGAGAAGGAAAGAAAAGAACCAGAACATTCCAACTAATATTCTGTATTTTCATTGTTATAGGATCATCAATGAACCTTCAAAGTGTTGTAGACTTCACTGATGCAATGATGTTTGCGATGGCTGTGCCTAATATGATAGGTCTATTTATACTTTTACCTGATCTTCTAAAAGATCTTGATGTATATTGCAAAAAATATAAAATCGGAGCTTACAGCAAGTTGCCAGTAGAAATACCTGTTGAAGAAGAAACTCCTATAATAGAATAAAACTATTTTAAATCTTTTTGAAGATAAAATACATTGGGTTATAAGTTAAAGGGAGTTTTCCGTTTTGTGAAAATTCCCTTTTATAGTCTTCACAAAAAGATTTTAAGCTTTTTTTAGTCCAAATCCTTTGATTTAAAGAATTAACACCTGTATTTTTAAGGTGTTTTAAAACATCCATTCCGGTACCAAATTCAAGTGTAACTGTTTCTTGTTTTGCAAAAAGCAGTTCAAAGTCATTGCTAAAAAGATTTTTTAACGATTCAAAATCTATATAATCAAGCTTGTTGCCTGTCAAAAACGCTATCTCTTTTAAATTTTCAGCTCCAAAAGTCGAAAAAGCAAGTATTCCGTCTTGTTTTGCAATAGAAGAAAGTTTTTCAGAAAACCTTTCAATATCTTGCACCCATTGAAAAACAGCATTTGAGACTATCAAATCATTACTGTTTTGAAATTCTAACTCTTCAATATCACCTTGAATATACTCAATATCAGCATTTATAGCTTTTATATACTCTTGAAACGACTCTGCAATGTCATTTGCTAGGTATTGATTAAAAGTAAAATTAGTCACAATTTTTTTAGTCAAAAGACCTGTTCCACAGCCCAATTCCAAAACTTTTCCAAAGGTATTACAAACTTCAGAAAGTCTATCAACCAGTTTTTCAGCCATTTGAGCCTGAACCAAAGCATTTTTTTCATAGGTTAAAATGCTTTTTTCAAAACGTTTTTTAACTATATTTTTTTCAAAACTAGCATTCATAATTAATTAACTCTTCCCAGTTTTTAAATTTATCAAAAATATAGTGCGGTGCATCAATAATAATCGGGTTAATCGATTGAGACTTCCAGCATCGCAATTGATTTTTAAATGAAATTATTTTGTCTTTTTTTCCAATAATAACTTTATTAAAAAGATTTGCAAATTCTTTAGATACCGAAAAATGCTTTTGAAAGAACTCTAATTCAATTTTTTGTTCTTCAAAAGACCTTTTAGGACCATTATTTTTAAAACTTTCATGTGATTGCTCATTTGCGAACATATTTTTATCAAAAGCTTCTTTAGACTCAACGGAAAGAGTTTTCAAAGTGAAATCAAAGATCTTTGGCGGGATCCCGAATTTTTCATCAATGGGCTTGAGTGTCCCGTTTATCGCAACTGCATTTTTTACGTTATCAAAAAGATCATATAATTTTGCAGCAGTCCATACTCCAAAAGACCAAGCAACAATAGTAATTTGAGGATATTCATTTATTTCACTAAGCATTTGTTGGTCAACATTTAAGTCAGTATAATCATAAAAAGTAACCACATCATAATCATTCGAATGCAGTCCTAAAAAAGGATTTTCATCCATACTCCAACCATTAAAAAATACTATGAGGCTATCTTTTTCTTTTTTTTGAATCCATTTTGATTTCAAAATACTTCACCAGCTAAATGTTTATATCTGATTATAACAAGAGGTCGGGCAAAATCAAATTCAAGTTATCGAACAACTCTTTTATCTCTGCCTCTGAACGATTGATATTCAACGACAAGCGTAATCTGGCTGAAGGCACTGTAGGAGGTCTCACAGCTCGAACATCAAAGCCTTTTGTTTGAAGATAATCAGCCGCCTTTAAAGCTTTTTCATTATCACCTATTTCTATAGGAATTATTTGAGACTCAAAAGTCTTTGAACAACAATCAGATGCAAGTTGAACCAACTTTTTCAAACGGTCTCTTCGCCAAGGCTCAGAATCTATAAGTTTTAAAGCCTCTTTTACAGCAACCGAAATAATAGGAGATTCGGCTGTAGTAAAAATAAAAGGTCTTGCACTATTAATAAGGTAGTCAATTATATTATCAGAAGCACAAACTAACGCACCACTTACGCCAAGAGCTTTGCCACAAGTATGAACCGATATTAGTTTTTCATAGCCGATTCCTTCACAGCAACCTCTGCCATTTTGCCCAAAAACACCTGTAGAGTGAGCTTCATCATATATGACATAAACGTTTTTATAGTCGTTAACAAGGTTTATCAACTTTTTAGCATCGCAGATATCACCATCCATGCTATAAACGCTCTCTGCTACAATCCAAATGTTTTTATTAGAAATACTTTGAGCTTTATCAATTGTTTTTTTTAATTCACTAAAATCATTATGTTTAAATTTAATTTTCTTTGCCAAAGAAGCGTTTATACCATCTCTGGCACTGGCATGAACCAGTTCATCAAAAATTATAACGTCATGCCGACCCGGCAAAGTGGTTAATAACGCATAGTTAGCCAAAAAACCGGAACTAAAAAATAAAGTTTTCGGCGCATCAAAAAAGTTTGCCGCGAACTCTTCAAGTTCAAAGTGTTCCTTGCAATTACCTCTTAAAAGCCTTGCACCTGTTGAACCCACACTTGTTCCATTATTTAGTGCATTGCAAATTGCTTCTTTGATTTTGGGGTGATTTGCGAGTCCCAAATAATCATTTGAAGAAAAATCAATACCTGATTGAGATTTAAGGCTTCTAAAGTTATGGTTGTCTTTCAGTTTTTCCAGCTCGCTCGTAAATAATTGATCCATTCGTTATTTTATCCTTTTTCCCAAAAATTCAGTTAATTTAAACAAAGTATCAGATTTATCATACCTATCAAAATGAAGGTTTAATATCGTAAAACTTTCGGTATTTTCTTTTGCTTTTTTCAAAGCTATTTCAAGTTCATCTTCAGTTTTGACATTCAAGCCCAATCCGCCTTGTACAAGCTCAGTTATTTTTTCATAAGCCCAGTCTTGAAGATCATTAAATCGACCATCTTTAAGGTATCTTTGGGTTGTATATCCCTGATTATTTATAACAAAGACTATCGGATTCAATCCGTATTTTACATAACAGGAAACTTCCTGTCCTGTCATTTGGAATGCTCCATCGCCTACTATTATTATAGGACGAAAATTCGGATTATACATCTTTACTCCGATTCCAGCCGGAACAGAATATCCCATAGATGTATAATAAACGGGTCCTAAATAAGGGGTATTTTCGGGAAGTTTTATGTTTACAGACCCAAAAAGTCCGTCTCCTATATCACAAATTACTGCATTATCCTTTTCAATAAAGGCTTTTAATCTCTCAAAGAATCGGTTGATAGTTAGGGGTTGTTCATTTTGAGGTATATAATCATATTTTTCAGGGACATTAAAAAGAGTTTGTTTATGATGATCCTTCAAACGTAAGGTCAAACCTGTTATAAAGTCTTCAAGATCAACATCTTTGTAATGATGATATTTTATACAAAGATCATCGGCCGTTGCATAAATAATTTTGGACTGATCAAGCTGAGCCGTCGCAAGGTTGGTATCAGTCATCAAAGTTCCCAGCATTATTATGCAATCAGAATCTTCAATACACTGTCTTATATTATCTTGCCCCACTTTACCCACATAAATACCCATAAATTGAGGGTGATTTTCATCTATAATTGATTTGCCTAAAAAAGTTGTCGCATAAGGATATTTAGTGACATCCAAAAGTTCTAAAAATTTTTCTTTCAGTCCATACCTTGCAATTTCGACACCTCCGACTATCACGGGTTTTTGTGCAGCTTGAATTTGAGATACAGCTTCGCTCAAAGCTTCTTCTAAAGCTCCTAAATCATTTTTTTTATGAAACTCAAACTGTTTAGGAGGAATTTCACATTCTACATCAACCATATCTCTTGGTATTTCTATATAAACAGGTCTTTTACAAGACTTACAAGCATTAAAAACTCTATCTATTTCATAAATTGCAGTATTGGGATCATGAAGCTGAGTAGAGGCTGCTGTAACGTTTTTATAGGCGTTAAATTGAGAGTCGGCATTTATAACCGAATGATGCAATAAAAAACCCCTATCCCGCTCTGAGAGACCTGGTGATCCACTTATGACGACAACAGGAGATTTCTCTGCATAAGCTCCCGCAACAGCATTTATGGTATTCAAACCACCAACTGAATAAGTTATACAAAGAGCCCCTATTCCGTTTAATCTTGCATAGGCATCAGCTGCAAATGCGGATCCCGGTTCAGAGCAAGTCGTTACAACATTTAACGGGCTTTCTTCCAATCTACCAAAAAATCCTATAACATAATCTCCGGGAATTCCGAATACATCACTAATTCCTTCTTTTTGAATTTTATCAATCAGGTATTTGCCTATAGTTATTTTACTCATTACTTTACCCCTCTTTTTAAAAACCTGCAAAATTATAAATCACAAGATTTTGAAAAGTATTAACCTATAAGCCAATTAGTAGGGGTATATTTTACAAAAAATTTATCATTACCCATTTTTATACCAAAAAGCCTGAATGCAATACATTCAGGCTTCTAAACTTTCATAAATAAAATCTAATTCTAACTAACTTGAGATTTATATTTGTTTTCTAAATTTTTATCCATTTTATTAAGACTATATGCGGTAAGCAAACCATCGGCAGCTAAGAGTATTTTTCCCCAGCTGGGAATAGCCTTCCAAGCAAGTTTAGGTAAGAAAGAAGCTTCTTTCTTAATCATTTGAGCAACATTTTTAACTGTTTTAGGACTTCTTGCAAATCTTAAAACTTTAACTGTATTTTTTTTGATTTCTCTTTGCAATGGCTTCAAATAATTTTCAAATTCTTGACCGATTTTCTTGCCCGCAATTAATGTAGTTGCAGCACCAACACCTGCCATTGTTATAAGATCTACAAAGAAATTTCTCGCTACATAGTCTTTTTTAAATTTATTTAAATTATCTTTTTCTCCAAAATAATCCTTCAACGTAGCTTGTTGAGGTTTTTGCTCCTGTGGAGCAGCTTGGGTTGAAGATCTTTGCCAATATATTGCATTAGAGGGTAGTTGATTAACGTTCATTACTGCATACCTGTATTTTACTTTGTATTTATATAAAAACTATCCTTGATTATCTATTGCATGTTTTTCTTATATTGTTAACAAACTTTAAGCAAAATCCCCTATATTGTCTAATCAAAAAGGTAATGTTCTTTTTTACAGCCTTTGAAATAATCTCAAAATCAAAAACCCATACTGTATTTATAGACTTTTGAGATTTTTATATGAAAATTGCGGTAATCTGTGAAAAAGAATCACCTTATATAGTTGAAGCACTCTTAAAGGCTTTACATAGGTATAATTCTGACAGCACTGTCCATGTATTTAGCAACTCAGACTGTTTTTTAAGTCTTGATAATGATGAGAAAAAACTTTTTTTAGGTAATTTTTCTGATGAACATTTTGATTTTTTCATTCCCTGGAATCGATTATCAGAAGGTACGGGATTTTATTTTGAAATTTTAAAACATCTGGAGCAAAAAAACAGAGCATTATTAAACAATTCTATGACTTTTTTAAACTGCAAAAACAGATACCATATTTTGCAAAAACTTTCGTTAATAAACGACATTAAAATACCAAAATCTCTTTTAATCAACGATAAAAGTAAACTCAAAAAAACAATAGGACAACTGTCAGAATATCCTGTTGTTTTAAAAACATTAACCCCTATAAACAAAGGTCTTGACTCAGTTTTTATAACAGAATTAAAACAAGCCGAATTATTTTTAGATCTTAATTATATGTTTAGTCATATATTAAAACGGGATAAAAGCATTGTCATACAAGAGTATCTTGAAAAAAAAGCCGATCAAACATTTCACTGTCTGATTCTTGGAGGACAAGTTATTTTCTCATATGGTTTAAATCAATATTTATTCAACAGCATGGGTTATGCCCCCTTAAAAACCAATCCCTTCAAAAATATTCAACTAGAAGAAAAGGAAGAAAAAGAAATTTTAAATATAGCATCCTTGTTTAATCTCAACTTTGGACTTATTTCATTTTTTGACACCGAAAACGATCGTTATTATTACAATATAAATCCCCTGCCCGATATTGAAAAAATGGAACTCGATTATGATACTCCCATTATCGCAAGACTAATTAATTCTATTTGCTCAACCTGTCGTTAATTTTTTTTGCAATATAACTTTTAAAAATCCTGAAAATCCTTTTACATCTTTTATTCCGGCATGTAACAATTGTTACAAAAAGTCCTTTTTTTCGCACTTTTTACCCTTCCGAATTTTTTATATATATGAGAAGTTATATATTCAGGTATTTTTATCATGAATGTTTTAAATCTGGTTGGTACCACTAATAAACCCTTAATTTTATCAAAAGGATTAGAAAAATCCTTTAATCGTGTTGGCGAATTTACCAGCGTGGGGCAAAGGGCTTTGCTAGGTGCAACTGCACTTGCTACTCAACCTTTTATTGATTATTACAATCCAAATGTAGATAAAGACACAGCCAAGTACTCAACAGCAAGAACTATTGTAAAAATCCTTGTAGGAACAAGTGTCGGCATAATGGTAAGAGCCGGAGCAATTAAAATTGCTCAACAATTAGTAAATAAAGGCATAATAAAAGGCATAGATAAAGCTCTCAGCAAAACAGCCGAAGGTCGTGAAGCTCTTGCAGCTTCAGCAGGAACTATTTTAGGACTTTTTGCTTGCTTAGGTACTAATTTCTTAATCGATATGCCTCTTAGTAAATGGGGCATGGATTTTGCCGTTGAAAAATTCAATTTAAAAAGCAAAGAAAATCAAAAAATTAAAGGTTAAAGGTTAAAAAATGAGCTCTATAATGAATTTTATAAATAGAACTTTTCAAAAACAAGTCACCCAAGGTGCCTTGGATAGAGCCTCGCTTTTAAAAACCACTATGACGGCAGGATGGGGATTATCTTGCTTAGGGCAAGTTGGAGCCATAGCCTTAAATGATAAAGTACCCGGAAAAGAAAAGAAATTTCTCATTCCTCAAGAAATTCTTGATGGCATTATAAATGTATCACTTTTTTGGCTTTGCACTTCAAAAGCCGAAAACTTTGGCAAATTAGCAACGTTATCAGGTAGAATGCTCACTAAAGGGCTTAGCAAACTTGATAAGTCAATATTTAAATTCGCTGACAAATTAAACCTAAATTCTTCCGGTGCTGAATTTAAATCTACTCTTGAAAATATTACAAAACAAATCGGAAAAGTGGATCCTAAACAAGCTAAAGAGTTTACAAAATTTTATAACGCATCAGGCGTTGTAGCAGGTCTTACAGGATCAGTTTTATCTTGCAGTATATTTACTCCTTTCGTAAGAAATAAATTAGCTGCAATATTCCAGAAGAAGTCTGTAACAACACAGCCTGAAGTTAAAACCACATATAATAAACAAATATCAAGTCTCAACAAAACAAACCCCGTAACTCCTTTCCCTAAAAGAGCTGTAGCTAATAATTTTGCAATAGCAAGGAGCTATTATAATAATTTAACAATATAAAATAGAAAGCACTGATAAAAATTATTATGTTTAAAATATTTAGAGCTGTTTATTATCCTGTTGGGGTAAAAAAACATTAAAAAGAATAATTTATAATCCTTTAAACTAAATAGTTGTTTAATTTTAAAAAGAACATGATTCCCATAAAATTCTTGAATAGTCTTATAAAAGACATCGAGGAAAAAATGAATCAAGCTCAAGATACACTAACAGCCAATAGTTTTAATTGCGATTACGAAGAAAGTCTAAGAAGAACTTTTATCAGAAGTTTTTCAAAATATTTAACTTCAAGCCCTTTTCCAAGTTCAGCAAGTCTTTTAAAAATCATTTCAAAGCTTTTACTTAGAAAACCTAAGCATATAATTTGTGCCCCCGTTAATCATGGTTTTAATATGATTTTAAATCCTGATAAAAACAATTCTATAGACTCTTATTTATACTTTGAAGGCAGTTATAAGCCCGGCATCTTAAACATTATCAGTCATATTTTAAAAAACGGCGATACTTTTTTTGATATTGGAGCAAATTCAGGATTTTTAAGCATTTATGGAGCACAACAAGTAGGAAATTCCGGATTTGTGTACAGCTTTGAACCAAACTCTAGCTATTTTGATCTATTACAAAAAAATATCTATATAAACAGACTTAAAAATATATTCACTCATAGAGGCTTTCTCGGAAATAAACTTGGAACTTTAAATAAAAAAGAATTCGAAGCAAAAATAGATACTTTCGACAATTTTATCGAAGCAAAAAATATCAACAATATAAAACTCTTAAAGATCAATGCCAAAAATAGAGAATCGGAAATTTTAAAAGGTTCCGAAAAAACTCTAAAAAAGAACAATGGTCCCAATATCTATATTGAATGCAACTCATCACAATCTATTGAAATTTATGAATATTTAAAATCTTTTGAAAACTATAGATTTTTCAAGCTTAAATCAGGTGTAAACAAAATTTCTGAATTAAAAGAAATAAAAAATAAAAAAGACTTACAAAATATCAGTGATATTTTCTGTATAAATAACAAAACTCTGGCAAATTTACCAACATCGATTTTTACAAATTAAATAACTCTATATACTAATGCACTAGAGGATTTAATCTCTAAAAATTTATTTTAATTTTAAATAAATATAAGATTACAAATTCAATGAGGATTAAAAAATGAAGGTTTTAATTTGTACTGATGGCTCAGAGATAAGTTATTACGCAGCTAAAAAAGTACTATCTTTTTTTAAAAAAAATGATGCTATAGATATTTTATACGTTATGGATTGGGGGTTTTTCCCCACTTATGTATCTTTTCCAACCGAAGAAGATTTTTTACCCGCTCAAAAAACTATAGCCCAAAATATAATAAAAGAAATGGAAAAACAATTAAATGACAAAGGTTTCAACGTTAACGAAAAAAAATATTTTTCAGGAAAACCTGAAGACGGAATACTAAAAGAAATTGCCGAGAACAGTTATGACCTTGTTGTTCTTGGATCTCATGGTAAAAAAGGGATAAAAAAATGGCTGGGTAGTGTAAGCAGAAAAGTCATAAGCAAATCTTCAATCCCAACCTTAATAGTACGTCCTTCTAAAAATCCTCAAATAATAACCCACAGAGAAAAAAAAGAACTTTTAATCGCACTGGACGGTTCTGCCTGTTCTTATAATGCTATTAAAAAAACATGTGAAATATTTGAACTTTCAAATAAAGAAATAAACCTTCTAACGGTAAGACCGGGACCTGAATCCCTCCCTCTTGAAATTGCAATGGATAATGAATGGCTCGAAAAGTGCCTGGATAAGCAAAAAGAAATCGCTAACGAAATACTTGATAAAGCTGAAAATATTCTTTCCTCAAAAAATATCAGAGCAAAAGATAAAAATTCTTTAGAAGGTGATGCCGCAGATAAAATTCTTGAATATTCAACAAGAATCGAATCTGACCTGATTATTATGGGCTCTCATGGTCGAGAAGGCGTGTCAGATATACTCATTGGAAGTGTCAGCAAAAGAGTACTGGATCACTCTTATATTCCCGTTTTAATAATCCCTTTAAAACAATAGAGATAAAATACACGAAAAAGGTTTATTTACAAAAAAAATATTAAGATATTAATTTAAATTTGAAATATCGATAATTTAATGTTATATTGTCGACAAATTATTTTTTTAAATTGCAACAAAAATCTATAGTTAAAATTATCTTAAAAAGCTTATTAATTCCTTATCTTGAAAGAAAGTAACTTTTTTGTAATAAATTTTAGACAATTTATTTGAAAAGAACTACAAATAAGTGTTACTTTAAAAGTATAATAAGTACATATTCAAAAGGTAATTTTTTTAACAAAAAACAATTCGAAAATTTAAAAAAGTAAACTATTCTGGATAAAATAAGGAAAACAATCACGATATGGGGTAATCAGTATTATCTCACTAGAAAGATAATCTATTTCAACTGGAGTTAGTGGTAGTTAGAAAGAAGAAAAAAGGAAAAAAGGGTATTATGACAACTCAAATGTTAGAATCAAAAAATCAAGCTGGATTAAATCCCAACAAACCAATGTTTCCTATTAGCGTTGTGGCGGACATTTTGAAAATCCATCAAAGGACTCTTCGTATTTATGATGACGAAAACATCTTGGTTCCATCAAGATCTCCAAAAAATCGCAGACTTTATTCTTTTAATGATATTGAAAGAGGAAAGTTTGTTCAATACTTAACAAGAGAACTCGGAATCAATTTAGCAGGTATTAAAATTATTTTCCATCTGTTAGAACAACAAAAAATAACTCAAAGCAACTATATGGATCATATTAAAAAAGTGGCTGAAGAGTTAAATATCACTCTTGAAATTCAGGAAGAAAATCGCACAAAACTTTCCAGAAGAGGAAGAAAAGCTAATAAAGATAAAGTTGAGCAATAAAAAAAACCTCAAAATAAATAAAAAGGTTTCGATAAATTATCGAAACCTTTTTATTTTGTGAATATTTAAACTTCTCTCTTAAATACTTTTAATATTTACTTAAACTTTTGTCGGATGAAAAAACTAACCTCATATATTAATTTATTAATACAACAGCAGGAGGGGAAAATATGCATATGCTATGGCTCACTTGGGTTTTCACCTTTATGGGTATTTGGCTTGTTCTAAGTCCGACTGTTTTAAGCTTTTCAAACGAAAATGCTATACTAAATAGCGTTATTGTAGGGTCTGTAGCTATTTTAATAGGTTTTTTCTCAAGGCTTATCATCAGCAAAAACTTACCTTCAATCTAATTTCTTATTAAGTATCCTAAAGAGGTATAGCCAAGTTTAAAAAAATATGGCAAAATAGAACAAAGCTCTGAAATAGGTCTTTTAGTTTTGATCCTTCAATTTTTTCTAAAGGGAGCATTGTTCTAAAGGAATACCGAAGTAGACCTAACCAGCATTAGGAAACGGAGTGTATTCGGGCAAGCACCCACCTGCGAGATCCCGCAGGTATCAAAACTCGGGTTTGTTTCGGGGCTTTTACCTTTAAAATTTATATTGGTATGCTTAAGTTAAGAGCGTTTTTTAAGAAATCCGATGGCGATCGCATTTCTTAAAAATAAACTCGTTTTGATATAAATATACATTGTCTTATTGACTGATTTTATAAAATAATGAAGCGTGATAGTATCCCAAACAGTTCAACTTGGGATATTTTTTATGATTAAAGTTCTAGATAGAAGTATAATCGAAGATATAGGTGAATCAGGAGTAAATTTCCTGATAGCTTTAAAATATATTACTGTTGGACAAATAAACTGGACAAATACCTCTATTCAACTATCTAAAGCCGGAGTTGATTCTATATTTATTGTTGCTATAACAGCTATTTTTATAGGACTTGCTATGACAACTCAATTGGCGCTTGAACTTTCAAGAAATTTTAACGCCCAAAATCTTGTAGGCGGAATTATAGGTCTTGCAACAGTCCGAGAATTAGCTCCTGTCATAACCTCAATAGTTGTAGCAGGAAGAGTAGGAGCCGCCATCTCTGCTGAAATCGGTAGTATGAAAACATCAGAACAAATTGATGCTCTATCAGTTTTAGGCATAAATCCCATCAAATACCTTCTTGTACCAAGACTAATAGCTGCAGCCATCGCAGCCCCTTTATTAACAGTATTAGCTGCAGCTTTATCCATATTATCCGGCATGGTAATTACAAAACACCTTGTCTACCTTAACTATAGCGAATATTTAAACTCGGTTAGATTATTTCTAGATCCGCATGACTTTTTAGTCATGATGATAAAAGCTGCCGTTTTCGGAATATTAATATCAATACTTGCAACAACCAGCGGTCTTCAAGTAAAAGGTGGAGCCGAGGCAGTAGGATTTGCAGCTACAAAAACAGTTGTATGGAGCATAATACTTATCTTTGTCTTTAATTACATAATCACATCCATATTTTTTGGAGCTTAAATGAAAAATGAACAAAATAAAAATCCAATAATCACGATTGACAATGTACACCTTTCTTTTGGGGATAAAGTTGTACTAAAAGACTTGTCTTTAGAGGTTTACAAAGGTGAAATTTTAACAATTGCAGGACCTTCAGGCTCAGGCAAAAGTACTATTTTAAAACTTATAACTAACCTTCTAGCCCCAGATTCCGGCACTATAGAAGTAAAAGCTTCAAAATTCGGGATGGCTTTTCAATATGCTGCTCTTTTTAACTCTCTCACTGTCTGGGAAAATGTTTCACTCGCTTTATTTGAAACAACCAACTTATCTCACAGTGAAATACATACCCGTGTCTTAGAGGCATTAAGAATAGTAGGGCTAGAATATACAATAAAAATGTATCCCGAAGAACTTTCAGGAGGAATGAAAAAAAGAATCAGCATAGCTAGAGCATTAGCTTTAAAACCTGAAATACTACTTTACGATGAACCCAGCACAGGGTTAGACCCTGCTACCGCATCAAAACTCGAAGCTGATATGGTAACACTAAAAAACGAAATTGATGTGACTTCAATAGTGGTAACACACGACATTGGAACTATAAAAAATGTTTCAGACAGGGTTTTAATACTTGATTCGGGGAAAATCATGTGGGGCGGAACCATAAAAGAATTTTTAACGGAAAATTCACCCTATCCATGGGGTTTTAGGAATAGAAAACCTATCGAAGCTTTTGAAAAAGAAAAAAAATAAACGAGGATAAAATGCTCAACTCAAACCAAAAAAAACAAGCCCAATTCAAAGCAGGACTATTTATAATAGCATCACTCAGCCTTTTAATATTCACCATTTTATGGCTTAGATATTTTGCTATTACTCCTGATTTTCATATAATTGCAAGATTTGAAAACCCTGGACCTTTATCAAAAGGGGTTATTGCCTATTACAAAGGTATAGATATCGGAAAAGTAGGAGAAGTTTGCCATGCCCCCGATTTTAAGAAAACTGATGTTCATATAAAAATATTCAAAAAAGGAATGAAAATCCCTTGCCGGTCTAGAGCTGAAATCAAAATGGAAGGGATTACAGGACAAAAATATATCGATATTATACCGATACAAGATAATACAAGTAATATTCTCTCTGAAGGAGATGTAATTTATGGAAAATCCCCCTTTAACCTTTCTGATATACAACAATTTTTATCTGATAACTTTAAAGCGACGGATATAAAAGAAATGAAAGAGCGCGCTTTAAGCACTTTAAAAGTTACTGAAGAAACAATGGTCCACTTAAACGAACTTATGTCTACAAACAAACAAGACCTTCATCTTTTAATTCAAAGTAGTGCTAATACTTTTAGATTTTTTCAAAAAACATCCGAAAATATAGAAGAAATAACCTCTGAGAAAGAATTCAAAACAGGCGTAGTGGATACTTTTTCAGGAATTGGTAAATTATCAAACAAGACAGGTGATCTTATCGAAAAATGCAGTGAATGTCCTAACTTTAAAGAAGAATTAACCCTAACGGCAAAATCTCTTAATTCTTTATTTCACAGTGCTGATAAATTAGTAAATGATCTGGATAAAAACACTAACGATCTTTATCGAGATATCAAAAGAACCAGATTAATCGAAAATGTAAGCTGTGCTTTTGCAAAAGCCGGAATAACACTTGACGAAGCTTCTGATATTCTTGATGAATTAGAAAAAAACGGATTAGAAAAGGATGTAAAAACTCTAATTATAAGCACACTACGCAATTCTAATACAGCAGCCAAAAGCGTAAATTGCATGAGTAACGGAATAAGTGAGCTTTTTAGCAAAAGATTTTTGCTTTTAAGACTACTTTTTGGCAAACCCGGAGGATATTTTGAAAAATGCAAAAAGCAAAATAACAAATGCAGTTTTAAATAAAGTTCAAAATCTTTTCTAAAGCTAATTTAGCCTCTTTATAACTATCAACTTGAAGTACTTTATCACTAATACCAAGATTTTCGCTTGTAACATTCAAAACTGTTTTATTTTCATTTACAGCTATAATCGGAATGTTTTTCTCAACACATGCCGGTACCGGAAGTCCTCCAAGGCAATTAGCCGGCATTATCAACGCTTTTAAATCTTGAATTGTATAATCAGACTCTTTGCTATTTTGAAGCGGAACTAATAAAGGCGCATTATAAAGCCCTTGAAGCACACAAGGCAAGAATGTCGGGGTTATATATTCAGCCGAAACCCTTTTATCAACTACCTTGGTAGAAATATCCAAGGACTCAAAAGCAGGAGCATGAGCGGTTGGAACTAAAAACTCTTTTGTTAAAACATGCGAAATAATAGCCTCAACGCCACCCACAGGATCGACGCCACTGCCGTTTGAATATTGAAGATCATCGTCATCATCAAAAAGACAAACTACCGCTATAGCTTCAGCTCCTTTATCAATAAGTCTTTGGGCTGCATCCATCAATGTATCGGGATTTTTAACCAAGCCTGAAGATATGCCTGACTCCAAAACCGAAAAATCCACACCCACAGGCGTTTTTGTACGTTCATAACCTATTGTGCTTATCCCATAAACAGCCTCAACTGCATTCATTGTATTTATATGAACATTTAAAACATTCTCAGGAATTGCACAATCAAAAATAACGCCTATTTTATTTGATCGAGAGGGTCGCAGTGCAATCTCTTCCTTAAAAAAGCTATCTATGGCGAAACCTTCGGTATAAAACATTTTGTTATTAATACCTGAGAAAACAGCACCATTAACGACATTTGGATTAACCATCAATGTGCAAACCTCTGAAATCATAGAAGCGAAAGGAGAAGCATCCCCTGCAAAACCGCCTATAGAAGCACCAACACCTGTTGGTACTATAAAAGCTGCAAGATTATCTTTTTTCATTATTTTAACCCGGGAAATACCCTATATAAGGCAGATTTCTATAATAACCAATATAATCAAGCCCGTAACCAACTACAAACTTATCATCAACAGGAAAGCCTGTATAATCAATATTTACGTGCTTTTCTCGGGCGCAGGTTTTATCCAGCATTGTGGTGAATTTTATTTTCTTAGCAGAGTGTTGAAGTTTTATATAGTCGATTAAAAAATTAGCAGTTAATCCGGTATCAACAATATCTTCAACGATTAAAACGTTTTTACCTTCTAAATTCGGAAGAGTTAAATCAACAGCGTTTATTTTTCCGTTTGACTTAAACCCATCACCATAGCTGGAAAGCCTTATAAACTCAAGCTGAACAGGCATAGAAAGGTGTTTCACCAGATCGGTTACAAACAATACCGAACCTTTTAAAACACATAAAACATATAATTCTTCATCTTTAAATTCTTTATTTATTTCAAGGGCAATTTCTTTAACTCTTTGTTGTATTTGGTTTTCAGAGAAAAGCTCTTTTAATTGATCTGCCGTTTTATCCAATACTGCCATTTATTTTTCCTCTTTTTCTACACGTAAAAAATGCGTGGGGTTTTTAATGACTCTAGCATTTTCACTTAATCCAACGCCCACCACCCATATAACTTCGCTATCTGTAGCTAATAATATAAGCTCATCACGTTGAAACTCCGGAATCCCCTTATTTATCAAGTATTTTTTTAGCTTCACCTTTTCCTTCATCCCGAACGGCTGTATTTTATCACCGGCTCTTCTCGTTCTTAGATATAAAGGCTCACTAATTCCGGATAAATCCACTAATGCATCTTTTGATGTTTCATCAGGATATTCAAAAGAAACATTAATATCATCAAAAGATTGAACAGTTAAAACTTTTTTCAAATCCTTAAAAATAGTTTTTCCTTCTAAGTCAACCTTTACAATAGATTCTATCACATCAGATTTGACTCGGTAAATTATTTTTATAACTTTAAAAGAAACAAACAACCAAGTATTTTGAGTAATAGAATGGGTTTTACCAGATTTTGACTTTATATTTTCTTTTATAAAGTTATTTATTTCATCGATTTTTTTCGTATCATATTCAAGTTTATTTTCTATCAAAAGCTCATAAATAAAACGTTTTTGAATAGAATTAGAAAGTTTTATAAATTTTGAAGTATCTATTTCATTTTTAGAAATATAAAGCTCTTTTTTAATTTCCAAAAGTCTATCTTTAACTATTTCTTCAGATTCTTTAGCCAACAATGACATCCTTATCAAGGCTTTTTCAACATCTTTATTATATTTTTTTAATCCAGGAAAAAGATTTAAACGAATATTATTACGAGCATATTTTGAATCTAAATTACTTGAATCTTCATTTGCCTTTAATTCATTATCTTGACAATATTTAACCGTTTGCTCTCTTGTTATATCTAATAAAGGTCTATAAATTGTACAATTAGAAGTCAACTTTCTAGACTCAGGAATACCTGTCAATCCTTGAATTCCTGTACCTTTAATCACCCTATAAATAATTGTTTCGGCATTATCAGTCAATGTATGTCCTGTTAAAATTGCCGTTACTGAATATTCATCAGCAATTTCCGTAAAATATTGATATCTTTGGTTTCTGGCTTCCAATTCTGTTTGAGGCAACTCCGAAGAAAGGTTTTTTGTTAGAAATTTTATATCATTTTCCAGACAATAAGCTTCAGCATTTTTTTGCTCTTGCAAAGACTCTTCACCTCTCCAATTGTGGTTCAAGTGAGCTGCAATAAGCTTAAAATCAAAATTTTGAGAAAGTTTATTTAAAATATCAAGCAAACAAAGTGAATCGTAACCACCTGAAAAACCTACAACTATAGTTTTTTGTCCCTTTAATAAGTTGTATCTTCTCAGAAAATTTTTAACCGTTTCAAGAACATGCTCTGACATAACTAAAGAATACTACAAAATCAAAGGGCTATACCCAAATGAGTCAGTTTTCAGAAAACTTGAATGCGGTCATTTGATGTTCAAATCTGTCAAAAATCCTTAAAAAACTCTGTTAATTTCACATTTAACTGTTATTATTTAAAATATATAATCTGAATTGCTCATTAATTTTCAGCTCAAGTTATACAGTCAAAACAGGTTTAAAAAATGACTTCAAAAACTGATTTTAGAAAAAAAATTCAAAAAGCAAAACGAATAGTATTTAAATTCGGAACCAACGTCCTCACCCGAGATGATGGCAATATAGCTCTTTCTCGAATTTATTCTTTTATAGAATCCATAGCAGACTTAAAAAAACAGGGCAAAGAAATAATTATAGTTTCATCAGGTGCTATCGGACTTGGCGCAAAAAAACTCAAAATGGATAAACCCTCATTAGTTCCACTAAAACAGGCATGTGCAGCGGTGGGACAAGGGCGATTAATGTATATCTATGAAGAAGGTTTTGACAAGTTTAATATAACAACAGCGCAAGTTTTACTGACTGAAGATGATTTTTCTAACAGAGCAAGGTATCTAAGCCTAAGAAACGCACTCAGCGAACTTTTAGAACTGGGCGTAATACCTGTAATAAACCAAAATGATACGGTTTCAACAAGCGAAGTGGAATGTTTTAATTCCGATGGTATTAAAGTGTGTTTTGGTGACAATGACAAACTTTCGGCTTTGGTAATGAGTAAAATGGAAGCTGATTTGCTTATTATCTTATCAGATGTAAACGGTCTTTATGATGGCGATCCAAGAAGCGATGAAAACGTAAAAATAATACCCGTAGTAAAAGAAGTCACTTCAGAAATTGAAGACCTTGGATTTGAGGCTTCTAAAAAAGGAAGAGGCGGGATGAAAACAAAACTTGAGGCCATGAAACTAGCTTCAAGAGCGGGAGGATTCGCCCTCATCGCCAATGGAAAACAACAAGGAGTGATTGATAAAATATTCAGCGGAGAAGAGCTGGGAACAGTGTTTTTACCTGTCAAAAATTTATCCGGTAAAAAACGTTGGATTGGCTACGCTTCAAATGTAGAAGGAATTTTACAAGTTAATGAATGCGCAAAAAAAGCGCTATTAAACAAAAACGCAAGTCTTTTGCCCATCGGAACCTTAAAAGTTAAAGGTCATTTCTCAAACGGAGATGTAGTTGGTATCATAGACGAAAGCGGCGAAGAATTTGCCCGAGGTATTATGAATTATAACGATACTGATTCTAAAAAAATCATTGGCAAACATTCTGATGAAATAGAATCGATATTAGGACATAAAAACTATGACGCTTTAATTACACGAGATAATATCGTTTTTGTTTAACAAAGTTTTTAATTTAAAACATTAAAAAAGAGAGGATTAACCTCTCTTTTTTCAATTTATCAATTTTTTATTCTTCTTCTTTTGGAGGGAACAATGATGCCCAGATCATGTCTATATATGACTTAGCTGAATTATGATCAGCAAATGGATTTAAGAAATTTAATCTGTCAAAAAAGCCGTCTGCAGCTTTATCCAGATAAACTTCGTTTTTATAACCGTGTACAGCAACTCCGTTATTGCCTTCGCCCAGTTCAACTTTTCCAAATTGACCATTAATTTCGGCTTTATCATCACCGGCACCACCTGAAATATAGTTATAAGAACCGTTATCTATAATATTATCAGCACCGGATCCTGCAAATACAGCGTTATTTACACCCATATTGCCAATTGCTATATTATTAACACCATCACCCAGCTTAACAAAAGCGTTAGTTCCTTCAATTAATACTGAATCTTCACCATTTTTAGTTGAAACAACAGCACCGTTAGATGATTCAGTTAGATGAATATTATTATTACCAATACCTGTCATTATATTAAAATCACCATCATCAATAATAATATCGTTATCATCACCCAGATCAATGAAATTATCCATAGATCCATTTGTAGCTGCAATTCTATCGTTACCGTTATTTGCATCTAATTTGCCGTTTGAAACGTCCCAAATAACTGTATCGTTTTTATTTCCTAACTTAGCTTCAATATTTTGACCTGTAAATACATAGTTTGAATTTTTACTTTCACCGTCAAATTCAAATAAGCCTTCAGCATCTTCATTTGCCATGCCAAATAGAGTTTCGTTATTCTCATTTTGCCCGATAGACATAGCTCCATTACCTTGAACAAGACCAACACCTTGGATGTAAGCGTCCTGAACACCTTCAAAATTAAATTGTGGGTTTCCATTTGCTCCGCTTGTTATTATGATGCCCATATTTTATCTCCAATTATTTATTACTTGCTTATATATATAAAAACAAATCTAAGGGACGAATTTCAACATGCTTATATATTTGTTATATATCTTAACATTTGACTAAAAACCTAAAAGCATGACATAAACTCAAAAGAGCCCCTATTTTGTTTTTTTAGGAACTCTTTTATTTTATAACTTTTTTAATCTTTTTTAAATACTTTTATTCAATTAGATTTTTTATTTATTTTTCCTGCAAGATTTTTAATAATCTCTTGTTGAACAGCGATTATTCGACATGCCATGCCCAAAGTTTTTTTAGTTTCTTTGCACAAGTTTTGTGCTTTACAACCATTAAACTTATTTTCTCTTGTATTTTTAGAATCAAAATCAACAACTTTTTTCTTTTTACAGTTAGCAAAATTAACTCTACTCTGATTGTTGATTGAGCTAAAAGGGTTTACATTGATAACTCTCATATTAGCTCCCTTTTTTAATAAACTGTGCCTAAACTTAATTTTTTACCAAAATGACTGGAATACAGCCCTTACCAAATAAAGTATCTATTTGATTTTTTAACCTTAGCATAAACTATACAAATTTACAATATATGAATCTTAAGAATATTAACACTTTTTATTACCCATTTGTCTATAATTTTCAATCAAAAATTATCCATTAAAGGGATTAGATAAACTCAATATAAAGCTAACATAAAAGAGTTGGAAGATGCTGACTCTAATTTGTAAGCACCTTCCAACTCTTTTATATCTTTATTATTTTTAAAGCCCTAAATCAACATTCGGCTCAAAGTATTTAATTTCTCTATAGTCTTTCTCCCCTATGCTAAGGCTTTCTGCTTCTTTCATTATATCCTTATAAATATCAGACGGAGTTCCTATTTTTAACCAGGATAAAGGAGGATTGATCAAATACCCAAATCCTAATTTAGGAATTATTATCATTAAGTTTAAAAAACTATTAGTCGTAAATTTCAATGTTTTCAATATAAACGGTGCCCTTGCCTTATCTATTTTTTCAGAAACAATCGCATAAGCTGTCATATTGTTTTCAATCTTGTTTTTTATAGTTCCTCTATCGGAAATCACTTCTATAGGCAAGGTTTTATCAAGAGCAAACATAAATTTTTCAGGGTTTTTTAAAATATATATTTTGGAAATAAGCAAGTTGCGCTCAATCTTAATGCTTTTATCAGATTGTTTAAATTCTAATATCTGAGGTTTTGTTTCAACAAAAAACAATCCCGGTTTTCCTTTTAGTTTTCGTTGAAAAAATCTTTCACTTTTTAAATATTCATATACAGCCTTATCTATTTGAGCCTCAGATGCATCATAAGACAAAGATATATCCGGTTTTAATTGCATTATTTTAACTTTATTAAAAGCTCTCACTACATTTTCATCATAGCTTTTATAATTACCTGCAAAAGAGGGCTTTGCCCAGATAAACAAAAATGCAAAAAATAACCCTAGTGCTATTAAACTTTTTTTCAAAAACAAAATCGTAACTCCTTATATTTTTGTGTTTTTTAAATTTCTGTTTTTATTATAGCTTTTTTAAATGTTTTAATACAAACAAAAAAGTGCCGATAAATTATCGGCACTTTTTTGTTTTGAAAATTTTTTAACAACCACCAACAGTTCTTATTTTCTCACGAACCCAATCAATCACTTTTTCAGAATGTGTTCTTTGATAATAAACACAACCACAATCATGACATCTTACAGCTTCTTCATTGAATTTTTCAATGCTATAAGAAACATTACAACCGGGACAAGTAACCTCTGTTCCATTTAAATGTTTATGGCTATTGGCTTTTTTTCGTTTGAAAAGTGTTAACATCTCTACCTCTCTTGTTTACTCTTCTCGCATCCAGCATCCTGTCAACTTCTACTTAAGTAATATGTTAGCGGAAAAAATTTTTCTTGCAAGTATGTTTCAAATATTTAAATATAAATTTCTCAACAATCCCTTTTATAATAAGCTAATTGATTATTCATCCAAGTGTAACAAGATTCTTTTATTATAACTGTTTAAATATTAATGTACATCGTAAAAAGGTTGTATTTTACACATACAATATTTTCAAAAAATTATAACTGCAAATTATAATTTCATAAAAACGGATTTTTATTACCCTTTTTACTTTCATTGCTATTTTACACATTAATTTTTGATTATTTTATTTGCATTTACCTTTAAATGTGTATAATTGTAAAATGTTAAATAAAATAAAGGAAAAAAAATGAAATTCGAATTTATTAGAGCCTGCAAAACTCCTTTTAGTGATGATAAATGGTTCATAAAAATGGGAATATTAGCAATTTTATTTATTCCGGCTTATATTTCTTTTTTTAAATCCGGCACAGAAAACAATTCTTTAGGTAATTTACTTTTACTTTTGGCAAATTTAATAATTTTAGGATATTCCACTATAGTTGCGCACAATGAAATACAAAACAAAGCCCCAATTCTACCTGACTGGAACGTTTCTACCGTAATTACCAATTTAATAAAATATTCTGTAATAAGTATCGGATATTTGCTTATTTTAATACCCCTATTTCTTATTGCATTCGGTCTTTTATTTGCAAATCAAGCTTTAATGGCTCTTGTTATTATTATTTTAATACCAATAGTTATAACTTATTTTGTATTTACTTCCATAGCCTTTAGTTTATTTTATGTAGATTATAATATTACTGACGCTTTTGATTTTAAAAAAATATTTTCATTCTTTAAAAAAGGTTTTTGGACTTATCTATTAGCCTTTCTTCTTTCTATAGCAGCAGGTTTATTATATGGAATAGTAAGCGGAATAATCAGCGGGATATTAAATTTATTTACACCTGAATCAATTGCCGATTTTATCATCACAATTGCAAGTGCTTTTGCTGTTATTATCTCAAGTCAACTAATAGCTCAAGCGTATAATATAACAAAACAAAAAGTTTAAATTTCAAAATCAATTCAATATTTTTGACCTTTGCCCTTCAAATACTCTATTTTAAAAATTATTTGAGGGTAAAGGTCTCTTTTAGTGTTAAAATAAATTCACGGAATAGCATTTTATGGAAAAGAAGGTCTTAATTGGATTTTGGTTTTAAGCTGGATGATTTTCAAGTAGAAGCAGTTGAGCATATAAATAACGGTAATAGTGTTGTAGTTTGTGCTCCAACAGGTGCAGGTAAAACGGTAATTGCACAACACGCTATTAATAAAGCATTAAAAGAAGGAAAAAGAGTTTTTTACACCACTCCTCTAAAAGCTCTTAGCAATCAAAAATTTAACGATTTCTCAAAGGACTACGGCAAAGAACACGTAGGTCTTTTAACGGGTGATACCTCAATAAATCGAGATGCAACTGTTGTTATCATGACAACTGAAGTTTTTAGAAATATGCTTTACGGTACAAATCTCGGCAAGATAGAAGAAAATTTAAAAGAAGTTCAATGTATTGTGCTAGATGAAGTTCACTATATGAACGACGAACAAAGAGGTACAGTATGGGAAGAAAGTATTATTTACTGCCCCAGCAATATTCAAATAATAGCCCTTTCTGCTACTGTCGCCAATTCTGCCGAACTTACAAACTGGATCAATACGGTCCATAATGATACAAAGCTTGTTTATACAGATTTCAGACCTGTTCCTTTAAAACATTTTTTCTTTTCTGAGAGCAAACCTGATAAAATCCTTCCTTTATTTGCTCCCGGTGGGGGACTTAATAGCAAAATACAACCTGAAAAAAATACAAAGAAATTCAAGACTCAACGTTTTAAAAAAGAAGCTTCAGGTGTGCCTGATCTTGTGAGAATACTTAATCAAAATGATATGCTACCCGCTATTTATTTTGCTTTTAGCAGAAAAAAATGCGACAAATTTGTTCGAGATTGTTCAAGACTCAATTTACTTAATAAATTTGAAGAAAAAAGAATTGTGCAAATAATTGATGAATATGTACTCGACAACCCTTACCTTGCCAAAAACAAACAGCTTGAACTTTTATACTCAGGAGTTGCAAGCCACCATGCCGGTCTTTTACCAGGCTGGAAAGGGTTAATTGAAAAACTTTTTCAACAAGGTCTTATCAAGGTAGTTTTTGCTACTGAAACTCTTGCTGCGGGTATAAACATGCCGGCAAGAACGACGGTTATAAGCTCTATAAGTAAAAGAACCGATAACGGTCATAGAATTTTGACAGCCAGTGAATTTTTACAAATGTCAGGACGTGCAGGCAGAAGAGGTATGGACAAAGAAGGTTTTGTCGTTGTAATGGGATCCCCATTTCATCATCCTCAAGAATCTTCTGACTTAGCTTCTTCAGAAGCCGAACCACTGGAAAGTCGTTTTAGTCCAAGGTATTCAATGGTATTAAACCTACTCCAACGATTTAGCATTGATGAGTCTAGAGAGCTTATCTTAAAGAGTTTTGGCTATTATTCTTCTTCCGAAAGATTAAATCCTTTTATAAAAGAGCAAAACAGAATAAAAGATATTATCGAAGATATTGAAAACTTCCCTTGTCCTCATAAACTCTCATCGGAGGATGTTTTAAAGTTTAACAGCTTAAAAAACCAATATGTTCAACACAGAAAACTCACAACCACTCTTAAAAAACAAGCCAAAAGAGCAGGAAATAAGGAGGCTCCGGAAGTTTTAGAATACTCAAGAAAAACCAAAAAATTCTACACCGACATGGAAAAAATAAGGTGCAACTACTGTAAGCAATACAAAAAACATATAAAAGATCTTGAAATAAAAAAACGATTCGAAAGCAAATATGAAAAAATCACAAAAACTATCGAATACGAAAAAGATATTTACTGGAAGCAATTCTTAAATCTAGTTAAAGTTCTGGAAGAAATGGATTATCTAAAAGATAACTACCCCACTGAAAAAGGCTTAACAGCCTCAGCAATTAGAGCTGAAAACGAAATATTCTTTTCTGAGCTTATTTTAAGTGGAATTTTAGAAGATTTATCTCCTTCTGAATTGGCAAGTCTCATCTGTGCAATTATAACCGAAGAAGGTAGAGGTAATATATATTTACGTTTCCAAGTCTCTCCTCATGTTCGAAAAGCACTTGCCGATACAAGAAATATACTAAGACGAGTCTGGAAAGCTCAAAAAAACAATGGCGTAAATTGCCAAATATTACTCAATCCACAGTTCTCTCCGCTAATTGAACACTGGGTTGAAGGCGGTGAATGGGATGAACTGATGGTAGGACTTGAAATAGGAGAAGGCGACATAGTAAGAACCTTCAAACGTACTATTGATCTTCTGAGACAACTCACCGTAGTCCCAGGAGTGTCAGAAAAAGTAGTACATACAGCAAGACTAGCCATCGAATGTATAAATAGAGACCCTATTTCAGAAGATGTTTAACTTACATTAACCTAGAAAAAAAAATTTAATATCTTGAAATACAACCTATGACAGCATTGTATGTTTTTAATTTTTTTTATGAAAATTCTGATTAAAAAATTTCATAAAAACCTTTTTGTTATTGTTGCTTTTTAAGTAAAATGTTTATTAGTATATATAAACCCATTAATTTACAAACAGGGTTCTAGGTGTTTTAGATTTTTATAAAACGGTACACAAAAAAGAGGATCGTACATTGGAAAGATTTTTTGGTCTCATTGGTATAGCCGTAATCCTCGGCTTGGCAGTCCTTTTATCCAACAACAGAAAAGCTATTAATTGGCGTGTTGTAGGATCAGGGCTTATTTTACAAATTTCACTTGCATTATTTGTTCTTAAAACCCCTTTAGGAAAAGCTATTTTCCATAAAGTTGGTATATTTATTGAACAAATACTTGAATTTTCCATGAGAGGTGGGGAGTTCGTATTTGGTGTACTTCTTGACAGACCTGAAGTGCTTGAAAAAACTCTTGGCAGTAGCTGGATTTTTGCCCTAAAAGTAATGCCTACAATCATATTTGTAGCTGTTTTGGTAAGCATGGCTTATCACCTGGGGATTATGCAAAAAATTGTATCTGTTATTGCAAAAATCGTATATAAGTTAATGGGCGTAAGTGGAAGTGAAGCACTTTCAAACGTAGCCAGTGCTTTTGTAGGACAGGTTGAAGCTCAAATCATGATTAAACCTTATGTTGCCGGAATGACAATGTCAGAACTCTTAGCATCAATGGCTGGCAGTATGGCTTGCATAGCCGGTGGTGTTATGGCTGTATATATAAGCATGGGTGTTCCTGCTGAATATCTTTTGGCGGCAAGTATAATGGCTGCTCCCGGTGCTTTAGTTGTTGCTAAAATTGTTTATCCTGAAACTCAAGAATCTGAAACAAGAGGCGACATTAAGCTGGAAGTTAAAAAAACACACGCAAACCTTGTTGATTCTATTGCTCACGGTGCAAGCGAAGGTATGAGAATTTCAATAAATGTAATAGCAATGCTTATTGGTTTTATCGCTCTTATTGCTATGATCGATGCTATCTTAGGATCAGTCGGACATGTTGCTTCATCATCAATGGGACTATCGCTAGGATTTATCGGTATTGACCTTGACCATTTAAGCATGAAGGAGCTTTTAGGCTCTGTATTTAGATTATTTGCTTGGGTAATGGGTGTTCCTTGGGCTGAAACAAGTACAGTAGGTTCATTAATGGGAACTAAAATGGTTTTAAACGAATTTGTTGCTTATGGCAGCCTGGTTGAAATGATAAAAGAAGGTGTTTTATCTCATAAATCTGTTGTTATCGCTAGTTTTGCCCTTTGTGGCTTTGCCAATTTCAGTTCTATAGCTATTCAAGTAGGTGGTATTGGTGAACTTGCTCCAAGCAGAAAGAAAGACCTTGCAATATTGGGAGTAAGAGCCCTTATTTGCGGTACTTTTGCATCTTACATGTCAGCCTCTATCGCTGGAATGCTACTTTAATATTAAATAATTCAACAAAAAAGAGGCTTAGATTAAAATTAATCAAGCCTCTTTTTTTATCTCAATAAAAAAAGGTCCTAAACTTTGTAATCGAGCTTAAGACCTTTTTCTAGTGTATTTGAATTTTTAACTATTTTTCTTAAATTATCTTCTATTATATAAGATTTTCGTTGTATTTCCGGTGAAAATAATACGTTATAAAAAGCAACGATCTGATCAGTTAATAAATCTATTAAAGATCTGTTTCCTGTTGCATAATCTCCTTTTGTTAAAGATACAAAAGCATCTTGATCGAGATTCATAATTGATTGAGGGGTCAAAGTATTATCATAATAATGACCTTTGAAATTTACTTTTTGTGTTTGTGGTGTTTGTGCTTTTAAAGCTCCACTTAACGTAATCATTTTTTTCTCCTTAGCGATTTATTCGCTTTTTGTTTTTACTATTTTTTATTTAATTAAGTGTTTTAATTACACTTTATTTCTACACTCTTATTATGGAATAATGTAATTCATTTGTCAACCCTTTTTTATTATAAAAATATAAAGAAAAACTAAAGGTCTTAAAAGCCTTTAAATACTAGCTATTGAAAAAGTGTACAAGTTACAATATATATTCTAATTTTACCAACCGGGCAATACAAATATAGCCAGTTGTCGGATTGAGCATGTGTTTATATTTTGATTTCATATAATTGATCTTTTTCATACTTCCAGCTATTCTTAATTCCAGACAATACGAACCCCAAAAAAGGTTCGTTTTTTTTGCCTGAAAATAAAAAACAATATGAAAAAGGATTTTTTAAAACTATCCTTGTGTTATTTCCTTGGAAATTTCGCTTATTGCTTCTGCCAAAAGCCTGTTTACTTGACTTTCTTCTTTTATTTTTTCATATGCATAAAGAATAGTAGTATGTTTTCGCCCACCAAAAGCTTGCCCTATTGAAGGAAAACTGCTTCCTGTCATATCTCTTGAAAGGTAAATAGCTGTTTGCCTGGCTCTTGATATTTCTTTTGATCTACATTGCCCTTTTAATTCCGACGATTCAATATTATAAAAACGAGCAGTAAATTCTATAATTTTATCTATAGTCAAATTTGCACAAACGCCTGTAAAATTGATTATTTTACTTACTGTATCAATAGTCATTGGAGACTCATTTATACTTACATATGCAAAAACCCTATTTAAAGCCCCTTCCAACTCTCTAATATTATTTTGATAAGCAGTGGCTATAAGCTCTATAACATCATCAGGAACATTCATTTGCTCTTGCTCAGCTTTATTTTTAAGTATAGCCATTCTTGTTTCAATATCAGGAACTTGTATATCCGCCAAAAGTCCCCATTCAAAACGACTTCTTAAACGCTCTGTTAGAGTAGATATATTTTTAGGGGGGCGATCACTCGTAATAATAATTTGTTTTCCTGCACTATGAAGGAAATCAAAAGTATGGAATATTTCGTCCTGAGTTGAATTTTTCCCCTCAATAAATTGTATGTCGTCAATCATAAGAACATCAACCTGGCGGTAACGACGTCTAAACGAGGTCATTTTTTGATTACCACCTCTAATGCTGTTTATCAAGTCATTTGTAAAAGCTTCTGTACTTGTATATTTCACCTTCAAATCGGGATGATGCACTAATATATAATGACCAACAGCTTGCATAAGATGTGTCTTGCCCAATCCGGCTCCACCATATATAAAAAGCGGATTATGATTAACTGCGGGTTTTCTTGCCACGGCAAGAGCTGCTGCATGTACAAATTTACTGTGAGCTCCTATTACAAAATTTTCAAAAGTATATTTTAAATTGAGATTATTCGATGTGCTTTTAAGCGCATTTACTTGAAATTCATTTAATGGAATAAACCTCTCAACCTTTGCAGGCTCTATAAGTTTTTGCTGGGCTATTTGAAAATTTTGAGAATTCGATTGCGTTCGCTCTTCTTTAAAAGATATTTTATCCACAACAATCTCAAATTTTTGTTTTTTACCCGTAACTTCCTTTAATGTCTTTGTTATTTGATTAGAGTAATTTTTATAAATCCACTCTTTACTAAGATTACTATTCGTAGATACCGTCATTGTATTTTTATCAAACACAACCGGCTTCAAAGGCTTAATCCAAGACTCAATAGCAGAATATGTAAGAACTTCTCCCAATTTATCTATAGTATTTTGCCAAGTTTTTTCTAAATTTAAATTAGTCATCATGATCCCTTTTTTTATTCATGATGATTTTACAATAAAAATTTGACATACTAAAGCCAAGTTATATAAAGAATTGTGGCGATTTTAACATGCACAACAAATCATCTTACTCAACAAAAATAAAACTAGAAAATAAAACATTTTTACTACTTCTCCATAATGAATATTACCTGAACAGGCAATACCTTTAATGGCTATCTTTAAGATATTGTGGATATTTCAGAAACTTCATTCGTCATAAACAACACATAAAAAAGATGAGGATTATAATCATGTTTTGCTATCAATGTGAACAAACATCAAACAATATAGCTTGTAAAGTAAAAGGCGTTTGCGGAAAAGAACCTGCAGTAGCAGCCATGCAAGACCTAATAATTCATGGGCTTAAAGGTTTATCTATATACGCTAATGAGGCTCGAAAATTAGGTGTTATAGATCATGAAATTAACGTTTTCACTTTGGAAGCTCTTTTTACAACGGTAACCAATGTGAATTTTGACGCCGAAAGACATAAAGAGCTGATATTAGAACTTGCCAAATACAAAAGTAAAGCTAAAAATCTATACCTAGAAGCTTGCAAAACACAACATAAAACACCTGGAATTTTTGACGGTGCTGCACTTTGGGAACCTGCAGGAACTATTCAAGAAATGATATCTCAAGGTGAAAAAATATCAATAATAAAACGTAAAGAGATCTTTAATGAAGATATTATAGCCCTTCAAGAACTTATCACTTATGGGCTAAAAGGTATTGCATCATATACTTACCATGCTTATATTCTTGAAAGAGAAAATGACGAAATATATGCATTTTTCCACAAAATCTTTGCCTATATGACAGAAAAAAATCAATCTGAAGGCGTTTTAACTGATTATGTTTTAAAAACAGGTGAAATAAACCTTTTGGCAATGGAACTTTTAGATAAAGCTCACACAGATCATTTTGGACATCCTGAACCTACAAAAGTCAGGATAACTCCTATAAAAGGGAAATGTATTCTTGTCTCAGGGCATGACCTTAAAGATCTTGAAGAAATCCTTAAACAAACAGAAGAAAAGGATATAAACGTCTACACCCATGGTGAAATGCTTCCGGCTCTTGCCTATCCGGAGTTTAAAAAATACAAACATCTTGTTGGTAATTATGGCGGAGCCTGGCAAGATCAACAAAAAGAATTTGCTCAATTCCCGGGTGCCGTCTTAATGACAACAAATTGTCTTCAAGAACCTCGAGAAGTTTATAGAGGAAGAATCTTCACAAAAGGTGTTGTTGGCTGGTCGGGAGTGCAACATGTTTATGGAAACGATTTTAAAAAAGTAATTAATGCAGCCTATGATGCCGATGGATTTATTGAAGATGCCGAAGAAAAATATATAACTATAGGCTACGCTCATAATTCAATAAAAAATATTTCAGGCAAGATTATAGATTATATAAAAGAGGGAAAAATTGAGCATATCTTTTTAGTTGGTGGCTGCGATGGCGCCAAAAGCGGTCGTAACTACTACACAGAGTTTGCAAAAGCCATTCCCGAAAATAGCATCATACTAACTTTAGCCTGTGGTAAGTATCGATTCAATAAACTGGATTTTGGCAAAATAGAAGACATTCCAAGATTATTAGACATTGGTCAATGTAACGATTCTTATTCTGCAATACAATCAGTTCTTGAACTATCTAAAGCTCTTAAAGCAGACATAAACGACTTACCTATGTCTATAATCCTTTCTTGGTACGAGCAAAAAGCCGTTGCAATATTACTAACGCTTTTATACTTAGGAATGAAAAATATAAGGTTAGGTCCTAGTTTACCTGCTTTTGTCTCTCCTAATATATTAAAAATATTAAGTGATAAATTTAACCTTATGCCTATAACAACACCTATTGAAGACCTTAATGATTGCTTAAAGTAAAACTTTAAAAATTTAAATTTCAAAAATAAAAACGCTAACATATGTTAGCGTTTTTTTAACATAAGGCTTAACAATTTTTACTTTAAGTCTTTTTGTTATAAAATTTAGAGATATATGTTTAAAAACTCAAAAATGAGAGATGGAAGATAGTAAAGGTAGGACATCCTATGAAATTAATGGAAGGTAAAAAAGGTATAATCTTTGGCGTTAGCAACAAAAGAGGTTTAGCTTATGCTATTGCACAACAATTATATAATAATGGCGCTGAGATAGCCTTTACATATGCAAATGAAGCAATGAAAGATCGCGTCACTCCTCTTGCTCAAGATATGAATTCAAAATTAATTATTGAATGTGATGTAACAAACGAAGAGAGAATTGGAGAAGTATTCAAAGAATACGAAAATGTTTACGGACAAGTTGATTTCGTGCTTCACGCTGTTGCTTTTGCAAATAAAGAAGACTTAAGCGGTAATTTTTCAGACACTTCAAAAGCAGGATGGGATTTAGCAATGGGCGTTAGTGCTTATTCTTTAATTCCAATGGCTAGACATGCAAAACCTCTTATGAAAGAAGGTGGAGCAATCGCTGCTTTAACCTACTTAGGAGGTGAAAAAGCTATTGTAAATTATAATATAATGGGCGTAGCTAAGGCAGCTTTAGAAGCTAATGTAAGATACTTGGCAGCAGAACTTGGCGAACAACAAATAAGAGTTAACGCTCTTTCTGCCGGTCCTGTTAAAACTCTAGCAGCAAGGGGTATTGGCGGCTTTGATACAATGCTGAAAATATCGGAAGCAAGATCTCCAATGAAGAGAAATGTTACATTGGATGATGTGGGCAAATCAGGATTGTATCTACTTTCAGACCTTTCAACAGGCGTAACGGGTGAAACTCATCACGTAGATTGTGGAGCTCATTGCATTGGCAGCACAAAAGAAGATGCCAAAATCGTTACACAGTAAAAATCATAAAAACAATTTTTAAATAATTAAGTAAAAAGGCGAACTATTTTATAATATTCGCCTTTTACTTATTACTACATTAAACTCTTTTTCAAGAAAAAAACAAATAGATTTTTTTAATTTTGAATTCAAAAACTTTATTTGTTTTTGCGTAAAATCATCATTCCTAATTATCTTTTTACTATCTTTTATATATAAAGATCTATTTATTTCTATCTGAAACCAAGGAACAGGATTATTGCCAAAATATTCACTTATATAACCACCATAAAAGGGTTCATTTATCCTAACCTCTTTCTTAGAAAGATTAAAAACTTCCAAAACAATATCTCTAAATGATTCTGTAAGTTCATGCGATAAAGATGTTCCATAATTATTACCAAGGCAGATTAAAGGACGTTTTTTCCCTGCTTCAATTGAAAGTGGTGGAGCATAATCCTCCATTGAATGACCATCTATAGCTATTAAAACTTTTTTTTCATCTAGAATCTTTTTAATACTTTGATAAAATTTAAAATAATAATTTTTTAATAAACTTTTTTTTGTTTCAAGATTTAACGGATTTATGTATATTTTTTTATTATGAGAAGTATGTGTTTTTATAGCTCCATCAGGATTAGATGGAAATAAATCTTTAACACCCCTGTTGTTATCAACAAAACATCTTGCAATATCTGTTTTAACCTCAAACTCAGCAAGATCTTTAAAGTCAAAAATCTCATCTGTAAAAGGATCCGAATCTTGTAAAATATCAAAACTATCAAGCAAAATATTACCCTGTATTTCTTCAGGAATTTTATCCCCACCATGAGGTATTGAAATTAAAATCGGAAGCTTTTCATTATTCATTGCATTTTTTATAATTTCACTATTTTAACAACCCTAAAAAGCCTAGCAAATAAAAACGAATTTTTTATCCGTCATACAGTCATAACCCTATTTTTTATAAAGAAAAGAGTCGTTCAAAAACGACTCATATTTTTGCTTATTAAGGTAGGGTTGTTATCTTAGGTATTAAAAATAACAAAGCGTGAATAATTTCACTATTTATTATAAAAGAGCTTTAATTTTTTTTCAACCTTTACGGCTTTTTTCTGTTTAAAAAATTAATAATCGCTTAAAACTCTTTTTAATTAACTACTATGCCGATAGCAAAATATAATCAGGAAATTAAAACAATTTTGCAAATCAGCATGAACAAGCAAATAGCGACATCTTCGATAAATGCGACTGCTCCTAAAAAATTAACTCATGGGGGTATGTTTTCACGATATTAAAAAATTTCTTCCATATGTGCTGTGTTTTTTATAGCATTATTTTAATATCTTTAAAAAGGAAAAAAATGAAAACTTATAACAACATATTAGAATTAATAGGCAAAACACCTCTTGTTAGATTAAACAAGCTAACAAAAAACTGCAAAGCTAATATTGTTGTTAAATTAGAGGCTTTTAATCCTTCAAATTCTGTTAAAGACAGAGCTGCTTTAAATATGGTAAATCAAGCAGAACAAAAAGAGCTAATAAAACCGGGATTCACAACTTTAATTGAACCAACAAGTGGAAATACAGGCATTAGTCTTGCAATGATAGCAGCTGTTAAAGGCTATGATTTAATTTTAACCATGCCGGAAACTATGAGCATTGAAAGACAAAACCTAATAAAAGCTTATGGAGCTAAAGTAATTCTTACAAAAGGTGAACTTGGAATGTTAGGTGCTATTGATAAAGCCAACGACCTTGCTAACGAAATAAAAAATTCATACTTATTTCAACAATTCCAAAATCCTGCTAATCCATTAGCTCATGAACAAACAACTGCTATTGAAATATGGGACGATACAGATGGCAAAATAGACATTTTAGTTGCCGGAGTGGGAACAGGCGGAACTTTCACAGGCACTGCAAAAGTTTTAAAACAGAAAAAAACTAACATTAAAGCAATTGCCGTTGAACCTTCTCAAAGCCCTGTTTTATCTGGTGGATCTGCCGCCACGCATAAAATTCAAGGAATTGGGGCTAATTTTATTCCTGAAATATTAGATACAACTTTAATTGATGAAATTATACCTGTTTCAAACGAAAATGCTTTAAAAACCGCTCGAGACCTTGCAAAAAAAGAAGGTATCCTATCGGGCATATCATGCGGAGCCTCACTTTATGCCGCCATCGAGCTTGCCAAAAGAGATGAAAATCAAGGAAAATTAATTATTGTAATTTTACCCGACTTTGGGGAAAGATATTTAAGTACAGAACTTTTTAAAGAAGATTAAAATGATAATAAGAGCAATAACAAGAGTCCGTGAGGACATTGAAACTATATACGAAAAAGATCCGGCGGCTGCTAATATTTTAGAAGTTTTACTATGCTATCCCGGACTTCATGCCTTAATAGCACACCGTGTAGCGCATAAACTTTACACTTGGAAATTACCTGTAATTCCTCGAATATTTTCACAAATATCAAGATTTTTCACCGGTATTGAAATTCACCCCGGAGCTAAAATCGGACGAAGATTCTTTATAGACCACGGAATGGGCGTTGTAATAGGTGAAACAACAATAATAGGTGACGATGTACTTATCTATCAAGGAGTTACTCTTGGTGGAACAGGAAAAGAACATGGCAAAAGGCATCCTACTTTAAAAGATAATATAGTTATAGGCTCAGGTGCTAAGGTTTTAGGTAATATTGTAATAGAAGACCATGTAAGAGTGGGAGCAGGCTCTGTTGTAGTCTCAAATGTCCCTGAACACTCAACCGTAACAGGTATACCCGGGCGTATTGTCGTTCAACAAATCGAAAAAGACGGTACATTACAACATAACAGAATTCCTGATCCTGTAAAATGTGAACTTACAAGGCTTAAATATGAAGTTGAAGATTTAAAACAACTTTTAGACTACGATTCAAAGCTAGAGATCTGGCAATATCAAAATAAGCAAAAACAAAACGATATTGAATCTTTTAAACCTTTAGACTAGAAGCGGTCTCAAAAATAGAAAACTAATCGTTTCCGACGTTTTTTACTTTAGCAATATCGTCATCTCAAAAATCCAAAATTTATAATTTTGAGTATTTTGAGATTACTTTTAATAACTTAAGCCTGTTTTAAAATGTTATAAATTTCTTTTGACATTAATTTTATGTCATCAATTTTAGCTTCACCGCTAAGTACAATATCTGCTCTGTTTTTAGAAGGTCTTACATACATTTTTGATTTTGTAACTGCCTCATTATACATTTTATCTGCAGTTTCACCGAAATTATTTCTACTGGAAGCTCTTTTATACCAACGATCTTTGATTGTATTTTCATCACAATGAACATACATTTTAGCATCTGCAACATCGTCAAATACAGGATTTAAACCAAATAAACCTTCAATCATAACGGCTGGAGCCGGATTTGTTTTTTCATCATTATAAACTCTTCTTGAGTTTTTAAAGTCATAAGTCGGAGTATTAACTGAATTACCCGCTTTGAGCTCTTTAAGGTGTTTTTTCGCAAGATCTAATTCAACAGCTTCAGGAACATCGAAACTATATCCTTGATCTAAAAGCTTTCCAATGCCACCTGCTGCTTCAATCTCTTTTTTCATATCTTTATAATAATCATCACAGTGAATAACCGTAACAACTCTATGAGGGCTTAATTCATTTATTTTTTCAATATTATCTACAATTGTACTTTTCCCTGACGCAGATTCACCTGCCACCGCAATTATTACAGGTTGTTTTTCATCTACTTTTCGTACAATTTCTTTTAAGAAATTTTGGTTAACATTAATTATTACAGGTTTTTCTCGTTTGCTGTCTTTTTCAAGAACAGCATTAATTTTTGCCAATAAAGCTTTTTGCTCTTTTATACCCGTAAAATTAATTGCAGAAAAAGCTAAAGATCTTTGAGCCAAAGCCTGTTCAAAAGTTAATCCTTTATAACTACTTTTACTTGCTTGATTGTTTGCAGCAAAAGCTTTATTCCTATTATTTTTATTAATATTAAGATTTTGATGCTGAATATTATAGGATGCAATTTTCATAGAATTTTATCCCTTAATTTTAACCTATTTGTTTAAAAGCTCTAAATGATTTTTTTTGACATTTATCATAAGTTTTGTAAACAAACGTTCTTTTAAGTTTAAAAAATAGTCAATATTTAATTTTTTAAAAACTTATAAAATATAGGTATTACTAATGCATTTCTATTTATGGTGGGGAATAATTTAATAAAATGATTGAAGTTACAAGATTTAACATCAACAAAATTAATTCTCAAAAATTAAGCAATTTAAAGGCAAAATCATCACCAGATGTGCAATTCCAAGGTAACTTAACCGCTAATGAGCTTTCTAACAGCAATGTTAAAGGTTTTTATCTGAAAGCAAAGCCTCCCGGTGCAAAGCTTGATAATTACTTAAAATCAAAAAATATAGAACATAAAAATATAGAAGTCAGCTTTACGGGAAGATCCGGTAAGGCTAAAAATCGCGGTCTAATGATGCATATATCTCATCTGCCCGCTACAAGATCCGCAATAGGTCAATTTTTAGACCCTGAAACCACTGATTTTATTAATTTCTTAAAAGAAGCAAAACAAACTCACTGGATTATAAACCCTTTAACTCCAATAGGGGACGATTTATCTCCATATAACGCATCCAGTCGTTTTGACAGAAATAAATATATGGTTAATTTAAATGTACTTACTTCAAATGAATATGGAAATATACTTAAAGAATCCGATTTACCTGAAGATGTAGAATCCAAAACATTTACCCTTGAAAAACTTCAAAACCAAAAAGACCCTTGCTTTAAAAAAGCACTTGCAAACTTTAAAAAATTGGATGAAACACACCCGCTGAAAGTTGAATTTAACAACTTTATAAAAGAAAATGGTGAAGAGTGGGTTAATGACAATTCTTTATTTGAAGGGATTCAAAAACTTGTTAAAAATTCAAACCAAGAAGATGTATACGCTGAAGATTGGAAATCTTGGTCAAATGAACTAAAATATTTCCCTGAAAATACTGAAGGAATGTCTTTTGAACAAAAAATCGAAGCATTAAAAGATCTGAAGATAAACGGTAAGTCATTTGGAAAAGAAGAACAAGAAGCTGTTGAGATTTTCAGGCTTGAACAATTCTTATTCAATAAGCAATTTGGCGAGTTCAAAGAAGAACTTGACGATGCCGGTGTTCAACTTTTTGTTGATTTAGCTTACGCAGTGAGCCCTTCAGGAAAAGATGTATGGGCAAATAAGGACATTGTTTGTCTTGACGAAAATAATGAACCTGCAAAATTAACAGGCTGCATGCCGGAACCCGCATACCCTAACACTCAAATGTGGGGACAAGCTGTATGGAACACCAAAAGTAATGCCTATTGGGATTATCAAGAAAAAACATTAAAACACCTTTTAAAAGAAGGCTGTGTAAGATTAGACCACTTTGGAGGCTTGGTAAACAGAGGTGCAATTCCTGCAAAAATAAAAGGCGCAGATGGAAATACCTATTCTATTTTTGAAGCTATCGATAAAAAAATCAAACTACCAGAGCCATATAAAGGTGTTGACGGCACAATAAAAGATTTTGCCGATAAAGACATTTGGTATGATAATTGGCTAGAAGATGTATCTAAAGATACAAACAAAAAAGGCGAAAATCTTTTAGACTTATACTTACGCATTGCAGAAGATTTAGGATTGAAACCGGAAGATACTTTTATAGTAGAAGATCTTGGCGGTGTTTGCGAAACAAAAACATTCAAAAAAACAATGAAAAAATATGGTGATCAACTTGCAGGACTAAGAGTTCCTGTTCAATTCGGCGTAAATATGTCTTTAGATAATTATGATATGTCAGGCAACGTCCACCATATTTACGAATGTACAAAAGATGATCTGGCAGCCAGAACCGCTATTTTAAGTGGGTCTCATGATCCTCAAACTGTAATGGAAACTATGGATTTCTTGATGAAAAACCAAAATGCAGATGAAAATAAAAATGTAAAGAGCAACTCTGTAAGCATTTACAATAAATTCTGTGAAGAAAAACTGGGACTGCCTAAAGAAGTTTACGCAAAAAAATCTGTTAAAAACATGCAAGAAGTTACGATGAAAACACTTGAGTGGTTATATAAACTTCCTGCTAAACATATGCAAACAACAATTTCCGACGCACTTGCAATTAAATTCAGACCTAATATCCCGGGCAACTGGAACTTAAACCCTGAAGTTAAATCATTCGGTGAGTATGACGATAAAGACCCGATTATGACTCCTCAACTACCTTTTTATTGCTGGGGACATCAATTACCTAAGAACTTCCTGGGTGATAAATTCAAAGAAAATACAGAGCGTTTTGTAGGTATGATGCAAAAATTATTCCCTGCCCAACAAGGCAAACAAAAAGTTAACTGAAAATAACAATAAACGATTATTTTTTGGTAGTGAATAAGTAATGACCGATAAAATATTTTATCGGAATTAAATCAGCAATAAATTTATCATTACCCATTTTTTTGTCGCTTTTGTAAATTAAAAATATTTTTAAAACAGCTTTTCTTTACTATTGCGATTCAGGGCTTTAAAATCTAATAAAGGAAATAATCAGTATATTTTTATATAAAGGAGAGTGTATGTCATTTTTTGCTGGAATTTTAGCCGGACATGAAATGTTAGCGGCGGGTATAATTTTATTTTTGGCATATGTTTTTATAGCCACTGAAAAAATACCAAAAGTAACTGTAGCCATGATAGGTGCTGCTATTACGCTTTTGCTAGGTCTTGTGTCTCAAAAAAACGCTTTTGAACACGTGGATTTCCAAGTTATCTTCCTGCTTGTAAGCATGATGATAATAGTCCATATTGCAAGTAGAAGTGGTGTTTTTAACTGGACTGCAATAGAACTTTTAAAAATAGCAAAAGGGCGACCTTTGCTTGTGTTACTTTCATTAGCTGCTTTCACAGCTGTAGCTTCTGCCTTTTTAGATAACGTCACAACCGTTATACTTATAATGCCGGTTACTTTTGTTGTAGCAAGAGAATTTAAGCTTGATCCCGTTCCTTTTTTAATAACAGAAATTCTAGCCTCAAATATTGGTGGAACAGCCACTTTAATCGGTGACCCTCCTAATATAATCATCGGAAGTAGAGCAGGACTATCATTTATGGATTTTGTAAATGAACTGGCTCCTATCATTACTCTTATTTTCTTTGTGTGTGTTGGTATTTTGCTTTTATTATTTAAAAAAGACCTTGTTACAACTCCTGAAAGAATGGAACATGTGGCAAATCTTGATAATACTAAAACAATAAAAGACAAGCCTTTAATGATTAGATCTTTAATTGTCCTGGGTTTTGTAGTTTTAGGCTTTGTAACTCACGACATAACACATATAGAAGCCTATGTAAGTGCCTTAGCCGGTGCCAGTGTATTAATGTTATTTGAAAGCCCTAAACAAATACTTCATGACGTAGAATGGATGACTATTTTCTTCTTTATCGGATTATTTATAATAATTGGTGGGCTTGAATCTACCGGTGGAATTGAATTTCTAGCACAAAAACTTCTAGAAGTGACTAACGGAAGTACTCAAGTAGCTTCAATGGTAATACTTTGGGCATCAGGAATATTATCCGGTATTATAGATAACATACCTTATACAGCGACAATGGCTCCTTTAATTGCTGAATTGGAAGGAACTTTGGATATCTATCCACTTTGGTGGAGTTTATCATTAGGAGCTTGTTTAGGTGGTAATGCAACTATTATAGGGGCTGCTGCTAATGTTATCGTATCAGAATCTTCTTATGCAGCAGGACACCCTATTTCATTCCTTAAATTTATGAAATACGGTATATTAATTACAGTTACCTCACTTGCAATAAGTTCTGTGTACCTATATTTCAGGTTTTTAGCTTAATAAGCTCTGATCAATAAATAGTTAAATTAAAACAAAGTTAAAATTGCGGGAATAATCTTAAAAAATTATTCCCGCAATTACTTCCTTACACTACCCGTTTATCCAGCTATCTTAACTATTATGCTCTGTAACTCAAGTGCTTGGAAGTAATTATTTCAGGGCTTAAACATTTCTTTAAACATCTAAACCCTGACTCTGCGGGAGAATTAACTAAAATCATCTTATTAATTTTATATTAACAGTATTTTTTGAAATTAATTAAGAAGTTAATCTTTATTTAATCTTTTCTATACAAATGTTTTACGCATTAAAGTTTGCATGTTCTTTATTGAAAGCAAAAAAGAGCCTTTTAAAAGGCTCTTTTTTAAATTTCATAGTAGATATCTTTAATTTACAGTAGCAAGTTCTTTATTCTTATAGACTTTTACATGTTCCGGGTTGATAGAAAGCCATTTAAAGGCTGATGCCGAGTTTTTATCCGGCATGGCTGTTATGAAAGTACCGCCATATCTACCTCTTGAAAACTTGACTATATTTTCATCTGCTAGTTTTTGTAATGCTTTTCTGACAGTATTACTACTAACCTTCAGATCTTCAGATAGTTTATTCATCGCCGGTAGCTTATCCCCTACCTTATAATCTTTGCAAATAAGAGCCTTTAAATGATGTTCTACTTTTTCATAGTTATAAAATTCTGTTTCAACTGTTTGAGTCAATATTGAATTTTCACATGTTGACTCAAAGTCCAATTCCGAAGGTAATTTTATAATCGTAGTTCCGTAACGTCCTCTTTTTGAGCTTAAAATACCTTCATCAATAAGTTGTTTCATTGCATCATGTATTGTTTTAATGCTAACTTTCAAGGTGGAAGATAGTTCATTATGAGCTGGTAGGCGATCTCCTTTTTTAAAATTGACAGTTATATAGTCTTTAAGTTCACGTTCTACCTGATTTACAAGCGTATCAGTTGTTAGTTCGCCTTGATAATTTTTGATCTCTTTTTCTGTAAGCTCAGGTTTTCGTCTTAAAATCCAATTAGCTTTATTACCTCTATTGCCCATTGATTCAACAATCTTTACGCTTGCTAAATATTCAAGAGCCAATCTTGTTGTATTTGACGTACTGTTTATTGATTTTGACAATTCTCTGGACGATGGAATAGTTGAATCAACAGTGTATTCAGCATCAATAATATGTTTTTTCAGTGCAATAATTGCCTGATCTCTTTTTGATGTTTGTTTTCTTATTTTCTCAACCGGCTGTCTATAATCTCTTATAACAGTGCCTATACGTTGTTTTGATTCTACAAAACCGTCGTCTTCAATATACCTTATAGAGTTTTGAACAGTGCCGACACTCACTTTAAAGTATTTTGCAAGGTCTTGTTTCCGTGGAAGAAGATTATTTGTTGATAGTTTTCCTTCGGCAATTCCTTTTTGAATCCAGTTTTGTAGCCATTTAGCAATTGTTGAATCTTTTGTTGCGCTGATATCTGAAAAATCAGGTTGTTTTCTTGGAAGTTCATTTATTTCAATTCTTCGTAAAGTTGCTTTCTCGATAGATTTTTTTTGATCCAAATGTGCTAACTGTGTTTTTTTCTCTGCACTCAAAAAATTAAAGTTTTTTGCCGTTGCCATCAAAACCTCCATTATTTTTTATTAAGTATATTTGTATAAATTTATAAATCTGTAAATTAAATTTTTTTAAACGTTTTAAATGATTTCCAATTTGTTGTTGTTTTAATAAAGTTAAAAATATTTAAAAAATTGCCTGATTTTTTGAAAATAATGTTTAAAAATATTTTCAAAAAACAATGCAATGAGCTAAAAAATGAAGTTCTCAAAGAAATACAGGAGCAATTAAAACATCAACAAACTGTTTAATATTTTTAAACAATTCAAACCTTTGATTATTTGCTTATATTTATGTTTTTAAATAAAATTAATTTGTAAATTAGATTTATTCTGGAAAATTATTTTGAAAGCAGCTATATATAAAGAATCTGATGGGTTTTTAATAAAAGAAATAGAAAAACCTGCACTAATATCACAAGGGGCAACCATAAAGGTTTTAGGATGCGGGTTATGCGGTTCTGACATAGTAAAAATGAAGCAAAAACTCGTTAAAAACGGAGCGGTATTAGGTCATGAAGTTGTCGGACAAATTGTTGAGATTAACTCTTCAAATTGTGATTTTAAAATAGGGGATAAAGTTGTTTTAGGGCATCATGTACCCTGTTTTAATTGCGTTTTTTGCAAAGGCGAGAATTACTCGATGTGCAAAACTTTTAAAGCCACTAATATTATTCCTGGTGGGTTTTGTGAATATATATATGTTTCTGACGAGCATTTAAAACACACTGTTATTAAAATCCCTCAAAAAGTTGCTGATATAAAAGCCGCTTTTACAGAGCCTTTGGCTTGTTGTTTGAGAGCTGTAAAAAGATCCGAAATAAAAAAAGGCTCTAATGTAATAGTTATTGGTTTAGGCTCTATCGGTATTTTAATTGCGCAATTGGCAAAACACTTTGGCGCTAATGTTTACGGTTGCGATTTGCTTGATAAGCGTATTTTAACAGCCCAAAAACTTGGAATAAATGATGTTATAAAATTTGAAAATGATCAAAAATCTTCAGAACTTTATAAAAAGATCAGCAAAGCTAAAGAAGGAGCTGATTGCGTTTTTTTAGCATCTGGAGCTAACAGCAGTCTCTCTTTCGCTCCGGCATGTGTTAGAGATGGCGGTAAAATCGTTGTATTTTCAAGTGTATCATCAAGTCAAACAGGATTTACAAATAATGATATATATTATAGAGAATTAACGGTTTTAGGTAGTTATTCTCCTGCGCCTATAGATTTACACGAATCTTTTAATTTAATTCAAAAAGGTATAATAAAATTAGATGGGCTTTGTTCGCAATATAATATTAATGAAATTGGACAAGCTGTTAATGATACACTTTCAAATAAAATAATGAAAGCCTATATAAATATTTCAAACATCTCAGATTTTCCGAGGAAATAACATGAAAATGAACGCAGTGCTTTATTATGAGCCTGAAAAAGTAAAATATGAACAAGTAGAAATAAAAAATTTAAAAGCCGGTGAAGTTTTAGTAAAAATTGAAGCCGCACTTACTTGTGGGACAGACATAAAAACTTACAAAAGAGGTCACCCTGTTTTAATAAAATCTGTACCTTCAGGATTTGGACATGAATTTTCAGGCATAATTGAAGAAATCGCTCCCGATGTTGAAGGGTTTAAAAAAGGAGATCGAGTTGTAGCAGCCAACTCTGCCCCTTGCTATAATTGTTTTTACTGTAATTTAAAAGAATATAATCATTGCGAAAATATAGAGTTTTTAAACGGTGCTTTTGCCGAATATATTACTATCCCGGCAAATATTGTAAAATATAACCTTTTAAAAATACCTAAACATGTGAGTTTTGAAGAAGCTGCATTTACAGAACCATTGGCTAATGTTGTGCATGGAATAGAAAAAACAGAAATTAAAAAAGGTCAAACAGTGGGTGTTATCGGCATTGGACCTATTGGTCTTATGTTTGTCAAGCTTGCCAAATTAAAAGGGGCTAAAGTTATTGCAGCAGGTCGCAATCCCTTGAAATTAAAACTGGCAAAAGATTTCGGTGGGGCTGATGAAGTTATTGACCTTACAAAAACATCTTGCCCTGAAGAAGCCATTAAAAAACTTACCCCCGAAGGAAAAGGTCTTGATGTCGCTATAGAAGCCGTCGGATTACCTGAAGTCTGGGAGAGAATGTTTAACCTCGTTAGAAAAGGTGGTACAGTGCATCTTTTTGGAGGTTGCAAATCAGGAACCAAGGTTCAAATAGACACCCGAAAGCTACACTATGACAGCATAAAAGTATTAAGTATATTCCACCATACCCCTGACTGCATAAGAAAGTCACTTGATCTTATTTCTGCCGGCATGGTTGATGTAAAAAAATTAATTACACATGAAATGAATTTTGCAAAAATCGACGAAGCAATCAAACTTCATGATTCAGGAAAGGCAATAAAGATAGCACTTAAGCCTTAATTCTTAACTTACTTTTAACTTTATTAACATTTGTGTACAAAAGAGTCTTTTACTAGCAACTTTTTTTATTTTTATTTTTAATATTAATGTGTGCATTAAATAATTTTAGGATTAAGCAGGAATGATAATTCAAAATCAAAGTCCAAATCTCTTATCTGCCTCCGGAAAACCTGCAAATCAAATTCAAAAGGGTAAATTGTCTCAAGGTTTAAGTTTTACCGGAAAAGAAAAACTCCTTCAAGAAGGTGGTAAAAAGGGTGCCGCTTTAGTTGATGAAATTGTCTTTGGAAAAGGCAAAGAAGGTGTTTTAAGAAAAATTTATCATATGGCTGAAAGCAGTAAAGCTATTTTCGAATCAGCAGTAGCGTTGGTTTTAACCTGTGCTCTTAGACCGGCTGTTGTTATGGGTATGCCTGGCAGTAGCATGGAAGATAAAAAATATGCTGCAGCTCAATCAGCTGCATCAGGTATTGTAGGGTTTACTACCGGTTATGCTATTTTTAAGCCGATTGGTAAAGCAGCTCAAAAACTTATTGATATAATTACTGATGATAATAAACCAACACCAAAACATCTTAAATGGCTTGAAAACAAACTAAAAATAGACAAAAAATTAAAAGCAGCCGATGAGCCTATACAAAACGAATTAAAAGAATTAAAAAATTGGATTACGGAAGAAATTGATACAATAAAAAAACAAACATCAGATGTAATTGAACGCAAAGAACTTATGAAAAAAGCTTGTGATATTTATGATGCAAACAAAGCAAAGTTAACTAAACAACTTAAATCTAAAACAGACTTTGCAGCAGCTACAAAATATATATTCGATTATCCTTTCAAAATTGTTATTTCTCCTCTTATGGCTGGTTTAACTATTGGTGCAATACCTGTAATAATGAATCTTGTTGGTGCTAAAAAAGGCAAGAAAAAACCTGATGCAAATCCACAAATTAGTCAATTCAATCAACTTCCGGCTAATTTCCATAAAGACGTGTTTAAAAGTTTTCTTAAAAGCGGGGTGAAGTAAGATGCAAGTAATGAATATAACTCAAACTCCGAATATTCAAAATACAAGACAACTAAAACAATCACCAGTTGCTTTTACAGGAACAATGTCGGGAATGGCAAACGTTGCAAAAGCTTCTGTAAATAAAGGCTTTGACAAATTTATCATAGGTGGTCTGGCAAAAGCTATGGAATGGTCATTAGCAACACCTCCTCTGAAAGCGGCGGTAAAATATCTTAGTAACAATAAAAATATGGCTAAGATGAAAAATATATTGCCAACTGTTGCTGCAACAGTGATATCAGGTCTTTATGTTACAAAAACAATGAGTTCAAAATCAATTGAACCTGAAAGAAAACCAACATTAATTGCTAACCTTTCTATCGTATGGCTTTTATCTACCGTAGTAAGTTTAACGGTTAATAAAAAACTATTTAACGACATTTTACCGGGTGTAAAAAGAAAATTTGCTAAAAAAGCGGATCAAAGTTTTGATATGCTTAAAGATGCTCTTAAGAATAATTTAATTAATCAAAAACAATTTGATAAAGGTGCAAAAGACCTTGAAACAATGAAAAAAGGTGTATTTGGAGCTGCTGCTCTAGCTGTAACATCTACAGTCTTCAGATTCTTAGGTCCTGTTGCCGCTGTTCCTTTAGCAACAAAAGCAGTAGGAATGGTAGAAGATTTTAAAGCCCAGAAAAAAGCTTAGAAATAAACATAAAATAATTTAATAAATTGCACACTAGAGAGCGCTTTTCCATCCGCTCTCTTTTGCTTTGCTTAACATTCGGGAATAAAAATCCATGCTGATTTATAATAATATTATGAATCAGTTTATTTATACCTATACAAAAAAGTACTTAATAGTTCATTCAAAAAATTAATAGTGGTATGCGTAAGTTAGGAGCGTTTTTTAAGAAATGCGATCGCAATCGGATTTCTTAAAAATAAACTCGTTTCAGTATAAAATGAAGGTTTTAAAATTTAAAAATGATATTCAATATTTCAGGTTGTAGCGGTTGTTTATTTTTTCTTTTATTATTCTTAGCCATAGCTTTTATTTTTAAGTTTTGGTTTTTAATAATAATCTTTATATTGATTATTTTATATTTAGATAAAATACAAGCATTTTTAGCCCAATTTAGCAAAGAAAACAAACAAAAAGAGTTTGCAGCAAAACCGGGTAAAGTTTATAAACAATGTGAAGTATGCGGAACAAAAGCAGAAAGAGACGCTGAATATTGCTCTAAATGTAAAAACCCTTTTGAAGGTTAAGTTAATAATATTACCGGGAGAACTTATAAATGTCTGAAATTGTCAAAAACTGGACTCAATGGCTTAAACAATCTCGCTTTTCATATATGAGCGAAGAACAGGTTCAACAAACGCTGGGTTGGCTTTTGAACGTTAGAGATAAGGTTCTTGAACGAGCTGAGCTTAAGGAAGGTGATGTTTTTATTGACATCGGCACAGGCACAGGGCTTTTGGCATTTGGTGCTTATGAATTGCTGCAAGGAAATGGCAAAGTTATAGCTTCTGATAAATTTAAAGATTGTGTGAATGAATGTGCAAAAGTTGCCAAAGATTGCGGTATAACACAAGGTTTTGAAACTCTTGAATCCGGGGCTGAAAAAATGGACCTACCGGACAATTCAGTTAATGTTGTCGCCATGAGGTCGGTTCTTGTGCATATTCTTGATAAACCTCAATCGATAAAAGAATTTTATCGAATTTTGAGATCGGGCGGGCGAGTCTCTATTTTCGAACCTATAATCCGTTCTAATACAAGATATTATGAGCTTATAAATCCTGAAAATATAACAAATTATGATAAATTCAAAGTCGTAGAGGCTGAATTTATGAACAGCGAAAGTGATCCACTCACTAATTTTGATCAAGAGACCTTGAAAAAAGATTTTGAAAATGCAGGATTTAGCGATGTAGATATAGAGCTAGGGACAGAATCTTCAACTTATGTTGTCGATAAAGCAATGATGGATCCTTGGTTTAATACACCTCCAAGTCCCGGAACTCCCAGCATGAAACAAAAATTCATGGCTTATTTTACCGAACAAGAGGTTGATAATTACATAGAAGAAGTTAAAAATGATTTACATGGAAAAACCATTACTGTAAGTTCTTTTTCAGCGTATTTAAAGGCAAACAAGTTATAATAAATTAATGAAAAACATAGAAACTAAACTTATTTTTAAAATTTTAATGTTAATAACTGTTTTTAGTTGCTTTGGACAGTCTAATTTTGCTGTAGCAATAGAATCAGGGCAAAGTTCTTACGCTATAATAAACGGTTATATGATAAACGGGAAAAATGACAAAGCTTTGGACTTATGCAAAAAATCATTGGCAAAACATCAAAACTATGCACCTTTATATGATATTCAAGGCAAATTGTTTTTAAATAAAAACGAGTATAAAAAGGCTTATAAAAGCTTTAAAAAGGCTAGTTCGTTAGACTCTCACAATTCACTTTATAAAGTGCATGCCCAAAAAGCTTTATATAAAGCAAGAGTTGAAATTATTGAAAAAAGTAAAAAATACTTTTTGCCGTTGGCAAAAAATAATTCTATTCAAGATAAAAGGATTATAGAAAATATAAAATACTTTTCGTTTAAAAACTATTCAGAGCTTGATTATTTGCTTGATGTTTATGATTCAAAAAATAATACTATTGAAATTTGCAAAAAAAAACTTGCAAATACACCTGAAAATAAGAACTACCAAATTTATAATGATATCGGTGTTTTATATTTTCAGAAAAGCGAATTTAAACAAGCAGAAATATCCTTTCAAAAGGCGATAGAGTTAAACCCAAAATCAAAATATGCGCTTAATAACCTTGGAGTTATTTTTGCATCTCAAAAAAAAGAGACAAAATCAGCTCAGTTATTTAAAAAAGCTAAAAAAATGGATTCAAATTATTTCACTCCCACTTGCAATTTGGGAGTTGCGCAGGTTAAATTTGCGCTTTTAAATTCTCAAGATTCGGCAAAATATTTATCTTCGATATCAAAAGCCGAACCTGAAAATATTGCAGCTATAAAACTACTGGGAAATGTGCTTCTTTTAAACGGTGAGAGTGCAAAAGCACGGGAGATATTAAAAGGTGCAATTGAGAGAACTCCGTACCAACAAAATCTTTTAAAAGACTATATAAAAGCTCTTTGGGCTAATAAAGAATATGAAAAGACTATTGAATTGACACAAGGTATATTAGAGCAAAATGAAAAAGATTTTGAAGCTCTTTTATATTCAGCGACAGCTTTTGAGCATTTAGATAAAAAAGAAGAAGCGAATAATTATTATAAAAAAGCACTTGAGTTAAACCCTAAAAACACTTTACTAAGAGGGTATTACAGCTTATTTTTGCTGGAAAATTTTAATAAAAAAGAGTTTCAAGAATTTGTAAATGATAGTTTTAATTCTGATAAAAACTCTCTATTATTTTATTATTTAACTCAAATTACAAATTGATGATTTTGATAAACTTATCAAAATCACCCTGTTAAACCTCCATCTTACGCTTTTTAAGGGTGATTATTCTCGTTTATAATTTGGCTGAGTAATCTCTTTTTTGAGGTTTTCTTTTTCCATTTAAAAAGCTATACCGATTTAAAAAATCGGTATGCGTAGGTTAGAAGAGTTTTTTAAGAACTGCGATCGCAATCGGATTTCTTAAAAATAAACTCACTTCAGTATAGAATAGGAGGTTTTTATGAGCGATTTCGGAGTAAAAGATATCAGAAATATTGCTCTGGTATCTCATGTCGGCACAGGGAAAACGACTTTAGCCGATGCTTTTTTATTTGATGCAAAAATAAACTCAAGGCTGGGAAAAGTGGATGATGGAAGTTCTATGATGGATTATGAACCCGAAGAAACCAAAAGAAAAACAACCATAAGTTCTTCAATAGCAAGTTTTGATTGGCAGGGTAATAGGTTCAATATCATTGATACCCCGGGAAGTGCAAACTTTATAGCTGATACTAAAAACTGCATGCAAGCTGTAGATTCAGCCGTAATAATCTACGACTCTATTGATGGTCCCAAAATTCAATCTAACAAGCTTGTTAAATTTTTAGAATCGCTCAACTTACCGGCATGTATTTTTATCAATAAAATGGATAGAGAAAACTCCAACTATAAATCAGTTTTAGAACAATTAAACGGAGTGTTTTCTGCAAAGCCTGTTTTAGTTCAATTTCCAATAGGTGAAGAAGAAGATTTTAGAGGGCTGATTGACATAATAAGTCAGGATGCCTATTTTTATAAAAATGATGAAAGTGGGATAAATGAAAAAAGGGAAATCCCTATTGATTTAAAAGTTGAATTTAGCGCAGCTAGAGAAAGCTCTATCGAATCCATTGTCGAATGTGATGATGAAATATTAGAAATGTATTTAGAAGGGCAAGAAATCCCTAACGATAAACTTTACGAAGCTCTTAAAAAAGGTATTGATAATCAACAAATAATACCTATTTTATTTGGATCAGCTACCAAAAATATTGGTATTGAAAAATTATTGAGTTTTTCCTCTTGTTATATGCCTTCTCCGCAACAAGCTCACGCTAAAAAAGCACTTAAAGACGATGGTCAAGAACTAAATTTAGAGCCTAACATCCAAAGCCCTTTAGCGGCTCAGGTATTCAAAACCATAGCAGACCCTTATGCAGGTCAATTAACTATAATGAGGGTTTATTCAGGAGAAATAAGTTCTGATTCAAATGTTTTGAATTCAAATAAAAAAATAAAAGAAAAAATAGGTCAGATGTTTCACCTTGTAGGAAAAAATCATAACCCTACAAATAAAGCTATTGCAGGGGATATAGTTGCAGTAGCCAAGTTGAAAGATACTCATACTAAAGATACCCTTTGCAGTGAAAAATTATCCGTAAAAATCCCTATGGCTGAACCTCCTGTGCCTGTTATATCTTTCGCTATAAAACCAAAAGGAAAAGGGGATGAAGAAAAAATTTCTACAGGTTTAAAAAGGCTAATGGAAGAAGATACAACCCTAAAACTCAGTCGTGATGAACAAACAAAGGAAATGATTTTATCCGGCATGGGGCAAGTACACCTTGATATTGTGATAGAAAAATTACAACGCAAATTCGGCGCCGAAGTAATACTCGAAACTCCTAAAATACCTTACAGGGAGACTATAACGGGTGATGCCAAAGTGCAAAGCAAATATAAAAAACAAACAGGCGGAAAAGGGCAATATGGTGATTGTCAAATAGAGCTCCATTCCATTTCAAACGATCAAACCCTTGATTTTGTAGACAAAATAGTAGGTGGGGCTATTCCAAGACAATATATTCCTGCTGTAGAAAACGGAATAAAAGAAGCTATGAAAGAAGGTATTTTGGCGGGATTTCCTGTTGTGGGAGTTCAAACGGTGCTTTTTGACGGGAGTTATCACCCTGTAGATTCTTCTGAAATGGCGTTTAAAATAGCGGGGTCTATGGCGTTCAAAAAAGCTGCTTTAGATGCCAATCCTATACTTTTAGAGCCTATTATGCAAGTTGAAATAACTGTCCCTGAAGAAAATGTAGGGGATATAATGGGTGATTTAAACGGCAGAAGGGGTCGAATGCTGGGAATTGATGCTGAAGGTGTTACTCAAACAGTAAAAGCTGAAATCCCTATGGCAGAAATGCTTAAATATGCTGCCGATTTAAACTCCATGACAAGTGGAGCGGGTGTTTTTTCAATGGAATTTGCTCGATATGAGGAAGTTCCTGCACATATAGCTCAAAAAGTTATAGAAGAATTTAAGAAAAACAAAGCCGCTTGATTGTTATATAGAATCAAAAAGGAAGGCAATGCCTTCCTTTTTTTGTTGTCTTTTAGACTTATTCTGCCAGTTTATGTTGCATGACGTAATAACCTTTATATTCACCTTCTTCTACAATTGTTACAACTTCAAATCCTGATTTTTCATAAAAAGATTTTGCTTTAGGACTTATAGTTCCAAGAGTCATCACAGAACAATTCATATCTTTAGATGCTTGAATCATGTCTTTTAAAACACTAGAACCAAGACCTTTTCCTTGGTATTGAGGGTCTATATAAAAACTAAAAACACCTCCGAATTTTATTTTTTCATTAGATCTTATTGCTAATCCACATGTTCCAACTAATTTTCCGTCCTTGTCTCGAAGCATTTTAATATAACCTTCTCCATCTTTATTAGTTAATACTTCTACCGTATTTTCTTTAACAAGGCTATGCATTTCTTTTGTAAGGGGTGGATCATATTCAGAAATTTCACAACTTTTCTTAATATGTTCCATGAATTCATCGATTTCACTTAATTTCATATTGCTAGCTGTTAATCCTGCCGCTGCAATGGGATCTGAAGTTATACCTTTGAATGAAATATTATTTAAAGCTTTGTTAAATAAAGCTTTAATCGGATTTGTATCATTTCCTTTAAAAGGTGTTGATTTTGAGGAAACAAAAGTATCTTGGTTTATTGAATTAAAAGAATTAGATATTTTTTGTTGTTTTATTTTAACATTACTACTTGATACTCTACCTTGTGTAATAGCTATTGGAGCTAGCAGTTGCATTTTTATCTCCTTTTTTAACTTTATAATTATTAGTCCTTTTTATTTAAATATTTCACCATGCAAGAGCCATATTTTTCATCTTTTTCATATTCTTCAAATCCAAATTTTTCATAAAGAGCTTGAGCCTTAGGGTTTAAAGTTTGCAAAATTGTCACAAAGCAATTTGCATCCTTAGCTTGCTGAATCATATCTTTTAATAGATGAGAGCCAATACCTTTTCCTTGATACTCAGGGTCTATATAAATAGCAAATATTGCCCCTTGTTTTTTTTCAATATTACCATCAGGTATTCTTATTAATTGCGCTCCAGTTCCAACTAAATTGCCTTCTTTGTCTCGAAGCATTTTAATGCAACCTTCACCATCTTTGTTGTTCAATATATCAATTAACCATTTTTTTGCTTCAAGTCCTGTTTTTTCTGTTACAGGATGTTCGTATTCAGAATTTTTCAAGCTTTTAATTAAATGCTCCAAGAATTCATCGATTTCACTTAATTTCATATTGCTAGCTGTTAATCCTGCCGCTGCAATGGGATCTGAAGTTATACCTTTGAATGAAATATTATTTAAAGCTTTGTTAAATAAAGCTTTAATCGGATTTGTATCATTTCCTTTAAAAGGTGTTGATTTTGAGGAAACAAAAGTATCTTGGTTTATTGAATTAAAAGAATTAGATATTTTTTGTTGTTTTATTTTAACATTACTACTTGATACTCTACCTTGTGTAATAGCTATTGGAGCTAGCAGTTGCATTTTTATCTCCTTTTTAACCTTATATAAGTTATAAGAGTGATAAAAAATGAAAATTGCTTTTTGAGTTTTTAATACTAAAATTTTGTTACAAATTTATAAAGACAATGCGAGTTCAAAGGTTTTAAGGCTGTATTTATCAGCTAAAAACCAGCTCGAAAGATCATCTTGAGGCACATCCAAAGCTTTTGCCATTCGTTCCAGCACTGGTTTTGAAATACTCTTTTTACCTGTAATTATCTTATTTACAGCACTTTGATCATATTTTATCTGTTTTGAAAGAGTCGTTCTTGAAATCCCTTTTTCTTCAAGAATAGCGTCTATTTTCACTGTGAAGATTAATTGTTTCTTTTTTATTTTGGTAGATTTTTTGACCCCAAAAGCTTGTTTTATAAGTTTTCTAGGGTACTTATCCGCAATAATCCAACTATCAAACTCTTCTTGAGAAACTTCTAATATCGGAAGAAGGCTTTCAATTGCAGCATCAGAAAAAGGTCTACGATTTTGATACATATCATATAAAGCCCCTTCAGAAAAATTCAAAGACTTTGCAAAACCATATAAAGTAATATTTTTATCTTTTATATATTTATCAATTTTACAAGATATGATTGTCATTTTTTCAATAATAGCCCTATTTTTATTCTTCGCAATTAAGTCCTTGACATTTTATTTCTTATGGTTTATATTAAAAATGAACAGAAAAAGCTTTTTAGATTTTGATCAAAAAAATAAAAATAACCCCTTAATCTTTTTTGGATTTTAGGGAGAATTTTCTGCTTAGATTTTAAGTAGGGACAGCGGATATAAAACCTAAGCGGAAACGATGAGTTTTTGATTGGGTTTTATGTAACCTGCTTCCTGTACCAATGATACCACAAAGGAGCCTTTATTATATGAAAAAAGCCTTAGACATACTTCAAACAATTCAAAACGATATAAAAGACTCTATCGATGACCTTTTTCACCAGATTAAAATCATAAAAGAAGATATCGAAAAAATAAAAAAACAATTAAATTGAAAACTTTGTACCCACACCTGTCATTCTGAAAATCCCAAAGGGGTTATTGACTGCTTTTCTGACTGCAAAACAAGGCGAGTATGTGAGTCGTAGTTTTATGTCCCTCCCTGGTGATGAGCTAGAGCGAATCAAAGAAAATGTCCCTACTCGGCAGAATCTAACCATCAAGAGACTAAAACCGCAAACTAGTCAGATTCCGTGTCACAGCACGGAATTACAATGTAAAAACGCTATTTACTAACTCTAAGCTCTTTGTTTAGGGTCTTTTTTTGCTAAGGTTTAATGCTCCAAAAACAAGTAAAGGAAGTCCTATTAAAGCAAGCATAGTATTTACACCTAAAAGATCTGATCCAAAAGCGGCGAGCAATACAGGCAATGTCGAAGATGTACTTAATAACGTGAATTGAACTCCAAAGACTTTTCCCCTCACTTCTTGAGACACTGATTTATGCAAGATAGTTTGAAGTGGAATAGCCACGAAAGCACTGCCAAAACCAATCAAAGAGGCTATGAAGTATGAGTAAACCATTCTGTAAGTGAGGTCAAAAGGCGCAAAATAAACACCGAACAGTGTTTTCTCTGAGATTGGAATGTATAAATTCTGATCTACCATTGGTATAGCTGTTAATAAAAGTAAGTTAACGCCAATGATGGAAAATCCAAGATAGATTAACTTGTATTTATCTACGTTTCTAAAAACTTTACCTACAAAAAAAGCACCTAAAACCATACCTATGCCACTATATGCGATTATATAAACAAATTTTTGAGCTCCCAAAGCAGGATCTTGAGGGTATAAATATTGTTGGCTTATACTGATAGCAAGAATTGATAGCATTACAATCATTGAAAATAATGTTGCAAGCTTTAACATAGCACCATAAACGATGGGGTTGTTTTTGGTGTATATAAATCCTTGTTTTAGATCTTCAAAAAATTCTGTGAATGTCTTATGGGCTTTTCCTTCATTATTTTGAGGTTTGTATTTTATAAAAACAAGAAAAACCGAAGAAAGTAAAAACAATGCTGAAACAGCTATATGGACTGATTCAAGTCCGAATAAATTTATCAAAGGATCTCCTAGTGCAAATCCAAAGATAATGGATCCCATCATTGTAGTTGTAAACAAAGAATTAGCTGTTAAAAGTTGATATTTATTCACTAACATTGGGATTGTACTTGCTTCTGCCGGAACAAAAAATTGAGTTACGGAGGAGATAAGAAAAGCAAGAGCGTAGATTTGAATAGGGTTATCATTCAAAAACGGCAGTAATGCTATTATTAGGGCTCTTAAAATGTTTGTTATTATTAGTGTGTTTTTTTTATTCCACCTGTCAATAAAAACACCTGCTACAGCGGTTAATAAAATTGCAGGAATTGTAAAAGATACGTACAGCCAGCTTTGCAGGCTACTTGCTGTGCCAATATTTGCAGCAATAAATGCTACAAATACAACAAAAATGACTCTATCGCCAAGTTGAGAAAAAATCTGCCCCAGCCATAAGAAAAGGAAATTTTTGTTACTCATTAAAGCTCTATATCCACTTCCTCTACTAAATAATGATGTTTTTGGTGCTGAATTCATTTTTTCTCTTTCTTAAATTAACAAAGACAATCGATCATTTCCGAGGTTTTTAATTTTTTATGAGATCTGTATGATACATAATTTTTTAATAAATTAAAACAATAGTTCAGTTTTAGTTCGGATTGAACGTTGTAATGGTATTTAACGGATAAAAGCATATCAAAATCATTTAATTTTTGGAGAGTGTTTTTGATTTCTTTATTTATTTGCATCTCTTCGCCTGTAATGTTTTGACAGTTGCTACAAACCGTTCCGCCTGATATTATGCAAAATGAAAAATGATCTGAAAGTTTTTCATTGCATTTTACGCAGTGATCAAGTTCAATAGCGTAACCTGTAAGTTTCATTAATCTTTGCTGGAAGGCAACCACAAAAGCTAAAGTTTCGGCTTTATTGCGTGCTTTTGATATACCTTGAAAAGCTTTAAAAATAGAATCAAATATTTTTTCGCTATTATTATCATTTTCAAATCCAAAATGATCGAGTAATTCAGCGCAATACATTGCGTGAGTAAGCTTAAAGATATCTTTTCGAATATCTTTAAACGTATCCAGTCCTTCTGATTGGCAAATTGTGTCAAGGTTTTTTCCTTTTAGGACAAGACTTTTATTTGCCAAAAGAGGTTCCATACGTCCGCCTATTTTGCTGCCTGGACGTTTTACTCCTTTTGCAACACATCTAATGAGTCCTTTTTCTTTTGAATACATAACCACGATTTTATCTGACTCATTGAGGTTATAAGTTTTTAAATTTATTGCATTTATTGTGTATTTATTCATTTGAAAATAAAACTACTTCTAAAACCTTTGCTATGAAAAATTTTAGCACAATTATATATTTTATTATCATATTTTACATTTATAGATAGAATAATAAAGTGTTTCTTTTAGGATTAACCTTGATTAAAATTTAAGACTAATTTTTTTTGTCATTTCAATTAGGCGTTTACTCACTTCGCCTTGACTTAAGCCCATTTTTTTTGCGATTTCTGTTTGTTTAAAATTTTCTTTATATCTTAGTTGGAAAAGTTCTAAAAAGTCTTTATCAGGCTCTTCGCTGTTTAATTCATGAATAAAATGAACTATTTTTAATAGTTCTTCTTTTTGAGTTATTTCATCTTCTATAGATGGTGCCGGATCGGGAATATCATAAAAAATACAACCCGCATCGTCAATTTTATAGCAATCTTCTTTAGCGGTGATTTTAACCGATGAGACAGGAATTTCTTTCGTTTGAGTATAGCCTTGAGTGGCTCTTCGTAAACGTCCTGCATCTTTAAGAACCCCTAAAATTGCTGAAGTAGCAACTTTGTTAAGGTAACTTTCAATTTTTTGAACTTCGTTTATTGTTGTTAAAAGTTTGTAGGATCTTTTTATTGTTTCACTGCAAAAGTCTTCAACAAGATCTTCATTTCCGGAAAAACGATGATTACTTTTTACAATATTTTTTATTAAATTTTGATGTTTTTGAGTTATCTCCACAAAAATTACCCAACTATTTAAGATGTCTTTGACAACATATTACCACTTTGAAATATAATTACAAGTTTATTATCAAACCAGCATTAAAGGTTGTCTTGTTAGTCTCAAATTTTGGCATTTTTGTATACTTTAAGGTTTCTTTAACAGTTTGTAACACAATGGTATCAACTTGATCTGATCCGCTGGATTTGCTGATATTGATATTAATGGGATTCCCCTGCTTATTAAGTGTCAAATTAACTTTGATTGTGTCTGTTAAAGTCAATTCAGTAGCGGTAAGCAGTTCTTGAGAAAGGTTTATCTTAACAGCCCTACCTGTTAAAACAAGATATTTCTTGAATTCAGGATTTGAAGCAAGGTTACTTCCTACTTCCCAAGATATTTTTGAAATTCTAACAGCATTGTGGTCTGACTCAAAAGCTTTCGCCAGTGAATCATCTATACTCTTCGATTTCATGATTGTTTTTTTGGAAACTACATTTTTAGCTATAATTTCTTTTTGTTTTTTAACAGGAGTCTTCGGCGTTTGCTGAACAGCCGGTGTTGTTTTTTCGTTTGATACTTTTTTAATATTTTTATTTTCTATGTCTTTTGATTCAGTCAATTTTTTATCATCAGTTTTTTCATTATTTTGATTGTTTACTATTGGTTTAATCTTATTGTCTGTCAAAACAGGCTTTAAATCTTGTTCTTTTTGTAAAAATGGAATAAATTTAGATATTTTTTGTCTTAGAATAATTGTTTTTTCAACAACAGGAGCTACTTGAGGATATTTTTTAGTTATTTGAGGATTTTCACTTACCCAATAACCGGCACCAATAATAGCAGCTGTAAGTAATATAGCTGGCATTGGGTTTGAGCGTTTACTTGCTTTTTGATGCATTTTTTGTCCTATAGCCAGGGCATCATCATCAGCCAGGAACTCTTCCCCTAATTCTTGTGCCAATTCTTTTGCAATTTGAGCCGCTTCATCATCTGATATCTCAACATCGTAGTCAGGAGTATTTAACAATGAAGAAATATCATCAGAGGTTTCTTCAAAAGTTGCAACTTGTTCTGTTTCGTCTAAGTTATTTTCTAATAGATCTAAAACTTCCGGCTCTAGATCATTTTGATAATCTTGAACAGGATCTTGTTTTGAAAGTTGAGTTTCGATATCTTCGATTATTATTTCTTCAGGTTTATTATCTATAAGAAATTCTTCTTGTTCTGTTAAATTAGTTGAAGGCTCTTCTGCAAAATCTTCAATCTCGACTTGCTCTTCATCGTTTTGAGCGGATTCTTCTTCTGTTGTTTTATCTTGCTCATCGCCAAATTCTAACTCGTCTAACAGAGCATCTAATTCAAAGGATTCTTTATTAGATTCAATTTCTTGAGATTCCGGTTCTTCAATTAAAAGGCTTTCAATATCTTCAAGATCATCAACTTTTTTTTCTGTTTCTTCAGGGGTTTCCAATGTTGTTATATTATTTTGTTCAAAAACTATAGGTTCTGTTTCAGGTTCTTGAATTGGTTGAATTGCCTGATTTTCCTCTTCTTCTAGAAGAGGTTCAGGATCTTGCAAGAAGGTAGAATTTTCGTCTTCTAAATCCAAGGAAAATTCTTCAAGTATATCTTCATCGGGTTCGATGGTTATTTCATTTAAATCTTCACTTTGTGTTAAATCATCTTGAGTTTCAGTTCCAACATTAGCTTCTTCTTCATTTTGTTCAAAATCTTCAAGAAGATCATTTAAATCATCTTCCCGGGATTCTTCTTCTGTTTCCTTTTCTTCAATATTGTCATTTAGATTTATCTTTACAATTTCTTCTTGAGCAGGAAATACACCGTGAAAAATGTCTAAAGTGTAATCTTTGGTTAATTCAGGGTATTTTGATAAATCTTTTAATCTTACATTGAAATCATATAAAAGCTGAAAATCACTTATGCAATTAGAACAAGCGGCTAAATGCCTGGTCAAAAACTTTTTATCTTCTATAGAAATTTGACCGTCAATATATTCAGTGTAAAGCTCTTTAGCTCTTTCGTGGTGAAAATCAGAGAATCCACAAGCGGTTTTAGTTATCCTTTTAATAGCAGTTTTAATTTGAGAGAATGGAGTTAAATCTTCAGTGTTAATGTGAAAATAATTATTGTTACTATCTGCATTTGCAACTTCTTTGGAATCTATAAAGCCGATTACATTTGCCTCAGAAAATCCAGGATTTATTAAAACACCGACATAAAAATCAGGCTGAATTCCATATTCATAGTGATGTTTAGGAATCCACATTTGGGGATAAGAATCTCCGACAATCACTCGGGTTTCAATTCTTGCATCATTTGCGCATAAATCTGCTATTTCAAAATCATTGAGTAAAAAAGTTGCTTTATGAATGCTGTTTTCAGTATTAGCATTTATACCTTCTTTTTTTAATGCATCAGCAATAACACCTAATCCCAAAAATGAAATAAAAGCTCTTTTTCTTGCTTTAGCAGATATAAGTAATGAAGATATTTGTTTTGCGTTATTGATATCGTCTTCGTTTATCCTGAAAGTCTTTTTTGTTAAATCCATTTTTTCTCTCTTGATTAATTTTTAAACTACCTCTTATTTATATAGAGTACAATTTGTTTAAAAATATTCCAATGTTTTAAATTAAATTTTCTTTAAGAAATGTTAAATATTATTGTAACCTTTAAAACGACATTTAGAGAGGATTTTAAAAAAAAGACAAACCATGCCCGCAATTTCAGGTTTTTAAAAGCCTTTATATAGTTAAGACAAGGCTAATTATGCAAAAGGAGATGGACATCATGACAATGATCAACAATATTTCAGCAGTCCCATATAAACAGACTTCAACTTTAAAACCTGCGGCGTTTAGAACTGCAGTCAAAAGTAGTTTAAATACTGCGACAGTCGCTAATGCTCCTAAAAAAGGATTGCTTAAAGCGATTGGCTTTGCAGCTATAGCTGTTTTAGCTTGTATGAAAAAGCCTGTTGCTATAATTAAAAATTTAATTAAAAAAGTTAAGCTTCCTAAAATAGCTCTGCCAAAGCTTAAAATGCCTGCTTTTATGAATAAAATAGCCGAAATGTTTGCTGAGACATCTCCTAAAGCTAAAAAAGTGGTCGGAGAAGTAGTTGAAAATTCTAAAAAAGTAGTGAGTGAAGTTACCGATAACTCTCAAAAAATTGCGAAGGAAGTTTCTGAAGGAGCTAAAAAAATTACAGCTAAAGCAACAGAAGGAACTAAAAAAGTTGTTAATGAAGTAATAGATACGGCAAAAGAAGTTGTAAACAAAGTAATAGATACAGTAAAAAATCTTGTTTTTAAAAAGAATGCTCAACAAAAGTTGGCACTTCCCCAAGGAAAGCCTCAATTAGCATTGCCTCCGGGAAAATAATTTGATTTAAAAATTGTTTAATAAATTAATAAAAAAGAGGCATAAGTCTCTTTTTTATTGTTTGGCATGTTTTTTACAAATTTTTTCTTTTCTAATTCTTACTTTTTCTATAAAATAAAAATCTATCCTTAATAAAATCATATTTTAGAAAGTGGTGATTAGCATGAAAATGGTCGAACTTATTTCAAAAAAGAAACTAGGAGAACAGCATACAGCTGACGAAATTAAATTCATTGTTGATGGTGTAAAAAACAAAACAATTCCGGATTATCAAATTACAGCTTGGCTTATGGCTGTGTATTTTAATGGCATGACTTTTGATGAAAGTGCTGTTTTAACTGAAGAAATTGCAAAATCAGGTGATATTCTTGATTTATCAGCTTTTGGTGATTATGTAATTGATAAACACAGTACAGGCGGTGTTGGAGATAAAATCACTTTAATATTAATTCCTTTGTTGGCTGCCGCAGGATCTCCTGTTGCAAAGCTTTCAGGTAGAGGGCTTGGTCATACGGGTGGTACTATAGATAAACTTGAGTCTATACCCGGCTTCAATACTTCCTTAGAAATGGAAGATTTTATTAAACAAGTTCAAAATATTGGTGCGGCGATAGCAGGTCAAACAGCTCATTTAACACCCGCTGATGGTGTTTTATATGCACTTCGTGATGTTACGGCAACTGTTGATTGCATGCCTTTGATTGCATCTTCTGTTGTTTCTAAAAAAGTTGCATCAGGGGCTAATGTTATTGTTCTTGATGTTAAGTACGGAAGTGGTGCTTTTGTTAATACTGCTGAAGAAGCTGAAGAGCTTTCTAAAATAATGGTAGGTATAGGTAAAAAACTTAACCGTTCAATTACAGCAGTTGTAACTTCAATGGATCAACCATTAGGTAATAATGTAGGCAATAGTGTTGAAGTGATTGAATCTATTCAAACTTTAAAAGGTGAAGGACCTCAGGATGTAACGGATTTAACTCTTGAGCTTGGAGCTATTTCTTTAGTTAAATCAAATAAATTCGAATCAAAAGAAGAAGCTAAAAAAGTATTAAGAGAGCTTTTAAATAATGGCAAGGCTTTAGAGAAGTTCAAAGAAATGATCAAAGCACAAAGCGGAGATCCTGTTGTGGCTGATGATATTTCAAAACTTCCAACAGCTAAAATGCACATTGAATTTAAAGCTCCAAAATCAGGATATGTATCAAAAGTAGGAGCTATTGATGTTGCTAAAGCTTGTAAGCTTTTAGGTGCAGGTCGTGATAAAAAAGGTGATCCTATCGATTATTCTGTAGGAATAACTTTAAATAAGAAAATTGCTGATAAAGTTGAATCAGGAGAGCTTTTAGCTACTATACATGCAAACTCTCAAGAGCTTGCTGATCAGGCTCAAAAAATGCTTGAAAAAGCCTTTGAAATAAAAGAACAACAGGTAGAAAAACCTGAGTTAATTCATAGCATAATAGAATAAGAAAAGAGCGACGTTTTCAGAAAATGCGACCACATCTTTTCTTGAAAACTAACTCATTTGAGTTTTAAACTAAAAACGACGAACTTTAAAGTTCGTCGTTTTTTAATATCTTTAATTTTTGTAAAAATCAAAATGAAGATTTAAATAAGTTTTTCTATGTTGCTTATTAACGCTGATTTTTGCATTAATCCAACAAGTCTTTCTACAGCTTCACCGTTTTTGAATATAAGAATACTTGGAATTCCACTAATGCTGTATTCTTGTGCTGTACGAAGGTTTTCATCTGTGTTTACTTTTACAACTTTTACTTTATCTTGAAATTCTTGTGCGATCTCATCAATCATAGGAGCGATTTTTCGACAAGGTCCACACCAAGGAGCCCAAAAATCAACCACAACAGGAATTTCAGAGTTTTTAACTTCTTCTTCAAATGACGCATCTGTTACTTCTATAGCTTTAGACATAAAGTCGTCTCCTTTACTTGATTACTGAAATACTAAAATTATTGATTGCATATTTTGTTTGATTTTAACATAATAATAAAAAAAGTGGGGTAAACATGAATCTAGAAAAATATAGACTACTAGACAAGTACATAGTAAAACAACTTCTGGAAACGTTTTTGATGGGTATGGTTATATTCACATCTATAATGTTTGCTTCTGATACTTTTATAACACTGGTTAAGCAAATATCTATGTACGGAATTCCTTTTAATATGGCTATTGTAGCCGTTATCTTGAAGCTTCCTGCAATATTGGTTTTAACAATTCCAATGGGTGTTTTATTTTCGGTTATTATGACTATTAATAAAATGAGCCTTAATTCTGAAATAACAATAATGAGAGCCTGTGGTATAGGTATAAATCGTATCGTTAAACCTGTTTTGGCTTTTGCGATTGTAGCAGCAGTATCGTCATTATTTTTAAGCGAAATAGTTGTACCGGCTGCAAGCAAGCAGGCTAAAAATTTAACTATATGGGCATTAGGGCAGAAAAACATACCTGATGGAAGCAAAAACTTTTCTTTTAAAGAACTAAGATCAGGCAATCGTTTGAAAAGGCTTTTTTACGTTGATTCTTGCGAGAAAAAAACCATGAACGGAGTTACAGTGCTTGACTTATCGAGAGATAACACCATTCAGATTATTCAATCAAAACATGGCAGTTCAAAACCGGACTATTGGAAGTTTAACAAGGGTGTTATTTATACAGTTGCCAACTCGGGGCAAGTCCTTAATACTACTATTTTTGATAATTTAAAACTTTTTAATAGTTTTAACATAATAGAAAAATTCAAAAAAACAAAAGCTACTGAAATGAATTTCTTTTCTTTGGCGAAATACATCTATCAAAATAAAAAAACTAACAATGTGAACGTTGTAGATTTAATGATAGAGCTTCATCAAAAACTTGCATTGCCTGTTACAACTTTTATATTTGCTCTTTTAGGCTTTCCGTTGGCGATTACACCACCTAGAGAAAAGACAAACAGAGGCTTTTTGTTTTGTATTTTAATTATTTTTCTTTATTATTTACTTTCAGCTTTTGCAACCGCATTGGGGCAATCCGGCACTTTAATTCCAATAATTTCAGCTTGGATGCCAAATGTTATACTTGGACTATTAGGCGTGTATCTTTTTTATCGAAAAGCTTATTTGATTTAGATAATTATTAATTGAGGATTTAGAATGCAACAAATTATTGAAATACAAAAAATCAGTCCTGAATGGCTCACAAGAATTTTTAGTGAGTTGGAGAAAATATATGATTGCTCAAAAATAGACTCTCAAAAAGCAGGTTATTTATCCGGTCTTATTCAAAAATTTGGCTATTTGCCTTATCCTCATCAAAAAGCTCTTGAAGAATTAACAGATGCAGAAACAATTTTTTGTATTAAAGAAAAGCTAAAACTGAATAATACATATAAAAATAATGAGTTTTGCTTTGATATAGATCAAATAAGCCCTGTGAAACGAGCCGGTTATAAAGATTCAAGTTGGTGTCAAAAAGAACAGCATAATATAAAGTTAATTAATCTTGCAGGACTTGGAAATGGAAATAAATCTCAAGAACCCGGAAAATTTATTGATTGGCTGAAACAGGTTGTTACATTGCCGATTGGTGATATTAATAGTGGAGTTTTAGCGACTACAATCTATCTTATTCCTTTTCACCCAAGGGAATTTGGATGCGCTTATTTACCGACGAGTAGCGATGTAAGTACCGGCTTGATGGATAAAAAACTTCAAGAATCATTTGCTTTTGATGCAAAAAATCAGGTGCAATTATTTTTAACTATTGCACAATTGGCGGGACATCCAACTATGTTTGATGTATTACCCCAGACCGGACGTTTTTCAAAAGGGGTTATTGCAAATCCTTTTGTAGCTAGATGGTTTAATATAAAAGAGCTTATAAGCTTTCTTAAAGAGGCACTTTGGAATATAAATATTTCTGATATTCCTCAAGATCAATTAACTGCGATTAAAGAAAATATCGCTAAAAGTCTTGATGGTAAATATGAAGTGATTGCAGAAGAGTTGAAAGAGGCATTTGAAAAAGTGCAAAATCTACTTGATGAAAAAAGAAAAGAACTTTCAAATAAAATGTTGCAAAGAGAAAATCAGGTAAAATTGCATCAAAAAGCGAAAAAAATAATTAATGAAAAAGCTCAAAAGTCGGAATTTCAATCATTTAAAGAAGAAGATATCTATAATCAAGGAGAAATTATCGGAGAACTGATTTCACAAGGTTTATGGCCTGCTCCCGGTGGTGCCTGGAACTCCTGTGGTATTCCGATTTTTGATAAGATGAGCGAAGGAGCCTCTTATCCCATCTTTAAGCATTATAATTACAAGGGTGAAGATGTTTCAGAATTTGCAAATCTTGATTGCCAGACACCTTATTATTTTGTAAACCTTGAAACAGGTGAATATAATGAGGAAGTCATAGAGTATTATATTGAGCTGCTTAAAACGCTTCAAAAAGATTATAATTTTGATGGTTTTAGAGTTGATCATATTGATCATATAGTAGATGCAGTATCAGAAAAAGATGAACAGCCTATTAGTTATAGAGCTCCTCGAACAGTGCTTGGAAAGGCAAATAAAGAATTAAAAAAACAAACTCCTCATTTTGCGACGCTTGCTGAGTATATGTTGTGGGAAGGGTTCTTGAAAGAATATCACCAAGATATGGCTTTTGATCTTTTGTGGGGAAGCGATATAGTCTCTCAATTCTTGAAAACTCCTAGTGTTATAGCAAAAGAGAATGAAGAGATTTTACAATATAATGATAATCATCAAGAACCCGTAGGGCTTTCTATTTTGAAAACATACAATAATCAAGATGGGGAATTTGATGCTATTGATCAATATCCCGGGCAATTAAAAGAGCAAGGAGCTTTATTTAAGTGGTTTAAGATGAAATTTATGCCTTGTGGCAAATCAGCTTCAAGACCTGTTTTGCATATTGACGGTGATGAATCATTTACTCAAAAAGGTATTGAAAGCGCAATAGGGGCAGAAATTTCTATGCCTAGGGTTTTAAACTATGAATTTTATAGAAAATTTAATGCAGTAAATCTGCTGGGGTTAAATCTTGACCTTACAAAAAAAGGAAAGGTTCAAATGATAGAAACCGAACAAGAAGGTCTTTGTGCTTGGTTTATAAAAAATGAAGATTCGCAAGATTTAGAAAGACTGTTAATAATTGCCAATAGTCAATCTCCAACCGAAAAATTCACGGTGGATGGCGTTGCTCAAATAAGAGAAGGAAATCCTTTGTCGATGATTGAAATAGAGATACCTGAAGGATTTAAAGCTGTTAGTGAATTTATTTTACCTGATGATTCTTTTGAGTATGAGGAAAATCAAATTGAATTAACTGAGCTTGTTTTTGAAACGCTTAATCCAGCTGAGTTTAGGATATTTAAGGTTGTAAGATAGAAGTTTTATTAGTGAGTAAGTAGTGACTACTAAAATACTTTATGTAATTTCTACAAAACTTTATTTTATTAATTTAAAATAGACCGTAATTTATTTTCTTGTCGAGATTTTTGTGAAGCTTTTTATACAAAAAGTGTCCCCTCGGAGAGAGTTTCTTGGGTTTAAAGTCCGTAGTTATCACTTTGACAAGCAAAGCTGATAACCACTTACAGCCATAACATTCGCTCAAAGAACTTCTAAAAAACTTTATTATAGTCAAATTTTTCTACCCGATAACATCTTTTTATTATTATTTTTTTGTTCTTTTTTAATTATTTATAGTTGGGTTTTGAGGTTTGATTTATTAACGCTTTTAAATTTTGCTTGTAGCTTTGTTTTTAGATTTAATCGAGTAGAAAAATTCTCCTTGAATATAGTTTTTCGAGTTCTAATTCGCTCATTTTAAATAAAAAACCGTCCTAAAAACACAAAAGTTTAAAGCTATGAAATTACATAAAATATTTTATCGGAACTAAATCAGCAATAAATTTACCGCTATTGAAGTTTTTATTTCAAAGCCCCAAAACTATCAAATTAATATTGTGTTTAATCTTTGCTCATGATATAAACACAGTAATGCACTTGAAAAAGTGTAAATCTAAAGATAAGGGGTGAGAGTTTCTGAACCTCACAGCTAAGAATATTAAACTCGCTAAATTTGCCGGATTTTGTTACGGCGTAAAAAGAGCGGTTGAATTAATTGAAAAAATAAAACAAGATAATCCTGATAAGCCTGTATATATACTAGGGCAGTTGATACACAACAATCAGGTTATTGAGCATCTTGAAAGTATTGGAATAAAAACAGTTTATAAAACTGAAGAAATTCCGACTGATGTTCAAGGTTTTTGCGTTGTAAGAACGCACGGTGTAACTCCTTGTTTGATAAGAGATTTAAAGAAAAAAAATTGTGAAATAATTGATGCTACTTGTCCCGATGTAAAAAAAGTGCAAGATAAAGCTAAATTGCTGGCAAAAGAAGGCTGTAAGGTTGTAATAGTAGGCAAGGCAGATCATCCTGAAGTTATTGCTATAAAAGGTCATGCAGATGATGAATTGGAAGAAGCGTTTAAAAAAGCTATTGTTATCGGTGATATAAGTGAAGTTGCGGAACTTTCAAAAGAGCTTAAAAAGCACAAAAAAATAGGAATTGTAGTTCAAACAACACAAAAAATAGAGAATTTAAAAGAAATATTAGCTTCTATAATTGAGTTTACGAAAGAAGTTAAAGTTTACAACACGATTTGTGCAGCTACTTCGCAAAGACAACAAGCGGCAAAAGATCTTGCCCGAAAATCTGATTTGATGGTTGTTGTAGGCAGTAAATCCAGTGCAAATACTACTCATTTGGCAGAAATTTTAAGTAATGAAATAAAAACAATTCATGTAGAAACAAAAAAAGATTTAAGTTTATTTAAAGATAATATAAAAAACGCTCAGAATATCGGGGTTACAGCTGGGGCTTCTACGCCTGAGGATGTAATAGTAGATGTTTTGAATTGTCTGGAGAAAGGAGAATATATCTAATGACAACAGCGATATTAAATGAGGTAAGTGAATTTGAGAGGCTTTTAAATGAGTCTTATGACTACAATTTTAAAGCAGCTAAAGTGGTGAACGGAACCGTTATTAAATCTGATAAAAATGAAATTCTTATTGATATCGGAAGTAAATCTGAGGCTGTAGTTCCGTTTAGAGAACTTGCTAATGTTCCGGTGGAAAATCCTGAAGAATTCCTTAAAGTGGGTGAAAAAAGAGAATTTTATATTCTAAGAGAAGAAGATGAAAATGGTGTAATTACACTTTCTTTAAAAAGAGTTTCACAAGCTAGAAATTGGACGATTCTTGAACAATCAAAAATTAATACTGAAACACTTACTGCAAAAATTATTTCACTTGTAAAAGGTGGAGTTGTAGTTGAAATACAAGAACTTAGAGGTTTTGTACCTTCAAGTCAATTAAGAACAGGCACACCTTTTGAGGGTCTAATCGGTCAACAAATCGATGTAAAAATCTTAGAGTGTGATCCTAAGAAAAATAAACTTATATTGAGTCAAAGACAAGCTCTTGCTGAAGCTAGAGAAAGAGTTGTTGTTGAAGTTATTGCAAAACTTGATGTTGATCAGGTTGTAGAAGGTGAAGTCGTTAGAATTGCTGACTTTGGTGCCTTTATTGACATCATGGGCGTAGATGGACTTCTTCCAATCTCTGAAATTAGCTGGCAACGTATTAAGCACCCTTCCGATATTCTTAAACTCGGAGAAAAAATTGAAGTTAAAGTGCTTAAAATTGATACTGAACTAAATAGAATAAGCCTTTCTCTTAAGAGAATGGGCGAAAACCCTTGGGTTAAAATTGAAGACCAATTCCAAGAAGGTGATATCGTTAACGGTGTAGTTAATAAAATTACTTCTTTTGGTGCGTTTATCAATATATTCCCTGGTGTTGAGGCTCTTTTACCTGCTGCTGAAATGGCAGATCGTCAGGTAAATCCTTTTGAAGAGCTATCTGTTGGGCAGGAAATTGAAGTTCTTATAAAACGCTTCACTCCTCAAGAACATAGAATAGGTCTTAGTATTAAAGATCTTGAAAGAGCAAAACAAAGCTCAGAAGAAGCGTAAGTATTTCTATATTAATAAGGGCGAGGTTAAAACCTCGCCCTCTTCTCGAAAAAGAATTCATAAAAATTTTGATCAAATAAAAAGCAATAAAAAAGGAGAATTACTTTGAAAAGCGATATAGCAAAAAAAGGAATAGATAGAGCTCCTCATAGAGCTTTGCTTTATTCGACAGGAATAACTAAAGAACAAATGAAAAAACCGTTTATTGGTATTGCCAGTAGTTTTAGTGACCTCGTTCCCGGACATGCCGGAATGAGAGATCTGGAAAGACATATAGAAAAAGGCATACATACAGGAGGCGGGCAGTCATTTATTTTTGGAGTTCCTGCTGTTTGTGACGGAATTGCAATGGGGCATTCCGGCATGGGTTTTTCACTTCCCTCAAGAGACCTTATAGCAGATTGTGTAGAAACTGTAGCCTCTGCGCATCAGTTGGATGGTCTTGTATTGCTTACTAATTGCGATAAAATCACTCCCGGCATGTTGATGGCGGCTTCAAGGCTTGATATTCCTTGCATTATTGTTACGGCAGGACCGATGCTGGAAGGAAAATGTGAAGGTGTATCTTTATCTTTGATTAGAGGTACTTTTGAAGCTGTAGGTCAATACAGAACAGGAAAAATTACAGAAGAACAATTGGATAATATGGTTATAGAATCTTGTCCCGGAATTGGATCTTGTCAGGGACTTTACACTGCTAATACAATGGCTTGTCTCACTGAGGTAATGGGTATGAGTTTACCCGGATGTGCAAGTGCATCGGCTGTTTCTGCCAAGAAAAAACGTATCGCTTTTGATAGTGGCGTTATGATAAATGAATTGGTTAAAAAAGATATAAGACCAAGTCAAATAATAACAAAAGATTCACTTCGAAATGCTATTATAATTGACCTTGCATTAGGTGGATCAACAAATTCAATCTTACATTTGCTTGCTATTGCCAATGAAGCCGGCATTGATATATCATTAGAAGATTTTGATGAATTAAGTTTTAAAATTCCTCAAATAATAAAATTAGATCCTTCAAGTTCTCTTACTATGACGGACTTGGAGAATGCAGGAGGAATTCCCGCTGCAATTAAAACCATTTTTGGAAAAACACCTGAGTTTAAAGATACAAAAGGTATCTCGGGGTTAAAAACCAGTGAAATAGCTAAAAAAGCTTGGTGTGATTCTGAGGTAATAAAACCTTTTGACAATCCAATTACAAGCAATCCCGGACTTGCTGTGTTAAAAGGAAATTTGGCTCCTGAGGGTGCTGTTGTGAAAATATCAGGAGTTGATCCTGAATGTTTTGAATTTAAAGGTACTGCAAGAGTTTTTAATAGCGAAGAAGAAACGATGAAAGCTATTAATTCTGATCAAATTAAAGCAGGAGATGTGATTGTAATCAGGTATGAAGGACCTAAAGGCGGTCCCGGAATGAGGGAAATGCTAGCTCCGACATCTGCGATTGTTGGACGTGGGCTTGGAAAAGAAGTTGCTCTTATCACTGATGGTAGATTTTCAGGTGGAACCAGAGGTCTTTGCATAGGGCATATGGCTCCTGAGGCAGCCAACGGAGGTCTTGTCAGATTGATTCAAGAAGGTGATATTATTGAAATCGATATTGAAAAAAGGGTTTTAAACCTTGTTATTTCTGATGAAGAACTTGCCAAAAGAGAATCTGAGTTTACTCCTTTAACTCCTAATGTAACCAAAGGTTATCTTGCAAAATATGCCAAAACAGCCAGCTCTGCCAGTAAAGGGGCTGTAACTTCAGAACTTTAATAAGAAAAAATAGTTAAATAAAAACAAGGCGGCTTTTATAAATTAATTAGAGTCGTTTTGTTTTTTTATGTATTCTTTTATATTTACCCAAAAACATTTTTCGTCTTTGAATGCTATTCCAGTTTCGGTATCTACAGGATTACCGCAGGCTTTGACCCATCCTTTTATTTCGGTTACAAAAAAGGCTTTTTCTATTTTTATAGTCTTTTTTTCTTCGCTAATTCCATTTCGAAAAGATCTGATTTTTCGACTAAAAACAATCTCACCTTGACCTTTGTAGCCGATTAAATATAAATTTTGATTTTCTAAAGCTGTAATATCTTCTAATAGCTGTTTTGTTGTTGCATCAAACAAAACATAATTATTAACAGCAAGCCCCATCCAAGGGTAAGACCTTGAACCCATTTTAAGTAAAGCTTTACCTTTTAAAGATTTTAAGGGTTTATTGATAGATTCGAGATCGGTTTGTTTTAAATGACAATTTTTATAGGTAACGTTTTGATGTTCAAAAGTTTGAGGTATTTTAATATCATTATAGGAACATGCCGATAATAATACTAAACAAAAGGTAAAAACCAATAATGTATATTTTTTAATCATTTCAACTCATCTTCCTTTAAAGTAAATATTGATATTAAATTTACATATTATATTAAGAGATTTTACCTCTAAAGTCAAAAAAAAATTAAATCTAACAAGGTGGGTATAGTGGTCCCCCTGAAATAGAACTAAATTGTCGAAATATGGAGCTCCTGAAATATTTAATACGGATCAGGGCGTTCATGGTGCAAAAATCAGTATGGATGGCAAAGGCAGAGCTCTTGACAATATTATGATTGAAAGATCAGGGCGTTCTTTAAAAATATGAAGAAGTTTACCTAAATTCATACGATACGATAAAAGAGACTGTGTTTAGCATTGGCAAATATATCTGGGATTACAATAATGACAGACCGCACAGTTCGTTTAAAAACAAAACTCCAAATGAAGTTTATGAAGATAAGAATTTTGTATTAATTTAGACATAGCAGAGTTTCAATAATTCACCTAAGGAAACTGTTCGAATATCGGGATCCACTATATCGGATTTTCATGAACACTAACTTATTTGGTTTTAAGGAATTTTTCAAAAGTGAATTTGAAAGATTCGTTGATTTTATAAAATTTTGGTATTTGGTTTGATTTAGGCTCATCGCCTTCACCGTTTCTATAGCCAATACCTGCTCTATAAGCAGACACTGAATAAAACAAAGGTAATACAGGTCCTATCCATTTTAAACCTGATAAAAAGCCTACGGCTGCCATATCATCGAGGTGTAAACTTACATCCAGAAGCTCGGGGTGTCTTTCATTATTTAATTTTTTTATGGAAGTTACAAAATCATCGCTTTGTGATTTATTTGTTTGTATTTTTTTGTTTTCTAACATAGGATTAATAACTTTTTTGCCGAAAAGGTTTGCTATTTGGCTTCCAAAAATAACACCTACGGTCATAACACCGCCTATTGCTCCTGCAAGTTTTGCCATTTTAGACTTTACACCAAGTTTATCTAATCCTATCATTGCGGCACCTGCTCCTACATTACATAAGAATATATTTGCAAGATATTGATAAGAACCCTCTTTAATTTTGTCAGGCAAATGTTTTTTCCAATCTTCGCCTGTTATTTTATCTCCAATGACTCCTCCTGCCATTCCTCCTAAAACAGGAACCAGCCCCAAATAAGAAAGGGTAGACATTTCGGATAAAATATCTTTTGTTCCATGGGCGTGAGGATCATGAATAAGCTCACTTATTAGTTTTTCACCTTTATAATTTTTTTCAAGATGGTTATTTAGTTTAAAAATATCTTTTAATTTTACATATTTTTCATGACTAATTTTGGTTATTGTATCTTTTAATTCGTTAAATGTTTTTGAAGTTTCCGGCATTACGGCTTTTAGCTTTTTTAGTATATGTTCAGCATGGCTATGTCCGTGATGGCAACCGTGTGCGTGTGTTATTCCTTTTATGATTTGTCTGTTACCTATTCTTAAGCCTCTTGTACCCCATATGGCTCCAAGCACAGTACCTGTTAAGATGCAAAGGTTTTTAAAAAAAGTTTTAGGACGATTTTGTTTTTTTTCTTGAAATGTATCATAAATTCCATATCCTACAGCCCCGCCTACGAGTATTTTAGGTGCGTTTTTAGAGAGGTTTTTTACTATTGCGGGTTGATCTAGATATTTTCCAAACGTGTAAAGTCTTGTCAGCATTATTTTTTAATTCCCTATATTTTCAAAAGTAAAATATTATTTATACTAATAATAGAAATACTAAATTAAACTTACTGTCAATTAATAAGTAAGGTTATTTTTATTAATATCCAACAATTCAAGTTATTTAAACATATTTTGCCAAATACATGCCGGCAAAAACAGCTAATAGTCCTAAAATTAAACTTGAAAACATATAAATAATACTTGTGCCTAAAAACCCTTCTTTAATGAGGGTGACCGACTCAAGACTAAAGGTACTGAATGTAGTAAAACCACCGGCAAAACCAACGGTTAAAAACAATTTCATGTTAGTATCTAAAGCGTTTACCTTGCTTAAAATAACAGTAAAAGCAAATCCTAGGATTAAACTGCCCAAAATATTCACAGAAAAAGTTCCCCAAGGGTAAAAAACGCCAAAGTTTTTTTCACATAATATTTTTATCAGATATCTAAGCACGGATCCCAGTCCACCACCTAGAAACACCATTAAAAGATGCATTTTTTACTCCTGTTCTTTTTGAATCAACATTAAGCTAAAACAGCTACATTTTTTGAACTTATAACCAGCTCAAAAATCTGTTTTGCAAACTCTGTAATATCTTCTCTTGTCGATTTTCCGTTGATTATTATTTGAGCAAATTCTTTAGTCGGTCGAAGATATTTTTCCGCTGATTCATTAACAGCTTTCCACTGTTTTAACGCACCTTCATGATCCAAACATCTATATTTTATAGCTCTTTTGATAAAACGCTCTTTTCTTTCAGTTTCATCAATATCAACATAAACTCTTATATCAAAAACGTCTTTAATTCCGGGGTATAAGACTGCGATACCTTCTGCCATAATTACATTTCCTGATTTTTTATGAATAGCTGAAGGTATACTAACACCCGTTCCATTAATTGTATATTCAGGAATCATGACATCTTCGCCATTTAAAAGAATTTCGATGTCCTTTTTCATTAGTGGCAATTGAAAGCTGGTAGGTGCATCAGTATCATAGCCGCTATCTAAAACCGCTTCAAAACTACCTAATACATTGATTTTATCTGAAATATCATTAAAATAATTATCAGCACTAATCATAGTGAATATGTTTTTGCCGGCAGTTCTTTGGTAGTTTTCGATTTCATCTGATACACATTTTACAAATGTAGATTTTCCTGCCGCAGATTCACCCGTTACACCTATAGCGATATTTTGAATGTCGATATCGGCTATTTTTATAGCCATTTGCTCAATAAAATTAGGAGCTACCCACATTAAGACAGGTTGCTCCTTTTTTTTATCTTTTTCAATTATTTTTTCAAATTTTTCTTCCAGCCATTTTATCTTCGAGATTGTTTCAGCATTAAAAGTTGCTTTTTGCACAGCATTATTAAACAATTCTTGATGTTGCTTATGTGCCTCACTTACAACGCTCATTATTTTATTCCCTAAAAATGTGCCTTAGAATGAATATATATTAATTAGCATTGACCATGATTTCAAGTGATTTCAGGTTTATTTGAATATAATTTTTACATTTTAATTGTTACTGAAACCTCTAAACCTTTATCTAAAGGGGGAAAGTGTATTAATTTTAAGTTATTGTTAAATGAAGATTTTTTAAGAGGATATTAATAATATAAGACACAAAAAGAGTAGACCTTGGTCTACTCTTTTTAAATATTTAACTAAAAGTCTAAGAACGTCTTTTACGAGCAGCTTCAGACTTACGTTTTCTTTTAACGCTTGGTTTTTCATAACGTTCGCGGCGTTTGATTTCAGAAAGAATTCCAGCCTTTTGTATTTTTTTCTTAAAACGTCTTAAAGCACTTTCAATGCTTTCGTTTTCACCAACTTGAACTTCTGACAAGTGTCTCAACCCCCCTTCGGTGGAGTCTTCTATTGCAATAGGTTAAAAACTATTATTCAACCATTGTTGAAATAGTAGCACAGGTTAAAAACAATTACAACTTTTAGGTATTGAGGGTGTAAAAATATTGTTATTCAATGCCTCACTTTTTTGAAGCTTTTTTCTTTATTGTATAATCATTACGTTAGGAGTCTTCTCAAAAATATGAAAATTTCAATAATTACAGTTTGTTATAACAGCGCCAAAACAATTGAAAAAACCATCGAAAGTGTTGCTTCTCAAACATATCAAGACATTGAATATATTATTGTTGATGGCAAGTCCACTGATGAAAGTTTTTCCATTTTTTCAAAATATAATGATGTAATTTCAAAAGTCTTGAGTGAACCCGATGAAGGCATTTACGATGCAATGAATAAAGGGTTAGAACTAGCTACGGGTGATTATTTGATGTTTTTAAATTCTGATGATCAACTTTATGATGAAGATGTGATTGAAAAAGTTGCTCAAGCTTGTATGCAAGGTAGTGATATTGTCTACGGGAATTTATGCCATTTAGATAATCAATCGGGAAAAAAACAGATCAGAAGACATAATAAACTAAATAAAATTTATCTTATAAAAAACACCCCTTGTCAGCCGGCTACTTTGTATAAAAAAGAAGTTTTCGACCGTGTAGGATTTTTTAATACCGACTTTAAAATTGTAAGCGATCAGGAGTGGTTTTTAAGAGCGTTTTTTAAATTTGGTATAACGTCAAGGTATATTGATTATACTTTGAATATTTTTAATCAGGGTGGTGTCTCAACGAACGTTGAACATGAGAACTTGCAAATACAAGAGCGCAAAAAAATGTTTAGTATGTATTTTAGCGAGAAAGAATTTAAAATTTATTCTTTTATTGCTAAAAACCTCAGAAGCCTTACCACAATTCCTATTATGAGTTTTTTAATGGACAAAGCATTCAAAACTAATCTTTAATTTTTTATGTAAGTTACAAAGATTTTTTAAAGCTTTTGTAGGTGTTATTCCAGCTCATAGCCTTGGCTGTATTAATTGCAGTTTTAGATATATTTTTAAGTTGATCTTTATTTTGGATTACAAAACTCAGCTTTTCATATAGATTGTGTGCGCTATTTTGTCCCATTTCAAAAACAAAACCGTTTTCGCCTTCTTTTATTATTTCTTTAGCACCACAAGAAGAGCCGACAATAGTTATTTTGCCTTTTGACATAGCCTCAGTCACTACAAGCCCGAAAGTTTCCATTAACGAAGGTACTGCAATGCAATCTATCGAATTATAAAAATCATCCATATTTTGTTGATAAGAAAGAAATTCAACTTCATTTTCAATATCATAAAGCTTTAAAAATAGCTTTAATTGAGGATTTTTGTGAGCTTTAGGGTATATAATTTTAGCTTTGAAATTTGCTCCTTGTTTTTTAAGTAAACCAAGTGCTTTTAAGAAAATATATCCGCCTTTTTTATTAAAACTGGGAGCTGATAATCCAAATGTAATAGTATCTTTAAGGTCATTAAAGTTGTTTTTTGCAGGCATATCAACGCCCGGATAAATAACTTCAAAAAGATTTTCATCGACACTAAAGTTTTTTATAATCTCGTTTTTAAGGGTTTCAGAAGGGACAATTATTTTCTTGTAACCTTGCTTAATCCATTTTTTTTGATATTTCAAATTTTCTTGTTTTTTCAGTTTAAAAAGTGCTTTTGAAAAGATATTGTTTTCCATCTCAAGGTAGTGTTGAGCCGAATGCCCTTGCAAAACAACAATATCCATTACAGGAGTGATATTTTCGGAAATCACATGGTCATAATCCTCGGCATTTATGAGTTTTTTGTACTTTTCATATAAAATTTCGATTTTTGAAGGATATTTATAATCTTTTGCATTTCCTAAAATTGTCAGCTTGTTTAATTTTAATTGTGGTTCGGCAGAGCTATATAAGTATTTTGTGCAGTATAAATCAACCTCATAACCGTCTTTAATTGCACCTGAAACCAACTCATAAAAAAGTTTTTCACCACCTGAGTGAAAATCATCTTCACGAAATACATTTATTATAAAAGCTAACTTCATTATTTTTCGGATTATTCCTATAATTAATTATTAAAAGTAATAATAACCTGAAAAAGACTTAAAGTAATCTTTTTTATTTATCTATTACTTACAGGCACAAAACCATCATCGATGCTGATATTTAAATCTTTTTCCACTCTTGCTTTATATTGATATCCCGGAGCCAATTGAGCATCTTCACCTTTGATGAGTATTAGATAGGGAATGGTGATAATAAAAATAGCTTTTTTGATTATGCCGCCGGCTACGAGATTAACACTTGAATATTCATAAGCTTTATTTTCGCCGTATTTTTCGATGTTACCGTAAAGAGGTATTTTTTGACCGTCTATAGCAATTGCATAATCAAGATCAACAGAAATAAAACCTTCTTTTCCCATTCGACCTTTATGTCTTATCTCGGATACAACCCCTGTTGCTCTGGCACCTTCTTTTATAAGGGTAGTATCGCCTTGTTTTATGTTATCGGCGACTATGAAATTAACCGTATCTCCTTCATCGTTAAGATGTGATGATATTCTATCCACATTTTTTAATTTCACTTTTGTTCCGGTTTCTAAAAGTAGTTGTTTTGCTACTCCTGAGAAACAAAAAGACATATTAATAACTAGTGAAATAAGAGTAAAAATAATTATTTTTTTCATTTATAATCCCTCTCTTAAAGGTATTTTTACGTTGAATGTTTGTTCATTTTCTTTTTTTATATCCTCAAAAAGAATAAACATAGGGTATTGATTCTTAGGAACAAACAAAAAAGAAAGATATTCTTCATTTTCAAACAATATTTTTTTATTAAAGGCATTTGTAGCTATATTATCATGTAAGTTTTGGTTGTTAACTTTTGTATGAGCTATTGAAATAGGGATAGTTATGACTGAAAACAAACCTCCTCCTAAAACACCCCATATAATAGCTCTTAATACCAAATTACGTTTTGTTCTTGAATACATTTGAGAACTTAAAGCCGTATAATTTAAGTTTCCATTATAATCAATGACTTTAATATCTTTAGGTAGTATAAAAGTTTCACAGGTATTGTTTTTTAATATAACCTGAACAGGAACATATTTTTTAAGAACTTTTTTATCTATAATATGTTCAGCTTCTTTTTTTCTAAGTATACGGGCTTTTATTTCAAGATCTGATTGTGCTGAAAAAGCCCATAAGTTTTGACAACACAACAACACAAAAGTTAAAAACAGCGAAAATACATTTTTATTTAATGTCATAGCTTTTCTCACTCTTAAAATATTGCACCTTGTTATTTTATAATAGTTTAAACTATATGTATTGCAATATCTGTATATTTTTTTGTAAATATTGTTGAATTTTTAAAAGCTATTTAGAGAAATTTATTTATTCGATCCCTTTTTTCTTGAGGTAGCATTGATGATATTCTTCAGCTTCGTAAAAATCCTTAGCAGGTTCTATATTAGTTACGATAGGATATTTAAACTTCCCCAAGTTTTCCAGATTTTCTTTTGATTTTTCTGCTAATTTTTTTTGTTCTTCATCATGATAAAAAATAACAGATCTGTATTGAGAACCAACATCAACGCCTTGTCTGTTTTTTTGAGTAGGATCGTGTATTTGCCAGAAAAAATTTAAAAGCTGATCATAAGAAATTGATTGAGGATTATAAATGATTTCAACAGCTTCAGCATGTCCTGTTGTATCTGAGCAAACTTGCTCATAAGAAGGATTTGAGACATGTCCTCCTGTGTAGCCTACTTTTGTTTTTTCAACACCTTGTAAATGACTAAATTTGTTTTCTACTCCCCAAAAACAACCTGCCGCAAAAGTAGCTTTTTTCATTTTTAACTCCTTATACTTTTATTTAATTAATTTTAGATTTTATGAACCTTGCCATCTTTTGATGTGACCGAGTTCATCAGCCTGGTCTTTTTCAATTACTTTGCGAGTTTCATCATCCCAATCAATATCTTGTAAAAGTTCACCATAATGGCTAACGGCTTTAGATTCAACCCATACACCAAGTTTTCTTATTCCGTTTTCTCCAAAAAGAGATGAAGTAAAACCAAAGATAGCACCCAGTACTGAATATAAATGGGCTAAAATACTTGGCTTAAAACCATATTCGTATATTTTTACTTGAAAATCCTGAATATGAGTCATTTCGTTTAGCATAGCGCCTATAAGCTCAACATTTAATTCATCAGTATTTCTAGTTGAAATTTGGTATTTATAAATGTTAGTTGCCATATTTTCAAGATTATGAAAAATTAAAAGAGCTTTTTTTATTTCTTTTAATCTTCTTTTGTCAAATCCATCACCTCTTTTTTTGATTTGTTCTTCTTTTACTTCAGGGCGAATTATTTTGACATCGTAACCATTTATGTTCATTTTTTCTCCGTATAATCTAAGCTATTCGTCTAAATTATAGTTTAGTTATATACCTTTAATGATTAGAGTAAAGAAAAAATTAATAAAGTAAATAGTTGTGTTTGCTAAAGAATCAGACAATTATGTCTGATTCTTTAGGGTTTTTATTATTTTTTATTTTTATAGAATAAAGCTAAACTTTGAATTTAGAAGCTTTTTCCATAAGATCTTGAATTGTTGTTACAAGGTGTTGAGCATTAGTATTGATTTCTTCGATGCTTACATCTTGTTCTTCAGTAATTGTAGAAATTTGCACAGTACTTGCAGCTGATTGTTGTGTAATTGCCGAAATGCTTTCCATTTTTCTAACTACGTCATCTGAGCTTGTCGCAAGACCTTCAACTTCAGTGGCAATAATTTGAATATTATTACTGGTTTCTTGTGCTGTTTTCAAGATTTCTTCAAGATTTTTTCCTGTATTTTCAATAATAGAAACACCTTCTTCAACTTCAAGAACTGTTTCATTCATTGTATCAACCGTTTGAAGCGTTTTAGATTGGATTTCTTTTATCATATCAGTGATTTTATCTGTTGCATTAGCAGACATACCTGCAAGTTTTTTAACTTCATCTGCAACAACGGCAAAACCTTTACCGTGCTCACCGGCTCTGGCTGCCTCTATAGCTGCATTAAGGGCTAGTAAATTTGTTTGATTTGCAATTCCCTTGATTAAATCAACTATTTGTTCAATTTCTGAGCTTAGTTTTCCCAGGTCATTAATTGAGCTTGAAACCTCAGAAGCAGTATGTTTTATACTATTAATTTTTGAAACTGCTTCATCAGACTGATTTTTTCCTTCGTTAGCATTATTTTCGGTTAACTGAGAAAGTTCTACGGTTTTTTCCGTGTTAACTGAAATATTTTGAATTGTTTCATTCATATTAGAAATAAACTCAAGACTTCCTGTAACATTTTCAGCCTGTTCTTGGGCTCCCGATGCAAGTTGAGAAATGCTTTCAGAAACTTGTTGAGCCCCTAAAGCAACTTGCTCAGTTGCTGCCGTCATTTCAAAAGCATTATCCGAGGCTTCTTTTACAGTAGTATTTACGTCTCCTATAAGCTTTCTAAGGTTTTCTATAAAATGTTTAAATGACCTGTTTAGTTCACTTATTTCTGTTTTGTTTTTATCATTTTGAACAGCAATAGTGAGATCATTATTAGATAGTCTTTTGCTTATTTCAACAAAATTTAAAATAGGTCTTGTAATGCTATTTCCAATAGGTAAATTAACAAAGAATAATATAAATACAAGTATTACAATATTGTAGATAAAGCTAATTACAGCTGTGTCCATAATAACGCTATCAATATTAAGATCATCCATGTAAAAACCGGTACCTATAATCCATTGCCACTTTGGATAACCTTTAACAAATGTCATTTTTTCAAAAACTTGGTCTGATGGTTGTCCCGGTTTTTGATAATTATATTTAACAAAACCTTCACCGGCTTTAGCTTCTTTTACTACATCTTCGAAGAAGTGTTCTCCTGTTTTTTCATCTTTTAAACTTAAAAAGTTTTGTCCTACCAATTTATCGTTAACCGGCATTAATAAACAAGAGCCTTCAAAATCATGAATAAAGAAATAACCATTGCCGTCCTTGAATCTAAGAACATTGATTCTTTCTTTAGCATTTTCTTGAGCCTCTTTTTGGCTCATAACACCAGCATCTGCCTTTTTAGCATAAGTTGTAATAATCCCATAAGCAATATCCACAGAGTGCCGAAGCATTTCCTGCTTTTCTTGAATAATACGATTTTTCATTTGAATACCACTAACTAAAGGTATAACGATAAGAAAAATCAAACTTGTAACAATTGAAATTAAAATAAGCCTATGTCTGACAGAAAATCTGTCAAGGAACTTTAAATCCCCTAAATTCATTTTTTTAAACCTCATGAGTCAAACGCGAATAAGATAAGAATATAATTTTATATACGGAAAGTATATCAAAAAATCATTTTATTAAAAGTTTTTTTGTAATTTAATTTACAGGTTCTATTGTTTTAAGAATATTTTGAATACGATATTCTATACGCCTGGTTATTGTTTCATAAGTGTTTTTATCTTCAAAAATATTATTCGTGAATATTTCACAATTGTTAATGTTCTTAAGCTTACCTATAAGAGGATATACATTAATTGCAAATCCTGCATTAACAATTCCATTCAAAAACTTTGTTATAACATCCCAAAAATAAAGCTCTTCAAGATTGTTATTAGTATATTCCTTTATATTGTCAACAATTTTTTGAATAACAGGAAAAAATTCGATAGGTTTAGATCGTCCTAATATGTCGATAGCAATAACTCTTGGATTTATTTCATTATCTTTATTTTTAATTAGTTCAATTAATTTTTCATTAATCCATTTGCAATCACAAGGCAATGTATTGATACAACGTTGTAAAAGCTTATCAGCAATGATATCAGTGCATTTTGAACTGCAAGATGCAATATATAATTTCATTAAAGGAAGTAAGTATTTGTCTTTATCTTTTAATGTTGAATTTTTTAAAGCTTTCACCAGTGCATCTAACAATAAAAATAAAGATTCTTGGTTTTTAAATTTTTCATCAATATATTCAACATCTTGCAAAATAATACCGGCGTATTGTGTAATGGCTTCATATTTTTCTTTTTGAGTTAATAATCCTATAATAACTGTTTTAAATATTTCGGGAGGGTTATCTTTTATCAGAATTGTTTCCAATTGTCTCCATAAAATTTCATTCTCGGATTTTATAACAGCAGTTAAAATTAATTGACGAGAAGTTAAATCCACTCGTGTATTATTTTTTTCAATATCTTTTGCCAGTTCTCTCAGTTTTTCTATTTTTATTTGAGCATCTTTTTTTAAATCAAGGTTTTGTTCTTTATCATTCATAAAAAATTCCAATATTTTAATTTCTGTCTTTTTTAAATTATACACAGAATACTTTAAAGACTAAAGGTCATTTTAAAAGCCTTGGATCAAAATGAGTATTTAGTTTTCACTCCAAATCTTCTACGATCTTCTTGGTTATAATTTTTTATATAAGAAGCATTTAATTGTAATTTCATGTTGTCAGTTCGAATTAAAGGGTTATTTTTAACCGAGTATTCGATGATAAAATCATTTTGTGATTTTTGTCTTTCAATTTCTTGATCATAATTAGTTATAAAGCTAAAATTATCCGTAAAATATATTTTATTACTCAAGTTCCAGGAATCTTGATATTCACTCACTTCATCAAGGGAATTTTTTCTGGCATATTCACCTTTTAAGGCTACATTTTTGAATCTGTATTTACTAAAAAGTCCGTAAGTATTATTAGGGTTATTTTGATTTGCTTTAGAATAGTATCCACCGCCAAGTTCCAGCTGTCCTAAAGAAGGTTGAAAATTTAAAGGCTTAAAAGCAAGAGTTCCGCCTGTTGCAATATTATTGTTACCGGACTCTTCACTTAGACCTTCAAGGTTAAAAGCACCTATTGAGTAATCAATAAAATCAAAATCACCACCTAATTTTACCCCTATATCATTTTTGCCGAATAGTCCTTCACTTGATTCCAAAAAAGAAATCGTACGCTTTTCACTTCTTGATATTTGAGTTTGTCCAAAATAAAGCTTGTGTTGAGGATTTAAAGCTGTTGAAAAATACAGATTATTTGAAATTTCAGACCCACTTTGCGAGTTAAATAAATTCTTTGATCTGATTTCTGAATGATATTTTATTTTACTGTTTAAATTACCCGTAAAATAAGTGCTTGAAGACTTTATCAAAGGCTTATTTAAATTATCCAAGTTAAATTTAATATTACCGCTAACGTTATGTTTTGCTCCTAAATCAAAATAATAAGTATCTTGTCTTTCTTTTTCAGTATGGGTTATTTCACCATGTAAAACAGCAGTTGGAGCGGTTCTTTGGATGAAACCCTGTTTTTCAGGCTCCAACTCCAGATTAATTTCACCAAAAATATCATTTGGAAGTGCAAAAGCCAAACTATTGCTAAGCAAAAGCCATAAAAAACAAGCAAATATTTTTGCAAATTTATATTTAAACTTATAAAAATTCATAAATTTTAGCTATCTTATTTTTTGAATCTCATAAAGTTATTATATAAGTTTAGTCAAGTTATGTTCAACTTTGATACATTTATCCATAATTACCAAAAGTCCTGCTTCTTGAGCTATAAAAGCAGCTTGTTCATTTACAATTCCCGTTTGCATCCATAGAGCTTTTGCTTTAATTTCTACTGCCTGTTTTGCAATTTCTACGGCAAATTGAGGTTTTCTAAAAACATCTACAATGTCTATTTTTTCAGGAATTGAAATTAAATCAGGATATGTTTTTTCATTTAAAATTTCATTATATTCAGGATTTACAGGAAAAATTTTATAGCCATTGTTTTGTAAGTATTTTGCAATAGAATAACTGGTTCTGTCTTGATTTGTTGAAAGCCCTACAATAGCAATGTTTTGACTTTTATTAAGTAATTCTTTTATTTCAAAAGGGGATGGGTTTTTAAAGCTCATAATAAAAATAGCTCCTTTTTATTCTTTCTCAAAGTTTAAAGCCAGAGAATTTATGCAATACCTTTTGCCTGTTGGTTTTGGACCATCATTAAATATATGACCCAAATGAGCACCGCATTTTTTGCAAAGCACTTCTGTTCGAGACATTTTATGAGAAAGGTCTTGTTGAAGTTCTACGCTATCATTTGAGGCTTGATTCCAAAAACTGGGCCATCCGGTGCCGGAGTCAAACTTAGCGTTTGATTCAAATAACACATTTCCGCAATTTGAACATTTATAAGTTCCATTTTCATAAAAATAATAGTATTTACCTGAAAATGGAGGTTCTGTTAATTTTTCTCTTGTTATTTTATATTCTGCCTCATTTAAAAGTTCTTTCCATTCCTTGTTTGATTTTTGGATTTTTTCCATTTTCATTTAATCTCCGATTGATTTTAATACTTACACCGATATCAAAATGTAATCAGTAAAATAAAACAATTTTGCAAGTCTGTATGCGTAAATAGAGAATGACGTTTTCAGAAAATGCGACCGTGTCGGATTTTCTGAAAACTAAATCATTTGGGTATATATTTTTGACGTTTTGAAAACGGTATAAGAACAATTTAAGTTAAAAAAAATCTTTTTCATCGGTAAATAGGGCAAATAAAAGGATTATTCAAAATATTTTTTCTATATTATTTATTACAAAACATTAAAAATAAAAAATCTTTAAAAACATTTATTCAAAAGCTTTTTTCTGATCCGTTTTAATTTAAACTCAGCTTAAAAGCAATTTGAGAGTGTTTTTTGTTTTTATATAAATAGAGAGATCAAAAGAAAAATTCTTTTGGGAGATTTTATGAATATTAACGGGATTCAAAATCAAAATCCTAATAGCATTATATTAAAAAGGCAAGGAACACCCTTTACGGCGTTTGTTCCCACTAAATATGCGAATATAAAAAAAGAACAAATAAATGATTCTTTTGAAAAGATAAATAATAAAATCTCTCAAGCTTCTGATAGCAAACTCTCTCAAGCAATCTTGCTTGCATTAAGTCCTATTCCGCAAATAAGAAAAGTTTCATCTGCTCCTGATGATATTAAAGACGGTAATTTTATCAGAGCAATAGGAATGTTGGCATATACAGCCATGTTCTTCCCTGAAGATTCCCGTGATGTTTGGGATGGTATAAAACAATTAATGGGTAAGGGAAAAGCACCTATTAGTCCTAATCATCAACACAAATTTTCTTATTTTAGAGGTACTTTAGCTGAGCCTTTATTAAAAATGCAAGGCAAAAACAGTCAAAAAGTAAGTCAATTTTTATACAAAGCAGATAAAACTATTTATGATACAAAACTAGGCAAATTTTTAGAAAAAACATTTGATTTTAAGGTTTCTAATTCGGTTGCTACAGGGAAATTAGACGCACTGGGTAATAAAATTTTATCTTTTGAGGTAAAAGGAAGCAAATTTGGAAAAGTAATAGGTAAATCTCTTTTAAGAATGACAAAATTAAGCTTTTTAACTTTAGGGGTTCTTGAACTCCCTGCTATAATAAAGGCCTTTTTAAATTCAAAAAATGAAGATAATTCGGTTGTGAGCGGATCAAAGCAAATAGTAAAATCTTCCGTTAAAGTAACTTCTATATTAAGCGGTATCGGTCTTGCAGGTGCGGCTCTTGCTAAAAAAGGTCCTGTCGGCTCTTTAGTTGGCATGGGCTTAGGCGCTTTTGCCGGTAGTAAATTTTCAAAACTTATTTCAAGTTTTATTGATGGTGGATCTAAAAAAGTTGAATCTGTTGATAAAGATTTAACAAACTCTAAAAAACCATTGAATGCCTAAACTAAAATTTCTTTATAAACTCTCAAACATTGACTTTTCATCTAATGAAAATGACTAAAAACCATACTAAAATATGCCTATATTATGGTAAAAAATGAGGGCTGAAAAATGGATAAAAAATTTTTTGAAAAATTTTTCTTATATGGGTTTTTAACCGGGTTTATATTGTTGATAGTATCTTGGTTAGTGTTATTACTGGGGAAAGAATCAATAATGGCTTTATCAGAGAATGTTTTAAAAGCTGATAAAGAGCAATTATACCTTATTTATGTACTGATAATGGGAGTTTGGGAAGTGTCCTTATACTCTTTGTTTTTAATACCTTTCATTGCGTTAAAACTTATAAAATAACCAGAAGTTATCTCAAAAATTCAAAAAGAAGAAGCCTTTTTATAGGCTTCTTCTTTTTTAGTAATCTAATTTTATATTGTCATTTCACCAATTACATCAAGAGTGAATTCTTTTGATATTTCTTCTCTTGCTAATACTGAAATATTAGGAATAACTTGTTCAAAAATAACAAAAAGCATTTGCCTTATAGAAGAAGGAGCTATAATAGCTACATTTTCAAAATGCACTTCTGCTTGTTCAACAGCTTCTTTTATTTGTTTTGTAAGTTTTTTAATAGTGGCTGCTTTAACCGTTATTTGTTCTGTTTCTTGTAATAAATCTTGTTCCATTTTTTTAACAAGTTCAGTGCTCATTTTTATGCCATATATGGTTCTGTTATCATTAGCAATACTCTTGCTGATTTGTCTATTTAAACACAACCTTAAATCTTCTATTATATTTTCTTTTTCATGATCTTGAGCTAAATCACTCAATTTTTCAAAAACAAAAACAACATCATTCAAAGGCACTCTTTCTCGGATTAATGAAGCTAAAATATACCTTAAATCTGCAACTGAAACAAAATCAGGAATAATACTTTCTACTAAAAATAGATTTTGACTTCCTGCTATTTCCACGAATTTATTAACATCAGAATAGTCAAAAATTTCATCTACATATTTAAGTGCAATATACTCTAAATTCTTTGCTATAACTTCTTCAGAGCTTAAACCCTTATCCCAGAAATCTTTTGTTTTAGATTCATCTATCCAGAAAACCTTTTCGCCTGTAATGCTATCTAACTCTTCTATAGCACCTTCTGGTTTTTTTTCTATATTAGCTTGTTTCGGAAAAAACATCTTGCAGCCGGGATAAACATGCCCTGTTAATGTAGGAACTCCGCGGACATTAAACTTATATTCATTAGCCTCTAGCTCTTCTGAGTCTGTAAAATGAATAGAAGGTATTACATAACCGTATTTATCAGTGAGCTTTTTTCTGACTTTTACCGTCTCAGAAACCAAAGGGGCTTCATTTTCAGGATCGACCATCCCTACAAGTTCTTCACTTATTACAATTGAAAGTTTTTCAGAACGTATAGTTTCGTACATCTTATCAGGAGAAATTGTCTCAATAAGCTTTTGTTTTAAGCTTTTCAGCTCGTTTATTGCTTTTGAAATTTCAAAATTAAGATTTTGACGATCAATATCACTCGCATTTGAGTCTAAAAGTCCTTTGACGCTCTCAACTCTTTGTTGTTTTTCTTTTATTTTTCTTTGAAGTTCTTTGCATTCTTCGAAAGGTTCATTTGCTCCGTGAAAAATTTTTTCCATCTTGGATTTAAAATCACTTATATCAACAATTTCTGTGTTTTTTTCTTCTGATTCTTCTGCATCTCTGAAAAATATACAACTATATTGTATTCCTCCATCTTTTGCCTCAGCTTCATGAAGTGTATACAATTCCCAACCTTCACTACTCATCGAGTTTAGTAAATGCTCAAGCATTTCAGGGTCATCAATGGGAGCCGTCTTAACTGCATATTCATTTCTGGAATCTTTAAACATTAGTTATATCCTTTGCTAGAAAATTAATTGGCAACTCAAGTTTTTGAGAAAAACTAATTTTAACATGTTTTTAAGCATTGTTTAATACGCAAAAAGAAGGAAGCATCTAAAAAATGCTTCCTTCTTTTAATGTTTTTTATTTATACAGCAGCTTTTGCTGTTTTAACGATCTGTGCAAAAGCGTCAGGATCTTTAACCGCTAAGTCAGCAAGCATTTTTCTGTTTACAGATATATTTGCTTTCTTTAATGCGTTAGTAAGTCTGCTATAGCTCATGTCATTCAATCTTGCTGCAGCGTTAATTCTTGTGATCCAAAGAGCTCTAAAGTTTCTCTTTTTGTTTCTACGATCACGGTAAGCGTACTTTAATGCCTTCATAACAGCCTGGTTTGCAACAACAAACAGTCTGCTTCTAGCGCCCTTAAAGCTCTTTGCAAGCTTTAAGATCTTTTTATGTCTTTTGCGAAGGACATTTCCGCGTTTTACTCTAGCCATTTTCTACTCCTTTATCGAGAATATTTTTTGTAAGGCAGTTCCACTTTGATGTGATCGAGGTTGCCTTCGAATACCTCGGTCATGCCAGTAAGTCTTCTTTTTCTTGTTGTGCTTTTATGACCTAGCAAGTGTTTTTTGCCTGCTTGTCTTCTTAAAATTTTTCCGCTTGCAGTAACTTTATATCTTTTGGCTCCTGCTCGATGAGTTTTCATCTTTGGCATTTTTATTTCTCCTATTTTTATTATTATTTTTGACTTTGAGGGGCTACTATCATTATTACGTTTCGACCTTCCATTCCGGGAAGTTTTTCGATAATGCATTCTTCAGGTAAATCGCCTCTAACTCTTTTAGCGAGGTTAAAAGCCAATTGAGAATGCTGAAGTTCACGCCCTCTTAACATTATCACGATCTTAACTTTATTTCCAGCAGAAATAAACTTTTTTATACTTTTTATTCTTACGTCATAGTCGTGTGTATCAATCTTATAACGCATTTTTACTTCTTTAATATCTACAGTATGTTGCCTTTTTTTGGCTTCTTTAGCTCTTTTTTCGGTTTCAAATTTATATTTACCATAGTCCATTATTTTGGCAACAGGCGGATTTTGGTTTGGACTTATTAATACCAAATCCAAATCTTTATCATATGCCATTTCTAAAGCTGTTGCCGTAGATACAACACCATGATTTTCACCTTCGTCATCAATTAAACGAACTTCTTTTGATCTGATTTTTTCGTTAATAGGAGCAGCTTGTGTCTTTTCGCTGCTAAATCTACCGTTGTTAATGAGCTTAATCCTCCGTAGGTTATTAGTTAAGTTGAATAAAATGCTTAAAGTTTTTATTTTTTAAAACTCAAGCCTAAATAGTATAGCATGAAAATAATAACGGAAAAGCCCCTATTTTTCTGTTTAAACCAACAGTTACTTAACATAAGTTAATCTTTTCGTAAAAAAGGGCAATTTTACCCACAAAATTTACTTTAAATATATAAGGATGGAAAAGCTCTCTCTTCTTAATTTTTACCAAATGGGCCTATTAGGTCCCTTTTTTTTGCCTAAAAAGACTCTGAACAAAGAGCTTAGAGTTATTAAATAGCGTTTTTCTTGACTGATTATTTGTTTATTGTCATTCCGTGCTAACGCATGCTTATAGGCGAAGAATAAGCCATAAAAGGCTGGGTACTCGATGAATAGACACGGAATCTAATTAATTTTTAATCCTTTAAAAATATCAAACGATCTCAAAATCATCCGATTTTATATACTTTTTTGCAATGAAAAGGTTTGTTTTAAACTTTATAATTAAATAACCCTGAAAACAGACAAAAACTGAATGAAAGGAATGTGCAAATGTACTTAGCTTTTAGCATTCTGGATAATGTAGAACCCTTTATAATCCTATCCGTAATGGGTACCATTGTCTTTTTTATAATCTATACAATGATTCCTGTCCCTAATGAGAATTAATAATCGCTAATAGTTTATATTGATCAACTTGACGTCATAAAATTATCAGAAACTATTTTCTTCTGCTATATTTCTTTTTTTCTGCGGCATTATGCCTAAAAGTAATGTCTTTATATAATATTGTATAACAAGCACTTCCAAGAGGTAGCAATAATGCAGTTACCAAACCACCTGCTGTTTCGAGAAAAATTGAATCCGAAATTTCTTTTATAGGGTTATTCGATGAAAACAACATTGCAACAGGAGATCCCTCGCCTGTTAATAATTGAGGATCAGGTATCAAAACAGCTACAAATGAGTGAATCGGCGTAGCTAAAATATCAACTAAAAAAGTACTGCTAAAAAATTCTTTCACAAAAAACGGAGCTATTGCTGTTGTAAAAACCAATAGTGCAACGCCCATAGCCGTTGTTCTCCAAAAATTTCCGTTTATTAGCTTAATGCTTCTTTTTAAAGTATCAACAGGTGATATATCTTCAAATGCAACTATTTGGAAAATTAGCCCCAGATAAATTGTCATTATCATAAGCACTGTAATAGCCAAAGCTTCCAAAAAGACAAACAATAAGACATTGAGAGGGTGTTTTAACCCTATTAAAAATGCCGCAACAGGGGCAATTAGAGCCACAAGCCAAACAAGACAAACAAGAGATAGCACTACGATATAGTCTTTTGTTCGTATTTTGACCATTTGGTTATAAATATAGGTTTCTTTTTGGTTATAACCTTTTGAGATGTCAGACGCCATAAGGTTTTGGGTCACCATGACAACCATATATTCCCAAAAGGCTTTTACAAACAAGAAAAAACCCGGTAATGTTATCAATATTAAAATAAGGAAAACAACGGCTATATTATTTAGAAACGGGCTTACCTGCGCCCATTTGAAAACATTTTGAGAATAAAAATAAACAGGTGCTAATATTGCTATAATACCGCCTATTTGTCCAAAAACAGGGAATAACATTGGTTGAGACAGTGAAAAAAGGTTTTTGAAGTAGATCTTAAAACCTTCTGTCATTATCTCGAAAATATTTTTGAATTTAGAATTTTTAGCCATAATGTTTATTTCTTCTATTTGTAATAATATTTTACTATGCAAAATACGAAAAAAATCATACAGAACATAAATAAATCAGATTATTTTAATAAAGTTAACCTTCATATTCATTCGACTTGCTCCGACGGAGAATTAAGCCCCAAAGAGATTTTAAATCAAGCTCAATCGCTAGGGTTGGAAGTCATCTCTATTACAGATCATAACACAATTGACGCTTATAAAGAATTAGATTTCGAAAAAACTAAAGATATAACTATTATAAAAGGCGTTGAATTTGACTGTTGGTACGGTTATACACTTTTGCATATTTTAGGGTATGGCATTGATATCAATAATAAGGCAATTCAAAAAATTTGCTCTCAGGATAAAAGAGGCACAAGTCTTGATATAATAAGGTTTTTTAACAGACGAAAAGCTAAAGACGTTATAAAAGCTATTAAATCCGCTGGAGGTATTCCTGTTTTGGCGCATCCGGCATGTTGTTGGAATTTAAGCTTAAAAAACATGGTCAAAAACCTTAAATCATACGGATTAGAAGGTATTGAATCTTATTATTTATATAGAAGACATCGAGCCATCATCAAATTTCATACAGAAAAAAATGTAAAAAAAATAGCTAAAGAACTGTCTTTGATTGAAACAGGCGGTACAGATTGTCATGAGTCCAGCTTATTTGTCCTTAGCTAACTTTTTTGTTTTCTTTATCCATCTAAAACGTTTTACAGAACGTGGATTGTATAAATCACCTTCTACATCAACCACAAATTCTCGATATTTCCCGGATTCAAGACCCAGCACCGGAACTTTATTTAAATTAGGGATAATTTCTATAAGCCCTTTGTCAGAACTTGGCATAAAACCAAGCCCGGGAATGTATTCAATGATGCTTCCTATCGAAACACTACCCGCAGGTCCCAGCAATCCTGATATTTTCTTAGATACCTTTCCATAGATAGTGATATCAGAATAATTTGTTGCCATATCAATACTACCGGAAAACGCCATGCTCAAGTGATCTCCTTGAGTTACTGCATCATCTGTTCTAATAACACCGTTTTTGGCTTTTATTGTACCTTTTATGACATTAAAATAACCCACTTTTTGAGGCACAACAAGATCTACAACATTATTCAAAGTAAGCCCTGCAACTCCGCTTTTTAGAATATTAGCAGCTCTCAATAAATATTCTATCGACCCAAGTCTATTTAAACGACCATTATTAATTAAAAAATCAGCCGTACCATTTGCGTTAGAAATGAATTCAAAAGCATTGGTACCTTTTGTTGTAAAATCTGCTGTTGCTTGCAATGTACCGTTTGCTTCGTTTGGCATTCTTAAAAAAGTTGCTGCGGCTGCATTTGCGCTCAAATCTTTTATTTTAACCTTTGCTACCAAATCAGTTGAATTTAAATTATAATCCAAATCTCCTTCTATACTTCCTCCTGCTGTGTTTAACGAGAATTTTTTCATTGTTAAATTCCAATCAGGAGTTAAATAAAACGAAGATAAAAAGTTATTTGTGATAAGTTCGTTGATTATTAATTCTTTTGCAAAAATAGAACCTTTTGAAACAACAAACGAAGGTAATTCTGTATTATTTGAAACTTGCGTTGAAGTTGATGACGTTTGATTTTTTTTGATAATCTTACTTATTTTATCCAGATTCAAAGAATTTGCATCAATCTCAATTCTTTTGATTTCAATAGGTTTATCCATTGTATTATCAATGGTCGCCCCTACTCTCATTTTAGAATCCGCTATATTTATTTTACTGTCTTTTACTATGATTGAATCCACATCCATTGCTATATCAGCTTTTTCTACAAGCGTTTCGAATGAAGGAATAATAACATTTTTCAAAGACATATTACCCAATAAATAAGGTAATGTAAGTTTTCCCTGGGCTTTTATATTTCCTTGAAAAACACCTGTAGTAAAAAACGGTCTGCCATTGTTTGTTTTAATAAACAAATTCAAAGTTTTTATAGGTGTAGGATAGTTAGAGAGAATATTAAAATCTTTAAATGACATTTCGTCATCCAAGTTTATCAAGCTACCATTGACTTTTAAACTGTTTTTAATTATATCGCCGTTCTTTGTAATCAAATCCAATGAGAATTGTTTAATATCAACCTGTTTTTTATTTCCTTTTGCTTTAAATACCACCATACAAGGTATCTCAGTGCATAAATCCGCCCCTCTGAATATTATATTGGAATTTTGAGCGAGAATTATCTTGGAATCTACATCCCAACCTTGACTGTCACCTTGAAATTTAAGCTCAAAAGGTATCATCCCAACAGATTTTATAGGACTAACGATAAAAGGAGCTATATATCGGTCAATATCATCAGCAGAAATCATTGAATATAAACTAAGGTCAAAAATAGGTTTTTCTGTAATATTTTTAACCATCCCATCCAAGTGTACTTGAGTATTTGAAAAGTTTGCATCAATATTATTAAAAGCCAAATCCTTTGATGTAATTGTCATTTTGCCTTTTTTTACGAATATAGGAATGTGCACGGGCAAATAATCTGCTTTCGTATTATAAAACTCTAGTTTTACAATATTATTATCAGGATTGGGCTTTAGGATTACTTCAGCATCAACAAGCCCATGGACATTTACATATAGACTCATAGAATTTTTAACCGGAGGTACAATAATTTCTGAAGCTACAAGATCTTCATAATAATTCATATCAAAGCCCCGGGAAACTATTGTCATATCAGGCTTAGGAAGTGCTGAACCCAGTTCTGTTATTTTTCCGACTGCTGTAAATTCAGACCCAAATGCCTTTACTTTAGCTCCTTTTGTCGAAAGGGTTGTCATATCAATATCAACAATTCCCTTTAAAATTTGCAACGGTGAATTGATTTTTTCATAAAAAACAACTGCGTCTATAGAATCAAAAGAAGCCGATTTAAAGACATTGGGGGTATCTACTTCTCCTTGGAGCAATATTTCAGATTTTGCATGTCCTTGCACATCTGATAATTCTAGAAGTGCTTTTTGAGCTTCTTTTAAAGCACTGCTTGAATAGACAAATTCTTTTGCAGCAGCAAGGTCTAATTTTTCAGAACTTAATTTAAAATTCATTTTTTTGTTGACAATTTCACCATTCAATAAAGCTTTACTATTGACAATATGTCCTGTTAAATCTTGAAATTTAGTGTAATTTTTATCAAAAAATATTGCTCCTTTAACATTCTTAGCGGGCTGTGAATAATTTTTAAGCCATATTGTAGAATTTTGAGGTTTAAAAAAACCTTTTGCTACTACATTCTCGTTCTCTCCCGATAAATTAAAAGACAACTCTCCTTTCCCATAAGCTTTATCAACTACTTTAAGGGCTTTTTTAGTTTCTTTAAGCATTGTGCTATTATCTATCAAAGATTTTGCCGTAACTAAATTAGCGGAAGTTGAATAAAAATCAACATTAGAAGTACCCTTTAGTAAAGAATAACCTGAAATAATAAGCGGTGACTTATCAATAAAAGCTCTCATATTTTTATAATGCATTTTCTTATCTTTAAATATTATAGATCCATTCACTCTGCTTGCCGGTTTTGAAAGCTGGCTATGATAGGCTGTTACGTTTTTAAAATTAGCATAACCAAAAGCAAGAGGGTTTTTAAATTTTCCCTTTAAATTTAACCTTAAATTCCCAACGCCTTCTACGTGCATATAGGGTATTGGACCCAATTTAAATTCAAAAACATCTCTTATTATCTTTATTTTTTCAATAGCTTTTTTCAAATCAGTGTCATATGAAGCCAGAATTTTCAACCCCATAGTTTTACCCACTAATGGTTTAATCCAGCCAGTAGCTTGAACAAAATCTTTTTCAGAAGTAAAAACTTTAGTATTAATAAACATTTTATAACCGGAAAATTTCAATTCCCCATTTGTTGAAGGCAATCCCGGTTTGTCACCTTGCATTTTCAAGTTTTTAAACCTTAAAACACCCTCCATTTTAGGTTTTTTATAAAATCCTTTTAATTTTAAATCAGACTCTATATCTGCTTTAAAATCATATTTCCGAAGGTCTTGTATTATGCCTTTTTTATCTTTTATATTTTTAGGTATTAACTTGAGAACTGATTCGAGTTTTGAATAATCTGTTTTAACAAGCAAATCAAGGTCAATATTCTTTGTTTTTAAATTTTTCACAGAACCTAAAACATTAAGATCATAGTTTTCCCCTTGAATGTTAAACCTTTCCAAGGATAGGTATGATTTTCCAAACCGTCCCTTTGCGCTTATAAAACCCCTTGCAGGCAAGTACAAATAATTTTTTTGATATTTTTTTGATATTTTAAAGTCTCTTGTTTGAGCCTCAATATCGAAAAAGCCTGACTGCTGAAGCTTTTGCTCAAAGTTAAATGAAATATTCACTTCTCCTTTTATATCAGAAATATCTTTGGGTAATATTTTTTTAAAATAATCTAAATACAAGTGAGGGCTAAATTTTTGAAGATTACCTGACACCTTAAATCCGTTTTTCTTTATATTTTGAAAAGAAAGAGGAGTTTGAGCCTTGATATAAAAGGGTACAAAACTACATCCATGTTCTATTTTTCCAACAACAGCTATCTTTAAAAATTTATCCGGATTAAAATCTTTTAAATCAATATAATCACCTGATAATACAAATTTCCTTATCGGCTTTTTGGTCTCATCATTAAAAAGAAGCTTATATTTATTCGCTTTTAATTTGGCTCCTTTAAACACAACCTTATAGTCTTTTTGTGCTTTTATTTTGAAAAGTTTTTGAATATCAAACTCTCCTGATTCCAAAAGCTTTATATCAAGATAAAGATCATTAGTTGTTATTTTTTTAATAGAAATATTTTTCCACAACAAAGCAGGTAAAAATATCTTTAATTGAGTATTTTTAGCCGATATAAAGTTTCCAGTCCCATTTTTTGTTATGGCAATTTTATCAGTGTCAATTTTATAGCACAAATCCCACGTAGTTGAGCCTTTCAGCTCCCCAAGTGTTAGATCTTCACCTATCTTTGTTTTTGCCAGTTTTATTATTTCTAATCTGTGACTATTTATATTGATAATTTGAGGGATTTCTTGAAAGTAAAACTTTATTCCCCAAAGGACAAAAACTATTAAGATTAGCGATATTATTAGACTTTTCCATTTTAAAAATATGGATTTCATTTTTCTATAATTATAAAAACAACTTCTATTTTTATTATAATACAGTTGTCATTTTCTTTCTTTTTCAACGTTAACTAGTTTATTTTAATAGAAATAGAATTGTTTTGCTTCGCCCTTCTTATATTTAGTGAGATTTCTTTACCTGATCTTAAATTATTGAACATTTTAATAAGTTCTTGTTCGCTTGAAATGATCTTACCGTTTATATGTTGTATTATATCTCCTTTTTCAATACCCGCTTTCATTGCAGGACTACCGGGTATTACATCCATTACCTTCAAAATTTTTTGAGAATTTTCTTTTGCGGTTATAAATTTAACCCCCATACCTATTTTTACGCTTTTTGACTGTGTTATTTTCTCTTGAATAACATCCCCGTAATAATCATTGTAAATCATGACTCTGTCAATTATTCCAATAATAAACAATCCTAAAAGTATTAACGCTATTAATAAAAACGTGTTTTTCTTAGTAAGATACATAGTTTTCTCCGTAACTACCTTGTTCATCTATAATTATTATATTGTCTTTGATTATATCTTTGATATTTTTTATACATTCTATACTTTTGATAATATTCAGCACGTTGTTGTCTGTATGTTTTAGGTGGAACCTGCCTATAAGCTCTTTGCTGTTTTAAACCGGGTTTTACTGTTGTCTTTGGAGGAGTAGGCGTTGAATATCTGCCTACTATAGGTTTTCTCACATAAGGTTTTGCGACCGATTGCGGTTTTTTCTTTTTCTTTTTCTTTTCATCATCAATATCGTCGTCATCATCAGTGACTCTAAGGTCAAAATCTCTAGACGGAATATCTTTTCTCTTATAGTATTCTTTACTAAAAATCCCCCATAGCCTTGCACAATTGCTACTAAAGGCACCATGCAAAGGTAAATTAGCATCATTACCAAGCCAAATTGTTGTTACAGTATCAGGAGTCGACCCTGTAAACCATATATCTCTTATTTCATCAGATGTTCCTGTTTTTCCTGCAACCATTCGATCTTCCAGTTTTGCACCTCGACCGGTTCCTTTATCCACAACATCTACCATTATAGATAAAAGCCATCTTGCATATTTACTATTTACAACCCTTACAGGAGTTGGGGCGTTCAATTCTAAAACATTACCGCTTTTATCTTCAATTCTTCTTATTGATATAGGTTCAGCATAAACACCATCTCTCGCCAACGTAGAGAACATTGTAGCCATATCAAGAGGACAAATCCCCAAAGATCCTAAAGCAATAGAAAAATTTCGATCCATGTGTCCTTTTAAACCAACAAGACGAGCCGTTTCAATGATTTTATCAATACCTACTTTCAAAGCTACTCTTACAGTCGGAGTATTTCGAGATAAGGTCAAAGCCCTTCGGACTGTCATTTTCCCCATAAACCTGTTATCCCAATTATGAGGACTCCACACACTCCAACCCGTATTAAAAGAAATTGGAGCATCCACAATCGGTGAATCGGGAGTTATTTTACCAAGCCTAAAACCTGTCAAATACACAACAGGCTTAAAAGAAGAACCTGCAGCTCGTTTTGACTGAGTTGCTCTGTTAAAATTACTTTCTGTAAAATCAACACCACCAACAAGTGCTTGTACGTAAGCCCTTTCTACATCTATCGAGACTAACGCTCCTTGTTTTACACCTGTATATTTTAAGTTTTTAACACCATTTGTTATTGTTTTTTCGGCGATTTCTTGCACTATCGGGTCTAAGGTTGTATAGATTCTCAGCCCACCCCTTCGTACAATATCATTCCCGTACTTACCCATTACTTTATTGATTATGTGGTGTACAAAATAAGCATATTTGGAGTGACGATGTTCTCTGGGATAGATTTTTAACTTATCTTTCTCAGCCTCAAATCTTTGTTTTTTGGTGATATAACCATAATGCTCCATACGTTCCAAAACAATTCTTTGTCGAAGCTTTGAGCCTTCATAATTGGAATAAGGCGAATACCCTTCAGGGGCTTTTAATAAACCTGCTAAAAAAGCCGATTCTGCAAGTGTTAAATCTTTTGCGTCTTTTTTAAAATATCTTTTAGCAGCTTTTTCTGCGCCATAACATAAACTACCCCAATATATCTGATTCAAATACATTTCCAATATTTTATTTTTTGTATATTTTCTTTCTACTTTTAAAGATATTATCGCCTCTACAAATTTTCTTTTTATTGATCTTTCAGAAGATAAAAAAGAGTTTTTAACCAACTGCTGGGTCAATGTCGATCCACCCTGAATAGTATCTGCACCTATAAAATTATTAAAAGCAGCCCTAACTGTTCCTGTAAGGTCAATGCCGTTATGCTCATAAAATCTGTTATCCTCAACTGCAATTACAGCACGTTGAAGCCAAGGTGAAATATTATGAAGCGAAACACTTACCCTATCTTCATCCCCATGAATATTTGCAATTGGTTTATCGTGAACATCATAAATAATGGTTGTTTGATCTTTATTAACATCAAGCATAGCCACATCAGGAAAATCAGCCGATGTATCAATAATAATATTAGTTATATATCCTGAAATGCCAAGTATTATAAAGAACGTTATAATAAAAAATAACTTGATAATACCCGCTTTAAAGTTATCTCTATCAATATCCGAAACGGTTAGTTTATCAACTATTTTGAGCTCATTAATCCGCTTATCTTTCATTGGAGGAAACTCCTCATGCTGCTGTGTGTAACATAGCCTTTTAAAGGCTTTTTACACAGGCATTATTCAAGCTCAAACCCAAGTTTACTAATTTCGACTTATGCAACTATTTTGCTAAAATCTGCTAATTTCATAAATTTGGAGCGAAGATTTCCTAACAATGAAATTCTGTTTTCTCTGACTTTTAAATCCTCGTCCATTACAAGGACATTGTCGAAAAACTCTTCGATAGTAGGAATCATCTTTTCCAAATTCTCTATTAAATTTTCATAAGTTAATTTATTATCATCTATGCTTTTAATGCAATTCCACAATTTACTCTCTACTTCTTGGACAAAAATTTCATCATCAGGAGTAGTTTTATAATCAGCAGTTTTTATAATCCTTGATACACGATTAGCAGACTCATGGAATAAGTTGTAAGAGTCCTTACCTACAAGTTTTGTCAGCATCTGTATTCTTTTCATAAGATCACAAAGATCTGCCAGTGGGTCTTTTGCACTTATGGCAGCATCCACCACATCATATCTATAATTTTCATTCAAAAATATCTTAAGCCTTTGAACAACAAAATCTCGAATTTGCTCTAAAAGCTTATCCTTATCATCGATTTCAATAGGTTGCAAAGAAACCGAATTTTCGATAACTTTTGATAGATCTATGCTCAGATTTTTATTTATTATTGTCTGCATTGATCCTAATGCAGCACGTCTTAACCCTAAAGGATCAGCCGAACCTGTTGGTATCTTACCTATAGCAAAAACGCCGCATAAAGTGTCAATTTTATCAGCAATTCCAACTACTTGCCCTGTAATACTTTCAGCCAAATCACCATCAGCCGAAAGAGGAAAGTAATGTTCTTTTATACCTTGAGCAACTTGATCATTTTCGCCATTTTGCCTTGCATAATCCGCACCAATAAAACCTTGAAGCTCTGTAAATTCAAACACAAGGTTAGTCACAAGATCAGCTTTGCATAGCTTAGCCGCTCTTTCAATATTTTCAGCTGTTTTTTTGTCTAAATCCATTTCTGTGGCTATGAATAAAGATGATTCTCTTATTCTATTCACTTTGTCGTAAACAGAGCCTAAACTTTTTTGGAAAGTAACACCTTTAAGTTGTTCCAGACGTGACTCTAGAGTCTTTTTATTGTCTTCTTGATAGAAAAATATTGCATCATCAAGTCTTGCTCTTATAACTCTTTCATTACCGGCTTTTATGTTATCAAAAGCGTCTCCGATATAGTTTGCCATTGTAATGAATCGATTCAATAGTTTTCCTTCATCATCATATAAAGGGAAATACCTTTGATGAGATGCCATAACCGTAACCGTTACATCATCAGGGATTTCAAGGTATTTTTTATCAAAATCACCGATTACGGGAACCGGCCACTCTAAAATATAAGTAACTTCTTTGAGCAGTTCAGGGTCGAATTTAACTGTTGCACCAGCTTTTTCAGCAGCTTCTTTTGCTTTTTTTTCAACTTCTGCAAGTCTTTTTTCCTGATCTACAATAACTTTAGCTTTATATAAGACATCAAAATATTCTTCAGGATTGTTTATTTCAATTTCTTTTTCTTCGTAAAATCTATGTCCACGAGTGTATTTTGACGATTCAACATTTTCAATTTGCACTTTAACTTCTTGAGAATCAAGTAATGAAAGTATCCATCTTATCGGTCTTGAAAACTTAATGTCAAAATCTCCCCATCTCATAAAATGAGAGCCTTGTAGCTTTAAAACAATATTAGGAACAAGTGCACTAAGCACCTCGCCTGTCGATTTACCTTTTTCTTCTACATTGGCAAAAAGATATTCGACACCTTTTATGTCTTTTTTATAGATAGCATTAGTATCGATATTTTGTTTTTTAGCAAAACCCAACCCTGCTTGTGAAAGATTGCCATTCTCATCAAAAGCAATTTTAGCAGGAGGTCCTTTTAGTTCTTTTTTTATATCAGGTTGAGAAGATGTGATATCCTCAACTATAACTGTTAATCTTCTTGGCGTTCCGTAAGTTTTTATTTCTTGAAACTCTATTCTGTTTTCGCTTAAAGCTTTTTTAAACGCTGTTTTGAGCTGTTCTAAAGCTGATGGAATAAATTTATATGGTAACTCTTCCGTTCCTATTTCTATCAAATATTTCGACACAGTTTTTACCCTCATAGACTCGATTTTTCTTGAGTTTATTATAAATCAAAAAAATGTTGAACAAAATAAAATTAATTTTCAAAGCTTTTTGAGAATTTTTTGCATATCAAGCAAAGCTGTATATGTAGGCAAAATAAAGAGTTTTTCATTAGTTTCTAAAGCTTTTACTGATACGTTTATAGCTTCTTTTATATCATCAATTATTCTTATATTTTCAACCGCAACACCCGCATATTTTAGCCTAACAGCCATATCAGATGCTCTTACTCCGCTCACGGTTATAAGATTTTTATGGTACTTTAAAAGCTCAAAATTAGCATCCCAAAGCCAGGATACATCACGACCATCGGCGTAATTATCATTTATTATAATCAACAATCGAGCGTTTTGAGCATCTTTTACCGTCCTCAATACTTCTGTAGCACCTATAGGGTTTTTTATGAGCTGTATTAAACAGGGTTTTTCCTTTATTAAGAGCTCTTCTGCCCTGCCAAATACTGTACTGTAATTTTCCATTCCCTTTTTTATTACTTCAAAATCAATACCCATAACAACTCCCACAGAAATTGCAGCTAAAGCGTTATAGGCATTATAAATTCCCGGCATGGAAATCGTTATATTAAAAGTTTTATCATTTAATAAATCTTTAACTATCAACTCAGAAGAATCGGGCTTAATGCTGGCTGTTGCAGTTATTTGCACGTTTTTTCTTTTATATCCGCAATCACACTCATAATGACCTAAATGACCATAAAAAACTTTTTCATAATCAAGTTTTTTACCACAATTGCAATTCACAATTTCCTGAGGAGTTTTTATCTGATCATCTTGATCAATAAAATTTATTTGGTCAAAACCATAAAAAATAGTCTGAGAATTTTTATCGGTTTCAAGCCTTGAAACCATAGGATCATCGACATTTAACAAAAGTTTCAGCTGTTTTCTTTGAGTAGTTTTATCTATTGCTTCTTTTATTTTTCTGGCAGTAGTATCCAGTTCACCATATCTATCCAGTTGGTCTCTGAAAAGATTTGTCACAAGCAAAATATCGGGACTGAAAAAATTAACGGATTTAGGCAAATACGCCTCATCACTCTCTAGTAAACTATGATCAACATCCAATTTGCCATCTATTGAACTACTACCGATAACTGCTGTTGTTATACCTTCCAGCATATTTGCCCCTCTTTTATTGTGAGCAATTTTCTTACCGTTTGATTTCAAAATACCCGCCACAAAACCTGCTGTAGTGGTTTTACCATTCGTTCCCGTAATTGCTATAATTTCTTCTTTTGACTGATTTACCAATTTTGCAAGAATATCAGGAGAAATTTTAAGAGCAATTCTACCGGGAAGATTCGTTCCCGCTCCCAAATGACAAGTTCTGACAATCTTTGAAGTTAATTTTGCTGCGCATATCGCAATTATATCTTTAATTCTACTCATCTTAATTTATACTCTAAATAATGTGTTTATTATTATTTTAAATCAATTATAATATATTTGATAAATAATAACTTAAAAGATCATGAAGGATTCATAAAATGACAATAGAATATTTGTTTTTAATATTTATGGTTGAAATAATTCTTTTTATTGCAGCTATATATATGCTTGTGAAAGCAGATAACTGGATAAAACAAAAAACAGTTTTAACAAGTGATAACACACCAAAACTTTATGATTTAATCAGTAATTTTAGATTTGAATTAAAAACTTTCAATAGAAAGCATGGCAAAAATAAAGAGCCAAAACCCTTAAACCCTCAAGAACTAAGCATTTTTGCGAAAGAATTAGTCAATGACTTTGCAAAATCATTTATACCGGGATTTTCTTTTAAAAGAAGGTTTTTAATTTTTAAAATATTTTTAAAAGTATTGAAAAATAAAAACAGGCTAAAGGCTACATTAAACAGCTTTTAAAGTAAAACTGGATTATAAATTTATATTAGATTTTAATTTTCATTAAACATGAAAAAATAAAAAATGTTTGATATACTTAAAAAAAAGTAAATTTATCTTGGAGGTAAGTACATGTCAAAAGAAGCGGACAATTCAATAAGCTTTGGTGTTGGATTACTGGCAGGAGTAGTTGCAGGCGTTGTAACAGGCGTTTTATTATCCCCAAAGCCTGGCGATGAAGTAAGACAAGAGCTAAAAAATGTAGCAGATAAAATTTCTGATAACGTACCGCCTGAAGTTGTTGCAGCAAAAGAAGTTGGACTAGAAATGATTGAAAAAGTACGATCAAAAATGGAAGTTCAAATTCAAAAAGTGCAAGAAGCACTTAAAGCCGGAAGACTTGCAGCAGCTAAAAAACGTGAAGAAGCCGAAACCGGAGTTGATTATTAGGAGTATAACCATTGGAAACACTATCACCAGGGCTACAGCAAGCTTTAATATTTTTAGTATACACATCTGTTGTGCTATTAGTTACAGTAACGGTATTTTTAGTTAAATTTCTCATTGATGCATCAACACTATTAGTGTCATTAAATGAACTTTCGGTCATATTAAAAAAAGAACTTGAACCTGTGCTAAAAGAATTACAAAAAGCTCTTGAGATAATAAGCTCAGTTACATCAACAGCTGATAAACAAATTGAAAACCTTAAAAAAACAGTTGCTGCATTTGCAGGAGCTTCAGCAGGTGTTGTAAGCAAGGCAAAAGGTTTATCTATAGGAGTCCTTGATGGGTTTTTAGCAGGTTTAAATATTTTTGGAAAAAATAAATAATAAGTAAGATAAAAGTTAGAAAAGGAGTATCATTATGTCAGCAGGAAGGTTCTGTGCAGGTTTTTTTGTAGGTGGTGTCGTCGGCGCTTTAATAGGAGTATTATTAGCTCCTGAAGCAGGTGAAGATACTAGAGATAAAATTAAAACATCATCAGAAGATGTCTACAAAAAAGCTGAGTCATCAATCAAAGAAATTCAAGAAAAAGCAGATGACGTTGTTGAAGAAATTCAAAAAAAAGGTGATGAGCTTTTAGAAAAAGTTCAAAATTTAATCAAAAAAGAAGAAGCTTAAACTAAAAACAATTCTAAAAAACATAAAAGCCCTCTGAAAAATTAATCGGAGGGCTTTTTTAGTGCTTTATAATATCTTATTAGTTAACTTGTTGACTAATAACAGGTGCTTCTATTTCTTCTAAATGCTTTATAGCCATTGTAGCAGCCACAGCTCCATCAGCTGCCGCTGTGATAACTTGTCTTAAAGGAGTAACTCTCACATCACCTGCGGCAAAAACACCTTTTATACTGGTTTCAAGGTTTGCATTTGTGATAATAAACCCTGTGCTATCGCTTTGCAATTGCCCTGAGTACATTTGAGAATTAGGCATAAATCCAATATAGGGGAAAACACCATCTGTTTTTATTTCAGAAACATCAGAAGTTTTCACATTTTTTAAAACAACACTATTTACTGAATTTTCACCTTTTACTTCTTCCACTACGGTATCCCAAATGAAATTAACTTTAGGGTTTTTAAATGCCCTTTCCTGAACAATTTTATCCGCCCTTAAAGCGTCTCGTCTATGCACAATGTTTACTTTTGAAGCAAACTTCGTAAGGTACAAACCCTCTTCTATAGCTGCATTACCACCACCTATTACCGTTACTTCTTTATCTTTATAAAAAGCACCGTCACAAACTGCGCAATAACTGACACCTCTACCTATAAACTCTTTTTCTCCGGGTACTCCCATTTTGCGTGGTTGAGCACCTGTCGCTAAAATAATTGTTTTTGAATTAAAAATATTTTCTGTTGTCTCTATCACCTTTGTATCAGGCAATAAATCAATTTTTGTAATCTCTTGCATTTCAAACTTTTCAACGTTAAATTTCTCAGCTTGTTCTTGAAATTTTTCCATTAAAGAAAAACTATCAGCCTCAGGAAATCCCGGATAATTTTCTATTTCAAGGTAATTGCTGGGTTGACCGCCTAACATGCTAAGATCAACTATCGCCGTTTTTAAAGCGCCTCTTGCCGCATATAGTGCAGCTGAAAGTCCTGCAGGACCACCGCCTAAAATAACTACATCAAAATTAAGATTTTTTTTATCACTCATTCATTTATCCTCAACGTCTTCTATCATTATTTTGAAAATATCTTGCTTAATCTTGTTCCCGTTAGCTTATAACCCTTTATTTGGTACTTAACTATGTTCGTTGAAACAGGAACACCGTTCTGTAATTCTTGGAAAACCAAAGTATCTGTACCGTAAAAACTATCACCATTAATGGTTAATTGGGGTTGTTCAACTTCAATTTTTGTTGCTGTTTTCTTTCTTCTTGTAAAAGTAGCTTTATTCCCGTTAACTTCTTTAACTGTTATTGAAGCTATAGCACCTGTTTTTGGATTTGATAAAGTTACTATATCACCGTTTTTTGTTAATGTCCAAATATCTTCACTTCTTGCTCTAAAAGCATTAGGTCTATTTGTTTGAATTATTTGTGATTTAACCATCCAGGAACCGAAAAATTCAGCCGGTAAATCTTTTGACGATTCCACATGCCCTTGTAAAACTTTTTTAGGAGGCTCTGTTTTATCCATGTAAATAGGTGCTGTGCTTATTGAACCTATTATGGAAAAAGTCAAAAGATTTAATAAAATATTAGACGCCATAAGATTAAAAACCTTCCCGATTTTTATAATTAAATTTAAAATGCAGTATAATCATTTTTATTTGTTAAAACATTGGTAATTAGAACCATAAAAAGTTTTAAACCCAAAGAAGTTAGTTTTCAGGAAATCCGCTGCGGTCACATTTCCTGAAAACGTCGTTCTCTACTTACACATACCGATATTAAAATTATTTTACTTTCCTGATTACATTTTGATATCGGTATAAAACTAACTTCAGCCTCTAAAATAATAAGGATTTTAAAAAGAAATTCAATATTTTTCTGATTAAGATATAATTTTGATATGGAATTAAGACTGGAAAAGAAGTAACATGGATAAAAAAGTATATATAGAGACACTTGGATGCCAGATGAACAAATCTGACTCTGAAAGAATACTTGGAATGCTGGGGAATATTGGATATGAAGAAGCCAAAGACCCTAAACAGGCTGATTTAATAATCATAAACACCTGCAATATAAGACAATTATCAGCTGATAAAGCCTATAGTTATTTAGGAGTTTGGGGGAAATGGAAAAAAAAGAAACCCAACTTAAAAATAGCAATGTGCGGATGTGTAGCTCAACAGGATAAAGAAAAAGTCCGCCAACGAGCTCCTTATGTAGACTTAGTATTTGGAACTCTTAATATTCCGGAACTACCCGATCTTATTAAACAAATCGAAAATGATGAAAAAATCACCTCTATTCACAAAACACCTGTAAGTAGAGCTCAAGAAGATAAAAATATAAAAAGAGCAAAAGGGCTTAACGCTTGGTTGCCTATAATTGATGGATGCGACTATTTTTGCACTTACTGCGTTGTTCCGTATGTAAGAGGACGCCAAAGAAGCAGAATGCCCGAGGATATTCTCGAAGAAGCAAAAGATATTGCAAAACAAGGTTTTAAAGAAATCACCTTACTGGGACAGACAGTTGATTCTTACGGTAGAGACATTGATGATCCCAATATTAATCTAGCTAATCTTTTAAAAGAATTAAATAAGCTGGAAGATGTCTATAGAATACGTTTTGTAACATCATATCCTACAGATATTACGGATGAACTTATTCAAGCTGTAAAAAATCTGGATAAAGTCTGTGAATACTTTCATATACCAATGCAATCAGGAAGCAGTGACGTTTTAAAAAATATGAGAAGACGTTATTCTCGAAATGAGTACCTTGATATTTGCAATAAAATAAGAACTGAAATACCTGATGTTACTATTACGTCTGATTTTATAGCAGGTTTCCCCGGTGAAACCGATGAGCAATTTGCCGAAACATTAAGTATAATTGATGAAGCCGAATTGGACTATTCTAACACAGCAGCATATTCCCCAAGAAAACAAACCCCTGCTGCAACATGGAGAGATCGCTATATTAATGATACCGTCAAAAAAGAAAGATTGAATATTCTTAATGTAAAAATAAAAGAAGCTTCAAAAAAATCCAACGCAAAATACATTGGAAGAACTTTGGAAGTATTAGTGGAAAATTCAAAAGAAGAAAATGGTGAAATAATTTTAAGCGGTCGAACTCGAAACAATAAAATAGCTCATTTTAAAGGAGATCCTAAGCTTATAGGCACTTTGATCAATGTAAAAATGAATGAAGCCCTGGTTTGGTGTTTAAAAGGCGAAATAGTATAGAGATATTCAAAGTAAAAGAGGTTTGGAAAAATTCCAAACCTCTTTTTTAGTTTACATTAAAGATGTTTATGATTATCTACCGAGTTGAACTACTTTTCTCATAACTTCATTCATCGCTGTAAATGTTCTACTATTAGCATCGATAGCTCTTTGAGCCAAAATCATTTCAGCAAATTGACTTGATAAGTTAACATTTGATGATTCAAGTCCACCTGATGCAACTTTACCAAAACCGTTATCATTACCTATTGAGAAAGTCATATCGCCCGAATTAGGACCTGTACTAAAGACGTTACCACCTTGAGATACAAGACCGTGCTCGTTTACAACTTTACCCATTTGAAGCTGCAAATTAGCTGCTTTAAGAGCATCACCGGTTACGGTTATATTGCCTGCATTGATTTTAACGCCTGTAGCAGTTGTATAAATTAAAACTCTGTTATTTCCTTCTGATTCTACGCTGATTTTATCGCCGTTAGAATATGTAACTTCAACAGCGCCATTATTTCCTACAGAGAAAGATGACATTGTCTGTGTATTAGCAATATTATCAGGCGGTTCAACTGATGCTTCATAATGTAAAACTTTACTCGTGAATTCTGTTACAGTTCCGGTTGTAGCACCTGTAGCTGTTGCAAGATTAGTTTCACTTAAAAAGTTACTGGATCCTGATTTCATTGAAATACTCGAAGGTGTACCTGTTCCGGCAGTATCGTACTCTATTGAAAAAGTACCGTCACTACCTACAGAAGCTGAAACTCCACTAAGGTCAGGATGCACTAAATCTCCTGTAGCAAGCATTTTAGCGTTAATAGCAGCAGCAACATCACTAAGGTTATTGCATCCACTAATATCAACTGTTACATCAACAGTATCACCACCTGTTTCAACACTGATAATAAAATCGCCTTTGTTAACACTAGCACCGTTTAGATCTGCCAATCCCGGAGCACCGGCAGCTGATAAATCAGAACCTTTTGTTGTTAAACCTAGTTTTGGAGGGACAAATACAGTTTCCAAGCTACCTGTTTCAGAGAATAAAGTATTAGTTCCAAGGATTTTTTGACCACTTGAGGTTACAAAATTACCTTCTGAATCTAAAGTAAAATTACCGGCTCTTGTATATTGAATATCGCCATCACTTCCTTGTACAGTAAAGAAACCACCACCCTGTATGTTAAGGTCTGTATTTTTACCTGTAGTTTGAATTGTTCCACTTTTAAAGTTTCTACTAATACTTCCTATTGTAACGCCCAGACCTATTTGTCTCGGGTTTGAACCACCCATTGAATTTGTAGGTGCTGAACCTGTTGTCAGAGTATTTGAAAAAACGTTTTGAAATGTAAGTTGAGATTCTTTAAATGCAACTGTATTCATATTTGCGATGTTGTCTGATACAACATCAATTTTTGATTGAGCTGCAGTTATTCCCCCAATTGATGTAAAAAATGCTTGTGTCATTTTATTTCCCCTATTATATACAAGTCTAAAATCTAGTTAATCATTATTTTTTTAAGTTTCTGTTTCAGGATCCGGATCTACTTCAGGATCTGATGTTGAACCACCCTCTTTGATACTTTTTACAAGGCTTAACGGATATTCTTTATCACCTACCACTATCGCAGAACCTTTAGCGTCAAATCTTGCTTCTGAAACAACCCCTGTTATTGTTTTTTCAGGATCATCGGGATCCATTAATTCAACTTTTTTACCGATTAAAGAATTTGCCTGTGTTACCTGATTTGACCAAGCCACACTTGTATTAAGTTTTTGCAGCTCACTTAATTGTGTAAATTGAGCTTGTTGCGCCAAGAAATCCTGGTTATTCATAGGATTTAAAGGATCCTGGTATTTCAACTGTGTCATCAAAAGTTGCAAAAATGCATCTTGCCCTAAATCTGAACTACCCATTGTTTTTTCATTTTTTGTTGCGTTAACTTTTGCAGTGTTGTTTTGAATATCTGTTATAGTACTCATTTTCCCCGTACTCCCCTTTTATGCTCTAAAATCAACCATTCCATCGTGATCGCCAGATTCTTGTTGAGCATTTTCCACTAACTCTTCAGATTCCAACCCATTTAAATCTGTACCTTCTGTATTATCGGCATTGGAACTATCTGATGCTTGATTACTATTATTAGAATTTTGATTTGAATTTGCCATGTTTTGTTCATTCGCTTGATTAAATTTTTGTTCAAACTGTGAATTTGTTTGGTTTTCTGTTTGTGAAGGCTCTTGAACCTTTACCGTAAGGTTATTTACATTAACACCTTGTTCTCCAAGGCTTTGTTTTAAAGATTCAATATTTTTAGCTAAAATATCTTTTGCCTGATTACTTTCAGCTGTTATCTGAGCTGTCAAAGCACCTTTTTTAGTGACAAGCTCAATGCTCACTTTACCAAGTTGTTCAGGTCTTAAAATTATTGAAACTTTTGATGAGCCTTCATTTAATTGTGATAATTTTTCAGAAACTTGCCCCATAACCGTTTTTTCATTAGGTAATGGTTGTTTTGCACTCATTGCTTTATCAAAAGAAGCTATTTTCTCAAAGTGCATTTTAGCTAAAGTACTATCATTATTGTTCATAGAAGATACTGAAAGTTTGACAGCTTGATTTTGTCCTTTGGTATCCTGCTTTGTATTATTTTGAGAAAGATTTGCACTCGAATCCTGACTTACCTCAACCTTTGTTATTTGTGGCTTTAAATCTTCAGCAATTGCCTGCTTATTCTTTATTTTGCTTGCTTGTTCTTTATTATCAAACTTAAGATCAACCTTCTGGTCTTTTGCAACTTGAACAGCTATATTTTCATTTTTTGTGGCTTGTTTAGCTGTATTTTGAACGGTTTCTGAATTAGTTGCTGTTTTTGCTTTCGCCTGCACTTCCGGTTTTACTTTTTGTTGATTTTTAGCCTGTTGTTGAAGATTAACAGGTGCTTTTTTCGTCGCAACAACTTCCGATGTTTTTGCCACTTGTACATCAACTTTAATTGTATTAATTAAATTAGAATCTGCTATTATGACTTTTGACGTAACTTTAGTTTGTTGCGTTGTTGATTTTTTATCAGTCTTTTCTTGTTCTTTATCCGTTACTTCTTTATTTTCTTTATTCTCTTCCTGTTTTTCCTGTTTTTCGTGTTTTTCGTGTTTTTCCTCTGTCTTTTCTAAGTTTTCAGAATCTTTTGTTTGATTTTCTTCGTTTTGTGTTAAATCTTCTTTTTCACATTCTTTTTCAAAAGAAGTCTCTTTTTTAGTTTCAGGTTGTTTTTCTTTTACTTCAAGATCATCTTTAGCCTCAGGTTCTTGCTGAAGCTTATACTTTTCATATTCATTATCTTTTATTTCATAAGACTTATCATCTTTAACTTGAGATTTAACATGTTCTTGAGACACCTTATCAAATGAACTGTTATAGCTTTTTTCGGCACTTTCAAAAAGCTTATTAAAGCGTTCTTTTTCATTGTTTGAAATTTTTAATTCTTGACTTTGACTATCTTTATTAGATAGTCCTGTAGCTACATTTATAATTGATTGTAAACCTGACATAACTCCCCTATTCTCCAAGTTTAAAATGTTTTCCCGTATCTGCTTAATGCGATGTCGTCTATTTCTTTTGCTTGTTTTTGCTCGAAATCTTTCAAAAAAGCTTTATAATCTTTTTCTTTAAGTTTTTCGATCATTGTTTTTGCTTTTAAGGCTTCCAAAACCTCTTTTTTCTTACCCTCAACCTCTGATTCGGTATTTACAATAATCTTATGTTGGTTTTGAATCTCTTTTGAAAGAGAATCGATGTGATTTTTATGGCTTTCGATCATTAAAAAGTCTATAGTTTCAGATTCACTTAAAAGGTTTTCAAGACTCTTTTTTGTATTGTCTTGCTTGGTATAAAGTGATTCCAGATGTTTTGTCTGTGTTAACAATATTCCTTGCAATTCCGCCAATTCAAGCTGACGATCCTCAAAAGCTTTCTCCCTTGCTTCGAGAACATTTTGCAATCTAAATTTGAACTTTTTCACCCATAACCTCGACCTAAACCAAAGTCTTATAAAATCAACATAAGAAGCTTACCCTATATATAGCATTGGTATCATCCTCTAAAAAAAGTATTTTAAAAAATATCTTAAACATTGAATTAAGATTAAAACACTATTTATACAAGAATTTTGCACATGCCGGCATGTGCAAAATTTTTTTGAAAAAAATCATAAAAAAGGAGTAGAGTTAATCTCCTTCCATAAAATCACAACTTCTATTGCAAAACCCATTTGATTCCATTTGTATCGTCGAGTGAAAAATATTAAATTTTAACTTTAGCATATCTTTTATTTCACAGAGTTTTTCATCTCTATTGACACCATTTGTTATAATATGAACGCTCAAAGCGATTTGATGCGTTGAGATGCTCCAAACATGCAACTCATGAATACTTTTAACTCCTTTTATATTTATTATTTCTTTTCTTATCCTATCAACATCTATATGAGAAGGAGCAGCCTCAAGCAAAATATTTGTTGCCCTCACAACAAGACTGGAAGCACTTATTAATATTAAAAAAGCAATAACAACACTAATAATAGGGTCAGCAAGATTATAACCCCAAATCCAAATTATTAAACCAGCCAATATCGCACCTATAGACCCTAACAAATCCCCAAATATATGCAACAATGAACCTTCTACGTTTATATTTTTTGCACTTATTTTACTTAATAAACAAAATCCTATTATATTTACAAAAAGACCTCCCGTAGCCACCAAAATCATTGCCGGGGCAAGCACTTCAGGAGGGGTTAATATTCTCAAATAAGCTTTATGAACTATTATAAGTGCAATTCCTATTAACATTATTCCATTGATAAAAGCAGCAAGTATTTCTGCCCTCACAAAACCATACGTTCTTTTTGAAGTAGCCGGTTTAGATGAAAGCCAATTGGCGAACAAAGAAAGTGATATAGCAACCACATCACTAAACATATGCCCGGCATCTGCCAAAAGAGCAAGACTATTCGTGAGATATCCACCTATTATCTCAGCACACATATAACTAAATGTAAGTATTAAAATAACTCCCAAACGCTTTGCTATTTGAGCATTTGAAATTATATGAGCATGTCCTTTATGAGAATAAGTCATCTGAATATTTTTACAAAATTTTTTATTTAATAAATCACCTGAGAGGATATGAAAGAATCTTTTAATACCTCAACACTCTATTTTTTTTGTCTATAACTTTTTATTGTGTTTTACTTATATTGTATGGGTATTGAGAATAAAAAATGCTGGAAAAATCTTTAAAAATATTTTTATCAATTTTAATTTGCTTAACCTTTTACCAGGGATCTTTTGCCTCCGAAACTCCTGATATTCTTGGAAATATAACATTCCAAGAATTTACAAACCTTTCAAACAGCAAAATTCAACCTGAACCAACAAAATCAAAAGTTTTCATGCTTTTAAACACACCTTTTGTTGAAAATAAAAACATAAAACACAGGATTAAAAAAAGCACTAAAATAGGACCTTATATAAGAGTTGCCAGCTGGAACCTAGGTAGAGGGCATCAACTGGAAAGAATCCAAAAAATATTCACATCATCAGCTTCTCTTATAAAAGAATTACAAGATCCTGAAGATTTTTATACTGTTGTAGAACAACTAAAGCTAATAAGTAATTCCGATATTATTGTACTAAACGAAGTTGATATCGGCATGCCTCGCACAAAATATAAAAATATTGTCAAAGAAATCGCAAAAGCAGGAGGATATAATTTTGCATACGGAGTCGAATTTCTTGAAGTTGATCCTTGTCATCTCGGCTTAGAAGATTATTTTTGGTCAGAAGAAAATCTTTTGCAAGATACTTTAAATATCAAAAAAATAGACAAAGAAAGATATAAAGGACTCCACGGAAATGCTATTTTGAGCAAATTCCCTATCATGAATGTCGAAATAATAAGACTTCCAAAAGTATACGATTGGTACCATAGTGAAAAAGAAAAAATTTCTTTTTTAGAAGAAATAAGAAGAACTTCAGCTAAAAAAATCCTAAAAGAAGGAGTATTAAGGGAAATAAGAGTAGGTGGAAGAATTGCTCTTGTCGCAGATATAAAAATCCCAAACCTCAACACTCCCGTCACTGTTGTTTCTACCCACATAGAAAACAGAACCGAGCCTAAAAACAGAAAAAAACAACTAGAATTTTTATTAAACAAACTAAAAGAAAAAAAGAATCCGATAATTCTTGCCGGTGATTTTAATACCACAATGAAAGATGGAAGCTCGATTTCAGTAACTAAAACAATTAAACAAAAATTAACCGATGTTCATTTCATAGGAAAAGCTATTTTGCTGGATGGTAATCCTTACGCACTTTTAATCAACAGCTCTTCTTATTTTGTCAACTTCATCAGAAGCACTCGAAATCCAACTTCTTTAAGCATCCCTTTTTTCGCTCCTAATCCCGAGCACGGTTTTTTCAAGCTTATTAAAAACACAAAATTCAAAGATGGTTATTATTTTGATACAAGGGGTGATAAAGAACGATCAATAAACGGAAAAGGCACATTTTTGGCAAATTCCAACGATAAAGGTTATTTTAAATTTAAACCTACTTTTATATTCCAAAAACATTACGGATTAGCAAAATATAAACTTGACTGGATATTTGTTAAGGCATATTACGACAAAAGTAATAAAAAAGCGTCGAGTTCAGCTTTAGCTCCGCATTTTGGCAGAACATTATACGAATTAAACTATTATCTCAAAACTCCTCTGTCTGACCATGCTCCAATTACTGTAGACTTACCTTTAACCGATTATTCAAATGCAAAATAATTTTCATTTTTGTCAATAACTTATTCTTATAAACTTGATAGATTATTATTTTTATGTAATTAAATAAGTACTGTTAGTGCACTAAAATGATTGCTATATGAACGAAAACAGAAAAGAAAGCCTGCTTCAACTAGCTGAAGAATTTAAGATAAATAAAGGTCTCGAAACAAATGATCATCTGAATCTTTTAAGAAGCGTCGAAGGATTCCCTAAAGATCAGTTTATTGAGGTTGTAAATTTTTTCCTACAAGAAGAAACAGATCCTCAAATTCTTTTATACCTTGTAAGGCTAACAGCAAAATACAATTCTATTGATTCAATAGATGCTCTTTCTGAACTTTTAATCTGGAAAGAAAAATTTAAAAATTCAGAAAAAAAACAGGATGAATATCTTAAAGTAAGATGCCTTGCTGCAAAAATTCTAGGGGGAATAAATGATAATAAAGCAGTATTACCCTTATTGTACGTTTTAAACTCAAAAGGCGAAAATTACAAACTAAGGCTCAATTGCGCCGAATCACTCGGAAAAGTAGGCAGTAATTATGCTGTAGCTCCTCTAATAGATGTTGTTTCAGATGAAGACGAAAAATCTGTTTATGTAAGAGAATCAGCAGCAAAAGCACTGGGACAATTAGGTGATATAAGAGCTTTAGACCCACTTGTAAGCATTCTGGAAACAAAAAAAGGTCTTATAGATAAATTTACATTTTTAAAAGAACGTGTAATCGAAGCTATAGGAAAAATAGGAATAAATGACAATAAAACTATCAGGGTTTTAAAAAACGCCTTGATTGATGAAGCCCCATATATCAGACTGGGTGCTATTGAAGCCCTTTCTGAACTAAATGACGAAGAAGTGCTGCCTTTAATTGAAAAAATGCTTGAAGACCAAGAGGAGGATGTGGCAAGAGGTGCAGTTATTGCTATATATAATGTAATGGGCGAAGATTATATCAAAGAGCTTTACCATAAAGAAAATTTAGCCGGTTGGTGTAAAGACGAAATAGATATTATTTTAGAAGAAATACAAGATTCAGAAGAAGAACAAAATAACGATGAGCAGTAAAAAAAAATCAATCATTTTACTTTCAGGCGGTTTAGATTCAGTGGTAAGTCTTGCCATTTTAAAAAAAGAGCAAGATATTAAACTGGCTCTCACTTTTGATTACGGTCAAAAAGCTTCAAAACAAGAAATAGAAGCCTCAAAAAAAATAGCAAATTATTATAACGTTGAACATAAAGTCATTGAACTGCCTTGGCTGAAAGCAATAACACAAACAGCCCTTGTGAATAATTCTAAACAAATACCTAAAATAGGCATAGAAAATCTAAAAAACTCAGAAATAACTGTAAATTCGGCAAAAAATGTATGGATTCCTAATAGAAACGCTCTTTTTTTGAATATTGCAGCTTGTTTTGCGGATAGTTATGATTTTTCTTTTATTATTTTAGGCGCAAATAAAGAAGAGGCTGCAACTTTTTCTGATAACACAAAAGATTTTGTTGAAAAAGCAAGCGAATTAATGATTTTTTCAACACAAAAACAACCTCAAGTTATCGCTCCTTTAATAGATTATTGCAAAAAAGAAATAGTCGAATTAGCCATCAAACATAATGTTCCACTCGAAGTGATTAGAAGTTGTTATTCTGATTCAAAAAATCATTGCGGATTTTGTGAGTCTTGTTTAAGATTAAAAAACGGGTTAAAAGAAAATAATCAAACTCAACTTATAGAAAATATCTTTAACAAAAAGGCAGTTATAAAAAATGAAACAAAAATTTCTTAAAAATGATCTTAAATATACAGGCAAAGAACTTGCCCCCCATTGGATATATAAAAACTTTAATATTTTAGGCGATGCTATAGTAGGTTTTATTGGTGAATGCGAAGTTAAATTGGATAATATGGTTGATATCTCTGATGTTATAGATAACAGCCCAATTTACAGCAAAAAAATGATCAATTTTATTGTCGAACACTTTAATATGTCATTACCGGAAGGTGTTGCACGTCAAAGACTGTTAGTCTGCATAGCAAAGGAAACCATCTTAAAATATTTACCTAAAGATGCTTGTATAATAAGAGAAGGTGATGATTTATTTTTTAACGGCGGAAAATTATCAGTTTCAATCGCAACAAAATCTCCTACTTCTGTTTTAATACACCTGGGAATAAATATCGATTCAAAGGAGGCACCCGTTAGGGCAGCAGGATTAGAAACAGATATGCAATTGAAAAATGCTAACGAAATAGCTCAAAATATTATTGATAATTACTGCTCAGAATGTGAGCAAATATTGGACGCAACTTGCAAGGTCCGAGGAGTTAACTGAGTTTATGAAAATAAAAAATAACGTTGATTATTTAGCCTATAAAAAAAGAAAAAGAGTAAATCGAAATAGAAGACTACTTTTCGTATTTTTTAGCACTTTTGTAGTTGTATTGCTATTTTTCACCTGGCTGGCTTCAGCTCTTACGCCTAAAATTGACATTCCGGTTATAAGCGAAAAAGACCAAATTCCTTCAATGACCAGTGATGACTTCAAAGGGCGAATTGACTCAAGATTAAAATTAATAGAAATGCAAGACGATAACCCTTCAAGTTATCTATCAAATGAAGATGATGACGATAAAAAAGAAAATAAAACAAAAAAAGACAAAGATGATAACGACGATAAGAATAAAAACAAACAAAAAGACAAAGATTTAGATGACGACAAAAAAGATGATAATAAAGATAAAGAGGCTAAAAAACCTCCTAAAGTTACTCCATCATTAACAGCAAAAACAACAAAACCACAAGCAGTGCCAAGACCAAAACCACCGGCACAGCAAAAAGTTATACGACAAAATCCAAATGCCCCACAGTTGCACTTAAGAAATCGAATAAGCCCAAACCAACCACAGGCTAAACTTAAAGTGTTAATGGGCAGATATTCAACTCCTGCACAAGCCAAACAAGCATCAAATGCACTGGTTGGTCAAGGCTACGGTGTTACACCATTTGTAAGAAAAGTAAATGGAACTTATACACTGCAAGTGGGGTCTTTTGACACGCTTCAAAGAGCCAATTCTTACGCTAACAGGCTCAAAAAAAACCATCAAAACGTTATGATAATCAAAGAATAACCTTGAAAATAATACTTATTCGTGGGATAAACTTTTTATCCCACTTTTAGTAGTTAATAATTAATGGATTTAACAATGAATAATATTGAAACTTTAAGATCAAATATTTGTTCAATCGGCAAACGCCTTTATGAAAAAGGGTTTTCCCCGGGACATTCAGGAAATATAAGTGCTCGAATTGAAGATAAAATATTATTAACCCCTTCAGGCTTAAATCTTGGTGAATTAGAACCCGAAGATATAGTTATAATAGATATAGATGGTAATATTTCAGAAGGTAATAAAAAACCCACCTCTGAAAAAAATATGCATATCGGTATTTACAAAAACCGCCCCGAGATAAAAGCCATTATTCATTGCCATGCACCTAAAAGCTCTGCTTTTGCGGTTGCGGGAATTCCTTTGGACGCTCCCATATTAGCTGAAAATGTTTTTGCACTGGGTGAAGTTCCTCTAATAAGTTACGAAATGCCCTCATCTGATAAATTGGCAAATAAAGTGGCAGAAGCACTAAAAAACAGTGAAGCTGTTTTAATGGCTAACCACGGTGTCAGCGTTGTAGGCAAAAACCTTTCAGACGCTTATTATAAGCTTGAAACGTTAGAATATTATGCCGAAGTTTATTTATGGTCCAAAGTTTTAGGAAACACAAATCTTTTAAACAATGAAGAAATAAAAAAAATTCACGAACTTAAAAAACAGATGGGTCGTTAAAGCATTACAATATTACGTTTATAGCAAAGCAATTTTGTTTGTACATAAGCGTTGTTTGTGTTATAAAATTTATGTTTTTAAAAGATCAATGTTTAAGGGAATAATGTGATATAAAGACACTAAAAAGTCTTTGTTGTACTTATGAAGGAGATAATTATGACACAAAAAAGAGTTTGGCTCTTTAAAGAAGGCGATGCAAGTATGAGAAATCTGCTTGGTGGAAAAGGTGCTAACCTGGCAGAAATGACAAATGCGGGTCTTCCTGTTCCTCAAGGTTTAACTATAACAACTGAAACCTGTATGGAATATATTGACAACGGCAACAAAATGCCAAAAAATCTTATGGATGATATTAAAAAAGCACTTAAAGAAGTTGAAAAAGAAACAGGTAAAGCTTTTGGTGATGCAAAAAATCCATTATTACTTTCTGTAAGATCAGGCGCAAGACTAAGCATGCCGGGAATGATGGAAACTGTTCTTAACCTGGGTCTTAATGATGAAACTCTTCAAGGCTTACTTGAATTAACTCAAAATGAAAGATTCGCTTATGACAGCTACCGTAGATTCTTAACAATGTTTGGTAGTGTTGTTCTAGACATCGATAGAGGTCTTTTTGAAAACATTCTTGATAAAATCAAAGAAGAAGAAGGCGTAAGTCTTGATACAGAAGTAAGTATCGAAGGTTTGAAAAAAACAATCGATTTATATAAAGACTTAATCAAAGAAAAAACAGGAAAAGACTTCCCTCAAGATCCTCTAACGCAGTTAGAATTGGCTATTGAGGCAGTATTTAAATCTTGGAACATCCCTAGAGCGATTGCATATAGAAATCACTATAAAATTGATCATAGATACGGTACAGCTGTAAACGTTCAAACAATGGTATTCGGAAACATGGGTAATGACTCAGCTACAGGCGTTTCATTTACAAGAAACCCCAGTGACGGAACTAACGAATTTTACGGCGAATACTTAACAAACGCACAAGGTGAAGACGTTGTAGCAGGTATTAGAACACCAAAACCAATTTCTGAACTTGCAGTTGAAATGCCTGATCTTTATAAACAATATGTTGAGATAGCTCAAAGATTAGAGCGTCATTATCAAGATATTCAAGATATGGAATTTACCATTGAAAAAGGTAAATTATATATCCTTCAAACAAGAAGCGGTAAAAGAACAGCTCAAGCAGCTTTAAAAATTGCTGTAGATCTTGCTGACGAAGGTATTACTTCTAAAGAAAAAGCCGTTCAATTGGTAGATCCTGCACAACTTTATCAACTACTTCTTCCAAGTTTCGATGTTGAAGCTAAAAAATCAGGATTGGTAGTTGCAACAGGCTTAAATGCATCTCCCGGAGCTGCCGTCGGTAAAATTGTATTTGATCCGACAGAAGCTGCTGAACGCGGTGAAGCAGGTGAAAAAATCATTCTTGTTAGAATCGAAACTTGCCCTGATGACATTCACGGCATGATTCCTGCTCAAGGTGTATTAACATCAAGAGGTGGAATGACAAGTCACGCAGCTGTTGTAGCAAGAGGAATGGGTAAACCTTGCGTAGCAGGTTGTGAAACAGTAAAAATTGATCTATCAGGCGAAACTCTTACAACACCTGATGGAAAAGTTTATAAGAAAAACGATGTAATTTCTTTAGACGGTGGTACAGGTGAAATTTTTGAAGGTGAAATCGCTACAATCGAACCTAAACTAGGCAGCGACTTTGGAAAACTTCTTGCCTGGGCTGATGAAATCAAAACACTTGTTGTAAGAGCAAACGCTGATACTCCAAACGATGTTGAAAAAGCAGTTGAATTAGGAGCTAAAGGTGTTGGACTATGCCGCACAGAGCATATGTTCATGGAACAAGACAGACTGCCTGTTGTTCAGCAAATGATCGTTGCGGGTACTAAAGAAGCAAGAAAAGAAGCATTAGAAAAACTTCTTCCAATGCAATATCAAGACTTTAAAGGTATGTTCAAAGCCCTTAACGGCTTACCAATGACCATTCGTCTTTTAGATCCTCCTCTTCACGAGTTCTTACCAAGTAAAGAAGATTTAATCGCTGAAGTTGCAACACTAAAAGCTCAAGGAAAAAACGCTTCTGAAAAAGAATCTCTTTTGCATACAGTTGAAGAACTTAGCGAAGCAAACCCAATGATGGGCTTAAGAGGCTGTAGACTAGGTTTAACATATCCTGAAATTAACGAAATGCAAGTAAGAGCCATTTTTGAAGCTGCTTGTGATCTTAAAAAAGAAGGACTAGAAGTTAAACCGGAAATTATGATTCCTCTTATCGGACACGTAAACGAGCTTAAAACAGCTAGAACTCAACTGGAAGAAGTTGCTCAAAAAGTTATGGAAGAAAAATCGGTACAAGTTGATTACCAATTCGGTACTATGATTGAGATTCCAAGAGCGGCTTTAACTGCCGATCAAGTTGCTGAATATGCGGAGTTCTTTAGTTTCGGTACAAACGACTTAACTCAAATGACCTTTGGATTCAGTCGTGATGATGCTGAAGGTAAATTCTTAAACAACTATGTTGAACAAAAAATCTTACCTGAAAATCCATTCCAAACACTTGACCAAGAAGGTGTTGGTCAGTTGATGAAAATAGCCATCAACAAAGGACAATCAGTAAGAGAACATATCAAGCTTGGTATTTGCGGAGAACACGGTGGTGATCCTGAAAGTGTTAAGTTCTGCCATTCAATTGGACTTAACTATGTAAGTTGTTCACCATTTAGAGTTCCTGTAGCAAGACTTGCAGCTGCACAAGCTGTTTTAGAACAAAAATAAGCCAGAACTCTAAGAATAATAAAAAAGAAGGGTGTGAACGCCCTTCTTTTTTTACTATAAAAAGGAAATTACCAGTTACTTTTTAAAAATTCTTCTGCTGAAATACAATTATCTGCTATACTGTTTATAGATATTGTAAAAAAGAAATATTTTTTAAAGGAAATAAAATGATCGAAATGCAAGTAATGGGAATAGCTCTAGACACCAGAACCGGTTCTCCCATTGTCGTATTAAATGATAAAGAAAATCGCAAAGCTCTTCCTATATGGATAGGATCAGCCGAAGCCAGCGCTATAATAAGAAAAATGGAAAATATAAAAGTTGCAAGACCAATGACTCACGACCTTATCTGCAATATAATCGAATCAATGGATCGTAAAATTGATAGAATCGAAATCCATGATGTCAGTGAAGAAACGTATTATGCAAATATTTGTGTTGTTGATGACGAAGATAACGAAATAATAATAGATTCAAGACCTTCTGATGCAATAGCAGTGGCTATTAGAACAAAATCTAAAATTTTTGTAACCTCTAATGTAGTGGCAAATGGCACTATTTCTACAGATCAACAAAAAGATGAAGAAGAAGCTAAGGAATTTAAAAATTTTATACAGGATGTAAAACCTTCTGATTTTAAAAAAATTCTTGAGAACAACGAAGAATCTGATCAATAGAATAATCCACCCGCTTAAACTTATTCAACAGATTTTCAGATACAATCTGAGACATTGTTTTGTTATTTTGTCTTTTTCTTAATCCTAATGAAACAAGCCCCACAGGGGTGTTATAAACCTTGAAAAACTTTTTTAAAAACATATTGCGTCATTAGCTCTTTTCATATTGTTTAATACTGGTATAATTAAATATAATAATAATTTAGTTAAAATCAACAAAATATTTTTATAAAACGAAAGGGAAAAAAATGTCAGAAAATAAAGTAACTAAAGAAATGAGTATTATCGACGTAGTTCAGCAATATCCTGAATCTTTGGAAGTATTTGCAAAATACGGATTAGGATGTATTGGCTGTGCAGCAGCAAGATTCGAAAATCTTGAAGCAGGAGCTAAAGTTCACGGGATTGACCCTGATACTTTAGTCACAGATATTAACGAAGCTATCAGCAAGTAAATTTAAAAAAATTTTTAAATAAAAAAGATGCGAAATTTTGCATCTTTTTTTTGTTTTAAATCAAAATAAATCGAATTAATAAGTAATATTTGAAGGCAAATCCTCTTCAAATTTATTTAAAAATTCAGACGGTTTTAATTCAAATCCCTTAGCTATTTTTGTTAATGTAGACATTTTCACTTCAAGTTTTCCATTTTCAATGCGACTTAAAGTAGAGGGTTCAATCCCGTTTTTATAAGAAAAAGAATTTAGAGAAAGTCCTGTTTTTTCTCTGGAATTTCTGATAAATTTTGCCAAAAGTTCATGGTATTGCATATTCGCAATTATAAATTATAGTAAACTAATCGTTATTGCCATATTGCAATAACTGCTAAAACTCTCACAAAAACTTTTATCCCAATATTATCTATTTTCTTATTACACTTATAATAAGAAAATTAAAGTTATTTAATACTTTTTTATTTTACATAAAAATTTTCTATGCTATTCTTTACTAGACTAAGTGAATCTTGATTTTTAACCTTGATAATTATACTGATAAAAGCTATTAGTTAGGGAGATATTTAAAACATTGAATAATGCACAATATCCTATAAAAGAGACATCATACCTGGGTCACCATATTTTAGCCGAGTTTTTTGATTGTGACCCTAATATTTTAAATAATGTATCTCTTATTGAACAAAAAATGAAAGAAGCGGCTATCAACTGTGGTGCAACTATTGTAGAATCTTGTTTTCATATGTTTAATCCTCACGGCGTTAGTGGAGTTGTAATCATTGCCGAATCTCACCTGGCTATACATACCTGGCCTGAACTTGGCTATGCAGCGGTTGACTTATTCACTTGCGGAGAAACTTGTGATCCTAAAATTGCATATGATTTCTTAAAAAAAGCATTTAATTCACAAAAAGGTTCTTTTTCTGAGCTTAAAAGAGGCATTTTAGACAAAAATAATAACGTCGAAAAAACGCCTTTTCAAGTTGAAGCACAATTATAACCAAACAAACTCAAAAAAGTTTTTATAAAGTGCAAAAAGATGCCAAAGAAACGAAATTCTTATATAATCATATTAAAGACAAAAACGAGTTAATTTTATATAATGATTCCTATTAAAAAATTATCAATAGCAGCTTTTGCAGCTTTTTTATTCTCAAATCCTTGTTATGCATTGGATTTACTTAACAATACAGGATTATATAAGGCTCAAGATTTAATCAGTGAAAAAAACTATGTAAAAGCTATAGAACTTCTTAAACAATTCATTTCGCTAAATCCTAACAGTGCTGAAGGTCACTACTATTTAGCAATAGCTTATAAAGAGTCAGGAAAGCAAAATATTGCAATGCAAGAATTTCAACTTGCTTATAAAATATCAAATCCTGAACTTATAAAAGAACAAAAAACAGATGCTCAAGAACAAGACTATATAGACCTTGGCAATTCTTTTTTTGTTGCTAAAAAATATGAAAAAGCAGTGAAATACTATGATTACGCTTTAAAAATTAATCCTGAAAACGAAGAAGCTCTTTTAAATACAGCTCGTAGCTATTTTGAAATTAATAATAATAAAAAAGCTGAAGAATTTGCAAAATTGACTCTTGATAAAAACCCATCCAACATACTGGGATTTGAATTACTCAAAGAAATTTCTCAAAATACCAAACAAATAAATTCTCAAGATTTAAAGATACAAAAATACACCGCTGAATATTTTAATGCACGAGGCATTGAATTTTTAAAAACAAATGACCTCACAAAAGCTGAAAAATATTTTAAAAAAGCAATTGACGCAAACAAAGATTTTTCGACAGCCTATAATAACCTCGCAAATGTCGAGTTCAAAAACAATAATTACAAAAAAGCTATAAAATCTTTAAAAAAAGCCATTAAACTCGACTCCCAAAATGCTGATGCTTATTTTAACTTTGCTATGATTTATGCAAAATTGGGAAATTACAAAAAAGAACTTTCTTATCTTCAAAAAACTTTAGAGCTAGAACCCGATCACTATAAAGCTTTTTATTATAAAGCTCTAAACCACCACAGACAAGGTCATTTTAATAAAGCAAAAAATGACTTTATAACTGTTCTAGGTTTTGACAAATACAAATTTGAAGCAAATTATAACTTAGGAATTATTTTTGCCAATCAATTCAAAATTGATTTAGCTTTAAGACACCTTGAAGCAGCTCAAAAACAAAACCCTAAAAATGAACAGCTTTTATATTATTTAGCTACAATTTACGAATGCAAAAACAATACAGAAAAAGCAGTAGATTACTACAAAAAAGCTTCGAAAATAACTCCTAAAATTGACTATTTTAGAAAAATTGCAAATATTTATATCGCTCAAGATCAACCGATTAAAGCAATGCCTTTTTTAAAAAAAGCCATCGATTATAACAAAAACGATATTAAAACATTAAATATGATAGGTCTTTGTTTATTCAAGCAAGGAAACTACCTTAAATCTTCAAGATATTTCAAAAAACTTACGCTTTTAGATCCTTTAAGGTCTATCTATCATTATAACTTAAGCCAGTGTTATTCAGCTTTGGGTTATAATGATAAATCTCGAGATGAATTCGAAAAAGCAATTGTGCTCGAGCCTGTGAAAGAAAGAGATTTTATTGATCTGGCTAATATTTTTGCCGATAAAAAAATGTATAGATATGCATCTACATTCTCAAAAAAAGGACTGGAAAAATTCCCCGACAGTAGAGCTTTAAAATTAACTCAAATAAGGCTTTTTAAAGAACAAGGATTAAAAAAACAATATTATAAAGCTTTAAATCATTTAAAAACTGAAGATAAAAACCTGATTAAAATATTAAATTCATCAAAAATATAAAACTAAAAAGCTCTCAGATCTTTAAACTGAGAGCTTTTTTAATTTTTCTAATATTTTAAAGAACTTCTTATGTATCAAGCTGGCTTAATTTCATGCCGGCAACATTACAAAGATGTCCCACAACGATAAATACTGAGGCACCAGCAGCAAAAGGAGAGAGAAACTTCATAACGGCAGGGTTTTTCATAGCTCGTCCTATAAACCCAAGACCTTTAATTCTCATAAATTTACTTGCTGTGTTTTTAATCAAATTTTCAATGGAATTTTTGTTTTTAACCACTTGTTCAGTAGCTTCTTGAGCAACTTTACCACCGATTTTTAATATTCTCGAACCACCTTTAAAAACATTTGATCCGCTTTTTGCAACTTTAACAGCTGTAGCTGTGGCTGCAGAACCGGCTACGATGATATCATCACCTTCAAAATGCCCTTTGGCTCTTTTTTCTAAAACATCGTTTTTTATTGCTTTTAATTTAGCCGCATCTTTGCTGATTTCTCTAAGTTCATTTTTTACATCCGAACTAACTTCTTTTGTTGTTTCAACCAAATCATTTACAGCATTTTCAATGCGATCATTTCCTTTAAAATTTACATTTGTATTTTGAAGGCCTACATTCATTATTCTGCCTCCTTATCTTCAAAAAGTTCTGTACAATCTTCTACGGTATCAAATGCCGCTGCTGCTCCAACCGCATAAGCTGAAACTTCAGTAGCTACTTTAGCCGCTTTTTCTTTTGCTTTTGCAGGAGACACCTGCTCTATTTTAGAAAGCATTTGTTCCAATTTAGATCCTGATTTTGCATGCGTTTTTAATTTCGCAAGACCTTTCATTGATATTGAACCCAATTTTTTAGCAGCTCCGGAAAGCTCGTCTGCTATTTTCATTTTAGCAGCTGAATTTTTAAGTGTTTGGAGGGCAAAAGGCAACATAGCTTTGTAAGTAACATAAGAACCTACTGCACTAAAAACAACAGCTCCTAATGTAGCTAAAGTTCTGATAGGCTTTGGTAAACCTTCATCTTCACCCATTTCTTTAAGCTCATTTACTTGAGCTTTATTCTGTTGCAATTGATCTTTTTGAATATCTAACGAATCACATGAATCAGAGCCTTTAAAATTAACCTGATTCTTTTGCGCAATAAGATTATATTGATAGTTCTGTAATGGCGATATACTTACCATTTTAGCCTCCAACCCCATATCTACGTCATGCCTTTTGGGGTTCTATCTGTTATATTTAAACGCCCTGCATTAAAAAAATTGATACTCTTTTAGCACTAATTTAAAAAAAGTTTACATAAAACATGACAAAATTCTAAACAAAGTTTATCAAAAGCATTTTTTCATGTCCAATAAGAGTTTTATTTTTAACTTTTTATAGAAAACCATTTTTTCAAGTGCTTAGTAAGTTTATACTATTAAAAATAAACAAAAAACTCTTTTCATGCTATTCTTATGGACATAAAAGATAGCTAAAATTAGAAATAACACCGGAGTAAAACAAATGGTTGCAATCGATCCTAATAATTTACCAACAACTTACGATCCTCAAAGTACTGAAGATAAAATATATAAAATGTGGGAAGAAAACGGATGTTTTAAAGCCGATTCTCAAAATGATGCTGAACCTTACAGCATGGTTATCCCTCCTCCTAACGTTACAGGTGTGCTTCATATGGGACATGCCCTTGATGGAACGTTGCAAGATATCCTTGTCAGATACCACAGAATGTCAGGATATGCCACTTTATGGCTACCGGGCACAGACCATGCCGGTATCGCCACACAAAACGTTGTTGAAAAAAAACTGAGAGAAGAAGGTAAAACAAGACATGACCTAGGTCGTGAAAAATTTTTAGAAACTGTATGGGATTGGGCTAATGAGCATAAAGGACAAATCCTAAACCAATTCAAAAGACTGGGAGCTTCTTTCGATAGATCAAGAGAAAGATTCACACTTGATGAAGGTTGCTCAAAAGCAGTTAAAGAAGTTTTTGTAAATCTTTATAATAAAGGTTTAATTTACAAAGGTGCTTATATCGTAAATTGGTGCCCTCGCTGTGAGTCAGCCATTAGTGATATTGAAACCGAATATAAAACCGAACAAGGTCATCTTTGGGAAATAAGCTACCCGCTAAAAGACGAATTTGGTGCTATTGTAATTGCAACAACAAGACCCGAGACTATGTTCGGAGACGTTGCAATCGCAGTTAACCCTGCTGATTATAAATACAAGCATTTAATAGGCAAAAAGGTTTGTATACCTTTGACAGGGCGTGAAATACCTATTATTGCCGATGAATACGTAGATATGAAATTTGGAACAGGGGCTTTAAAAATCACGCCTGCTCATGATCCAAACGATTACGAAGTTGGAAAACGTCATAACTTACAACCTATATGGGTAATGGATGACAAGGGCAAAATGCTTGATAACAATAATGTTGCATATCAAGTCAGAGGTGCTGATCGTGATGAAGCAAGAAATAAGATTGTCGAACTTCTAAACTCAGAAGGACAGCTGATAAGGACGATCGATCATGAACATAATGTAGGACATTGTCAACGTTGTAGCACAACTATTGAACCTTATCTTTCAGAGCAATGGTTTGTAAAGATGAAACCTCTTGCAGAACCTGCAATTGAAGCTATCAAAAACGAAGAATTAAGATTCACTCCTGATAGATGGACAAAAATCTACCTTGATTGGATGGAAAATATAAGGGACTGGTGCATAAGCCGTCAACTCTGGTGGGGACACCAAATTCCCGCTTATTATCACAACGAAACAGGTGAAATGGTTGTAGCTACAGAAAACCCTGATCCTGAAAATTACACACAAGATAGTGATGTTCTCGATACCTGGTTTTCTTCAGGACTTTGGCCTTTTTCTACAATGGGTTGGCCCGATAAAGACAGCATGGATTTTCAAAAATTCTACCCCACAACCACTTTGGTAACAGGTTTTGATATTATTTTCTTCTGGGTTGCCAGAATGGTAACAATGGGATATGAATTTACAGGCAAGTCACCTTTCAGTACTGTGTTTATTCACGGATTAATCAGAGACGAACACGGGCAAAAAATGAGCAAATCTCGAGGTAATACAATCGATCCTGTTGAACTTATCGACAAATACGGTTCTGATGCCATTAGATTCACTCTCACAAGTCTTGTAACGTACGGCGGTCAAGATATTAAAATAAGCGACGAACGTTTTGAATACGGCAGAAACTTTGCCAACAAAATATGGAACGCATCAAGATTTGTTTTAATGAACCTCGAAGGTGTCGATGATAAAGAAATAGACGCTTCAAAGTTAACGGTTGCAGACAAATGGATTTTACACAAACTAAACAATACTGCTGATTTGGTCAATAAAAATATTGAAAACTACAGAATCGGTGAAGTTACGTCAATTTTGTATGACTTTTTCTGGAATACTTATTGCGATTGGTATGTAGAGATTGCAAAAGTTCAATTAAACAATGAAGATCAAAAACTCAATACTCAAAGGGTTTTAAGATATGTTTTAGAAAGAACTTTAAGACTTCTACACCCTATAATGCCTCATATAACAGAAGAAATATGGCAATTAATACCGGGTAATGCTTATAAAGAAGACCAAAATTATATTATGTTGGCAAAATATCCTGTATTCGAAGAATCTTTGGCAAGCCCTAAAGCTGAAAGTCAAATGAATTTGATAATCGAGGCTATAAGAGGAGTTAGAAACCTAAGACAGACTCTTAATATATCTGCTTCAACTCAAATCAAAGCCCAAGTGTGGTGCAAAGAAAACGAACAAGAAGTTTTCGAAGCCGCGAAACCTTATATCTCAAGAATGGTAAGAGTTGAACAGCTAGACATTAAAGAAGGAGACCCTTCTAAAATTCCTTCTCAGTCAGCTACAGCTGTTATAAGCAATTCCAAAATAATTGTGCCTTTAGCGGGTTTAATCGATATCGAAAAAGAAATCCAAAGACAGAATAAAAAACTGGAAAAGCTAAATAAAGAAAAAGGCGGACTTGAAGGAAGAATGAAAAACTCCAAGTTTGTTGAAAACGCTCCTAAAGAAGTTATCGAACAAGCAAAAGATCGCATTGATGAAATAAATGTTTTAACAGATGCTATAAACGAACTTCTAAAATCTTTGCAAGGTTAAGTAAAAACCGCTAGCTGAATAGATACTGATCTTCATCAGCATGACAGGTGAGGGATTGAAAATAATGTATTAAATCATCACTTATGGAAATAAATTTAGGATTTTTCTGCTTTTTTCTATCTTGTCAAAAACTTTTGTGGAGTCTCTTTTGGCTATTTCCAGCAATGTACAAATAGGGCTGCGATATTCTAGCAGCATTATTAAACATTCTAAAACTCTAATAACGTCCAAATTTGTGGACTGCATTTCGTCGTAGATTTTTTTCAATTTTTTCTTTTTACTCATTTTTAACACCTTTATTAAGATTTTTTCATATTACATACTTATTTTTAATACCTAGTACTCTTAATTGAGTATCATGTTATCTTATATACTCAATTATGTCAAGATGATTGTGTAAATGAGCATAATGGTTGTAAAAAATGTCTATTAGAAAAGAAATTAAAATGCTTTTACTTCAGGAAAATTCAACAATAACTGAAATTGCAAAGAAAATGAGTGAAAAAACAAATAAAAAATACACAATGAGGAGCCTTGCGCAAAAACTTACAAGGGAATCATTAAAAGTTAATGAATACAAACTTATTGCTGATATTTTAGGCTATGAGATAAAACTAGTTAAAAAACAAAAAACTTAAAGAAATAGAATTAGAACTATGTTAAATATAAAAGAAGAAATCCAAATATTATTATTAAAACAAGGTTTATCCATGCGTAAAATGATTAAACGCATGAAGGAAAATAACCTTGAAGTTGCTGAAATAGGAAGTTTATCAAAAATGTTGAGTAACAAAACAATAAAATTTGAAAAAGTTCAGCAAATTCTTGATTTTTTGGGATATGAGTTAGAAATAAAACCAAAGTCTAAAACTTCTTAAGCCTTGAAAAAGAAGCGTCAACAGCTTTTTTGCCTGCTTTGCCAAAATCGATCATATACATAATACAGCCTGAAATTTCTTCCAATTTTTCAATTTTTCCGATTCCGAATTTTTCATGAAAAACTCTGTCACCGACATTAAATTTTTCTTTTAAAGTAGTCGAAACCTCGTTTTTTTGCGGCTTTTCTTCTGATGTAGCAAACAAAGCCAATTGACTTGTAGATTGCTTCTTAAGCTCTTCAACTTTTTTTCTTGCTTCTTCAGGTATTTCAAATCTATTCGTTTCTACTTTTTTTTCTATTTTTTTGACAGGTTCAACCTTTTTTTCTTGCCTAATTTCTCTTCTAACTTCTGTTTTTTCAACCTTAATGATAGGACTAGGACTTGATAAAGATCTTTTAACGGGAGCTACAAAGTTTTTTCCAAAACTACTTGATAAACCTGACGAAGAAGAACTTGAAGATAAACTATTCACAGAAGGAGCTTTAAAGTTTTTGCCAAAAGAGCCCGAAGCACCGGGGATTTCATCACTTTTTCTTGAGCTTAATTTTTCAATTGCCGCTTTAAACGTTCCACCTGAAGATTTTCCGCTAAAACCTGCTCTTGATTTATTCGTTTCTAAAAGCCCCAGTGGAATTTCCTCAATAAATCGACTCGGAGTAAAATACTTATAATCTCCCCAAATACGTCTTCTGGAAGCGTAAGAAATACGTAAAACTTCTTCTGCTCTTGTAACTCCCACGTACATTAAACGACGTTCTTCTTCCATTTCAGAGTTTTTATTCAAAGATCTGGAATGGGGGAAAAGTCCTTCTTCTAATCCTGCCAAGAACACTTTAGGAAATTCAAGCCCCTTAGCAGCATGCAATGTCATAAGAGTGACACTTTCAAAACCTTCATTATATTCATCTATATCACTTACCAAAGCTACTTGAGCTAAAAACTCTCCCAATTCATTTTCTGTTTCCATTTCCTCAAATTCTCGAGCTACGGTAATAAATTCCTGTAGGTTTTCTATACGACTTTCTGCTTCGTCTGTTCCTTCTTCTTTTAGTTCATCGACATAACCTGTATCCTCAATCAATTCGGCTATAAATTCACTAAGGGTTAATTCTTTAAACCTATTTGAAGCTTTATTTAAAATATTTACAAAGTTTTTTAGCGAATTTCGCACCCTCGGAGAAAATTCATCATATGAATCAATATTTTCAACAACAGAATACATAGATATAGAATATTCATGAGCTATAGCCTCTAATTTTTTGACAGTAGTGGCGCCTATTGAGCGTTTTGGGACATTTATAACCCGCTTCAAACTTTGAGAGTCACTAGGATTATAAATAAGTTTCAAATAAGCAACTATATCCTTGATTTCTTTTCTCTCATAGAATTTCATACCTCCTACCATTCGATACGGAATTCCTTTAGACATAAAAGCTTCTTCTATAGCCCTACTTTGTGCGTTGGTTCTATATAAAACAGCATATTTACCATAATCTACCCTACTAAGACTTTCTTTTTGAATTGTGCCTGCAATAAAATTAGCCTCTTCTGCCTCATCATGCGCTTCATAGCATGTTATTTTTTCCCCTTTACCTTTATTAGAGTAAAGGTTTTTACTTACACGCTCTGAATTATTAGATATTATATAATTTGCTGCTTCTAAAATAGTCTCAGTTGAACGATAATTCTGCTCCAATTTTATTAAATTGGCATTTTTAAAGTCTTTTTGAAAATTAAGAATAATACGATAATCAGCTCCACGCCAACTATATATAGATTGATCCACATCGCCGACAACACATAAACTTCTTTTTTTAAGTTCAGCTTGAGGATTATTTGCCGTATATAGCGCATTAATCAAATTATACTGAGTTACGTTGGTATCCTGAAACTCATCAACCAGAATGTGTTTAAATTTAGAATGATATTTATTGACCACTTCAGGACAAGTTGAAAGTAAATTAACAGTCATTAAAAGTAAATCGTCAAAATCAAGAGCATTATTAGTTGCAAGAGATTTTTCATAAAGATTAAAAACATGAGAAATGCGCTCAGATCTATAATCTTTTGCACGTGTGGCAAATTGATATGCGTTTTGCATTTTGTTTTTTGCCATGCTTATAGCCGATTGAACCATTTTAGGAGGATAGACCTTATCATCCATATTTTCGGCTTTTAAAATTTGTTTTATTAAACTTAAACTATCGTTTTGATCAAATATTACAAAATTTTTCTTCCAACTATGACCTTCTTCTGTTTTGTATTTTTCAATATCATAACGAAGCAAACGCCCGCAAATGCTGTGAAAAGTTCCTACCCAAATATCTTTTACAAGGTCTTCCCCGAATATTTTTTCAAGCCTTGATTTCATTTCACCTGCTGCTTTATTTGTAAATGTTACAGCAAGTATTTGATAGGGTTTTACGCCTTGTTCAATCATATATGCAATTCGATTGATTAAAACTCTTGTTTTTCCACTACCTGCACCTGCCAGCACAAGTAAAGGACCTTCTGTGCAAGTAACTGCACTTTGTTGATTTTTATTTAAACCTTCTAAAATGTTACTCATTTTTATAAAAATTTCGCCAATTCTTTATTTAGTGGTATTATTTTATATAATAAATTAGAAATACGAATAACTGACAAAGTTATTTCAAGTTGTTTCAAATATTAAAATTTAAAAGTAGTAGTTTAGTCTTGAGATTATAGGTAGGAAACTGGAATGTCAGACGAAAAAGAAAAACACTCGATAATGGTTCCGCTAGATGATATGGATACGGCAGATGATTCACCGGATGCACAAGATCAACTGGCACATGAGCTTGCGACAATACAAAAAGCAGCAAAAAGAATAGCTATTATCGGCAGTAGAAATTTACCCATCACACATCAACAAATTATTGAAACTTTATCATTTGCCCTTGCAAATGCAGGAAATACAATTATAACAAGTGGTGGTTCAAGTGGTACCAATGCAGCAGCAATTAGAGGAGGCATGAAAGCCAATCCTGAAAAATTAAAAGTAATATTGCCACAGACAATTGGTCAACAACCTTCTGACATTCAAAATCAACTAATTGGAGTTCCTAATATTATTGAACATCCCGATAGAGCAATGATGACTTTAGCAGACGCCAGTCGTATTTGTAATAGAGAAATAATCGACGATTGTCAACAACTCATTTGCTTCCTTTCACATACAAGTAGTACTTTACACAAGGCTACTGCTTATGCGGAAGAAACCCACAAAGTCGTTACTATTTTCTATCTGGATTAATTTATTTTTAAACCAAATTAAAATCCCGCTTAATACTAAGCGGGATTTTAAAATATTCTATTTTTCATCGGCTAGTATCAAAAAGCCGAAAAGTCGTAATCTCAAAATCCTCAAAATTAAATTTTTGGATTTTTGGGACTACTTCTAGATTATATTTTCTTTAATTGCCTTAACAGCAGCTTGAACTCTATCATCAACGCATAATTTTTGTAAAATGCTGCAAACATGAGCTTTTGCTGTATGAACACTTACGATAAGCTCTTTAGCTATTTCAGTATTACTTTTTCCTTTTACAAGGAGTCTAAGAACTTCTAATTCTCTTTCGGTTAATTGCGCTCTTGCATCAGGAGCTTCGGAAGAATTTAAAAGCCTTGTTGATTCCGGTTTCGGAAATAAGTTGAGAGCAATTTTAGCAATTGCAGGATCTAACCATGCTGCGCCTTCTGCAACGGTTTTAATTACATTTACAAGTGTATTTGGATCAATATCTTTAAGACAATAAGCATTTGCGCCTGAACCCAGTGATGCTAAAACTTCTTCTTCTCTTTCATGTGAAGTTAATATAATGATTTTTATATTCTCATCAAAAGATTTTACTTGTTGTGTAGCTTCAATGCCGTTGATTCCAGGCAATCCAAGATCCATCAAAACTACGTTTGGTTTTTTCTCTTGAATAATTTGAAGACCTTTTTCTCCGTTTTCAGCCTCCCCTACTACACTAATACCATCAAATTCATTTAACGAAGATCTTAAACCTACTCTTGTAAGTTTATAATCTTCTACAATAACCACATTAACTATTGCTGTACTAGAACTAGCCATATTAATCTCTCCTAAATCATGTTCCTATAACTACCAATATAATTTAAACAAAAGATTACATCTTGTTTGTTAACAAATTACTTCTGTAGTCTATCACCATATTAGTAAAATAGATATACGATTTAAGAAAAATCCGCCAGTTGGGCGTAATTTCCATTACCCACTAAGGGGTCTTATTGCCCAACAGACTTAGTGCTTCACCTGCAAGATACAAAGAGCCTGCTATTATTCTCACAGAATCACCATTGCTTTTTGTATAAAAATTATTTACATACTTCTTGATGCTTTCGCACTCCGTAACATTACAATTATTAAAATTTGAAAGTATAACTTCTTTTAAAATTCTCGGATTTTCAGCACTCACAAACGAGCTTTTTGTACAAAAAACAGTATCACCATCATTGAAAAGTTCTTTTATTATTAGTTTATAATTTTTTGATTTTAAAGATCCATAAAGCCATAATCGTTTTTTATTAGGAAAATATAAATCAAGACTTTGTTTTAATAATTTTGCTGATGAAACATTGTGTGCTCCATCTATTATTAAGTTAAATTCCGGGAAAAATTGCATTCGACCTTGCCATTTTGTATTTTCAACGCCTTTAATTATATTATTCTTATTTAGTTTAAAGTCTTTTATATTTAATATTTCAAGCGTTTTAAAAACAAGCCCAAGATTATATTTTTGCCAAAGCCCTAAAAGTGGCATTTTAAATTGAAAGTCTTTAAACTCATAAAGATTTTGATTTTTGTCTATCAAACAAGGGAACTTAACAACAGAGCTAAAATGAGCTTTTTTTTCTTGCACAATTTTCTTTATAGTGTCAATCCCTTTATTATCATCAAGACTTATCACATGAGTATTAGGCTTTATAATTCCACTTTTTTCAATTGCAATTTTTTCAATGGTATCTCCCAGCCTATCTACATGATCAAAGTCAATAGAGGTAATTACACTTACTAAAGGTTTTTTAACAACATTTGTAGCATCTAATCTACCACCCAAACCTGTTTCTAAGATAACAACATCAACTTTTTGCTCTTGAAAATATAAAAAAGCCATGACTGTTAAAATTTCAAATTCTGTGAGATGTATTTTTTGTTTATCCGAAATCTCAACAATTTTAAAAAGTAATCCGGCAAAATCCTTTTGATCAATATCAATACCATTTATTTTTATTCTTTCAGTATAATCGATCAAATGTGGGCTTGTATAAAGCCCTGTTTTATAACCATTTGCTCTTAATGCAGATTCTAAAAGTGCACAGGTAGAGCCTTTTCCGTTTGTTCCCGCCACATGAACAACTTTCAAAGATTCTTGAGGGTTTCCTAAAAAACTCAATACTTTTGATACACGTTCTAATCCAAGTTTTATATAAAACTTGCCCTGAGACGTTAATAAATTTATAGCTTCTTCATAGCTTTTTTCAGATAATGATTGATTCATAAAATTTATTATTATACCCAAATAAGTTAGTTTTCAGGAAAATCACAGTCGCATTTTCTGAAAACATCGCTCTCTACTTACGCATACCGACTTGCAAAATTGTTTTATTTTCCTAATTACATTTTAATATCGGTATATTTAAGTTTATAATGCTCAAAAAGTTTAAAAAAGCTACTTTTAATTTTTATTCACTCGTATCAAACAATTTTGGAGTGTTTTCTCTTGTTATTTTATACGAAGACATGAATTTTTTAGACTTTGCCACATTAGATAATTTTGATGATATTTCAGACCTTACGCTTTCAATATTTTTAATATTTTTAGAATCTAAATCTTTTATTTTAGCGGAAAATTGTTTTAACTGTTGAAACTCTTCTTGAGTCAATTGAACCTTTTCAGATGTTTCATTAAAAACCTTTATCATTTTTTCTTTTTCTTCAAGCAATATCGGAATTTTATTAAAATCATCAGACTCCAAAGCTTTTTCCATTTCTAAAGCTTTGGAGTGAATTTCAGATAATTTATTTTTTAATTCGTCAAAAATATTCATTATGCTGTTCTTACAGTAGTAGTTTCTGCATATTCAGAATCTTCTTCCATTTCGGCTTTTTCTTTAGCAGCAATCTTTATTGCCTGATCCCAAGTATTTCGCAAATCTTTTAAATGCTCTAAAACTTCTGACAGCATAGCTTCATCTTTTTGTATATTAGCCTGAACCAATTGATGGTGTAAATATTCATAAAGGCTAAATAAATTTTGCCCAAGCTCACCACCACCTTCAACATCAAGGGTGTTCATGAACTCGGAAATAATCCTTTGAGCGCCAATTATATTATTATGAATTTCTTCAATATTTTTAGCAGCCATAGCAAGTTTGGCTTTGTTTACAAATTGAATAGCTCCATCATAAAGCATAATAAGAAGCTTTTCAGGGCTTGCTGTTTGTACTTGATTTTGCAAATATTGTTGTTGATACTGTTTTGCATATGGATTCATTAGTTAACCTCAAAAAATGATTTTATAACTATATATATTTATTATGTCGCTCGTTTTAGATTTATCTTTATACTTTAAACGATGTATTTCTATATTTCTCGATCTACCAATATTCCTGAAGGATTTTTTGATTTTGAAATCAAATTTATAAGATCGGCAGGGGTTATGGTCTCTATCACCAATCCACTGGAACGGTCAATCAATTCAACCATATCTACAGATTGATTAAATTTAACTTTAAATTTTTTGATACCAAGATGTTCTTGCAAGAACATCTCTTCTTGTTCTTTATCTTCTTGATCTTTGTCTTCGTCATCTCTGCCTTCATAATTAGATTTTTCGTCAGCTTTTTGCTCTTCTGTTGCTACTTCATCAGTCTCTGTTTTTGCAACTTTTTTTATAACAATTTCAGCCTGTGCTTGAGATGATTGCTCAGCCTGATTTGCCATTTCGGCAGGAGTTGTAGGTCTAAATAAACCTAAATTTGCAACTGAAAGACCATCTAAGCCCATTTAATACACCTTCTTATACTCTTAAGCTAAGCATCGCAAGGATCATATCCTTATTTAACGATGTAATTTGAACTTTTATTTTTTTAGAGGGGTTAATTTTAAAATTTTCTTTAATCTCATCTTTCAATTGTTCAAACCGACCCTCTTCTGTTATTGCATAGTCAAGAGTATCAACTGAATTAGCCAATTCAACTCTGCTTGTAACTTCCTCAACAATATTATACTTCTTATATTCTAATTCTTGTTGTCTTTCTGAAATATATTTTTTTGATTCTTGTATTTTTTCAGAAAAATTTTCTATATTTTCTAGCAACTTTGGATCTATTTGTTCTTTAACAACTGATAATTCTTTAGATTCTTCTTCAAATAACTTTTGTCCGTTAAAATCAGCCTGTTCAAGAATAGAATCAACATCTTTTAAATTTTGAGCTATTTCTGAAGCAATTTTACTTTTATCTTCTTCTGCTAAAAAAGCACTGGAAGAAAAAGCTACCAGCTCTTCGGTTTTATTTAAAATTGAATTTATTTCTTTAAAGTTAGAAAGTTTAACTTCCTCACTATTATAGTCTTTTTGAAGTTTTTCAAGCTTAATACGATTAGACTCTTCTTGCTCATCAAAATTTTCTGATAACACAAATTCTTCAGTCTTTTGTTCTTTAACAATAGGATCTGAAGTATGTTTAAAATATTTATTGTTTTCAAATCGAACTATGTCAGTTCTTTTCAAGCCCGAAACGCTTGCAACTGTTAAGTCATCCTTGGCAAAAGACATTTTTATGTCCTCAATCTTAAAATCCTTTTTTGTATTATTCCCTATTAAGAAAATAAATAAACATTAATATTAAGATGTTTATTTATAAACCTAACAAAAAGGTCTTTAAATAGCTCTAGTTACTAAACATTGCTACCTGCAAAAAGTTTACCAATAAATTAATTAAAAAGCAAAAAATTTAAAAAGCAATTTCCACTATTTTAACTTTTCTTTAAATTTCATGTAAAAACTCAAAAAGAAGTCTATGGCGGTCTAGACCTAGTGGTCAATTCTTGCAGTCCCTACACCTTTTGGTCGATGTTAGTGAAAAAATTTGAGGTTATTCTTATTTTGTGGCTGACAAAAGCTATAAAATTAAAAAGAGATTTAAAAGAGCTAACGGGGAATATAGGGGTTAGGAGTGAATAAATTGGCTAGAAAAAATTGTATTAAAAATTCATTAGCAGCCGTATGCATTGTTGCTGCGATGTCTTTTTCAAGCGCAAATGCTGCTCAAAACATTGCAACTTTATCCGGTGTACAAATAAGTCCTTCAACTAGTGGTTCTTATCAGATAACTCTTGAATCAGATAAGAATATCTCAGTAAAAAAACAAATAAAATCTAACAATTATATGGTTCTCGACCTTAAAGGAGTGAAGGCTTCAGAAGCTTTAAACACTATCTATAAAGATGTTAAAAATATAGACCATGTAATTTTCCAACCTGTATCTAAAAACCATATCAAAGTATTACTAAAAGGTAAAAATATTGCTCAAAGTAATATTTCAGTGAACAATTCTTTCTTGCCTTTAAGTGCTATAAGTAAAGAAACTCTTACATTAAACAAGCCTATAAATACTTATAAGCCTGTTATAAGTGAAGAAGAAGAATTGACTTTAGACCCAACAACTTCAACTGCGAGTGGATTTGCAATAAAAGATATTGCTAACAAACAAAATGCCGGCTGGTTGGTGAGCTTTGCAATGATGATGGTTCTTCTTGCGATTGGCGTTAAATCAATGGCAGGGAAAGACAAAAAAGTTAAAATTGCCCTTAATGATAACCTTAACCTTAAAGAAAGAGAAATTGCTCTACATAAAGGTTTAACTAAAAATCAAGGCATTATCGGCAAAGGATTGGGAGCAAAACCAAGCACTTCAATCGCACGTAATACAGGCGTAAGCTCTATTAAAAATTATGGAATTAAAGAATATCAAACAAGCCAATCCAACCCGAAGACCGGCATGTCAAGAGCTATAAACAGACCTACTAAAGCTCCGGCAGGAATTGCTTTAAAATCAAAACCTATTAAAACAAGAAGATCTGCTTCTAAAAAAATCACTCAAAATGACATTGCACAGGCAAAAGCAAATATAAACAGCATGCAATTCCTTGAATCAATGGCTAAAATTTACGAAAAAAGCGGTAGAGCCGATCTGGCAAACGGTCTTCAAAATAATATTATGAAAGCAAAAATCGCAAACGCAGGGTTTTAAATTTTAAAAACTAATAATCAAATAAAAACCTCCTTTATTAAATAAAGGAGGTTTTTATTACTAAGTAAGAGCTATTTTTAACTTATTCAAAAGATGGGTATTTTCCATTTCCTGAATAAAAGTATTTATATTATCAACAAGAATATCAAGCTCTTCTTTATAATTTTCAGCGACTTCACCTTCTGCGCTTTTTCTTATCAAATTCAAAATTAACTCTGCCAGCAAAATAAGAGCATTTACCTTACTAAAAGACAAACTAACCGAATCAGAATATGAAACTGCCTGTTGAGCACAGCTTTTGGCACTTAAAGTTTTATTATTTAATTGAAGTATTCTCGCAAAAAGCGTTTTAAAGGATACCACTGCTATCTTGCTGTATTTATCATCTTTTTCCAGAATCATATTTACTTTATTTACTAATTTTAAAGCTTCTTCATTACGTTTATTAGCAACTTCAAAATCTGCAATTAAATACCAACCTAAAAACATAACTCCCATCAATTTTTTTTCAGCGGCAACTTTAAGCACATCTTCATATATGAGCTTAGCCTTCTTAAAATTGCCTATAGCCTTATAATTCATTCCTATTACAAGATCTAAAAACATTACAATTTCAAAATCACCCAGATCATCGGCCAGTGATCTCAAAGAATAAGCTATATTTGCAACTTCACTCCATTCTCCGTATTGCATTTTAGCAATTATCCTAAAAAACTCACAATATAAGTAACTTTCGTCCAAAATTTTAGCACTTGTCTTAAGTTTAGATGATAATTTTTCCAGTTTTTGCATTTTTTCAGTATTAACACCGCTGATAATATCCTGCCCTACCTCTAAAACACCAGCCAGTTGTTGCTTTTGGGGTGATATCAACTTAAGGTATTCAAGGGTTTTAACAAGATTATTATTAACCGCCATTAGCTCTGCTTTTGCCTTAATAACGAATATATCTTCTTTCATGCCGGTAAGCTTGGCTAATTTATTATCATTTTTATTTATTTTTTGTATAAACTCAAAAGCACTTAGCATATCCTCAGCCAGATTAATACAAGTTTTTAAATCTCCTGTATTTAAAAGGGCTTGAAGTTTTATGAAATTAAGCAAATAAAATTTCAATTCAAAATTTTCATGTTTAACATCAAAAGCTTCTTTTGGAACAAGTGAAGTTATTTTACCCAAATAATCAATTGTATCCTGATAATAGTCAGTAAAGTTACATGCCTGAACTATCAAACTGCTTAATTCAATTATTTTTTCACGATCTTGCTCTAACTCAGCCGCATTAATTGCAATTTTAAGGTATTTTCTTGCAATAAGAGGATGATCTTGATAAGCAAGTTTTCCGATCACTTCAGCTGACTTAAATACCAGACCTGCAAGGTTTTTATCTGCTTTAGAGCCATCAAAGTGATTCATATCAACACCCATAAACCCTATAAAACTTTCAAAACCTTTTACATGGGCAGGTATATCTCCAAAATCCAAGCAAAGCTCATTAAAAGAATGTAACAAAGACGCTGCCTCTTCGGTTTTGTCTTGATAATAAAAATATTCAAGAGTTACAGGATGCAAATACTCTTCATTTACATTAAAGACTTTACTTAATTTTTCTGCTGATTTAATTAACTTCTCAGATCCTGCTATGGCAATTGCAGCTTTTCTAAACAGATTAAAATATCTTAAATAAACATACTTATCTTTTAACACTTCTACAAAACCTTTTTCGATAAGTATTTCGAGCTTATCTTTAACACCCGATTTATAAAGCTGCATTAAAATATCATTACTAACTTTAGGTCCTAACATAACCAAAGTTAGATAAAAACCGAACAAATCAGGATTCTCCATTAACAAAGCCGTTCTTTTGTATATTAAATCTTCGATAGAGCTTGGTATATGAATAATCTTATCTGAGACAACAAATAATTTATTAGATTTTTTTAACAAAACACCATGATCAACCAAATAATGAAGACCTTGATTAACATAAACCATCGATCCCAGTGATTTTTCAGCAATTTTACTCAAGATAAAATTATCTTCAAGCCCGCCTGAATATCTTTTAATAAAATCGTTTACAGTCTCATTAGTCTCTTGCTTAATAATGATCTTGGTATACCAAGGATAATGACTAATCTTAGGTATTACACTGCTCAATCTAAATTCTTTATCGGTAGAGATAACCAGTGTAATTTTTCCTCTTATATACTTTTGTTCAAAAATATTTTTCAAGCACTCTATAGAAGAAGCATCAGCATGTTCAAAGTCTTCTACTACAATAACTAACTTTTTTTCAGCACTTAAAACATTTAAAAGGGTTGTAAATTGTATAATAACAGCCTCTTTAAATACAAATGCATCTTTTTTTATGGTTGGACTTAAAACACAAAGATCTTCTAACTCTTGATAATTTTTCCCAACCACTTTATGAATTTTTTGCTTAATTAAAAATCTTTCATCCGTTCTATCAGCATAAAGCTTATCCATCTCAAGAACTTCACGTGTTATTTTCCTTATAAGTCCATATGGAGTTATATCATCGGACTTACCAATAACAACTTTACACCAATTAAGATCCAGTGATTTTCTACGTAAACGCCTAAAAGCATGATCAAAATAAATGCCTTTTTCTTTATTTGCAATACAATTTATCAGACTAAAACATTCTGAATTCGATACATATTCTTCAATCCCATACTGCAAATCCAACTGAGAAACTTTCATCAAGCTTCGTTTTTTTCCGGAAAAATTTATTTCGTTATCATCATCATAATTCTCTTCATCCCAAGCAACTCTTTTTTCCTCAAGTTTCTTGAGATTCTTGGTTCTTAAAGATTCTATAGAAGCCAGATCCAATTTATAAAAAGAAGTTAATTGGTTGTTAATAAAAATGGAAACAAGATGCTCAAAACAATATTTACCTGAATTATATTTGTAAATATCAGGATTTACTATTATCGAAATATCATCATTAGTCGTGATAGAACGTTCATGCCTGGCTATTCCACGACGATCAAGCACAGAACTAATTGAAACACCTATTTTTACTTTTAGTTCAATATCAAAAAGCCCTGATATTTTTTCATTTACGTTTCTAAAAAAGCCCACAGCTTTTATTGCTGAATCCAAAGCCGAATTGCTGGATTCATAAAGCGTTTCATTTTGATCAAAAGCTAATACACAAGTATTTTCAGAAATATACTTTAATCTTGCTTTATGTTTTGTCGCCTCGAAATTTAAAAACTTAAAAAGTCCATTATATATTGATTCATATGTTTTTCCCATGCCGGTTTTCAGTTGTTCAATATTCAAAAATTCAACAGCCACAACCGCAAATTGGTTCAAACGTGATTCAATTTTATGTTCCGTTTCAATTGCGCCACCGCATTTTCGGCAACTCCTTGAAGTGATATGGTTTTTTTGCCCACACTTACTACACTGCACAACCAGCTTTAGCTTACACTGTCGACAAACAGATCTATTATTTACGTATCCGCATCTTGGACATTCTATTTTGAGCAATTTCCCGCAACTGCTACAATAAAAATCATCCGGTGATACGACATCTTTACATCTTGGGCAATTCATAAGGTATGTTAATTAAAAATCCTAACTTGGTTAATATTTTACAATTATTATTCTATAATTAATTTAACAAATAATAAATAGTTTTTAAGCAGTATCATTTTAACGAATGAACAACAAAAAGCTAATATAATGTATATTTTTATTTGAAACAACCGGAAAGTGTGAATATGAACATTTTTTCAAACCCTGCTTTAACTTTTGTAGCAATATTTTTTACAGTCTTCTTGATTATTTTTGTAATAAAAGCAGTTTATATCAACATAAATCTTCAAAAAGTTATCAAGATTCTTAAAACTTTCAAAAAAAATGAAATCATTTTTAGATACCAAGAATTACATCAACTTATGATATCAAACGCTTTTATTGCCGACTATTGGGAAGAATTCAGCAATAACCTTATTTTTAGCGACAAAAGTTCTCAAGACTCTTTAAACGATAGCTTTCACTTTGATGCTGCCATGTCAAATGAATCAAAAATATATTGCACTTCAGATGCCAATTTTTATTTCAACGAAGAAACTTTAATTAATAGAAAAATAAACCATAAACTTATTTCATCAATCCCAGGACTACTCACAGGAATGGGACCTTTAGGAACCTTCTTGTACATTGCAATGGGCTTTTCAGGAATAGACTTCAGCTCTGAAGAAAAAACCATAACTTCTATTACCCATCTATTAGAAAACATCGAAATAGCAGCAATGATATCTATTTTGGCAATCGGATCAGCCTTAAGTTTTATTATAATTGAAAGAATCGGTTACTATTTTCTTTGCAAACAACCTTTAAATAATTTGCAAATAGAAGTTAACAGACTATTCGATAAAATATCTGCCGAGAAGTTCCTCATCGATCTTATCAAGGAAACAAAAAATCAAAACAACGCATTAAACCTTTATATCAAAGATATGCCGGGCTATTTCAAATCCGCAATGGATCACAGCATGAAAGCTCATCTGGCTCCATACCTTGAAAACATTGTATTCGGGCTTAATCAACAAAAAGATTTCCTTAACAAAAATGTACTCGATAAACTTATAGACAAATAAAAAGAGCCAATAAATGAAATTTATAAGACCAAATTTTGAATCACATAACGACGAAAATGTATTCTGGGCATCAATGAGTGACCTTTTATTAGGTTTATCCATTGTCTTTATTGTGCTTTTCGCCCTTGCTATGACAGGATTAACAAAACAAAATCTTGATCAAATAAAAATAAAAAGAGACGTTACCCAAAAACTAATGAACGAATTCGACAAAAAAGAAATTCCCGTAAATATCGATAAACTAACGGGGAACCTAAAAATATCAGAGCTGGAACTTTTTGAATTAAATGAATGGACAATTTCAGAAAACGGAAAAAACTACCTAAGCGAAGTTATTCCTGTTTATTTCGGAGCGCTTTTAAATGACCCCGAAATAAAGAAAAACATTTCAAAAGTAATTGTAGAAGGTCATACAGACAGTCAAAGTTTTTCAACTGCAAAAACAGAAGAAGAAAATTACACAAAAAACCTTGAACTAAGTGTTAAAAGAGCTTTAGCCGTTTCTAGTTTTATAGCTTCAACAAAATTTAAAGATAAAGAATACAAAACCAACGTCCTCAAGCTTTTATCTACCAACGGTCGAAGCTATTCTGTACCTGTTCTAACCAATGGTGAAGAAGATTACGAAAAAAGCAGACGGGTAGAACTCAAATTTCAAATAAAAGATTTTACTTTTATCGATCTAATCAAAAAATATAATTTCTCAGAAGAAGAAACTGAAGAGCTAATAGCAACCGAAGCTACAAAACAAGATAATGAATAAAAAATACTAAACTAAAAAACGGTGGAAGCAATAAGCTTCCACCGTTTTAAAATAACTTTTAATATTTAACCATTGAAACTGTTTTTACACCTTGAGGAATTTTTTCCTTACCTTTTAAAAACTCAAGCTCAACAATAAAAGCAACACCAACATTAACTCCACCCACTTTTTCTACCAATTCACAAGCGGCACCTACTGTCCCACCTGTCGCTAATAGATCGTCAATTATCAAAACCCTTTTGCCGGGTTCTATTACATCTGCGTGAATTTCAACACTATCAGAACCGTATTCCAGATCATAAGAAACCCTTTCTACTTTAGCAGGAAGTTTGCCGGGTTTTCTTATAATAATTAAACCGGCATCAAGGTTATATGAAAGCGGTGCTCCAAAAATAAACCCTCTGGATTCTATCGCCGCTACATAATCAATTTTCTCATCCTTAAATTCGGTTGTTAAAAAATCAACCATTCTTTTGAATGTTTTAGGACATTTTATAGCTGTAGTTATATCTTTAAAGACTATTCCGGGTTTTGGAAAGTCATGAACGTCTCTGATCTTTTGCTTTACTAATTCGGGCATCTATCTGCTCCTTTTTAATCTTTTACTACAATATTTTACTAAAAAGTAAGCAAAAAAGTTACCTTTTAAAAAATAAAAAGTTTTTATTTTCTTTCAAATACCCCCTAAAAGCACCAATAAGGCTATTTACACTCTTTAGTATTTAAACTATATTTCGCTTTAAATAAGCTTTAAGGTATAAATTTTGAAAAAACATTTTCTTTGCATAAAAACAAGAACTATAGTCTTATTATCACTGATAGGAATTATTTTCATTTTAGGACTGGCAAAAATCCACCTAAAAAAACCTGAAATGACTATATTTTTAAAAATTGAAGACGCAGCACCAATTACAAGGGGTTTTATCGATCAAAACATGAATGCCTACTATAGAGGCTATAAAGTAGGACAGGTAACAGATATAAGGTTATCTGACGATCAAAAATTTCTTGAACTTAAAGTCGATATATTCTATAAAGGGCTTATTTTGCCCGAAAATACCCTTCTCGAACTCGGCATAGAAAATATACTGGGAAGAAGATATGTAAGCCTTATATATCCTGAAAAACCTTCTAAAGATATTATTGAAAACGGAGAAGTAATTATAGGACGTTCTAATAAATTTTTCAAACGTTTGAACGACTTTTTAGAAGAAGAATTCGAAGAAAAACGAGTACGTAAAGTAATCAACAACGTAGAAAATATCACTTCTACTTTAAGCGGAACTTTAACCGAAATTCAAAAATCCAGCAAAGAACTAACCCGAAGTATTGAAGATATTAGAAAAATCACTAAAAATCCTGAAGTGAAAAATAATATAAAAAATACACTTAAATATACTTCAAAAACTATAAAATCACTCAGTGAAATAACCGAAAGTGAAACTTTTCAAAACAGCGCAGCTCAGGCTCCTGAGACAATTATTGAAACCAGCAAAAACCTAAAAAAAGTTTCACAATCACTCGAGACAACCAATAAAAAACTTTGCTCTTTGGACGGGAAAATACCTGAAGTCACGCAAGGAATGATCCAAAAGACAAATTGTCTTATGAACAAGCTTTTAGCGGTTTTAGACAAACGTTTTTTATTCTTGCGTTTTACTTTCGGTAAACCCATTGACGATATAAACGAATGCGATAACCCTAAGGGTTGCGGTAGTAAATAAGTAGTGACTTATAACCTGAATTGCTAGTTAGTTGCAATTACCAATTAATAATGCTTTTAAATTATCAAAATATTTATGGATTTGAAAAGGCGAAGCCTTTTTATTATATATTGGGTGGCTTGGGGTGGGGATTTTGATAATTTTGTAAAAAAATAACTAGCAATTCGAGTTGATAAAGTATTTTATGTAAATTCAATAAAAGCTTTAAGTCCGTAGTTATAATTTTTTAAGCGGTTTTTTACCTTGACAAGCAAGGCTAAAAAACCTTAGATTAGCCGTTCATAGAGCTTCTATAAAAAGGTTATTAAATCAAAAATTTACCCCCTAAAGAAATTTAAATTTTTATTATTTTTTTGATTTTTATAGTTAGTTTATAGATTTTTAAAGTAGCTCTTTAGACTTTTGCCTTGTTGGTTTTGAGGTTTTTTGAGATTACTTCAGGGGGGATAAATTTTCTCAGGAATAACTTTTTAAGAATCTCTAATTCGCTTGTTAGGCTTTAATTTTCCCAAAATAGACCGTAGTTTGTTTTCGTAAGTTTTAGAGCGGAACGTCAAATATAAAGGATGCTTGCTGTGTTTGAACGTTAGTGAGTTGTGTAAGCAGATTTTGAAAAGAAAGTCAAAATCAAGTGAAGCGTATAAAACAAGAAAACAAATTCGCGTCGAAGTTTTTGTGGAACTTTTTGCACAAAAAGTTTCCCACTCGGAGAGAGGATTTTTAAAGTTCTGAATTTACATAAAATAATTTATCACTACCAAGGTTGCAAATAGTATTTGAATAATGATATGTTATGTTATACATAACTTTCAAAACTTGCGCCTGTAGCTCAGCTGGATAGAGCAACGGTCTCCGAAGCCGTAGGTCGTGCGTTCAAATCGCATCAGGCGCATTTTTATGTCAAATTAACCAACATTAAAACAGAAAAACCAATAATAAACAGCGCACTCAATATGCTTACAGACCTTGTTATTAAACTCGTTTTGACCTTAGCATCAGAAAATTCAAATCCTTTATAAGCATAAAATGCTATAAATCCAAATGCAGTAACAGTAACAGCTATTCCTGCCGCTATTGCAAAAGTTATCAAAACTCCAATAATCAATATATTATTTGCCATTGCAAACAATAAAACTAACAAACTGCCAATACAAGGCACCATGCCGGCAAAAACGCCTACCATTTCTTCTTTTATAACCTTATTAGATATTTTTATAAAGTTTTTAATAAGTAAAAACAAGCCTATCAAAGCTATAAACGAATAACTAAAGAGTTTAAACAAATATAACTGTCTATCAGGATCAATTATAACTTGCCTAATTGAAATATCAGCAAATACAACCAACCCTATTGCAGTCAATATATGCGTAAAAGCTATATAAAAGCCCATTAACGGTACTTTCCAAGCCTTTGACCTGTTAGATAAAAAATACGAAACAACAACAGCTTTTCCATGTCCGGGTCCAAGCGAATGTACAATACCGTATATAAAAGCTAAAAACAAACAAGGCAAAAGCGTTTTAAAGGATTTATCTTTTTTCAGTTCCTTCATTTTTTTTGTCATCTTTACGTTCAATTTTTTTTGGAAAACAACTATTTTCTTCCAACTTTTTAAAACACCTTGAGAAGCATTCATCCGAAATGAAGGGGTTTGAGCACCTTCAGCACAATAAGAAAATTCTGTCGAAACCAAAAAACAACAAATAAAAGCTAAAAAAATCACTAAATACTTCATTCACTTTTTCCCTTTATTATTGTTATTTTTTGAGGCTCAACCATATTAAAATAATAAATATGATCGGGATCATCAACTATACTATAACTATAATCCTCAGCAGATGTTATATTCACCGATTCATCTTCATTTAAATAAACATCATAATAATAGCTGTTATCATAAAAACTCACTTCTACACAGGTGTCTGAAATATTTATAGGTTCAATCAAATTCAAATCAAAAGAAAAATAAACCGTACCTTCTTTAACCCAAGCCCCAAGACCTTTTACTCCTTTATAGTTAAGAGTCTTGCCATTAATATAGATATAACTAAAATAATCCCGTGAAGCCATTTGCTTAAAAACAAAATCTTTCATCTGCTCTATAAAAACAGCTTTTTCATCTTCATCAATAATTCCATTAGAATTTTTATCAACACTTTCAAGAATAAACATGCTTGAATATTCGCCCATAGCCCAATTTGAGCGTATTTTAACAATTTTATTATTTTCGATCACAAAATTCGGCTGCACTTCAATCCATCCATGAGGATGTGAAAGAGCAGGCATCTTAAATAAAACTCCCATTGCTATTAATAAAAAACTTAAAAGATACGATATTTTCTTTTTCATATCTACAGTATAGCAAAACATTATCCTGTCAGGTTTTAAAAATTAGCCGATTAAAACACAAACGGGGAATTGAGAGTTTGTAAATATTAAAATAGAATTTAGCTTGATTACTAGTTATTTTAACCCTTAATGTAAATTGAGAATTTAAGAGGAGTTTTATAATGAAAAAACTGGCAAAAAGTCTAATGATGTGTATCTTCGTAGCTTCTATCGCAACAGGTTGTATGCAAAAACAACCCATGGAAGATAAACCTGAAGAACAAGTAAAACCAACTGTTCAAGAAGAAATACAAGAAACAGATAAAGAATCTACAGAAATGACTGACAAAGAGAAAAAAGACAACATGAACTCTGATAAGACTTTTCTGGAAGAAAACGAAGAAGAAGAAACTAAAACTGAAACTGAAACTGAAACTGAAAAAAAGTAAGGTTTAAAACTTTTTAAAAAAGCAAAGTTTAACTAACTTAATTAAGTTAGTTAAACTTCTGTCTTTTTATATAAAAATCTCTATACTATTGCTATACCAATACAAAAAAGTAATTAAAAATTCAGTCAAAAAGTTTGTAGCGGTATGCGTAAGTTAGGAGCGTTTTTTAAGAAATGCGATCGCAATCGGATTTCTTAAAAATAAACTCGTTTCAATATATAAAAGTTTTTTAACAACGAGGCTTAAAAATGGCAGTTGAATTCGTCACTTCTATAAACGATTACAAACTTTCAGATAAACAAAAAGTGTTTGCTTTACTATTTGAAGAAAAAATACAACAACCTTTTTACTGCGAAAAAATCAATAAAAGACCTCCAAAAAAACAACTAAACAAAATCAACAACTTAAGCCTTTCAAGAATCGACATACCCGAAATTTTTCTTGATAAATTCCCAAAACAAAACCAAAAACTCCTTAAAATGCAAAAACTGACATAATTGCTCCATCTCTTCTACTGCATACTTTTGTGATATTATTAGCCTTAATCATATAAAGATTTTGATTGGCAGAATATGACAAATAAACATACTTTTCTCAAAACCCTGGGACTGTGGGATGCCACAGCAATTGTTGCCGGTTCTATGATAGGATCCGGAATATTTCTTGTGTCATCAGATATTGCAAGGCAAGTTGATTCAGCCTATTTACTACTTGTAGTATGGTTTGTTGCAGGTCTTATGACCGTTTCAGGTGCTCTTTGCTATGGGGAATACGCTGCCAGTTTGCCCCATGCCGGCGGTCAATACGTTTATTTAAAAAAAGTGTGGGGAAACATAACGGGCTTTTTATATGGCTGGACATTATTCTTGGTAATTCAAACAGGCACACTTGCTGCTGTGGCAGTAGCTTTTGCTAAGTTTTTCAAACCCTTTTGCCCTTATATAAGCTCTGATATAATAGTTTTGGAATTTTTAAATATATCAATATCAACCCAACAATTATTCGCAATAAGTCTTTTAGTCTTGCTCACCATTATCAACTCAAAAGGCATAAAAATGGGTGCAATTATTCAAAATGTATTCACCTCAACAAAAATAATTGCCTTAATAGGATTAATTTTATGCGGTTTATTCTTAGGATTAAACCTTGAAAGCATTCAAACTAACTTTGCACAAGGTTTTGAAATTCCTAAAATTGATATAAGTCCTTTGTCACTCATCGCAGTAGCCTTGGTCGGAGCTTTATTTTCATCCGATGCCTGGAATAACGTTACATTCATTGCATCAGAAGTAAAAGATACTGCTAAAAACCTTCCTAGAGCTTTAATTTTAGGAACAGGAACCGTTATCTTACTTTATTTCCTAACAAACCTTATTTTTCTTTTAGTGCTACCTATTTCAGGCATCCAAAATGCAATTGAAGACAACGTAGGCAACGCTGTCATGTCCTCTATACTAGGTGGGGGGGGAGAAATTTTAATTTCAATAATCATTTTAATTTCCATATTTGGCTGTGCAAACGGAATGACACTTGCAGGAGCTAGAGTTTACTATGCAATGGCAAACGATGGGCTTTTCTTTAAGCGACTTTCTGAAATTAACCCTACTACAAAAACACCGCAAAATTCTCTTGCACTTCAATGTTTATGGGCTTCTATACTTGTACTCAGCGGTTCTTATTTGCAATTACTTGATTATGTTATCTTCGCAGCACTTTTGTTTTATATCCTAACAGTAGGAGGGCTTTTCAGATTTAGAAGCAAATATCCTGATCTTGAAAGACCGTATAAAACTCTTTTTTATCCCTTCTTGCCAATATTTTATTGTGTTTTAGCTATTTTTGTTGCAATTAATCTTTTAATATTTAAACCGGTTTATACCTGGGCAGGGCTTTTGATTGTACTAAGCGGTATTCCTGTTTACTTCATTTGGAAAAAAATAAGATCAAAAGATACTGTCTAAAAAATTTTTATTATAAGAACTTTACAAACTTATCTCTCAAAAGATTAACTGCTAAAATTTAAGTATATAAAAACAGGTACTAAAAAGTGAAAGACCAAAAGTTTACTGAAATACTTAAACAAAGTCTAAAACGAGTAAGATTAAATCTTGCTGAAAAAACTTTGCTTTTGCCTGAGTTCACTCCTGATCCTTCTATAATGCCCTTAATGGCAGGTTTATCCGGAGCCGCTACAGTTTTTGTAACCTCCAGAAATGTTGAAGTTATAAACAAAATAAAAAGAATAGCTGAAGAGCTAAAACTCAACACTAAATATCATTTTATAGAATCTGAAACTGATGAAATTATCCCCAATATTGATATTTTAGTAAAAGGAAAAGGTGTATCTACAATTGGCGCAAATTACGTAGCAAAGCTAAACCAAAGCTGCGTTATATCTATTTGCCCTAAAGATTTAGACTTTACAGCTATTGAAGATATCGATATAGATTATTGCACAGGACGTAAAATACCCGTTATTATGTTCGATCCTGCCGACTCTAAAATAGAGTTATACAAATATTATGCTCATTTAATACTTAAAAGACTCTATGAATCAGGACTCGATGCCTTTAGGTCAAAAACTTTAATAATTGGCAACGATGGTCTTTTGCAAAATGCTATCAGTGTCTTAAAAGCATCAGGAGTCAATATTTACGCAGTAGACACAGAAAAACAACCTCAAAAAGATTACATAACAAAACATTTGCAAGGATTAGACGCTATTGTTGTCGCTGATACCAATCAAAAAATACAAAATATAATATCAACAGAACCTTCTGCCCTTATAGAAGTGGTAGATATTGCAACCTCTTGTCCTGAAGTGCAGATCATTCATCTTTGTGGAGATATTGATCTGAGAGCTATCAATTTTAGCAGCATCAAATGTAATCCTGCCAATTTTAAGCCTCAAAAAATGAATATCTCTTTAAATGATTTCAAAGAAGGTTTTTGGGCTGATTTAGCCGTTGGAGTTCTTTCCTGTGCAGGATTCGTTGCAATGGAAAATCAAGCACACTGGCAAATAGTATCTTATAAAATATTAAATAAACGTTCGTAACCCTTTTAACTCAAAAAGCAAAATATACAAAGTTTTAAAGTATAATTATATAAGAATAAATAGTTTCAAATTAAAAATGAGGATCCTAAAATGGCAGTAAAAGAAAAAGTAGAAGACAATAATATTGCAAAAGAGCGTCAAAAAGCTCTTGAAATGGCAATAGATAAAATAGAAAAAGACTTCGGTAAAGGTTCAATAATGAAGCTGGGCGATAAAAGCTCTATCAATATAGATGTTGTGTCCACCGGTGCTTTATCTTTGGATGTTGCACTCGGAATAGGCGGAATCCCAAAAGGAAGAGTTATTGAAATATACGGACCTGAAAGTAGCGGTAAAACAACGCTAGCTCAACATATAGTTGCGGAAGTTCAAAAAAAAGGCGGTATTGCAGCTTTTATAGATGCTGAGCACGCTCTTGATCCTGAATACGCTAAAAATCTGGGTGTAAACATTGAACAATTGCTTATAAGTCAACCTGATGCAGGAGAACAAGCACTTGATATCACCGAAGAACTTGTAAGATCAGGGGCTGTAGATGTTATCGTTGTAGATTCAGTAGCTGCCTTAGTTCCAAGAGCTGAAATTGACGGCGAAATGGGTGATTCTCATATGGGTCTACAAGCAAGACTTATGAGTCAAGCACTGAGAAAACTAACAGGTATAGTCGGGAAAACTAAAACAACCGTTATTTTCATCAATCAATTAAGACAGAAAATCGGTATTGTATATGGAAATCCTGAAACAACAACCGGCGGTAATGCTCTAAAATACTATGCAAGCGTAAGACTTGATATAAGAAGAATTGAAACCCTTAAAAAGGACGGACAAGAATACGGCAATAGAGTTAAAGTCAAAGTGGTTAAAAACAAAGTTGCGCCACCTTTTAGAATTGCCGAGTTTGATATTATTTACGGACAAGGCATCTCCAAAACAGGCTGTATGCTTGACGTTGCCATAAATCTTAACATCATAAAAAAAGCAGGGTCCTGGTTTAGCTACGGCGAAGATAAAATAGGACAAGGTAGAGAAAAAGCCAAAGAATATCTAGAGCAAAATCCTGAAATTTATAAAGAAGTAGAAGGAAAAGTTCGAAGTATTTTAGCAGGTGAAATAGAAGAAACCAAAGAACCTGAAAAAAAATTAATCGAAAAATAAAAATAAATTTTTAAAAAATCTTAAATCATAAAACTAAAAAGACACCTTTTATTTTCAAGGTGTCTTTTTTAACGTTTTTATTTTTTATGAATATCTTACATTAATCCAAGAATTTTTTTATAAGAAGAGAAAGAACCTACTTCTCTACCATAAAAAGTTGCTGTACTTCTTTGACGTTGTAAGAATTTTTCAAATTCGTCTTGTTTTGCTGTTTTTGATACTTGCTTTGTTTCTACTTTTTCAAGAAGAGTGACCATTTGTGAGCCTCCTATTTATTAATAAATTTCATCGTATTTCCCCAAACCATTAGGGTTTCAATAGCCTAACCAATATGCAATTAAATTTTCGAATTTAATTTACATGCTAAACTTTTTATTTTAAAACGTCAACAAAAAAAAATTTGATAGCAAAAAACAAAATTTCTTGTAAAAAAATGTTAAGAAAAAATATATAAAAACAATTTTTATTCTTTCTCTTTAATCTATTTAAAGGATTTAGCCTAAATATCCAATATTCTCAAACTAAAAAACCGTGATAGCTTATTTTTGCATATGAAATTTTCAAAGGAGCTAACATGACAAAAGTTGCTATTGATATCGTAAAACAAGCAGGTGTTGATGTAGACAAGTTGCTAGAACTGCTCATTAAAAATGCAGCAGCCGAATTTACAACATATTATTACTACACAATTTTAAGAGCTAATTTAACGAGCATGGAAAGTGAAAGCTTAAAGGAAATAGTAGAAGTAGCAAGAATCGAAGATAGAAATCACTTCGAAGCACTAGTTCCTCGTATTTATGAATTAGGAGGTAAACTACCTGAATCAATGCTAGATTTTCATAATATGAGTTCTTGCCCTCCAGCCGGCTTGCCTGAAAATCCTTCTGATCCAAAAGCTATCTTAGAGGTATTAGCAAAAGCTGAAAAATGTGCTGTATACTGTTATACCAAAATTTGTAATATGACGGCAGGAAAAGATCATAGAACTCATGACCTTGCACTGGCTATTTTACACGAAGAAATTGAGCATGAATCTTGGTTCTCGGAAATTCTAGGAGAAGGAGCAACAGGGCATTTTCTGCGTAAAGGAGAAAGTTCTCCTTTTGTATCCAAATTTCTAAAATAAAAACACAAAACTATTTCCAAAAACAAAGTCCTATGTGATTTAACACATAGGACTTTGTAATTTTTATGATTTTAAATATTCTTATTAATAATCCATAGATCCCATAGCAATAGCTTCTGTCGTACAACCTTCAGCCGTTTTTTCATCTGTACTGGCACCAACAGTAGTACAACTTGTTCCATCAGTTGTAGCCCCTGTACCCTTAGCTCCTTTAGGAGAAACAGACGCTTTAGTAACCCAAAAAGAAAATACATCGTTTCCTATAATATTAGGACCTTTTGATCCATTTATATCAACTACAATATCACCACAAGTAGCCCCTACGAAAGGTGCTACATCTATATTACCGGGAGTAGTAGTACAATTACCATTGCTAGAAAATGCTATCATAGTTCCATCTGCCAAAATACCTCTTGCATAATCTGTTCCAAGAAGGGCTTCAGCACTAGCGTTCACTACTCCTCCACTAACAGTTTTCAATTCATCAGTATACCAACAACCTGCAGCTGTGCCACAGTTTTTAATCAAATTTAAATATCCTGATACCCCTGTAAGCACATCGGCATGTGAACCTGAATATAAAGCTGCAATAGAACCATTTTCAGCTTGATATAATTTAATAGCATTTGTAAGTGTTGCAAAATTCTTTTTTAAAGCGGTAACATTACTTGTATCGTTAGAGCTACTCAATAAAGTTGGAATGCTTAATGCTGCTACAACCCCTATTACAGTTAATGTGATTAATACTTCTGCCAAAGTAAATCCTAATTTTCTTTTCATTTTAAACCTCTCCTATTAAACTAGAATCATAATAAAATATAAGAACTTAAAAAGCAAATTACATTAAGTATTCTATAAATTTTACCCGCTTAAATATCACCAATTTTTACAACAGTAATTTTATCAATATGTAAAAGTTTTTTTATCATTTCATTTACTTGATTTTTAGATATCGAATTAATAATAAAAGGATATTCATTCAAATAATCATCACCCAAATTATAATATTCATTTACAAGCAAAGCCCTTGCCATGCCGGCATTACTGTTAAATCTTAGCGGATAAGAACCCGAAAGATAAGACTTAGCAAGATCCAGCTCTTGAGCGGTAATTCCATGTTTTATAAACCTGTTTACTTCTTCTAAAAAAACTTCTAATGCTATATCCACATAATGCTTATCCACACCAAATTTTGCCGACCAGGCTCCCGGAATAGAAAAAGAACTAAAACCTGATGAAATAGAATATACCAACCCGAGATCTTCTCTGAGTCGTCGTCCTATCCTGCTTGTAAGGGCACTACTACCGCCAAAAACAAAATTCATAATACTTGCAACGTTATAATCTTTGCTATTTTTGCTTATCGGAAAATAATGTCCTAAAATGACATTCACTTCTTCTTTTTCTTTTATTTTTATAATTTTTTCTTTTGATGTTCTTTGCAACCGTGCTTTTCTAATAAACGGCTCTTCTATAAACTTAGATTGCCAATCACCAAAAACCTTTTCAATAGAAGCAAAAGCGTGTTCTTTTTCAATATTCCCTGCTATAGAAATAATAGCACTATTAGGCGCATAAAACCCATTATAAAATTCTTTTATATCGTCTAAATTAAACTCATAAAGCAATTTTTCCTGTTGTTTAATACTTTCTGTTCTTAACATATGCCCTTTAGGAAAAATTTGTCTGGAAAAAGCTGTTTCCGCAAGATATCCGGAAAGTTTTTTTCTTTGTTCCAGCCCCATAAACGCCTGTTTTTGATATTTAATAAACTCATCTTGCAAAAAATCAGGTGACATAAGAATATTACCAAGTATTTTTAAAGCAAAATCAAAATCCTTTACAGTCGAAGAAAGTGAAAAACAAACAGACTCTCCCACCTTATTTATGCCCACATGAATACCTTTTGTTTCAGTTTTTTGAGCTATTTGTATTTTAGATAAACCTCCCGAACCTCGATTAAGCATGCCGGCACACATCGCCGGTAATAACGGATTTATTTGTGAACAAAATATATTCCCGGCTTTTATATTTCCAGCTATTTTCACAGTATCATTTGTTGTATTTTTTGAATGCAAAACCTTGAGTCCGTTCTCAAATATTTTTTTTGACTTTACTATTTTAGAATACGAAGACTCCTCCAGTACAATTACCGGTGGCTGATAGAGGTGATTTATTTTTTCTGTAGGCTTATAATCATATTGAGTTTTAAAACGTTTTGTCTCATGCGAAGAAGGTATAAACTCACCTACTATAAGGTTTTGCGAAGTTAAATATTTTTTTGCAACCTCTTTAACCTGCTCTTTGGATACATTTTGAATATTTTCAACATAATTATCAATATGCCTATGAGAGCTCACTGTCTCATAGTACCCAAGCAAATAAGCGTATTTAAAAGTACCATCTTTATTTTGCTCAAAATTTGAAATAATACGATTTTTAGTATTTTCTATTTCCAATTTTTTGGGAGGATGTGATTTTATAATGTTCTCAGAAATTGAAAAGATTATATCTTGGACTTTTTTAGGATCTACCTTTGGAGCAACAGCCGAAACTATAGAAAAAAGCCCGGGGTCTTTTGACGTTTCCACATTAACAGCAAGATCCGTAGCCAATTGAGACTCTATAAGAGGCTGATAAAAACGACTGCTAATTCCTGAATTGAGCATCTCACCGAGAACAATCAACGGAAAAATATCCTCATGAGTAGCTTTAGGTATATGATAAGAATGTTTTACTATTGGATAACTACCATTTCTTCTAACTATAGCGTGTCGTTGACCTTTTTGGTGGTAATCAGGTTGAATATTTTGATCAAAATAAAAAGGAGGAATATCATCAAAATATTTTTTTATTAAAGCTAATACTTCTTTTTTATCAAAATTCCCCACTACAACAACTGTTGCATTATTTGGGGTATAAAATTTTTGATAATGATCTTTTAAATCATCGACCGTTATGTTTTCTATATCCTCACCCCAGCCTATAACAGGGTTTTTATAGGGATGATGAGTATAAGCCTTTGCCCTAACGCCTATATCAAGTGCAGTAAAAGGATTATCAAAAGTTTTTTCCATTTCCGCCAATATAATGCCAACTTCTTTTTCGACCTCCGCTTCTGTCAATATAAGCTTATTCATTCTTTGAGATTCAATAAGCATAGCCAACTCCAGCTTACTTGTAGCAAAAGTTTCATAATAACAAGTAAAATCACGAGCAGTATAAGCATTAAAATTACCACCATTTCTCATTATCTCGGCGGTTATCTGCCCCGTTTCAAATTTTTCTGTACTTTTAAAACTTAAATGCTCCAAAAAATGGGTTATGCCTGTTTTACCCTCGACTTCATTTCTGGATCCCACTTTATACCACATCATAAAAGTCGTTAAAGGCATGCAATGATTGTTCAACATAAGAACCTTTAAACCGTTATCAAGAGTGTATTCAGCAGTTTTTTTACTTAAATTCCGCATACTAACTTTTGATTTTCAACCAATTTTTCTCCTTTGAAATAGACATCATCGGGTTGCTGCTTATTGATAAAATCGTGCCAACTTTCATTTTGATCAAGTCTAAAAACAAGAAAATCAGCATTTTTACCAAGTTCAAGACTGCCCGTTTGATTATCTATTTTGAGTATTTTCGCAGAATTTATTGTTAACATATCTAGAATTTTTAAAACATCCAAAACCGGACTAGCCGAATCTATATTTTTACTATTAGCAAAATCTAAAGCGAATCTCGCTTCGTTTAACAAGTTCAAATCGTTATTGCTATACAAACTATCTGTTCCAAAACCAACTTTGTTTTTAAAGATCCTCAATAGCTTTATAAAGTCATGAGTTTTATTATGCAAAAACATATTACTTCTAGGACAATAAGCAAGGTTAACCCCGGCATCAGAAAGTTTTTGAAGTTTTTCTAAATTCAATTGGTTACAATGAGCCAGTGTTAAATTTTCATTTAAATCACAAAATAAATCAAAAATTTCATTACCTTCATTAAAATCAATCTTTTTCAAATTTAAATGCTCATTCACCAAATCAAGCTTAGATTTTCCTTTTTTTAAAAATTCAAGCTCATCTTGAGATTCTGCAAAATGAGAATGCACAAGAATGTCATTATTTTTAGCATACCGACTTATTTTATCCCATAATGCAATATGCGCTGTATATATAGAATGAGGAGAAACACCTACAAAAGTAGTATCAGAACATTGATGCTTTAATTTTTCCAAAATTTCAATTAACTCATCAAAATTTTCTTTTGCCGAAAACTCACTATCCGCAAAAGCTTCAAGAAAAATATATGCGTTTAAAGGTGCATTTTTAAGAATTTCAAAAAAGAAACTTTCCTTCGAAAGTTGCACCAAAGAAGTTGTGCCATATAAAATAGCCTGTTTTAAACCTTGCTTAAGACTTTTTATTTTTTCCTGTTCCGTTAAAGCCGCATAATTATCAATAAGACCTATTATCCATTGTGCAAAATCAGTTTTTTCATTTGGCAAAGCAAAATTTGTATATTGCAAATGAGTGTGTAAATTAATAAATCCGGGGGTTATGACTGCATTTTTATAATCAATACAATTTTCAAAATAAACATCAGAACTGTTTTCCAAGACACTGGTTATTTTACCGTTTTCTATGCTAATGACAGCATTTTCAAGCACTTTGCCATTTGCCGGAAGTATCCATTTCGCCTTATATGTTTTTCTCATCAATATGACTTCTAATTTTTAATGTCTTTAACACCCGGGAATCCGCTTTCTCCCGTGCGTATTTTAGTAATAAAATATTGTACTTTCGGAATAATCGTAGACAGGAATAAAGATGATATTCCAAGCCCCGCCATAGTATAGCCAAATTTTCTTATTATACTTCTTGACGTCATAGTATCTACCAGTTTTGTTGTTATTTTCTGTCCTTGATGTTTTGCTTCATCTAAAACTGTTTCAGTAAAATCAGATACAGTTTGCCTTATTTTTACAAGCTCTTTTTGGGATATGAATTTTTCAGGATTATCAAACTGACCACCTGTTGCAGCATTATAATAACTTCTTACAAATTTTTGATCATGGATTTTTCCGTTACTAAATATATCGGAAATTTGCTCTACAGTGATAAACTTCCAATCATCATTTACAAAATTTATTTCTTTGGCATATTTTGTAGCCTTGCTATAAGCTTGCTCTAAAATAGCTTCCGCTTTTTTAGGCTCATGCGGGAATTCTTTTTTGATTATGTCGCCAAATGTAGCTTTAAAATCATCAAGTTTAATTGTTTTTCTATCCATTACTTTGTTTTGCAAGTTTTGAATAAATTCAGACGATCTATCCCCAAATAAAACTTTTGTTATTTTATTCAAATCCGCATCAGGATTTTTAGCAAGTTCTGCTTTTATCAACTTACCTACTCTTGCCGCCACTTCAGGGGCTATGTTTGTATTTTTTCCACGGAATTTATCTGCATTATTAGCCAAGAATTTTGAAATATGTGGAGTAGAAGCTAAATAGAAATATATTGAAGCCATATCTCTGAATAAAATTTCATTTCTTTCGTCGGCATTTCTAGCATGAATAGCTCTTCCGCCAGACACACCCACATCAACTGTTAACATCCTTACGATATCGTGATTTTCTACATTATGAGCTACTTTTCTAAGCATATTGGCAAAAACTTCACCATTGGTAAAGCTTACAACCCCATTTTTACAACGATTTAAAAACGTATTCATAGGTACAATTTTATTACCGAAACCTCTGGGGATTTCCTTTTTAGGAGTATTATTTGTTTGTTTTTTATTTCTTTTACTTGCCAATGCTTTTTGGGTTATTTCATGATTAAGCTTAGGTATTACAGAGCCAACCAAATACACCGCCAGACCTGCAGCAGCGGCTATTTTACCAAATTTACCGTAAGACAACAGTTTACCGTTAACATTAGGTTTTTTGGACAATAAATGTTTAAACGGAGCTCTTCCGTGGTCCTGACCTACATCAACGGTAATATCTTTAAAGGTATTCGTTTTTTTAGCCATAAAGTCAAAGGCTTTGTTTAAATATTTAATACCAAATAGCCAAACAACTGCAGTCAAGGATTCTTCCGTAAAGCGTTCTCTCGCTTCAATCCAACCCCCACGCTGTTTAGCCTGATACGTTCGTCCTGCCATAACGGTTGCTTCTAAAAACACAACCGGCGCCAAAGCATTTGAACTACAAAGAGTTCCTATCGCTTTTCTTGCTTTAGGATTATTAACGGCTTTTGATATTATCGGATTTGAAATTATATTCATTAAATCGTCTTTATAACAATATGATGTATAAGTTTATCTAAATAATTAAAAACCCAAAAACCTAAATTATTGATACCTACAGTAGGTTTTGTAAAGAACATCTTTACTTTTTAATCCATGATATTTTAAAAAAATTTAACACCCTCAATCAAGCTTTAAAACCAGACACTTTGCCGATCCACCAGATTTTATAAATTCACTCAAATTTATTTGCACAGGTTTTAAACCTATTTCAATCAATATTTTTTTTATCCTATCTGAAATAAAATTACTCACCACATGCCCTTTTATACAAACACTATTGCAAGCAAATTTAAAGGCTTCTTCTTTTGTTACGATTACTCTTTTCTCGGCAGAAACCATTTTTTCTATTTTTTTATTTGACTCTTCGCTGAAAGCTGCCGGATAATACATCAAATAACCATCTATTAAAGGGCAAAAACAAGTATCTAGATGATAAAAACGCCCATCAACAAGTTCTAAAGAAACTATCGGGACATTAAAAAATTCTGAAATAAAAGAATGCGAATTTGTATTACTATCACTCAAATATCCTAAATAAAGAGTTGGTCCTAAAAAAAGCCCATCTCCTTCACCTTCAAAAATCATAGATTCAGGAATATTTTCTACAATAAAACCATTTTGTTTAAACCAAATTTCACTAAAAAAAGCTTCTTGTTGTCTTTCTTTGTATTTAAAACTACTGATAAGAGCTTTATTATCTCTCACCAACGCAGCATTTGCAGTGAAAACATAATCGGGAAGATTTTTTTGAGGCTCAAGAAGTTCAATATCCAATTCAATTGTATCTTTAAGTGTATTGAAAAGTTCTTTCCATTGTTTTTGAGCAAGAGCTTTATCTACAGGTAATTTACGACTCATCCAAGGATTGATTTCATATTTAATAGAAAAATAATCCGGTGGACACATCAAAATTCTATTTGTCATAAATTCTCTCCTTTTACCAACAACAGAATTTTAGCTTTAATAACATACTATTACATTTTTTCCTATAAGTTATTGCCGAGATTGTGAATTCACAAGATTTAAAATTATTGTTTAATTCTTAAAATGATAGAACATAAATTTGATGTTAAAACCAAAATAATATCCACCCTAGGACCTGCCAGCGATTCCAAAGAAAAAATCAAACAATTGATTTTAGCAGGAGTCGATGTTTTTCGTCTAAATACATCTCATGGTGATATTGAAAATCACAAAAAAGTTTTTAAAAGAATAAGATCTATCTCTAAAAGTCTGGACGAAAAAATCAGCATAATTATAGATCTTCAAGGTCCTAAAATAAGAGTTGGGATACTCAAAAAACCAATATTATTAAAAGACGGAGACATTATAATTCTAAAGCCCGGCATGGAACAAAATGATGAAAGTATTCCCATTGATTATCCTAACATCACTAAAAACATAAAAAAAGGGGATATTCTTCTTTTTGATGATGGAAAAATTCAAATAAAAGCAATCTCCGTCGATTCTAAAATAACCGCAAAAGTAACCCATGGAGGCTTATTAAAACAAAGAAAAGGACTTAATATACCGGGAGCCTCTTTATCCGTCTCAGCCATTACTGAACGTGATAAAAAATTTATCAAATTTGCAGCAGAACAAAAGGCTGATTATATAGCGCTTTCCTTTGTGCGTACAAAAAATGATGTTTTAACAGCAAAAAAATACATCGATGAATTTAACGAAAAAATCCCTGTAATCGCTAAAATAGAAAAACCTCAAGCGGTTGAAAATATTGAAGAAATAATTCAAGTTTGCGATGGCGTAATGGTTGCAAGAGGAGATCTTGGAATAGAGATTTCTCCTGAAAATGTACCCATCATTCAAAAAAAGATAATTAAAAAAGCTAATGATCATAAAAAAACTGTTATTGTAGCAACTCAAATGCTTGAATCAATGATAGAACAGCCAATTCCCACTCGAGCAGAAGCCAGCGATGTCGCAAATGCAATTTTAGATGGAACCGATGCTGTTATGCTCTCAGGAGAAACTGCTATGGGTGAATTTCCTGTAGAAACAGTAGAAATGATGAATAATATAGCTAAAACTGTTGAAAACAGCAAACTTCTAAAAGTTAATCAACATAAAAGAAAATCAAAAGACATTAAAGAAGTTGATTCTCAAGCTATCTCATCAGCAGTTATCAGCATTCTGGACGAAGCTAATATCAAAGCTATTATTGCTTTTACACAAACGGGATTTACTGCTAATCTTTTATCAAAAGAAAAACCGAATGTGCCTATTATCTCAATATCAAATAATAATCAAGTTTGTCAGCAATTGAATTTACTTTGGGGGGTATTTCCCTATAGCCTAAAATATGGGAGCAATCTAACGTTAAGCTCTTTAGATAAAGTTGATAACATGCTAATAAATAAAACTTTTTTAAAAAAAGGAGATAAAATCATAATAACCGGATCAATTCCTTGTCTTACAACAGGAAAGACTAATTTTATAAGAATTCATAAAATCAAAGACGTGAATGTTTAAAGAATTTTATCGAATATAAACTTTTTTAGCCTTTTCTAATTGAACTTCAAGTTGTTTTATAACTTTTTCGGGTTTTATATTCCTCAAACAAGCTCTGTTATTAGTACATTTTTTTCTAAGTTCACAAGGAATACAAGGCATATTTTCAACAAAGCAAGTATGACCAACACCCCACGCATGCCATTTTTCAGGATTCATAGGTCCATAAACACCAATTACAGGAACATTAAAAGAAGCTGCCAGGTGAAGATTGCCCGAGTCGCAACCAAAAATAAAATCAGCTCTTTTCGTAAGTGCAGCACTTTCTTGCAATGATAATTTTCCGCAAAGATTAACAGGCTCAACTATAAACTTATCCCCCAATAAAGAGTGAATATTTTCATAAACCTTTGCATCCGCAGGAGCTCCTGTATACATTATCTGGACGCCTTTTTCATTTGCTAAAAAATTTATAACTTGCGCAAAATACTCTAAAGGCCATTGTTTATTAACATTTCCACTGGTTGCATGCACCAAAACTTTCGGTTCATCATTTTTTATATTATATTCTCTTAAAATTTCATTTACTTTAGCACTATTTTTATTGCTTACCCAATTCTCAAGATGGCTGTCATTAACAGGCACATTATCAGCCCTTAATACATCTAAAAAACATTCAACTTCGTGTCGATTTTGAACATAAGGAACTTTTTTTGTTAAAAACAATCCTCGATTTTCAGTGTTAAAGCCGATTCTTTTAGGAATTCCCGCAAAAAACGCCAATAAAGCACTGGATAAAGAACGTTTCAAAACATACGCTTTATCATATTTTTCTTTTTTCAATAATTTCACATAACTGAAAAAACTCTTTTTTTCTTCATTGGTATTTTCATACCTATGTTTTTTAGTCGTATCAAAATAGATAAGATTATCAATATAAGGGCAATCTTCCAAAAGTTCTCCCGACATAGGACCAACCAACATATCTATTTGCGCAAAAGGATTTGCCTTCCTTAAGTTCCTTAAAAAAGGGACCGTAAGGATAGTATCACCTATAAACCTATACCTAACTACAAGTATCTTTTGCTTTTTCATCTTCTACAACGACTCTTTTATCTTCCAGTAATTCATCTACGTTCAAATCAACTCCCAGTCTCAAAGCATATAAAGGCAACTGTTCAAAAGACTCTATAGCTTCATTGATCTCATCTAAAACTGTTTGCAATTTAACAGCATCTTTTTCAGTTGTAATTATTGCCTGAGCCTCTTTTTCAATTGCTTCTTCGATTATTTTTATTAAATCTTCGATTGTATATTGGTAATGATCGATAAAATCTTTAGTACCAACAACCTCCAGATTTTTCTCTTTTAAAGAATTATAGAAAAATTCAGGCTGGGCAATTCCTGCAAAAGCAAAAATCTTATCAACACCGACTAATGGCTCTTTTGAAAGAATATCGTAAATACCTACAGTGTTAAAATTAGCGATAAAAACAGGCTTTCCTGTTTCTTGCTTTAATTGCTCTGCATAATCAATGCAATCTTGTGTTGAGTCCTCATCAAAAGGTTTTTTATTAACAACAACTATCTTATCTGCACGATTTATTTGAGAAACAGGCTCTCGCAAAGGTCCCGCAGGCAATACTTTATTATTTCCAAACTGCTTATTAGCATCTATTACAAGAATATTGAGATCTCTACCAAGTTTCCGATGTTGAAATCCATCGTCTAAAACAAAAGTATCACATCCAAATTCTTTAATAGCAAAATCTCCTGACTTTGCTCGGTTTTTACCCGTTATAACAACAGTCTCAATTGTATTTATAGCCATCCAATAAGGCTCATCACCTGCCAAAAGAGGAGTATATCGAATATCACTTCCATTACAAATAACATTTGTGTTCTTTGGCAAAAGTCCGCCACCATAACCATGGCTTAAAATGGCAACTTTTGCTCCTTTTTCTTTTAAAGCTCTGGCAATTTCAACAGTTATAGGAGTTTTTCCCGTTCCACCTGTTGTAAGATTTCCAACCGAAATAACTTTTGCATCTAAATTATAAGTATCCAGCATATTTCTTTCATAAAGTGTATTTCGTATATTTATAACAAGCTCATAAATGCTTGAAAAAACACTCAAAACACCTTTGAATAGATTATCTTGAAAATTTATTTTTTTAGAATAATGAATTTTATTTAAATGCCGTTTCATCTATTTGCTTTTCCTAGAACATCAATCTCATCAGCAAAAACCTTTTGTTCAATTTTTCAGAAAATTTCTTTAGATTTTCCGAGATATCAGAAGTATCATCTATAATTTGCTTAATTGTTTTTTCTTCCGTCGCTGTTACATCACTTACACTTTTTAATGACGTAGAAAGTTCTGACATTGAAGCATTTAGGTTTTTAATTGTATTACCAAATTCCGCTTTAAACTCTTTATCTTGAGAAAGATCATTTACATAACCTGAAATTTCAGACAAATTTTTGGTTGTAGTATTTATATACTCGATAGTTTGTCTGGTCTTAGGATCAGCAAGTATTTCAGAGAGATTTTTAGTTGTCTCATTCACCGATTTTGTAGTCGCTATAAAAGTATCTTTAAACTCAGGATCCGCCATTATATTGTTTAAATTATCCGTCAAAATAATAATCCGATCAGTCAATTTACCCGCCATATTCATAGCCGAATCGAGTTCATTTCTTGAAGATTTAACAAGCAAAGTAGCTTGATCAACGGTTTCATTCGCTTTTAGCGTTATATCTTTTATATTTTTCAATGTTTCTTTAAGGTCACTTATTGTTTCGCCCGTCATCATTGTATTTATACGTTCGTTAGTTTCGTTTAATGAATGTGCAGCTCTAAGTTGCAAGTCCAAAAAATCTTTTAACCTTAAAGGCTCTACAATTGTATAATCAGAATCCAATTCAGGAAGTTCAACTATAAAATCACTTGGGGGGTCAAGTTTTAAAATTCTACTATCTTTTTTAGTTTCTATTTTTGCTGAAACATTTTCAGGCACCAATAATCCCGGCACCGTTATTATATAACCTATTTTATACACATAAGGTGCTTTCAATTCAGCTCTTTTACTAAAAGAAAGTGTTTTTGTATTAACAACTTCAACCGTTTTAACAACACCGGCATTTATATATTCACCACTAACAAAGACTTTCACTGCATCTTTAGCATGAATTATTTTTTTCTCAACAGAATCAAATACTATAAAAGTTGTTCGCATTCTCGGAGGAGATATTTCAAGGAATTTTTCCCCAATAATTCCCGATTGCTGAATTGAAATTTCAGATGCTTTTGGTATTTCAATATTAGGCTCTGTAATTACAAATCTTATTTTAACAAAACTTTTTTCATTATTAATTACAGGAAAAACCTCTTCTACCTGTCCTATCCTGATACCCATCATTTGAACAGCCGAACCGGCTCTCATTCCATCCACATCTTTGAATGCTACTTCAAGTCTTTCCCCTACCGAAATAGCTCTTCCTTTTATCCATAAAATACTTAAGGTTAAAACTATAAGAGATATTACCGTTAATATTCCAACTTTTACAGCGGGGTTTATTTTCATTTCATTCCTTTAAAAATTAGTAAATTACCAATCAATTTTAGTATACTATATCAAGATTTGATTTAAACATTTTAATTACCTGCAGCTGTCCTCATCGGTCCTTCCCTTTTTGCTTTCACAAATTGCTCTGTATAAGGATTGTCCGCCTTAAGCATTTCCCCCGGAGTACCCTGCCAAACTATTTTACCATCATAAAGCATTAAAACTTTATCAGCAGTTCTAACAATAGTAGACATCTGGTGCGTTACAACTATTGCAGCCGTTCCAAGCTCACGCTTCAAACGTACTATATAATCTTCTATTACAGTTGAAGAAACAGGGTCAAGACCTGCAGTAGGCTCATCGTAAAGTATAATTTTAGGATCAGTAACAATAGCTCTGGCAAAACTAACCCTTTTTTGCATGCCACCTGATAATTCACTTGGATAATTATGCTCAATATCACTTAAACCAACCATTTTAAGCTTTTCTTTAACAATTTTTTTTAATTGATCTTGCGTATATTTATTTTTAAATTCTTTTCTTTCGGTTAAAGCAAAAGCTATATTCTCGTGAATATCCAATGAATCAAACAAAGCAGAATACTGGAATACCATACCCACATTATCTTCTGAAAGATTCACTTCTCCTTTATCGGGCTCTAAAAGACCGCTTATGATCTTTAAAATAGTGCTTTTCCCTGTTCCGCTAAACCCAACTATCGCAACAGTTTCCCCTGCTGAGACATTAAAGTTTATATCATCAAGTATTTTTTTATCTTCAAAAGATTTAGATATATTTTTTAAATTTATTACCATATTAAAACCCTATTAATCAAAGAAAATCAACGTAATTAAATAGTCAATAACAACAATAGCCACAAATGACCAAACAACCGCATCAGTAGTTGCTTTACCAACCTCTAAAGCTCCTCCTTTGGTTTTATAACCCATTGATGTGCTGACTAAAGCAATAACTCCACCAAAAATACAGGCTTTTAGCATGCTCACAAATAAATCATGAACTGATAAACCTCTCCATACTGATTCAAGATATGAAAGTGAACTTAAATCAGTTATAAGCGTTGAAGAAAACAGTCCCCCTGCAATACCCATTACATTAGCAAGAACGATAACAAAAGGCATAACAAAAAAACCTGCAAGTATCCTTGGTACAACAAGATAGCAAATAGGATCAACGCCTAATACCTTCATTGCATCTACCTGTTCAGTAACTTTCATTGTAGCAACTTCAGCCGCCATTGAAGACCCTACCATTGAAATAACAGCAAAACTACCCATTATAGGTCCTATTTCTCTTATTATAGTTAGAGTTACAAGGCTTCCTACATAATCCCCTGCCCCTTGCTTCACCATTTCACTGGCTATTTGAAGGGCAATAATCATGCCGGAAATCCCGACTATAGAAAGAGTCAATGGTAACGAATCAACTCCAAACCTTGATGATTGTTCTAAAAAGCTCTTTTTATTTACATTAAAAGTAAAAATATACTTTAGCGCACAATAAAAATTCGACCCTATAAAGCCAATATTTTCAAGCCAGCCTAAGCCCTGATAATAAAAGCTTTTAAACAGCTTATATGAAAACATATTTTTAAAATTTTCGGCTGAAATATCCATTATTAAATAAATTTACCTGCGATTACCAATAACATAAAACCAATGCTGATATAACCATTAACATTAAAAAACGCTTTATTCAAGTTAGACAAATCGTCTTCTTTTATGAGCAAATGTTCGTAAACAAGCATTAATAGCGTAAAAATAACAGCACTCCAATAAAACTTATCTGCAAAAATCAACAACCCTAAAACCACTAAAAATATTATGGTTAAGGCATGAAAAATTTTTGAAATAACCAAAGCTTTTTTAATACCAAATTTTGAAGGAATGCTGAAAAGTTTATTACTACGATCAAATTCTACATCCTGAAGCGCATATATTATATCAAAACCACCAACCCAAAAAATAATGGCAATACCCCATAATACAGAAGGTATCGAAAGTTCTCCACTTACAGCCAACCATCCTCCTGTTGCAGCAGCGCCCAACGCACTACCTAAAACCAAATGAGAGAAATTCGTAAATCTTTTAGTATATGAATACCCAATCAAAATAATAACAGCCAACGGTAAAAGTTGCTTACAAATCAAAGGCAACTGCCAAACAGCACCTATCATAATTCCCAAAGACGCTATAGAAAGCCATAAAGCTGATAATTTTTTAATTCGTCCGGCTGGTATTGCTCTATCCTGAGTACGAGGATTTTTTTGATCTATTTCGGCATCAATAAGCCTGTTTAAAGCCATTGCAGCTGTACGTCCGCCTACCATTGCCATAATTACAAAAATAAAGGTATCAATAGAAGGAAACCCATTGCCTGAAGCCAATAACATGCCGGTCAACGCAAAAGGAAGAGCAAATATAGTATGCTCAAATTTTACAAGTTCTAAATATTCAAAAAGCTTTTTTTTCATATTATTAAAAAATCTAATTTATAACTTAAGTTATTTGCATAATACAAGTATCGCAAAAAAGACAATAAAAATAAAATTGAAATTGTTTTGACGCAGATTTACCCGCTATTAAAATAGCTAAATAAATCTGCTCGTTTATAACGTTTATAATAGGATTATATCGCTCAAAGTGTCTCTATAAGGTGCTAAGAGTCTCAAAATAATAACTTGTGCAACTCCTATTTTTAAGCAAAAAAAAACGGCTTAAAGCCGCTTTAAAAATTGGAAAATTGGAAAATTTTGATGGAAAATAATTTTTACTTTGTTTCTTTGCTCTCTTTAGACTCCTGCGCTGTAAAAGCGAAAGGAGTTGAACCTTTTTTGTCTTTACCCAAATTAGCTGTGTTAAAAAGCTCCGGAGCGTTATTTAAAGCGAAAACTTGAGGCTGCTCTGTTTTTTGAGCTGCTTCTGTTGGAATATGAAGTTTTCCTTCAACACTTTTTGCTACTCCTGAAAATTGAGCTTGTGCTGCTTGAGCATTTAAAGCTTTAATATTAGCTAAAGCACTGTTTGAAAGTTGAACATCAAAAGCTGATTTATTAACAGCAATTTGCTTAACCGTTTGAGCATTAGCTGCAAATAAATTGATACCTTGATCTGCTTTTTGAACTTTATTAAAATTAATTTGCGGAAAAACTTTTTCAGAATCAACCACTTTAGTTGATTGTTGCTGACCTGCAACTTGAAAAAGCTCACTGGAAACTTTTGCTAATTCCTGACCTGAAACCAGACCTTCAGAAGAATCTACGTTGAAAGGATTATTTAATTTTCCAATCTCCATTGTCATTTTTTAATCTTCCAATTTCCAATGTTTTCCACATTAAATTTATCGAATGATTTGAAAAAAACTTTATGGTTTTAAGACTAAAATTAACAATGTGTTACAAAATAATTTAAACAATATACTTATTATTTATATTGTTTCCAACTTCCACTTAAAAAAATATAAATCACAAAATAAAAAAATATTCCTAATATAATACCAACCGTATCGGCTAAAATATCTTTAATATCAAACATTCTATACGGCACAAAATATTGATGAATTTCATCCGTCACACCGAGCAAAATTCCTGTCAAAAAACAATATACTAAAACTAAACTTTGAGCTTTAACGCTTTTTATATTAAAACCAAATGCTAATAAAAATCCTAAAATTCCATACTCAAATATATGAATTATCTTATCGTATCCCGAAATTTTAGAAGTTACCTCCTGCCCCGAAACATACCAAATTAATCCAACATAAAGAATTGCAGGAATAAACCTAAATAAAGTTTTTATTTCTTTTTTCGTTAATCGCATTTTTGTTCTTCATATCTTGGAAAAGAACCTATAACTCTATAAAAAGTTGTTAAAGGCTTTATTTCTTCTAAAACTTCTTTAGCATTAGCATCACTTACATGCCCGTCAAAATCAACAAAGAAAGTATACTCACCCATATTTTTCTTAGAAGGGCGAGACTCTATAAATGATAAATTTATATTATGCTCTTTGAAAATATTCAAAATGCCAACCAAAGCCCCCGGCTCATTCAACGTAGTAAAAGCCAAAGAAGTCTTATCATTACCGGTTGATGTCGTAGACTCATGAGCAATACAAATAAATCTGGTTTTATTATCTTTTTCATCATTTATATTCTTAGCAATCACATTTAATCCATATAACTGCGCCGCTTTTTCACTACCTATAGCAGCAAATGAATCATCAAGCTCTAAAAGGGATTTAACAGCCTCAGAAGTACTTGCCGATCTAATTGTACTAACTTCTTTCTTTTGAGATTGAAAATTATCAAAAAGATACTGCTGACACTGAGCAAGAGCTTGAGGGTGTGAAATTATCTTTTCAATCTTATTAATATCAGTATTCTTACTTATCAAACAGTGCTTTATAGGTAAAACCACTTCCTGAAAGACTTTAACTTCTGGCTTTGTACGAATAATATTGTCCAAAGTTTCTCTCACGAGACCTTCTATAGAATTTTCAACAGGAATTATCCCCACCAATCCTTTATTTTTGTCCACCAGATCAATTATTTGCTTTATCGTAGAAGCTTTATAAGTTTGTACTTTATCAACATTCCAATTCAAAACAGCTTTTTGAGCAGCTTGTTCGGTATAAGAGCCTTGAGGTCCCAGATATACTAATTTCATTATAACTTTTTGCAATTTAAAACTCCTAAAATCTAACCTGCAACCAGAACTAATTACGATAATTCTATAAAAGTTTTGGACTAAAGGCAATAAAAAGCTTATAAATATTTAGAATAGTGGTAAATTTGTTGCTAATTATAATTCCAATAAAACATTTTATGTAATTTTATGTTGATATAACATTGCCTCAAATAAGCAAATTAGAACTCGAAAAACTATATTCGAGGAAAATATTTTATCATTCACTACTTACTACCCTAAATTTTTTAAAGGTATAAAAAAAAACAAAAAGATAGTAAAATGGATTTTAATAGAATTAAAAAAATTCAAGGTTTTAAAATTGATTTCCAATTTACCCTCAAAAATTAAAAAAGCGCAACAAGTAGTGGAATTCGCCTTAGTTGCACCAATATTATTAACCCTTATTCTTATAATAATTGAATTCGGGTTTGCTTTAAATGCCAAAGTGACATTATCAGAAGCGATTAAAATCGGCGTCAGTAAAGCTAATGAAATTTCACTATTATCCGGCACAAATGACTTTAAAAAAAACAAACTCAAAACAGAAGTGCAAACCTATATTAAAGACTATTTGAAAGATCACGGCGTACTACACAGCGATAGTGTTTTTGTAGATCTTGTCGAACTGAAAAATAGTGGTCAAATCGCAATAATAGCAGGTTATGCCTATAAGCCAATGTTTACACTGCCTTTTTCAGACAGTTTTTTCAAAGATACATATAATTTTTTATCACTACAATTAGTAAGTTTAAACACAGTAACAGAAAATACAGCAACAACACCTATTTCTACCGATAATCTCAATTCTCTTTGGAAATCCGATTTTAATCCTGACGGGTTAAAAGGACTTTTAACCGACTACAACATCGCTAATATCGATATTACACAAGTTAAACAAAGCATAGCTTTTCTTGTCGGATTTGATAATGTTAATGAAAAAGCAAGACTATTTAACTGGTGGGGTGAAGATCTATTACCCCCGTCTTTATACCTTAATGTACAAGATGGTTATTTGTATGCAAAATCACCTTATTATAATTTAAGCTACTTTAATACCAAAATTCCTTTTACCTGGATTTTATCAAGTCTTGGCTTTACACAAGCAATCTACACTAAACCATCTCCTGCACCTTCTTTAAAAGATTACAAGCTGGAGTTGCGCAGCAATAATAATTCTCTAAATTCAGATATAAAATGGTGCGATCAACTATTTCCAAGTAGAGGAACTTGTGATAACAGCAATTTTTCATTAGACACAATAAATAATCAATTAAAAAAAACTATAAGCATGCTTTTCAACAAAACAGACTCTTTTGGCGGAATTGAATACGCTCCCAGTGGCAACTTTGAAGCAATTGAAGATCGAAATAATCGACTAAATGGAAACGTCATAAAACCCTATTTAGTCTCAACAAGTAATTATTTGTTAAAACTTTTTTTACCGACAGATACCTTTAACCCTTCCCCCTCAAGCCTTTTTCAATTCCAATTTTATATAAGCCCATCAGGTAAATACCAAGGAACATCACCTCAAAATACAAATATTGTAGATGTATATATGGATAATGATAATGATAATATTCCTAACGCTTGGGATAAACACCCTGAGTATTTTGATATGAATAACAACAATATAATAGATGGTAAAGAAACTGTTTTAATTGATAGCACAGATTTTGATAATAAACTACCTGATTCTATGATCGAAAGTACTGATTTTATGACCTCATTAACAACAGGTAATATTATTGGTGACGTTTTACACACCACCTCTACTACTATCTTTGGTCTTATACATCATTTCAATCCTATCTGTCCTGGTGAACATTATGTAATAGATAATATAACCTCCATACCTTTAGATTTAACGGGATCTTCACCTTTTCAACCTTCAGGAACCTTAAAAACTTTACCTTCTTTAGGACAAGGCTATACATATATACCTACAAGATCTGATCTTTCAAACTCGTACTCTAAAATTTCAATGACTTATAAAAAAGTTAATATTATGTGTGCCCCTATTGAAACAAACGCCGTAGAAGCTGTCTATGTAAAAAGTAATGAAAACTACTATAGAAAATTTCACAATTGGAGCAGCAATAACGAAAGAGTATATTTTATAAACGGCTATATTTCAGGGTCAGAGATTGAATTAGATACTTCAAATGAATTAAAACAACTTCAAGATACATCTTTCGGATTTTTTAGAAACAGCAATAAGGTTTCAAGATGAATAAATTGATATATAAAAGAAAACGTGGCGCATCTTTAGTAATAATCGTTCTATCTTTCCTAACTTTATTAGGGTTT
>CALOAD010000008.1:0-171187 GCA_942491415.1 Candidatus Gastranaerophilales bacterium | reverse complement strand
AAATTAAAAATGGAAAAACTTGAAAAGCTTGAAAAGGCAAGAGCTTTAATAACAGAAGTCGAAAACGAACTACTGGAAGAAAAAGGTTCTTGCCCATATGAAATTGGTTACACTATTCGCAATCTTGACGAAGCCATCGCTTATTTCAAGAGAATATTAAGCGAGTAAAATTTTTATTCTTCTGTTTTCTTCTTGCAACAGCATTTGCAACTCATCCAATGCAGTGCAATAGTAGGGATTAAAAATAGTAAAATAGTTCCTATTTTTAATAAACCTGTCATAAATATTGCCGTTTCAATAAAAATTTCTTTTTCAATACCGTACCAAGAATAAGCAAGACCGGAAGCCCAATCTACATAACCTACGGCAAACAATACTGCTGTGAATACTATCAAAATAAACGCAACAATAAAACACTTAAAGAAAAAGGCTTTCAAGAACATCATTTTTTCTTCCATTTGTTTTCTCCTGTTTAAAAAGTGTAAATAATTTTTTTATAATATTATTTGTTTCTAAAAATAAAAGCAAGTCCAAATGCAAAAAACTACCCAACTGATTAAAGAGATAGTTTGTAGAATATACCGATATCAAAATATAACCAAGAAAATAAAACAATCTTGCAAGTCGGTATACATAAGCAGAGGACAATGTTTTCAGAAAATGCGACCGCATCGGATATTATTGAAAACTAACTTATTTGGGTATAAAAATGTCGAAGGAGGGACTTGAACCCTCAAGGATTGCTCCACACGGCCCTCAACCGTGCGCGTCTACCAATTCCGCCACTCCGACAACAAAATTATAATAATCTCTTTTTAAGGTGCTTGTCAATAACTTGTAAAGAGTTTTTTAGAGCTTATAAATTGATAAATTTAACGATTTCATTTATATTAAACTTAAATAATTGGTAGTTTATATTTGTTAAAGGAGAATTTTAATGAATAAGTTTAAGTTTTTTATTATTGCCGCTGTTATTGTAGTAGCAGTAAGTTTATCATCATCTGCTCAAAACTCAACAATTTTAGCCTCTAATATAGGTTTTATTGATGAAGGAATTGTTTTAAAAAATTATCCTGATGCTCAAAAAATGCAAGAAAAACAGAAAAATTTAACTCTGGAGTTACAAAAATTTGCTACAGATGCTAAATATAAAATTGCATCTGCAAAAAATGAAAAAGAAAGAAAAAACCTTGAAACAAAACTCACAAAAGAACTCCAATCTAAGAAAAAAAGTTTTGATGCTGAATATCAAAAAATATTTAATTCTGTTCAAAAAAATGTTTTTGATTCTATAAAAACAACAGCTGAATCTAAAGGGTTAATTATTGTATTAAGAAGAAACAGTGTAATATATGGCGGCACTAATATTACACAAGATGTTATAAAACATTTAAAAAAATAAATACTCAATCAAAAAGGGCTGTCATCAAATGACAGCCCTTTTTTTTATTATTTACCAAATATTCTTCCTAAAAAATTCGGATAATTTATCGTATTAAGCAAACCTTTTTCATTTCTTAGATAAGAAGCATTAAGTTTATTCGCAACTATTTTCAGTCCTTCTGTTTGAGATAGATCAGCCACATTAACAAAGTTTTCATTTGAAGTTGGTGATTTTTTTTCTAGAATTTCTTCAATAATTTCACTTACTGATTCATCAACAATATCTGTATTATCAGATGTTTCATCATCTCCAAAGGGCGTTGTTGAGCTTTTTATCTTATCATCATAAGCAATTGATGAGGCAATAGATTTTATTGCTAATTTACCGTCTACAAAAGTAATTGCATAATTACTACTTATTAAGCCTGAGGCTGATATCGAGTAATTGCCTATAGCACTTGATTCATCTGCATCTGTATTATAAGCAAGTTCCCCACTTAATATTGATTCATCTTGCCCCAATACAAAACCTGTAAGTGTACTATCAAAAACAGGATTTACACTACCTTCAATTTTACTGGAATCATTTACTTTAACTATCAGTTGGGCTTTATTTACACTTAAAATACCATCTGTAGTTGAAGTCAGATAATAATTATTATCGTTAAAATCAGCTAATGTAATATCATAAGAACCAACATTACTGGTTTGAATTGCATTTGTGGTAAAAACTTGAGTGTCTATAACAGAGGACTCTTCTCCATTCACAAGCCCTACGAATGTTCCGCTCAAAGAAGGATTTAATTGTCCATAAACTTTTGATGTGTTATCTATGATTAATGAAAGAGGGGCTTTTTCTACAGATAAAACTCCATTAGTAGTTGAGCTTATATAATAATTATTGTCATTAAAATTATCTAATGTGATATTATAAGAACCCGCATTACTGGCTTGAGTTGCATCTGTAATAAAACTCTTAACATCCAAAACAGAATCATTTTCTCCATTTACAAAACCTGCAAATGTTCCGTTTAAAGAAGGATTTAATTGCCCGTAAATTTTTGATGCGTTATCTATAATCAATGAAAGAGGGGCTTTATCTATTGTCAAAGTCCCATTAGTTGTTGAAGTCAGATAATAATTATTATCATTAAAATCACTTAGTGTTATGTTATAAGAGCCTGCGTTACTGGTTTGAATTGCATCTGTAGTAAAACTTTTAGCATCCAGAACAGAATCATTTTCTCCATTTACAAAACCTGCAAATGTTCCATTTAAAGAAGGATTTAACTGTCCATAGGTCTTTGATGCGTTATCTATGACTAAAGAAAGAGGAGCTTTATCCACAGTCATATCAGCTTTTTCAAACACAACGTTATATCCTAATTTATCAGCTAAAGATCCCTGTACTATAGAGTCAGCATAAGTTCCTGCATTTGTTAATTCGTTGATCGTAGTTGCCAACCCTCCTGTTAAAGCATCATTTTGAGAGTCACCATCAATTAATCCCGATAAAATAAAATCAAGTATAGGATTGGTTGAGCCATATATTTTTGTTTTATCAATAGCTTTAACCGTTAATGTCGGCGTATGTCTATAAAAAACATAATTTCCCGAATTATAAGCAGAAATATCATCCCCAAAATCTACACTGTATCTTTTATTATATGAAGTGAAATTTTCATTGGTATTTGAGGGAGTATCACTGTAGATTAACCATCTTTTTAGTTCATCACCGGTGAGGTTTATAGCATTGTCACCTGTGTTATTTGTAACTACACCGTTTTTACTTGATAATACTACAGCATCACCTGATGCAGAAGAGGTTATGGTTCCATTTAAAATAACGTCAGATCCGGCAGTAGTTCCATTATTAGCTATTTTTACTTTTCCTGCTGTAATATTTTCAAGAGAAATTTCTCCTGAATCGCTATTTGTATCAACGGTTATGTTAACATCTCCCGTACCTGCATTAATGTTTGTATTATCAGCCATTATTACAGATCCCGCTCCAACATTGCGTTGAGCTAAAATGGCGTTAGAATCATTAGCTATAATTGTTAAATTGCCATTACTTGTGGTGATGTCTTCATTAATAAAAATGCTTCTTCCTGCATTAAGAGTGAGCGAGCCGCCATTTCCCGATATATTATTTACATTAATTATTTCGTTAATTGTTATATCATTATTAGCGCTCAATATAATGTCTTGAGGGTTTCCTAACAACTTTGCCAATCTTGATGCACTCATATACATAGTATCTGATGAATTGTCACCATATTGATCATATTCTGATGAAGGCAATCCTCCAAAAGTAAATAAATGAACTGAAGAACCTACACCATCAGCTCCAATAGCCAATTTACCATCTATCATTGCAATAGAATTTCCAAATTTACTACTAGGCGCAAGGTTAAGCCCAAAGGTACCATGAGTTAATTTTTGATTATAATCCAGTTCTTCAAAGTTAGTGCCTTCTTTAAAAGAAAAAAGATAAACAGCCCCTTGATTTGATTCGGTTTCATCATAAAAACCCGTACCAATTGCAAGTTTACCGTCTATCATTGCTAGTGAATTTCCAAAATAATCACCGTCTTTTACCACAAGTCCGTCAAATCCGTGAGTTATTTTTTCAAAGTGATTTAATCCCTCATAAGCTGTGTTTTCATCAAAGGTAAAAAGGTGTACGGCACCTCTTTCATTGCCATCATTTTTCACCCCGATTGCCAATTTACCTTCTGTCATAGCTAATGAGGAGCCAAAATAGTCATAATTGTTTTCAACGTTTAATCCGGCGACACCATCAGCTAATTTTTTAACTTCTGTTAGTCCTTCATAAGCGGTACCCTCATTAAAAGTAAAAAGATAGACAGCTCCTTTGTTTGATCCATTTGTATCATCACCATAAGCTCCTATAGCAAGCTTTCCGTCTATAATCGCCAATGATTTTCCAAATGAATCACCGTCTTGAAGTTGAATCTGAGCATTATGAGCTAATTTTTTAACATTAGTTAAGTTTTCAAAAGTTGTATCTTCTGTAAATGTAAATAAATGCACTGCTCCTTTGTTATTGTCTTTATAAGCACCTATTGCCAATTTACCCTTTATCATGGCTAATGAACTACCAAAACAGTCTCCGTCAGTTAAATTAAGAGTAGTTCCACCGGTAAGAGCTGATCCGTGTGATACTTTTTGATTTAATGTTAACCCTTCATAGCTACTGCCTTTATCAAAAGTGAAAAGATATACAGCACCTTTATCACCTGCGCCATCTTGATAAGCCCCGACAGCAAGTTTACCGTCTATCATTGCCAGTGAACCGCCAAACTTATCAGTATCATCCACCGAAATAGAATCAAATCCATTTGTTATAGCCATTTTATAGACAATGCCGGTCGATTCATCCTCTCCGATTATAATATTTTTAGGATCTATTAGAATTTGCCCTTTTACATTTCCTTTTCCGGTTTTAATATCGCCTGTGAAATTTAAATATTCTTTGCCTGACACTTCAATAAATCCGCCTTTTTCTGCCAATTCTCCCGGCATTGCGGAAAGATCAGCAAAAATATATGACTTACCATCAGACCAATTAATTATAGTTCCACCATCACCTGTTTGAGAAGTTGCATCAGCTTTTACAGTGGAACCTTTTGAAATCATTAATAATTGAGAATTAGAAAGGATACCCGTTGCAGCTCCTTGTTTTTCACCACCAAGAAGAATCTCGCCACCTGAAGCTCCTGAAGCATCAACAGTGGCTCCCAGTAATTTAACTGTCGGTGCCGAAATATGTATTTTGCCTCCTTGCTTGGATTCTCCTGTTGCAAGATATTTTCCTGATGTTAAAATTTGTCCGCCTGCTGTATGACGAATAAAACCGCCTTTGTTAGCACTTACATCGATTACGGCATCTGATATTGCCGCATAATCTCCAGTGGAATCAATTATAATATTCCCACCATTTCCGGATGAACCTTTCGCAAGAAGTTTTCCGTTTAAGTTTAAATCTCCATCGGCTTTAACATTTATGTTTCCACCATTTTCATGACTGACATCTACGGTACCGTTAATAATAGTATAACCACCATTTATATCAACAGTTCCGCCTTTTGCTTCAATTTGATTATTAAGAACTAAAGAGTGATCTCCACCATCTATTTTGACATTGCCGAATATAAGATTTCCATTGACTTCTGACACTGAATTGGCACTAATAACTCCGTCATTATTTACGGCATTTTGAATAACATTTTCCATTGCTTTAGCAGAAAGTACAACGCTTCCTCCACCAGCTTTTATCGTGCCGTTATTTGAAATTAAAGCAATTTCTTCTGAATTAATAAGGTCTTGAGAAAGACCTTTATCTATATTTATTGATACGTCCTGTCCGTTTGCAATTGTTAAGGTGTATTTATTTCCTGAAACAAGAGCTATTGTTCCTGATTTTGCCTGAATAGTGCCAAGGTTTTTAACAACCGGTGCCATAAGCGATATAAAACCTGAATCAGATATAGTTATATTTCCTTTATTTATTATTGAAGCAGGAATGTTTCCCTGTTCAAATTTATAAATACCTTTTTCCAGGTCATAAGAGGTTATATTTGCAGTAGTGGCAGTAAAAGCACCAAGATTTACACTGGCATTTTCTCCAAAAAGAATGCCATGAGGATTTATCAAGAAAACATTTCCGCCTGCACCACTTTCTGTTAATTTACCAAGGATTTGAGAAACTTGATTGCCGAGAACCCTATTTATTGAAACTTGACCGTTTTGAGAAAAGTTAAAATCGATAGTTTTTCCTGATGGTGAATTGAAACTATTCCAATCATTTTCAAAAACCTTACCTGAACCATGTTTTATTTGATAAGTATTTCCATCAGTACCTACGGTTACGTTATTTCCAAGATTTGCAGCATCGGGGAAGTTTACATTTGCATAACTCGGCGTACAGGCTGAAAATGCTGTAGCCATAGTTAATGATAAGAAAATTTTGTTTAATCTATTAACGATCTTTTTTTGTTTTTTTATCCTATTGCGCTTTAAACTTCTCATTTGCTTAATACCCTTCTTTTGTGCTAATTAAAATTTTTAGATTTTTTAAATCAAATCGGCGTTTATACTAAAATGAAATTTCATGGTTTTCTGTTCCGAAGAACGTTCTTTGCCAAGAGGAACTCCCACATCGAAATTTGCACTTAGATATCTTTGAATGTTAATCCTTAAACCTGTGCCTATTGATTGTAAAAAATTAAGATAAGTAGCAGACTTACCTTGTTTTATTGTTTTTGTCCAGCCTTGATCATAAAAAACTGCAAGTTTTACAGTATCTTTAAACGGAATTTTTAATTCTTTATTTTTCCAATATTTTAATTTAATTATTTGTGGAGCGTAAGGAACGGGGGATCTTGCTTCAAAGCTAAGACTATAGCCCGTATCACCCAATAAAACACCTTCATCAAAGCCTCTTATTGTTTGCCCACCGCCTAGTTGCATTTGCTCAGCCGGTAATAAAGTGTCTGATGAAAATTGAGCTGAAGCTTTAATTATACCTATGCATTTTTTAGGTAAAATTTGAACTCTAATCAGAGAAGGATTGAGCTTAAAGAATTTAGAATCAGGAAAACCTCGTAATTCATTTTCACTGGCATTGAAGATAGGGAGTCCTGCACTAAGCATCAAATCCCCAATCCATCTACCCTGGAAATCTTCTTTTTTAGTTGATATAGCCCCTCTTAAAGCCCTTACCTTATATTTGTTTAAAGATGTGGTTTTTAAAATGGTTGTATCCGAGTTAATTGCATCGAAAGTAATTCTTGAATCTACAGTCCAATTATTTTTTTTATATAAAGGATGCGTTATTGAAGTAGAAAAATTCTTTGATTCTCCTTCAATTTGTTGTGATTTAAAAGCTCCTCCCAATTCAGAATTAGACATGGAATATCCAAGAGAAAAGCTTGTTCCTTTAGCATTTAAAGGTATTTTATATCCTGTATCAAAACCATAGGTTCTTTGAGCAAATGTATTGTTAGCCCAAAGTCTATCACCGTATCCTGTAAGATTTTCTATGGAGGTGCTTATAGCTCCTCTTTGTACGCCTACAAGTTCTCTTCCTGTATTATTCCAGTTGGCAATTACACTAAGAGGAAACCTATCTTCAACCTCAAGGATAATATCGGTTTCTCCGGTTTTATCACCTCTTTGAAGATCAACTTTTCCTTTCAGATATTTTGGGGTATTGACCAAAGATAACGATTCACCAAGATTATTTACATTAAATATCTTTTTTTCTTCGATTTGGTTGGTTTTTAAAAGGTTATTTTTGAGATATTGGGCTTTTACCCACTTTTCACCTTTTATTTCAATATCTCCTATAGTACCTTCCAATATTGATATTTTTAGAATGCCATCTTGCATTACCTGAGGAGGAATATAGGCTTTAGAGGTTAAATAACCATTCTTTTTATATAATTTTGTAATAGTTTTCGCAACATTATCAAGGTCTTCAAATGTTATTTCTTTATTTATAAGTTCAGAAGAAATTTTTTCAAGTTCTTTTGTTGTAAAAATGGTATGTCCTGAATATTCAATACCTTTTAATAAAAATTTCTTAGAATAATGAATAGCCGGACTCTCTTGAGGCGTAACTTTTGAAGTATCTATAAATTCTTTATTAGTTGTTGTATAGTTGTTTTCAGGTTTTATTTTTATTTGCGCATTTATTGCACCGGGATCAACGCTTGCGGGAATGGAAGTCTCCGCAAAACAGGGCATAACAACAATTGTTGTCATTATAATTGACAATGATATATATTTTTTAATTCCCTTGATCACAGCTAATCTTAATTATCAAACGCTATATACTTCTGTTAATCATATATGAAATATTTCTAAAAATCAAAAGGTTAAGAATTATATTTAAAGAAAATATAATTCTTATTTTAAATATATAAACTAATACAAAACTGCTTTAAATATAATTTAAAGCAGTTTTGATGTAATAAAATATGCATTAATTGAACAAAGCAGTAATTATAATAGCATTTTAAACGTTTTATTTTTTTAAATTTTATTTCTTGATTTATAAAGAACTTTAAAATTATCTTGCATTTCTTTATAACTATTTTGAGTAGAAGAAATCGAAAAATTTATAATATTAAGAAGAAGCGGAACACCTATAGCAACTATAGTAAAAATAACAACTCCATGTTTTATTTTATCCATAAAGTTTTTATTTTTATCCTGTTCTTGGTTTGTTAAAATAGTTTCCGTAATCATATTATTTACAACTTCATTTCGTTCATCGAGAGTCAAGCTATCTATAAAATTAACATTACCGGCTTCTATTTTAATTACATATTTTTTTGGTTGTGATGCAATTTCAATAGGTTCTGAATAATATTTTTCATCTGTTTCATTAAGATTCTTAAAATTTTCATTTGAAGTTATTTCGTTTAAAGTCATCTTTACAAACCTATATTTTCTATCGTAATGTGTATAATTAATAAATGTAGTCAAGTTGTAATTTGGATCATTTTAGATTTATAATTTTATAAACCTTTGATTAATTATCTTATAAAACATTATAAATCTGTTTTGTAAAATAATTCAAGTTCTTTAAGCTAAATCGAGCAAATAATGTAAATGGAGATAACAAGTGTTTGATTTCAATAAAAACCACATTAAAAATATTATAAACAATTTTAATAACAGTCGCATCCTTGTAGTAGGGGATTTAGCGATTGATGAAATGGTATACGGTCAAACTGCAAGAATTTCAAGAGAAGCTCCTGTTTTGATATTAAAACATACTGAGACTAAGGTTATACTGGGAGCAGCTTCTAATGCAGCTAATAATATCTCAACTCTTAATAAAGGCAAAGTAACAGCAATAGGTGTTTATAATAATGATTATCACGGTCCTATTTTATTAAGCACTCTTCAAGAAGCTAATATTGATACATCTCTTATGGTTGTGGATGGTTCAAGACCCACAACTACAAAAACTCGAATTTCAGGTTCTTGCGCACAATCTGTTACTCAACAAATCGTCAGAATAGACAGAGAATCTAATGTTTTTGTCGCTGATGAAGTTGAGCAAAGAATCTTAGAAAATATTAAAAAAGCAATACCTGAGCATGATGCTGTTATACTCTCCGATTACGGAATAGGGATGATGACGACTAAAATCATTGAAACAACAATAAGTCTTGCTCGTAAGCATAACAAAATAGTAGCTGTAGATGCGCAATCAGAGCTTGAAAGATTTAAAGGTGCTACTGTATTGACTCCAAATCAACCTGACGCCGAAAAAGCAGTAGGTTACAGTATAAAAGATAGAACATCACTACTTAAAGCCGGAAATGACTTGCTTGAACAAACTCAAGCTGATATGATTTTACTTACTCGTGGTGGTGAGGGAATGATGCTTTTTGAAAAGAACGGAAATATCTCTGGAGTTCCTGCATTTAACAGGACTGACGTTTTTGATGTGACAGGTGCGGGGGATACCGTTGTCGCAAGCTTTACATTGGGACTTGCTGCCGGTGGTAACGGCTTTGATGCTGCAATAATTGGAAATACAGCAGCTAGTATAGTTATAAGGCACTTTGGTTGTGCGACAACATCTCAAGACGAGATAATTCATAATCTTGAGAAGCTTGATATGAAAAGTTTGAGCATTAAAGCTAACTAGATGGGGTTCTTTCAAATGTTTAAAAATAAAAAAATCGCTGAAATGATTAATCCTATTGATTTAGGTATTGTCATACTTATTATTTTATTTGTATTAGGTCTGTTTTTGGTTAAAACTAACCGGCATGTAACTTCATCAAAAATAATTAAAGATTACGCCCCTGTTGAGTTTGATGTTTCAATTAAAGATGTAAAAATAACTACTGATAAAAAGCTTTTTAAAAAAAACGAAAAGGCATTTCTTACGATAAGAAATGTTCCTTACACTTCTTTAGAGATTATTTCAGTGAAAAAACATCCGTACAAGATTATTTCATCCAATAATGAGGCTATTAATGATCCCGCTCATCCTGATATTTATGAATTTTTAGTAACTTTGAAAGATAACGCACATATTACTCAAGATGGTGCTGTTATAGGCGGAAATAAAATAAAAATAGGTCTTCCTGTTACTATAGAAGGTTTTGACTACAAATTTTTAGGTTATGTCTCAAGTTTAAAGATTTTATCTCAAAAGAACAAACAAGATTAGATTATGAAAATGAATAAACCCTCTTTATTGTTAAGCTTTATAGATAAATTTGATATAAAAGAAGAATCGTTTCAAAAGGTTTTAAGTAGTTCTTTTTTTATGACAAGCCTAAAAAAGTTTTTTAGTTGGACACAAAAAATATCTGATAATTTTGCTTCAAAGAGTTTGTTTATAAAGCATTTAGATTTTTTAATACTTGCTTTAATAAGTATTTTGATCATTTCAATAACTTTTATGCCAACGACAATAATTGGTATATTTGCAATAACAGTGTTTTTTCTTGTGATTATAAAACTTTTATTTAAGAAAGACACAAAACTTGAATTAAAGAGTCTTTTTGTTCCGATTTTGCTTTATTTTGCAATAGCAGTGATAAGTGTGGGATTTTCATCTTTATTTATCCCTAGTTTAAAGGGCTTTGCTAAAATGGCAGTTTATTTTTGTTCGTTTTTTGCCTTTTTTATTTTCTTGAAAGATAACCCTCGAAAAAGTCTTTATTTGCTAGGTCTTTTAGCCCTTACTGCTTCTTTTGAATCTATATATGCTATTTTACAAAATTTTATAAACTTAGAATCTCTTGCAACATGGCAAGATAAAACGAATGCTAATCCAGAACAGTTGATGAACAGAGTCTACGGAAGTTTACAGCCCTTAAATCCAAATCTTTTAGCAGGTTATTTAGTTGCATCATTGCCTGCGGTTTTGGGATTGAGTTTTTTAAGCTTGTATAAAAAAAATATTTTTAGATCTTTATTATGCTTTGGAGGTGTTTTTTCTGTATTAATTGCAATAATGTTCACTGGATCTAGAGGTTCATACCTTGCAATTGCGGCAATTGCGCTTGCTTTTGTTTTAATCTCAGGACATATAATTTGGCAAGATTTTAAGACAAAAAGTAACTTAAAACGATTATGGATTTGGTCTATAATCATTGGTCTTTTTGTCGTTATATCTCTAATTATTTGCTCTCCATCTTTGCAATACCGTATAGCTTCTATTTTTAGCTTTAGAGAAGATAGTAGCAATTCATTTCGCTTTAATGTATACGCTTCAAGTTTTAAAATGTTTTTAGATAATTGGATCATTGGAATAGGTCCCGGGAATAATACTTTTAGACTTATTTACGGGTTATATATGAGAAGTGGTTTTGATGCGTTGGGTGCTTATAGTGTCCCCCTTGAAATAGCAGTGGAAAGTGGTATTTTTGCTCTTTTGTCTTTTGTTTGGTTTTTAGGACTATCTTTTATAAAAGGTGTTAAAAATATAATAAGTAATAACGCAATTGAAGATAAAATCATTGTATCAACTGTGTTATTAAGTATTGTCGGTATAATGACTCACGGTATTGTAGATACAATCTGGTATAGACCTCAGGTTCAAATTATATTTTGGCTTTACATAGCCATTTTAGCTGTTATAGTCGATAAAAATGTTTCCAAAGCCTAATTTAAAAATATCTGATAAAATAAATTGTATGAAAAACGATATTAAAAAAATACTTGTAATAAATTTTGGTGGGATTGGCGATGAGATATTGTTCTTTCCAACTTTAAAATCAATTAAAAAAAGTTTTAAAAATGCTAAAATTACCCTCGCATTAGAGCCTCGAAGCAAAAGCGCTTTTACATTAACAAACCTTGTTGATAATGTTATAACTTGCGATATAAAAAGTAATTTTAAATACTTAAATGCTCTTAAATTGATATTTCATGTTTGGCAAAACAACTACGATATGGTTGTATCCTCAGGTAGTTCAAGGCTTGTAGGCCGACTTTTAGGATTAATGAATATACCTTTAAAATATGGTTATGATAGCGGAAGTGAAAGTCAAAAAATATTAACAAAAACTGTAAGATTAAACACTCAACAATACGCAGCTAAGATGTATCATGATCTTGCAGTTGGCATAGATGAAAATGCACAATTTTCAATTCCTGAAGTCATTGTTCCTTCCGAATTAACGCAATGGGCTGATCAGATAATTCAAACTATTGATAGAAAAAATATAGTTATTCATCCCGGTGTCAGTCAACTTAGCCTTCAAAAAGGTATTAAAAAAGTTTGGAGTGCAAAAAAGTGGGCAAAATTGATTAAAAAACTCTGTGAAACTGGTAATTATAGAGTTATAATTACCGGTGGTCCTGACGATAGTAAAATAATAAAAAAAATAAATAAAAAATTAAATAAAATAGACGCAAATCAAGATTGCATACTTGATTTATATGGCAAGACCAAGAATATAGTTCAATTGGCGGCAATTATTAAAAAAGCCGATTTAATGATTTGTGCAGACTCCGCACCTATGCATGTTTCGGTAGGAGTTGAGACAAACACTATTGCTATTTTTGGACCAACTGACGAAAAAAAATTATTACCTGCCGAAGATAAACGTTTCTTAGCTATAGTTAATGATAATACCGATTGTAGACCATGTCTTTGGGATAAAAGAGTGAAAAATTGCAACAAATCAAAGTGTCTTGATATATCAGAAGAAAAAGTTTTTAAAATTATTCAAGAATTTTTCAAATAACCTGAGTTGCAAATTTTAGCAATTTTTAAATTGAATTTGTTTTTATATATATAAGAATTGAAATCAAAAGCTTTACTTAAAAAAAATAAGCTTTTGAAGTAGTTTCTATTGATTTACAAGATTAAAAGGTATTTTATGCAGTATAAGTATGAACATAAATTTAGCTTTGAATCTCCGATGAAAAACACGGTACCTGATAAACTAATCAGTCAAAACCTTTCAAGTGTTTCAACCAGTGACATTCAGAGCTTTTTTAATAGGATAAATTTTTATCTGGAACATTTTAGTATTGTTAATAAACGTAGCAAAACACAGGCAAATGAAACGAAAGTAAATTTGCTTAAAAATCTTCAGTCGGTACTTAAATCCGAAATGGAAAACAGGCAAAACGTTTCAGCTTGCGTATAATCCAATAATTGAGAGTGCATTTTTTAATTGGCTTCAAAAAACCTGTTGCTTGTGCCACCTTCGCCGATTTTAGCTTTTACACTTTTCATGCAACGAGGGCATCTACCTACATAAAAAGTACCTTCTCTATTTTGGTAAATTCGGCTATAAACATTGCAACATTTAAAATGTACACCTAAAAATTTTCTTTTATTATTATTTTCTTCACTCATAATTCAATTTTTTAAAAAATTAATTTTATTCGACTACAAATGAATTATACAGTATGAATACAAAAAAATACAAGCATTAAAAAAACTCCCTATCAAAATAGGGAGTCTTTTAATTTTTAATATTTCAAACCTTATTTTCCTTTGAATAAATCATTAGAGAAATTCATGATTGTTTTTTGGTCTGTAATTATTGTTCTAATGCCGGGAGAGAGTTTTGTAACATATTCATATTGAATAAGTTGAGGATTTGCTCTCAAAGCGGCAGCTTTTCTTTTGATAGCTTCAGCTTCACCTGATGCTTCAATAATTTTTCTTTGCTTTTCTCTTTCTTCTTTTTGAAGTACATACTTCATACGCTCAGCTTCTTGTAGTGCAACTTGTTTTTGCTCTACGGCTTTTGCAAATTCGTCAGAAAAAGTAACTGTTCTGATTAATACTTCAGGTACGTTTATATAGTAATTTTCAAGAGCTGCTTTTACTTTTTCCTGGATATCTTTTTGCACGGAAAGTCTTTTTTCTGAATATAAATCTAAAACAGGGTAACTTGCAACAATACTTCTTACAATACTTCTCACCTGTGGCTTAAGAACTCTGTTGTGAAAGTCTCTACCTATTTCCTGGTGAAGTAAAGCAACTTTACCGGGTATTAGGTTGTAAATAACAGAAATATCAATTTTTATTTTTTGACCATCCGAAGTAAGAGCTTCGATTGAGCTACCATTTTGGGATCTATAGTTATTGTTTTCTTGTATTGAAGACATTGTATAAGAGTGAGTTTTCACATCATAGACAAAAGGTGTTTGTATAAAAGGAATCAAAAGGTGCAAACCTTCGCCTTTTACATTTTTTTCAACACCTGTTATAGAGTTGAATACAACAACTCTTTCGCCTGCTCCTACAATTAGTACAAATTTGCTAATAATTGCAAATACGACAACTAATATTAGTAAAGTAAAAGCAGAATTAGTTTTAAGCTTTTCCATTAAGTTCATTCTGAAATTCTCCATATCGATTACATTATCACTACGCATATTTCTTCCTTTCTCTTTATATTATTGCACAAATCAATTTTAATTTTAGTTATAACCTTTTAAGTTTGCAAATAAAAAAACCATCCATATTATGCTCAAATTGTGTTATTTGAAGGCTTTTAATATCTTTAGCGGTTTTAAAGGGAATTATATCCTTTATAGAAATTATTTCAAACTCAGGATTTTGAATTAAAAATTTATTTATTACATCATTATTTTCTGTCTTCTCTATACTGCAAGTACTATAAACCATTTCGCCTTTTGGTTTTAGATATTTAACAACATTGTTCAATATTTTGAGTTGTATTTCAGCCAAGTTTTGAATATCTTCTTCTTTTCTTTTGTATCGGGCATCCGGACGTTTTGCTAATACTCCTGTATTTGAACAAGGTGCATCTATTAAAATTTTATCGTAAAGTTTTTCAAAATTATATTCAGTAGCATCTGCACAAAGTGTTGTAACGTTTGAAATACCTAATCTTTCATAGTTTTCTTGTACTTTTAACAATCTTTTTTCGGAAGAATCCACGGCTGTTATCTCGCCTGTATTTTTCATTATAGAAGCAATGTGAGTTGTTTTTCCTCCGGGAGCAGCACATATATCAAGCACAGAATCATTTATCTGAGGAGCTAAAACAAGAGAAACTAATGCAGAGGCTTCACCTTGAACTGTCCATAAACCTTCTTTGAATCCCGGAATTTCAGTTATTTTATTACTTTTTGATAAATTAATGCAATCTTTTATGAGAGATTTAGAAAATAAAATTTTATTTGAGTTAAGAGACGACTCAAGTTCTTCCGGAGTAGATTTTAGTGTATTTACTCGCAAGGTTTGTATTGAATGCTTGTTATTAAATTCACATATTTTTTTTGTATTTTCCAACCCGTATTGTTCTATCCAGGAATTAATCATCCATTGGGGGTGTGAAAATTTTATTGATATTTGTTTTTCAATTGATTCGGAATTGATTTTGTTTAAAATAGCTTTCTTTTGCTTTGAGTAATTTCTTAAAACAGCGTTGGTAAAACCCGACAGCTCTTTTCTCTGTTTTTTAACTATAGTTACGTAATCGCTTATAACGGCATATTCCGGCTTATCAAGAAGATCCATCTCTGCAATAGCAAGTCTAATGGCACATAAAATTGGTTTCTTAATCCTATTTAAAGGCTTTTTTACTAAAAATTGTATACTGTAATCTATATATAAAAGGTTTTTTAATGTCGTTATAATTAGGTTGTACAAAAAAGCAGAAGATTCTGACCTTTCTTTAACAGCATTAAAAGCTTCATCAAAAGTTTTATTTTTATAAAGTATGTTAGTTAAACATTCTATAGAGAGTTTTCGATTGTTCATTGTTTTATTTTAATAAAAAAATTTTCGAAAAAAAATCGATTCTAAACAAAGATTGCAAATTACATAAGTTTTCTTTTAAGACTGTTTCGACACGAATTAATATTACTACTGAAATTTTCAAAATTATTTTATTTTTCTGATTACATTTTGATATCGATATAGCAAAAAAGTCCAAGTGTATTTAATCACATGGAAAAATATCCTTATACAATCGTGGAATTACTCAACAAAAACGCTTGTTTAACAATATTATAAAGTTATGAAGTGCTATTTGTCAAAAGGATATAAATGTTAGAAAAAGCTCAAAAAGCTAATAAAGATAAATCACTAAAAGAATATTTTTTAATTAATAACGAATTACAGTCCCAGATAATTGCTTCAAGTGTTTTTGATTTATCTTCAATGAAACCTTGTCAATGGTTTTTAAAAAGGTTTTTTGATTATTTTACGGCGATTTTTTTGGTTTTATCATTGTTTCCTTTGATGTTATTAACTTGCATTGCAATAAGGTTAGATTCTGAAGGACCTGTACTTTTTAAACAAAAACGTTTAGGTGTTAATGGAAAACCTTTTTATATGTATAAATTCAGGAGTATGAAGCAAAATTCAAATGAGCTAAAAGAAGATTTAGAGCATTTAAACAAAATTGATAATGGAATGTTTAAAATAAAAAAAGATCCGAGAGTCACTTTTGTGGGAAGACTCATAAGAAAATACAGTATTGATGAATTACCCCAGTTATTTAATGTGATTAAAGGAGAAATGAGCCTTGTTGGTCCAAGACCCCCTATCTTGAACGAATTATACCATTATCAAGATTGGCATTATTTAAGATTTTCAACTGTTCCGGGGATCACAGGATTATGGCAAGTTAGTGGAAGATCAAAAATTACAAATTTTCATAAGGTTGTAAAGCTTGATTATGATTATATTTCAAATTGGTCTTTGTTGAAAGATTTTGAAATCCTTTTAAAAACCGTACCAGTTGTATTATCTACCAAAGGAGCCTGTTAGTAATGAAATATAATTTTTTACTTTTTATACTTTTGACATTAATTTTTTTGAATCCTCAAAGTGCTGTTTTTGCAGAAGAAAATATAAAAAAATGTACCTCAAAAGCTTCTAGTGATTTGTATATTGAGCTTGATGTACAAAAATTAAAAGATCAATTGTTAAAAATAAAAGAAGGTACTATGCAACCCAATTTAAACAATAGTTTAGAAAGTAGTTCTATTGATTTAAATAACGAGTATCTTTTATCAACGGGAGATTCTTTATCTTTAAAAATTTTTGAAGAGGTTGAATTATCTGATAACAATATTCTTATAAAAGATGATGGATATGCCTCTTTCCCCCTTATAGGAGAGGTTTTTGTGGTTCAAAAATCATTAAGACAAGTAGAATCCATTTTAAATAAAAAATATAAAATATTTATTTTAAATCCAATTGTAAACATAAAAATTAAATCTGCTAAAGATCGAGTGGTAATGGTTTATGGCGCTGTAAATACGCCCGGTGAATATAAATGTTATAAAAAAAATATGACATTGCGAGAAGCTTTAAAACGAGCAGGGGGATTGACTTTAAATGCTGATTTAAAGCAAGTAAAAGTGAATCAAAAAAAAATAAATCTTCTTGATGTTCCTTTGTCGGCTGAAATTTATCTAAAATCTAATGATTATATTTATGTAAAAAGTAAAAAGAATATAATTTCGGATAATATTTTTATGAAGGCTGTAAATAATAATTTAATGCCCGAAACTTACACCGTAAAGGTTTTAGGAAATGTAAATCAGCCGGGTGAATATCAAATAAATATAGATAATTCAAAAGTAAGTGATGCGCTTTCCGCAGCAGGAGGAATAAGCCGTTATATAGGCATACATAAAATAATATTAAAACGAGAAGATGCAAAAGGAAAAATAAAAAAAATTCGAGTAAAAGCAAATAATAAAAAACTCCTTTTAAGACCGAATGATACTCTGGTTATTTCTCAAAGCCTTAAAAATAAGCTTATTAAAGAGTTTTTAATAAGGACAAATAAATTAGCGAAGATCTTTTTGCGGCTTAAAACAGGGAGATGAAAATGAAAAATAATATTATAAAAAAAGTATTTATTATATTAAATGAGAATTTAAAACAACTACAAGTAGTTTTTATCCTTTCTTTTTTGCTCGGTTTATCTTTTTGTGCTTTTATTTATAAACCTCAATATAGCTCGGTTTCTAACGTTGTTATTGAATCTGCAAAATCAAACAAAAGTAAAAAAGAGCTTCTTTTGATTTTTAAAAACAAAGTATTGATGAATGATATATACAAAAAATCTCCTGATTTTGTCAAAAAAAATACAGGAAAAAATATTGAAAAAAATTTAAAACTAAGCTTTTTTTCTAATAGCAATATTTTAAATATAAAAGCTACAACTGACAGTTATAAAGCTTCTAAAGCTTTAAATAATCTGTATTTAAAAGAGCTTTCAAATACTTTTGATGAATTACAAAACAAAGAATTAGACAAAATTATTTCTAATATTGAACTCTCGATAAATAAAAGCACTATAAGGCACAATATTGCTGCAAAAAAGCTGGAAAATTTTTTAACCTCTATAGATAGCTATGATTTGGACGAAGAAATAAACCTAAACAAAACGTTGATTAAAGAAAATAACATTGATTTAAACGAAATAATAAAAAAAGAAGAAGGGATAAAAAACTCTATTTTAAGTCTTAAGAAAATTATTAATATAAAAGATGAAAAACAAATATTAACGGCACTTTATAAGGGATATAACTCTGAATATAAAAAACAATCAGAAAATATTGAAAAAATAGACCTTGAGTTAACTTTATTAAAATCAAAATATACAAATGAGCATCCTAAGGTTAAGCAGGTAAAACTTCAAAAAGCAGCAATACAAAAAAAAATGAAAGAATTAGCTTCTGAAAATGTTATGAATGCTGATTTTATTCCTGTAAATAATCCCGTAAGTATAGAAATTATTAAAAAGATATTATTGCAAAAAGCAGAATTATCATTAATTTCTGCAACTAAAAATACTCTCAAGAAACAGATTAAAACAGAAAAAGCTAATTTAAAAAATTTGAGACAATATTCCGGTAAATATAATGAATTAAAAGAATTAAAACTAAAATATAACAATATTCTAAAAACTTTAAAAAAAGAACTTTTTAAAGTTTTGGCTCAAAAGGCTTCAATCTCTTCAAAAATAAGTATTTTGCCGGGAGCTCAAATAGAAACAAAAGAATTTCCCGGAAGATTTACCGTACTTTTTTCGATTACATTAGCAGGAGTTATCGCTTTTATTGCATACCTTTTAAGCAAAGACTATCTACAATCTCGTAAAATAATAAAATCTGCTCAAATTTTTGAAAAAGAGTTCAATGCGCCTATTTTAGGTAGTATTCCCTGGTTAAATAATAATATTTATGACAATTTAAATAACATTACATTAAAAGATGAGATCCCTAATTATTACTCGATTTCGTACCAAAATGTGATATCCAATTTATTAGCAAAATCAAGAAATGAGTCTATAAATACAATAGCTTTAACTTCTAGCGAACATTCAAAATCAAGGTCAACAGTACTTTTAAATATAGCATTTGGTCTTCAAAAAGCAGGTTGTTCGGTGTTGGTTATTGATGCCGATTTCAGAACACCGACAGTTGCATCCGAAATGAAAGTATCGATCAATGACCAATCAACACTTCCTAATCTTTTGGATAATATGAAAATTCAATTAGCCGAAAAAAACACCTACGATAAAGAAATTATAAGGAATTATACACAAGCAGTTGAAGGATTTAAAAATTTACATTTTATATTCAATAGCGAAAAAGTCAAAGACCCTTATGCTTATGTCAATTCAAAAGTATTGAGCGTTCTTATAAAAGACTTAAAACATCAATATGACTGGATTATAATCGATACACCTCCTGTTATCTCAGTTCCAGATGTTGTTTCAATATCATCTTATACCGATGGAGTTGTTATAACTGCCGGAATGAACACAACAAAAGAAAATCTTGAAAAAGTAAGTAAGACTCTAAAAAATAATTATATCCCCGTTTTAGGTATTGTATCGAGGGAAAAGGAAATTAAAGAAGAAAATATGGATACTTATATGAAACAAATGCTCGCAAAAGTAATTCCTCAAGATAAAGATTTGAGCTCTTAAGGCTTTTAACAAATTTTTCAAAGAAGTTCATTAATTTGATAACGATTTTAAAAACCGGCTGGAAGATATTCTATTGGAAGATTCAACTTCTTTTTTGCGATCATTTAAAATTTGCTCACAAGTTTTATTTAAAAATTTATCTCGATAAGGAATTCCAGCTTTGGTTAGGATTAATCCGTTTTCTTTTTCAGATAAGCTTGTGATTATCTGTTTTTCTTTTTTATAAGCAACAGTGCCGAAAGTTTTATTATTAATTTTTGCACCCGCTCCGACAAAAAACTCGGCTTCCTTTAAACAACCTCTTACTGCTGCTGAATTTGAATAAGTTGTAATATTACCGGTTTCTGCTAAAAGTGAATGTAAAATCTTAAAAAACTCGACACTCCAAAGACTTGGCTGTTTTGCAGGAGTAAAGCCATCGTGAAAAATAAAGTCATAAGGACCTTTTAAGGTTTGAATTATTTCACGAGCATCACCTATATGTGAATTAACAATGATTTTAGATTGGTTTAAAGGCTTTTTTTTGAATAAAATATTTCTACTCGAAATATTCCGATAATATATATTATGTCCAGAGAGGCTTTTTGCAGCCATTTTGACATGTTTATACCCCTTAATGGGTTGTTTTTTGTTAAAGTTGAGTTTTTTAGAGGCAAAAAATGGCAAGTATTGAACATCACTTTTAAATTCACGTGTTATTTCTTTTATTTTTTCATTTTTTAGTAATTCACGTGAAAAAATATCTTGAACGTAATTATTTATATTATCAAACTTAATTAAACAAGAAAGAGCTAAAACATAAGGATCAAGTTCAATTAAATCAACTTCAATATTGCAATTTTTATTTTTTTTAAGATATAAAGAAATAGCCGCTTTGCTGTTATATCCAAGTCCAAAGCAAATATCGAGAATTCGAATTTTTCTATCTGTATTTTCCAGTTTTAAAATACCTGAGGGCTGTACAAATTTTTCAACAGCTTCCGTGTAAGCTCCTATGCTGCTATGATAGATATCTTCTATTGTTTTATTATATAAGCTGATAGAACCGTCTTTTGTAATTACAGGATAAAAATCATTCATTTCTTTTTTCTTATTAACCTTCCTTTTTTACTTGTTAATTATACAAAACACGTAATTTTTTAGATAGACCTTTATATTATTCACGTCTTAATTTTACTTCAATAATATTGTGTCCTAGTTGACAAAAAGAATATTATTAAGTATTTTATTCTTAAAACGTTATTAAAATAAAAATATATATTTAATGAATTTGATTATAAGATACTTAAATAAAAGGAGATAATATTTTGGACTTTACAAATGACACTCAATCTTTAATAAGCAGCGTAAGAATCTCAAAACTACTACAAGAGGCTAATAGTGAGCTATCGAAAATAGAGCCTGAGATTCAATATTTAGAAGAATGTCAAAAAAAACTAGGTGAACTTAAATCTCAAAAAATAAAACTCAATTCTTTAATATTAAGTCTTTCTACTTTAGTTAACGAAGAGGGCGTAATAAAAAAAACAACAACTCAAAGTGACAATAAAAACAATGCTAAAAATAAAACTTTATTACAATCTAACGTCACTAAAGAAGACGTAAGTGTAAACGATTCTAATCACGTATTTGTTCCAATGGAAGCTCTTAATTTGGTAAAAGATTATTTGAGAACGAATAATAATTTAAATTATGAAATTTTCAAAGCAATTGTTTATAATTCCGGCATTGCAACAACTGAGCAAATAAAAAGTTACTTGGTTGAAAACGGAATAAAACAGCCTAAAAGCGGTAAAGGTTTTGAAAGAGTCGAATTAAAAGAAATTTCTTCAAGAACAAATTATCTGGTAAGAAAAAACCTCCTTATTTCAATCAAACCAGGGATTTTTAAATCTACACTCGGATGGAATAATCTTTAAAAACTTCTCGTGAAATTAAACTAGTTTAGCTCTACTTAACTGATGTATAAAGATCAAAAATAGAGCTAAATTAGTTTATGCGAGTAAGTTGAGTACGAGTTATGCCAAACATAATAAAAGTTCTATTAGTGGATGATGAAAGAATTATAAGAGTGAGCCTTGCTTCATTATTTGGAGAATATCCTGATATTGAAATAGTAGGAGAGGCTCAAAACGGTTTAGAAGCTGTAGAATTAGCCGAACAACTTTCACCTGATGTTATTTTGATGGATCTTGGAATGGAAGTAATGGACGGGATAAAAGCCACAAAGATTATTAAAGAAAAGAATTTACATTCTAAGATTTTAGTCCTTACAGCCCATACTTTCAGAGAAGATGAAGTTCTTAACTCTCTGGCGGCAGGAGCTGATGGTTATGCAGGAAAGGATCTGGATACTGAAATGCTTATAAATATAATAAGATCAGTAAATAAAGGTGCTATTTGGATAGACCCTCAAGTTGCGCCTATAGTAAGAGAAAAAGTATTTAGTAAAATTCAAAACTCTACATAATGAGAGGAGTGGAATATGTCGGACAGAACAAAAATACTAATGGTCGAAGATCATCTTCTTTTTAGGGTTGGTTTAAAATCCCTTTTTAGCGATTACCCCTCCTTGAGCGTCATTGGAGAAGCAAGTGATGGTGAAGAAGCCCTGAAAATGGTGGCGCAGCTCAGACCTGATGTTGTATTAATGGACATTGGATTGCCAAAAATCTCAGGAATTGAAGCTACAAAAAGGATTAAGGAAAAATTTCCTGATGTAAAAGTTATAATGTTAACTTCTCATACTGACGAAAATGAAGTAATGCAAAGTCTTGCAGCAGGTGCAAATGCTTATGCGATGAAAGATATCAAAACAGATTATCTGATGATGGTTATTCAGTCAGTAAAAGAAGGGGCGATCTGGCTTGACCCTCAGGTGGTGCCTATTGTAAAAGCTAAAAACCCAAGTCTTTTACAAGCCAAGCCTCAGTCAAGAGCTAGTTTTAAGGCTGAACATGCAAATCTTACCGAACGTGAATACGAAGTTTTAAAACTTGTAGTCGATGGAAAATCAAACAGCGAAATTGCTGATGAGTTAAAAATCAGTGAACATACCGCAAAAGCTCATGTATGTAACATAATACAAAAACTTGTGGTTGATGATAGAACTCAAGCCGCTGTAAAAGCTATAAAAGAAGGTCTTGTATAAGTTTAAAGTTTTGCTTTTTTACAAAATTAAAAAGATCTCAATGAATTCAAGGTTATAAATTTTGAGTTTTTTGAGATCTTTTCTGGCTAAAATCACATATTTTTGTTAGCATATTTTTGTTATTTAAGGGATATGCTAACAAATTGAACGAGAAACAAGTAAAAAAAGTTGAATTATTATTACCGGCCGGGAATATAGAAAAAATGCGTTATGCCATAAATTATGGTGCTGATGCTGTATATATGGGATTATCCGAATTTAGTCTTCGCAGTATGAAAGCCGGCGAAATTATTACAACCGAAAACATTAAAACGGCAATTGAAACCGCTCATTTACTCAACGCCAAAGTTTATGTAACTTTTAATATTTTTGCTCGAAACGCTGATATTGATAATATGCGTGAAAAAATTGAGCTTTTGCAAGACTTAAAGCCTGATGCGCTTATTTTCTCTGATTTTGGTGTGTATAATCTGTTAAAAAAACACTTGCCTGACATACCTTTGCACGTGAGTACCCAAACAAATTCTCTTAATTATGAAACGGTAAAATTTTGGAAAGATCAAGGAGCTAAAAGAGTTATATTAGCTAGAGAGCTTTCTATTCCTGAAATAGCAAGAATAAAAAAGGAAGTACCCGATATTGAGATAGAAACTTTTGTACACGGTTCTCAATGCGTCTCATATTCAGGCAGATGCCTTTTGAGCGATTATTTTACCCACGGAGAAAGAACTGCTAATCAAGGAGGATGCGCTCAACCTTGTAGATGGAGTTATAAAATTATTGAAGAAACCCGCCCCGGTGAATATTATCAAGTTTCAGAAGATGAAAAAGGTACTTATATATTTAGCCCAAAAGATTTAGCATTGGTAGAACATATAGGTGAATTGATAGATGCGGGAGTGGATTCTTTCAAAGTGGAAGGAAGAACAAAAAGCGTATATTACGCATCTGTAGTCGCAAAAACCTATAAAAAAGCAATTGAAGCTCATTGTAATCACACTAAAGCTGATTTTAAAGAACTGCTGGAAGATTTAAGCAAAGTCGGAAACCGTCAATTCACCAAAGGTTTTTTACTTGGAAAAGTACAAGATGATGAATATAATTATTTGAATAGTAAAGGTCAAGCTATGGCAAAGTTTTTAGGCTTGATCCTTGATAATAAAGATGAAAAATACCTTGTAAAAGTCAAAAATACCTTTAGAATAGGAGAGGAAGTTCAGATTATAACTCCTTTATCAGAATATAACGTAAAAGTAGCTAATGTAATAAACCAATATGAAGAAGAAACAGATGTTGCCAAAACAAACGAAGAGGTTTATATTGGGTTTGAATCAGATTTACATATAAAAGACTGGAAAAACGGGATAATTAGAAAACTTGGAGCGTAATAATGCCATTTAGAATGAGACCTACATATATAATTGAACACGTAACGGATATAAATTTGGAAGAACTTAAAGAAGAGGGAATAAAAGGATTTCTTTTTGATCTTGATAATACAATAATGGCACCTAAAACAGGCTATTTGACCGATGATATACTTGAATGGCTTGATGAAGTTTCAAAAGACTTTAAAATATCAATAGTCAGTAATAATTCAAACATGACGTATATGAGAAATGTTCAAGAGCGTTATGATTTTCCTATTTATGCAAAGGCTAAAAAACCTCAAAGATCTGTTGCTTTAACAGCTTTAAAAGAAATAGATTTATTGCCTTCACAAGTTGCAATGGTAGGAGATAGACCTTTAACCGATATTTTAGTGGGGCAACGGCTTGGAATGTTTACTATATTGGTAGATCCGCTGATTAAGCATAAAGAAATTAAAATTGTTCAGTTTTTAAGAAAACTGGAGCGTATTTTTGTAAAAGAACCAAGAAAGCAATTTCAACCGCAAAAAGAAAAAGTAGATTAAAAAGTTTTATCTATAAAAATTAAAAAATCCTGACAAAGTCAGGATTTTTTAATTTAATGAATTTTATTTAGAATTAACTAATAATACCTACACCCAAAAGTAAAGAGACAAGAGCAAAAACAACAGCAACACCTGTTGTAAGTTTGTTTAATCCTGCTTCAACACCTTTTTGGCTTGAAAAAACTTGAGCTGCTCCACCGATAGAAGCTAACCCATCACCTTTTGGAGAGTGAAGTAAAATTAGTAATATTAAAAACGCACCTGAGGCTATTTGCACTATTTGAAAAAATGTAAGCATTTTGATCTCCATTTATAATTTATTTGAACATATTCTAACATAAAAAATTCAAATAATCCTTACCAATTATAGGAAGTTTTTTCAATTTTTTCTAAAAGTTCATCAAAATTTCCTAAGATTTCTACAGATTTATTTTTATTTTTATCTCCGCTAACTATATTTATAAAGCTTTTAGGAACTTTTAAATCTTTTGAGAGTAATTTGACAACCTCTTTATTAGCTTTTCCTTCTATTGGCGGCGAATTTAATTTTATTTTAATAACACCATCTATAACTTCAATTATCTTAGAAATTGAAGAATTAGGTATAACCTTGATATCAAACCTTATCCCGTTTTCTGTTTTTGAAATTTTAACTTTTTTGTAGTTATTTTTACTTATCATATGGCTATTATCTTTTTTAATAGGTAAAATATAATTGTTAGTACTTAATAAAGTCTTTATACCACAAATATATGAACAACTCTTTGTTTAAAAAATTGAATAATGTTTTAATTTCTCAGGATACTCCCGAGTCTGATATAAAAACAGTAAAATCGGCTTATGATTTTGCTTCAATGCTTCACGAAGGTCAATACAGAGTTAGTGAAGAACCATATATTGTTCATCCTGTCGAAGTGGCTTGTATTTTGGCAAGCTTGCAGGCTGATGTACCAACACTTTGTGCAGCTTTATTACATGACATTTTAGAAGATACAGACACTAAACCTGAAGTTATAAAAGAAAAATTCGGAGAAGATGTTCTAAAACTGGTTAATGGGGTTACAAAGCTTAGTAAAATTGAATTTACTTCAAAAGAAGAAAGACAAGCTGAAAACTTCCGAAAAATGTTCATCGCAATGGCGGAAGATATAAGAGTTATATTTCTGAAATTGGCTGATAGATTGCATAATATGAGAACCCTCAATTACATGGCGGCTCATAAACAAAAACGCATAGCTGAAGAAACTCTGGAAATCTTTGCTCCGCTGGCAAATCGTCTAGGTATCGGTAAAATCAAGGCTGAACTTGAAGATCTTTCTTTGAGATATATAAACCCTGGCAAATACTATGAAATAGCTCAATTGGTAGCTCAAAATAAAGCAGAAAGAGATTCCGTCGTAGAAGGAATTATCTCTAAAATAAACGCAAATTTAAAAACTTTAAATATAGATGCTGTTATAACAGGTCGATCAAAGCATTATTATAGTATTTATGCAAAAATGAAGCGTCTAAATAAAGAATATCACGAGCTTTACGACATTACAGCAGTGAGAGTTCTTGTAAATACTGAAAAAGAATGTTATGAAGTGCTGGGAGTTATCCACTCTCAATTCAAGCCAATTCCCGGACGTTTTAAAGATTATATAGCAATGCCTAAAAGTAATCTCTACAGGTCTCTTCATACTTCGGTAATAGGTCCTCGAGGCAAACCCGTAGAAGTTCAAATAAGAACAAAAGAAATGCATGAAATCGCAGAATATGGTCTTGCAGCGCACTGGAAATACAAAGAAACAGGCGTTAAGGGAGCTAATTCTTCAGTAGATCAAAAATTTTCTTGGCTGAGAAAACTTATTGAGATTCACGAAGATGTAAGTAGTGCAAAAGAATATGTAGATAGTGTTAAACTGGATTTATTCTCTGATCAGGTTTTTGTTTTTACACCTATGGGAGATGTTTTTGACTTGCCAAACGGAGCAGTTCCTATTGATTTTGCTTATAGGGTACATACTGAAGTTGGGCATAAATGTACAGGAGCATTGGTAAATGGCAAAATAGTTACCCTTGATACGAAACTCCAAAATGGTGATATCGTAGAAGTACTTACAGCTAAAGTACAAAACCCAAGACTTGATTGGTTAAATATTGTAGCTACAAATCAATCAAAATCAAGGATTAAACAATGGTTTAAAAAGAATAAAAAAGAAGACCATATAAATCTTGGTAGATCAGCTATTGAAGCAGATCTTACGAAAGCTGTTTTTGATGAAAATCTTAAATCAGGTAAATTTGATGAAATAGCAAAAATGTTAAATTATCAAGCTGCCGATGATATGTTTGCAGCCGTAGGTTATGGAGAAACAACGGTTAACAAGATTGTTAACAAGCTGAAAAAGCCAAAAAATGAGATTCAAAAATTAAAACCTCGTTTAGTAAGTAAAAAAGACCAAAAAGCTATCACAGGACTGGAAGGAATGCTTTATCATATTGCAAAATGCTGTTCTCCTGTCCCTGGAGAGCCGATAGTGGGGGTTGTCACTCGAAGTAGAGGTGTTAGTGTTCATAGAATTGATTGCGTTAGTCTTGAAATGGTTCAAGAAGGTCGATTTATGGAAATTAATTGGTCTGGAATTGATGTAACTAAGACTTATGTAGTCAATTTAAGAATCGAAGTTGTAGATAAACTAGGTATATTCAAGGATGTACTCGCTAAAATTTCCGACCAAAAAACTAATATTATTTCTGCGAGCGTAAAATCAAAAGACAAAAAATTTGCTACGATAGAACTTGGTGTTGAAATTTACAACATTGAAAATTTAAACAATGTGATAAATAACATTCAGGCTCTTCCTGACGTAATTTCTGTTAGAAGAAAACACACGAGTGGAACAGCTAAAAAAAGTTAGAAATGGTCTCAAAAGTAAAATAATAAAATCTTACACTTTTAGAGAATTATTTAAATAAAAAATATTGCTAAAATACTTCTAAAAATAAAACCATAAGGGAGTATTTAAATGTGTAATGATTTTTGGCAAAAAGTGCAACAAAGAGCATATTTTCGCTTCTTAGACAGGCAACATAACAATATTAAAGGTAATGCCTGGCAAGATTGGATAGATGCTGAATTAGAAGAAAAATTGGAAAGTAAAATTGAAGAAGAAGCTTTTTTAAGATACCTAAAAAGCGGTGATGAATCTTTTCATAATTATATTGAAGCAAAACACGATGTAGATGGACGCATTCGCTATTTAGCTTATTATATGCACGAAAAAAATTATAATAAAAACCCCGATGACAATTGGGTAGAAGCTAAAAAACTTTATGTGAATGAGTTTTAAATCTAAAGTACCTCTATGTGATGGAAATAAAGAATAGAGGCTTGATCAAGCCTCTATTTAATGATATAATTTAATGATATAATTTGTATCATTTTAAGAATCGAAAGCGTTAAGGAATAAATAAAATTATGAAAAAAGCTTTTACGTTAGCAGAAGTGTTAATAGCTCTTACAATAATAGGAGTAGTAGCAGCATTATCAATACCTACACTGCTCAGTAGTTCTAATGCTACTGCCGATGTTACTAAGCTACAAAAAGTTTATTCGGCATTAGATACTGCGGTAAGTTTATATAAAGCCGAAAATGTTAGTTTAGAAAACCTTTTCACAGCAAGTGGAGATGATGCCTCAGATGTTCTAACCCTTAATGGATTAGCACCTTATTTAAACGTAATAAAAAATTGTGGTAGTGGCACCGGTTGTTTGTATACATCACCTGTACTATTCCTTGGGAGTGGGTCATATGAATCAAATCTTGAAGTAAACTGGACTAACAAATATGCAAAGGCAATATTGGCAGATGGTACAATAATAACAGTAGACGGTTACTCTGGTAAATGTACTCAGGACTACGGTGATGGACCTTTAGACAGCAACGTTTGTGGTATTATTGATGTTGATCTAAACGGAGCCAAAGGTCCTAATCAAATAGGTAGAGATTATTTTGTATTTTGGATAGCACCTACAGGAGTTTATCCTATAGGCGGTCATAATGATGGTCAGACTTGTAATCTAAATAGTACCACCCAAGAGACTAGCTATGGTTGTACAGCAAAAGTCCTTACTGAAGGCGCAATTAACTACTAGCGAAAACTTTTTAATGATCCAAGTCTTTAGCTATTTTTTCTTGAAATTCTTCAAGTTTTTTTGATTGAGAAAGTCTTGAAAGAATCAACATTAAAGGAACTATAGCTGCAAGAATAAGTATATATTTAACAGAAGCGCCGACTAGACTTGTGGCGATTATTCCTGTTGCAATTGCGATTGTAATAAATACTAAAACGGTTTTATTATGAGAAAATCCCGCTTTTAAAAGTTTATGATGAATATGATCAGCATCAGCTTTAAACGGGTCTTTTTTTGAAATAACTCTTCTTGAAACAGAAAAACAAATATCCATAATAGGCGCTGCAAGTATAAATACAGGTAGAATTATAGTAACAGCAACTGTTTTAAGAACACCGGTTACAGAAAGCGCCGCAAGAGTGAACCCGGCAAATAAAGCTCCTGAATCGCCCATAAATATTTTTGCAGGGTTAAAATTAAATAACAAAAATCCCATAACAGAACCTGCTAATATCGCTGCAACAAGAGCTGCAATCGGCTGTGCAGGCTGAGTAGAAAGTGCGACAACGCAAAGAGTTATAGCACTTATAGTCGATACAGTTCCGGCTAAACCATCAACACCATCAATGAAGTTCATTGCATTACTTACTGCTACCAGCCAAATTATAGTAATAGGCAAGCTAAGCATTCCTAAAAGAATGGTTGAACCAAAAGGATTCTGTATGAGTTCTATTTTTACACCTAACAAAAATGCAACAAGAGCAGCTGATAACTGTATAAAAAGCTTAAATTTAGGGTTAAGGTTATAAACATCATCCACCAAACCTAATATAAACATTAAGCTTCCACCCAACAATATACCTGAAAGCCCATGTCCATTAGGATAGTCAAAACTAAGCAATACTAAAATAACAAAAGTTAAAAGAGTACAAAGCCAAATAGCGACACCTCCCAACCTGGGAATAGGGAAACTATGGACTTTTCGCTCATCAGGGATATCGACAAAACCTTTTTTAAGACAAAAATATCTTACCAATGGAACTATAAAAATAGCCAGCAAAAAAGATATAATAAAACCCCAAATATGTGCGTTTGCCAGTTGGATAATTGTCCTTCTCCTTTTTAATTTTATTTTAGCTTATTTATCTTTAATTATCTAATAATATTCGAATAAAGGGGATATTTTGAACATAGCTCTTTAGACTTATTTTTGAGCTCATTTAATTTTGATTCATCATCTAAGTTTAAAACAGTTTCGGCTATTATCTTTCCAATAATTTTCATATCATTTTCGTTAAAACCTCTTGTCGTTGCAGCAGGAGTTCCAAGCCTTATACCGCTGGTAACAAAAGGACTTTTAGGGTCGTTAGGCACTGTATTTTTATTTGCTGTTATGTTAACTTTTTCAAGCATATTTCCCACGTCTTTGCCCGTTTTGTCATATTTTCTCAAGTCTAAAGTCATAAGATGATTATCAGTACCACCGCTAACAATATCCATATTATTGGCAATCAAAGAATCAGCAAGAGCTTTAGCATTATTTATAACTCTTTGAGCATAGTCTTTAAATGAAGGCTCTAATGCTTCTTTAAAGGCTATAGCTTTGCCCGCTATAATGTGTTCAAGTGGACCGCCTTGCATGCCGGGAAATACAGCTTTATCAATGCCCATCGCATGTTCTTCATCACAAAGAATCAAGCCACCTCTAGGACCTCTTAGCGTTTTATGTGTCGTTGTTGTTATGAAATGTGCGTGTCCAACGGGAGACGGGTGAAGTCCTGTAGCCACAAGTCCTGCAATATGGGCTATATCTGCCATCAAATAGGCACCTATAGAATCAGCTATTTCTCTAAACTTCTTGAAATCAATAATTCTGGGGTAATTACTGGCTCCTGCAATTATAAGTTTTGGCTTGTTTTCTTCAGCCATTTTTTGTATTTCATCGTAATCAATATAACCGTTATCGTCTATTCCATAACTTACAACGTTAAAATAAAGACCTGAAAAATTAACCGGAGACCCGTGAGTTAAATGACCACCATTTGAAAGATCCATTCCCAGTATAGTATCACCCGGTTTTAGGGCATATAAAAACACTGCCGAATTAGCTTGAGCTCCACTGTGGGGTTGCACGTTTGCATGATCACAACCAAAAAGTCTTTTCGCTCTTTCAACTGCTATAGTTTCTATCTCATCAACAAATTCACAACCGTTGTAAAATCTTTTAAAAGGTTTTCCTTCCGCATATTTGTTGGTCAAAATACTTCCACAAGCAGCCATTACAGCTTCACTTGTAAAGTTTTCACTTGCAATTAATTCTATAGTATTTTGTTGTCTATTAAGTTCTTTTTCTATCAAAGAAGCTATTTCAGGGTCATATTGTTTTATTATGCTTAATTCCATTAATCTTTCCTTTATTATTTTTTCACTATCCTCATTTTCTAAAAAAAACCATAAAATTGAAAGTTTTTTCAGTTTTTATATTTAGTTTTTATAACTTTTGATAAATTTAAAAGTTTACATAAGTTTTCTTTTAAGACTCTTTCGTAATGAAATAAAAAATTGATGTTTAAAACAAATATTGCCGTTTTTTTTCAAAAATGTTCTAATAAAAAAGTATGTTTGCATAAAATAAAATATTTTTAAAAGTTTCTTGTAAAGGAGATATTCGTGAAGATACATCTGTTTTTAACAGTGATTCTAAGTTTTATATTATTAGCTCAGCCTTGTGCTTTGGCTAAAGACTATATGCCAAAATACGAAAAATCTATAACAAATCAAGGAATTGGGGTTTTATATGCTGAAAAAACTTTCAATGTCTATAAAAAACCACATTTATCATCTGAAATTACAGACAGGATAAGATGGGGCTCTAATGGTGTTATTGCAAAAGGAAAGCTGGTTAAGCCCTTTTTTGTATTCATAGCGTTTAAACCCCAAGAAAAAAAAGCTTTATTAGCCGTAAAAGACGAAATAGAAGGTTGGTGTGAAGTTTATATAAATTCCAAGAGCGGAGAATCCGGCTGGGTTAAAAAATCTGAAAATACCAAATTTTATTCCTGGTATAAGTTTATAAACAAAATCGGGAGAAAAAACGGATTGTATTTTTGGGCCGACCTGCCTAAAGACAAAAAACGTTTGTTTATATCTCCTGAAGAACCATCTGAACCTGTTCCCGATTGCTACTACCCAAAACACCTTCAGTTAAAGTTGATTAGAGGTAACTGGATGCTGGTAAAAATTATTGACTATACAAATTCATCAAATGTCGGTTGGTTAAAATGGCGAGATGAAGAAGGAAAAATCCTCGTTTTTCCTAAAATATAAAATTCAAAGATTTCAAATCAAATATTTTAAAGATACAGTTACTAAAGAGAAGTAAACAGCCAAGCCTAAAACGTCTATAGTTGTTGCGATTACAGGACCACTTGCAACCGCAGGGTCTACATTGAACTTTTTGAGGACAAACGGTGTTACAGTTCCCAGCACTGTTGCCATAGTCATGTTAATCGCCATTGCGGTACCCACAACACAGCCAAGAACACTGCTATGTTGCCAATTCCAAGTGAAGGCAGTAACCAAAGCACCAAAAAGCAGACCTATTAAAAGTCCTATTCTAAGTTCTCTGAATATATGATGAAGAGCAGAACTTAAATTAACTTGCCCTGTAGAAAGACCTCTAACCATAAGTGTAATACTTTGCGTTCCTATATTTCCGCCAAGACCCGCCAACAATGGCATAAAAATGGCTATAATAGGAAGTGCGTGAAGAGTTTTATCAAAACTACTGGCGACATTTACAGCAATAAATTCTCCCAAAAGCGTTATAAAAAGCCATGGTGTACGAGCTTTTATTGATTGAAAAATATGCCCTGAAAGAATTTCATCTTCATCAATTATATCAGTTGCGATACCTGAAGATGCATAAATTTCTTCCGTGGTCTCTTCTTCGTTGATTTCTTGAGCATCATCCCAGGTTACAATACCTTTTAATCTCTGATAATGGTCAACAACAGGAACTGCAAGCAATCCATATTTTATAAGCGTATCTGCTACAAATTCTTGGTCTTCATCAACATTAACCTTGATAATATCTGTTATCATTAGGTCTTCAATTTTTATAAAAGGAGGCGAAGTAATAAGGTTTCGTAAACTCAAAACACCTAAAAGGTGATCCAGTTTATCTACGACGTAAATGTAGTATAGCTGGAATTGATCAGTCTCAGCCTTTATTCTTATATACGAAAGAGCCTCTTGAACAGTCATATCTTTATCTACAGTTATGACCTCTGAGGTCATAATGCCACCGGCGCAATCCTCTTTATAGCTCATCAATTCTCTAATTTGAGAAGAAACCCTTGCGGGCAGTTTATTTAAATAAGAGTCAATTTCAGGATCGCTAAGATCACCCAATACATCGGCAACTGAATCATGAGGCATTTTTAAGATGATTCTAGCCGCTCTATCCTCATTGATTTCACCTAGAAGCTCGACTTGAAGTTGAGGACTTAATTCCTCAATCAAATCAGCCGATAACTCTTCATTTAAAAGATTAAAATAATCCAATCTTTCTGCTGGATTTATTTTTTCGAAAAGTTCTGCTAAATCGGCAGGGTGCAAAAGATTTAATTCTTCTTTTACTTTTTGCTCATCACCGGCTTCAAAAAGTTCTTTTAATCTTTCTTTTGTATTTTCAATATTTATCACGGCTTTGTCTCTATTTTTATCTTTTAATGTTTATTTTAGAAAAACAAGAGCCTAAAAGAAAGTAAAATTAAATTTTGTTAGCGTGGCAATTTCTGCTTTCTCGCAAATATCCTAGCTGAGAGAGCGGTTATAAAATCTTTACTCAAATGAGCATAATCGAATAAAGCAACTCCTTGAGCGCCCGATTTTCTACTCGCTTTTATTTGAAGAATTAAATCTGAAGGGCTTCCGAAGGTAAACGGTTGAAATAACCCCGGATAAATACAAACTTTTGAGTTTGTTTTTCTTTTTACATCTCTAACATATTCTGATGCAATTTTTTCATCATTTCCCATAATAAGAGGCATAACCGCATCAACCAATTTTTGTTGCCCCCATTGATCCCAGTTTTGAAGTTTTATTTTAGAACCTTCTACACAATCAGGGAATATAACTATTGAAATAAGAATATTTCTATTCCGTTTAAGTTGTCTTAGCTTTGAGACAAATTGTGTTACTTTGTCCTGACGATACTTTTCCCATGTGTACCAGTTTAAAGTATCAGGTTTTAATAAAACAGGGTCAATACCATATTGTTGTTTAAATTCAGACCTTGCATAGCTTGTATATCCCCAGCTTGAATCTAAATACCCTGAAAAATTTGGAGCAAGGCTTGCCGGATAGCGGATATAATCTATATTTAATCCATCAATAGGGTATTTTGACACCAGTTCTTGTAAAATTTCAAACAAATGATTTTGCACCATTGGATTTGCAGGATCAAGGAAATAACCATTATGTTCAGCTTTTGAAGGCATAATATTTTTAGACTTAAAGTTTCTTTTTTGCACATTAGCCCACTCAGGATGAGCATTTAGCACATGCCGGTAAGATGTTTGAGGATTTTCATTTCCAACATAAAAAGTATGGAACCAGGCGTGAATCTTTATGCCTCTTTTGTGAGCTTCTTGAATCCAACAGGCAAGGGGATCCCAGCCTTGAAATTCTCTTCTTTGATAATTAAGCCCTTTTGCTTTAAGAACACTGCTTGGATAGATAGTGTAGCCGTGATAGTAGGTTTCAATAAAAATATTATTGATACCCGCAGCGTGGATTTTTTTAATAGCCTTGACTATTTGCGCTCTATTTTTTTGCTTAGGTCTAACCCAAATGCCTTTTAAATCATTTGCTCTTGCAGGTATTGCGTTATATAAGGCGTAATCAGCATATTTTGATGCACTACAGGCAAGCTTTTGAGCCTTTGCGTATTTTCGTTTTTTGATATATTCATTGGCTTTGCTAAGTTCTGATGAGGCTTTTCCCAGATACTGCTTGGATTTTATATTGTTATAGTAACCTTTTGATAGATTATATTCATTAATTAATTTTTTAACAAGATTTATTTTTTGAACAGCTTGAAAAGTGTAGCTTTGCGGAGTTATAGTTGCATAGGCTGTTTTTTTATCAGGTGATAAAAGGATTTTAGAACCGACAATCAAATTAGCACTTATCCAATTCTTTGCAACGCCGTGCCCACTAAGAACAAAACCGTTTTTAGGGATATAAGAATTTGCCCCCGTAAGTTTAATAACGGTTCCATCTACTACTATCGCTTCTTTTCCGTATTCATTGGTTTCTGTGCGAATACCATACTTTGGAGTATAAACTACAAGCTGATTAGCCCCCCTTGATCCGGGGTATTGTTTACCTTTGGGGTTTTTTCTATCGCTGGGATCAACTGTAGCGATAGAAAAAGAAGACCGTTTCAAGACAGACATGCCGGACTGAGTCCCCATCCGAGTAGGGTTATATCTCATTTGAGCACTTACTGAGATATTTAAAAAGTAAAAAACTAATAAAAAAGAAATTAGCCCTATTTTCAGTCTCATTTTTACAACCCTGTATTTATTTAATACAAAAATTATAGGCTATAAAGGTAGTTTTAAAACTCCTACTGTTACCTATTTTTTGATTACCGAGTGTTTAATTTTTGAAATCATTTTCACTGTGTTATTGCATTATTGGCAATCGCTCTGGCAAAATTCAATTGAGATTGTTGTAATTGCTCAAAATTTTGTTGTTCTTGTTTTTTCGCTTTGCAAACATCAGAAATATTTTTAAAAAGTAAACCGATACAAAGAATCGGCAATGCTAAACTTGCGATATTAGCTATTCCTGCTGTAACTACCGATTTACCCAATCGTTTATTTATATTTGCACCAATTCTTGAACCGTCAACTACATCTGTAAGTTTTTGTTCAACGGTTTTAAGATTGGGTTTTATATATTTATCAAAAGCTTTATTACCGTATTTTATACCTGCATAACCGGCTCCGACAGCTCCGGCTGTTTCAGTAAAAGAAGCCGCAGTTGGATGTTCTTCGTAAAATCTTTGTAGTGGCGGACATATACTCACAACTTTTTTGATAGCGGTTCTATAAAGTTTAGCAGCGCCTATAAAAAAGCCCCAATCTTTGGCAGTACCAAGCCCGGCTTTAGTTTTTGTAGCTAAAGAACCTTTTGTGCGAGCACCGGAAAGCACACTATCTGCCATCGGTAGCATCGTTGCAAAATTTCTCTCTACAGATCTTGCAGGAGCATTATTATACTGAGAATAAGCATCTACACGTGCTATTGATCTCAAATCTTGTTGATTTGCATTTAGCAGCGTAAACGCCTGTTCTTGAGTCATCGGTTGGATTGGCTGAAAATTCATTTAAATTTCCTTGTGAGTTTTCCACTTACTTGTATGAAAACAAAAAGAATTGAAAATTTATCAAAACAATGAGAGTGATTAACAAATTTTAACAATTTTATTTAAACAAAAAACGTAAAATCTTCTCAAGAAATCCTTCATCATCCTCACCATAGAGTTTTGATTCAATTTCTGCGATTTTATTTTTCGCTTCTTCTGTTTTAGAACTCAGCTTTCCGTTTTCAACAAAGTTTTTATAACACTCTAAAGCTTTTTCAAGCTGATTATAACTATAATAACAATCACCCAGTTTTAGCTGCATTTCGGGGGTTTCTTTGATTGCTAAAATTTTATTAATCAATTCAGCTGCTTTTTCGTAATTATTAACCTTATATTCAATATCAACAGCTTTTTCTAAAGATGTAACATCATTAGAGTCAATAGCAAAAGCCTTTTCATAATATTCAACTGCAATATAAAGCTCATCTATTTGATAATAAAGTTCTGCTAATTTAATACAGACTTCTTTGTTATCAGGCTGAAGGTTAAAAGCCCAGGTGTATTCATCTATAGCGAGTTGTGTTTCACCTTTTAATCTATGAAATACAGCATAATTATAATGCATATTAAACAAATCACCGACCGCCTCATACGCCTCCGCTAATTTTCTAAACGAAAACGGACTTTTAGGAAGCTTTTCTTTTATTTCTTTTGCAATTACAAGTGCTTCATCGGCTTTATTTTGCTTTATATAAAAATTCGCCAATTCACCCTTGGCTTCGATATTCTCAGAATCAATATCCAACGCTTCTTTTATAAGACTTAAGGCTTTATCTTCATTGTTTTGCAAAAGCTCTACCTTAGACAAAGAAACTAAATTTGAAGGTGTTTTTTCACTATCCAAAATCTTCTGCAGCAAACTACCCGCTTTTTCAAATTGTTCCATTTCAAGATATAAATCTGCTAATTCTTTCAAAATTTCCGGCATGTCGGGTTTTATTTCAAGTGCCTTTTCAAAAGTCTCTATGGCAGAATCAATATGATCCATATCAGCATAAAGTTCTGCTAGTTTAATTAATATATCAAAATTATTTTCTTCAATTTCCAAAATAGCGTGATACTGGTCTATTGCAGGTAATAATTTATCTTGCTTTTCTAGTAATTGTGCTATTTTTTTTCTTGTTTCAATTATCTCTTCTTGTTTTTCGGCGTGGTTTAAAGCTTTTTTATATGCTCCTACCGCATAAGAAGAAGCTTTTTCTATCTCATGAATTTGCGCTTTAATTTTGTAATAATTATATCTATTCAAATCACGATAAAGATCCATTAATTGGGTTAATGCAACTACGTTTTCGGGGTCATTTTCAAGAATTTTATTATAATAAGTCAACGAATCTTCATTCTTACCCAAAATTGCAGCAATATGCGCCAATCTTTCGCATAATGAAAGGTTTTTAGGATCGTTTTTAAAATCTTCTTGATATATTTCGTATGCTTTTTCAAAATTATCGGAAAGCTCATAAGCTTCTAATAATTTGGCTTTTATGTCTTCGTGCTGAGAAAATTTATAAGACTTTTCAAAACATTCAGCTGCTTTTTTGTAATCTTCGTCAAATTCTAAAAATTGTCCCATCATATAGTTAGCATTAGGCTCTTCAGGAGATTTTTCAAGAATTTCTTTGAGCAAGATTTTGGCATTATCATAATCTTCCCCCTCCAAATATTCTTGAACTTGATGCATTTTTAAACTTAGCTCATCATAATTTCCGTTTGCGTTAGTTAAAAATTGATCCATTATTAAATCCCCTAAAATTAGCTGCTGATAAAACTTTGTTGTAGTATACAATAAAGTAGGTGGATTTGCTTTTAGAGACAAGGGTAATATTTATGTCGGAAAATATGTTTTGCAAGATACATAAAGATACTCCAACAAGGCTAAGCTGTGTTACTTGTGGATGTTTGATATGCCCTAAATGTGCAGTTTCTGCCACTGTAGGATACAAGTGTCCCGATTGCGGAAAACCTGAAAAAACCCATGTTGAAATTGTGAGTAAAAAAAGTTTTACGCTTGCTATAATAGCTGCTTCTTTAGTTGGTAGTTTTGTTGGTTACTTTCAAATGAAATTTGCCGCCTTTGGTCCTTTTATTGCTTGGGCAATGGCATACTTTACGGGTTTTATTGTAGCTCGATGTATCACTAAGGTAACGGGGTTTAAACTTAATAATTCTCTTCCTGCACTTGCCGGAACAATCACGTTTGTATCTTTAGCATGTAACCCTATTATCGCAATGAAATTGCAACAACATGCCGGTACGTTAAGTTTTTCAATGATTTCTTTAATATTCTTGAATTTAAGAAATGTTATAAGTATTATATCAATTGTAATAGGTGTCTGGGCGTCTGTAAGGCACATTCGCTTTTAATGAAAAAGAGGTTTAAATAAATGGAATTTTTACAAGGGTTTAGTTTTTTTGAAATTGCTATGTTATTTTGCTTTGGTGCAAGTTGGCCTTTTGCAATAGCCAAAACATACAAATCTAAAAATGTTGAAGGAAAAAGTATTTTATTTTTATCTTTAGTATTTTTAGGTTACATAATGGGTTGTGGTCATAAGATTATATATAATTATGATTTCGTGGTTTATTTATATGTTTTAAACGGTTTATTTGTACTAACAGAAATAGTTTTATATTTTATGTACAAAAACAAAAAAGCATAACCGACAAAAAACTTTTTAACTTTAATAAAAGAGTTCGTAAATTAAACGAACTCTTTTTGTTATAATTAACTTGAACAATCAAATTGAATCGAGAAAAATGCCCCAACAATTAAAATACTTTAAAGACTCAATATATAATGTTTTCAATGAATCTGCCGATGCTATTTTGTTATTGGATGAAAATTATAGCGTTTTATATTCCAATAAAACAGCTAAAACTTTTTGGGGTGAAAATATAAATATAGACTTTTTTGCAAGCTTATTTCATTTTGATATTTGCCTGTTGGATGAATCAAACGTCTTAACTTATTCACCAATCAAAGAATCTGTAAACACTGGTGGGAACCACTTTTTCAATCCGAAATACCAATTGAACACAGGTGAAATTATTGATGTCCAGGTGAAAACATTTAATCATGACAAAGGAAAATTAGTCATTGTCTATAATTTAAAAAATAATGAAATAATTAAACTTGAAAATGAAAAAAACGAATTAATTAAATTAAGAAAAAAATCAAACGAAACAATATTACGCTCAGGGCTTTTAAATAGAATCACAACAGCAATTCGAGAAGTTATCAATCTTGATGATCTTATTTCTCAATCGATTGAAGAAATATCTACAACATTTGGAGCTCAAAAAGGGGTCTACCTTTCTTTTGAAAAAACTCAAGATTTATTTTTAAAGAAATTTGCTTATAATTTGAACGCTGAAAATATTTTTTCTAATGAATTATTTAAAATGGAAGATAATATTCACCAAAAACTATTGAGCGGTCATTATGAATTAAATTTAAAAAACAACATCTTTCAAATATTCATGCCCATTACTTATGAAAAAAAAATATATGGAGCATTTCTTTTTGAAAGAAATCAAAAATGGATTAAAGACGATATAGACTTACTTTCAGCTTTAGCTGTTCAAATATCAATCGCAATAAATCAATGTAATTTAATATGCCAACTTGAACAACAAAAAAATGAGCTGGAAAAAGCTTTTAAAGAAATCAAGGATACACAGGCGCAACTTGTTCAATCAGAAAAAATGGCATCCATCGGTCAATTAGTGGCAGGCGTCGCACATGAAATAAACACCCCACTGGGCTCTATAAACAGCAATCTAGGCATGTTTCAAAAATGCACTAAAAAATTAACAGGTTTCGATTTTAATAACTCTTCTAAAAATGAAATTAATAGGATTTTAAAATTAATGGAAAATATGAATACCGTTAATCTAGAGGCGACGAGAAGAATTAATAAAATAGTTAAATCTTTAAAAAACTTTGCACGCCTTGATGAGGCAAAAAGAAAGAAAGTAAATGTCCATGACGGGATAAATGACACTCTTATGTTGATAAATCATGAGATAAAAAATAGAATCGCTATAAAAAAAGAATATGGAGATATTCCTGAAATAGCTTGTTATCCTGACCTTTTAAATCAGGTTATAATGAATATTCTTGTAAACTCATATCAAAGTATTAAAGATAAAGGTGAAATCACTATTAAAACATTGAATGAAGAAAAAAATCTTGTTATTTCAATAAAAGACAATGGTATTGGAATTTCAAAAGAAAATCTTTCAAAAATATTTGACCCGGGATTTACCACCAAAGGCGTTGGGGTCGGAACCGGATTAGGCTTGTCAATTTGTTATCAAATAATTCAAAAGCACAAGGGTAAAATAACTGTAAAAAGTGAATTAAACCAAGGTAGTGAGTTTAAAATACTTTTGCCTATTGCTTAACGATTAATTATTAAAAACAGTTAACAAAAAATTTCTTAAGCCTAAATAAACAACCCTTTTTTTATAAAAACAATTAATAATCCTCTGTAAACTACTGTAAATAAGGTAAAGAAAAACCTTGAAAATATGCTATTATTAAAAAATGAATTGAGTGTTAAATTAACGCTTAATATTTTTTAAAAAACTTGAAAAGCTTGTTAGAAATCAAGTTAGGGCAATTAATAAAAAATAATAATTGTAAAAAGGGCAATTATTAGAAAAAAAATGTTTTAGAGATATTAGGTAAGTTTTTTAAAAAAATAAATTAAAGTTGATAGGTATCTTTTGGAGGTATATCATGAGCATAAGTGTTAATAATCGTAGAAAGCAATCTAAGAAATCTTTCGATGATTTATTAAAAGAATTAACTACAAGCAATTCTGAAAAAGTTAGATATAATGCAGCCAGAGTTCTTGGTGAAATGGGTGATATGAATGCTGTAGAACCATTAATTGACGTTTTAAAGAATGACAAAAATGGTTCTGTAAGACTTTATGCCGCTAGAGCACTTGGTGAACTTGGTGATAGTCGTGCAACAAGACCTCTTATCGAATCATTAAGAGAAGATCGTAATGTAGATGTAAGAGTTCGTGCAGCTAGAGCTTTAGGTCGCTTAGGCGGTGAAGAAGTTGTTGAACCTCTTGTTGAATCATTAAGTGATGAAAACCCTCAAGTTTGTATCACATCAACAGATGCATTAATCGAAATTGGTGAAATTGCAGCTTCTGAATTAATAAAATCCTTAAAACATGAAAAAGTAAATGTAAGATGTGATGCTACAAGAGCACTTGGTGAACTTGGTAATAAAATGGCAGTAAAACCTGTTATTGAAATGTTAAATGATGAATGGGTTAACGTTAGAATCTATGCTGTAACATCATTAGGAAAATTAGGTGATCCTGAAGCAGTTCCTGCTTTAATCGAAGTTCTTCAAAGAACAGAAGAAAATGAACTTGTAAGAGCCGGGGCAGCAGCAGCACTTGGTGTTATTAGAGACACCAGAGCATTATTACCTTTAAGAGAACTTATAATGCACGCTGAAGACCTTGGAGAACTTGAAGATACAGCTCTAAAAGCATTTAAGAAAATTATGGCAGCCAACTGGCAACATGTTCCCGGGGCTCATCCAAAAAAACAACAAGCAAAGTAATTTGATTATTTAAAATATTAAAAAGCGGTTATTTTTAATAACCGCTTTTTTGTGAACTCTTTAAAAAAAAATATGATCGAGTTAGAATAATAGTAACTAAAATTTCTACTTGAAACGGGAGATAAAATGTCAAATAAAGAAGATAAGAAAATAGTCTCTTTAAATAGTGCCAGAGAAAAAGAAAAAGATGAAACAAGAAATTCTAAGGAAGTTGTTGTTTGTTCATTTTGTTCAAGACCTAATACTCAAGTGCTAAAAATGATACAAGGACCGGGTGTTAATATTTGCTCTGAATGCACACTTATTGCCGTTCAATATTTGATTATAGAAGATAAAATACCTTCGTCAGAGGCTCAAAAAGTTATGAATGCACTTTGGGGTGGAGCAAAAAAATAATGCAAGTACGAGACCTGTCTAAACTTCAAATAAGATCAGAAGTATTATCTTTGCTGCAACAAATACCAAACCTATCAGTATTGCGCTCAAAAGATGAATCAGGCATTGAAGATTTAAAACTAATAACTGACAATAAGTCAGTTTGTGAAATTTTACTTAAAGAATTTGTAAAAGCTGATGTCGACAAAAAAGAGATCATCGCTTTTTTGCTCACAGAAATGAACGAAGTTGAATATATAAAAGAATCGTTATGGTCTTATATAAAAAATCCTTCTTTTTCTGATGAATTAAAAGAAATTGCGACAAATATACTGAGGGTATTGGGAGAAGTTATAAACACAGATCAACTGGTTGATTATCTTGAAAATCCTGATGAAATAATAGATAAAGAAACTAAAAAATTATTAACAGCTGCTATCGCTAATCCTGAAGCCCAGATTGATTTTCTTGATTTTTTATTCTCATTAAAGACCGAAGAACAAATTCAACTGATAGAATCTTTAAAGGAAGATTATCCGGGTGATGAGCTTGCCAATATCCTTGTGCCTGCTCTTCAATCAGGTCAAAATTCCAATGAAGTTCAACAGCTTATTATTAAAATTTTAGGAGAAACAAGATCCTATACTCCTGTTAGGACATTAAAGAATATCTTTGAAAATTCAAAAGACTTAAAACTTACTTCATTGGCCAAAAAAAGCCTCAACATGTTAAAACTGTCAGGTATTGATGTAGATAATCACAGAAAAATACATGAAAGAATGATGCTGGCATGTGAAGGTTCAAAGCCATTCAAAGCATTTAGTACTCTGGTTGATAGCATTGGAAATCAAGGTTTAATCTTTAGCAGGATATCGGATAAAGATTTTATCAATATGTTCAGCGTTGTTATCAACGATGAAGAAGGCATTGTGGATTGCTTTGGCTTTAGCAATATAACCGAAGCAGAATTTGATAAAATAATTGAAAGATTTGCGACTTCATCTACTGTAGTTGAAGTTTCACCTAACTATGCAAAATTCATTTTAACGAGGGCTGAAGAAATAAATTTATCTAAAACTAAAAATCTGCCTTATGAATATACGGCATGGAAATTACAAATGAATGATGTAAAGTCAGAAAAACATGAATCTATGTTATCAACAAGCAAAAAAGCTGTCGATCTTGATTATTTATATAGTTTTTCTATTTTTAATAATTGGTTTTTTGATGAAGACGAAAGTGAAGAAGCTAAAAATTTCTTAGATTCTTTTTACACTTACACATTAAAAAATAAGGATCTTCTAGAAACAAATCCTGACAAACTTTTCTTAAAATTAGAACAGTTAATAATGGAAAATTTTAATGAAATATTTGCACCTGAAAAAATATCTTTATATCAGTCCAGAATCTTAGAAAATTGCGATTTATATAATATTTTAGGTGAAAATGAAATAGCAGAAGAGCTTTTAATATTAGCCGCTAACTTAAAAGAAAGAAATATATCTAACGATAAGTTTTTAAAGAATATTCTTAAAAAATCAGTTTTTGAAATGTTTTTAAGAAAACTTAACAGCTCAAAAGAACAAAAAACAAAATCTTTGTTTAAATTTGGTCAGAAAAAAATAAAACAGTCTGAAGATAAGCCCTGTGGTAAGGATCTTGAAAAGATATTAGAACTTATGAAAAAGAAATGGAGCTGAGAAAATGACTTTTGAAAGATATATGGGGCTTGATGTCGGAACAAAACGTATTGGCGTAGCAATTTGCGATCCTTTAAAAATTACTGCTCAACCGCTTTGTACACTTGAACGATTAAAAGATGAGCTTATTTTAGATAAAATTAATAAACTTGTAAATGAATATAATATAATAGCAATAATAGTCGGCTTACCTAAAAATATGAATGGAACGCTAGGTCCTCAAGCAGAAGATTGCACTGAATTTGCCGAAAAAATAAAATTAAAAACAGGCAAAGAAATTATTTTTGAAGATGAAAGACTCACAAGCAAACAAGCAGAAAGGTTTCTGGGAGAACAAAAGAAAAAATACACTAGAAATAAAGGTCTTGTAGACGTTGCCTCTGCGGCGATAATATTACAACAATTTTTAGATAGATAATGAATAGAAATAGGTAAAAGGAGATAAAAATGTCAGATTTAGAAATGGAAAATTTTGAACCTCAAATAATTAAAACAGTGGACGAAGAAGGTGTAGAACATAGCTTTGAATTAATCGATGTAGTAACCATTGACGAACAAGACTACGGATTACTAATTTATATGGAAGAAAATGAAGATTCTGAAGAAAAAGAAGGTGAAGAGGAAGAGCAAGAAGTCATCGTCATGAAAATCTTAAAGGAAGACGAGAAATTCACTTTTGAATCCATTGAAAATGAAGACGAATTTAATAAAGTGATCCAAGCTGTTAGTGAACAAACTGATTACGACGTTCAGTAGGCAACTTTAAACCATCATTTTTTAACGATTACAACCAAATGATCGACGTTTTCAAGAAAATCCGACACGGTCGCATTTTCTGAAAACGTCGATCTCTGCTTACACGTAACGACTTGCAAAATTACTTTTTTGTATCGGTATATGTAATAAATGCCCGAGTGGCTAATTTTTCCACAACATTCAGTAAGCATAATTTTCTTATGGTACTTTAGTGGAGAAAGCTATGAAGGTGTCATTTCCCCACATGGGAAATTTACATATTATTCTATCAAGCGGCTTGAGAAGCCTTGGAATAGAACCCATTGTTGCGCCATACAATAGCAAAAAAAACTTATCAATAGGAACCCGATATAGTCCCGAAGCTATGTGCTTACCTTATAAACTTGTGCTAGGGAACTTCATTCAAGCAATAGAAATGGGAGCCGAAGCCCTTTTAATGATAGATTGTCCTGGAATTTGCAGATTAGGACAATACAGTTCTTCTGCAAGAGAAGTTATCAAAGGGTTAGGTTACGAGAACGTTGAATTTATTAATCTTGATCTATATAAAGGCAAATTAGGAGAGTTATATAAAGGATTTAGCAGAGCCAGCGGTAATTTTAACCCCGTTGATCTCGTTTATTCTTTAACTATAATGATGATGAAAATAGACCTTTTGGATAAATTAGAGCGACAATTATCTTATTATAGAGCTCGAGAAGTAGAAATCGGGACTGCTGAAAAAGCCTATAAAAAAGCGTTAAAAGACGTAGAAAATGCATTGAAAATAAATGAAATAAACGAAGCTTTTAACTTTGGAATGAATTTAATCTCAAAAACACCTATAGATAGAACTAAAAGAATTGTTAATATTGACTTAACCGGAGAAATTTATGTAGTTTTAGATTATTTTTCAAATTTAGAAATCGAAAAAGAATTGGGTCAAATGGGGGTTCAGGTAAATCGTAAAATTAACCTATCAGATTGGACTAACGCCTTTTTTATCCCTTCTTTTGCAAGAAGAAATGAAACTCACGGAGAAAGAGCTTCTCGATTTGCTAAAGACTTTCTAAAACGTGATATAGGAGGAGATGCAATAGAGTCGATCGGTGATACGGCACATGCCGGTGAATTCGAATCAGATGGTGTCGTGCATCTTTTGCCGTTTACTTGCATGCCGGAAATAATCTCACAAAATATTCTTCCTAACGTAAGAAATGAAAAAGATATACCTGTTTTATCACTTGTGTTAGACGAGCAAATGGGAAAAGCCGGATATATAACGAGATTAGAAGCTTTTGTAGATTTAGTTAAAAGAAAAAAATATTCATCAAAGAGCATTATCAGTATTTAAAGAAGGTTTTTGTATTATCAGCAAGGCATTTGTGACAGCAAGACCTCCTTTTGTGTTGGGCTTATTTACAATTTTCCCGTCCACTACCATCTGTGACGACTTTCCCCCATCCAAATTCATTGCATTATAAGCACCAAGATCTTTCATCACTTGTGCCAGCTCAAAAAGAGAGACTCCTGCCGAATAATTTTTCCTTCGCCCATCAACTACAACTAAAATAAGTACATTGTCTTTTGTATAGCCTATGGCTGTTCTTGGAGCTTTTTCTTTTAAAAAAGCATTCGAAAATTTCTGCTTGTCGACAAAAACTCTCCCTTCTTTTACAAGATAGGGTCCGCCACTTACTGCATATTTTGCGGAGCTCCACTTATTGGGAAATAATTGCAATGAATACGAGACATCGTCATTTTTATGAATATTCTTAGCAACAAATTTATGAGGACCCACCACTGCATAGCCACCTTTAGGAATTTTTATGCTGCTTCGTTTTATCAAGTCAATTTTTCCTGCCTTAACTGCGATATGCACAAATTCGGTAGAAGTTTTTGGAGTTTTATCTCCCCACCTGTCCGTGAAAACATTAAACATTCGATTATTTAAAACAGGCTGATTTATATTATGCAAAAAGAAATTTAAATTATCTCCGAAACTTACGCTACCTCTTATATCAAGCTTTTCTATTGCAAAATCACCATTATCAAAAACTCCAAAAACAACTCGGTTAAACAAAGGTCCTGTCAAAACCTCTCCATCGATAATAGAAACGCCCAGTGGAGCTCCTGTATCAGGCTTAAAATAAGACGCATTAATAGCGGCAATTGCCTTTTCTTGTTTGGCTATCTTTAAAACACTATTTTTTTTATTTAAATAATAAGCACCAAAAGAAGGTTTCACTAAAATATCATTATATTTTGGATCAATGGTGAATATATTAATAACGGAAGGTTTTCCATTGAAAATTTTTTTAATTTTTTTATGTTCATATCTACATTCGTTAATACCGGTAACTGCAAAAACACTGTTGCAAATTCCTAAAATACAAAAAAATAAAACTACTTTAAAAAGTGTTCTAATGCGCAATACAACCACCCTCAATTAAAAACTTGTTGCATGTTTGATTGTTTTAATAATATAATAACATATTGAACAGGTTAGAACTTTTTTAGTAGTCTGGAGTTGAATAAATGGCAAAGGTTATAGAAAATGTTCAAGGAAGACGACTGATTAGACTTTCCACTGAGGATATATTTTCAATCGTTTCCTTATACCAGCAAAGGTGCTCTTTAAAGGCTTATACGCACGATGAAGCTCGAAAAATTTTAGGCAAAGAAAGATTTTATTTACCCGAAGAATTATAAATAAATTTAATCTTTAAATATTTAAAAGCCTATCTTTTTCGACTAAAAGAGCTGATTTTTCATAGTGAAAAGAAACACACTCCCAGGGTAAAGTTGAGCCTGAAGAAATGTCTCTTAAGGCATACCAATCAAATGAAGGTATTTGATATTTTTCATATTTGACTGCTTCTTTATAAGCCCTGCCCCAACTGCCTAAAGACCCTCCGTATTTATAAACTTTTTCCAAAATCGGAGCTAAACGTCTGTCTCCTCTGGATAGAACAGCCTGAATGTAGTCCCATTTAACACTTGTAGGCTTAAACTTTATACCGAGTTTATGCAATTCTTTTTTTAGATAATTATTTTTTTTATTTAATGTTTTACTCTCTTCTCGTCCAATCCACTGAAAGGGAGTTTGCGCCTTAGGGACAAACGAACTGATACTAAGCGTTAATGAGAATTTTTTATCAATTGTTTTTAAATTTTTCATTAAATCGATTAAACTTTGAATGTCCTCATCAGTTTCAGAGGGAAGTCCAATCATTCCGTATATTTTCATGCCGGAAAGCCCATTTTCACCAGCAGTTTTAACACTTCTAAAAATTTGTTCGTTACTAAGGTCTTTATTTATAAGCTTTCTAAGCCTTTCGCTCCCTGCCTCAACAGCGATAGTAGAAGTTTTTTGCCCACATTTCACAAGCATTTGAACAACTTTAGGCTCTATTTTATCAGCACGAAGAGAACTTACCGATACTTCAAACTCTTTTTCATCCCTTAATTGTGATAAATAGTCACAAATCTCATCAAATTGAGGATGTGAAGCTATTAAAGCCCCCAATAAACCTACTTTGGATGAATGTTCAAGTGCAATGTTAATGGAGTTTTTAATCGATTCTATTGAAGGATATCGACAGGGCAAACTAGAATAACTCGCCAAGCAAAATCCGCATTTTTGAGGACAACCTCTTGACAGTTCCACTAAATGCGCACCTGCAAAAACATTATCAGGTGTGATAATTGAAGTGCTCAGACTGATTTTTTTTACAGATCTTTTTTTTATATTTTTTTTAGTACCTAATGCTTTTATAGCAGATATTTCACCATTATCAGTATAAGAAAATTCAAAAAGTGAGGGAACATAAATACCTTCTATTTCAGAGAGTTTTAGAAGTCTTTCTTTCCTTGAAAGATCTTTATTTTCATACAAAACACTATTGATTTCATTAAAAATCTCTTCCCCATCTCCGATATTAAAAAAATCAAAAAACTCTGCATAAGGCTCAGGATTAACACTCACAGCAGGACCTCCGGCAAAAACAAGAGGGTGTGTATCATCCCTATCTTCTGCCCTTAAGGGAATATTTCGGTTTTCTAAAATCTTAAAAACATTTAAAAAATCCAGCTCAAAACTAAAAGAAAAACCGCATAACTCAACTTTAGACGAGTTAAATTTAGTTTTTTTAGTATCAGTAAAAATCCTTTCAGGATTCACTTTCGGATTTTGGTCAAGTATCCTAAAAAGCTCCGTAAAACCTAAAGAGGACATTCCTATTAAATAATCATAAGGAAAACAAAACCAAACAGGCATTGCATCTTTAAACTTCTGAGCAGGAGAATATAAAAACTTTTCTTTTGCATTATCCATAAAATCAAATATAGCACTAAAAAGCTTGTACGTGCAAAATCTTTATCGAGTTTTTTCCTTTTTTTTATTACAATAGAATTATGTATAAAATAAGGGAAAATTAAATTTATCAATGGATCGAATTTCAAAAATAACCGCAAAAGAATATTTTTCAACAAAAAGCTTACCTGAGTTGGGGTTTTTAGCTAATGAAACAAAAAAGAAACTTCACCCTAAAAATGAACCCGTAACTTTTGTAGTCGACCGAAATATAAATTATACAAACATTTGCTCTTGCAAATGCAAATTTTGCGCATTTTATAAAGATAAAAACGAAAAAGAAGCTTATGTTTTAAATTATCATCAAATAAAAGAAAAAATTGATGAATTAACAGCTCAAAATGGAACGCAAATACTATTACAAGGCGGATTAAACAAAGATCTCAGCTTCGATTACTATCTAAATCTAATATCTAACATTAAAAACGATTTTCCTTCTTTAGATATACACGCTTTTTCCCCTCCTGAAATTGCTTTTATCGCCGAGCAAAATAATATTTCAGAGGATCAAATATTAAAAAAACTCATCAATGCAGGTTTATCTTCAATCCCCGGGGGAGGGGCAGAGATTTTGTCCGATAATGTTCGATCCAAGATAAGCCCAAATAAAATTAATTCAAAAAAATGGTTATCTGTAATGGAAACAGCTCACTCTTTAGGATTAAAAACCACTGCTACAATGGTTTTTGGATTTGGAGAATCAATTGATGATATCTTAAATCATTTGGAAAAAATAAGAAAATTGCAAGATAAAACAAAAGGTTTTACAGCCTTTATCCCCTGGACTTTTCAACCATTAAACACTGAAATCTCAACGCAAATAAATCTAAAAGCTACGGCTTTTGATTATCTAAAAACACTTGCTATATCAAGAATTTTCCTTGACAATATTTCAAATATTCAAGCATCTTGGGTAACTCAAGGCTTAAACGTGGCACAACTAAGTTTAAGCTTTGGTGCTAATGATTTTGGTGGTACAATGATGGAAGAAAATGTAGTAAAATCTGCCGGAATAGAAAACAAAACTAACGCAAAAGAAATTATCGAAATAATTAATAATGCTGGGTTTATTGCTGCACAAAGAGATACGCAGTATAATATTTTAAAAAAATTTTAATAAGGAGCTTCAAATGAACACCATAAATCAAGGAATAATGCCTATTACAACCAAAACAAACGAAAAAGATCACCTTGAAATAGGCGACTGTGATTTGATTGACCTTGCCGAGAAACACGGAACTCCTCTTTATGTATACGATGAAGACACAATAAGAGGCATTTGTAAAGAATATACTAAAGCTTTTTCTAACTATTCTAATACTCAAATGCTTTTTGCATCTAAAGCTTTTATGACAAAAACAATAGCAAGAATTTTGGACGAAGAAGGTTTTGGCTTTGATGTCGTCTCAGGTGGCGAAATTTATACCGTTTATAAATCCGATGTAAATATGAAAAAAGTATTATTTAACGGCAATAATAAATCTATTGAAGAAATTGAACTTGCTTTTGAAACAGGTGTAGGAAGATTTTCAGTCGATAATTTCCTTGAGTTGGCACTTTTGGATAATATAGCAAAATCAAAAGCTAAAAAAGTCAAAGTTTTGCTTAGAATTGCTCCCGGCATAGAATGTCACACTCACGAATACATTCAAACAGGTCATTTGGATAGTAAATTCGGTTTTGATTTAACTCAACTTGACGAAGCTATTGAACGTATAAAAGAAGAGTACACAAGTCTTGAACTTGTTGGATTGCACGCTCATTTAGGGTCTCAAATCTTTGAAATTCAAGTATATAAAGACGCTATAGATGTAATTGCCGAACAATTCTTTAAAATAAAAGAAAAACACTCAATAGAACTAAGTGAACTAAATATTGGCGGTGGATTAGGCATTACCTATACAAAAGAAGACAATCCTCCATCAATCAACGAAATAGCTGATGCAATTATAAGCTCTTTATTAGATAATATTTCTAAATATAATTTGCAACAGCCTAAATTGTATCTAGAGCCTGGTAGAAGCATTGTAGGAACCTCAGGTGTTTCTATTTATACAGTAGGAAGCTCAAAGCAAGTTCCAAATGGAAGAAAATATATTGCTGTAGACGGTGGAATGGCTGATAATCCAAGACCTTCAATGTACCAAGCTATTTACGATGCTGTTGTTGCAAATAAGATGAACTATGAAAATAAAGAAACCGTTACAATCGCAGGTAGATTCTGTGAATCAGGAGATATTCTTATCAAAGATATAAATATTCCTGTTACAGAATCCGGTGATATAATTTGTATCTTTAATACAGGAGCATATGGCTATTCTATGTCCAGCAATTACAATCGAGTCCAAAGACCTGCTGCTATATTGGTTAAAGATGGACAATCGGATGTTATAATAAAAAGAGAGGACTACGAAGATCTTATTGCTCAAGATCAAATCCCCGAAAGAATGATGAATAAAGTATAAAAGAGGCTTTTACGTGTTAGATGTTTTTAATCAAATCGTAAATATTCCGCTAGACGAGATTTTTGTCTCGTTAAACTTGACCAATCTTTTTGAAGTCGGGATTATTATCGTATTTGTTTCTACTTTTTATATAAAATACGTCAAAGGCACTCAATCAGAACGCTTTGTAAAAGGTATAGTAATACTTTTAGCAACTTTATTATTCAGTAAACTTTTAATCTTAGCTAAATTACAAATTCTAGGTCGATTTATCGAATCTATAATAACTTTAGTCTTATTAGGTCTGGTTGTTGTCTTCCAGCCTGAATTAAGAAGATTTTTAGGATACTTAGGACAAACAGGGTTTTTTAATAAAAGCTTTTTCACTACTGATAGTCAAGTTGAAAAAACCGATATTTCAGAAGAACTTACCGAAGCTGTTAAGTACCTCAGTAAGTCCAAAACAGGGGCTTTAATGGTAATTCAAAATACTCCCGGTAGTGCAGATTATTTCGAAGTCGGTACAAAAATCAATGGAATTATAAGCACAGAACTTTTATTAACTATTTTCCACCCTAATACCGCTTTGCACGATGGTGCAACAGTAATTACGGGTGATAAAGTAATTTCGGCAGGTGTTTTATTGCCATTAACGGAAGACCCGAAACTAAGCTGGAAATACGGAACTAGACACAGAGCAGCCATAGGGATGACTGAAGTTTCCGATGCAGCTTGTATTGTTGTATCTGAAGAAAGTGGAGATGTTTCTATCGCTCAAGAAGGTTTACTCCAAAAATGCGAAACAATTGAAGAGTTTAGAGCTAAATTAGAAAATATACTGGGACATTCTCCCGTAACTTCTAAAAAAGCAAGTATACTAAGATTTAACTTGAACAACTGGTTCTCAAAAGATATTAAAAAATTCCCTAATTTATTAAATAAACAACAAAAAAATCAAACATCTAATACACAAACTGATAAACCTGCTGGATAAATTTTAATAAGTAGATTTGAAGAAATTCAGCCGCTTGAAATATAGATTTAAAACCAACAGTGAATAAAAGTAGCATTAGGATAAAAAATCCGTAAGGCTCAAGTTTTATGTATATATTCTCAAGTTTTTCAGGCAAAAAATAAGCAAAGACCCTTGACCCATCAAGCGGTGGGATTGGTACCATATTAAAAAGAGCTAATGCTATATTGATTCTTACAACTAAGAAAAAAAGAGTTATTATAAGTTGTATAAAGATATCAGGATTTACAATTCTATTGCTTATAAATACAAGAATGAAGCCGAAAATAACAGCTAAAAGTATATTACTTGCAGGTCCTGCAAGCGCTACGAGCATTTGTTTTGCTCTGCCGTTGATATTTAGAGGATTTATCATAACAGGTTTTGCCCAACCAATCCCAACGATGAATAATAAAGCTGTGCCTAAAGGATCCAGATGCACAAAAGGGTTAAGACTCAACCTTCCTTGTAATTTAGGGGTCGGATCGCCAAATTTATACGCTACATAGCCATGAGCCCATTCATGAAATGTTATACTAATTAAAAGCGGAACAAGTAAGAACAAAATTGCGACTAAGAACTGTATGGGATCATTAAAAAGTAATTCAATTAAAGTTTTTAAAAGCATAAATATCCCTTGCAAATAACAATTATAATCAATAGGTTAATACAAAATAAATTTATAAACATTAAAATACATAAAATATTTACTTATTACTTTTTATCTTTTAAATTAGATATTAATTATCGGAGGACTATTCGAAAAATGAAAAACAAATTAAATTTTTTACTTATTTTAGCTATTTTTGCGCTCCCAATCGTAGCGTACACAATGTTTAAGCAACCAGCTAACAACGGAGCCATTTCAATAGCGGCAACAGGTCAGCCAACCGTTATGAAATTCACATCACCACTGTGCATGGAATGTAAGGAACTTGATAAATTAATGAGAGTCGTATTACCTAAATATAAAAATAAGATCGACTTTCACAAAATTAATGTAAATTCGTCAAGTGCGCAAACTCACGTTAAAAAATATGGTGTAAATGTCGTTCCTACGCTTGTATTTGTAGACAAAAACGGTAGGGTTGTCAGAAAAATAGAAGGCTGCCCTCAGCAAAAAAGGTTAGAAAAAGAATTGGATGATTTAATCAATGGATAGTAGTATTGTTTCACAAATTTTTTCACAACAAGTTAGTTTAAGTAATCTTTCCTGGATGATTTTTGCGTTTGCCTTTTTAGGTGGCGTGGTAACATCTGTATCACCTTGCTCTATAGGTCTTTTACCTATTGTGGTAGGTTATGTCGGTGGTTATTCTGATAATAAAGATAGAAGAACTGTTTTGCAAATTTTCTTCTTTATAGTTGGTTTATCATTAGTCTTAACGCTTTTAGGCGTTGCAAGTGCCTTAACAGGTAAAGTTTTCGGTTCTCACTCAGGACCTGTTTGGACCCTTATAATGGCGTCATTTATCCTTGTTATGGGACTGAACCTGATGGAAATTATAAACATTCCTATGCCTGTATTTATAAAACAGATGCCTAAAAACACACAAAGCAGCATGATTTTATATCCTATGCTTATAGGTGCTGCCTTTGCGTTTGCTACAACTCCTTGTTCAACCCCTATTTTAGCAGGTATTATGGCTTATGCATCATTGAAAGCTAATATTTTAACAGGTGCATTATTATTGTTCTTATTTTCACTGGGACAAGGTCTAATACTGGTAATAGCAGGATTATTTACCTCAGTATTTAAAAAAGTATTGAAAGTAAATACAGTTTCAGGACATTTTGTAAAATTTAGCGGCGTGATTCTTATATTGGCTTCACTAGCTATTTATGCAAAGGTATTTGAATTATTTTAATTAATAATGGTTAGATTATTAAAAATCAATAAAAGCCGATGACTAAGTTTATCGGCTTTTATTTTGTTTAAAAACTACAAAATATTATTGTATTTGTTAAACAGCGTAGAAATCATTAACAAAAGTTAATAATGTTTTTTCTCTCCTACACCAGCTTTTGGGTTTATTTATTTATTTATTTATTTATTTATTTATTTATTAATTTCATTTAAATGAAATTGTTTATATATACATATTACATATACACAAGAGATACATGAGAGATATTTTAACAGAGGAGACATATATTATGGATTTACAAAAATTAAACGTAGCATCGTCAGGAGCATCACTAAACAAAGCAAATGAAGCTAAAAAAGAACAAAAAAAAGAAGATACCCTTTCTTTATTTTTAAATAAAGGTGCTGGCTTAAACAAGGCAGCTCTAGAAAAGAACGAATTAGTAAATGAAGGTTCTAAAAATGCTCATGAGCAAGTCTCAGAAAAAGATCAAAAAAAAATGGACGGGATGAAAGAAGAACTACGAATGATAAAAGATAAGATAACCGAGCAAAGAATGAAAAAATATAAGGCACAAGATGAAATGAACGAGCTAAAAGAAAAACAACAATTTATACAAAGCGGTATAGACCAGCTAAAAAAGAGTCAAAGACAAGCAGGTAATGACCAAAGCCTACAAGATGATATAACCGAGCTAAAAACAAAAAAATATAAGATACTACTTAAAATGGACGAGCTAAAAGAAAAACAACAATTTACACAAAAAGATTTAGACCGGTTAAAAAGTACGCGAGAAGGGATAAAATGGCGTTTAAACGAGCTAGAAGAACAGCAAACAACAAAAAGATTTGACGTTATGAATTAATCAAAGTTTAAAGATAAAAAAGACGCATTCTCAAATGCGTCTTTTTTAGTTTGAAATATAAATGTTTTGGTAATGATAAATTTATTGTTTATTTTGTTCTTATAAAATATTTTATGTAAATTTTGTAAAACAAGAAAATAAACTCGTGTCGGAGTTTTTTAGGCGGTTTTTACCTTGACTTCGCAAGGCTAAAAACCTTAGGTTAGCCGCTCATAGAGCTTCTATAAAAAGATTATTAAATCAAAAATTTACCCCCTAAAGAAATTTAAGTTTTTATTATTTTTTTGATTTTTATAGTTAATTTATAGATTTTTAAAGTAGCTCTTTAGACTTTTGCCTTGTTTGTTTTGAGGTATTTTGAGATTACTTCAGGGGGGATAAATTTTCTCAGGAATAACTTTTTAAGAATCTCTAATTCGTTTGTTAGGCTTTAATTTTCCCCAAATAGACCGTAGTTTGTTTTCGTAAGTTTTAGAGCGGAGCATCAAATATAAAGAATGCTTACACTGTTTGAACGTTAGTGAGTTGTGTAAGCAGGTTTTAAAAAGAAAACCAAAATCAAGTGAAGCGTATAAAAACAAGAAAACAAACTCGTGTCGAAGTTTTTGTGAAGTTTTTTTAGAAAAAACTTCCCCTCGGAGAGAGGATTTTTAAAGTCCTGAATTTACATAAAATATTTTATCTGCCATTATTTATTCACTATCAATTTTATCAACCTTCAATCCAACCACCACCTATTAAAAATTCATTATTTTCATTATAAATAACAGCCGCTTGCCCGGGAGACACTGAATGTTGAGGTTCTTTAAATACAATTTTAGCTTTATTATCTTCTAAAGGAATTACTGTAACATCTTTAGCGGTGGTATTATAACGAATTTTTACTTTGGCTTCAAATTCGTCATTTTTATACTCTGTCAATTGCCAATTTATCTGATTTATAAACAATTCATTTTTTAACAAATGTTCTTTAAATCCCACAAAAACGGTATTAGTAACTGTATCAGTACTTATAACATACAAAGGTTTTTCAGCAGCTATGCCTATTCCTTTTCTTTGCCCCACTGTATATAAATGTGCGCCTGTGTGTTGTCCGAGGATTTTTTTTGTATTCAAATCGATTATATTTCCTGTTTTTTCACCGATTGTCCTAAGAATATATTTTTTAGCCGTATCGGGAGGTGCTATGAAGCAAATATCTTGACTATCCTTGCTATTTGCACAAGGAAGATTTGCTTCTTGGGCAAAATTTCTCACTTGTTCTTTTGTATATTTAGCAAGAGGGAAAATTGTCTTTGACAAGTCATTTTGAGATAGCTCGAAAAGCATGTACAGCTGGTCTTTTTGCTCATCTTTTGCTCTAGATAATTTGAATTTACCGTTTTCATTTTTCAAATCGGCATAATGTCCCGTAGCATAAAAATCTGCTTTTATATCTTCAAATAAAGCTTTCCACTTTATTTTTTTGTTGCAGACTACACAAGGGTTTGGAGTTTGCCCGTTTTTATAACTGTTATTAAAATATTCAATAACCTCTTTATTAAATTTTTCAGTCAAATCAACAACTATATGCTTTATATCTAGAAAATTACAGACCTTTTGAGCCTGTTTAACAGCCATGTCCGAAATTTCATTGTCAATCATTTTGCCGGTTACACCAACAACTTCGGCACCTGATTGCTTCAATAGAAAAGCAGCGACGCTACTATCAACGCCGCCACTTATAGCTACTGCAATTTTTTTATTCTTAAAGTTCATTTAAATAATATTCTTCACCCTTTAAGGTTAAGGCGTACTCTGTAACATCAGCCATGCCGGTAAAGTCGGGAATAATTTTTATTAATTCTTCATTCACAGACTCTTGCATCACCGAGTGGTCAATGGGTCTTGAGGTCAACGTCAAGACTTTTGAATTTATTTGTTTTAACGAAAATCTTTCAACTTTTTCTTTTTCAGACAGATAAAAAGCGGCTGCAACAAGGAAATCTTTAGGGTCTAAAAGCTCTTTATCCTTAGTATATTCTTTGATAGAAATATCAAGTTCCATTTTTTCTTTAACTTTTAATGCGATACTTTCGGTTTCAATTTTTTCTTTCAAAACGTTAGTAAATTTATTTTCATTGGATGTTTCATCTACTGTAGACTTTTGAATCATTTCTGATTCACTTTTTATATTCTCAACAACCTTTTGAGGTTCTTGGGGCTTAAAAGAAGATTTTGCATCTTGATAAACATCTTTAAGAGCATTAACAGGTTCTACAACTTCCTTTTTACTTACGGCAAAAACCCATTTTTGCATTTCATTATCTATAAAATCCCTATCAGAGGTTACTATTTCAAGATTTATATCATCCATTTTAAAATTTAAAGTATATTTACTCACCTTACTCCTCCGGGGTTATTTTTTATTCTTAATTAAATCTTCTCTCCATTTATTGAGCTGTTCTTCAATAAACTTTGTATCGTCCGATTTTAATTCAATTTCAACATCGCCTTTTTTCATTTTGAATACATATTCGTGCATTTTAACACCCTCATTTTATTAACAAATATTTTCAATAATTTATTATAAGATATAATTGTTTCAAATAGCTAAACTTTTACAAAAAAAAGTAAACTTTTAATACAGTACTATAAAAACTATATCGTTGCGGCTTGCACATAAGAAGGGATTTTTTATGAATCTGAAAGAATTAAAAAAGAAACACGGTCTAATTGATTTATTTATCGAACTTTGTGAAATACCATCACCGCCGTTAAAAGAAGAAAAAGTAGCCAAAAAAATATTAGAAATTTTTTCTTTATATGGAATCCAAGCTTTTAATGATTCATACGGAAATATAATAGCTAAAATCCCACCAACTCGTTCTTGTAAAAATGTGCCGCCTCTTTTACTCTCTGCCCATATGGATGTAGTGGGAGGCTCAGAAGAAATAAATATAAGATTAAGTGAAGATGAACGATTTTTAGAAACTGATAAAACGAGAACATTAGGGGCTGATGATAAAGCAGGTATTGCTGTAATAATTGATTTGGCAAGAAAATTAAACGATCTTTTTTCTAAAGTAGAACACGGACCTGTCGAAATTATCTTCACAAAAGACGAAGAAAAAGGAATGACCGGAGTCAGAAACCTTGATACCTCAAAGCTTCAATCTAAATATGCCTTGATTGCAGATGGTGAATACTTAGGAGAACTTAATGTAGAAGGTGCTTCATTTACCAATGTATTTATAAAAGTATATAAAGGCAAAGGCGGACATTCAGGAATAAACATCGCAGATAAAACAAGAGTAAATGCGCTTAAAGTACTCTCTGAACTAAGTTCAAAGATCCCTCAAGGTGTTTTTAAAGAAAATGAGCGGGGTGTTATCACCTCTATAAATGCGGCAGCTTCAATGGCAGGAGCTGCAGCTGTATGTTCGGCAGAAGCAATAAAAGATGCTTATGAGCTAGGTAAATTAAAAAAACCTTTACCTGAAAAATATTCTTCTGAAAATATTTTAACTTCAACCTGCCAAGAATCAATGCTAAACGTCATAACCACAGAAGCTCAAAGTTCTTATTCTATAAGAAGCTCTGATCCGGAAAACGAAAAAGAATTGTTAAACTTGATAAAAAAAGAAGTGGAACAAATTCAAAAAAAATACGATTATAATATTAAGGTCGATATAAAAATAGAACATCATCTGAAACCTTTTGTAAAATCAGATGACGAAACCTTAACACAGGTGGTTTTAGACGCAGCAAAAGCAAATAATATCGAATCAAAACCTTTATCTTTTCATGCCGGAGCCGAAACCCACGTATTAGCCAACGAAAAGAAAAATGCAAAAGGTGAAAAGTTTGAACCACTAATAATTGGAGTAGCAAATTTATTCGACATTCACTCAAGTGATGAGCGAATTGACTGGAAAAGCTTTCTTGAAGGTCGCAAATGGCTTGAAGAGATAGTTGTTAAATTTGCAGAAAAACATAAATAAAAGAAAATGAACAAAACATTTACAGATAAACAAGCTTTATTTTGGGAAAAAACAGAATCCGAAGTGAAATGCGGTATTTGCTCTAATAATTGCATTTTACCTAATAATACTGTTTCAAGATGTTCTTCAAGAATGAATATTAATGGAGAAATGAAACTATTAAATTATGGAAAAATCTCTTCTATTGCGGTTGATCCCATTGAAAAAAAACCTCTTTATCATTTTTACCCCGGTACCAAAGTTTTATCGGTAGGAGGATGGGGATGTAATTTCAAATGCTTACATTGTCAAAATTGGCAAATATCACAATCTGATGAATTTAAAGAAAATTCTGTCAGATATTTATCTCCAGAAAGGCTTATCGAATTAGCTAAAGAATCAAAATCGTCAGGCATTGCTTGGACGTATAACGAACCTACTGTTGATTTTGAATACACTCTTGACTGTGCAAAACTAGCCAAACAAGAAGGTCTTTACACCGTTTATGTTACGAACGGATATATTTCAAAAGAAGCCCTAGATTGTATTGCACCGTATTTAGATGCGTTTAGAGTCGATATAAAAAGTTTTGAAGACAGTTTTTATCAGGAAATAAGTGCAGTGAAAAGTTATGAAAATGTCTTAAATTCAACTTTAATAGCCAAAAGTCATAATATGCATATTGAGTGCATAACAAATATAATTCCAAATAAAAATGACAATGAAGAAAATCTTGAAAAAATAGCAAAGTGGATCGAAGAAAATCTTGGAAATTCAACGCCCTGGCATGTTACAAAATTTCATCCTGCCAATAAACTTTCTAATATAGATCCAACTCCTATTGAAACGCTAAAAAAAGCCTACAAAATAGGCAAACAAAATAATTTATCTCACGTCTATTTAGGAAATGTCGGAACTATATCAAAAACTATATGCCCTCAATGCAATGCTACGTGCATTGAAAGAGATTATGTAAACATTTTTAAAAATTATGATAAAAAAGGGAACTGTTTGAACTGCAATGCCGACATTAATATAAAATGTTAAATTTAAAATGTGCTATCATAAAAATATCTGCTAATGAAAGAAGCAATAAACATATACGGAAGAGGTGTAAAATTGGGAAGAGTGAAAAGTAATTTTAACAAAATTTTAGTACCATTATTGGTTTTTACTTACTTAGGTGTTTTTACAAACGGTGTTTTAGCTTATACACCTCAATCTCTTTATGATAATGTCTGGAATCTGGTTAATACAAAATATGTCGACCAAGAAAATAACGGTCAACAATGGATCAGATGGAGACACAAATATGATGAATCCATAAAAACGGAATCTGATGCTTATGTAGCTATCGAATCTATGTTATCAAGCTTAAATGACCCATATACAAGATTTTTAAACCCTGATGAATTCGCTGAAGAAGGGCAATCAATAAAAGGAACACTAAAAGGTATAGGTGTTCAAATTGGTGTGCGAGACGGGAAATTGCTTGTTATATCTCCAATTGAGGATACGCCAGCCGATAAAGCCGGATTAAAAGCAAACGATCACATTGCCGAAGTAGATGGAAAAAGCACAAAAGGTATGACAGTAAAAGATGCTGCCGATAATATAAGAGGTCCTGAAGGATCTAAAGTCAATCTTTTAATAAAAAGAGAAGGTGAAGAACCTAAAATTTATACGGTTGCAAGAGCCGAAATCCAAATAAAAGCTGTATCTGTAAAAACTCCTGAAACAGCCAAATTAAAGAAAAATGTCGGATATATAAGACTTAGCACTTTTTTGAGCAAAAACGCAAGTACAGAAATTTTAAGTGCATTTAAAAAATATCAAGACAAAGACGGTTTAATCCTTGATTTAAGGTCGAATCCGGGTGGATTATTAACAAACGCCATCTTCATCTCCGATATGCTTCTTAAAGGCGGTAAAATAGTCAGTACTGTAGATCGCGATGGGTACAAAGAAGTATCAAGAGCCTCAATGAATTATGTTAGCGAACAACCTCTTGTTGTGTTAATTAATGGTGGAAGTGCCAGTGCCAGTGAGATTCTTAGCGGTGCATTGCAAGACAATGGCAGAGCTCTTTTAGTTGGTGAAAAAAGCTTTGGAAAAGGACTTGTGCAAGAAATCAACAAACTGCAAGGTGGCTCCGGCATTAATATAACAACGCAAAAGTATTTAACTCCAAACGGCAGTTATATTCATAAAAAAGGTATAACTCCTGACTTTGTAGTCAAAAATACAGAAGAGGACGTAAAAAGCAAACACGATGCACAACTGGAAAAAGCTCATAATGTATTACAAGGCTTAATTGCAGCTAAAAAAACAAACCGACCGAAGCCTCTTGATGAAATTAAAAAACCTATAAAAGTATTAATTCATAAAATCAAAGATTAAAAATAAAAAGGTGAGAAATAAAAAATCTCACCTTTTTATTTTTAAGTATCCAAGATTGCATAAAATCAACTCCGTACATATTTGGAGGTTTAGTAATTCAATAGCAAGGATTTTAACCCGTTTATTTTTCTTTCTAACTCATCAATATTTTGCTTTAAAAAAGTTTTTTGCAATTTATCCACAAACTTTTCTTTTGATTGTTGTTTAAGCATTTTTGCTTTTAAAACATCATAAAATTTAGTTATATCAAGCAAAATTGCTTTTTGTGCCTCATCATCCAAATAATGAATAAATAAGGTTTTTAATTTTATTAAATTCTCGGATGTAGTTGGATTTGAAGGTAGTTCTGCTATCATAAGATCTTTAAAATAATCTTTACCTTTTTCCGTTATTGAATAAACCGTCTTTTTTTGCCCGCCTTTTGAATATTCTGTTTTGCACTCAACGTATTTTGAATTTTCAAGTCTTTTTAACGCAGGATGAATGGAGCCTAAGCTAAGATTAAAATAAATCGCAAATTTATCACTCGCTATTTTTTTGATCCCATAGATACTTTGCGGCTTTTCATATAAAAAGTATAAGGCAATTAATTCAATCATAAAAATAAATTTAACACATGCCGGAATTCTTGTTATCAACCACGCTTTGTATTTTTTATTAATTTGAGTTATTTAGTAATCAAATTTTATATGCTAGAATCATATAAATTAATCACTACAAAATCAAGGTTTATATGGACATAATCATAGCAGGTGGAGGAACTTCAGGAGTTGCAGCGGCTGTATCAGCAGCAAAATCAGGTTGCAAAGTTTTAATAATAGAAAAAAATTCTTTTTTGGGAGGAACTCAAACAGCCTCTTTGGTAACCCCAATGATGAAAAATATTCATAATACTGAATTTATGACCGAAATTCTTACTCGACTTCAAAAAACAGAAGATTCCATTACTTTCAAGGATGGCAATTCAGGCTGGTTTAATCCTGAAATGCTAAAATGCGTTCTTGATGACATTACCCAAGAACATAATATAGAAGTACTTTTCGACACTACTTTTATTTCTTCTTGCGTTGAAAAAGAAAAAATAAAATCAATAAAAGTATTTAATAAATCAGGTTTAACGGATTTAAAAGCAAAATATTTCATTGATGCAACAGGCGATGCTGATATTGCTACAGCTTCGGGAATTAAATTCGCACAAGGAGAAGATGGGATTAATCAATGTCTTTCACTAAGATTCATCCTTGGCAATGTCAATATTGAAAATTTTTCAGAGTTTTTAACCGATATTGACCCAAATTCAGATACTTCACCTGTTTATAAAACCCAAAATAATGACATACACCTCAGCACTGCATATACTTCCGAATCTAAAGCTTGGAATCTTAAACCTTTTTTTGAAAAAGCATTGAAAGACGGTGTAATAAAAAAAGAAGATGCTGATTATTTTCAGTTGTTCACAATACCGGGGCAAAAGAATGCTGTTGCTTTTAATTGCCCTAGAATTTTTTCTAAAAAGTCGCTAAATCCACTTGATGCAAAAGATATAAGCTATGCATATAAACAAGGAAGAGTCCAAATAAGACAACTAACAGAATTTTGTCGAAAATACTTGCCCGGTTTTGAAAACTCTTATATAAGTCAAATAGCACCAATGTTGGGCGTTAGAGATTCAAGAAGGATAAAAGGCGTTTACGAATTAACTAAAGATGACATATTGGAACATAAGAAATTTGATACTGCTATTGCAAACTCAAATTACCCTATTGATATCCATTCTCAAAATAATAACAACCAATTAAAGCAATTTTGCGAAAATGATTTTTATGAAATACCAATAGAATGTACAATGACAAAAGAAATTTCAAATCTTTTTGTTGTCGGCAGATCTATCTCAGCCGATTTTACAGCTCAATCTTCTCTTAGAATACAACCTAACTGCATTTCAATAGGAGAAGAAGTAGGAAAATACGTAGCACAAAAAATAAAAGAGGATACTAAAAATGTCAGATAACCTTTTATTTACAGCAATTTTACCTCATCCACCGATAATGGTTCCTGCTATCGGTCGTGAAAATATCGAAAAAGTAAAAAAGACAGTTAGCACTACACAAAGTATTTGCGAAGAAATTGTTCAAGCAAATCCTGATACGATAGTGTTTATAACGCCTCATTCAATTTTTAATCCTTATAACTTTAGTATTTATACCGAAGAAAAACTCTATGGCGATTTTAGAAATTTTGGAGCCCCTAATCTTCAACTGCGAATAAAAAATGATACCGATTTTGTAAGAGATTTAAAAACTAATATTGAACAGCATTTTGAACCTTTTTATGAAATTCCTGAATCTACTATGCTGGATCACGGAACTTGTGTTCCTTTGTATTTCTTAGCCAAAGCGGGTTTTAATAAAAAAATAGTAGTAATTAACTATTGCGCCATCGGAAGACACGACCATTTGAGGTTTGGTAAACATCTAAAAGAAGTTATCGATAACAGCAACCAAAAATTTGCACTCATTGCAAGTGGCGATTTGAGCCACAGGCTGAATGAAAACGCTCCCGGCGGGTATGAAAAAAATGCAATTCATTTTGATGAAAAATTCGTCGACGGCATCAAAAACGGTGATTATGACTCTATTATAAATATTGATGATGTACTGAGAGAAACTGCCGGTGAATGCGGCTATAGCTCTACGATGATTGCTTTTGGAGCTTTAGATAAAAAACCTCATAAAAATAAAGTCTATTCTTATGAAGCTCCTTTTGGGGTTGGTTATTTAGTGGCATCGTTGTGATAAAAAAAAGGAGCAAATTTTAAATGCTCCTTCTTTTTATATTTTATGTTCGTTATTTTTTTATTAAAGTAACTTTTCCCGGAATAATATCATTAAATAAATTATAACAAATTTCTTTAACGATATTAGCATTTTGATCGTCAGTTAGATTGCCGGGGTGTTCTTTGTTTAAAGGTAAATCTTTTGGTCTTATATCAAATTTTTTGCAAATTTGTTTTACTTGATTTAACCAATGGTTTATTCTTTGCTTCGACATTCCATCTGCAAGTTCTTTAGTTAAAATCTTTAAAGCTTTTTCATCAGTCAATTTAGCAGTTTTTGAAATTAAAGAAGTTCCAGAAAAATTTACTTTTTTAGTTTTTAATCCTATACTATGATTTCCTATACTATTTATCTTCATTTTATTTTTTACCTTATCAAATGTAAACCAATATAATACTATGAGCCTAAAACACACCTATTATCTTGTCAACTTTATTTCAATATTTAGATAACATATTATTTATAAAAGGAAAAATTATGAAACCTGTAGAATTTGCTCAAAGAGTTATTGAAGACTATGTCAAAAATCAGACAAAATTTGAAGATGAGGTTGATATAGAAGGAATTGATGTCAAAACAGCCGGTGTTTTTGTCTCTATAAAAACAAAAGAAGGCGATCTGCGAGGCTGTATCGGCACAATTATAGCGACAAAAAATAATATTAAAGAAGAGATTCAACAAAATGCAATATCTGCATCAACTCAAGATCCAAGATTTGAACCGATTCAACCTGAAGAACTTAATGACCTTGTCATATCTGTAGATATTTTGCACAAGCCTAAACAAGTCAAATCTCTTGAAGAGCTTGATCCTAATACTTACGGAATTATTGTAAGGTCTAAAAATAACAGGCAAGCTTTATTATTGCCAATGCTAGAGGGTATTGACACAGTAGAAAAGCAAGTCTCTATCTGCATGAACAAGGCTGATATACCTCAAAATACACCTGTGTCAATACAAAAATTTAAAGTGAACAGGTATTACGAATAGGCAAAAGCTTTTTCAGGTTTGAATATAAACTTGTTTGTAAATTTTTATTAATTATTTAAACAAAAGTATAAACAAATTAACACATGCCGTTTAATATATCATGTATATTAAACAATCCCCAAATCTCCTCCCAAGATTATGTAGGATTTAGCTGCCAAAAGGCAGCTTTTTTTTGTTTTTAATTTTTATAGGATTATTCTTCTTGAGAATAATTTTCATGAAGAAATTTTACAATCTCATCAGATCCATACAACAAAAACTGGCTATCCATATCTAATAATAATGGAACTTGATCTTTACCTCCCAATACGTTCAATATTTCCCTTTTTTTTGTGTGCTTTCTTACATTTCGGCAAATATAATCTAAATTTAATTCGGTTAATTTTTCCCTGACCTTTTTGCAATATGGGCATTGCTCAAATTGAAATAATTCTAACATTCGTATTTATTCTTTCCCACGATTTTCATTTTCTTGTAATGTAATCTTACTCTTATTATTCTATTAAAATTTTTTTTGAATATTAGTGACATGTTTAGTCTTTTAATCATAAGACTAGGGTTTAGCAAGATACCGGCATGGGTTTAATAATCGAAAAGGGAATACAAAAACGACCAAAAAAGAAAATAATAAAACATATTAATTTTTTGGTGCCAATATGTTTCACAATAAAGATATAAAAGAAGTTTTTCAAGAATTTCACACCTCTGAATGCGGACTATCCGAAAATAAAGTACATAAACGCCTTGAAAAATACGGATTAAACAAATTAAAATGCGCAAAACCTCGCTCTAAAAAAGAAATGTTATGGGATCAAATCAAAGACCCTTTAATTTTAATTTTGATCATTGCCGCTTTTTTCACATTTTTTATAGCTCATTACGTAGATACAGTTGTTATTTTAGCAGTAGTAATTATAAACGGAACCATTGGATTCATTCAGGAAATCAAAGCAGAAAAAGCAATACAGTCACTAAAAAAACTCACCAGCTCAAAAAGTATAGTAGTTAGAGATAAAAAAGAAATTAGAATTGACTCTACTGAAATCGTTCCCGGAGATATTCTTGTTTTATCAGCAGGAAATAAAGTATCTGCTGATGTTAGAATTTTTGAAGCTCGAGAACTTGAAATAAATGAATCAATGTTTACAGGGGAATCTGTTCCGGGGCAAAAGTTTACAGGTTTTATAAGGGACGAAAAAATACCCGTATCAGAAATGAATAATATGGCTTTTATGGGTACCATAATCACCCAAGGAAGAGGGAAAGGGGTTGTCGTTTCTACAGGATTAAATACAGAGCTGGGAAAAATTTCAAAGGAAATTGATGAAGCAGAAAAAAGCCTAACCCCACTTCAAAAAAAATTACTTCAATTTAGCAAATTAATAGGGTTATTATCACTTTTACTTGCTTTTATAGTTTTTATTAATGGGTTTTTGCAAGGTGATGAGATCATTGAAACCATTTTATTCGCAATAAGTCTTTCTGTCGCTGTTATTCCCGAAGGACTACCTATTGTAGTTACGATTACAATGGCAGTAGGGCTAAAACAAATGGCAGAAAAAAATGCAATTATACGAAGTCTCACTGCTGTTGAAACTTTAGGCAGCTGCAATTATATATGCTCTGATAAAACAGGAACTATAACTGAAAACAAAATGACGGCAAAACAATGTTATACAAATGACAAAGATTATTATATAGAGGGCGAAGGCTATACCCCAAAAGGTAAAATATCCCTCAATGATAAAAAAGTAACAGAAGACCAAGATTTATACAACTTACTTTTAACAGGAATTTTATGTAATTCATCTTCTTTATTTAAAGAAAACGAAGAATGGAAAATAGACGGAGATCCAACCGAAGGGGCTTTAATAGTTGCAGCAAGAAAATTTGGAATGAACACAGAAAAAAAAGAATATCAGTATAAATTAATAGACGAATTAACTTTCAGCTCTTGCAGGCAATATATGGCAACTATTTATAAAAAAGAAAATACCTACACGATCTTTGTAAAAGGAGCTCCTGAAAAAATTTTAGAGTTTATAAAAAACGAAAATACCAACGAATTAGAAGAAAAATACAGACAAATGGCAAAAAACGGATTAAGAGTTTTAGGATTTGGTTATAAAACTATAAATGCAGAAAAAATAGACCTTATAAACCTTGAAAAAGAAGCCACAAAAGATCTTAATTTCGCAGGTTTTATAGGAATGATAGACCCGCCTAAAAAAAATGTAATAAATGCAATAAAATGCACAAAGGATGCAAACATCTCTGTAGTAATGATAACAGGCGATCACGAAATTACAGCACGAGCAATAGCAAAAAATATAGGTATTTTAAAAGAAAACGATATGGTTATAAACGGAGCAAAGTTAGATGAATGCCCCGAAGATTATCTAGACAAAATAAGTGAGTCAATTTCAGTTTATGCAAGAGTTACCCCCCATCATAAACTTAGAATTGTAGATAGCCTGCAAAGAAAAGGTCATATAGTTGCAGTTACGGGCGATGGTATAAACGATGCTCCGGCTCTCAAAAAAAGTAATATCGGCATTGCAATGGGAAAAGAAGGAACCGACGTAGCAAAAGAAGCCGCCGATATGATTTTAAAGGATGATAATTTTGCTTCAATTTTTGAAGCCGTAAAAGTGGGACGAGTCATTTACGAGAACATAAGAAAAGTTATCTTTTTCCTTTTAGGCTCAGGCTTTGGAATTTCTTTAAATATTATTCTTTGTCTTATTTTAGATCTTCCACTACCGTTTTTAGCAACTCAAGTTTTATGGATAAATCTTGTTACAAACGGACTTCAAGATCTTGCTCTTGCGTATGAACCTGAAGAAAAGGATTTTTCCAAACGACCTCCTCGCAACCCCAAAGAACCTATCATTAATAGATTTATGATGGGACGATTAGCTTTAGCAGGCTCAGTAATTGCAATAGGTACATTATTGTTTTATATCTACCAACTCAAAACAGGTGCTTCTTTAAATTATGCGAGAACAGTTGCATTTAACACAGTAGTGTTTTTCCAGTTTTTCCACGTATTAAACGCAAGATCCTTTACAAAATCTGTTTTTACAATGAATCCTCTTTCAAATCCATTTTTGCTGGGCAGTTTGCTGCTTGCATTAATAGCTCAACTGAGTGTTTTAACAGTGCCCCAATTGCAATTTCTATTCCATACAACACCACTATCTATAATTAGCTTTACCCAAAGCGTGGCAATTGCCCTTTCTATACTTATTGTAATTGAATTAGATAAGCAAATAAGAAGATCAAACCATAAAACCCACGACCAGCGATTCTTTAAAGAATAAATAGGGTTTAGATTGTTTTTCATATTTTTCGGCTATAATTAAATAAGAGAACTCGCAAATTAACCAAAAACCTTTTATGTAAATTATAGCCTCTCTTACATTCTAGGATTGTACGAGAGGCATTTATGTGTGTAAAAGGAAAAATAATGACAAAGTTACAATTTGAAGAGCTGGATATATCAAAAGAATTATTAAAAGCCGTAAAAGATATGGGCTTTGAAGAAGCATCCCCTATTCAATCAGCTGCAATACCTTTACTATTAGAAAATAAAGATATTATCGGTCAAGCTCAAACAGGAACAGGTAAAACAGCTGCTTTTGCAATACCTGTAATTGAAAGTTTAGATTCAAAAGAAAAAAGTGTACAGGCAATTATTCTTTGCCCGACCCGAGAACTTGTAATCCAAGTGGCGGAAGAGTTTGGAAAGCTTTTGAAATACAAGAAAAAACTATTCGCAGTACCGGTTTATGGTGGTCAGCAAATTGATAGACAATTAAGAGCTCTTAAAAAAGGTGCTCAAGTGGTTATAGGAACTCCAGGAAGAACTATGGATCATATTAGACGTGGTTCAATTGATATGTCTCAAGTTAATAAAGTTATTCTGGATGAAGCTGATGAAATGCTTGATATGGGCTTTAAAGAAGATATTGAAACAATTTTAAAAGACACACCGGAAGATCGTCAAACAGTGATGTTTTCAGCAACAATGGAAAAAGATATTTTGCAGTTAACAAAACAATTCCAAAAAGATGCAATAAAAGTTGATGTAACAAGCAAAAAGAAAGATGCTCCAAAAATTAAGCAATTATATTTTGAAGTTATGAACAAAAATAAACCTGAATTGCTTGCAAGATTGATAGATGTACACAACATAAAGCTTTCACTTGTTTTTTGTAATACAAAAAGTATGGTGGACGAGCTTGTTGAAATTCTAAAAGCTCGTGGTTATTTTGCAGATGCCCTACACGGCGATTTGAATCAAAAACAACGTGATAAAGTTATGAGCGGATTTAGAAAAGGTACTGTAGAAATCCTTGTTGCAACTGACGTAGCAGGTCGAGGTATTGACGTAAATAATGTCGAAGCCGTGTTTAATTATGACTTACCAAGAGATGATGAAGATTATATCCATAGGATCGGAAGAACAGGTAGAGCAGGAAAATCGGGAGTCGCTTTCACTTTTGTAACGGGCAAACAAATATATAACCTAAAAAGAATTGAAAGATCAAACGGTTTTCAGGTTCAAAGACAAAACGCTCCTTCTATAACCGATCTTGAAGCCACAAGAGTGAATGATTTAACTCGAAAAATCAAGGAAACTCTTGAACAAGGACATTTGAGTTCTTACATAAACCAAGTTGAACTTTTAATGGCTGATGATTATACATCTTTAGACGTTGCAGCTGTTTTATTAAAACTGGCTGTTGAAAAAGAAACCACAGGATTTGACGCTTCTGCTGATTTTGCAGAACTTGAAATTATAAATAGCAAACCTCGTAAAACTTTCAGAAAACGCTCTGAAGAAAATTTCAACAAAAATACAAAAAAAGGTAGACGAGAATCATCTCAGGGTAACAGAGGCAAACAATATAAATCATTTGATAAAGAGTTCGAAAAAGAATTCGATAATGACTCTGAGAAAAGACCTTATAGAAAAACAGGCAAAAATTTTGATAAAGGATCCGAAAAAAGATCCTATAGAAAATCAGATAAAAACTTCGATAAAGATTCCGAAAAAAGATCTTATAGAAAATCAGATAAAAACTTCGATAAAGATTCCGAAAAAAGATCTTATAGAAAATCAGATAAAAATTTCGATAAAGATTCCGAGAAAAAACCTTATAGAAAAACAGACAAAAAATTTGATAAAGGATCGGACAAAAAGAGAACTTATAAAAAATCGGATAAAAGTTTTGATAAAGAATCCGGCAAAAAATCCTATAGAAAAACAGATAACAAATCGGAAAAAGGATCTGATAAGAAGAAAAAATATACAGCAAAAAAATAATATCAGATTTTATAAAAACTGTTTATAGTGCTATAAATATAAAATGAAATCAAGAAAATCCGACCGTGTCGGATTTTCTTAACTAATTATTTGGGTAATAATTTTAAAAATTTGTAAGAATATTTGACAAAAAATCAAATTTGGAACTAGTACCAGTTAGTTAAAAATTTGAAATTATGGGTAATGTACTAAAAATATCAGAAGCCGCATAAGCATTAATGCAATGACAAAATGGCTCAAAAGAATCCTGATTTGGTTTCTGTCAAAGAAATCTCTGAAGTTTTATGTGTATCTTACAACCATTTATCAAAAGTACTCCAAAGACTGGTTAAAGCTGAACTTGCTGTTTCAAAAAAGATTTGGCGGAGGTTTTAAATTGGCAAAAAATCCTGATACAATAACTTTTTAGAAATCTACGAAGCTAAGACGGCCGTTTTAAACCTTCAAATTGTCTTTTAGATAAAAAAGAATGCCAGCACAAGTGCATTCTGGGCAATTTTCTTATTTCAATTAACAAACAAGTTGAAGATTTTTTTGCAGAAACAAAACTATCAGATTTCACAGGATAACTTTTTTTAAACCTAATTGGATAATTAATACTTATTTACTTATTAAAAAGGATAAGCTTATGAAAAGAAAAATTATTAAAATTGATGAACAAAAATGCAATGGCTGTGGGGTTTGCATTCCCGACTGCCCGGAAGGTGCATTACAGATTATTGATGGTAAAGCCAGGTTGGTGAGTGACCTATTTTGCGATGGTTTAGGTGCTTGTATAAAAACATGTCCTCAAGGAGCAATGACAACAGAAGAACGAGAAGCAGAACCATATGACGAATTTAAAGTGATGGAAAATGTTGTAAAAGGAGGTCAAAACGTTATAAAAGCACATTTAAAGCATTTGAAAGATCACAATGAAACTGTTTTTTATTCACAAGCCATTGATTATTTGAAAAAAAATAATTTTGAAATACCTGAAATTGAAGAAGAAAAACTTCCTTGCGGATGCCCGGGAACAATGCAAAAAGATTTAAGCAAAGAAAGGAAAACTAATCTTGAAATAAAACCTGCAAATATTCAGTCCGAGCTAAATAACTGGCCTATACAACTAAAGCTTATAAACTCCAATGCTCCGTATTTGAAGAACGCAGACCTTGTAATAGCTGCAGATTGTACAGCTTTTGCATATCCCAACTTTCACAACAAATTTTTAAAGGGCAAAATATTAATAATGTTATGCCCAAAACTTGATAACAATTTAGATAATTATATAGAAAAATTATCTACTATTCTTGAGTATCAAGATATTAATTCAATAACACTTGTTCATATGGAAGTCCCTTGTTGTGGAGGAACAGAAACAATCATAAAAGAAGCAATGATCAAATCAGGAAAAAACGTAATAGTTAAAGATTATACAGTGTCAATAAACGGCGAATTAATCTAAAAAGAAGGAGGATTTAAAATGACAATGTTTTGTTATCAGTGCGAACAAACGGCACAAGGAAAAGGTTGCACATCTGTTGGAGTATGCGGAAAACAACCGTCGACATCAGATTTACAGGATTTAATTTTATATATCTTAAAAGGAATCGGAGTCTATTATCATAAAGTTAGAGAGCTTGGTGTTAAAGATCCGGAAATTGATCACGCAATTATTGAAGGTTTATTTACGACAGTAACCAACGTTAATTTTGATGATGAAAGACTAATTTCAATTATTAAAAAAATAACAAGATTAAAGAAAAAAGCTAAACATCTTTATGAAACAGCTATTAAAAATGAAGGATTAAGTTGTGAAATAACTTCAGATATAGCACTTTTTGAGCCTGCTGAATCAAAAGAAGATCTATTAAAACAAGCTAAAGAAATTTCAATAACAAAAAGAAACGAAAAATTAGGTGAAGATATTACGGGGTTACAAGAACTTTTAACTTATGGTTTAAAGGGTCTGCCTACGTTGATCACGCTTTCATTCTGGGAAAAAAATAAAATGTGTATGAATTCTTTGCTGATGCTATGGCATTTACAAAAGAATCCCCAACTGTGATGAACTTTTAGCGGTAAGTGAACTTAAAAGCAATGAATTACTTGATCTAACACAGGCACTTATGGATCCTGAACCAACAAAAGTAGAGTTACACCTATTAAAGGCAAAGCTATTCTTATCTCGGTCATGATTTAAAAATTTAAAAATTATTAAAACAAACCGAAGGTAAGAATATCAATGTCTATACCCACGGAGAAATGCTCCCTTGTCTTGCATATCCCGAACTTAAAAAATACATTTAGTTGCAATTATGTGGAGCTGGCAAGATCAAAGTTTCTCAATTTCCCGGAGCTATTCTATACAACAAATTGTATTCAAATCCCGGTAATATAAAAAGAATTTTCACAAGTGACTCGTTGCCTGGTCTGGGTAAAACATATCTCCAACAGGACTTTACTTCCGTTATTAAGCTCTAAGCAATGTCAGGCTTTGCCGAAGATGACGAAGCAAAATATATAACTAGATTTCCCAAAATGCAGTTTTAAATGTGGCTATAAATAGTTAACATAAAAACGGCAAAATAAAACATTTTTTCAATAGGTGATGTATGAGCAAAATCAGGACGAAATTATTATCTAATTAGCTCAAAAAGTGCCTCAAGATTGTGTCATTTTAACCCAAGGAAAGTAGTCAACAAACTTAATTCAATATAGATGAACCAAGGCTACTTATATTGTCAATGCAACGAACTATTCTCTGTTCAAATCGCTGTTGCTCTTTCAAAAGCTTTTATACAACGTAAATAGTCTACCTTTATCAATATTTTATCTTGGTATAACAAAAACTTTTGTATATTACTTACATTCTTTATCTTGCATTAAAGAATTCGCTTAGTCCCACTCTTCCTGCATTTATAACACCGACAGTAAATGTACTCGTTAAAAAATTTAATTATGCCTATTTCAACACTGATGAAAATTTAAAAGCAATATAAGGATAAATTCGAGTAACAAGAAAAGACCTCCTTTTTTTCAAAAAGAGGTTTTTGAATTTTAAATTACACTTTACCGATGTTTAATTTTATTGCAAAATAGAAGTATGAAAACATTTGCTATTCATACATTAGGGTGTAAAACAAATCAGCTCGAGTCTTCAGTAATAAGACAAGAGCTTGTTAAAATAGGCTTAGAAGAAGTTTCATTCAAAGATAAGGCTGATTTGTATATCATAAATAGCTGTACCGTTACTTCAAAAAACAGATAAAGAATCCAAGTATCTTTTGCGTAAGGCAAAAAATACAAATCCTCAAGCAAAGATTGTTTTAACCGGTTGTTATGCTCAAATTTCCGCTAAAAAAATAAAAAACGTTGATTTAGTATTAGGAAATACTGAAAAATTACATTTGATTGATTATATCAATGATTTGCAATCCGAAAAGGTTTTTGTATCTGACATAATGAATCAAAAAGACTTTGTTGACATTGTTACAACCAGTTCTTCAGGAAGGACCAGGGCTAATATCAAGATTCAAGACGGTTGCGATAATCGTTGCAGTTATTGCATTATTCCTTTCGCAAGAGGGAAAAGCAGAAGTAGAAAAACGTTTGGTATAATTGATGAAATTAATAATCTTGTCCAAAAAGGATATAAAGAAATTGTATTAACAGGGATACACTTAGGTCAATGGGGACTTGATTTTGAAGAACATAAATCGCTTATCGATCTTTTGATAGAAATCGAAAAAATAAATGCTTTAAAAAGATATAGGATAGGCTCTCTCAACCCTTTAGAGTTAAGTGACGACCTTATAGAATTTTTGAGCAGTTCAAATAAATTTTGCAATCATTTTCATATTTCACTTCAAAGCGTAAATGATGAAATATTAAAAGCAATGAATAGAAAATATACCGTTAAGCAAATTTTTGAGCTTTGTGAAAAAATAGTTACAAAATTTCCACAGGCTGCAATAGGCGGAGATATAATAGTCGGGTTCCCTACTGAAACCGAAGAGCAATTTAATGAAACATTCGAAAATATAAAAAAATTGCCTTTAAATTATTTACATGTATTTCCTTATTCATTGCGAGAAGGTACAAAAGCTGCCGGAATGAGCCCTCAGCTAGTTGACAATGTAAAACAACAAAGAGCTAAAAAACTAAAAGCACTTGTCTCAAAGAAAAAAACTGATTTTAAAAAACAAATAACAGGATCGATTTTATCTGTACTTATAGAGCAATCACGAGATAAACAAACAGGTTTCTTAAAAGGAATATCAAAAAACTACCAACAAGTGCTTGTAGATGGGGAAGATAAACTCAAAAACACAATAGTAAAAGTTAAAATTGAAGAAATTTTAGCAGAAAATCTTAAAGGGATTATAATTTAATCTTTGCAAATTAATATGACTTTTATATAATAAGAATAAGCATAATTTTAAAGAGGTGAATCTAATGGATTATAATAAAATACTAAACTATGTTCCTACCGTTATAGAAGCGTCCAGCAGAGGCGAAAAGTCTTTTGATATTTTCTCAAGATTATTAAGAGAAAGAATTATTTTCTTAGGTACAGAAATTGATGATGATGTTGCAAATTCAATCGTAGCGCAGTTATTGCTTTTAGACTCTGAAAACCCTGAAAAAGATATCATGCTTTATATAAATAGTCCAGGTGGCGTTATTACTTCCGGCATGGCGATTTATGACACAATGAACCATATTCGATCTGATGTAAGCACAATTTGTGTCGGACAAGCTGCCAGTATGGGTGCTTTTTTGCTTTCAGCAGGAACTCAGGGCAAAAGAATGGCTCTTACTAATTCAAGAATAATGATCCATCAGCCGTTAGGCGGAGCAAGAGGTCAGGCTACAGATATTGAAATTGAAGCAAAAGAAATCATTAGAATGAAAGATATGCTCAACGGTATTTTATCTAAAAATACAGGTCAATCTATCGAAAAAGTTAAAGAAGATACAGAAAGAGATTACTTTATGAGCGCTCAACAGGCTGCTGATTATGGACTTATAGATAAAGTAGTTACCAAATTGGAGCCTCCAAAATCTGTCGACTAAAAAACTTTAATGAATAAGCTTAAAAATAATTTAATACAAAAACTTATCGACTCTGGTATAGAAAAAAATGAAGCTATACAAGAATTTTGGTTGCTGTTTGAATTTGTAACCGAATTTAGCAAAAAAGATTATTTACTAAACCCTAATTTAAGTTTGGAATTACCTAAACTCAAAAGACTTGAAAATCTTGTAAATGAAAGAGTATCAACGGGTACTCCTATTCAATATCTTATGAATAAAGCCTTTTTTATGGGATTAGAATTTTTTGTAGATAAAAATGTTTTGATTCCAAGACCTGAAACAGAACTACTGGTATCAGAAATTGAAAAACTTGCAAAAAACATACTAAAAATAAAAGAAACAGTCTCAATTCTTGATATAGGTGTAGGTTCTGGATGTATAGACATTGTATTAGCTAAAAATATTGAAAAAGCCCAAGTACTTGGAGTTGATATATCACAAGAAGCCTTGAAGATTGCAGAAAAAAATGCTCAAAAACATGAGATAGTAGATAAAATAACTTTTTTAAAATCGGATATTTTTGAAAATGTGAATAATAAATTTGACCTAATTGTCTCAAATCCGCCTTATATAAGTCCAAAACAAAAAAAAGACCTTCAAAAAGAAGTTTTAGAACACGAGCCTCATTTAGCTCTTTTTACTGAGGATAATGAAGGGGTTGAATTTTATAAAGAAATAATTCTTCAATCAAAAAAATATCTAAATACTGGTGGTTACATAGCTTTTGAATTGGGAATTAATCAATCTCAAATAGTTAAAGACTTTTTTGAAAAAGAAGGATTCAAAGATATCGAAATAGTTAAAGATTTTAACGACATAGACAGAATTATAATTGCAAGATTATAAAAAACTCCCTCTCAAACAAATTTGGAGGGAGTTTTTTTTTAAAATACTTGAATCAAATAAAACATTAATGCTGAATGTATTATAGTTAAAGATGTTATAGGCATTAATAAATGTAGGTGTTCTTTTGCTGTTGAATAAATTGTTTTCATTTCCATTCCTCAAGATCATGTATAGATTTAACTACGGTGCTTTATACAAAGCTTTTCAACCTTTTTTTCTTTAGTTGATATGAAAATTATAGGATTTAAGAAAAATATTCATATCACCTGCCTGTATAGTCTTGTTGTTTTTTGAGTACCCAAAAAATTTTTTAAACTTACCCTGCTTTACTAGTGAAACAAACTAGCCCGATTATCCATTTTGGTAGATAACAAAAAGGTGAAGTCTACAAATAACCATAGTTTCCCTCTTGTTTAGCAAATGAGTTTAAATTCTTATATATCAAATCTTTTAAAAAGCAGAAAGGCTTGAATTCTGGAAAAAAATTATTAGCTTCTACATTAAATGATGTAGATTTGTAAAGAAGTCGCAAAAAAGTCTAAAGTAATTTTTAAAATGACCGATAACTTATATGTAAGACCGAAAGGTCATACCCCAACCTCCTCCCCAAGTCTAGTAGCCGCCCTAAAAAGGACGGCTTTATTTTTTGTAAAAAAATCTTTTAAACGGAGAATTTAAATGCTCGTTTTTAAAAATTCAATAAAGTTAGCAAAAAACTTAAAGCAAAAAGGCAAAAATATTCAAATAATAAAATCCGAAACTGAAAATGAGTATTTTCAGCAAAATTACAAGGATCAAGATTTAAAATATTTAAAAGCTAATATTGTGGAAGGGAATTCACAATTTTTAGAAACAAAAAAGGTACCCCTTACAGAAGAAATCTCACGCTTTAGTTATTTTTTAGATGGAATAGAACGAAAAAGAATTTTATTCAACTACAATTATCTTCCAGTGACCTATGGTTATGTATCTGCTGTAATCATGAAACGAACCGAGAAAAAAATGCATTCGGTTGGTATTGAAGATTTTGTTGAAAATTTATATGCACCTATAAAAGTTCAAGAATCATCACCTGAATTTTATATGGATTATAAAGATTTTAAGGATTTTGATTTTAAGCCCAAAAATATAGGAGAAAAAGATAAAAAAACAGGCGAATATCCGCTTTATCCTCTTGATCTTGAGAATATTGCAAGAAGTGATATTCAAGAAACCAGAGGAAGACTGGAGCGAGGTCTCGCAAAATTATGGGTAGAAAAATCTTTCGAAGACGGTTGGTTGTTTTTGGACGGTAGGCTTGAAAACAAAAATAACGATCTAATCAATGCTAATAATATTGTTGGTGTAATAAAATCGCATCACGTTCAGTATTTTTCGCCAAATGAACAATATAAAATATATGAGCTAAAAAAAGGCGAGAGAACAAGTATTTTCAGACCTGTGAATAAAAACGGAAAAGAAGAAAATGTCCTTAGTTGGTATTTAAGATTACATACCTCTGACTCAAAAGGGAAACGTGATTTTGGAATTATAAGAGTTGAAGTTGCCGCAAATGAGAAAATGCTCAAAATGGCAGATCAAATAAGTAATTGGATTTTGCTTGAAACAAACCCGATCGCATTTCCTGCTTCTCGTTTCGACAGGATGATTTACCCAATCAAATATTGCGAAGATTATTTAAAATCAAAGGCGCCAAGTTGGACAGTACTGGAAAGTTTATCCTAACTTTTTAATACTGCTTCATTATCAGTTTCTTGTATAGATTCTTTTATAACGCTAACAGCTTCAAGAACAGGAATTTCTTCGTCTGATTCTGAAATAAACCTTTGCATTTTTTCATAGTCAAAAACATTTTCCCATCGAGCCACCACTGTAGTCGCAACGCAATTACCAATGAGATTAACCGTTGTTCTTCCCATATCAAGGATTTGATCAATACCCAATAACACTGCAATGCCTGCAACAGGCAGGTTGAAACTTGCCAAAGTCGCAGTCAAAACTACCAAAGAAACTCTTGGTATTGCAGCAATACCTTTACTTGTGAGCATTAAAGCTAACATTATCATTATTTGTTGACTTAGTCCCAATTCGATACCCGCCATTTGAGTTACAAAAAGAGCCGCTAAGGACAAGTATAAAGTGCTACCGTCAAGATTAAAGGTATACCCTGTCGGCATCACAAATCCAACAATATTTTTTGGAACACCAAAGTTTTCCATTATTTCCATAGCTTTTGGCAAAGCAGCCTCACTACTCGCTGTTGAAAAAGCAATTGTAGCAGGTTCTTTAATTGCATTAAGCAATGCCATAAATGGAATTTTCACAATCATGCAAGCGACTAAAAGCACAAAAACTACAAATATTATTAAAGATCCATATAAAGTTAAAATCAGCTTTCCGTAGCCCATAAGTACAGATGGACCATTATGACCTATTGTATGAGCTATAGCAGCAAAAACACCCAAAGGTGCAAAGTTCATAACATATTCCGTAAATTTAAACATTATATCAGCAAGGGACCTTAAAAAGTTTAATATAGGCTCACCTTTTTTCCCAATTTTCCCCAGCGCTATAGCAAAAAACACGGCAAAGAAAACCAATTGAAGGATTTCTCCTTCCGCCATTGCTTTGACGATACTGGTAGGAATCATATGTTCAATTAAACCGGCAAGTATTCCACCGTGTTGAACATTCTTCATAGTCTCTAACTGAGTCAGCTGCTCGGTAGTAGCCTGAATGTCAATACCACAACCGGGTTGCAGTAAATTACCCGCAAATAGACCTATTGCAAGAGCTATTGTAGTTACTATTTCAAAATAAACAATAGTTTTTAAGCCAAGCTTACCAAGACCTTTGGCATCACCATGTCCTGCTATGCCTACGACTAGTGTTGCAAATAACAGTGGAGCTATGATCATTTTGATCATTCTTAAAAATCCATCAGCTATTGGTTTTAAAATGTTTGCGTGATTAGGATCCACGTTATTTATAATACAACCGGCGATTATACCTAATATAAGAGCCAGGAAAATATAAAAAGTTAATTTTGATTTTGATTTTGATTTTGACTTACCCAAAGTATTTCTCCATATAAGATGCCTTTTTAATATCATAGAAAAAACATGCCAATATTTCTATAATATTCTGTATTTGTATACATACTTTTAAATTTTCTAAAAGAGTCATTAATTAAAATTATCACACAGCAAAAGACTTTAGATTGATTTTATTTTTATTTGTAAGGTTTTACATTTACTAAAAATAGAGGATGATATTAAAAGAAATATTTTATAAACTAAAATTGATTAAAAGTTTATAGGGGAATAAGGTTTGAGTATTTTTACTACTATTTCAGGTGATTTAGAAACATCTATGAATTCACTGGAAAAATTATTGAACGAAAATGATTCACAATTAGTGTTGGATACAATAAGAAAATTTAAAGAACATAAAACTCTAGAAGAACAATCTATTAAATCTTTTCAAGAGAATTTGAATTAACGAAAAGCTGTCATAAGACAGCTTTTTAAAATTTTACTTGGCGATTTATTTCTTATGATCTAAAATATATATCAATGTAAAAAATAAAGAGATAAAAATATTATGTCGAAAAAAGATAAATCATTTAATATAAAATTTCGAGGAATAAGAGGTAGTCATCCTACTCCTTCTCAAAATACTTTAGAATACGGAGGCAACACCTCTTGTATAGAAGTGAATGTAAACGGACATTTAATAATAATCGATTCAGGAACCGGAATAATTGACCTTGGTAATGATCTTATGAAATCTTACCTTGCCAGTGGTATAAGTGACGAAACAAGAAATCCTATAAATGCCAATTTACTCTTAAGCCATACTCATTTAGACCATATTCAAGGTTTACCGTTTTTTAAACCTGCTTTTTTAAAAACAACGAACGTAAATTTATTTGGACCGACAACTAAAGGCATCTCCTTAAAAGATCACCTTTCTGAACACTTATTTTTACCGTTTTTTCCTTTGGAACTGCATGAAACTTCAGCTGATATGAACTTTTTTGATGTAAGCGAAAATGATGTTATTTTACTTGAAAAAAATCGACCTCCTAAAATTCTAAAAACAGGAACCGAAGATGATTTGAATTTAGATGATGATACTGTAGTTATAAAATGTGTAAAATGCTATGCGCATCCTAAAGATGGTGTTTATGCCTATCGAATAGAATGGAAAAACAGGTCTTTAGTATATGCAAGTGATAAAGAAAGTTATGTTGGTGTAGATAGAAAACTGTCAGCCTTTGCAAGAAACACGGATCTTTTGATTCATGATTCTCAATATACTCAAGATGATTACTTATCACCGATTGTACCAAAACAAGGTTACGGTCATAGTACTCCTGAAATGGCTATCGAAATTGCAAAGCATTGTAATGCAAAAAAACTTGCTTTATTCCATATAGACCCCACCTACAACGATGATTTTGTTAAAAAAATGGAAGAGTCTGCAAAAAACAAATTCCCAAGTTTATTTGTGGCAAAAGAAGGTCTTGAAATAGATTTATTATAATATGCAAAAAACCTTTAAATCCTTAATAATAATAACTTTTTTGCTTCTTTTTCAGGGTAGTAGTAATTTTGATATTACCCAAAATGCTGTTGAACACAGTGAAAAAGGAGTAATGCACTTTAGAAACGGTTATTATAAAGCAGCCATAACAGAATTCAAAACAGCGATACTTTTAAACCCTAATAGTAGCGTTACGGCAAGTTTTTATAATAATCTCGGTCTTGTTTATATGAAAATAGATGAATATGAGTGGGCTATTGACTCTTTTGAAAATGCAGCAAAAATAAATCCTAATTTTATAAGTTATTATTTGAACATTCTTAAAGCAATTAAAAGATCCGGTAAAATAAATGCTTTTTTAGAAAAACAAGAAAATATAAGAAAAGAAAATCCCAATAATTCTGCTTCTTGGCTTCTGTGTGGTTTGATATATAAAGACTTTGGTGAAAATAAAAAAGCAAAAGAATATTTAAAACAATTTTGTTTTCTGGAACCTGATATTATTCTCACAAGTTCTGTTAATAGAATTTTGAACGAAATTGAATAAAAAAATAAGATCGGATATTAAAATCCGATCTACAGCTGAAAAACAGACGGTTAATAAGAATGAATAATCACTAATTTTATATAACCAATTTTTAGAGATCTTTTCATTGCGCTAGGGAATAAACCTTGCGATTATCAGAGTGATTTTATATCTAAACAACAAGACTACCCGATAGCAGATTAAACCTGTTTTTTATTAAATATGTAAGATTAAAAGTCTAAAAGGGTTTACAAAACAAAAAAATATGCTATCCTGATAAAAGTAAACAGTTGTTTATATTTATAAAATCATTGGGAAAGTTGGTTTTACATGGAACAAGAAAAGGAATATCATATACTAAGCCCATCAGGAGGCAAGGAGCCCCAAAGGGGCGATTATAAACCCAAAGAATATCACATACTAAGCCTATCAGGAGGTAAGGACTCTACAGCATTGGCTTTTTACATAAAAGAAAATATGCCCAATATCCACGAACAGATAGAATATGTATTCTATGATACCGGCTTAGAAATACCTGAAACTTATGATTATCTCAATAAAATAGAAGTTTTTTTGAATAAGCCTGTTTTACGGCTTTTACCCCCTAAAAGTTTTGATGAAAGATATGAACAATACAAAATGATACCATCTGCAAAGCAACGTTGGTGTACATATGAGTTTAAAATCAAAACTTCTCAGAATTTTATTAAAGAAAAACTTGAAAAAGAAGGCGAAGGTATTATAAATTTGTATATTGGAATTAGGGCAGATGAAGCTGATAGAGGATTTTCCTCTAAAACAGAATTGGAAAAACAATTTATCAAGGCTCAATATCCTTTTGTTGATAATGGTGTAGATTTAGCAGATGTTGAGAAAATTTTAATTAAAAATGGTATAAATTATCCTGATTATTATAAATGGAGAAGTCGAACCGGTTGCTATTTTTGTTTTTATCAAAAGAAAATTGAATGGATTAAACTATTTGAAAACCATCCTGATCTTTATGAAAAAGCTATGTACTACGAAGAAAATTGCTGCAAGGAAAATTATACCTGGGCAGAGGGTTTTTCATTAAGGGAGCTTATTAAACCTCAGAATATAAAAGCAATTAAAGAAAAATATGAATTAAATAAAAAGAAAATCATAAAATTACCAACTAAATTTTTAATTGGATCTTTTGCTTAAGAACAATCAAAATCTTTTTTATCGTAATAACCATCGTGGTCATTATCTATACCATCGCTACAAGAATTTATACTGTCTTTGCCTTCTGGCAAAGGACTATTATATAGCCATTTATCAGGAATACTTTTCCAATATTTTAAAAATTCAGATTTAAACTTTTGATTTAATTTTGAGTTTTTGATAATTAACATATTTTCATCATTTTGTGTTATTCCTGTTTTTGTAAAATTGGTGGAGCCTATTACTATATAGTCATTGTCCGTTATCATAGATTTCATATGCATTTTACCGCCCCAATTTTCTACTTTCAATTTTATTCCCGCATCTCTAAGCTTTTTAACTTTTGAATGTTGGCTTTTAGCATAATGAGCATCAACTATAATTTTCACATCTACATTTCTTTTTTTAGCTCCAATTAAAGCTTCGAAGATTTTTTCATTTGTAAGATAAAACATTGGCATATAAATAAAAGAGTTAGAACTACTTATAACAGGAGTTATACCTTCATCAATAATTGAAGGATTAGGAGAAAAATAAATAGAAATAATAGAACCATCCTTTAAAATCAAATTTTTAGTAAAGATCTTTTGCTTATCTCTATGAAATTTTTCTTCGATAAACATTTGATTAAACTCTTTTGTATAAATATTAGCTATTTTTTTAGAGCGAATAAGAGCTGAAACATTGGCATTATAACCTCCCGTCCCAGAAGAACTAATATTTGTAGAACCAGTCCAAACTAACTTATTATCAATTATAAAAAATTTATTATGAATTAAAGTCCCGTTATAACTTTTCATTCCTTTTTTTCGAAACTTTTCAAGCAATTTTTTATCTGTATTAAAATCAGTTTTATAATTAGGAATTTTCTTCATTGCTTCTTTTGTTCCCGAATAAAAATTAAAATTCCAAGGAGTAACATCTGTAACCCATCTCACTTTTACTCCTCGCAAAGAAGCTTTTTTTATTGATTTAATCAATTCTGGTTGATTAGAAAAACCAAATACTGAAAAATCTATAGTATTTTTAGCCTTATCAATCTCTCTAATCAAAGCTTGAACAGCAGCAGTACGACAATAATTTACAGGTTTTTTATATTTTGTAGGATCAATAAAATACAATTCAATATTTTTTGTTTGTATATCAGGAACCGCTTTTTCAAAAACAGGATTTGTAATATTGTTTGATTGTAAATATTTTCTCTGTTCTTTATGATTTATAAAGTTTTTTTTCTTGCAACACCCTGCTTGTTTTGCATCTGCTTGGAGCAGATGCTTTTTCTCTACCAGTTCAAACCTGCTGATATTACGGGCGTATTTGCAATAAGGTTTATGGTATTTATTGTTTTTTAGATTCAGTATTACAAGGTCTAAGTCTTTGGCTTTTTGGGCATTTTGCTTTATTTTATTTGTATTCTCATATTGCAGGTATTTTTCTGCATCATCAGCTCTCTTATATACGCTCGCTAGCCCTTCTTTTAATATTAGCTTTTCATAGTTTTGACCGTTAATATAAATATGGGCAAGTTTTCTGTTAAAATCCCCTTTACCATCTATTTGCACTTTAACCCTTTTATTCAAAAGCTTTTTCTTGGCAAATTCCTTACCTAAATAACCAAGCCCGAGAGCTTGTTTTTGGGTTATACCAAAAACCTTTGATTGTTTAGATAATTGGTAAGAATACTTTGTTTCAAAAGTATCAATAGATTTTATCCTGATTTTTTCTTCTTTTTCAGCCTTATTATTCCTGTTTAAATCAACGTAAACAGTATCGCCATCTATTACCTTTAAAACTTTATAACCCCTGAAATGGTCAACACAAAGCCAAAGTAAAAAGAGTAAAATAATTATGGTAAAGCCGAATTTTAAAGTTTTCATACAATTATATTATCAAAAAGGTTGTGATTTATCTGCAAAAATTAGGGTCTATGAAAAAGAAGACGGTAAAAAGCAATACGTTCTTTTAATAAATTCTTATATTAAAATTCCTGCCGCTAAAGATTTATTAACCTCAAAAAAGACCTGATTCTGAATATAGGGGTTTACAAAACAAAAAAATATGCTATCCTGATAAAAGTAAACAGTTGTTTATATTCACAAGGTCGTTGGGAGAGTTGGTTTTACATGGAACAAGAAAAGGAATATCATATACTAAGTCTATCGGGAGGTAAGGACTCTACAGCATTAGCGTTTTATATAAAAGAAAATATGCCCGACATCCACGAAAAAATCGAATATGTTTTTTGCGATACCGGTGTAGATTTGCCTGAAACTTATGATTATTTGAATAAGATAGAAATTTTTCTAGATAAAAAAATAACAAGAATACATCCAGAGAAAAGTTTTGAACATTTAGTTGAATCTTCAAATGGATTTTTACCATCCATAGCTAATCGTTGGTGCACAAGTGAATTAAAGACTTTACCTTTTTTAAAATACATAAAATCTAAGCTGGAAAATAATTCCAAAGTTTATAATTATATTGGATTTAGAGCGGATGAACCTCAACGTGCAAAGCGGATTTACGATGATCCTGAAAATCTTTTTAGGATTTATCCGTTTGTAGAAAATGGATTAAATAAAAATGATATTGTTAATATTTTAATGAATTCAGGAATATTATTGCCTGATTATTATAAATGGAAAGAACGTTCCAGTTGTTATTTTTGCTTTTTTCAAAATCCGCTTGATTGGATAAAGCTCTATGAAAATCACCCGAATCTTTATAAAAAAGCAATGAATTTTGAAAAAAAAGAACTTGGATGGCTACAAGAAATAAGATTAAAAGATTTATGCAAACCTCAAAATATCAAATTTTATAAAGAAAAGTATAAAAAACTTGAAGAACAAAGAGCAAAAAAGAAAGCTGCTCAACAGAATTTAAATGAATTACTAGCTTAATTTTGTTTATGATAATAATCTTCAAAATCAACACCCTGAGGGGATTTTTTGCTACAATCAAAATCTTTTAAATCTGTATATCCATCGTGGTCATTATCAATACCATCTTTACAAGAGCCTTTACTATCCCAGCTTTCAGCTCTTGGATTTAAAGTTAACCATTTATTGGGAATTGACTCATAAAGACTTAAGAAAAATTCTTTATAAATGCTAGATAATTTTTTATTTTTAATTATCAAAGAATTTTCGTCGTTAAAAAACTGAGCTCTATTCGTCCAGTTTAAACTGCCTGTAACCACGTAACATTCTGTAATTAATGCTTTCATATGCATTTTACCTGCCCAGTTTTCAACCTTAACTTTTATTCCTGCTTCCCTTAAAATTTCGTGTTTTGAGTATTTTCTTGCTGCTGAAGTAGCATCAAGTATAACCCTAACATCAACGCCTCTTTCTTTAGCATTTATAAGAGTTTGGGGGATTTTTTTATCCGTAAAGAAAAACATTGGTATATAAATAAAATCTTTTGCTTCATTGATTATTTGAATAACATCAAGCATAAAATCATTATCATAAGGAGCAAAATACACAGAAATATTAAAGCCATTATCAAGTTTTAAGTGTTTTTTGTTCTTAATCTTTTTCTTTTGTTTATGAAATAAACCTGATTTCATCTGCTGAAATTCTTGAGTGTAAATTTGATTAATTTTAGGTGAATTAATTATCAATAAATCATTTGCATTTTGTCCTTCAATTCCCGATACGCTCATATTAACTGAGCCTGTTGAAATTAAATCATTGTCAAAAATGAAAAATTTATTATGCATTAATTGATCTGTAAAATATTTAATTTGACTATCAGTAAACTCTCTTGTGTACTTCTTTCCGTCAATATAATATTCAAATTTTTGATTTCGGTTGGCTTTAAATTGTTCAGCAATTTTATCAATATTAAAATTATGGATTTTTTTCTGCAATAAATGTGTCTTAGAGTAATTATTCTTTCCATATTTATTTATATCAGTAACCCATTGAACATCAATACCATTCTCATATTTAGCTATAAGAGCATTCATAATGTCATAGTTTGAAATTCCATAAATTGCAAAATACAATTTATTCTTTGAATCATTAATAGCTTTAATGAGAGCATATTTTCCCTCGTTTGCCTGATTAAAATAGTTAATATTAGGATCAAAAAAATAAACTTCTAATGAATTATCTTTATAATTAAAAGTATTCTTTTTAAAATCTTTTAATCCCTTGCAACACCCGGCTTGTTTGGCATTTTGAGGCAGATTCTTCTTCTCAATCAGTTCAAACTTACTAATATTATGGGCGTATTTGCAATAAGGTTTATGGTATTTATTGTTTTTTAGATTCAGTATTACAAGGTCTAAGTCTCGGGCTTTTTGGGCATTTTGCTTTATTTTTTCTATGTTTTCATACTTTAAATATTCTTTTGCATCATCAGCACGTTTATAAACAACAGCCAATCCTTCTTTTAATATTAGTTTTTCATAGTTTTTACCGTTAATATAAATATGAGCCAGCTTTCTGCCATAGTCACCTTTTGACCTGTTGGCGTCAAAAACAACCTTAACCCTTTTATTCAAAAGCTTTTTCTTTGCAAATTCCTTGCCTAAATAACCAAGCCCTAAAGCTTGTTTTTTAGTTATACCAAAATTTCTTGATTGCTTTGATAATTGGTAAGAATACTTTGTTTCAAAAGTATCAATAGACTTTATTCTGATTTTTTCTTCCGTTTCAGCCTTATTATTACGATTTAAATCGACATAGATAGTATCACCGTCTATTACCTTTAAAACTTTATAACCCTTGAAATGATCAACACAAAGCCAAAGTAAAAAGAGTAAAATAATTATGGTAAAGCCGAATTTTAAAGTTTTCATACAATTATATTATCAAAAAGGTTGTGATTTATCTGCAAAAATTAGGGTCTATGAAAAAGAAGACGGTAAAAAGCAATACGTTCTTTTAATAAATTCTTATATTAAAATTCCTGCCGCTAAAGATTTATTAACCTCAAAAAAGACCTGATTCTGAATATAGGGGTTTACAAAACAAAAAAATATGCTATCCTGATAAAAGTAAACAGTTGTTTATATTCACAAAGTCGTTGGGAGAGTTGGTTTTACATGGAACAAGAAAAGGAATATCATATACTAAGTCTATCGGGAGGTAAGGACTCTACAGCATTAGCGTTTTATATAAAAGAAAATATGCCCGACATCCACGAAAAAATCGAATATGTTTTTTGCGATACGGGGGTGGACCTACCTGAAACTTATGACTATTTGAATAAAATTGAAGTTTACCTAAATAAAAAAATTACTTATATTCAGCCTGAGAAAAGCTTTGAACATTTATATAGTATTTATAAGTGTCTACCTGCTCCTCATAGAAGATGGTGTACTATTGAGCTAAAATTAAAGCCTTTTAGTAAATTTAAAAAAGAACGTTTTCATCAAAATTGTAAAAAGTTAAATTTATATATAGGAATTAGATCTGATGAGGCTCATCGATCAAAGCCTGACGGGGGAGAAGATTTTGTTAATCAACTGTATCCTTTTATAGAAGCTGGATTAAACAAGCCTGATATTGAAAAAATATTAATTGATAATGGTATTAATTTCCCTGAGTATTATAAATGGAGCAATAGAAACGGATGTTATTTTTGTTTTTATCAAACTAAAATGAGTTGGTTAAGATTAAAAGAAAATAATCCTGAATTGTTCGAAAAGGCTATGTCTTATGAAATTGATGATGGCAAAAATAAAATTGGTTGGAATATGGATATGCTTTTAAGAGAGCTTATTTTACCTGAAAATATAGAAAAAATAAAAGCTAATAATAAAAAAAATCCTAAGACTCAAAATTTCATACCAAATCTTTTAGACTTTTATTAATGCACTTTGCAACTATTATCTTGATTATCATATTTCCAATTGTGGTCATTATCAATACCATCGTTGCAAGAATTGCCGGACTGAAAAGACTCTGCTAATGGTGTTTCTTTTAACCATTTATCGTCAATAGAAATATATAATTGATTAAAAATATTTTTTAATTCTTTTGCTAATTTTGGGTTTTTAACGATAACAATATTTTCATCATTCTTAGTTTCTGCAGTTTTTGTAGCATTCATTGAACCAACCGTAAAAAGTTCATCATCAATAATAATAGTTTTCATATGCATTTTACCTGTCCAATTTTCGACTTTTACAGGAATATTTTTAGCTCTTATTTTGTGATGTTTTGAAAAAATTTCTTGAGCTGCTGAAGCATCAGTTATCACCTTAACATCTACTCCTCTATTATTAGCAATTTCAAGGGCATTAATGATTTTATTATGAGTCAAAAAAAACATTGCTACATAAACATATTTTTTTGCATTGTCTATATTTTTAACTAATTCATTAATAACTAAAGGATTTGGGCAAAAATAAACTGAAACAATGCTTTTATCATCTAATTCTACGTTTTTTATATAGTAAGGTGTTTTAAATTCGTGAAATAATTTTTTCTCATACATTTGCTTTGCTTCTTGGATAAAAGCTTTGGTTATTACGGGAGAAGTTATCAAAATTGATAAATTAGCATTTAAACCACCTGTTCCTGATGAGCTAAAATTTGTAGAACCTGTTAAGACTTTATTTTTGCCGAAGGTTATAAATTTATTATGCATTATACTTCCATTATATTTAGGTCTATATTTTTGTTGCTCTAAATTGGCCTTATGATCAGTCTGCCATTTGCCTATTTGTTGCATAACATAATGAGTATCTCGATAAATACTTCTGTTATGAATATCAACATCAGCGACACCAAAAAGAGAATAACCCCTAATTTCTGCATATTTAAAGGAATTTACAATTTCAGGTTGATAAGCAAAACCATAAGTTGCAATATAAATATCTTGATGATTTAACTTATTTAATTCTTCAATTATTGTTTTTCCAACAGGAGTTTTGCTTTTTTCTGATGGCGATTCGTTATAAACTAAAGGACTATTAAATAACAACTTTATGCTGGTATCAATTTCATTCTTTTTTGAATATTTTAATTCTTTAGGCGGATTATTTATTCTATAGTTTGCTTTTATAGAAATAATTGGCTCTTTCAAATCCTTACAACATCCTGCTTGTTTAGCATCCCTAGGCAAATCTTTTTTCTCAATCAGTTCAAACTTACTAATATTATGGGCGTATTTGCAATAAGGTTTATGGTATTTATTGTTTTTTAGATTCAGTATTACAAGGTCTAAGTCTCGGGCTTTTTGGGCATTTTGCTTTATTTTTTCTATGTTTTCATACTTTAAATATTCTTTTGCATCATCAGCACGTTTATAAACAACAGCCAATCCTTCTTTTAATATTAGTTTTTCATAGTTTTTACCGTTAATATAAATATGAGCCAGCTTTCTGCCATAGTCACCTTTTGACCTGTTGGCGTCAAAAACAACCTTAACCCTTTTATTCAAAAGCTTTTTCTTTGCAAATTCCTTGCCTAAATAACCAAGCCCTAAAGCTTGTTTTTAGTTATACCAAAATTTCTTGATTGCTTTGATAATTGGTAAGAATACTTTGTTTCAAAAGTATCAATAGACTTTATTCTGATTTTTTCTTCCGTTTCACCCTTATTATTTCGATTTAGGTCAATATAAACAGTATCACCGTCTATTACCTTTAAAACTTTATAACCCTTGAAATGATCAACACAAAGCCAAAGTAAAAAGAGTAAAATAATTATGGTAAAGCCGAATTTTAAAGTTTTCATACAATTATATTATCAAAAAGGTTGTGATTTATCTGCAAAAATTAGGGTCTATGAAAAAGAAGACGGTAAAAAGCAATACGTTCTTTTAATAAATTCTTATATTAAAATTCCTGCCGCTAAAGATTTATTAACCTCAAAAAAAGACCTGATTCTGAATATAGGGGTTTACAAAACAAAAAAATATGCTATCCTGATAAAAGTAAACAGTTGTTTATATTTACAAAGTCGTTGGGAGTGTTAGTTTTACATGGAACAAGAAAAGGAATATCATATACTAAGTCTATCGGGTGGTAAGGACTCTACAGCACTGGCGTTTTATATAAAAGAAAATATGCCCGAAATCCACGAAAAAATTGAGTATGTTTTTTGCGATACCGGTTGTGATTTGCCTGAAACTTATGATTATTTGAATAAAATAGAAGTTTATTTAAATAAAAAAATCACTCGAATAAAGCCTGAAAAGAGTTTTGAACATTTGATTAATTGCAATGGATATTTACCAACTCAATATAATCGTTGGTGTACTTTTGAATTAAAAACAAAAACCTTTAATAAATATATTTTCGACAAACTAAAGAATTCAAAAAAACAGCTCGTAAATTTATATATAGGAATTAGAGCAGATGAATCCCATAGAGCTACTAACGATAAAAGTGTCGGCGAGCATATAAAAGCTTCTTTTCCTTTTGTGGAAAAAGGGCTCATAAAAAAAGACATTGAAAATATATTAACTAAAGCTGGAATAGGCTTCCCCGATTATTACAACTGGAGAAGTCGTTCCGGTTGTTATTTTTGTTTTTATCAGAAAAAAATAGAATGGATCGGATTATATGAAAACCACCCAAAATTATTTCAAAAAGCTATGAATTATGAATATTACAATAACGACAAAATTAAAAAAGGTTATTTTTATTGGATTAAAGATTTATCGTTAAAAAAACTTATAGAGCCAGAAAATAGAAAAAAAATAAAAGAAAAGTATTCTATGACAAAAAAGCTTGAAAACACTGATTTATCCTCAAGTTTAATAACTATTTTTTCTTAAAATATTTTTTTGAAGCTTTTATTTTTAAATATTTATCAGGTATGGAATTCCAGAGCCTTTCAAATTCATTATAAACTTTGGTTGTGATAACTGGATTTTTTATTACTAAAAGATTTTCATCATTAACATATTCTGCTGTACTAGTCCAATTTGTACTACCAAGCACAACTTTTTTTCTATCAAATATAGCTGTTTTCATATGCATTTTACCTGCCCAATTCTCAGCTTTTACTAAAACACCTAATTTTCTAAGTCTATCTATTGGGCTATATATTTCCGCAGTTGGTTCAAAATCCATTATAATTCTGACTTTAACACCTCGAAAGTGGGCGTCTTCTAATGCTTTTACCACTTTTTTGTTGGTTAAATAAAAAATCATTATTTCTATAGTTTCTGTAGATTCATTTATTAAAGGTATTACAGCATTCCTTAAAGCTTTATCCTTGGGAGAAAAATAAATCGATATATCGAAATCTTTTTTAAGTTTTATATTTTTTGCATTTAAAATTTTATCTTTCAATGAATGAAACTTATTATTTGTGTACATTTGATTAAATTCTTGCAAGTAAATATTAGAAATATCTGAAGAATAAAAAACTATGGAATTATTGGCATTTTTTGTCATTCCACTATCTGTAATATTAGTTGACCCTGTCCAAAGATATTTATTATCTATAATTGCAAATTTATTATGCATTAATGCTGATGTTTCCCGAGTAAATTTTGATTTAAATTTTTTACCTGAACCAATTGGCGTGAAAAAATCTTGTTTAAATCCAAATTCAGATTGTACTTTTTTTGTATCAAGATAAAATTTGTATGTTGTATCATCTACAACACCTCTTATTTTTACACCTCGTTGTTTAGCAGCTCTTAAAGCGTTTATAATATCATCTTGCCCGTAATAACCATAGGCTGCTATATCAATACTTTTATGAGCACTTTTTATCAAGGTTAATAATGAACCACAAACCGAATTTAAACAACTATTTTCTGAATATTTAACATTTACTGGATTTACAAAAAACATTTCTGCTTTATTCTTTTCCAAATCTTTTAAAAAAATTTTTTCATCAAATTTACTTGACTTATAATCTTTTAATTTTTCACAACACCCTGCTTCTTTAGCATTTTGAGACAGGTTTTTCTTCTCTACCAGCTCAAATCTGCTGATATTTCGGGCGTATTTGCAGTAGGGTTTATGATATTTGTTGTTTTTTAGATTCAATATCACAAGGTCTAAATTTTGGACTTTTTGGGCATTTTGCTTTATTTTATCTGTATTCTCATATTGCAGGTATTTTTCTGCGTCATCAGCACGTTTATAAACAGTAGCTAAGCCTTCTTTTAAGATTAATTTTTCATAGTTTTTACCGTTAATATAAATATGAGCAAGTTTTCTGTTAAAATCCCCTTTGCCTTCTATTTGCAATTTGACTCTTTTATTCAAAAGCTTTTTCTTTGCAAATTCCTTGCCTAAATAACCAAGCCCTAAAGCTTGTTTTTTAGTTATACCAAAATTTCTTGATTGCTTTGATAATTGATAAGAATATTTTGTTTCAAAAGTATCTATAGACTTTATTCTGATTTTTTCTTCCGTTTCAGCCCTATTATTACGATTTAGATCGACATAGAGAGTATCGCCATCTATAACTTTTAAAACCTTGTAACCCCAGAAATGGTCAATACAAAGCCAAAGTAAAAAGAGTAAAATAATTATGGTAAAGCCGAATTTTAAAGTTTTCATACAATTATATTATCAAAAAGGTTGTGATTTAAAAATTAACTAAGGCTTTTTAAATCATAATTTTTGTGGAATTAAATAGATTCAATGTGCTAAATTGTTGATATAAATATTCAATTTGTATATTTCAAGGATAATTTATGCATATAAACATTAAATCTTTCCTAGGACAAGAAAAAGTTGAAATAAACGAACAAGAGCTAAAATTAAAAAATTTTAGTGAACAATTAAACGGACTCAGAGTTGTTCAAATTTCAGACCTTCATATTAATCGTTGGAATAAAGCCCTAATTGAAGAAACTGTTGATCGCGTTAATTCTTTAAAAGCCGATATAGTTGTAATTACAGGAGACGTAATTTGCAACGGCAAAAAATATATTCCTGATTTAATATCTATGTTAAAGCAAATAAATGCTACTTTTGGAAAATATGCTTGCTTAGGCAATCATGACCATTCCGATGGTGATGATGGACAGGCAATTATAGATGCTTATAATAAAGCGGATATAAGAATACTAGTGAATGAGTCTGAAAAACTTTTCATAAAAGGAACTCCTGTTAATATTGCGGGAGCAGATGATATTGAACTCGGCGATCAAAATATTTTTAAAATGATGAAAAATATTAATGATCAAAAAAACTGTATATTTTTAACTCACAACCCTATTAATTTCAAAGAATTTGCAAGACATAGACCTTCAATTGTTTTATCGGGGCATACTCACGGATGTCAGTTTTATTCAGAAATTTTAAACTCTATTTATAAATCAATTTTAGGTTGTGAATTTATAAAAGGAATCTATAAATACGGTATTTCAAAACTTTATGTTAATCGTGGAATTGGCACATCTTTGCTCACTCCTGAAATTTTTAACAAGAAATTTTATATAAAAACTCCCAGATTGAATTCTACTCCTGAGATAACATTATTTAAACTTAGTGCTTGCAAATAAAAAAACACCCCAAGGGTGTTTTTTTATTTTTAATATACATACTTTTACTTAAGTCCTAATTTCAACCAAAGCATCTACAATTATAGGATCCCATTTTTCGCCTGATTCAGATTTTATAATTTCCAGTGCTTTATCATTTGAAATAGGTCTTCTATACGGTCTTTCCGCCACCATAGCTTGATAAGCATCCGCAACCGCTATAATTCTAGAACCTAACGGAATGCTATTACCGGATAAACCTTCAGGTTCACCTTTTCCATTCCATCTTTCACGATGATAATGAATATAAGGAATAACCTCGGATAAGAAATTTATTTTCATAAGAAGATTAACACCGACGTTTGGATGGTTTTCAAGTTTTTCCCAATCTTCTTTTGATAGTTTTTCTTTTTTGTTGAAAAGCTCTTCAGGCAAAGTTATTTTGCCGATATTTTGCAATAAACCTGCATAATAGATTAAATCTGTAGTTTTTTCGTTCAAATGCAAGTATTCTGCGATACGTCTTGCAAGTTTAGCCACTTTTGTGGAATGTTCTTTTACATAATGACCTTTTGCGTCTACAGCGCTAGCCATTGCTTCTACGAACATTTGCTGCTCATCGCCTAAATCACCGATAACAGCCGTTAATTCAGTTCGTAAGTGTCTTAATTCCATTGGTGTTGGATTTGGATTGTCTAAAAGATTTTGCGTATCTTCAATTAAACGTTGCAAATTCATTGAAGTCACGAATAATCTTGCGGTAATTTCAAGAAGTGCAATAAATTCAGGCAGTATTTCTCTATTATCAGTACATTCAAGAGAAATCACGCCAACTTCACCCGAGTTGCTCACCATTGGAATTGTTAGCAATGTTTTGATAATTTCACCATTATTTAAAACACTTGTTGTAGAAATATCTGTTTTATAGATGCTCTCACCCATCATAAACGATTGTGTTAAGGGGTTTTGCTCATCTTTAAGATTACAACCGATAGAAGATTTTACTTCTTTTGATACAGTTTTTGAACTACCGGCTAAAATTAAATCAAATTTATTTTCTTTATCAAGAGTTTTTGCATACTCTGTTGTTAAAAATATATGACATGCGTCAATTTCTAACATTTGAGATATTGTTTTTGCGATTGAATTATAGATAATAAAATCTTCTTCACTGCTAAAACCTAGTAAAGTAAGGGTATTATCAAGTGAGTAAATAGAAATAAGTTCTTTTAATTGATTTTTTAAGCCTGACACTTTATCTTGCACAGATGTATTAATCTTGCCTAAAAGATCATCAGAAATTAAATGTTCGGTTACAAAATCGCCGAGATTAAGGGCAAAGATTGCTTCCATCGGATCATTTTCTAAAATTTTATCAGGATGCTCGCTCAAAAATTCGCCTCCAATAGTGGTCTCTGTTGTCATAATTGATGCCTTCTTAATTCTTACCATTTAGAAAAAACTTCTCTTTCTTATTTTAACATCGACACATTTTTTTAAAACTTTGATACTTTTTTAAAATTTTTTCTTTTTCATTTAGGAAATTTCTCAAAATTCAATAATAACTTTAATATTTATATTAAGATTTATAAAAATATCAGATTAATTATTTAAGATTTAGTGCAAAAAGTACACTTATTTGTTATACTACCAAGGCTTCTTATGCTTACAGGGTTTTGGACATTTTAATAATGCAATTGACACCAAAAGAATCACAAATTGAATTTGAAAATAACTATCTTAGTATATACGCAGCAAAGAGTAATTGTACTAAAGGTAGAAAGCATGAAGAAAATATCTGCGATATTCGCTCTGAATATCAGCGAGATCGAGACAAAATCTTACATTGCAAGGCTTTTAGACGCCTGAAGCACAAAACACAGGTTTATATATCTCCATTGGGAGATCATTACAGAACAAGAATGACTCACACTCTTGAGGTTGCTCAAATATCAAGGACAATAGCTCGCGCTTTAAAGTTGAATGAAGATTTAACAGAAGCAATTGCACTTGGGCATGATTTAGGGCATACGCCTTTTGGTCACTCCGGAGAATCAGTACTAAATGAACTGTTACAAAACGGTTTTAAACATAACGAGCAAAGTGTTAGAGTTGTATCACTTATTGAAGATTTAAACCTAACATATGAGACAATTGAAGGTATTTTGAACCATTCTTATGATTGCACCCCTCCTCAAACTCTTGAAGGACAAATAGTTAAAATAGCTGATAAAATTGCATATTTAAATCATGATATAGACGATTCAATAAGAGCGGGTGTTTTAAAGATCGAAGATATTCCAAAAGAATGTAATGACTATTTTGGAACCCGTCACAGCAGACGTATAAGTTTTATGGTTAAAGACCTTATTTTAAGCAGTTATGATAAAAATAAAATAATTATGTCCGATAAATGCTTTGCAATGATGGAAAAGCTCAGAGACTGGATGTTTGATAACGTCTATGTTGATTTTGTTGCAAAAAAAGAAGAAGGAAAAGCAAAGAAAATAATTAAAGAATTGTTTAACTTTTATAAAGAAGCACTCAAAAACAATCCCCAAGTAAATTCAACAAATGAATTATTAACAGAAACAACAGTAGCAGACTTTATTGCCGGCATGACAGATCGATATGCTATACAGCTGTACGAAGATAACTTTATTCCTAAACCGATGAGCCTTCAAACAGATGATGGATTTTTGCTTAAATTAGCCGAAAAAAATCAAATATTGTGCAAATAGTGTAGTAGAAGATATATGTTTATAACCACGGAAGAATAAATGACAAACCAGATGAAATTAAGCAACTCAGACATAGTTCAAGAAATAAAAGACAGATTAGATATAGTTGATACTGTATCTGAACATGTTGTGCTTAAAAAATCCGGAAGAAACTTCTGGGGAGTTTGTCCTTTTCATCAAGAAAAAACTCCATCTTTTTCGGTTAATCCCGAAAAAGGTATCTACAAATGCTTTGGTTGCGGAGCAGGTGGTGATTCTATCAGCTTTTTGATGAAACTACAAAATCAATCATTTATGGAAGTAATAACAGAGCTGGCGCAAAAATTCGGATTAGAAATGCCTAATACAGGCTTTTCCTCAGAAAAAGCCGAACTAAAAAAACAAATATATGAAGTTAACCAAAAAGCGGCTCATTTTTATTCACAACAGTTAAAAAACAATCAGGAAGCTTTAAAAGCAAAAGAATACTTAAATAATAGAGATTTAAGCGACGCTATTTTGACTGAATATCAAATAGGATATGCTCCTAAACAATTTGATGCCCTTATAAATTACCTTGTTAACACAGAAAAATTCACAATGGATCTTTTGGATAAAGCAGGTTTAGTTTCTCAAAGATCTAACGGAAAAGGCTTTCTAGATAGATTTAGAGATCGAATAATTATACCCATCCACGATGAAAAAGGAAATGTCGTAGCTTTTGGAGCTAGAGCGTTAGAAGACGGTCAAAACCCCAAATATCTAAACTCTCCTGAAACTCCCGCCTATAACAAAAGCCGTATTTTATACGGGCTTTATCAAGGGATTAACGCAATAAAAGCTGAAGATAGAGTATTGATAATGGAAGGTTATTTTGATGTAATAACAGCTCATGCTCACGGAATTAAAAACGCTGTAGCTTCTTCAGGAACATCATTAACAGATCAACACATTAAACTCATCTCAAGATTTACCCCCTCCAGGCGCATTTATTTAGCTTTTGATTCTGATACAGCGGGAATAAACGCAACAAACAGAGGTGCTGAGATAATTAAAAACTCTTTGGGCGACCTGGGCGAAATAAAGCAATTTGACGAAAGTTTTGGACATGAAGCAAGTAAAGGTAAATATTCCTGCGAAGTTAGAGTCGTAAAAACAAGTACGGGCAAAGATCCTGATGAATTTATCCGCACAGAAGGTGTAGATGCTTATAAGAAGCATGTTGAAAAAGCACCGTTATTGATTGATTTTCAAATAGATAACGTACTTAGTTCTTTTGGAGAACTAAACACCCCCCAAAAGAAAATGAAGCTTATAAAAGCCATTACACCGGTCATTTCAGAGGTCAACAATTCTATTACAAGAAATGAATATATAAATAAAATTGCTCAAATTATTAGAGTTGATGAAAAAGCGCTTAGAGAAGAGTTAAACAGAGGTTTGTCACTGAAAACAACTTCTATTAAAAGAAATACTAGATTTGTAACAAAAACTTCAAAAAAGCACATAATTGCGCAAAAAAATTTATTGAGCTTTTATTTTATAGAAGAAGGCAAACTTACTTTTGAAAGTTTAAATCAAATTTTATCAAACATTGAATTTACAGAACCAAAGTTGGCATTAATAAAGGAGCACGCAGAAAAATTATCTCAAAAGACTAATGATGTAGAACAACTTACAAACTCTATACTGACGGTTTTGGCGGATAATGAAGAAGTAAAAAATGAACTGGTAGACATAATCTTTTCGGTTGAAGATAAAAAAATGCTCGATGCAAATAGAATTAAAGAATATATTAACGAAAATATAGAGTGCATTAAGAGCTATAATAATATCCAAAACTTTGAAAAGCTAAAAACCGAGTATAGAACAGCTAATGATGATGAAATGACATCTCTACAGCTACAATACCAGGTAAGAGAACAACTCAAACAACAAAAAACAAAATTGTTAGAAAACCGAGAAAACAAACGATGAGGCACTTATAAATGATGGAAAAAAACGAAAAACTATCACAAAGTAGCGTTGATGAAATTCTTACAAGTAGTGGCGAAATGGACTCCGATGATATTGGCAGTTTATTTGGCGGAACAGCTACCCTTACAGAAGTAAACACACCTCCTTTGAAACAACGATCTGAAGGACATAGCGAATCTGAAATTTCAGTGCCAAGGGGTGTATCAGTTGATGATCCTGTAAGAATGTATTTAAGGGAAATTGGTAGAATTAAACTATTAACTGCTGAAGAAGAAATTGAATTGGCAAGAAAAATTGTAAAAGGCGGTAAATCCGGTGAAATAGCTAAGCGTAAGCTTGTGCAAGCTAACTTAAGACTTGTTGTAAGTATCGCAAAAAAATATGTTGGTCGCGGAATGCTTTTCCTTGATCTGATTCAAGAAGGTAACCTTGGTTTAATCAGGGCTGCTGAAAAATTTGACCACGAAAGAGGTTATAAATTTTCTACATATGCAACCTGGTGGATTAGACAAGCAATAACAAGAGCTATTGCCGATCAAGCAAGAACTATAAGAATCCCTGTCCATATGGTTGAGACAATCAATAAGCTTAAGAAAATTACTCGTAAGCTTGCTCAAGATTTGAGTAGGAAACCTTCCGAGGAAGAACTTTCTGAAGCAATGGGGATCACCATTAACAAACTTAGAGAAATTATTAAAGTAGCTCAAGAGCCTCTTTCTCTTGAAACTCCTATCGGAAAAGAAGAAGACTCCAGACTTGGTGATTTCATTGAAGATAGAGAAGCAGATGCTCCTGTCATGACAGTTGCTCACGAACTTCTTAGAGAAGATCTTGCTGAAGTTCTTAGTAGCCTATCTCCTAGAGAAAGAGATGTTCTAAGGCTTAGATTCGGGATGGACGACGGCAGACAAAGAACTTTAGAAGAAGTAGGTCAGTTGTTCGGCGTAACAAGAGAAAGAATCAGACAGATCGAAGCTAAAGCTTTAAGAAAACTGCGTCATCCAAATAGAAGCAGAAGACTTAAAGAATATGTAGAAAATTAAAAAATAAAATCAGATCAAAAAGAAGCGCAATAATGCGCTTCTTTTTTCTTAAGGAATAAAAGTGTTAAAAAGTCTTAAATTATAATATCCAACCTTATTATTTTGTTTTAAGCTTTTTTTAGCTATAGTTTTGCCCGTCCAGCTAATTTATTCTAACGAACAATTACATTAAAAATAAGAGAGCTAACTTGTTTTTATCAGAATGTCGAGGAAAATAAATGACAAATACAATTAAAAATATATTCGTAATAATACTTTCGATACTTTTTGCGATATATCTATTGTTTTTAATTTTAGTACCGTCTTTAGTTGATGCCAATTCATTTAAACCACAAGTAAAATCACAGTTTAAAAAAGATTTTGGTTTAAATTTGAATATTGAGAACATTAAATTTAAAACGACCTGGAATCTAAGAGGAAGAGTCGAGTTAAAAGATATAGATCTGAAATTTTCTGATAAAGAACAGTTATTTCAAGCTGATAAAGCAGCCGTTGAAGTGGCAGTGATGCCTTTGATTTTTAAAATTGCCGTAATAGAAAAAGCTGAGCTTCAATCTCCTATTGTTAATATTATAAAAAGAAAAAACGGAAAATATAAAATAAACGAATTATTATCCAACATGCCGGAAAGCAAACCATCAGAAATAGAGACTCATTTTGACAGTTTCCATTTAAATATCAAAGATTATAAAGTCAAATTTATTGATTTTTCTTCTGATGATAAAAAGGAATCAATCATAGCAGGTGAAAAATTTATAATAAAGAATTTCAACCCTGATAAAGGAATTCAACTTGATACCATGGGTTTTATAAAGGGTGAAGGTTCAAACATAAAATATGATTTAAAGCTAAAAACAGAGCTTCCGACTCAAGTTAAAAAGCAGCCTAAAAAAACAAAGCCACTACCAATCAAATTCACAAACCCGTTGGAACCTATTTTAAAACATCGACTAAAAGGTGATTTAGTTGCAGATTTAAAGATAAAAGATTTAAAAAGAGAGCTTCCCAGAGTATATGGTGATTTAAATATTAATGACTTTACTGTAAAAACCTTAAGCGGACAACTGCCTAAAAGCAAAGCTCAAATTCATTTTAAAGGTGATAAATTAGATATAAAATCAAAATTCTATGTAGCTAAAAATGAATATATTAATATTTCCGGCAAAGTTAACCCCAGAGATAAAAAACTTACTGATTTAAAAGTAAAATCGACTGATGTTAATTTAAATAATCTTAAAAATTTAGCCCTTGTTTTTACCGATATAGCAAATATAGACACAAAAAACCTTGAAAATCTTATTGTAAAAGGACATTCAAAAGCAGACTTTGTCATTTGCACTAATTTGAAAAAATTTAACTTTGACGGGTATTTCAATCTAAAAGATGCTTATATTGGCTACAAAGGCTTTGCAGGCGCAATTCATGATGTAAACGGAAATTTAAAACTGATTGAAAATTCTTTAATATTTGATAATATGTACGGCTTTGTAGATACTTCAAAATTCACTGTCAAAGGCAATATAGATAAAAATGCAAACGCAAATATTGAACTTTCAGCCCCAAAAGTTAATTTAAAAACAATATATGAAATAACCAAAGCAAGCACGTTAATGCCGGAATTGAGTGCTCAAATAGAACAAATTAAAACGGTAAACGGCTTTATTGATGTGTTTTTAAATATAAAAGGCAAATTAGATAAAATAGAACCTAATATAAAAATAAGCTTTGATAATGCTTCTATTACCCCTGCTTTATTAGGTTTTCCTTTAAAAATAACTCAAGGAGAAATATCAGCAAATATCAAAGAACTAAAACTTAAGAACATCAAATTAAACGCTCTTAATACAGACGCTTTTATACTTGGAAAAATAACCAATATCGATACTAAGCCCAACCCTGAAATAACAATATCCATCCCAAAGTTTAATGTTGCTAATATCAAAGCTATTCAACAATCTTCAATGCTCGATAAAAATCTAAAAAAACAATTAAATGATATACAAAAAATAACAGGATTTATTTCTTTAAAAGCAAATATATCAGGCGAAAAAACAAACGGAATAGCCTCTTTAAATGAAATTACAGCTATTTATAAACCTCTAAACTTGCCTTTAAGAATTGAAAGCGGCAAAGTGCTTTTAGACGAAAAAAATATAGAGTTAAATAAAATTTTATTTAGATTAAAAAATAGTCCTATAAGAATTAATGGTGCCATAAGTAATTATATTGAAAACCCTACACTCGATATAAAAGCAAAAGGTCTTATTATTTCAGCTGATATAAAATCCTTATTGCCGCAAGCTTCAAATTATGCACATTCACGAGGCACAATGCCTTTTATTGCATATCTTTCAGGTATTCCTGAAAACCTTAGTCTCAAAACTCAATTACTCTCTAACTCTAAAAATTATATTTCAATCGCTGAAATTGAACAACTGAGAAATAAAACAAAAATATTAAACCTCTCACTTGCATTAAAGCCAACAGAACTGAAAATGGAAGATATTTCTTTACGAACTGCTGAAGAAAATAGAAAACTCAGTAGTAGCTTAAGATCTAACCTCGTCAATTCTATTGAAGTCCTTTCTGCAAAGGGAATTTTAAAAGATTTGAATACCAAAAATCCCGAAATGCAAAATCTTGCTATTTCACTTTCTGAACCGTTAAGTATTACGGTTGAAAAATTTGATAATGCAGAAGTTACATTATCAGGAAAGGTTAATGTAAACGGTAAGGTGTCAAATCCTACCGTGCAAGGAAATTTACAGATTGAAAACCTTTCAATACCTACCTACAATTTTAAAGCTGACCTTATGAAAATATTAATGAATCAAGAAAATATAAGTATAGAGGCTAACGCTCTAAAACTGGATGGGTCTGACTTAACGCTAAAAGCGACTATGAAAACTTCTTTTAGCGAACCTTTTGTATTCAAAAACCTTGATATTACTTCTGAAAATCTTGATGTCGATAAAATTATAAGCTTAAATTCACAACCCCAACAGCCTGCAAAACCTTTATCGGCATTACCATTAGTTGTTGATAACGGCAAGTTTAAAATCACGACATTAAAGGTAAACAATATTTTAGCTTATAACTCTTCAGGGCATTTTAAGATAAATGAAAAAAGTGAAATTATAACTCCGGATTTAAAAACAAAAACACTGGGGGGATTCGTAAAAGGAAATGCTTTATATAATATTCCAAAAGCTTTTCTGTTTGCTGATATTAAAGCTTCAGATATTGATGCTGCTCAATTTATGGAAAAAGTTGCGATGATGCCGGGACAATTATCAGGGAAGCTCAATTCTGAAGTAAAAATAAGCACATCAGGACTCACCCCGGAGCAAATGACAAGGAATGCCAAAGGTAAAATAGTTTTCGACGTAAAAGATGGACAAGCCGGCTCTTTAGGTAATATGGAATACTATTTAAAAGCAGCCAATTTAGCCTCCAATAATCTTTTAAGACTTAATCTTGATAATATTATTTCAACTTTACATCCTAAAAACACAGGTAAATTTGAAGAAATGCAAGGTGTTATATACTTAAATAACGGCATAGCAAGTCTTAACCCCATAAAAAGCAAAGGCGAGAACTTGAGTTTGTATATTACAGGCGATTTGAATTTAACAAATAATGTTGGCAATATCATTATCTTAGGTCGAACATCTCAAGAAATTGTTCAGGCGTTAGGAGTATTAGGAGATCTTTCGCTAGAAAAACTGGTAGGAAAAATCCCGGGTGTTGGCTTATTTGCAAAAGATTTTCTCATATTATTTCAAGCTCAGACAAATAAAGAAATGGTGGACAGAATCCCTCCTTTAATTCCTGAAGATAAACTTTCAAAAGAATTTCAAGTTCGTATCAGCGGAGATATAAATAAACCAACAGCGGTAAAATCATTTAAATGGCTTTACTATTAAAATTTCAATTAAACAAAAAACTAAATTGAATAAAGTATGACTTTTTTAAAAGAAATCATTATACTTAAAGTGTTTATTGATAAAGGAAAAAGTTATGCTTGAAAACCTTACTTCCAAACAATTGTTTGTTAATAGTGCAATGAATTTAACTAATATTTATAAAAAACTTAATACCGAGGCTTCAAACGGTCTTACACAAAAAGAACTTGAAGAGCTGGAAGGTCTTACAAGTTTGGATTTGCCGTTTGCAAATTTTTTATCTCAAAATATTGGGAAAATAGATACAAATAAAAACTCAGTGGTTTCAGAAGATGAGTTGAACAAATATTTATCTGATTTCGTTGATAAAGGAATGACAATAGAAGAGATTTATGCACTTTCGGCAAATGGAATGGGAGTAAATAAAACTCTTTTAGAGACTGTTATGGCAAATTTTTCTGATATGGATACTAACAAAGACGGCAAATTAACCTTAAATGAAATTGATTCTTTTATGATAAATAAAGAACTGGGAGACAGAAAAGATAAAGTTCTTGAAGCTGATACCAGCCATGATTCCATTTTCTATTCAGATTCAGCTGAAGCTGAAGAAGAAGAAGCTTAAAATGAAAAAAAATGGCTTTTCCATAGAAGAATTTGTAGCTGCTTTTGTTGTAATGACAGTAGCTACTTTAATTATTATACCCAAAGTTGTTGATATGCTTGAGATGAAAGATAAAATAGAAATGTTAAAAAAAGGATATAACGACATTTCTCAAGCTACAAAACTTTTAAAAGAAGATAATGAAAACTCTTTAAAAGGATTATTTTCTGATATAACCCAAGTACAGGAAATTTTTTCAAAATATCTAAACGTTTCAAAAAAATGCACAGATAATGACATCTATGGAAAATGCTGGAGTAAAGAAAACAACTTTTTAAATGAAAAAAAGGCTTCAAACCAAAAAGCTACCGGCTTTGTTTTAAGTGACGGTAGTTATTTGAAATTTGTTAGTGCAAGTATAGATTGTACTTCTGATAATATTGGTCATTTAAAAGAAGCTAACGGTTGCGCTATGGCTTTTTTCGATGTTAATGGATTAAAAGCACCTAATAAATTCGGCAAAGATATATTTGTACTGCACTTTTTAAAAGAAGGTTTATTCCCAGGTGGTGCTGGAATAAGCGCATATTCTAACAGTTGCGATCCTTATTCCTCAAATATTATGGAGCAAAAAGGTTTTGGTTGCGCTTCATATTATTTGAAAAATGAAAAGAATAAATAGCCTAAATTACTAAATAGTTTTATGGATTCGAGTTATATAAACTTATTTTTCAGTTTCAACTTTATATTGAGGAGTTTTAAAAGTACCGACTCTTGGTATAGGCCAGAATCTGAAAACAGCTCGACCTATAATTCTATCTTTCGGCAAAAAGCCCCAAAATCTACTATCCTGACTATTCCCTCTATTATCTCCCATCATAAAATAAGAGTCCTTCGGAATTACGGCAGGACCACAATACATATCAGGCTTACAATTTATAAAACTATTATCAAGTCTATAATTTTCCTTTAGTAATTTTCCGTTTATATAAACATCATTAGTCTCGTTATCGATATTTTGCTTTATTTCAATATTATCTCCGGGAATCCCTACAATCCTTTTTATATAGGCAGTATCTTTATTGAAAAATCCCGATAATCGAGTAAAAATAGCCCAAGAATCTTGCTCTAATTCTTCAAAAGGAGGATAAAAAACTACAATCTCGCCTCTTTTTGGTTCGGATAAAAAATTACTTATTTTTTCAATAAAAATCCTATCTCCTTCAAGCAATGTCGGTTTCATTGATCCTGACGGAATCCACCTGGGTTCTCCAAGAAAATTTCTGATTAGTATAACTAAAACAACTACTATAACTATCGTTTCAATCGCTTCTTTTAAGAGCTCGAATAGTGAAAAAGCTTTTTTATGTTTGAATTTACTCATTTTTTACCCTATTAAAATATAATTTCAAATTTAAAATTTTAAATTCTTTTTTCAGTATAAAAAAAGCAAAGTCTTAAAACAATAGTTATTAAATTTTAATAATCTCTTTGCAAAATATAATCTATGAGATTTTTTAACGATTTATTATAATCATTTAACGGTAGTAAATCAATTGAAGAATAGGCTTTTTGAGCATAATCAACGGCTAGTTTTTTTGACTTTTCTATCCCCTCTGCTTCATTTATAAGCTCAATAATTTTATTAAGTTTTAATTCTTCAGATTCAACATTTAAAAGCTTTTTAAGTTTATCTTGATGATATTCAACAGCGTAAATAATCGGAGCTGTATAAATCCCCGATAAAATATCATTTCCCTTAGGCTTATCTTTTTTGCAAGTTGTAAAATTCAAAATATCATCAGTTATTTGAAATGCAATTCCCAAGTTTAACGCAAATTCTGTAACTGCTTTTATTAAAGACTTATTCTCAGTGCTTATTATCGCCGCCGATTGAGCAGAAGCTGCAAAAAGCAAAGCTGTTTTTCGCTTAGATTTTTCCAGATATTCATCAATAGATAAAAATTCCCCCTGACTTGAAGTTTGTTGAATTTCACCTTCGCAAACTTCTTTCATATAATCCGAAAAAATACTTATAATTTGAGGATTTTCAACAGCTGCAAGCTCTTTTAATGCTGTTGAAAGGAAAAAATCACCCATTACAACAGCGATTTTAGAACCAAAAAGTTTATTTGTGGTTTCAACACCCCTTCTTGTAGAAGCTTCATCAATAATATCGTCATGAATAAGCGTTGCTGTGTGAATGAGCTCTATTGCTTTAGCTATATTATTAATTTTAGGACTATTATTATCCAAATTTTTAGACACTAAAAAAGCGATAGCAGGTCTTATCCTTTTACCGCCAGACTTTATTATTTGATTTGATAACTCATTAATAAAGTTATTATTTGTGTTTAAACTTTCTATTAAAGAAGAATCAAAACAGTTTAAATCATTATCTATAGGATTCAAGATTGTCTTTAGACTTCTCAGTTTTAACACCTTTAAAATAAAAAATGGGCGAGGAGAGACTCGAACTCTCACGAGGGTTGCTCGCTAGATCCTAAATCTAGTGCGTCTACCAATTTCGCCACTCACCCGTGGATTAACATAATTATTATTTAACAACGATAAAACTTAATAGTCAAGCACTACTTATAAATTTTGTTTCAAGATTTTAAATTTAACCTTTAAGACTTTATTGTCATTATTTCTTCAATATAATCTAATGATCGTTGTGCATAGATTGCATTACGTCTTTTTTTGTCTTTTTTTATTTTACGATCAAATTTCATAGGTTTTAATATACCCCAATTGCTATTTATAGGTTGAAATCGTTTGTGTTCTTTGAATGTTATATAGTCAGTTAATGCACCTAGTATGCAGCTACTATCAAGGTTTAGAAGTTCTTGAGATTTTAAAAATCTGGCAAGGTTTATGCCAGCAAGCATGCCGGTAGCGATGGATTCTGTATAACCTTCAACGCCTGTTATTTGTCCTGCAAAAAATAGGTTATCCTTTTTTTGGGTTTGCAATGTCGATTTTAAAACATTAGGACTGTGTATAAATGTATTACGATGCATAACTCCGTATCTGACTATAGTTGCATTTTCAAGTCCGGGAATTGTTTGTATGAGTTCTTTTTGCGCTCCCCATTTTAAATTTGTTTGAAAACCAACCAAGTTATACAAAGTACCTGTCATATTATCCTGTCTGAGTTGAACCACGGCAAAATTTTGCTTATTTGTTCTTTCGTCTATTAGTCCAACAGGTTTTAAAGGTCCAAATCTTAGAGTGTCTTTACCTCGAGAGGCTATAACTTCCACCGGAAGGCAAGATTCAAAAAACTTCGCATCTTTTTCAAAGTTTTTAAGTTCTGCTTTAGGAGCTTCTATAAGAGTATTATAGAATTTTTCATATTGGGCTTCGTCCATAGGACAGTTGATATAAGAGGCTTCTCCTTTTCCATATCTGCTTGCATAAAAGGCAATATCAAAATTTACAGAATCTTTTTCGACGATAGGGGCAACGGCATCAAAAAAATGCAAATGATCTTCTCCCGTGAATTTTGCTATATTTTCAGAAAGCGAATCAGAAGTCAAAGGTCCTGATGCTATTATTGTTGGAGTATCTTCAGGTATTTCTTTTAATTCTTTTCTTATTATATTTATATTTTTATCTTCTTCGAGAGCAGCAGTTATTTTTTTTGCAAAAACATCCCTATCAACAGCAAGAGCATTACCTGCTGGAACTTTGGATTCATCGGCAAAACCAATCAAAAAACCGCCGAGCTTGCGCATTTCTTCTTTTAAAAGCCCGCTTGCAACGCCAATATCACCTGATCCTAAACTATTGCTACAAACCAATTCTCCGAGAAATTCAGTACAATGAGCCCCTGTCTTTTTTTCCGGACGCATTTCATATAAATCAACTTCAATACCCGCTTTAGAAAGCTGCAAAGACGCTTCTGCTCCTGCTAACCCTCCTCCTATAACAATAGCTTTCAAATTAATTTCCTTTTTAAATACTGCTCAAATCGTCTACTTGCATCATATCGTTGTAATTTGACATATGAACAAAAGTATAAAAAACATCAGGAGTGAACCATCTTGTGCCGATTTCAAGCATTACTCTTATGGCGTCTTTAGGGCTTTTGATTTCCGGAGTGCTTTTATTTGATATTAAGTTTTCATATTCATTACATACTGAAACTATTTGACTTAACAAGCTTATTTGATCCCCTGATATGCCGTAAGGGAAGCCTGAACCGTCATTTTTTTCGTGGTGCTCCAAAGCAACTTTGCAAATATGCTCAGGAAGTTCAAATTCTCTTTTTAATATTTTATAACCCAATTGAGGGTGTAATTGTATTAACTTAGAATCTTTAGGGCTTTGATATGAAGAAGATTTTGAAAGTACTTCATTAGGAATTCTTACTTTTCCTATATCATGAAGCAAAGCAGCTAATGCAACATCATTTACCTGCCCTTCGTTGAGTCCTAATTTTAGAGCTAAAAAAGCACTTAAAATGGCAACATTAATGCCATGGCTTTGGTTGTAAGGACCGATCATTTTCAATTGTGATTTATGAGTTATATCATTTGCAATAGGATAAATATCTTCAACAATTTTATCTCGAGTATCGTTAAAGAGTTGGATGGTTTTGTCAGGTTCTTTTGTTGATATAAATAGCTCTAAAGCTTTTGCGTAAAAAGCTTTTACAGACAGTTGAGACTTTGGAGTTATAAAAGAGGTTGTATTAATGGCTTTTGAAAATTCAACATCAGGCAACTCGTCCGCAAAATCATCTTTAGTTGCTGTAACTTCTTTGATTACAATTTCTTCAGGTTTTACAACAGGTTCTTCAGACTGTTGAGATTCGAGGGTTTCTTGCTGTATTTCTTTTTTTTCGGAAGAATCATCGGTATAAAGAACCGATATATATCTTAATTGCAAAAGTTTACCCGGAGTGAGTACTTCTCCTGCGCTAAAAATTTTCTCACCATTTTCATTATAAAGATCAAAAGGGAGTATTTTCTTTGTTACCAGCTTATCTACTGAAACTACTTGCACTTATTTGTCTCCAAAACTGAATTATAAAATAAAAAGAAACTTATCTGATTTATTATACAACACATCATATTTCTTATGAAGTTTGTAATAATAGGCTTTTAATTATTGTGTCGATTTTTATCTTCTTTAATGAAGTTGCACATATCTTCAAGACGTTTATCTTCCATATTCGCAATTAAATCGTCTATATTTTTAAACTTTTTTAATGCGAATCCGATTTCGGCAAATAAAACACAATCATTGCATAGTACTTTATCTCCATACACTACAGAGCCTGCTGTTGATTTTTCTTCACCGCAAGAATCGCAGTTTATTGTTTCATATTCAGAATCAGGATTATCTTCAAGGTCATCCAGCTTCATCTGGTTTACAACAGCTTGCATATCTTCAACAATTTTCAATTCCATTTCTTTATCCATGAAGTTGCCTCATTTTTGAATAACAACGCTTTATAACTCAAGTATGGAACAAAAAAGAGAACTTGTAAAATTATTTTTTATCTATTAAGAGCCTTTTAAAATAGCAATTTTAAGAATTTTTGCTAAAAGATTATGTTATTTCAAGTTTATTAATCTTTTAATGATACAATAATACTGATTAAATGAATGATAGAAAGTCTATAAATGCTCTGTCCCAAGTGCAAAACAGAAAACCCTGAATCAAATAATAACTGCTCAAGCTGTGGGTTGAGCTTTAAATTACCTTGCCCAAGATGTAAAACTTTGAATTTCAGAAATGCAAAACAATGCTCTAATTGTGGACTTGGTTTAACAAGAATTTGTCCTAATTGTAAAACTTTAAACTTGGCAAGCTCTTCTAAATGCAGAGAATGTGGCTTTCTGCTTCTTAAAAAGTGTATAAAGTGTGGTGTTTTAAATCCGTATCAAATGCCAAAATGTTTGAAATGCGGGAATATTTTTGAAACAGTAGGAAAGCAAAAATCAAAACCACAAAAACAGCCAGCATTAGATAAATATGCCTTATTAGCAATAGATTTAATTAATTTAAAAGTTTTAAAAACAAGAATATCAAATGAAAATATTTTAAATAAAATTTTAAATAAATTTTATCAAACTATAGCCAAGCAGGCAAAAATAGCTTCTGTAAGTGCAAAAAAAATATCGTCTCAAACATTGGTTATTGAGTTTACAAATACAGATTCAACTCAAAATTCTTCAATAAAAGCTTTGCAATCAGCTTTTGAGATTCAAAAATTAATTAAAGAGCTTAACTTTATCTTGCAAGAAAAACTGAAAATAAGTTTAAAACTAAGGTATGCAATAGTTTTAGCCTCCTTAGATGATAAAAAAAATTATGCACAAATGGAAAGATCAATTGGGCAAACAGGAAATATAATTGTTGATCATCAAATTCATGAATTATTAAAAGACCAATGCCCTTTTGAAAAAATTTCAGTAAAAGAGTCTGAAATACCTTTATATCGATATAATTTAGAATCACAATTTGTAGAAGTACAACCAAAAGAGGTTAAAAATATTGAACCTTCCGAGGCTGAAGAAAAAAAATCAAAAGAAACCAAAAATGAAAACACATCGACATCAATACCTGAACCCCCTTTTCTTGGTGAGGTTCGTCCTTCAGAAGAAATATTTAATGCCATAATAAGCTTGGTAAAAGAAGAAATACCCTCTAAAGCTATCGCTATATCGGGCTCGGCAGGAGCCGGTAAAAGTTCTATAGTAACAAACGCCAGGCAAGCTTTGGCTGAAGAAAATATTGTATGGCTATTTGGACAATGTTCAAAATATAATGATGCTGTACCTTTTTCTTATTTTCAAGATGTCTTAAAGACTCTTTTTGCCCTTCCTGCTTTCAATATTGATAATGATAATTCTTCTCAAAAAATTGAAACAGCAATGAAACATCATCTAGGAGAAGAAGATTTAAATTTTATAAATACAATTAAAAATATTATATTACCGATTCCTAATGATGATAACCAATCTATTTTGGAAAATAAACAATCTACATTTGCTGCCCTCGGTCGTTTATTAATACGAATCAGCTCCAAAACCAAAACTGTATTAGTGGTCGAAGATATTGAAGATATTGATAGATCTTCTTATGAATGTTTGAAATTTTTGATAGAAAATAATATTCTTGATCAAAACATTAAACTAATAGCCACTCATAGTAAGAATTTTACACTTGATAATTTTTTCTTTGCTCCTGTTTTAGGAGAACAAAATTCTCTAAATTATAGGATAAAGCCTTTTGAGCAACAGGAAATTATTTCAATGGTAATGAATTTGCTTGGGGGTAAAGATGTATTGCCTGATAACATAAAAACGCAAATGATTGAAAATTCAAAAGGATTACCTCTTTATCTAGAAGAAACAATGCTTTTGCTTATGCAAACAGGGCTTTTGCAGCCTGAAGAAGATCGAATTTTAGCCAATCCTCAGCTTGATAAAATAAAACTTCCGGAAACGCTTGAGCAAGTTATTCAAGCAAGATTAGAGAGTGTTAAAAATTATTCTCAAGAGGTATTCAAAGTCATTTGTTATGCAGCTTTATTCGGTCCTAAATTTATGCCTGCCATTTTACCACCCCTTGTTGTAATAGAAAATAAGTCATTTCAAGAGTGTATGCAAATGATTACAGCTAATGGTTTTTTTGTTATGTTTGATGATTTTAATTATTTATTCAAGCATAAAATGATATGGGAAACGGTGCTTAATTTTTCTTTGGAAGAAGAAGATAAGGTTAATTACAGCTTAAATGTTGCAAATTTCATTGAAGGGCATACTCGATCTTCAAGTTCAATCACGGCAAGCTATTTTGATTATGCAAATATTAAAGAAAAAGCTTTTGAACAGTGGAAGATAGCCACTCAAGAAGCAATAAGTGTAGGTGATATTAATGTTTATTCAACAACTTTAACTCGACAAATACAACTATTGAGCGATATTGAAATTCCTGATAAAGAACAATATGAAGCTCAAATTTGTGAACAATTAGGCAAAATTAACAATATAACAAGACCTCAGGAATCGATTCCTTATCTTACAAAAGCTCTTGAATATTATGAAAAAGAAGGTAATAACATAAAAACACTTGAGCTGTGCAGTTATTTATCAAAAAGTTGCGAATTGAATGCAGACTTTTTAGGTGCTATAGAATGCATAGACAAAGCGCTTTCTATGCTTGATGAGTCTATGGTTCTAGAAAACGCATTGCTTAATTTTTCAAAATTAGAGCCTTTATGTAATTTAGGTAAATTTCAAGAGGTTGTTTCTGTAGCTCAAAAAAAGGTACTGCCGATTGTACAATCTGCAATTCAGGAGTCACAAACAATAGGCGGTTTGCAAGTTGAAGAGCTTTATCAAACTATAGTTGAGACAATGCTTGTTTCCTCTGAATCAATGGCATTACAGGGGAATAAAAACGGATTGATTGAGATTGAAAATATAATCAAGCAAACGCAAAATTCAAACATGCCGGAAATGACAATGACAGCATATCTTGTCAAAGCTCTTTGTGTAACAATCCAAGGTAATGCTACTGTTTCGGAAGAAATTCTTGAAAAGGTAAAACCAATTTTGCTTCAAATACCAAATAATGCGGAATCGATCTTATATTGGAACTTCATAAGTCAGTTAAATGATGTTATAAAGGGTAAATTACCAAATATTAAAGAAGATTTATCCACTTTGATAAACCAATCGCAAGGAACCGGCAATTATAATTTCCTTGTTATTTTGAGAACTCTTTTAGCGAAAGCTTTCAAGGACGAAGGGGACATTGAGCGGGCAAAGCATATTTATTACGAGCTTATAAACTTTGTTTCAAGAAATAAACTGGCACTACCTTCATTACTGTTATGGTACTTGATAGCGGAACTGGAAAAGGATTCGGGTAATTTGGAAGAAGCAGAATCTATAGCGCAAAAAGCTCTTGATGTAGCTCAAAAACCCGAGATTAATAACTTTGTTTTTGCGTCTTTAATTCAACAGCTTATAGGCAAAATAAACTTGCAAAAAGGTGATGTTGAAACAGCCAAAATGTACACGGAAAAAGCTTTAAAACTCGCTATAGATCAAAATTTATTTGCTTTACAATGTTTTTTATATAAAGATCTTGGTACAATTACTAAATCATCTAAAGCCTTTGAAAAAGGTTTAAATATCGCTAATCAGCTTCAAAACAAATCGTTACAAGGGTTATTTCAAAAGTAACGATAATCGATTAAAATAAAGTGTAATTGAGAGAATAAAACGGTTTAAACTATGAAATATAAAGATTATTACGAAATATTAGGTGTATCCAGAAACGCATCTGAAAAAGAAATAAAAGCTGCATTCAGAAAATTGGCTCGTAAATATCATCCTGATGTCAACAAAGCAGTAGGTGCCTCCGAAAATTTTAAGGATATAAACGAAGCTTATGAAGTACTTTCAGATTCTAATAAGCGAAAAAGATATGACTCACTGGGTTCAAATTGGAATCAAGGTTCCGATTTCACCCCACCACCGGGATTTGAAAATGTCAATATAAATTTTGGTGATAACATGGGTGGTTTTGGAGGGTTCGAAGACCTTGGGGGCTTTGGCTTTAGTGACTTTTTCTCTGCGATGTTCGGTGATTTTGCCCAAAAAGATCCAAGAACAGCCTATACAAAAAGAGCTAGATCTTATACAAATCCTCAAACTCATCCACCGGCAAAAAATCTTGATGTAACACAGGAACTTCCTTTAGATTTAGAAGACTTAATGGGTGAAACCACAAAATCTGTAAAAGTAACTTTTATGGACAAATGCTCCGAATGCAAAGGTCAAATAGGTAGCGCCTGTTCTAAATGTGGCGGTAGCGGTTATGCAACTAATCAAAGAACATTAAATCTCAAAATCCCTAAAGGCATAAAAGAAGGTGCAAAATTCAGATTCCAGGAAGAAGGAAAAACAGATGAATACGGAAGAAAAGGCACTTTATTCCTTGTTGTCAAGTATAGAAAACATCCTAATCTTAAAATAGAAGGTGATAACGTAATTGGTGAAGTTGCTATTTCTCCGGCAAAGGCTCTTTTCGGAACTGTTACTGAGGCGAAAACACTTCATGGAGTTGTGAAAATAACTATTCCTCCCAAGACACAATCGGGCAAATCTTTAAGACTCAAAAACTTAGGACTACCCAAGAAAAGTGCCGGTTTTGGAGACCATATGGCAAAAATAAAAATAACAATCCCTGAAAATCCATCTGAGGAGCAAGAAAAACTGTATAAGAAACTCTTAGATCTTGAAAATGAAAAATAAAACTGAAAATAGCGAAATTTATAGCCGAAACGAACTGATCTGGGGTGAAGAAGCCCAAGCAGGTTTGTTCAAAAAACATGTTGCGATCTTCGGGCTTGGTGGTGTTGGCGCTTATGCGGCTGATGCACTGGCAAGAAGTGGCGTAGGCGAACTTACTTTAGTTGATTTTGATACTGTTTCAGCTTCAAATATCAATAGGCAACTTTTAGCTTTATTGCCTGATGTGGGCAAGCAAAAAACAGATCTTATGAAAGATCGAATTGAACAAATAAATCCCCATATAAAAGTTAATACGGTTAAAGACTTTTACACAAAGGAGCTTAATCCCTTATTGCAAGATTTTGACTATGTTTTAGATGCTATAGATACTTTAAAATATAAAATTGAACTTATAAAAAGTTGCAAGGATAAAAACATCCCTATTATCAGTTCAATGGGTGCAGGCAATAGACTTGATCCCTCAAAGCTTTATATAGCAGATATTTCCGAAGTCAAATCCGGGAAATGCCCCTTTATAAAAAATGTTTTAAGCAAATTAAAAGCAGAAAATATTAAAAGTAATTTGCCTGTAGTTACAAGCTTTGAACATCCTCAAAACCTTAAAAAAGTTGAAACAAATGAAACTATAAATACTCAAAGTGGTGAAGTTATTTCTATAACTAAATTTACGCCGGCGAGTGTTCCATTTGTTCCACCGGTTGCAGGTTATTTTATGGCGAGTTATGTCGTAAACAGTTTTATAAAAGAAATGAATGAGCTCAATGGATAAAAAAAGTATTTTATATATTTGCCCAACGCCTATCGGCAACCTTGAAGATATAACATTAAGGGTTCTTCGAGTACTCAAAGAAGTTGATTTTATTGCTTGCGAAGATACAAGAGTAACCCAAAAACTTCTAAATCATTATGAAATAAAGACAAAGCTTTTTAGTTATCATAAATTTAGTGAAAAAGAAAAAGCAAAAACTCTTGTTGATTTAATGCTCGAAGGTAAAAATATAGCTTTGGTCTCAGATGCAGGAACTCCTTTGATATCAGATCCGGGTAGTGAATTAATTAAAATGGCAAAAAAAGAAAATATTAACGTAATTCCTTTACCGGGGGCTTGTTCGCTAACCACTGTTCTATCTGCTACAAATATTAAAGATTCAGGATTTACGTTTGTGGGTTTTTTACCCAAAAACCTGTCTGAAAAAGAAAAACTTTGGAAAAAATATTCTGATACAAATCTTGTATTTTTTGAATCACCCAATAGGCTTGTAAAAACTCTTAAAGAACTTACAGATATAAGCTCAAAACGAGAAATAACAGTGGGTAGAGAACTTACAAAAATTTTTGAAGAGATAAAAACAGGTAATGTCGAAGAAATTTATTTACATTACAAAAATAAACCTCCAAAAGGTGAAATTGTGGCTGTGCTAAAAGCTGAAAAAACAGACATTAAGCTTGATGCAAAGATTGTAGAAAAAATAGAACAATTGCAAAAAGAAGGATTTTCAACTAAAGATATCAGTAAAATTGTTTCAATTTTTACAGGTATTTCAAAACGTGAAATCTATGATATAGCTATGTCTTCAAAAAATGTTTAAAGTTTTTTATTAAAAAAAACTTAATAACTATTCTGATTCTATTTAGCATGTTAATATTAGTTTGCAGTGTTAAAGATATTATATAAATTTTTTGTGAGAGTATGAATTTAAAGTCACTTTTTAAATCAGGCAGTCAAGAAGAGCTACTGAACAACCATCCTGACGGAGTTGTAATTATAAATTTTAATAAACAAATTGTTTTTTGGAACAGACGTTGCCAAGAAATATTCGGCTATACGAGAAAAGAAGCCATAGGACAAAATATCAATTTTATTATTGATGGCGGAATTGAACAGGTTTATAGAGCTTTAAGCAAAGAAAAATCTGCTGTTATCAGTATAAATACAAAAACAGGACATCAGGTTTTTGTAGAAATAACAGCTTCAGATTCTCAAGAAGGAGATAAGATAATTATCTCAATACGGAACGTTACTCAAAGGCAAAACCTTCTGGATACAATACTTGATGATTATGAAAAAACTAAAAAAGCCAGTAAGGATAAAAATCAATTTATCGCCGAGTTGTCTCATGAGCTAAAAACTCCTATGCATTCTATTATAGGGTTTTCGCAAGCTTTGTCTGATGGTCTGGGCGGTGAACTTTCAGAAAAACAAGAAAAATACATTTCAATAATCAGCAGAAACGCAAATAGACTGTTATCTTTACTGAATAGTATTATTGATATTGCAAAACTTGAATCAGGCAAAATTGAATTTAAATATAAAAACATTGATATCAATAACGTGATACTTGCCGTAAAAGGAGCAATAAGTCCTTATTCGGAAGAAAAAAGATTATCTTTCACTATAGATACAGAGGATCTTGTTAAAAAAATCTGTTATACGGACGAACTTATGTTAAAAGAAGCACTTATGCACTTGCTGGATAATGCTGTGAGATATACAGATTCAGGCTCTGTCAGGCTTAAAATTTCTCATCCTGATCTTGATTTTGTGAATTATCATAAAATTAGCATTCACGAGGGATTTACAGATAAATCTTACTTGTTATTCTCGATAACAGATACAGGAGCGGGCATTCCGAATGAAAATTTGGATGCTATTTTTGAAGAATATAAAAAAGCAGAGAATACTCTCAAAAAAAGCAACGGTGCGGGTTTAGGTCTTTCTATAACGAGAAAAATTATAGAAGAGCTGGGCGGTTCTATTTGGGTTGAAAGCGAATTATTACAAGGTTCTACCTTTAATTTTATAGTTCCTGTCGATAAACCAAAACCATTGCAGGGTGATTTAATTTAGTATAAATTTCTTTTATACTCATGGTAAAATAATCACACGAACGTAGTTTTAGGTAATCAAGTATTAAATGGCAAAAGTTGAGCTTAAAAATATCTCTAAAACGTATGATAATAAAGTTCATACAATAAAAGATATAAATCTTGAAATAAAAGATAAAGAATTTCTTGTGCTTGTTGGTCCTTCAGGATGCGGTAAAACAACTATATTACGTATGATAGCAGGACTTGAGTCTATTACTGATGGTGATATTTATATCGGAGACAATAAAGTCAATGACACTCCACCCAAAGATCGTGATATAGCAATGGTCTTCCAAAACTATGCCCTTTATCCGCATATGAATGTCTACGATAATATGGCTTTTGGTTTAAAAATGAGAAAATTCAAAAAAGGTGATATTGACAAGAGGGTCAAAGAAGCTGCTTCTATTCTTGATTTAACAGAATATTTGAACCGAAAACCAAAACAATTATCAGGCGGTCAAAGACAGCGAGTTGCTTTAGGACGAGCAATTGTGAGAAATCCTGCCGCTTTTCTTATGGATGAGCCGCTATCTAACCTTGATGCAAAGCTAAGAGTACAGATGAGAAGCGAAATTAAGAAACTTCATAAGAAACTTCAAACAACTTTTATCTATGTAACTCACGATCAGGTAGAAGCTTTGACAATGGGAGATAGAATAGTTATTTTAAACGCAGGAGTTATTCAACAAATCGATACGCCCGATAATATTTATAATAATCCCGAAAATATTTTTGTAGCAGGCTTTATAGGCTCACCTGCAATGAATTTTATAAACGTAAAAATAACTGAAAATAACGATATATTAATTCAGGATCAATTAATAAAACCGTTTGATTCAATTTTAGAAATTATAAAAAACAATGATTTAGCACAAAAAGAAGTTATTTTGGGAATAAGACCCGAACATTTCTATAAAAAACCACAAGATGAAATTTTTATAGAAGTAACCCCCGATTTAATTGAAATGCTAGGTAGTGAAAAATTGGTACATTTTGATATTTCAGGTTATTCGGTTAAGGCAAAATTACCGCCTGATGCAGTTGTTAATATAAATGAGCCAACCCGTTTATCTTTTGATGTGTCTAAAATTATTTTCTTTGATAAAGATACTAAAATAAGATTAAAATAAAACTTTAAGGGCATTAAAAAAAGCTTTAATGATGGAAAAATGTATTTCATAAGTTTAATTTCTTGTGGAGTATTTTATGAAAAAATTTTTTATATTCCATTTTTTCATTATTGATAGGGTATCTGCCCGCTTTAAGTTCGGTATTTGTTAATTATAATAATATTGATAGCTGGTACGGATCGTTACAAAAACCCTTTTTTACACCTCCAAATGAAGTTTTCACGCCTGTTTGGATGCTTTTGTATTTTTTAATAGGACTTTCTTTTTTTCTTGTGTTAATTGAAAAACCTTCTATTGAAAAAAGAAAAGGGCTTATTTTTTATTTATTGCAATTGATTTTAAATGGAGGCTGGACGGTAATATTTTTTGGCTACCATTTAATAACATTAGCTTTTGTTGAAATAATCTTTTTGCTGATTTTTATTATTCTTACAATTAAGTATTTTTATTACGTATCAAAACCAGCTGCTTATTTATTGTTCCCTTATGCAATATGGGTCAGTTTTGCAGTATTGTTAAACCTTGGAGTTATGTTACTTAATTGAATGATAATTTGATTAAGTATTAAATTTTACGTATACACAGGCTTTATAATTTTCAATTATCTTTGGTTTGATTTATACTAAGGAAAGTGAGTAATTAATAAAGTAGAAAATAATGAAAAGAAAACCTATAGTAGCAATAGTCGGAAGACCAAATGTAGGCAAGTCAACACTTGTAAATAGACTCGTGGGCTCTAGAGAGTCTATTGTAGACGACATGCCGGGAGTTACAAGAGATCGAATTTATTTTGATGTCGAATGGACAAGACATAATTTTACCATAATCGATACAGGTGGTATTGTCCCCGGAATGGAAGACGAAATAATGATGTCTATATATGCACAAGCCGAAATAGCGGCAGAGCAAGCTGATGCTATAATTTTTGTAGTAGATGGCATAGAAGGTTTAAACCCAATAGATATAGACATAGCTAATCTTTTAAGAAGAATCGACAAAAAGATTTTCCTTGCTGTGAATAAAATTGATACACCTGAAAAAGAGTTATATATAAACGACTTTTATTCGTTAGGAATAGGTGAACCACATTCTATTTCAGCGATGCATGGGTCAGGCGGTGTTGGTGACTTGCTTGATGAATTGGTGGCAGTTTTACCTGAATATGTACCCGATGAGGATGATGCTCCCATAAAACTTGCTATCGTAGGGAAACCAAATGCGGGAAAATCCTCTTTGGTCAATTCTTTACTTGGAGAAGAACGTGTTATCGTAAGTGAAATAGCAGGAACAACAAGAGACACAATAGACACAGAGGTTTGCTACGGGGGAAATAACTTTGTATTGCTTGATACCGCAGGTATAAGAAAAAAATCAAAAGTTGATTACGGCGTTGAAAAATTTGCCGTGACTAGAGCAATAAAAGCTATTGATAATGCTGATATAGCAATTTTATTGCTTGATATTGAAGAAGGTCTTACAGATCAAGATAAGAAAATATCTCAAATGGCTATAAAATCAGGAAAAGGCTTGATTTTAGTAATGAATAAATGGGATACCATTGAAGGTAAAGATTCTTTGACTATCAATAAATATACCAAAGAAATTCGTGATGAGGCGCCATTCTTGGATTTTGCTCCAATGCTTTTTATTAGTGCAAAAACAAAGCAAAGAATCGAAAAACTTTTTCCTTTGGCTCTTGAAACCTATGCACATGCCAATAAAAAGATTTCTACAAGTATTTTAAATAGAATATTATTAGAGGCTTTTGCTTTAAACCCTCCTACAAGTGTAAAAGGCAAAAAACTAAAAGCCTATTATGCTACGCAATTAGGAGTTGCACCTCCTACTTTTATCATTTTTATTAATGACTTAAAACTAGTAAAAGAAAATTATAAAAGATACTTGGAGAAAAAATTCAGAGAAGCTTTTGGATTCTTTGGAACTCCTATAAGGCTTGTTTTTAGAGAACGTAAAGAAAAGAAAGTTAAATAAAGGCTGGAATTATGGAATATACAATTTATTTATATTCAGTATTGATAGTATTTGCTGCTTATTTGATAGGTTCAATCCCTACAGGATACATTCTTGTACGCTTGATAAAAGGAATAGATATAAGAACCGAAGGAAGCGGAAGTACCGGAGCTACAAATGTAAAAAGAGTCTTGGGTAAAAAAGGCTTTTTTACGGTTATGTTTCTAGATGCTTTTAAAGGTATTTTACCGGTATTGGGAGCTAAATATCTTGCTGCTAAATTTGGTCTTTTTCAAGATTTGCAAATAATACCTGTGTTGGCTTCTTTGGCTGTTATTTTAGGTCATAGTAAATCAATATTCCTTGGATTTACAGGAGGCAAGTCTGTTGCTTCAGGTGTTGGTACAATTATTGGATTAGATTGGCATACAGGGCTTGTAACAGCTGTATTATGGTCTTTGATTACTTATATTTCAAAATATGTATCGTTGGGATCTGTAATTGCAGTTATGCTTACAGCTGTTTGGATGTATTTATTTAAACAACCTTTAAGCTTTGTTATCTATTGTCTTTTAGGCGGTTTATATATTACTTACCTTCACCGTGAAAATATTAAAAAACTCATTGAAGGTACAGAGCGAAAAGTTAGATAAAATTGGTAAAAAGACGAGTTGGAGATATATAAATTATGAAATTGACAGTTTTAGGAGCCGGTTGCTGGGGACTGACGTTAACAAAACTTTTAACCGATAATTTTGATGAAGTTACTTTATGGGGTAGAGAATGCGATCTAACACCAGAGTTTTTAAATACAAAAAAAGCCGAAAAGCCTCTCGAAGTCCAATTACAAGATAAAGTTCAAATAACATCAAATCTTAAAAGTGCTATAAATAAAGCAGATATAATCCTTATGGTTATTGCAACAGGAGGAGTTAGAGCTGTCAGCAAGCAACTGAAAGAAGCTGAAATAAAACCAAATCAGATTGTTGTAAACACTTCTAAAGGTCTTGAACCCTCTACATTAAAGCGAATGAGCGAAGTTATACAAAGTGAGCTTCCTGAAAATCCTGTTGTGGTTTTATCAGGTCCTACTTTAGCGAAAGAAGTTTTAAAAGGTCTTCCTACAGCTGCATCGGTTGCTAATAAAGATATAGAAGTTGCAAATAAAGTACAAAAAGCTCTTAACGTTCCCGGAAAAATGAGACTCTACTCAAATACCGATGTAATAGGTGTTGAATTGGGTGGAAGTCTTAAAAACGTTATAGCGATAGCTTCAGGTTTTGTAGGAGCTATGGGATTAGGAGATAATGCAAGAGGTGCAATATTAACAAGAGGATTGGCGGAGATTGTTCGTTTGAGCGTTGCACTGGGAGCAAACCCGAGTACTTTATATGGTTTATCGGGAATAGGTGATTTGATTGCTACCTGCTCGAGCCCGTTTAGTCGTAATTATCAGGTAGGTTATAGTCTTGGACAAGGTAAAAATCTTGACCAGATTTTGGAAGAGCTGGGATCGGTTGCTGAAGGTGTTAAAACTTCAAAAGCAGTTTGTGAACTGGCTAAAAAATTAAATATTGAAGCCCCTGTCTCAGAGGCTATTTACGAAGCTGTATATTCAAATATACCACCTGAAAAAGTTGTATATAATTTGATGCATCGCAAGCTTAAAAGTGAAGATACTTACGAACTTTCGTAAAAGTTTTTATTTTAATTTTTCATAGAGAGCAAGGTATTTTTTAGCCTTTCTCTCTTTTTTTAATTTGTCACAAACTAAAGCAAGGTTATATAAGGTATCGGAATTGTTTTTATTTAATTTATGAGCTTTTTTAAAGGTTTTATAAGCGTCTTTGTATTCTTTTGATTTGTAGTAAGCAAATCCTAAATTATAGTGAGCCGGGAAAAACTTCTTATCGTATTTTATTGATTTTTTAAAATAAACAATAGCGTGTTTATACAGTTGTTGATTTAGCGTAATTATACCAAGATTGTAATAAGCAAAAGAATTTTTGGGATATTTTTTGAGCATGGATCTCAATGTACTTAAAGCATAGGCATTATTATTCGTGCTTTGATAGCAATTAGCGATCATTAATAAGATTTTTTCGTCTCTTTCTTGATATGGTAATTGTATCAAATAATTTAACGCATTTTGATAGTCATGATTTTGGTAAAACAAAGTACCTTGTTCTTTTAAAATGGTTGTATCTTTTGTATTTTCAACAGCATAAGATGCTTGAGTGATTATCAAGCAAAGGGTTAAAGTTAGTAATAATATTTTTTTCATGTCAAACTTTCAATAATCTTTATCAATAACATTGTAAGTTAATTTTGAAAAAAAGATAACAAATTTTACTTTTTTGTAAGAAAAAGCTAAAAAAACTATAATAGTACTTGAATTAATTGTATGTTTTAAATATCATCTGATTTAAGAGTGGAAATGTCCTGTAAAACAGGCTTTGAAAAAAATAAAATTAAAAAAGACTATATAAAGGATAAAAAAATGAATTCTATTATTGCAGAACTGGAAAAAGAAAATTTAAAAACTGACCTTCCACAAATTGATCCCGGTGATACAGTAAAAGTATCAGTTAGGATTAAAGAAGGCAACAAAGAAAGAACACAGGCTTTTGAAGGCGTTGTTATTAAAAAACGTGGCGAAGGTTTAAATAAATCTATTACGGTTAGAAAAATCTTCCAAGGTATTGGCGTTGAAAGAGTTTTCCCTATTCACTCACCAAGAATAGAAACTGTTAGAGTGCTAAGAAAAGGTGCTGTGAGAAGAGCTAAACTTTATTACCTACGCGAGCGTACCGGTAAAGCAACTCGTATTAGAGAAAAAATTCAAACTAAAAAATAGATATTATGGCTATTATTCAATGGTATCCCGGTCATATAGCAAAAGCCGAAAGAAAATTAAAAGAGCAGATAAACCTTGTTGACGTTGTTATAGAGGTTGTAGATGCAAGAATACCCTTGAGTAGTAAGTATATAGAAATAGATAAGCTGATTGGGAGTAAACCCAGATTGCTTGTTTTAAATAAATCAGATTTGGCAGATCCTCAACAAAGCGAAAAGTGGAGAGATTACCTGGCGAAGGTAACAAACCTCACCGTAATCACCACTAGAGCTAGCTCAACGAAGGATCTGTCTTCTCTTGTAAGTGCTGCTGTAAATTTGGGAAAAGATAAAATAGCTCAATTAGTGGCTAAGGGGTTATTACCAAGACCTGTAAGAGCTATGGTAATAGGAATGCCAAATGTTGGAAAATCCAGCGTTATAAACAAATTGATCAGAAAAAGCAAAACAAAAGTAGGCTCAAAAGCAGGAGTAACAAGGACTTCTCAATGGGTAAGGATAAATCCAAAACTGGAGCTTCTTGATACACCGGGAATTATTCCTATGAAGCTGGAAGACCAAATAGCAGCAACTAAATTGGCAGTGGTTAATTCCGTCAGCGAAAATGCCTATGACAACCTTGAAGTTGCCAAGGATTTGCTGGAAATGCTTTATGAAAAATACCCTGAGCTTATGCTTAATCACTATAACCTTCAAGATATTACCAAAGCACCTTCCTTGGAAGATGTGGCGCAAGCAAGAAACCTTGTTTTAATGGGGGGGATTCCTGATATTAATAGATGTGCGTCTCTTATATTGTCGGACTTCCGGCATGGGCGTATAGGGAGGGTTACTCTTGACACCTACTCGGAAATCAATAATAACTGATTTGATTAAATTTGACCGTCAATACGGCAAAGGTCATGTTTTAATAGGAACTGATGAGGCAGGTCGAGGACCCGTTGCAGGTCCTGTAGTAGCTGCGGCTGTGTATTTTCCTAAACTTAATAAAAAATTAAAAGAATCGCTTATGAACTTAAATGATTCAAAAAAATTAAGCGCTAAAAAACGAAACGAGCTTTATGAAATAGTTGTGGGCAATGCTATTTATAGTGTTCAACAGTGCTCGATTCAAGAAATAGAAAAGCATAATATACTTCAGGCGTCTTTAATCGCAATGGGTAAAGCTTCACAAGAGGTTATAAATCAAATTCAAAAAAATACAAAAGAGGAAGTTTCACCTAAAATCCTTGTAGATGGTAGATTTACAATAAAAAATATGAAAGTAAAACAAGTAGGAATTATAAAAGGCGATTCTCAATCCGCCTCTATAGCTGCAGCAAGTATATTAGCAAAAGTTTCCCGAGATAAACTTATGATAGAGCTTGCTGAAAAACATCCCGTATATGATTGGCATAAAAACAAGGGATATCCGACACCTGCACACCTTGAAGCCATTCGTAACCATGGTCAAACAAAATGGCATAGAAAAAGTTTTTTGACAAAATGTCTATAAAAAAATTTAAATTATAGCTTTGACCTTACCCCAATTTCTAGAGTTTGCTCTGGCGATGAGTTTAGATACTCATTAATTTAATTTTAGCATAAAGACCGAATAAGTAAACAAGGGTTTACAAAAATAAAGTCATGTGATATTCTAAAAAAGTAAACAGAAGTTTACTATATTATTACCACATTTTTATACTAGAACTTACGGAGAAAATCAAATGACTATTAACACCATTGGCAGAAGCCAAGGGCATTATCCTTGCCTTAGAGATTTCAAAAGGATGCTAGAAGAAGATTATTCAGGTCTTGGAAAAACAAAAATCAATAGCTTAAAATTTTGGAAAAGCGTTTTTGATTTAAGCATTTTAAAAGAAGACCCCTACTTGGAAGACCTGAAAAGTATTGAAAATCTGCATAAACAGATTTTAGAACTACCGGTGTGGATGTTTACTTTTTCAAAAATGAAAAGTTCTTTTTCATTGGAAAAGCTTATAGAAGCTTGTAAAGAAACATTTAAGGATGCTTCAGATAGAGCTATAAGTCGTGACGTTAAAGCCTTTCTAAAAATGTACTCAGAATATGCTCCTGAAAATCCATTTTTTGAATTGGGGTTAATTAAATTTGATGGCAAAAAATATAAAATAGAAAGGAATATTAAATGAAAAACAAACGAATTTACACTCGAGAATTCATTGACCAAATGACATCAGATGAATTCTCTTCAAAAGAAAATGAAATTATGGAGCAAATGCGTAGTAGCGGAATACCATTTTCCAATGAATTAAGTCAAAAACAAGTTCAGCAAAATCAAAAAGTCGAAACATCAAAACAAGAAGTAGAACACAAGTTAGCGACATGTCCTAGAGCACAAGAAATTTTAAACTTTATTGAAGAGCATATTGCAGATGTTGGAAAAGAACAAGCAATAAAGGATGTTCAAAGGGGTATTAATCTTTTAAATAAAGGGAAAGCTATTTCTGCTGCAAATAAAGGCTGGAAAGTAAAATATGATGGTGACTTTGGAGACAAAACCAAAGCACGATTAATTGAACTATCAAAGCATTACACTCTAGGAGTTATTAAAAAATATATTAAGCGTGGAGCAGTAAATAATATAATTTTTGACACAAAAGATAACCGTAGGATTAATACGGAAAGAAAAGTAAATAAAGTTTTAGATAATTTAAAAATGAAATGGAGCTAAAAAATGGAAGAACAAATAATTGATCATTATGAATGGGAAGCAGGTGGAGATTCTTGCGATGCTTGTCAGGCATTAAACGGAACTCAATTTAAGAATCCTGAAGATGCTCCTGATAGACCTCATCCTAATTGTGATTGTGCAGTAAAAGAAGTTTATGCTCAACCTTGTGAGTATGAGCCTGATTATAGTGCAATTGATGAAGCTGTAGGCGATACTCAAAGTGCTCAATCTGAGTTAAGTGATTTAGTCAGTGAACTTCAATCTTCTGCGGGAGAATTTTTTTCAGGTGCTGTAAACGGGATAATTTCAGAAATAGCAACTTGGGATAATGCCCTAGGGGATTTTGCTTCAAATTATCAAGACATGAAAGAAGCAAATACTATTGGGGCTGATAAATATTTTCACTTTAAGGCTAATTGCGAAGCAGCACAAAGAGATCAGGAAAAAATTGCAGAAGCACTCAGTTTAGCCAGAGAGCTAATTGAAGGCGCAAATAATGTAATATTTAAAGGTTATGACCTTATAGAGCAAATCGAAGACGCTAAAGAAGATATGGAAGCAAACAAAGCCGGTAGAGAATGTGGACAAGACAATCCTGATGGTGATTGCGGAGATATGTACCCAGGCGAAAGACCTAAAGGCTTGCCTGATAAGTATTAGTAATTTGATTTGTATGATAAAATTAATACTATGAAAAAATTTGTTATATCACTTATTATTATTTTAGTTCCCATTATATTGATTTTTATTGGATCAACTATACTCTTTGATGATAAAGATTACTGTTTGGATACAGGCAAGTGTATTGAAGGGTTAGAAGTAAATACTGAATACGGAAAAGTAAAAATAACCAAAGAAAATTGTCTAAAATACAATTGGAAATGGAATGAAGAAAAAAAGTGGTGCGATTTAAATAAATAAATTTATAGTCATTAATTTTATCTTACATCTACTATCTAAATGTAAGAAAGGAATTTTAATGACACTACTAGCAAAACGACATTTAATTGAAACAGGTTTTACGAGAATATATGAAGGCGATGAGGATTTATCTCAACCTGAGATTTCTAATTATTTCGACAAAAAATATGATAGATGCCCAAGTTTTAAAAATGAATATTTAACTCAGAATAAACCACCTGCAACAGGTACTAAGGCTATTAGAGAAGTAATTAAACACTTAATTGAAGATAAAGATTTAAAAGCTAATAGTGTTGAGCTTGCAATGGTTCAAGAGCTTTTTAGAAAAGATGTTAAAATTAAATGCATTAGAGATGAAATTGAGATATTTATCCACAGGGCTGAAGTAAAATCGAATATCCAAGAGCTTTATACAAAACTATCAAGTGAACCATACGGCCTGACAAAAACAATTATTTCGCTTTTATTGCTTGATGTTTTATTGAAGCAAGGTGATAAAGTTTCACTTTATGAGAAAAATGCTTTTTCACTAGAAATTACTCCGCTTTTATTTGATAGACTAATGGCTAATCCTCAAAACTTTGAGCTTCAAAAGAATATTTTTGATGGTGAAAAGCGAAAGTATATTGAGCTTTTATCAGAAACTCTTTTAAAAGAAAACACTTCAAATCTACTTCACTTGGTCAAAGGGATTGTAGTCAAAGTTAGAGAATTGGAAAAATTTACCAAACAAACCACAATCCTAACCAAAACCACAGAACGAGTGCGAAATATTATAATGAATGCCAAAGAACCACACGCCCTTATTTTTAGAGATTTAAAAAGATTTAGTATTGATGAATTAAAACAATCATTTGATGAAATGGACTCTTGCTATAACTCGCTTATACAAGAGATTGAAAGCTTTTTGTTTGAGTCGCTAAGCATTAAAGTAGCGGATAAAGAGGCATTAGAAACTAAGTTTAAAAATATCTTTGAATATATTTCAAATGATGAATTAAAGATTTTTGCTAATAATATCTTAATCGATGACCTGCCTTATAATCGTTGGTTAGAAAGAGTTGCAACCGTAGTGAATAAAAAGCGAGTGCCAAAAGATTGGTGCGATAATGACCTTGCTGATTTTAAGCAGAAAATTAAAGAAATTGCTATTAAAACGCAAGGATTAGAAAATCTTACAGGCAAGAACTCAATCGATTTTGACAAGGTTTTAAATAGTGTTTATAAGGCTGTTAAAAAGCTTTCAAAGCCTCAGCAATTGGCTTTAGTCAGGGAGATTACAAATGCCTAAAGAGTATCACATTCTCAGCCTGTCAGACGGCAAGGACATTAAAGCACTAGCATTCTACATAAAAAAACATGCCCGACATCCATAAAATATGTTTTCTGTGATACGGGTGTGGACTATTATGAAATTCAAATAACCTAATTATTTTTTCAATACTATGTGAGCGTTTTTATGAAACCATCTGACCCTTTATAATCACCCATACAGTGGTCTTTTTCAAACAAGAAAGCCGTCTATCGCAATGATGACGGCTTTATGGTGGTGCTTGTAGTTTTGGTAGTGCTATTCTCTTTTTATTTTTAAATAACAGGGTATTTACAGGGGGAATTTGTCTTTTATTTTCTATAATGGCAAGTGATTGTGATGTTTCAGAGCTTACGATATTAATGTAATATTCATTCAAATATTTGTTCTGAACATCAGGTTCAAGACTAGAAAGTAATATTTTATAACTATTACCAACGTCTCTTTGTGAAATATATTTACCTTTTTGAATTGCTAAGCGAATTCCTCTGGGGGTTACATTCTTTAATTCTGCAACTTTTTTCAGCTCTAGCCATTTGTCATTCACATTTAGAATTTGATTGTTCATATGCCACCTGTTCTACACTGCTTTAGCATTATAGCTTGGGGTTGCAGAAAATGATGGAAGTTTGAGAACGGTTTTACTTCTCAACTCAAATCGCAGGAAGCTGTTGAACGAGTTTTTTAGCAATTTACAACGTCTAAACTCATAAAAGATTATTAGAGTGATTTCAAACGCTTTAGAACGGCTTTCAAACGATATTTGTTTGCTCTTCATCGATGCAAAACACAAAACAACATATTTAGACCTTTTTTCTGCGTGTAAGGTAATATTATCGAGTTAGATACAAATGAGGAGCTTAATAAAGCAGATGAAATAATTTTGTAATAACTATTTGTATATTATATATTTTGAATTATCTTTTCGTTATAATAGGCATGCACAAGGCTTACAAGTGGAGTAAATGAATATAAATCTGCAAAAAATCAGCGATAACAAAAACTATGATTCATATATTATCGACCTAACAGATGAAAGCCAAGATATTAAGGTCATCGGCAAAGTTGTTTGGTACGGCAGAAGCATTGGAGTGGAGTAGGTTTATGGCGTATTCACCTCAATTTAATATAAAAACTGTAGAAGAACAGCTTCAGCAATCTGTAATAGAAGCTAGGTATATAATTAGAAGTTATGAACCATTAGCTTTACTTAAATATGGATATGAACATTTTGCTTGTTCTGCTGTGGGAAAAATTTCTGAATCAGAGTGGTCTATGGAAGAAAACATGTCAAGACGAATGATTGATTATGTTCAAAGTGTAATAGTTTCTTCTGAGTTAGAGGTAAATTTAAAAACTGTTGTAGATGAAAATGAATATAAAAAACTATTTGAACTGATTAAATCCATCTATATGAATTCAACACTATTTTATTCCATTGCGCAATCTCAACATAATAAAAAGCGAACAGACTATAATTTTAATTTTGATGAGTTTAAAACAATGACTATAATGGAATGGATTAATGTATGTGGTAAAAGACACGCTTACTTTGAATTCATTCATTTAAAAGAAATTTTACAACCTCATAAAAATATTATCAAAGAGCTTTATGATATAGAACTTGATAAATTAATTGACGAGCTTAAAAAACTTAAATACTCTGTAGAGCAAGGATATTTAAATCAATGGAAATTATTGAAGCAAACTCATGACAAATTTAATGAGATAGCAAATGAGCTTGAAGATATAGAAAACATTGAAAAAGTTAGACAAGAATTACAGAAACATTTGGATTTCGATATTGACGAACCAGGAACAAAAATACAATCTTGTGATTTTTTCGACTTAAAAAAAATATGTGAATTACCTGAAAAACTTTTAGATGCTCTTTCACTAGAGCCAAATAAAGATAAAACATTTTTTAGTGGCAAATTTTCAGGACAACCATTTAAAAAACTTCCTATTAAGATTAAACCTTTTTTGAAATATAAAAATAAATATTATTGTTTTGAAACATCACACTTGTTTGATAATATATATAGAAATCTTGAAGATATTATTTTACAAGAAAAACCATCATATAGAGATAGCTGGAATAAGAAGCAAGGCAAAATATGTCAATCTATTACTTTTAAATTATTTGAAAATATTTTACCAAATGCATCTTTTTATGATTCAAATTTTTATAGGTATAAAAATGAATGGTCTGAAAATGATGGAATTATTATTTATGATGGAAATGTAATTATTCTTGAAATAAAAGCAGGAAAATTTAAAACAAAATCACCTCTTTCAGATTTTAATTCTTATAAAGATTCTATTCAAAGATTACTTGAATCACCAGTTGAGCAAGCTGATAAAATTATCTCTATCTTAGATGAAAATTCTGAGATTTCTTTATATGAAAGAGAGGATTTAGATAGCAATGTAAAACTCAAACTAAAAAATAATGAAATAGATAATATTTTTATATGTAGTATTTCATTAGAAAACTTCAATACTTTTGCAAATAATATCGCATTATTAAAAAAAGTTGACTTCAATATACCAGATAAGCCAGCCTGGTCTTTATCTATTGATGAATTAAGAGTTTACTCTGATTTATTTCAAAATGATATTACATTTACTCATTTTTTGAAAGAACGTATGTTGGCAACTCAATCTGATATTGTTGATTTGAATGATGAATTAGATCACTTAGGAATGTACTTTGCTCATAATAAATATGTTCAGCATATTGAAGAGCTTTTAAAAGAACATAAATTTGATAAAGCTTTTTTTGGCACATATATAGACAAGATTGATGAGTATTATTTATCATTAAATCATTATCCAGATGAGGCAATAAAACCAGCACAAGAGATGCCTCCTGTTTTAAAAGATATTTTATCTATAGTTAATGAAAAGCAAGACAAGTGGTCTTCTGAAGCTATATGTAGATTACTTGATTTTTCAGGAGCAGGTCGTAATCATATAATTAGTTTAATTGAACAAGTTTTAAATGAACAATTTATTTCAAGACACTCTAAGCATCTTGAAGTATTTGGGATGTCTATGTTTTGCAAGCAAGACGGCATACCGTTTTTGACACAACAAGAAATGGATGATGTTATATATCCTTCAATGATAATTCAACAAAGGGAAGAGCGACTTTCTCTAATTTTATCTTTTGATAAAAATAATAAAATTTATGACTCTAAAATCGTTAAATATACAATGAAACTAAATAAAGAAAATTTAGAAAAATACAACTCTCAAGTAGAGCTACTTAAGTCTAGACGATTTCAGAAAAAATTAAATACAAAGAAAAAAATAGGACGCAATGATATATGTCCTTGCGGAAGTGGCAAAAAATATAAAAAATGCTGTTTAAGAAAAAAGTAATATTTCAACATGAATTTTAAAGTTCACATATACAACCCTGGACCGAAAAAATTATCATCTAGTTTTGGAAATCTTCCGAGTTGATTTTTACATTTCCGAAAATCCAAAATTTTCGATTACCTTTTTATTATACTAAGTGAACGTTTTTATTAAACTATCTGACCCTTTATATTTGGGTAAGGTATAGAAATGGCTAAAAATGTATAAATTCGTGGAATAAAAAAAGATTGCTTGATATTGGCTGTCTTGAAAAGCCCACACACAGCGCGAGTTTCACATAATAAAAGACACATTCATAATAAATGTGTCTTTTATGGTGGTAGTAGAAACACTCGAACTAATAACTTTCTCAAAGAGATTCCCCATTTTAGCATTCGTAAGTCAAGTATCGCTTGCAATCCAGAAGAAATCAACTCTTTTTCGTACAAAGAATCTAATAAGTAGTAGTTGATTTATCGGCAATTTAATGGCATAATAATGGCAGGTTTATGACAGTAAAGTAGTTTATATTATGCCGTTAAATTTTTCACCCAACTATCAAATAACACCTCAAATTGCCAATGCTTTAATAAAGATTGAGCAAATAAAAGAGCGTATTAAAAATTTGCCTATCACCCCTTCAGTTTTAGCAGGATTGCGAGAAAGTGCAAAGCTTTATTCAACACATTATTCAACAATGATTGAAGGCAATAGGCTTTCACAAAAAGATGTTCAACAAGTTATAAAAGAGAATAAGCAAATTGCCGGAAGAGAAAGAGACGAAAGTGAAGTAAAAGGGTATTATGCAGCAATAGCAGAAGTTGAAAAATTAGCAATCAAGAATAACCCTTTAGTTGAAAAGCAAATACAAAAAATTCATGCGCTTGTTTGTGCAAATGGTTCTACTAATATTAGACCCAATCCATATAGGGATGGACAAAATGTAATAAAAGACAGTTTAACAGGACGTATTGTTTATATGCCTCCAGAGGCTAAAGACGTTCCACCTTTGATGAAAGACTTAATTAGCTGGATTAACCAAAATAAAGAGGAAATACCTTGCCCTATAATTGCAGCTATTGCTCATTATCAATTTGCCACAATACATCCATATTATGATGGCAATGGAAGAACTGCCAGGCTTTTAACTACTTTGGTTTTACATACAGGTGGATATGATTTAAAAGGCTTATATTCGCTTGAAGAATATTATGCCAGAAATCTTTCTGCCTATTATGATGCTATTACAATAGGACCTTCTCATAATTATTATATGGGCAGAGCGGAAGCCGATATTACTAAATGGGTTAACTATTTCATAATTGGTATGCTAGAAGCTTTTGACAAAGTAGAAAAACATTCTCTTGTGGCTTTAAGCAAAAACGAAATAGATCAATCACCATTATTAAGGCAACTTGATCCAAAGCAAAGAAAAATATTATCTTTATTCAATCAGCAAGAAATTATAACAAGTAATGATGTTGCTTTATTCTTTAATTTTTCAACAAGAAGTGCTAGACAGCTTACATTTAAATGGCATCAAGAAGGTTTTTTAGAAGCGGTAGATTTTTCTAAAAAAGCAAGAAAATATAAGTTATCACCACAGTACAAACAATTATTTGAATAAGTTTTAATTATTTTTTATTTAGCAAGTAGGCGCCTTTTGTTTTTTGGGCAGTGTATAGAAATGCATAAAAGTGTATAAATAATGCCTTGGAAAATAGCTTGCTAGAATCAATCAAAACACATGAAGCCTCAAAAGCGCAATGGAAAGGTATTTGCTATAAAATAAAACTCCGAAATCTTTACCATAAGCAGATTTCGGAGTTTTATGGTGGAGGATAGGAGAGTCGAACTCCTGACCCCCTGCGTGCAAAGCAGGTGCTCTACCAACTGAGCTAACCCCCCAGGGGTTGTGTGGGTTTTAATGGTGGGCCATCCTGGACTCGAACCAGGGACCTCACGCTTATCAGGCGTGCGCTCTAACCACCTGAGCTAATAGCCCCCAACTTCTGTAAAAACACTTTGTAATTTAAAGTGAATCACTGAAGTACTTTATAAATATCATAGATTATTTTTAAGATCAAGAAGTTTTAATCAACTATTTAAAGTATTTTAAAGAGAAAATACCAGTAAAAATACTAGAAACAGGGGATTTGCACTTTATTTAAATAATAAATAATAAATTTAAATACTATTAAACAAAATATGCCGTAAAAAGACTGTAAAAAGTCTTTGGATTTGGTTTTAAACCGATTTGAGACAAATGAAAAAATTATTAATATTCTTAACGTTTATATTCATTTTTTTTAATGCACAAGCTGCCTTATGGGCTAAAGATGTACATAAAATTCTTATTATGCCTATAGATACCCCTGTCCAAGGTTCAAGTTTTTCAATATACCCTGAGGTTATAAGTTTAATTTCAGCAGATATTTCTAATGTTTTATCAAGAGATACTAACCTCGAAATTATAAATACAATAACAGCTGAGAGAATTTTAGTAAGGGCAGGGCTTTATAAAAAGTATAGAAGTTTTTTAAAAAATTACAAAACAAGATATGTTCTTGACAATGATTTAATGGACGAAATTGCTGAGGCAACAGGGGCTACTCAAGTTTTGTTTGTCTCTGGTGGGTTTGATACAAGTAGCATGGTTTTAAAAGAACGAGGAATTGATTTTTTTAACGATTTTCCTTTATTTGGTGCTTTTAAAAAATGCTTTTGGGGTACAAGAGAAATTTCTCCTTTTTATAAGTTAAATATCCTAACTACATTAATTGATCCCTACAAAGGGGTAAAAATATGGGAAAGTGCTTATAATGATGAATTCAGGGTGGAGGATTTCAATGTCCCTTCTCAATATTTTGGTGAAAATACAAAACCTGTTGAAGAAATAAAAAAGTTTTCTTCTGATGTGGCTTATTCAACGGCAAGAGCAATTTATCATACAGCTAAAAGCTATCCGGTGAAAACTGTTATAGCAAAGCAAAAAGAAATTGTAAATGAAGATTCAACCACGGAAGGTTCTGTGACCAAGGATGGTCATTTTTTTCACGTAAATAGAATTAATTATATTAAAAATAAAAAGAAAAAAGAGTTCATTGATTGGATTAAAAATCAATAAATTTTGTTACGATTACTTAAAAGTCATGTAATAACTTATTTAATTTTCCCAATTATAGTTTTATATATAAGTAGTCGACATAAATCTACAGACATATAGGTTAGGAATTTTGAATAATATTAGGTCTCATAATAACATAACTTTTGGTTGGCATTTTAAGCATCATACGCTTTTAACAAGAACAGCCATAAAAAATATGCGAAAATATATTAGTGCTGAAAATAAGGTTATCTTAGAAAAAGCTGTTCAAAAACCTGATTTTGATGAAATTGGTAGGTTTGCAAATAAGCATTTTTATTTTGGACCTGCTGAAAAAGGTGCAAAATTAAGTTTTTTAGATTTTAATGATAAATTTAATGCAAAATATTGTTTTAATGAACATTTAAAAAAAGCTTCAGAACTGATAAAAGAAAATAAGGTCACAGAGGCTTTTGAGCAATTTGGTCGAGCATTACATTTTTTACAGGATATGAGTGTTCCTTTGCACACTGAAAAAGCTCCATTTATACAAAAAGTAATAGAAGCTAAAATGCATTTAAGTTTTGAGCAACTTGCTCAAAACTCTCAAAGAAAAATGTCTAAACAAAAAATAAAAATGAGTGAATCAAATACTAGCGGTGATTTTTTTGAGATTGCAAAAAATTTATTTACAGATAGTGTTGAGCATTCAAGAAGCATGCCTAAAATTTCTAATGATAGAAAAAAGGATTGGGCTGTAATTGCAAGGCAATGTTGTGAAAGAGCAGCTGAAAATACAAGTAAGCTTATTGATTCTTTTATTGAGACGTTTTTATAAAAAATTTAATTCTACTTAATTTAGATTTAAAGCAGATCTGAGCTTTCCTTTATTTTGGGAAAGTATTTTTTCAGCTTCTTTAAATGAAATATTTTTCGTTAAAGCTAAAATGCTTTCCTTCACCTTATAGTGACAGGATTCTAAGGTTGATTTGGCTGTTTTATAATCTACACAAGCTAATTCGGATACAATTCTAGCTGCACGATCCTTTAACTTTATATTGGTGGGTTGAACATCAATCATGTAATTTTCATAAGTTTTCCCGATTTTTATCATCGAAGCTGTTGTTAACATATTCAATATCATTTTTTGCGCAGTGCCTGCTTTCATTCTACTGGATCCTGTAAGTGCTTCCGGTCCTACTTCTACGGCAATAAAAACATCACTAAATTCTTTTATCTTAGCTTCTTTATTGCAAGTAATACTTATTGTCTTAATATTTTTTTCTTTAGCTGATTGTAAAACTCCCAATAAATATTGAGGATTGCCACTTGCTGAAATAGCAACTATTACATCATTTGATTCTGCTTTGGACGTTTTAAAATCACTTATTCCTGCATCAAAGTCATCCTCAGAACCTTCAACAGCATTTCTAAGGGCGTAATCACCACCTGCAATATAACCTCTTACGACAGAAGAGTCGACTCCAAAAGTAGGTGGGCATTCAGAAGCATCCAAAACTCCTAACCGACCACTTGTGCCGGCTCCAAAATATAGTAAATTACCGCCTTTTAAAAAATTACTTGAGATCAAATCAACAGCTTTTGAAATAAACTCCAATTCTTTTTGGACGGCTAAAGCTACTTTTAAATCTTCATCATTTATCAATTCAACTATTTTTTGAGTCGATTCTATATCAATGTTTATAGTATTTTTATTTCGTTTTTCAGTTAATATCAACTTTTCCATTTTTTACCCATTTCAAATTCATAAAATTATTTTGTTTTAGTTCGCATCATTTCCCTGTTTTTAATATATACTATTAAGGAACATAAGAAAAGATGAAAAGTAAAAAAGAAAAGTGAGACAAAGAAAATGGATCAAGCACAAATTTACAAACTGGAAATCGGTGGAAAAGAAGTAACTTTAGAAACCGGAAAGTACGCAAAAAGCGCTAGTGGAAACGTTGTTTTAAGATGCGGTGATAATGTAATCATGGCAACAGCAACGGTCAGTGACGAACCTAGACCCGGTATAGATTTTTTCCCATTATTAATTGATTATGAAGAAAAAATGTCATCCGTTGGAAGAATCCCGGGGGGATTTTTGAAAAAAGAGGGACGTCCTTCAGAAAAAGCTACTTTAACTTGCAGATTAATAGATAGACCTATAAGACCTTTATTTCCTAAAGGATACAGAAATGATATTCAAGTAGTAGTTTCAACTTTAAGTTCAGATCAAGTTGAACAACCCGATACTCTTGGAATGTTAGCAGCTTCAGCCGCTTTAATGATTTCAGGAGCTCCTTTTGAAGGACCTATCGGTGCCGTAAGAGTTAGTGAAGTTGATGGACAACTTGTTGCAAACCCAACATACAACGAATCAGAAAATAGTGATCTGGATATTATCGTATCCGGTACTGAAGATTCTGTAATTATGGTAGAGGCAGGATGTAACTTCGTTGATGAAGAAAAAATTCTTGCAGCTGTTGAATTTGCTCAAAAAGAAATTAAAAAACAGGTTCTTGCTCAGCTTGAATTCCTGAAACAATGTAATATACAAAGGGAAGAATTTGTTAATCCTTTTGATGTTTCAGAGCTTAAAGCTTTAATAGAAGCAACTGCTTATGATTTAGTAAACCAGGCTTATCATGACTTCGACAGAGCCGGTAGAAAAAATAAACTTAAGGAAGCTAAAGACCTTGTTAACCAAAAAATCGAAGAACTTGCTGAAGATAATTCAATCAAGCAACTAATCGAGTCTTCTGACATCAATTTTGTATCAGAAGAATTTAAAGCTCTAGAGAAAAAAGTAATGAGAGCTATGGTTGTTAACGAAGGACTTAGAGCTGATGGAAGAAACTCCAAAGAAGTGAGACCTATTTGGTGTGAAACAGGAATATTACCTAGAACTCATGGTTCTGCTGTTTTCACAAGAGGAAATACTCAAGTTCTTTCAGTTGCAACATTAGCAGGTCCTAGTTTTGCTCAAACTCTTGAAGGTGTTCATCCTCAAACTGAAAAAAGATATATGCACAGTTATGCATTCCCTGCTTTTTCAGTGGGAGAAGTGAGACCTATGAGAGGTCCGGGCAGACGTGAAATCGGACACGGAGCTTTAGCTGAAAGAGCTATTTTATCAACACTTCCTTCTCAAGAAGAATTTGGATATGCTATAAGAGTTACTTCTGATGTTATCGAATCTAACGGATCTACAAGTATGGCAAGTACTTGTGCCAGTTGCCTTGCTCTTATGGATGCAGGTGTTCCTGTAAAAACCGTTGTTGGCGGTGTTGCAATGGGACTTATTAAAGAAGATGATAAAAATGTTATATTGACTGATATTCAAGGAATTGAAGATTTCCTTGGTGATATGGACTTTAAAGTAACAGGTGATACAGAAGGTATTACAGCTCTTCAAATGGATATGAAAATCAAAGGTATTGCCTTTGAAACATTAAAAGAAGCTTTAGGACAAGCTAAGGAAGGAAGACTTCATATCATTGATAAAATGAAAGAAGTTATTTCAACTCCTAAAACACAGCTTTCTGAATGGGCGCCTAAGATATTTACAATGAAGATAGAGCAAGGTTCTATAGGTGGACTTATCGGTCCTGGAGGAAAAACAATAAAAGGTGTTATTGAAGCCTCCGGAGCTACAATTGATATTGATGATAGCGGATTGGTTACAATTACAAGTGTTGACCAAGAAGGTATTGATATTGCCACTCGTATGGTTAAAGAGCTTACTTTAAAATTAGAGCCCGGCATGGTTGCAAAAGGCAGAGTAGTCAGAACCCTTCCTATAGGTGCAATTGTTGAAATAGCTCCCGGTAAAGATGGAATGGTTCACATTTCTCAAATTGCCGAAGAAAGAGTAAACAAAGTAGAAGATTACTTAAATCTTGGTGATGAAGTTATCGTGAAGGTAATGAAAGTCGATGAAAGAGGACGAGTAAATCTTACTATTAGAGGAGTTTCGGACGAAGAAAAAGCTTCTGTTTAAACTTTAAAAAAATAAACGATAAAAAAAAGAGAGGAATTTATATTTCTCTCTTTTTTTCTGATATATAATAAAACCTATGGACGAAGAAATAATTTTAAAAGTAAAAAGGCTGGCACATAATAAAATACTCCCGAATTATGCAACAAGGGGTGCTGCCGGTGCTGATCTTACAGCTGCTATTGAAAAGCCTGTTATAATGAAACCCTTAGAGCGTAAATTAATACCTACCGGTCTTATAATAGAGCTGCCTTGCGGATATGAAGCTCAAATAAGACCAAGATCAGGACTTGCAATAAAACACGGTATAACTTTAATAAATTGTGTAGGAACTATCGATGAGGATTATAGGGGAGAAGTTTGTGTTCCTTTGGTGAATCTTTCAAAAGATTCTTATACAATCAATCCTGAAGATAGGATTGCTCAAATGGTTATAAATAAAATAAAACAAGCAAATATTGTGGTGACTGAAGATTTGAGTGAAACCCAAAGATCATCCGGAGGCTTTGGATCTACAGGCTACTGATAAAAAGTTAAAAAACTTTTAAAAGATTTTCACTAGATATTAAAGTTGAATAGTTTAATTAATTTATAGGTGAAAAAATGGAAAAATTAGATTCTGCCAAGAAATATTCTTTAAAAGAGATATATGATCCTGAAATATTTAGGCAAAACGGTTATAAAATTGTCGATATACTTACTGATTATTTGCAAAGTGCAACTAGTGGCGAATTAAAAAGTGTATTGACATATACAAAACCCGAAGAGATGCTTAAAAATTGGCAAGCAGACTTTGAAAATCAAGAAAGCTTTGAAGCAATAATAAAAAAAGGTGTTTTGATGTCGAATCACCTTCAAAGCCCGAGATATATAGGACACCAAGTGTCCATTCCTATGCCTTTGGCAGCACTTTGTCAGGCTGTTGTCGGTATATTAAATAATAGCAGTGTTGTTTATGAAATGGGTCCTGCTAATACAGCCTTAGAGGCTAACATATTAAAATGGATGTGTTCTTTAGCCGGTTATGATAAAAGTGCGGACGGTATATTTACCTCTGGAGGTACTTTAGGAAATATGACAGCACTTTTAGCTGCAAGACAGGCGAAAGTAGATTATGATATTTGGACTGAAGGTGTCAAAGATAATAAATTTGCGTTTCTTATTTCAGAGCAAGCTCATTATAGTATGCAAAGATCCGTTCAAATAATGGGAATGGGAGAAGATTCTGCAATTCTTGTACCTTCGGATGAAAATTATCAAATGAGCATTCCTGATTTAAAGGCTCTCTATAAAAAGGCGTTGAATGAAGGTCGTAAGGTAATCGCTGTTGTTGCAAATGCTTGTTCTACCGCAACAGGAAGTTATGATGATTTAAGTAAAATAGCTGATTTTTGCGAAGAAGAAAATTTATGGCTTCACGCTGATGGTGCTCATGGCGCTTCAGCATTATTATCTGATAAATATAAACACCTTTTAAATGGTATACATAGGGCTGATTCTGTAACATGGGATGCCCACAAAATGATGATGATGCCAACTTTAATAACTGCTGTGTTATTTAAAAATGGTCAAAATTCTTATGAAGCGTTCTCAGAAAAAGCTACTTATTTATTTGAAAATGCCGATAGTAAAGATTGGTTTGATTATGGACACAGAACTATGGAATGCACAAAAGGTATGATGGGCTTAAAGTTATATCTATGTCTTAAAACGTATGGACAACAAGTATTTAGCGACTTCATTGATTATACTTATGATCTCACCAGCCGGTTTGCCGGCATGTTGCAAGATGCTGATGATTTTATGATACCTTTAGAACCTCAAAGTAATATTATTTGTTTTAGATACGTGCCAAATAAAAATGTTGACATAAGTGAGCTTCAAGTAAAAATAAGACAAAAAATATTTGAAAAAGAAGATTTTTATATCTGTCAAACGCAACTAAAAGATGGTTTTTATTTAAGATGTACTATTATGAATCCATTCACAGGAGAATTTGAACTGCAAGAATTGATGAATGAAATAAGAGAAATAGCTGCCGATCTTGTTTAAAAGTCAGATTAATTTTCATAAAAAAGCGGAGATTTTTATTTCTCCGCTTTTTAAATATCAAATATTTTAACTGAATAAGGAAAATATACTATTAATAAAGCTTACAAATATATTGTTTTTCCCGTTTGCAAAGAAGTTTTCAAAGAAGGAAAATCCACTGTTTCTAACAACTTTAACCCCTTCATTTTTTTTATTTTCATTTGTATTTTTATTCGTTAGAACGATACAGTTTTGTTTGTCTTTTTTATTTTTAACACTTGCAATTATAGGATCAGGATTTTTTTTATAATATCTATAACTTCTCATTATATTTCGCACATAAGTTCTTGTTTCACGATAAGGAGGAACTCCACGATATTTTTGAACAGCTCCCGGACCTGCATTATAAGCAGCCAAAGCTAATTCATTTTTTCTGAATTGGTTTTTCATCATTTTTAAATACTTAATACCACCTTTAATATTTTCGTCTACGATATAAGGATTTACACCCAGATAACGAGCTGTTTGTGGCATTAATTGAAACAATCCTATGGCACCGACATAACTTCTTGCATTTTTATTGAAGTCTGATTCTTGTTTTACAAGACTAAGTGCTAAATGAGGATCTACACCTTGTTGCAAAGATTGTTTTACTATTTTTTCTTTAATCTCCATTTTTGATAAATTATAATGAGGCGCTGCATTTGCAATACTAAACAAGCCTAAATGAGCGCTAATCATAAACGATAAAACAAATGCTGTGAACTTTTTCCAACTCTCCATAGATACTCCTCTGAGTCTAGTTACTTAACATTTTAGGACGAGATGTACTATTTTATGTTCCTTAGTAAAAATATAAATTTTTTTTATCACATAAATTCAATTTTAAAGCGGTGAATCAAAACACGTGCTATAATTAGACGTAGCAATGATAATTAAATATGGAGCAAAATATATGAAAAAAGCCTTCACTCTAGCAGAATTAATGGTGTGTTTGTTATTAATTGGTGTGATCACGGCTATTACAATACCGATTTTATCAAATGCAACACCAAATAAAAATGCATATTTATATAAAGCTGCTTTTAGAACTCTTGAGCGTGCTGTTTCTGCAGCTATCAATGATGAATCACAATATGTGAACGGAGAATTCAAAGATAAAAATAATACAACCAGTTTTTGTCTAAATATTGTAAACTCTTTAAATACAATTGGAACTGTGAATTGTAATGTTACGTCAGTACCAACGTCAGGTTCAACACCTGCGACTTATAATTTTATGACTTCAAATGGAATGAAATGGTGGGGATTTAATAATAACTTTAATGTAACCGCTACCAAGACCGTTTTTGTCGATATTCAAGGAACTGACTCAGGAAAATTAAACGAAGATATTTTCAGAATGAATGTCAATAACACAGGAAAAATAAGCATTCCTTCTTCTTATACAAAGGAAGTTAATTATTTATCAAGTGAATAAAAAAAATAATATATTTTTTTTTAAGCAATTTGAGCCTTTAAAAAGGCTCTTTTATCTTTTTAATGCATGATTTTCAACCCATATTAAACTCTAAAGCACTCCTAGTGCTGGCAATAGCAAACCCAATGAAAATCGTCCTAAATATCAAACTGTGTTATGATGCATAAAAAATTAATTAATTAATTAATTCTAAAAACTCAACTATTTGTTTGAAATTTTAACTTGATGAAATATTTTGGAGCTTAAAGTATTTCGTTATTCTAAAAATACTGCTATAATTTGTTTTATCAAAAAGTAGTAAATAATAGAATAGAGATTAAATATGTCATCAATAGCAAAAATTTTAGTAATAGACGATAATCCTAAATATCTTAATGATGTGTTGCCAATGTATGGGTATGAAGTAAAAGTAGCTAATGATGGGCTACAAGGGCTTCAATTTTTACTAAAAGGGGATCAAAAATTTGATCTAATAATACTGGATGTAATGATGCCTAATATGGATGGTTGGGAAACTTTAAAAAATATTAGAAGTAATGAAAAATTTACTAATATTCCTATCATAATGTTAACAGCTGTTGATGCCGAGCAAAAACAAGTTTCGGGCTTGAAATTTGGTGCTGATGATTATATAGTAAAACCGTTTGCACTTCCAAACCTTCTTGCTAGAATAGAAGCGTTACTTAGACGATCCACTTGGTCTCAAAAACAGGCAAAGTCGATGGATCTTCCCTTTACCTCAAGTGAGCCTATTTCGCCTCTTACTGCAAGAGAAAAAGAAGTATTAAAACTTGTAGCACGAGGAGATAATAATAACCAAATTGCAGAAAAACTTTTCGTCAGAGAGGTTACAGTTAAAACGCACTTAAATAGTATTTTTAAAAAGTTAAATGTTACAAACAGGACGCAGGCAGTACTGCTTGCAATGCAGATGAAGTTGATTGATTAATATAGCTAAAAAGAGGTGGATTGATGACTAAATCAAAAGAAGAACTAGTTGCATTGTTAAAAAACGGTAGTGTTCAAGAATTTAATGAACAAAGAAGTTATGATCAAGTAAAATTATTAGAATTTTCTGAAGTTGATCTTTCCGGATTGGAACTTAGTGATGTTAACTTTAGTAAAATGGACTTATCAGGTTGTGACTTTAGTGAAACAGACCTTATGAATATGAATTTTACAGGTAGCGAATTAGATTCAATAAACTTTGCACGTGCAAATATAAATGAATGCAGTTTTTTAGAATCTGCTCTTAATGGGGCTAAATTCAACAGTGCATTTGTTAATAATTCGGATTTTTCTGAAGCAGATATTAGTGGTGCTGATTTTTCTGAAGCAAATCTTGCAGGTTCCGATTTTACATCGTCAATAAATATGTCTATGTGTAATTTTGATAGATCAACAACTTGGCCTGATGATGATAATTTACCGGGAAACTTTGATCCTGAATATATAGCTGATTTAGCAAGTTTAAATGATGATCAAGATTCTGATCTGAGTTACGAATTTTAAATAATATATAACTAAACTAAACCAAGCGGGCTAACCGGGTAAAATCTTAAATACCTATGCTCGCTTTTATTATTATGTGGTATAAAGTTATTACAAGATAAAAGGTAAATAAAATCTAAGAAAAGAAATGGTTATGAAAAATAAATTATTACTCCTTTTCGTTGTTTCGGCAATTAATATTGGTTTTACGCCTTCTTCTTTTGCTGCAAATGAAGAAAAAATTATAAATTTGAATAATATAAAAGAGCAAGAAATAATTGATCTTAACTTAAATAATACCGAAAAACATGAAATAAACGTAAGCAATAAAGGCAAAAAAATAGATGGAAAATTTATCGAAAATGAAAAATCACTAAAAGAAGCTTTTGTAATCCAAAAGAAAAAAGATGTAGAAGACATAAAAATATTATGGGAATCTACGGTATCAAGAAATTCTATTATAAAATTTGCATTAAAAAAACTTGCAATGCCGCCTGAGCAAAGACGATTGCACTCCTCTTTAATGGCAAGAACCGTATCTACTTTGATTAACGGTGTATCTTTTTTGCCTTCTGCTTTTGGAGCCGACAGTGCACTTTCGACAGCAAGTTTTGCAACAGGAAGTCTTGCAAATAGGGTTATTCAAAAAAAAACAATGCCAAAAGAAATGCCCCTTACTGATACTGAGTTAATACAATTAGCAGGTCTTATAGAAGACTTACAAGATAAACTTATAAATAATTATTATGAATATAAAAGCTCTATTGAGGCGTTAAGGGATTGTCGCAAGAAGCTTTTGGTTCATAATCGAAATTATTCTAATGCATTAAAATCAAAGGATGATGTAAGCATTATAGTTACATCTGCAATGTATGATAAACAAAAAATGCAAGAAATCAGACTTGTTCAAAAAATCAAAAATTACAGAATCGAACTTGAAAGACTTGCCGGTGCAGAAGTAGTCTCGAACCTTAATTTGTCAAAAGTTTCAGGGCTAGCTTTTAATAATGATGAAGGTTTTGAAAAAAATAACAAAAAGGTGAACAATGAAAAATAAAACTATTATAGCTACTATAATTGCATATTCATTTTCTCTTCAAAGCTATGCTTCTGTTATGGATGGGGCTTGGATAAAACCGGCATTGCCTAGAGTAAATCCTCAAGGGCAATTAGAAAAAGAAATCAAAAAAAACAATTTTCATCCTGTATCTAACGTTAATAAAACGCAAAAAAATTCGCCAACCAAAATCGGTGGGAATTTTACTTATGCAGATTTGGATATGAAAAAAATTGCTTTTGAAATATCTGAAGATATGGAATTTGAAAAAGAAGCGTTATTAAATGAACTTAGGGTTTTGTGGGGTTGCGCTGCTGAAAAAAGTGAAACCATAAAATTTGCAGTTTATAAACTTTCTAATCCGGAAGGTGAAAAAGTTGATCAAAGTATGGTGAAAAAAATCTTATCTCCAATCGCAAGTGTAGGAAGCATGGTAGGAAGTACGGCAAATAATCCCATTGCCGCAAGTGGCGCTTTAATAGGTGGCGGAATTTTAGGTACTGCTTTAACTGATGATAAGCTTTTAAACAAACAACTCACGCAAGTAACAGATGCGGATCTTGTAATTCTTGCTAAGGAAATCGATAACCTGCAAGAAAAACTCGTAAGATATTATTTTGATTATATTACAGCTGTGAAAATATTGGATTTTACCGATAAATTGGTGGTTAACCGGCATGATTATTATCAGGCGGCTCAAAAACTTTCCCCTGCAAAATTAGCAGTTGCAGATGCTTTTTATAGAGAAGCTTTAGACTTGCAATATCAAGCAAGACAAGATCTTTTAAATAAAAGAACAACTCTGGAACAATTGGTTGGCAACGATGCACTAATTAGCGTAGAGCAAAACATTAAGCAAAGAGTTTTGCAGAACTAAAAAAGCTTAAACTTTTTTAGTTTGTTGTACAGATTTTTGCGCAAAGAATTGCTGGCATGCATCTTCCATTGTAGGAGCATTTTGCTGTTCTTTTTTAGCGTGCAAATGTTTGGTAGTTACAATATTAATCCAAGGAATTAAACCGCCCAACAAACCTGCCGTAGCTGCTATAGCAGCAAATTCAGGAATTGACTTTAATTTAGTTGCTTTTTTCAACAATCCATTATCAGCCTTAAATGCATTTTCAATAACATTTATAGCACTTTGCAGTGTTTTGTTAGCCTTAGCTTTTTGCAAAACTTTTATAACTTCTTTATTATTTTCAGGCACTTCGCCATTTTTAAAGATTTTACCAAGTTGTTCTGAAAATTCTTCACCCATTTCATTGAAGCATTTTTTTACGTTTCCACCTAAGTTATCAACATTTTCTGCAAATGAAACAACACCGTTTTTCATTTTATCAACATTTGTGTACCAATTTTTTAGCTGTAAAGAGCTGGCAATAGATTGATCTGCAACCGGTACTCCTGTTGTTTTTGCATTCATTTTTGCGTAACCGTTTTTCATTACAGGTACTGCGTAAATAGCAGCTATGATAGAAGATAAATCTCTTGTTAGAACTTCTCGTCTTTCATCTGAATTTCTTGCGTTAAAATATCTACCGCCCAAGATGAATACCAAAGATAATGCTAAAAACGCTTTTCTTGTCAATGAGGCATTGCTGGTTAATTCTGTAAAATTACCAACTTTAGCCGGTATTAAATCTCCTGCTTTTCCGGAAATATTTTTCAGAAAACTACTTCCGCCCTGGAAAGATACTTGAGCTTGTTTTTGAGCGTAAGGTAGATTATTTTGTTTTACATTATTAATAATCATTTTTGACCTCCGCTCATTTTTCTTAAAAATTCCATTGCTCTAGCTGAAGCTAAAGGTAATTCATTTAAATTTATTTTTTGATTAGATTTTGCACCTTTATTTTCTAATCCGGCAGAACCCGGGTATTCTTTGTTTCTTATATAAATTTTAGGCACAATATATAAGAAAGCCACAATACCTGCAAAAGCTGTTCCTGTAACAAATTTTCTTGAATTATCAGCTCGTTTTACTACTTTAGATACAACTGATTCAATGTTTTCAGATGATATTGATTGTTTTACTCGTTTTATTGAATCAGAAGCAAAGTTAACGGCATCATCAATAAGGTCACCTACTCCTCGAGTAACTTCCTTGCTTATTTTCATTTCAGTAGAACTTTGAACTAATCCATGTTGTTGTCGATAATTTGTCAAAAGTCCTGTTAATTCACCTTTTAAAACTTTTGTTCGATCAACAGGAATTTCTTGTCCTGATAATTTTTTTACAACATTTTTATATCGATTTGCAACGTTCTTTAAAAATCCATTATTTTGAGAACATTCTTCTTCTAGTTTGATTAATTTTTCCACAAATTGTTTTTGAGCTTTTTTAGCATTTACAGGAGATGCTTCAACATCTTTAGTACATTTATTAAAGAGCTCTTCATAGAATATTCTGTTTAATTCTTTTTTATTACCCTCTTTTGTAAAACGTTTGCAGGCATTTTTAGTAACATCTTCCATTTCACAGATTACATTACGTGAAATTTTTGCACTATTACCAATAGTTTTACCTGATGTAGCCAATACAGTTAAAGGTATTAATAACATGCCGGGTCCCGTTAGAATTTCTCTTAAAAATTCTTCTGTAGCGGCATCATAGTTTAAATGACCAAGTTCTTCTTTATTTCGATTTAAGGCTTGAAACACACGTGGCAAAATCATCCCAAAGAAATCAATAGCTAAAAATTCGGCAAAAAAGCCTCCTTTTTCGATACTTTTCATTGATTTTGTAATTACATCCGTTGCTGTATCTGCAACAGAATTAAGACCACCCTTAAAATTAACTTGTGGTCTTTGTTTAAGATTAATTTTATTTGCTGTAACTCTATTATGTGCTACTGAATCTACGTTCAATTTAAGTTTGCCTCAATTTTTACAAGTATTTTCCTATAATAGATATAAAACTAGGATAAATAAAAATTTGCTAAACATGTAAAAAAAACACTTATTTTTTTAATACTACTTAACAATTTACTTTAAAAAGGCAATTTATCATTTCTAGCTTACTTGTAAAACTTATATAAAATAAATTTAACGAGGTCTTTTTTCTTAATGCAAATAGGTGGTAATAACACTTTAAGCTTTGGTCGAGCTTTTACAAAAAAAGAAAAAGAAGAGTACAAAAAAATTATTTCAGAAGCAAGAAATGAATTGGGGGTAAAAAACACCTCCATGGTCTGTTTTGATGTTTCTGTACCTTCCGTAAAAGGAGAAAATACAGGTATTGGCAGTTCTTTTTCTAAAAATGCAGTTGAATTTTATAAATTTATGAGCGCTATGACTGGAATGAATACCATTCAGCTTGGACCTCAGGGAATTATCACCCAAGGAAATCTCTCTCCTTTTAGTGGCTCCGCTTTTGCTGTGGGAGACCACATTATCGACTTAAAAAGACTAACTTCAAATGAATATGAAAATATTTTGTCACCAAAAGACTATAAAAAGGCAATTCTTAAAGGAGATAATGCCAAAAAAGCTGAATCTAGAACTGATTTTGAACATGTTTTTAATACAAAAAAACAGATTCTGAAAACTGCTTTTGAAAACTTTGAAAAACTAAATAATGACTTAGTTTTAAAAGCTGAATTTAATGAATTTGTTCAAACTAATACTAAAAAAGGTAATGACTGGCTTAAAAGAGATTGCCTATACGAAGTTTTAGGTAAAGAACACGGATCTGACTACTGGAAAAGTTGGGATAATGAATTAGATAAAAATCTTTTTTCAAAAAAAGCTGATCAAAATAAAACAAAAGAAAGAATTTTAGAATTAGAAAATAAATACACCGAAGATATAAAATTTCACGAATTTTGTCAATTTATAGCAGATAAACAACAAAAAACAGCCAGAGAAGAACTGGGTAATATTAAAATTGCCGGTGATTGTTTAATTGGTTTTTCACCAAGAGAAAGCTGGGCTTTCCAATCTGCGTTTAAACCTGACTCTTTCTACGGTTGCCAGGGCGATGATGGTCCAATAAACTGGGGATTGCCTGCTTTGGATTTTGAAAAAATCGGAGATGTTGAAAATCCGGGTGAAGCGGGTGTATTGTTAAGAAAAAAATTCGATTTGTTTTTCAGTAAATATGACGGAGCCAGAATTGACGCCGCCTGGCAATTGATAAAGCCATATTTGTGCAGTGAAGATGGGGACGTTAACAATCAAACCTATATGGGAACAAAACTTCTTGAGTTTATGGATGAATCAGTTAAAAGAATTCAAGGAGATAACTATGATAGCGAAAAAATAAACCTTGAAATGCTCGGTGGTAGTGTTGATTATAAAGATCCGATTATGGCAGGTCGAACTCAAATTCAGCATTCAGTATATCAACACGATAGTTGGGGCAGTGTTGAGTTTTATAAAAAAGAAGGATTAAAAGAAGAAAACTTTATTTTTGGATTGGGTACCCACGATGATGCACCTTTGGAAGAAATTGCAGATACAAAAATGGAAGAGCAAAAATCAACTTTACAAAGGCATTTAAATCTTGAAATAAAAGATAAATTTGACTTTATGAAAGCTAAATTTTCTGAATTATTTACAACTAAAAACAATTTCTTTACAGTGTTTGATGCAATGGGCTTTAAGTCAAAATTTAACGATCAAAAATTTAACCCTGAAAATTGGAGAGCAAGAATCCCGTCGAACTATGAAGAAACTTTCTTCTCTCAACTTTCAAAAGGCTATGGCTTAAACACTGCCGACGCACTTTTAAAAGCAATGAATGCAAAGGGAATAAACAAGAAAAACCTAGTCAATAAACTTAAAAAAGCTGTTCAAATACTTCAAGAAAAAGGACCAATGACACAAAAAACAGCAAATCAACAACTAGGTGAAGATTTCTCTGCTTTTAAATAATCAGTATTTATACAATACCGCCCTTTAAAGCTTTTATTGCAGCTTGCGTACGATCATCCACAGATAATTTTTGAAGTATATTACACACATGAGCTTTAGCTGTATGTATACTTACATATAGCTTTTCAGCAATATCTGCATTGCTGAATCCATCCACAATAAGTCTTAATACTTCTGTTTCTCTTTCTGTAAGCTGAACTTTTTCTCCGTTTACCTCAAAAATAGCTTCTTTATTTTTTTGAATAGGTGTACTTGAAGATAGTCCTTGCAATACAACTCCTGCAATTGCCGGATCAAGCCAAGCGGCACCATCACTAACAGATTCCACTACTTGCATTAATCGTTCAGGTTCTATATCTTTAAGGCAATAAGCGTTTGCTCCCGCTCCTAAAGCGGCCCATATTTCGTTTTCATTATTATGAGAAGTTAATATAATCACTTTTGTATCTGTGTTGAATGACTTAATTTGCCTAGTTGCTTCAATTCCATTAATACCCGGCAACCCTAGATCCATAAGAACTATATCGGGTTCAATTTCTTTTGCTAATTGAACTCCCGACTCACCATCTTCTGCTTCTATTATTTCTTTTATAAAATTAAGCGTATCAAATGCAGTTTTAAGCCCGAAGCGAGTTAGGGCATGATCTTCAACTATTAATATACTTATTTCTTCTGTTTTTAACACAAATTTTCCTGTAGTTAATTCACAATCTCTTTCTATAAGAAGACAAAAGCTCCTATAGATATTATAGACAAAAAGACAACGGATTAAACCCTTATGGAATAATCTTTAACAATTATTTTAATGAACTGTTAAAATAAGGTATAGCAAAAAAGAAAGAAGCTCCTTGTCCCTTCTCACTTTCTACCCATATTTTACCACCGTGTCCTTCGATAATTTTTTTTGATAAATATAATCCGAGCCCGGTTCCTACTTTCCTGAATTTTTTTGCGCTTGAATAATATCTATCAAATATTTTGTCTTTATCTTCTTTATTAATACCTCTTCCATCGTCTTTTACTTCGACAATCAGCTCATTATTTGTTTTATTAGCTTTAATTATCACAGACCCTTTTTTAGGGGTAAAAGTAATGGCATTGCTTATTAGATTTCTTAATACTCTTTTTAATTCATTTCTATCAACGCATATTTTGGGCAAATCTTTTTGTACGTCACTATCAAGGGTTTGTGAATTAGTCTTTGCCATAGATTCAAATTCTGCAAGGCATTCCTTTATTAACTTACTTGGGTTTATTTGTTTTTTTTCAAGCTCACTTTTCCCCGATTCAAATTTATAAGTATCAAGAAGGCTGTTTACAAGCCTGAGAAGATCATTATTACTTTGAAGTATATTCCTTATAGCCTCTTTTTGAGTAATTTCTAATCCCCCAAAAATACCTTTATATAAAAGCTTAAGGGTGTTAGATTCGGCGATTATCGGAACTCTCAAATCGTGTGATAAAGTAGCAACAAAGTCATCTCTTAAATTGTCCAATTCTTTTGCTTTTGTAATATCACGCAAAGATATTACAAAGTTTGAGTTACCGGGCTCATGATTTAAACAGCAGATATTAGCATCATAAATGCTATTTTTATTAAAACTTTCATCTAAAATCATTTCTTTTGAAGATAAAGAGACTATGCTGGAAAAATCTTCATAATTTTCTTTTTGGTTCTTAAATTTAAAAAAATCAAAGAATTTTTTACCGTAAACATCGGATTCATTTTTGTTTAACCACTGCAAAACAGTTGGATTCACTCCTAAAATAGAAAAATCTTCAGAAGTTCTAACAAGTCCATCGGATAGGGCATTAAAAATAGATTCTAAAAATTCTTTTTGTTCTTCCAGTTCTATTTGATAGGCTTTAACCATCTCTTCTCTATCTTCTAAAGACTCTATCATTTTATTTATATTTTCAAAAATTTTGCTTATTTTATCATCATTATCTATTTTTATTCTTTTTGACAAATTGCCGTATCTAACAGATTTTGCTGCACTTGAAATAACGCCAAGATAATTTCGCTGCTGAATATACATTTTGTAAAGTTTTATTAAAAGAATCCCAAAAAATAATGAGACTAATAATAAAATAGCCAATAACAAAAATAAAAAAGCGTATGTAAGTTCAATTTTCAAAAAAGCCATCTCTTTAAAATGCTTTTGTAATTACTTTCTTTGTATAATATTATCAAAAGCATGGTTTTTGTTATATAAAGTTTTTTTAAATTTATTAAACAAAAAAAACTATCGACAAGATTAATGTTGTATCATAAAAAAAAGTAACAAAATAAAAACTTTTATAATATTTCTTAAAATCAGGCTTTTTCAATTATTGAAAATCTCAAAGGTATGAATTCTACACAAAACACTTCACTTCCTTGATAAAGTATTTTGTAAGAAGTAAAATAAAAGTTCAAGCAAAACTTAATCGAAATATTAATTTTTTTCTAAGAAACAAAACTAATTTAATATTAAGATTGTATAATTTAAATAATTGTTTATTGCAAGTTCTAATGTAATTGGGAGTAAATCGTGGAAATAGATAAATATCTGGGCATATTCATTGACGAATCAAAAGAAAACCTTCAAAAATTAAATGAAAGTCTCTTACTTTTAGAGGAAAATCCGGACAGCTTGGATCTTTTAAACGATATATTTAGAGTGGCTCACACTTTAAAAGGTATGTCGAGAACAATGGGTTATAATGACATAGCTGATGTGACTCATCATATGGAAAATGTCCTGGATCCAATGAGAAGCGGTGATTTAGAAGCCAATTCATCAGTTGTTGATACTTTATTTAAATGTTTAGACAAGTTGGAAGAGCTTGTAGAACTTGTAATTGACGGCACTTATAAAGATAAACAAAATGAAATCAATTCTTTAGTTAAAGAGCTAAAGCAAATTGAATTAAGCATAAATAAAGCACCAGTTAAAATAGAACCTGAAAAAAATGATTTTAATGAATATGAAATTGAAGCTATAAAAAATGCTCTTAAACAAGGGCTTAAAATTGTTGAGATCTTTGTAACTGTAACAGAAGATTGTGTTTTGCCTGCTGCTAGAGCTTATATGGTTGTTAATGCCTCTGAATCATTTGGTGAAATATTAAAAGCAACTCCTTCAGTTGAAGATCTTGAACAAGGTGAATTTGAAAGTGATTTTAAATTATTTCTTGTAACTCAAAAATCTAATGACGAGATCCTTAAAGCTTTAAATGGAATTTCCGAATTAAAAGAAATTAAAATCAAAGAAATTAAAGCTAATGATATTAACAGTATTGGAAAACCTGAAGAACAACAATCAAGTGAAAGTGAAACAATTAAAGAAGTTAAAAACGATTCACAAACAGCTCAAGTTAAATCACCGACAAAAGTTGTCCCTCAAACGATAAGAGTTAATGCAGATAGGCTTGATAAGCTAATGAATCTTGTTGGGGAGCTTGTTATAAATAGAACGAGAATATCCGAGCTTTCAACTGATCTTAATGTGAATGAACTTTCCAGCGCCATAGGACTTATGGGAAATATCACAACTGATATCCAAGAAATTGTTATGAAACTTAGAATGGTTCAAATTGAGCAAGTTTTTAATAGATTCCCGAGGCTTGTTCGTGATATTTCAAAAAGTCAAAATAAAGACATAAACCTTAAAATAACCGGAAAAGAAACTGAAATAGACCGTGTTGTGGTAGATGAAATAGGCGACCCACTGGTACATCTTATTCGAAATTCTTTGGATCATGGGCTGGAAAAACCTGAAGAAAGAATTCAGGCAGGAAAGGCAGCCAAAGGAACTTTAGAGTTATCTGCTTTTAATGAAGGCGATAACATCATGATAAAAGTTGTTGATGACGGTAGAGGTATAAATCCGGAAAAAATTCTCGCAAAAGCAATTCAAAAAGGTATAATTACAAACGAACAAGCAAGAACCTTTAACGAAAGAGAAACCCTTGAGTTAATATTTGCTCCGGGATTTTCAACAGTCGAAGTTGCAACTGATATTTCAGGTCGAGGCGTGGGAATGGATGTTGTAAAACAAAAAGTTAACTCTCTGGGTGGAAATGTCAGTATCTCTTCAAAAGTGGGTGAAGGTACAACTATAATAATAAGCTTACCATCGACAATGGCTATTGTTCAGGCATTGCTTATAAAAGTAGAAGAAGAAATCTATGCTACACCACTAAATTATATTAGTGAAGTAATTGATATCAAAACAAACGAAATTAAAAATGTGCAGAACAAGGAAGTGATTGTTCTACGGGGACATACATTACCGCTTGTAAGGCTTAATAACGTTCTGAATGTTGAAACAAAAAAACAAAATAATGATGAACCTTTGACAGTAGTTATAGTAAAATGTCAAAATAAATATTTAGGGGTTATTGTTTCAGAATTAATAGGACAACAAGAGGTAGTTATAAAACCAATAAACAAAAACTTAAGTTCAGGCAATTTTATTTCAGGCGCTACAACGCTGGGTAATGGTAAAGTAGCCTTAATATTGAATGTAAACGCTTTATTTTAAAACATAGGAGAATAGTATGTTAGATAAGCTTTTAAAGTCCGGAGAAAAGGATATTCAAATGATAGTCTTCAAGCTGGGAACAGAAGACTATGCGGTTCCTATTACAGATGTGCAAGAAATTATAATGCGCCAATCTCCTACAAGAATCCCAAGATCACCTGAATTTGTAGAAGGGGTAATAAATTTAAGAGGACATATTATTCCTGTTATTGATGGGAAAAAGAAATTTAGTCTTGAAATTGACACAAATATTAATATAGACGAATCTAGGATTATGATCCTTGAGCTAAAAGAAGAAACAGTGGGTTTAATTGTAGATTCTGTGTCTGAAGTTGTGCACTTACAAGTCAGTAATATTGAGCCTCCACCTATGGATATGGGTGTTGACACAGATTTTCTATGGGGAGTAGGAAAACATTTGGATAAATTGTTAATTCTACTTAACCCTCAAAAACTTTTAACCGTTACAGAAACACAGAATTTAAAAGGTATTTCATCACTCACCGATTCTATCAAAATGATGGAAAAAGAGTCAGAATTAAGTAAATAAGAAGTTTTAAATTATGCGACAAAATCAAATTGACACAATAGCGAATAAAATTGATAAACTACCTGAGGTTTTTAATGTAGCCATAATGGTAGCAAAAGAGCTGGATAATCCGGATGTTAATGCTCAATCACTGGCAAAAATTATTTCAACGGATCCTGCATTGACAACCCAGCTATTAAGGTTATGTAATTCAGCACAATACGGATTTTCTAAAAAAATAGCTTCAATAAAAGAAGCTATTCCTCGCTTAGGTTTCAAAACCCTTAAAAGTCTTGTATTCCTTGCCATATCTCAAGGAATGCTAAATAAAGAGGTTAAAGGGTATGACCTTACAAAGGGAGCTCTTTGGGAAAATTCAATAAGTTGCGCTGTTTATGCAAGATATCTTGCAAAAAAATGCAATTATCACGACCCTGAAATCGCCTTTACTGCGGGGCTGCTTCGCGATATTGGTAAATTGATTATTCATGAGTATGTGAGTGAAAGTTATGACGATATAATTCAAGAAGTTAATAATTCTAATATAACTTTTTCTGAGGCGGAAGAAAAAACGCTTGGGTTCAATCATTCTGAAATAGGTGGAAAAGTTGCCGAAAAATGGAATTTCCCTTGTGGTCTTGTTGAATCAATAAAATATCACCATACTCCGGGTAATGCAAAAAAAGATCCTGTGCTTGTTTCAATAGTACATGTGGCTGATGTTTTAACAATGATGCTGGGTGCAGGTATTGGAAGTGATGGAATGATGTATAAAATTGAAATGAATACATTAGAAAAACTTAATATTCCTGTGGCACCGGGAGTAATTGAAGAATTGGTTTCAGAAATAGTAGAACTAAGTGAAGAAGTTAATCAAATAGCAGGTCTAGTAAATGGTTGAGGTGGATTTATCTACATATGATCTTGATGTATTAAAAGAGATCGGAAATATTGCATCAGGAAATGCTGCTACTGCTTTATCTCAAATATTAGGGCGTAGGGTAAATCTTGATGTGCCTGAGGTTGAACTTTGTCATTTAACTCAAATAGCTGAGAAACTTGGTGGAGCGGAAACAGTTAGAACAGGAATATTTCTTGAAGTAAAAGAAGCTTTAAAAGGGCATATTTTCTTTATCTTAAGAGATGGCGATGCTCATAAACTTCATAAAATAGCTTCAATGGGTATGGATATTGATATGCAATCTGTTATGTCAGAAGTATCAAATATCATAACGGGTTCATATGTAGGAGCAATAGCGACAATGATTGATGAGCTTATTGATATTACAACTCCTTGTATAGGACACGATATGATAGGTGCATTAACAGATTCTATTGTTTCTTCAATGTTAGATGTGGCAGATAGAACAGTATTTATAAAAACTACTTTAACTGTTGATGATCAAACTATTGAAGCAAATTATGTATTAATGCTTGAGCAAGATTCATTGACTAAGCTTTTGGACTTTTTTAGAGGAAAACAATAAAAAATGGCAAATATAAACGTTGGTATGGGCGAAATAAAAATATCGAAAGCACCGGGGGCAGTTCTTGCGGCTCCGGGGCTTGGTTCTTGTATAGGGTTAATATTATATGATCAAAAATCTAAAATCGCTGGCATGGCTCATGTTGTATTACCTGATAGCACGACAACAAAAAAAGAAATAAAAATGCTGGGCAAGTACGCAGATACCGCGATACCTGAATTATTAAGGCAATTAACTAAAGCCGGCGCTTCTAAATCCGGTTTAAAGATTGTTATTGCGGGAGGGGCGCAAATGTTTGCCATTGAAAAAGGCAGTAATGTCTTGAATATAGGAACAAGGAATAATATTGCAGTTAAATCGGCTTTAACAAAAGCCGGATTAAAGCTAAATGCTTTTGATACGGGTGGTAATAAGGGTAGAACATTACGAGTTGAAGTGTCAACCGGCAATATTTATGTAAGGAGTATAGGACAACCTGAAACTTTATTAGGAGGAAATAGATAATATGTCAAAAATTCTTATTGCAGATGATGCTGCTTTTATGAGGATGATGTTAAAAGATATCCTTTCTAAGAATGGATATGAAATAGTAGGAGAGGCCGCTAACGGTAAAGAGGCTATCGATAAATATGATGAGCTGATCCCGGATTTAGTAACCATGGATATCACAATGCCTGAATGTGATGGTATTCAAGCATTAAAGACAATTATGGGGAAACATCCCGAAGCAAAAATTGTTATGTGCTCAGCAATGGGACAACAAGCAATGGTAATTGAGTCTATACAAGCCGGGGCAAAAGATTTTATTGTAAAACCTTTTCAACCGCAAAGAGTTTTAGAATCAATAGGTAAAGTTCTTTCATAAAACTCTTAACAACATAGATTTTTAGGTGTTAATCAAGTATAATTTTCTTATATGATAAGAAGTATAAGGAAATTAATCTTGTTTAAAAAATTTATTACATTTAAAAATATAATTTACGTTTCAATATTTCTAGCTTTGGTTGTATTAATGCCGATGGTTAATGCTGAGTCATTGCCGGATATAAAAAATAATGAAACAAATAATATTAGAGTTATTCCTCCTGCTTCAATTAACGACTCTCAAGTTTTAAGTCAATCAAGCCAGCTTATTAATGAAGCGACAAAAAAGGATTCAATAAAACCTAATTTATTGTCATTGGTATCTTCTTTAGCAATGACAATAATTCTTATATTTATTGCTCTATGGACCTTTGTTAAATTTAATAAATACCTTCCAAAGGCTGTATTAAAAGGGGATTTTAAAGATCTTGATAATATAAGTATTCTTTCTACTGCAAACCTTGGTCAAGGAAAAAGTGTACATTTGATAAAAGTAAATGGTCAAAAACTTGTCATCGGCAGTTCTTCAAGTAATATAAACCTTCTTGCAGAAATTTCCGATAAAGAGGTTGAAGTAATTCAAAAACAATACGAAGAAAGACCTAAAAACTTGAAACAAACAGATAAAACAAAAAAAGAATCTTCCGATGAAGTGTTTGATCTTTATAAAGATTATTTAAAAAATTAAGCTTGATTTTAATTTATTTAACCCATGTAGAAGTACTTTTTCTTGTGATAAGATAAAATAATGTAATTTTTTAATGAAATGGAGTTTTCATGCACGCAGAAGTAAAAATAGGCGATAAATATATTAGCAATAAGAAAAAATGTTTTTTTATTGCCGAGATAGGAATAAATCATAATGGCGATATAAATTTGGCAAAAAAGCTAATAGATGTTGCTTTTACTTTTGGTTGTGATGCTGTTAAATTCCAAAAAAGAACTGTAGAAGTTGTTTATACAAAAGAGGAACTTGAAAGACCCCGTCCAAATCCATTTGGTGATACAAACGGAGATCTAAAACGAGGGCTTGAGTTTGGATATGAAGAATACAAAGAAATAGACGAATATTGTAAGAACAAAGGTATCTTGTGGTTTGCATCTTGCTGGGATGAAGCTTCTGTAGATTTTATCGAACAATTCGATCCTTGCTGCTACAAAATAGCTTCAGCCTCATTGACAGATGATAATCTATTAAAACACACAAAAGCAACCGGTAAGCCTATTTTGCTTTCAACAGGAATGAGCACCATTGAAGAAATTGATCACGCTGTTGAAATATTAGGGGAAGAAAATCTGGTAATATATCATTGTACCTCTACATACCCTACTGAAAATATTGAAATGAATTTAAATACTATTAACACTTTAAAAGATCGCTATAATTGTCCAATAGGGTTTAGTGGACATGAAAGAGGTATAATGCCTTCTATAGTAGCAGCCACAATGGGAGCTTGTTCTATAGAGCGTCATATCACAATTGACAGAACCTTATGGGGTACCGACCATGCTGCTAGTCTTGAACCGGAAGGACTTTACAGACTGGTACGAGATATTAAACAAATACCTTTAATTAAAGGGGATGGCGTTAAAAAAGTCTATGAAAGTGAACTGCCTATTATTGAGAAGCTAAGAAGAGTAAAGAAAACTATAAATGCTTAGTTTAAGTAAAGATATAAAACTTATAATAACAGATTTTGATGGTGTTATTACTGATGGATTTTTATACGTTTCAGCCGTTTCTGAAGAACAGTCAAAAAAAGTTAATTTTAAAGATATAATGGGAATTTCTTTGGCAGTTAAAAACGGATATAAGGTTGCAATAGTTTCAGGCGAAAAAAATAAAGTTGTTGATTTTATTGCAAATAAATTTGACCTTCAAGATGTTCATCAAGGAATTAAAGATAAAATTTTTGTAGTCAAAAACATTATTGAAAAGTATTCATTAAGTCCTTCCGCTGTTTTATATATAGGCGATGATATAAATGATATCGAAGCTCTTAAGTATGTAGGAACTGCCATTACAGTACCTGACGCCAACTATAAGGTTAAAAACATTGAAAATATAATAACAACAAAAGCTCCAGCTGGAAATGGAGCTTTTAGAGAAGTTATAGATTCGCTATTAAACACACGAAGAATGTAGTAATTTTTGAAAATTTATTGTAAACTAATTACAATGAATACTTTAATTAAAGAAGAGCTATGTCTGGTTTCATAAAAACAATAATAAATAAAATTTCCGATGTTAATAAAAAAGTAATCTTTTATAAAAGTACTGCAAAAGACATATGTATTCCGACCAAAGCTTATGTTAATTGGGGAATAGCCTTAGCAGTTCAAGGAAATTTGGATGATGCGATTGAAAAATTTCAATCATCAAGTGAAATGGCATATAAAACTCCTGAAAGTTTTGTTAATTGGGGAGTTGCTCTTGCTAAAAAATCTCGTTACGAAGAAGCTGTTGAAAAATTTATCGAAGCTTTAAAAATTGATCCTGGATACTCCAAGGCATTTTCTCTTTGGGGTGCTGCATTAGTTGAATTAGGAGATATTGAAGAAGCTGAAAAAAAATATGCCGAAGCAATAAAAATAAATAAAAAAGACCCTGATGTTTATATCAATTGGGGTATTGCTTTAGCAAGGCAAAAAAAACGACTTCAAGCGGAAGAAAAATTCAAAAAAGCTCTTTCTATAAACCCAAGATCATTACATGCTATGTTTTTATGGGGAATTATTCTTGCAGAGTTAGAAAAATATCCTGAAGCCATTGAAAAATTTACAACCATTTCAACAGCTCAACCTGATAATGCCGATGCTTTTTATTATCTTTCAATGGTGCTTTTAAAATCAGGTAAGATTAAAGAAGCCTTTTTTGAAGGTAAAAAAGCAATTGATCTAAACCCGGCAAAGCCCGAAGGCTATATAAATCTAGGAGAAGTTCTTGTAGCATTAAATGACTTTGAAAAAGCTTTTGATTGCTATGAAATGGCTGAAAAATTAAATCCAAATCATTCTTTACTTGATTTTTCTTGGGGTATTGCATTACAAGAAAATGAACAATATGAAGAGTCGATTAAAAAGTTTAATAATGCATTAAAAATTGACGAAAATAAATCATTGGCAAATTATCACTTGGCTTTATCATTGTTTAAAATTGGTAGAAATCAAACAGCTATAGACATTTTGGAAGTATTAATAAAAGAAGAACCCAAAAACCTTGAAGCTATGACATTACTTGGTGATATTTACTTTAATATTAAAGAATTTGAAAAAGCCATAACCCTTTATAGTAAGGTAATTGATAATTCTAAAAAAAATACAAAAGTATATTTTAATTTAGGCAAGGCTTATTATCAAAATAAAAAAACGAATAAAGCAATTGAATCATTTAAAAAAGCCGTTGAATATCATCATGATTTTGCTTTTGCATATGTGCATTTAGCTAATGCTCTTTGTGATATTGGTGAAAATAAAGATGCATTGAGGAAAATTCGTACGGCATATAAGCTCGATAATGAATCATCTGAAATAAATCTAATGTATGGAATTGTACTGTTTAAAAATCAACAATTTAAAGACGCCATTGAAAAATTTGATAACGCAATTTCTCTTAATGAAAATATGACTCCTGCCTATACCTCTAAAGCAGAAACTTTAATTAAATTGAAGAAATATGATGAAGCGCAAACGTTATTAAAACAAACCTTGGATAAATTCCCCAACAACACTGATGTTATGTATGAAATAGCAAACTTTTATAAGCAAAAGGCTGATGAAGACTTTAATCCGGAATTATATAATATAGCTTTAAATCGTTATGAAAAAGTTTTACAAATTGATAAAGATAATATCGAAAGTTGTATAGCAATTGCTTATATAAAAGCAAAATTGGGGGATTTTGGATATTTTGAAAATACGATAAGGGAAATTTTAACTAAATATCCACAGGATCGTGATAATATAAATGAGCGAGTTGAGCAATATTTAAACAAACTTAGTAATTATAAAACAATAGCTGAGATCACTGATGAAGATAGGGTGTAAGAAGAAAACATGAGCATAGTAGTACAAAAATTTGGCGGAACATCAGTTGCTGATTCAACAAAAATTAAAAACGTAGCAAATGCAGTTATAAAAGAGCATAGCAAAGGACATAAAGTAGTCGTTGTAGTCTCTGCAATGGGAAAAACGACAGACTATCTTGCACAGTTGGCAAATGAAATAAGCCCTAAGCCTTGTTCGAGAGAAATGGATATGCTTTTGACCACAGGAGAGCAAGTTTCAATAGCTCTTTTGTCAATGGCTATTCAAGCAAGAGGCTACGAAGCAATTAGTATGAATGCAACTCAAATAGGTATTATAACCGAAAGCGTTCACTCCAAGGCAAGAATTGTTGATATAAAAACAGACAAATTAAAAAAACATTTAAATGATAATAAAATCATTGTTGTAGCAGGTTTTCAGGGAGTAACTCCTGAAGGTGAAATTACAACACTCGGTCGTGGTGGTTCAGATACTTCAGCTGTAGCATTAGCAGCTGCATTAAATGCAGATAGGTGTGATATTTATACCGATGTCGATGCTGTTTATACAACAGATCCAAGAGTTGTGCCTTGTGCCTCAAGATTAAATGAAATATCATACATCGAGATGCTGGAACTTGCTCGAGTAGGAGCGCAAGTATTGCATCCACGTGCTGTTGAAACGGCAAAGCAATTTAATGTACCATTAAGAGTAAGAAGCAGTTTTAATCACGATGATACAGGAACACTTGTAATAGGAGTTGATTCAATGGAAATATACAAACCCGTAAGTGGTGTTGCAGCAGATTTATCTCAAGTAAGAGTCGCTATAACAAATGTTAGTGATGAACCCGGTAATGCCGCCAGAGTATTTAAATATTTGGCTAATAATAACGTCAGTGTTGATATGATTATTCAATCTCACGGAAATGCTAACAACACTAAAGATATTGCATTTACAGTCTCAGAATCTGATATTGATATGACTTTAAAAGTCTTAGATCAAATCAAAGATACATTAGGAGCTAAAGAAATAATTATCGATGAAGATATCGCAAAAGTCAGTATCGTAGGTGCCGGAATGATTGATAGACCGGGCATTGCCGCAGATATGTTCGATGCTATTGCGGAAGAAGCGATTAATATTAAAATGATCTCCACCAGTGAAATAAAAATAAGCTGTCTTGTTGATAAAAATAAAGCTCATGACGTTGTAAAAGCACTACACAGTAAATTTCAACTTGATCAAGATAAGGAAATTGTAAAAATAGAAGGGTGTTAAAAAAGCCTTTTTCTTTTGAATGTGATTCTTTTCTATTGTCTTGTCTTTTGAATCTTTCCTCGCCTTTGCCTTCAATACTATTATTATGGCTTATTTACAGATTCAATACAGTCTAAAATATTTAAAACACAGGGACATTTTAGCTTGTAATAAACATTTAGTCCTCTTTTTTCGCATTCTACAAGTTTAGCTTTTTTTAACACGGCAAGATGTTTTGAAACAGTTGATTGGTCTAATTTCAATTCTTCAACAAACTTACAAACACACTTTTCGCCATCGGATAAATAATCAATCATAAAAAGTCTCGCCGGATGAGCCAGAGCTTTTATAATTTCAGAGCGATTTTTATATTTATCTAATAAACCTTTATTCATATCTGATTCATACCAAATTTTAATTTATTAATTTTAATCCACAAGATTGATTCATTATAAAGCAAAAATTTGCTTTATTCATTAATTACACCTTTGAAATTTCAAAATATTAGTCTTTATTACACTGCAACTTTTTGTCGCATGTTCACAAGTATTCTTCCTGTTGTAACTTCTACGGGCTTATCTTTAAAATTACTTTCAATATATTTTAGCAACGCACTTTGGTTACTATCAGAAAAGTGCTCTATCGATTGATCATTTTTATTTTTTTTCATAGCCGTTAAACCTGCCACTCCTGTTGCCAAAAACTCATCATAAACAACAGTCATCTCATAATCATCGGGAAGTTCTTTCAAATCTTGCGATATTGAACCATCTTCGTTTAAAAGATAAACATCAGTAACTTTATTTTCGGCATCAATTTCATATTTAATACCGCTCACTTGCATTATACCGGGAGAAATTTTAGCCAATTCTGTTGATTTTGCACACCAATTAAGTGTATCCAAAAGCTGTTTTTTATTTAAAGTTGTTTTTATCAAAGTAGAAGAAGTAAAAGGTAATGCCTGTCTTAACATTCCAAGAGTTAAATCACCTTTTGAAAATTCGCCCCTGATTGTTCCCGAATTCACAAGTGCCAATTGAGCTTTTTTGCCTTTTGTATCTTTATTTACAAGCCATAACATGGCATCAGCAAGCAAACTGCCAACAGGATTTTCCTCTGTGTATTTATTTAGACATTTTATGTCTTTTGCTACTTTAGCAATTACCTTATTATTTTTTAGATATTTTTCTTCCAGCTCCGCTATTTCTTTGTTTACAGGATAACTATCTGTTATCTCCACCTGACTCTTTGTTTTTTCAGGAATCAAAACACCTTTTTCATCGAAAATAGCTTTCAAAACACCAAAAGTATCTAAGTCTTCCCCTATTACATTTTTATCATCAGCAGAACCTACTGAAACAATTTTTACAGGCTCATCTCTATCTGTTTTATGCCAAAAATTAAATTCTTTATGATCATGACCACCTATTATTACGTCGATCCCACCAATTTCTGCCAATTTTTTATAATAATTTAAACCCTCTGCAGATTTTAAACCTGTATGTGCAAGCAAAAAGATCTTATCAATTCCTTTTTTCTCAAGTTCTTTAACTTCAGACTTTACCGATTTTACTGTTTTATCAAAGTTTTGAACCGTTGCAAAGTCATTAAAAGTAGAATGGAAAGAAAGTTTTTCATAATCTAAAGGCGAAACCCCTATAATTCCTACTTTATTACCATTTTTTTTGATAATAGTTGATTTAGCTATCTTATTTTCAAGCTTATTGGGCTTTAAAAACTCTAAATTTGCAGACAAAATCTTAAATTTAGGTTTTGCTTTTTCTATTGCATCTGCCCAAAAACTTCCGCCCTCCAGATCGTGATTACCCACGCAAGTGGCATCTAAGCCTATTAAGTTCATCATTTTAAGTATAAAAGAATTTGGCTTAAGTGCAGTATCCATGTTCAAATCCCCACCTGCCAATTTGAGATTATTCTGCCCTTTGTTTTCTTTTTCAAAAGTATCTACAGCTGTTTTAAAAGACGACAAATGGTTTGTTTTAGCGTGCACATCACTAAAATACAAAACATTAAACTGAGTATTGCCTTTAAATGTAATTGGGTTCATTCGAGACCTTTTTGGCTAATTACTATTGCATTAAAACCCCTAATAAAAATTTTTTAACTCTTAATTTATCTTTGATTAAAAAATGTAACATTAGATATAATAGTTAAAAGCATTGAAAATAACTATTATAGATTTTATTCACAGAAAAGCAGGTGCAATATAACTGTCTTTCTTTTTATTACTTATACTCTATTTCTAAAGACTCAGCTTAGCCATTTTATCCTTTAACTCAGGAAAACGTTCGCCAAGTTGACCTTCTTCGACTTCCTGCACCAACCGTAGCCCCTGAATATAATGAATTGAGCGCTGGATATTAGCTGCATTCATCCCAAGATCTATTGCTAGGAAAATTCTTAAATCATCTTGCCAATTAGGATTTACATCAGAAGATTCTTCTTTATTTTCAATAACTCCTGCCACTTTTTGCAACTCACATTTTTTATATAAAAGTGCTTTTTCTATCTTTTTTAAAGTTGAAAGCTTAGGAACATTATCACGAAGTCCATTTTCCAACTGAGATATTAATGTTTTACTAACACCTGATTCTTGCTCAATATCTCTTATGGATTTATTTAAAGCTTCACGCCTTTTTTTCATTATTAATCCAAGATTTGAGACCTTATCCTTGTTTGATGATTCTGACATTATAAACTCCTTACCTACTGTTTAATATTTTAATTAAAACAAAAACCAACAAAAAAGTAAACAAGGTTTACAAAATAAAGATCCTGTATTGTCATTTAAAAACAAACAGTGTTTATTTTCGGTGTTCGTATTTATGTTGAATTTTTCGAATTAAAATCAAACCTTAAAAAATACAGTATGACACTTTATCAAGACATAAAATTTAACCAGCTACTTATAATATTAACTGGTTAAATAAAAATAAAAGGCTTTTCAAATGAAAAGCCTTTTATTTTTATAAACTATTTTTAGATTAACCTTTTATTTGTTTTGCTACTTCTTCTGCAAAATCTTCAGATCTTTTTTCTAGACCTTCGCCAAGAACATATCTTGTAAATCTTCTTACAGTTATATTTTCACCGATTGTAGCGATTTTTTCTTTAACCATTTCTTCAATAGTTTTGCTCGGATCTTTAACAAAAGGTTGCTCTAAAAGAACTCTTTGAGCCATAAGTTTATTTACACGACCTTCAACAATTTTAGCTCTGATTTCTTCAGGCTTACTTGCAAGATCTTCTTTGCCCATTTCGATTCTTTTTTCTTCGTCAACAACGCTTGAAGGAATTTCGTCTCTTTTAACATATTCAGGAGCCGCACTAGCTACTTGAAGACAAATATCTTTAACAAGTTGTTGAAAATCTTCGTTTTTAGCAACAAAATCAGTCTCACAGTTTACTTCTATCATAACGCCTATTTTATTATTATGAATATAAGAACTAATAATACCTTCGGCAGCAATTCTTCCTGCTTTTTTATCTGCGGAAGCAATGCCTTTTTGCCTTAAGGATTCCATCGCTTTTTCTATATTTCCATCAGTCTCGATAAGAGCTTTTTTAGCGTCCATAATTCCAGCGCCTGTTTTTTCTCTTAACTCTTTAACTTGAGCTGCAGTGACTGTCATTGATCTTTATCCCTTTCTCAAATTTATTCAACTGCCTCAGCTTCAGCTTCTTTTTTTTCAGCTTCAGCGTTTTCATCAGCAGCAACATTGCTTTCTACAGAAGAAGTAACAACTGTCTCTTCTTCCACTCCGGCATCTTCTGCTTTAACTTCTTCTATTTTACCTTTAACTTCACCGGCATTTTCTTTAATGCTTTTACCTTCTAAAATAGCATCAGATATTTTACCGACGATAAGTTTTATTGATCTTATAGCATCATCATTTGCAGGAATTACATAATTAACACCTTCAGGGTCGTTATTAGTATCTACAATTCCTACAATAGGTATGTTTAGCTTGTTAGCTTCTTGAACGGCTAAAAGTTCTTTTTTCTGATCAACAACAAAAAGCAAATCAGGCATTCCTCTCATTTCTTTGATTCCGCCCAGTGTTTTACTTAGCTTTGAAAGTTGTCTTGTTAAAGAAGCAACTTCTTTTTTTGGAAGACGATCAAAATGACCGTTATCTCTAAGTTCTTCAAGTTCTTTAAGTTTATTGACTCTTGATTTTATAGTTTCAAAATTAGTTAAGGTTCCGCCTAACCATCTTGAATTTATATAATAAGCACCACATCTATCAGCTTCTTGAGCTACAATTTCTGATGCTTGTTTTTTTGTTCCTACAAAAACAATGTTTTTCCCTCTAGCAGCATAATTTCTTACTAGGTCATAAGCTTGATCCAATAGATCTGAAGTTTTTCTAAGATCTATTATATAAATACCGTTTCTTTCGCCGAAAATGTATTTTTTCATTTTTGGGTTCCAGCGGTGTGTTTGGTGACCGAAATGAACACCAGCTTCTAAAAGATCTATCATTGATGCAACTGGCATAACTTTGATTTACTCCTTTTATTACTACAATTTACTCATTAATAACATTAGTTAATCATGATTTCACGTTGATAATAACACAAACAAAAAAATTAAAAGCAATAATCACTACTAAAAATAGTAGCGAACAGAATTATTCCTGTAATTTTTACAAGCACAGAAAGAATTAAAGCAAACCAACCCTTTGTTAAAATCTACTAAATAACTAGAATCCCGCTATTTTTCGCTATACCTGTAGTAGATTAAATAATCATGTGGGTTACACTTAATAGTTTTAACAATACTCAACATTAGGCGGTTTAAAAACTCTCTAAAACGGGAATACTATATATGTAGCAACAGCTTTAATTTTAGCTAATTAGTTTGCCATAGTTTTTGTTTTAAGAGGACAGGACAGTGAACAAAGTGCTACTTTTAAATGCAACCTATGAACCGCTTAATATTTGCACTTGGAAGCGGGCTATTAGTCTTATGCTTAAAGGAAAAGCAGAAGAAATTGAGCATTGGAACAGTAAAGTTAATGAGGATATTTATACACCGGCTATTATAAAATTGAATTATTACGTGGCAGTTCCTTATAAGGAGCTGCCTTTTAGCAAAAAAAACATTTTAGTGCGCGATAATTATACTTGTCAGTATTGTGGTAAAAAAAGTAAAGAACTTACTTTAGATCACGTTTTTCCTAAATCCAGAGGCGGTGATTATAGCTGGAAAAACATTGTCGCATCATGTGCAAAATGTAATCAGTTAAAAGCCGATCGTACCCCTAAAGAAGCCAATATGAAACTTTTAAGAACACCTTTCAAACCTAAGAATTATATGAAATTTGAAATGAAAAAATATAAAATGGAAAATTATGACAACTGGGATGGTTATGTTGCAAGTTAATTAAATTTAATAACTTTTATTTGTAAAACGGAAAATATGTTAAATAATTCCTTAAAAAGTTACCTTATAATATTTGTAGGTAATAAGTCTGGAATATGTATATGTCAAAGGATGTTTATGAAGCTATCTTGGCTTGGGAAATAGTCGAGTGTGAAGATTGCAATGATTTATTTATTAAAAAAATTGATGAAGAAACGGTTCACTGCCAAACTTGCCTCAAAAATAAGCACTACCTTGCATTAAGGTTAAATGCTTAAAGTGAGCCATTTTTTATCAAAACAAAGAGGAGCTGATAAAGTTCCTCTTTGTTATTTTAAAGCTCTTTTCATAATGTCGTCATTTTCGATAAAGTAAATAGCGTTTTTTATATTTTCAGAATTAGACAACACAGTGTAAAAATCCTCCTTCAAAGAAGGAGCTTTTTTTACTGCATTAATAAATTCTAATTTATTCAAAGGATGTTCAAATAAATAACCCCAAAAGCCTGTATTCATAAGGAAATCTTTGACTAAATCATTATTATTATTTTGCAATGCCGTACAAAGATAAGTTGCCAACCCGACTTGAATACCATGCATATTAGGCATTTCAGTTATCTCATCTAAAGAATGTGATATCAAATGTTCACTACCGCTTGCAGGACGACTGGAACCTGTTATTTCCATTGATATACCACTCATTAAAAGTGAATTTACAAGATGATAAAGAAATCTTCTGCTCCTTATGTCATCTTGTTGATAGTGTAACAGTTCAGTAACAGAGTTTTGCGAAATTAAATAAGCAAAGTCATTAAAAGTTTCTAATCCTTTTTCTGAAGCTTCCTTCCAGTCATAACAGGCTGATACTTTAGATATCAAATCACCTATCCCTGAAAAAATACAATAATCGGGAGAAGATTTTATAATCGCTAAATCAACAACAACACCATATGGAATGGTTGCTTTTACACTTTTTCGTTTTCCTTGCACCATTAAAGAAGCCCCGGGGCTACAAAAACCGTCATTTGATGTTGAAGTAGGAACACTTATAAAAGGCAAAGATAAAACATGGGCGCAATATTTGCTATAATCAAGAGCTTTACCGCCTCCTATACCAATTAAAGCATCTGTGCTTTTAGGAATGCTAAATGCTGTGTGCATTATATTTTCGATGTCAATATTTTCAATGTCCTCTTTGTTAAGGACAATTATATTATGCTTTTCAAAGGAATTATAAATTTTATCTCCAACAAGTTCCTCAATCCCTAAGCTGAAAAAACATACAACGTTTTTCAATCCCACATCTTGTAGATATTGTCCTATATTTTTTATTTCACCATCACCTATCTTTAAGATTGAAGGTATATTTATTTGACTTTGCAGTGGATTCATTTTTAATTTTCCTTTATCTACAGTCCTCTAGGGATTTTAAGGTCTGTAAAAAACTCAATATATCACCATAAGTGTTAAATTGTTGAAATTCTATATCATTTTCAATACACAATTTTTTCAAATCTTTTCTTGCAAAAACAACATCCGCAAGCTTTGCTGCTTCTATATCAGGACGTCCGTCCCCTGCAAAAATACAAAAATAACCTTCCGCTTTTTTATTAGCAACAAAGTCTTTTTTTGAGATCCCAAATTCTTCTGAATAGTATTTATAATTTTTATCAGAGGGACAAAAACAAAGCCCGTCTTCTTTTGAATAATAGCTTTTATTACTTATAACCTCAATAAAATCAAAGAAACCAAGTCTTTTTAAAATTATATTTATATAATAATCAGCTCCTGCGCTTAAAATGCTTATGGGAATGTTATTATCCTTACAAAATTCAACTGTTTTAGGAAAATCTTCTTCTATTTCAAGATTTAAAACAAATTGATCAAACTCTTCTTGCTCGACATGGATTTTACTAAAAATACGCCTTAAAGCTTCAACATGCCGGATCTTATCACTTTTATAGTCTTCCCAAGGCTGCATATCTTTTTCTTCCAGGTATTGATCAATTGCATACCAAAAAAAATCTTTTTTGCTTATTGTACCGTCAAAATCTGTAATTAAAGCTATAGGTTGATTTTTATTCATTGCATTACCATTTTAGTTTATAAACTGAGCGAGTAGAGTTTTTGTATCTTCAAAAACCTTTTCTATATCATTATTTGCGTTAATAACTTTAACCCTTTCAGGCTCTTCTATTGCTATTTGAAGATAACCTTTTCGTACTTTTTTATGAAATTCAAACCCTTCAGCTTCCATTCTATCTTTTTCATCACCGATTCCTTTGAGAAGTTACACTCTGGTTTTCAGCCATTTCCAAACTAGGGTGGCTACAATCAGGGATTAGTAATATTAATCAAACAAGATT
>CALOAD010000007.1:0-3793 GCA_942491415.1 Candidatus Gastranaerophilales bacterium | reverse complement strand
TAAGATTGTTACAAAAAGCAATGTATTCAAAAATATATATTATTGATGAATTTAATATTAAAGAGTTTGTATATTAAATTCTTCTGCTATTTCATTTTCTGAAATCACTGAAAAGCCTGGTATTATTTGTTCAAACAGATTGAATAAAAATTTTCTATATTCTTCTTTAGCAATTAAAACAACTTCTGCATCATCAAATTGATTATCCGTATAAGTTTTTGTAATATATTTAATAAATTTATCCAATTCCTGATTATTATTTTTTTCGTTAACTATTTTTAGTGATTCAGATAGAACTTTTTCATACTGTTCAGGTATTGTTATTGCAAATATTGTATTGTTTGAATCCGCAATGTCGCTACAGATCTGCTTTTTCAAAGATAGCCTAAGTTTTTCGAGTAACTTTTCTTTATCATAGTCATGTTCGGATAAATCGTTTAATTTCTCAAAAATGAATGATACGTCTTTAACAGAAATTTTTTCCTTTATTAAATTACTAAAAAGGTATTTTAAATCACCTAAAGAAATACCTCCACTGATTAAACCATCAGCAAGAAAAGCTTTTTCTTCACTAAGAAGAGCAACATACCTTAAAACATCTTCATAACCGATTATTTCATCAACGTATTTTCTCACAATAAATTCTAAATGGCTTGTTATAACTTGAGATGGAGTCATTCCACTATCCCAAAAATCTTTTGTTTCAACTTCTTGCAGCCAGAAAACCTGTTGACCAGTAATTAGATCAATATCTTCGATGGCATTTTTAGGCATCTTTTGGATATTGGACTGTCCCGGGAAAAACCTTCTGTATTTCGGGTAAACAATACCGGTAAGCGCTTTTAAGTTTCTAATATTTATTCTGTATTCATTTTCATTTATTTCATCAGAAATTACAAAATGAACCTTCGGAATTACATATCCCAGCTTGTCAGTAAGCTTTTGCCTGAGTCGTACGCTTTCTGCGATAAGATCTCCGTCTTTTTCATTATCTATAAGTTCAGATAATTCATAGCTTACAGTTATTGTGAGTAAATTTTGAGATATTCTGTTATACATCTTAGAAGATGATAAAAGTTCAGAAAATTTCGCTTTTAATGTGCTTAATTCACTCATTCTTTCAGAAATTTCTTTGTTTAATTCTTCTCTGTTAGTTGCTTCAGTATTTGAATCTAAAGATTGTTTTGTTTCTCTTAATTTTTGATTTTTTTCTCTGATATGTCGTTGCAAAAGTCTACATTCCTCATAAAGATCAGTTTTTTTATGAAGAAGTTTTTCCATTCTTGTTTTAAAATCACCACTATCGATAATATAATCGCCTTCAAGTCCATATTCCGCATTTATTTCTTTGTTAAAAATGCATAAATACTGATATTCTCCTTCGTCATTTTCGACTTCGTTAAGAGAATAAAGGTCCCAACCTTCAATTGACATTTGATTGAGAATGTTTTCTAAAGCCTGAATATCTTCACAATCACAAGTTCTAACAGTATATTCATATCTATTTTCGTCGTGCATTTTTAACTTCCAATCTTCTATTCAAAATATTTTATAATAAATCATTAATAAAAGCATTTATACATTTGCAGTGCAAAAATATATTAACGTTAGATTAAATTAGTATTAATTATCTACTACAGTAAACTATACTGATTTTTTTCTGAGTTTAACAGCCTGTAAGTAAACATCTTCATATTTTTTAGCTGATTCTTCCCAGGTAAAACGCTTTTTCATTGCTCTGTTAACAAGCTTTTTCATTGCTTTTTGGTTGTTGTAATAGGTATAAACAGCCCATCCAACAGTATTAAAAATCGCATCTTCTGTTAAATCACCGAACTTAAAGCCTGTTCCTTCAAGGGTTTTCTCGTTAAAGTTTTCTACAGTATCATCGAGCCCTCCAGTTGCTCTAACTAGAGGTAATGTGCCGTATCTTAAGCTGTACATTTGATTAAGTCCGCATGGTTCAAATCTTGAAGGCATAAGGAAAAAGTCAGAACCAGCTTCTATTTTATGAGCTAATTCGTTGTTATAACCAATATGAACCCCAACTTTTTCAGGGAACATTCCTGGAGCACCTCCAAAATAGAAATGAGCCCAAACGTCCCCTGTTCCAAGAAGTATATATTGCGCATCAAGTCCGAGTAATCTGTATAAAGCTTCTGCTAATACATCAACACCTTTTTGCTTAGCTAGCCTTGAAACAATTCCAAATACCGGAACATCATCTCTTACCGGTAATCCGAATGTTTTTTGTAAATCTCTTTTGCATTCGAGCTTACCTGCCAATTTCTTATCAGAGTACGTTTTAGCAATATATTTATCAGTTTCAGGATTCCATTCAGAGTAGTCACAGCCGTTTAGAATTCCAAAAAGATCCTCAGAACGTTCTCTTATAACGCTTTCTAGCCCCCAGCCGTATTCAGGTGTTTGAATCTCTTTTGCATAACCTTCACTTACTGTAGTAAGAAGTGTTGAGTGAAGAATTCCACCTTTTAACAAGTTGACTTCATCATTGTTTTCAAGCTCAAGATAGTTGAAACGTTCCCAGCCAACATCTAATACATCAATTAATCCTTCATAAAAAGCACCCTGATGTTGCATATTATGAATAGTAAGAACGCTAGCAGTCTTGCCAAGTCGATCTTTCTTGTAGGTTGTGTTAAGAAATACTGGTATTGCAGCAGTTTGCCAATCGTTTGTATGAATTACATCAGGATAAAAATCGATTTTTTTACATAATTGCAGACAGGCTTTTGAAAAGAATGCAAACCTGTTGTCATTATCCATAAATCCCTGTCCACTATCGTCATTATATAAGTTAGCTCTGCCAAAAAAATGTTCATGTTCTATAAAATAAACTGGCACATCTGTATCAGGAATTTTTCCTTCGCATACGCCGCACCATAGTTCTCCGAGCACACCCATTGGAACGCCTAATGCTTCAGGTATTTCTTTTATCCCAAATTTATTTTTATCAACTATATAATATCTAGGCATAACTACTCTTACATCATGCCCGAGTTTTTTTAAATATTTCGGTAAAGCTCCCACTACATCAGCAAAACCACCGGTTTTAAGGAACGGAACCGCTTCTGATGCGGTTATTAATATTTTAAGTTTAGGGGACATTTTTATACTCCAGCTAACTATATAATTAAAATGTTTTATATAACAGGTAAGTTGTTGGATTGTAATTTCTGTTTCCAGAGATTGCAATTCCCTTAAGCAATTCAAGCTTTCCATAATCTGAAAACCAATTTTGCTTAGGTATAACAAAAGCTTATCAAGGACTTTCCAAAAAAACAATGAAAATAGCTTAAAATAATTTTTAATTACTTCTCATTACTAATTTATTGAATGAATATATAACCAGTATATTAATTTTTGTAACAAAAAATATATTATTTGAAATTAACCGCCCAAAAACGTTTTTATTATATTAGAGGAACTAATTAAAGTTTTAAATAATAAAACATTAAGTAGCAAAAAAAATTTCGGGAGGATTTTTTTATGGCAAGAGTACTTATTTCAATGCCTGATGAGTTTTTAAACAACATTGACGAAGTTGCAGTTAACGAGCAACGATCAAGAAGCGAACTTATTAGAGAAGCTTTGAGAACTTATGTAAACAAAAGAAACATAAGAAACATAGCAACAGCGTCTAAAAACGCAGCTTTATTAGAAGCTATTCTTTAAAAAAATATAGAGCTTAAAAGATTTAAAAAGCGTATGGATAAAACCATGCGCTTTTTTTATTGTTAAATTGTTTAAAGTTACGGCAATTTTTCTATAC
>CALOAD010000006.1:0-16073 GCA_942491415.1 Candidatus Gastranaerophilales bacterium | reverse complement strand
GAACATCAAGCGTCATATCAGTTGTTTTTCGAATAGAATTCACGACAGGAATTCCTATGGTTATGTTAGGAACGAATCTTCCATCCATTACATCAATATGAAGCCAATCAGCACCAGCTTTTTCAACTTTTAAAATCTCATTTCTTAGGTCTACAAAGTTAGCCGACAAAATAGAAGGTGCAATAATTACTTTTTTCAAGGGTAGATTCCTTTCTATAGCTACTTAATCAGCTTCGCATATTTTCTTTTGCCAGCCTGTAAAATCAGTGAATCTTTGTCTGTAAACTCAAGCTTCTGAGTGATATCAGAAACTTTGTCACCATCAATCTTAACCCCACCGCCTTTTATAAGACGTTTGCCTTCGCCTCTGCTTGGCACAAGTCCTTTTTCAGCGATAAAATCTAGTGTTAGACTTCCTTCTTCGACCTGATACTCAGGAATATCTTCAGGTATACCCTTTTTTTGAACAACATTTATAAATTCATCTTCAGCCTTAAAAGCTTCTTCTCTAGAGTGGTACTCGTAAACAATAGTTTTTGCCAGTTTCATCTTGTAATCCCGAGGGTTTACATAATCCATTTTTAATTGTTCCTTGTGGTTTTCGATTTCTTCGGTAGGAAGATCGGTTAAAAGCTCGAAATACCTGATTATAAGGCTATCTGGAATTGACATTATTTTCCCGTACATTTCCTGAGGAGAGTCTGTAAGACTTATACAGTGGTCAGGATAGGATTTAGACATTTTAATAACGCCGTCAGTTCCTTCTAGGAGAGGTAATAGAATAACCATTTGCGGGTCTTTTTTTCCATAAGCCTGTTGTATATCCCTGCCAAGAAGTACATTAAATCTCTGATCTGTTCCTCCCAACTCAATATCACAATCAATTGCAACTGAATCATAAGCCTGCATTAGAGGATAGAAAAACTCATGTACAGAAATTGGTTTACCTTCATTATATCTTTTAGCAAAATCATCTCTTACCATCATTTGAGCAATAGTTACGTTAGAAGATAGTTTCGATAATTCAGCCAACTGCATTTTATGAAGCCAGTCCGCATTATTAACAACTTCTGCTTTTGCTACATCAACAACTTTACCCATTTGTTCAAGATAAGTTGCTGCGTTTTTATCAACTTCTTCTTTTGTAAGACTCGGGCGGGTTTCAGACTTTCCAGACGGATCGCCTATCATTGCTGTTGCACCACCGATAATTAAAACTACCTGATGCCCCATACTTTGAAATTGTCTTAATTTCCTCATTACAACAGTATGTCCGAGATGTAAATCAGGTCTTGTCGGATCTAAACCGAGTTTTACCCTAAGAGGTCTCTTTTCATCTACTGATTGCTTAAGTTTTCTGGCAAGCTCTATAACACCACCAGGTAGGACTTCTGCACCCCTGGCTAGAAATTCTGCTTCTTTTATAAAGTGTTCCGGGATCGTAGATTGTATTTCCATATCCTTTTAATTCCTCAAATCAATGTTTTTTTTAATTATACTAAAGGATTCAAAAAAAGTCCTATTTTCTTGCATCTTTCATTGTTTATAAAATACAAAAAAGCGTTTTGATAAGGATTTACGTTGATTTTAAGAAAATTAACTGTCCTATATTTCTGTTCTTATTTCGGATAAAAAAATAATTATAGTCGGCTAAAGTAAATTAAGAATTTTATTAAAAATCAATAGGAAAAAATGAAAAAAAATCTCAAAAATTTTTAGAAACTGAATGGTACATGTTCTCTGAAGATGACGTTATAAGTAAGCTTAACTCTTCTCTTACAGGTTTAAGTGATGAAGAAGCTCATAAACGATTAAAAGAATTCGGGCATAATAAATTGCCTGTAAGCAAAGCTCTTTCTCTTCCAAAAATAATATTAAACCAGCTTGTAAATCCTCTAATATACATTTTGATAGGTGCTAGAATAGTTTCTATATCTATTGGAGACAAGAAAGACGCTATTTTTATATTTATAGTTATACTTATAAACTCTGCTATAGGTTCATATCAGGAATGGAAAGCCGAAAAGAGTTCAGAAGCGCTTCGTAACCTACTAAAAATTTATGTAAAAACTAAACGAAATAATGAATTAAAACTTTTCGATGCAAATCATATAGTGCCTGGAGATATTATAATGCTCGAATCCGGGGAAAAAGTTCCGGCAGACGTAAGGATTTTAAAGCAAATTAACCTAATGGCAGACGAATCACTTCTCACTGGGGAATCTGTTGATGTTAAGAAAATTACTGAAAAAATTGAAGAAAAAATTCCGCTAAGTGATCGAGCAAATATGCTCTACGCTGGTTCTATGATTACCTCTGGGAGAGGAGTAGGGGTTGTTGTTGAAACAGGTCTTAGGACTGAAATAGGAAAAATTGCAGAAACTGTTACCTCACTTGAAAAAACAAAACCACCATTAATAAAAAGGATGGAAAAATTTTCCGGACAAATAAGCATTGTAATTCTCTTTGCTTGCGCAATCATCGCCATAATAGAGTTTTCAAGAGGGGAATCTCTTTTAGATGTTTTCTTTTTAGTCGTTGCATTAGCTGTTTCAGCTATTCCGGAAGGGCTTCCTGGCTGCACTTACAGTTGCGCTTTCGGTAGGGAACTTCAAGAATGGCAAAAAGACACGTGATAGTAAGAAAGCTAGCAGCTGTAGAAGGTCTTGGAAGCTGTACACTTATTGCAAAGCGATAAAACAGAAACTCTTACAGTAAGCAAGCAAACAGTAAAACTTTTATATTTGCCTGATGGTTCAAGATTCCATGTAACAGGGGGGCTATAGCGGCGAGGGAGAGATAATTCCATTTAAGGATGCTAATTGCTTGTCAGATTTAGAAAGTCTTGTTAAAAGCTCGATAATCTGCAATGAAGCTCATTTGATTAAAAAAGATGATAAATGGTTTTCTCAAGGAGATTCTATTGATATTGCGTTTCTTTGCACTTAGCTATAAATATGGTTTTAAGCCAATAGATAGGAACATTCACACAGTTAAAGAAATTCCTTTTGAATCAGAAAAAAAATATTCAGCTAGATTTTATAAAGATAATAATGAAGTTAAAGTTGCTGTAAAAGGGGCTTTTGAGGTTGTTTCGGATTATTGTACTCGCATGAAAATGGGAAGTACCCTTGTTGATATTGATAATAAACGTATTGAAAGACAAATCAAAACTCTTTCCTCTACAGGATACCGAGTTATAGCACTTGCTGAAGGAGAGCTGCCTAAAGTACCTGAGCATAATTATTCTGAAAAAAATCTGAAAAACCTTACTTTTTTGGGTTTAATAGGGCTGATAGACCCTTTACGCCCGGAAGCTATATCTGCTGTGGACACATGTAAAAAAGCAGGAATTAAAGTAATAATGATAACTGGTGATCATCCCGAAACAGCTTTCACTATTGGGAAAAACCTCGGTATAATTGACTCTAAAGGAATTAATAAAGGGGCTGATCTTGCTGAAATTAAGGAAAAATCTAAGGAATTCACTCGATTAGTTAGCAGAATAAAAGTATTTGCAAGGGTTACCCCTTTACAGAAGTTGTCTATAATAGAAGCTTTAATAAATTCTGGGGATTTTATTGCTGTAACTTGAGATGATGTAAATGATGCTCCTGCTCTTAAAAAAGCTCATATTGGTGTTGCAATGGGGTCTGGAACTGATGTTGCAAAAGATGTTTCATCGATGATAGTAACTGATGACAACTTTGCATCTGTTGTTGCAGGAATTGAAGAAGGAAGATACGCTTATGACAATATTAGAAAAGCTGTTTATCTTTTAATAGCAACAGGTGCGGCGGAAATTATTCTATTTATATTTGCCTTATTTACTAATTTACCTGTTCCTTTAAATGCAGTCCAGCTTTTATGGTTAAACCTTGTTACAAACGGCATTCAGGGCGTCGCTCTTTCTTTTGAAAAAGGAGAAAAAGAAACTATGTGCAAGCCTCCAAGAAAGCCTGAGGAAGGGGTTTTTAATAAACTTATGATTCAGGAAGTTCTAGTTTCGGGTCTTGCTATGGGAGGTATAGCCTATTTAGTCTGGCTTATCCTCCTTAAACAAGGGGTATCAGATTTTTCTGCAAGAAACTTTATTCTTCTTTTAATGGTGTTTTTTGAAAACATACATGCTTTTAATTGCCGTTCTGAAAGCAAATCAGCTTTTAAAATTCCTTTAAGTAGTAATATCCTGTTAATAACAGGAATTATAGTCGCTCAATCTGTTCATGTTATTTCAATGAATATCCCTACAATGCAGTATCTATTAGAAATCGAGCCAATAGGTCTATATGAATGGCTCTATTTGCTAGGGCTTTCAGTCTCTATTCTCTTAATAATGGAACTTTTTAAAAAAATTAAATTTTCACGGCAATAAATTTATGAAAATTAAAAAAATAAATTTTCTATTAGTGTGTGAAAAAATTTAGAAAAATTTTTCCGCATCATTTATTTTAATATTATAATTTATTGAAAAGACGAAAAAAGAGGAAAATAAAATGTGGGATTATACAGATAAAGTTAAAGAATATTATAAAAATCCAAAAAACGTAGGGGCTATCGAAAACCCTGATGCTATCGGCGGGGTTGGTAGTATAAGTTGTGGGGACGCACTTAAACTTTTAAAAATTGATAACGGTATTATTATAGATGCAAAATTTCAAACTTTTGGATGCGGTTCTGCTGTTGCCAGCGCAAGTGCTCTTACTGAGCTGATTATTGGTAAAACTCTAGCAGAAGCTGAAAAACTTACAAATCAAGATATTGCTGATTTTTTAGGTGGGCTTCCTGATCAGAAAATGCATTGCAGTATTATGGGACAAGAAGCTTTAGAGGCGGCTATCGCTTATTACAAAGGTGAATCTGTCGAAAAGAAATTAAAAGGTAAAATTATATGTGGTTGTTTTGGCATAACTGAAGATAAAATTAGGGAAGTAGTAGTAGAAAACTCTTTAAGTAGCGTCGAAGAAATAACTAACTTCACTAAAGCAGGCGGTGGTTGTGAGAAATGCAAAGATGATCTTAATAAAATCTTAAAAGAAGAATTAGCCAAAAAAAATAAATCTTTAGAAAAAAAATCGCTTACCAAAACTCAACAAATCCTTAAAATTAATTCAATATTAGAAGCTTATATTGCCAGAGAACTTAGAAAAGACGGTGGTGACATAGAGTTAATTGATATTGACGACAATAAGATTTATATAAAATTTCAGGGCGCATGTAAAAATTGCCCGAACAGTAATCTTACTCTAAAAAACTTTGTTGAAAATGTTCTTAAAGAACAATTAGGTGAAGATACGGAAGTTATTGAAGTTTAAGATTTATTAAAACCGTTTATTTATGAAAAGCCTTAATAAATTTAAGGTTTGTTGGGTTGCTCTTTGTTTGATTTCAATGCGCGGTAGTTTAGAATTTATATTAATTTTATTAATTTCTGTGTTTTTGCCATCAGATATGCCTATATAAACCAGCCCCACAGGCTTTTTAAGAGTTCCTCCTGTTGGACCGGCAATTCCTGTTACTCCAATTCCTATATCAGTACCGACAGCCTTTATGACTCCTTCTGCCATAGTTTTAGCAACAGGCTCGCTTACAACTCCATGTTTTTCTATTAAATCTTGTTTCACGTTAAGCAATTTAGTTTTTGATTCATTAGAATAGGTTGTAAAATTCAGTTTTATATAAGCAGAACTGCCTGAAACATCAGTAAGTTTTGAGCTAATTAGCCCACCGGTGCAAGATTCTGCAATTGCCAATGTTAATTGTTTATCTAAAAGGCTTTTTCCTACTACCTGCTCAAGTGTATCCTCGTCATATCCCCAGAAATATTGACCTACTCTGCTTAGAATTTCTTGTTCCATATCTGAAATTAATTTTTCAGATTCTTCTTTGGATTTTGCTTTTGCAGCTATTCTTATATTCGCCTGTCCAAGTGAGACAAGAGGCGCAACAGTCGGATTTTCGGACTGCATTAAATCCTTAAGTCTCTCTCCTAATGTACCTTCTGGTATTCCAAAAAATTTCAGAAATCTTTTTACAATGACATACCCGGAATATTTTTCAAGATATTTACTAACAGTGTTTTCCCACATCTTATACATTTCATGAGGGACTCCTGGTAGTGTAATTATGATTTTATCGTCTATTTCACAAATCATGCCTGGCGCTGTTCCTAGTGGATTAGGAATTATTTCTGAATTTTCAGGGAAAAAAGCCTGCTTTTTATTTTTTTCAGAAATTTCAAATCCTCTTTTTTGGAAAAATTCTTGAATTTTAATATAGGATTCTTCATGAAAAACAAGCTTTTTACCTAAATAGTCTGCAATTGCCGCTATTGTAATATCATCATCAGTAGGACCAAGTCCGCCTGTAATTATAACAACGTCCGCTCTCTCAAGTGCAATTTGAAGAGTCTTTTTTATTCTTTCAGTGTTATCACCAACTGCTGAATGATAAAAACAATTAATTCCAAGTTCTGATAACTTCCTAGAAATATATGCGGCATTTGTATTTACCGTATCGCCTAAAAGAAGCTCTGTTCCTACACATAAGATTTCTGCATTCATTTTAATGTCAAGCCTTTTGTTTTTTTATATTAACAATTGTTACTTTTTTTTAAATATTTGTAAATTTTTTGAGGTCTCATGTTTTTAAATAAATAGAAGTGTATAACAATCTTATATACTTTTTGATTAAAAAATAAGTACTCTTTCGGAGGAGTGACAACAAAGGAGTTGATGCATATACCTCAAGTATAGCGCCCGGAAACCGGTGCGAATCTATGCAAGTTTTTTAAATACTCGATTAATTTATCGGAACGTCTAAAGGTTCTGTTAATGTTACTTCTATTACATCACCAGGATTAACTTTAACATTGTCGCCTTTTTTGAACATACTATAAACTGATTTTCCGATAAAATAACTGCTACCGCCTATAGTGCCTACGCAAACACCTGTAGGAGCGGTAATCATTACGGGAAGACCTTTCCAGAAAGACAAGCCCTTATTAACACAATATTCAGTTGTTGTTGTCATAATATTAGCGCTTGTGTCAAAGGTTTCTCCAAGAGTTTTTAAATAACTTCCGCCAGTAACAAAAACACCGTCAGGATTTAGTTTTTTTGCTCTGGATACTTTCGCAACAAGAGGAATTTGTTTACCAAAAGGTGTAACTGCGTGGTCAAATTTTAAACTTAATTCGCCACCTCTGCTAAAACGTCTTGCTGGTTTAACAAAATCAACACTTCCTCTTACCATAGTACCTGAAGGAAGAACAATTAAATTTCCAATCCTGATATCTTCAAGAAGATTCGCTCTAAATGTGTCACCCTCAAAATAATTATGAGTATTCACAGGCGTTTCCATCCTTACTTCGAGGAGTGTACCCATAGGAACTCTTTCTGACTTAACATCAGCATGTATTACAGTTGAAGAGCTTTCTAAAGGTATAACACTGGTATCATAACCTTCACCAAAAACAACGTTAAAACTAACGAAACTAACTACTAAAGAAATTATGATTAAATTTCCGAATTTTTTCATCAATATCTCCTAACCCTTATTAAAAGTATCTTTAATAACCAAAATAGATACTAACTATTTTAAACACTACAACATTTTTTAGCAAATATTACAAATTGTAAACAAATGAACAGAAAAATAGCAATTTTTCAAAGTATCTACACTTTATATAAATAAGAAACAAAACACATCAATAAAATACATACTTAAACCATCTATATAAACCTACAAAGGAGGATTTATTATGGGTCTTGCCGACGCTCAATGTAGAAAATTAATGCTCTGTCGTTACAAAAGTGATTTAGAATTTGGAATGAACATGTTAGCTCAGAAAAGAACTTCATTAGCTTTTGAAGCTCAAGCAGCAGCAGAGAATTATCCAGAAATGGCATCACAACTTCACGTAATGGACAAAAAACTTGATTCTGAAATGAAAACTCTCGAAACGCAGTACAAAATCGTTAACACCGAATACGATACTGTTGTTAAGATAGTTGATGATCACGCAAAGAAAGACTTTAAATACGTCTAATCAGGTTTTAAAGTTAGAATAAAAACACCTCTTCGAAAGAAGAGGTGTTTTTTTATTTTAGTTCTCTATAGTTTGTTTAACTACTGGAGTTTATTTGCAACTTGCGCAACAACAAGCTTTTTTCTCTTCAAGAACAGCTTGTGCAGCGGAAAGTCTTGCAACTGGTACTCTGAATGGTGAACAGCTAACGTAATTTAAGCCAATTCTATGACAGAATTTTACGCTTTCTGGATCTCCACCGTGCTCGCCACAGATTCCAAGTTTAATATTTGGTCTTTGTGATTGACCTTTTTCTATAGCAATTTTCATTAATTGTCCTACGCCCTCTTGATCAAGAGTTTGGAATGGGTTTTCAGGAAGAATTCCATTTTCTACGTAGTTGTTAAGGAATTTACCTTCAGCATCATCACGACTGAATCCAAAAGTCATCTGGGTAAGGTCGTTTGTTCCGAAGCTGAAGAATTCAGCATATTCAGCAACATCATCAGCTGTTAATGCAGCTCTAGGAATCTCGATCATTGTTCCGAATTGGTAATCAAGTTCAACGCCTTTTTCCTGCATTACTTGCTGAGCAACTTCTTCAAGTTGAGTTCTTGCTGTTTTAAGTTCATTAACGTGACCGATAAGAGGTATCATAACTTCAGGTTTTACGTCCATACCAGCTGATTTAACATCACATGCAGCTTCGAACATAGCTCTAACTTGCATTTCGTTAATTTCAGGGTATGTAAGTCCTAATCTGCATCCTCTTAAGCCCATCATTGGATTAGCTTCTGACATATCAAGAACTAATTCTAATAATGCTGCTTTTTCAGTAGCGTCTTGTCCTTTAGCTCTTAATGTTGCAACTTCAGCAATTAATTCTTCTTTATTAGGAAGGAATTCGTGAAGTGGTGGGTCTAAAAGACGAATTGTCATTGGTAAGCCGTTAAGAGCTGTGTACATATCTTTGAAATCTTGATACTGCATTGGAAGAAGTTCTGCAAGTGCTTCTTTTCTTGCTTCTTTAGTTCCGGCAACAATCATTTTTTGTACAACAGGAAGTCTTTCTGTTTCCATAAACATATGTTCTGTTCTGCAAAGACCAACTCCAACTGCTCCAAGTTCAACTGCTTTTTTAACATCTTGAGGTGTATCAGCATTTGCTCTTACTGCTAATGTTTTTACGTCATCAGCCCATCCGAGGAATTTCTCGAAATCGCCGCCTAATTCAGGAATAACTGTTTCGATAGTACCTTCGAATATTTCGCCTGTTGCGCCATCAAGTGAAATAATATCGCCTTTTTTGAAAACTTTTCCTTCAGGTGAAGTCATTGTTTCTTTTTCAAGGTCAATTTTAATTGTTTCGCAACCAGCTACGCATGGTTTACCCATTCCACGTGCAACAACTGCTGCGTGAGATGTGTTTCCGCCTCTTGAAGTTAATACTCCTTGTGCAGGAATCATTCCGTGAATATCATCAGGACATGTTTCGATTCTGACAAGAATTACTTTTTCTCCGGCATTAGCTCTTTCTTCAACTTCTGAAGGATCAAAAACGATTTTACCAACAGCTGCTCCAGGAGAAGCGTTTAAGCCTTTAGCAATAATTTTTGCATCTTTTTTAGCTGCATCTGTAAAGCTAGGAAGTAATAATTGATATAATTGTGAAGATTCTACAAGCTGTAAAGCTTTTTCTTTTGTAATAATTCCTTCTGATTCTAAATCAATAGCAATTTTGAGAGCAGCTTGTGCTGTTCTTTTACCACTTCTTGTTTGAAGGATATATAATTTACCTTTTTCAATAGTAAATTCCATATCTTGAATATCTTTATAATGACGTTCAAGTTTTTGTGCGATTTCAACATATTCGTTGTAAAGTGCAGGCATTTCGACAGCAAGTTCAGAAATTGGTTTTGGTGTTCTGATACCGGCAACAACGTCTTCGCCTTGTGCGTTTGTAAGATATTCGCCGTAGAATTTGTTTTCTCCGGTACTTGGGTTACGTGTGAATGATACGCCTGTTGCGGAATCATCACCCATGTTGCCGAATACCATTGATTGTACGTTTACAGCTGTTCCATATCTGTGATCAATTCTGTAGTGGTTTCTATAAGCGATAGCTCTTGGAATATTCCAAGAACTGAAAACAGCTTCTATAGCTGCTTGAAGTTGTTCATAAGGATCCTGTGGAAATTCTTTTCCTGTATGTTCTTTGATAAGTTGTTTATATAATTCAACTGATTTTTTGAATCCTTCAGTACTTACATCTGCGTCTGTTTCGACTTTTTCTTCTTTTTTAATTTCATCAAGAATATCTTCAAAAAGGATTCTATCCATTTCAAGAACAACGCTTCCAAACATTGTTAAGAATCTACGATAACTATCGTATGCAAATCTTTCATTGTTTGTTAAGTTTAATACCCCTTTAATGGTTTCATCATTTAAACCAAGGTTTAAAATTGTTTCCATCATACCAGGCATGCTAAGTCTTGCGCCTGATCTTACAGAAAGTAATAATGGGTTTGAAGCATCACCGAATTTTTTACCGGTTTCATTTTCTACATTAGTTAATGCCGCTTTTACATCGTCCATTAAACCTGCGGGCATTGCATTTCCGTTGTCAATGTACTCCATACAAGTTTCTGTTGTGATTGTTAAACCTTGTGGTACTGGAAGTCCAGCATTTGTCATTTCTGCAAGGTTTGCTCCTTTTCCTCCAAGAAGGTTTCTCATAGTTGCATCGCCTTCTTTGAAAAGATAAACACGTTTCTGTGTCATAAAATCCACCTCTCTGTTTAGATTTTTCTTCACTAATTACGAGATTAATGTTTAAAATTAAACATTTGTCTATAACAAATACCATAACGAGAATTCATAAACAAGATAAAATTGCGTATTTTGTGTATAAATATATATAAAAAAATACAGACAAAAATAAAAAAACAGATTTAAAGTATATAGATTTTTCTTTATAAAATATTTCTATTACTCGACTGTAACAATTTAATTGTAAATTAATTAATTTGGTGTTAATATGACATCAACTCAAAAGAGAGTAGGTCTATTCCTGCTCTCTTTGTTTAAGTTATACCTAAACAAAAATGGTTTTTAGATTTAGAAGGATCTAAAATAGTTGAGGTTTTGTGCCCACCCTTCTTTTACTAACGTTTAGTTAAAAGGGTACCCTAAAAACAGGAATCACTATTTAACAATTAACCTGCTATAGAAAGTGCTTATGAAAAATATCAATATTAATAAACCTGAAATAATGAAAGCTATTATGCCTTTAATTGAAAAGGCAGTAGAAGAATGCGGATTGCTTCTTTTAGAAGTGAATTTTGTTAAAGATTCAGGTAATTGGCATTTAAGAATCTTTGTTTATAATTCAGAAGGTAATGTAACACATGATAACTGCAAAACTATTACAAAAAAAATTGACGAGCAGTTAGAGGAAATAATTCCAGTTCCTTTCTATTTAGAAGTTAGTAGTCCTGGGTCTGATAGAAAACTTAAATCAGACAAAGAATATGAAATCTTTAAAGAAAAACGAGTTAAAATAAAAGTTAAAAAAAGTGTTGAAAGAGAACAAAAGATATTTTTAGCCATAATAAAAAATTACACTGAAAAAGATGGCTTAACAGTAGAAATAATAGGTGAGGAAGGTCTTTTACAACTTAAAAAAGAAGACATTTCTTATGTAAAACTAGAACCTGAATATAATTATTAATAATAAGGAGATATAGACGTGATTAAAGTCGGCAAAACTCTTATCGAAGCAACAGAACAACTCGAAAGAGAAAAAGGTATTCCAAAAGAAACAATTATAAGATCAATTTGTGATGCTATGATTTCAGCTTACAAAAAACACATTAAAAGTGATCAGGTCTCAAATATTGTAGCTGCTGTTGATGAAGTTAACGGCGAAATTGGTGTTTTTAGAATAAAAGAAGTTACTGAAGATATTCAAAGTGAGCATACAGAGATAATTTTAGCAGAAGCTAAACAAATTAATCCTGACGCTAAATTAGGAGATGAGATTCAAGTAGATGTAACTCCTGCTGATTTTGGAAGAATTGCTGCTCAATCCGCTAAACAAGTTATAACTCAACGTATACGAGAAGCTGAAAGACAATTGATTCTTGATGAATTTAACTCCAAGAAAGGCACACTCCTTACAGGCGTAATTAGAAGAGTTGAAGCAAGAAATGTTATTGTTAATATCGGTAGAGCAGATGCTATTTTACCGAAAAATTATCAAATACCAAGAGAATATTACAGAATAAACGACAGAATTAGAGTTTGTGTAAAGGATGTAAAAGAAACCAGCAGGCTTCCGCAAGTTATACTTTCACAAACAGATCCTAAAATTGTACAGGAACTTTTTGAACTTGAAGTTCCAGAAATTGAAGATGGAATTATTGTAATTAAATCTGTTTCAAGAGAAGCAGGATTCAGGACAAAAATTGCTGTAGAAAGCGTGGATCCTAATGTTGATCCAGTTGGAGCATGTATTGGTCAAGAGGGGCTAGGATTCAAACAATTGTTAATGAACTTAAAAATGAAAAAATTGACATCGTAAGATATTTTGAAGATCCGGTTGAATATATTACTAACGCTCTTTCTCCAGCTAGAGTAATTTCAGTAAATATATTGGAAGATACTCCTGAAAACAAAGCAGCTATGATAATTGTGCCGGATGATCAATTAAGTCTTGCTATTGGTAAAGAAGGTCAAAACGTAAGACTTGCGCACAGATTAACTGGATGGAGACTTGATATTAAGAGTCTTTCAAGATACGAGGAAATGGAAAGAGAATACGATGAATATGAAGAACAGCAGATTGAAGAAGAAGAAATAGAAAAAGGTCTCATTGAAAATCAAATAAATGAAGTCACTGAAGAAGCTGAAATTTCAGAAGAACTTGAAGAGGAAGTTCCTGAAGAAATAGAAGCTGAAGAAGATCAAGTTGAATCAGAAGAAGCTGAAAACGAAGAAGAGGAAATTTTAGTAGAAGAAAAGGAGGAGGACTAAAAATTGCCCCTTAGAAAATGCATAGGGTGCGGTAAAATTGAAGAAACTTCTCAAATGATTAGAGTGATGAAAAAGCATGATTCTCGAGAAGTCTTGGTAAATCCCGATTCTAGCAATTTTGGTCGATCTTCTTATCTTTGTTATAATAAAGTGTGCATGAAAAATGCAATTAAAAAGAAACGATTCGATAAAACTTTAAAAATAGCAATTTCAGAAAATATTGTTGATAAAATTCAATATTTAATCGAAAATAAAAATATATAACATTCCCAGGAGAAAATTAATGACAGTAAAACGAGTTAGAATACACGAAATAGCAAAAAAATTAGAACTTCCCAATAAAGAAGTTATAAATGCTCTTTCAAATAAACTGGGGATTGATGTGAAATCTCATTCCAGCACGATTAGTGAGGAAGAAGCAAAAAAACTTGAGACTATTCTAAAAGGAAAAGATTCTTCAGTTCCTGAAAAAGCAAAAAAAATTGAAGCTCCAAAAAAACAGGTTGAGGAACCCAAGCAACATGTTGAAAAGCCAAAACAACCTGAAATAAAAGTTTACCCAAAAACTGAAACAAAATTTCAGCCAAAAGGGGAAGCCAAACCTAAAGAATTCTTTAAACCTCAACAAAGACCTATACCTCCTTCTAGACCAGGTCAACAGCCTGTTAGAAAAGAAGGAGAAAAAAGATTTGAACCAAGAAATAAATTTAATAAAGATTTTAGGCAACCTATGAATCGACCTCATTCTACTGCAAGGCCAAATGACAATCGAGTAGGACCACCGCAAAGAGAAGGGGAGAAAAAATTTGAACCTAGAAATAAGTTTAATAAAGACTTTAGACAGCCTATAAGTCGTCCTCCTTCAACTGTGAGACCGACTGAAAGTCAGATGGATACCGGAAGACCTGCTCGCAGACCAGCAGAAATGCCTAGAAAAACAGATAAGTTTAAAGAAAAAATTAAACAAGAACAAGAACGAATTGCTGAACAGAAAATGCAAGCTAAACTTGCTGAGAAAAAAGCAAAAGCTGAAGAAGAAGCAAAAGAACAAATTAAAGAAATTTCCTTAAATTCTGCATTAACAGTTGGAGAACTTGCAGAAAAAATGGGAATTAGCGTTGCTGTTATTATAAAAGAATTAATGATGTCAGGAGTATTAGCTACAGTTAATCAAACTATTGACCTTGAAACTGCTAAAAAATCCGCTGAAGCGTTAGAATATACTCTTATTGAAGAAGTAAAAGAAACTGAAGAAGAAGAGAAATCAACAGCAATAACTTTTAAGGAAGATGAATCAAAACTTGTTGAAAAATCTCCTGTGGTTACAATTATGGGGCATGTTGACCACGGAAAAACTACCCTGCTTGATGCAATAAGAAAATCAAAACATAAAATTGTCAGTACTGAAGCAGGTGGTATAACACAATCTATTGGTGCTTATACAGCAGAAGTTGATAGCAAAAAAATAGTTTTCGTAGATACACCTGGACACAGTGCTTTTACCGCAATGAGAGCAAGGGGTGCACAAATTACAGATATTGTAATCCTCGTTGTTGCTGCGGATGACGGAATTATGCCGCAAACAATTGAAGCTATAAATCATGACCAAAGCCGCAAAAGTTCCTATAATTATTTCAGTAAACAAAATTGATAAAGAAGGCGCTGATCCTGATAGAGTTTTACAACAGCTCACCGAACACGGTTTAGTGGCTGAAAAATGGGGCGGTGACACGATTACAGTCGAAGTAAGTGCCCTACAAGCCTTGAATCTTGATGAACTGCTTGAGTATATTTTACTTGTATCAGAAATTCAGGAATTAAAAGCAAATCCTAACAGACCCGCAGCAGGCGTAATAATAGAATCTAAGCTTGATAAGGGTAAAGGTGCTGTTGCAACTTTCCTTGTAAAGACAGGAACTCTTAGAGTTGGTGATCACGTAGTTGTAGGTACCGTAGGCGGGAAAATAAGAGCTTTGATTGATGATTTTGGCAACAGAATTAAAAAAGCCGGCCCAAGTACTCCAGTTGAAGTATTAGGGCTTTCTGAAATTCCTGAAGCTGGAGAAATTTTTGAAGTTGTAGCTAGCGACAAAATAATGAAAGATATTATTAATAAAAGAAAAGAAGAAGCTAGAAGTTCAAGATTGGAAACAATGGCTCCTGTGCATGCGAAACGTGAAACAATGATTAAAAAAGTTGAAGGCGAAACAAAAGAGCTTAATATAATTATTAAAGCAACAACTCACGGATCAGCAGAGGCTGTTAGTGCAGCACTTCAGCAACTTGAAACAAAACAAATTTTCGTAAAAGTTCTTCATCTTGCAGTTGGAGATATTTCAGAAGCTGATGTAATGCTCGCATCTGCCAGTGATGCTATTATTATTGGTTTCGGGGTAAAAGAAGATGCAAATGCGTTTAGAGTAGCTTCTGATGAAGGTGTTGTAATAAGAAAATACGATATTATTTATAAAATGCTTGAAGATGTTGAGCAAACAATGCTTGGATTATTAGAGCCGGAATATAAAGAAGTTGAAATAGGTACTGCTGAAATAAGACAGATATTTACCGTTGGTAAAAATGTTAAAATTGCCGGATGTTATGTCCTTGAAGGAAAAGTTATTCGTAATAAAGAAGCTAAAGTATTTAGGGATAACAAAGAAATCTTCAAAGGAACTTTAAATCAGCTTAAACGTTTTAAAGATGATGTAAAAGAAGTTGCAAGCGGCTACGAATGCGGAATCTCATTTGATAAGTTTAATGATCTTCAAGAAGGCGATATAATTAAAGTCCTTACTCAGGAAGAAATTAAACGTCATTCTCTCGTATAAGACTATTTTAACATCAGGAGTTTATAATAATGAATACCAGAGCTGAAAAAATCAGAAAAGCACTGATAAAAGAACTTAGCCAAATAATTCAACAAGGAATAAAAGATCCTAGAATAGAAGGAATTATTACTGTAACTGATGTTGAGCTTTCACCGGATTATAGGTATGCAAAGGTTCATATT
>CALOAD010000005.1:0-28835 GCA_942491415.1 Candidatus Gastranaerophilales bacterium | reverse complement strand
ATCGTGTAAATTCGTCATGGTCAAATTGTTCCACTTATTGCATTTGAATCTATGCTGTTACTTATTATTGACTTATTCCAAAGTTGATAAATTCAATTAAACAGAATAGGAAATGGTATAAAAATTCAAGTGGATGGCATAAAACACAAGACTTTTTTCAAGAAAAATGGTTTGTTTTTTGCTATTTTTAGCAATCTATGGAACTTGATGTTTTGTTTGGTTAAGAAAAAATTAGCTCTAAAAAATAGGTACGTATTAAAACTGCATTATATAGGGTGAATTTAAAAATCTTAGATTGGTATTCTCAAACTTAGCTGTTATGCTTTATTCTTAATGCTTTTTGAGTTTTTCCAAATGTTATGTTGTTTATAATTGGAACATGAGTTTCCTGTGTTTCAATATTCCCGAATTTTACAATTCCTCTGTAGAATTGATTCTTCAATATTCTCTTTATGGAAGTGTTTGTAAAAAGTTATTCTGGCTGGTTTTGTAGTTGTGTTCGTTAATATGTTTTTTCACTCGTTCAACACTCTGACACTCAATGTATTTTTTTAAAAATGCGTTCGACAACGTGTTTTGTTTTGATCAATAACAATTTCTTTTTGCTGTTCCACATGTAACCCTAAAGGGAGCAGCTCCTGAACCTTTATTTCCTTGTTTAACCGCTTGTTCTTCTTCCTTTGCTAATTTAGGAAATGCTCATTCGCTCGTATTGGTCTAAAAGTTCAATCATTCCGTTTATTAGAAAATCGTTAGGATCTTTTGAATAAATAGAATAATTTGGCTGTTCAATTATTATGACATCGGATTTAGCTTTTTTAAGTTCCCTATGGACTAAAACTTTAACGGTACTCATTTCGCCATAAACGTGAACTATTTAAAACAATTACTTGATTAATACCGTTAAATGATGATAATAAATCAGTAAGCCCTTGGCTGTTCTGCTATTGTGCCTGATATTCCTTCATCTTTAAATATTTGTATTAATTCCAGTTTATTTTTCTTGACACTATTCTGAGATTGCTTCTTCTTGCGTTTTTAGACCAAAACCATGTTTAACCTGTGTTAAAGTTGATACTCTAATATAGCCATAAACCTTTATCATTAGTACGTATTCTCCTTATATTAATTAACTGCGTGCTAATTATATTAGGGTCTTTTGCTATATCTCAACCTTTATTCATAAAGCGTTAGATTTTCTCTTGTTTTTCGGTATTATTAAAAGGTTCTTAGGCGGTTTCATCCTCAATATTATTTTTCTATAATTTCAGGGGTAATGATCCATACGCTGATGTTGTGGTTACTTGCTACTTTGTTCAATCGTTTTAATATTGAGCGTCATTATTATTTGTTAAACGATCAACGTTAGTTAAATTAGATAAAATATATTTTGTAATTCCATGTTGCTGTTTGCATCAGAAATTTTAATGCTCCTTTTTCGTTGTGCAAATGTTTTCCAAACAAGCGATTGATAACAAACACAATATGCGCTTCATAAGAGACGAATGCTCGAAAGTTTTTACCTCTTTGTGTACATTTTGTCGTAAAAGAAAAAGCGGGGAATGAAAACACTCACCGCTTGTAATAAATAAGTCAATGCCGATTATATTTAATGTCAAGCCTCTTTAAATAATAATGTGTTTCATTTTGTCTATACGTATTTCTTACATTTAAGTTTGTGTTGAAATGCATTTTAGCTAACCCGTTTCTACCTTTTTCAAAATTAATCATTCCTAACCAAAAATAGGCTTCGCCTTCATTAGGATTATTTCTTACAATAGTATAAAAGCATTGCTCGGCTGCATGTAAATTACCATTAGTGTATGATCCGTTATAACAATAGTTGAGAGTGAATCATAATGGGATTCTGCATTTACGTGATTCATACATAAAACAGTTAAACATAATGTTAGTGTTAATTTTTTGAATTTCATAAAACTTTCTCCTTGTTAAAAAATTCTTATTTCAACCTTAAGTCTTGTTCCGCTTCACTTGCCAGATTTTGAGCTGTAAGCAGATCTGGACAGACAACTTCTTCAAAAATTTCGCCGTTGTCATGTTTTTTATCAAAAGTATTGTTCTGCCATTATTTTGAGTTTTTGGTTTTTCATTAATATTGTTATCATTTGGGTTATTAAGACCTAATTCTTTTTCGTTTTTCTTTCATCGTAGATAGATTACTTGCGACTGTTGTTACTAACACTGCAATTACCCATATAACTAATGCAAAAATAATTAAATAACTCATTTTTCACCTTCCGTATTTAAAAAAATCAGCCCAGAAGCTTTTCTGGGCGTGAATAACATAACTAAACTTTTAATTAACTTCAACAGATAATCGCTTATTCAATTTTACTGGTATTATTTCGCTTTCTTCGATTTCTGAAATTTTACCCTTACTTAAAACCCAATAAACCCCAAGAGGAAGAACAAAAATCCCTGAAGCCACATATAAAGGGAATTTAGGATTTTCTGATGAAAACCTATCTGCTTTTCCGAATGTGTAAGTAGCATTATTTAAAGGCGCATCAAATTTAACTTTAAGCTTCGCATTTTTTCCCATTATGTCCTTGTCGCTAACGCTTAATATTTTTGCGCTTACATGCGAACCTTCTCTTAGAACAATATTTCCATCCACTTCAATGTCTTCAGCAATTTTAAATTGAATACTATCGCCTCTTTCTACGTTTTCAGAAGAAACATAGTTTAATGGTTTGAGGTAAATTGTTTCATTTCGATTTAAAACCACTTCTTTCGCCATACGAGGCAGGAGCAATACCATTACTACAAATTGTTCTGCTTTTTTTTGTTCATAGTTACAAATTTTTTGAACATCTTTTTCCCTTTCGGTTTTTCAACACACAAACTGTCCTTACAAGGGAGTCCCTTCAAGGTTTCAGTACATGATTCATATTGACAAATAATAAAAATTGTAATGTCAATAAATATTGTACTGATTACCACTAATTAACATAACAAATATTTACAAGTAAACATTGAATTGTTAAAGCCAAACAAAAACAGGTACTGTTTAAGATGTAAATTCTTACTTGCTACCCATATTTTTTGAGGCATTAATAATGACAATTGATAAAAACGAACCCTTATACACTATGTCCGCGGCTACGAAATTATTAGAAATCAGACCAGAATCAATCAGGGCATACGAAGAAGAGGGATTAATTAAACCCGCCAGAACGAAGGAAACAAAAGGCGGTAAGAGATTATATAGTCAAAATGATATTGATTGGATCAAATTTCTCAGAAAATTGATTAAGGATGAAAACCTTTCAATGAGCGGAATCAGAAAATTATTGCTGATATTCAAAACCTATGAACTTAACCAAACCCCCTCAGAAAAAGAGAAATGGTCAGGCTTCGGAGTCTCCAGCAAATCCGAATGGGCTTTGATGAAAAATTATTGTGAAAAAATTGAATTATAAAATAAGTAACTTAAATTTTTCGTTTCGTTAACTCTTTCTCTGATTCTTCATGATTTCTTACAAATTTGTTTACTAAATTCCAAAAAATTTTGGAATGATTTTTGATCTTTATGTGGCAAAGTTCATGGATAATAACATAATCGATTAACGAAAAAGGAAGTTTTGCTATTTCATAATTGAAGATAACAATGTTTTTGTTTGTGCAACTCCCCCAGCGTTTTTCAAGTTTTCTTATTTTGATCTCAACTGGTTCAAATCCTGTATTTTTAATATGTTTGTCTATTCGTTGCAATATTTTATCAGTAGCTTTTTGCTTATAAAATTCCTCTATAGCAAATAATAAAACTTCTTGTTGTTCTTCAAAATTAGGATTTATGTATATTTTGAACTTGGAATGAGTAAATAGAACTTTTGCTTCTTTTATATTTGAATCGGGAATAATTTCCGTATAATAATTTTTGCCAAGGTAAGTGATTCTTGTTCCGGTAGAAATTATTTCTGAAGTTTTTTGCTCAACTTGTTTAAGTTTCTTATGTATCCAACGAGCTTTTTTAGAAACATATTTTTGGGCTTCATCATCATTAAGTAAAGGGCTTTTGAAAACAACGCCTTCCTGAGAATCGACTGAAATATAACCATCTTTGAGAGTATTATCAATTTCATGCCTGTAATCTATTTCTGTTTTTCCATATTTAACTTTTGGCATATATTAATTCCTTTTCAATTGATCAATAATTGTTATTGCCAAAGAATTTAACTTGTCCGGTGAAATTTTCCCACGAATAGTTTCTTTTATTTTTTTTCTCATTTCTTTTTGAAGTTGTTCTTTGTATTGAAAATCTATAATTTTTAGTTCGTCTTGCAATGATGAGAATAAATTTTTTGTTAAAACTTTTGCATCACCTTCAATATGACTTTCAAGTGTTTTATAAACAGCAAATTCTTGTTCGGTCTTGAATCCTAAGCTTTCTGCTTCTTTGCTCTTGTTTATAATTTTGTCCTGAATAGCTTCAAGTTCTTGCAAAAAATCTAATTGAGAAATACGTTCCTGTTTTCTTTCTTTAATCAGTTCTTCTAGTCTTTCCGCTAATGGCTTGTAAAATTCGGGGTTTTTATCAAGTTCAATTTTTATCGTATGTTTTAGCCTGTGAGTCATTTTTAATTCTTTTGATTTATCGCTAAATGTATTTCGAATCTCGTTTTCAAAAGCTTCTCTGTCAATTATAGATATAGGCTCAGCAAGTAAATTCTGAATGCCGGTAGCACGTAGATATTCATCGATTAGTTTTTGAAGCTTTTTGCTATCTTCCGATGAAATCTTCAAAGTGTCGTCAATATAAAAATTATGGGCTTCTGCTCTGATTGAATTATAAAGTTTCAAATCATATTCGTATTGCAAAGCGTGGGAATTAGGCAGCACTATATCCATAGACTTGTTGAATTTTTTATAAAGTTCTTTGAATTCATCCCGCACATCTTCAGGTTCTAGATATTGTACAGCTTTATCAATATATGCTTGTTTTTCATTATCCCTATCAACTTTTATATGATTAAAGAAAGCTACAAGCTGGTTGTGTCTTAAGTCGAGCCTTGAAACCTCTTCTTTGATATTTTGCATAACTTCGTTTGGTTCAAGATCTCCTGAAAAAATAGCCAATGCTTGGACTAAATATTCAGTAATTCCGCAATAATCAACAATCAAGCCAGCATTTTTACCTATTTTTGTTCTGTTAACTCTTGCAATAGCTTGTAATAAGTTATGTTCTTTTAGAATTTTATCAAGATACATAACACTTGCAATAGGGACGTCATAGCCGGTTAAAAGCATATCTGATACAATCATTATTGCAGTATTATCAACTTTCTTTCTGCCTGATACATCAATATCATCTTCATTGCCAAATCCAAGTTTGAAGTCTTCAATCGCTTGTTTAACTTCGTTTTCTGAAGTTGCAAAATCAAAAAATTCTTGCGGGTCTTGTTTAGGGGTGAAACTCATAACAACACGGGTTTTGAAATTATGAACTCCTGCTTTTTTTAGTTCTTCAAATATTTTTTTGTATTCAATAGCCTGTTTTCTACTGTAACAGACAAGCATAGCTTTTTGTGAATTTGGATAAATTTTGTTTTTGTAATGCTCGATAATATGTTCTGCTATACGTTTAACACGGTTTTTTGCGAGCATATACGTTTTAAGACTTGAAGCTTTTTGTTTAAGTTTATCCTGTTTCTCTTCGTTTTCATTACCGAATAAGAGTTTAAACTGTGCATCTAAAAGCTCTTTTTCTACATAAAGTTCGGGCAAGCCGTCTTCGTATAAAATTGGTAGAGTTGCGCCATCAATGACGGATTGTTTGATTGTGTATTTGTCTATATATTTACCGCCGTAAAACTCGCCAAGTGTTGATTTTTCGTCTTTGTCAATCGGGGTGCCTGTGAATGCTATAAACTTGGCGTTGGGTATTGCATTTCTCATAAATCCTGCAAGAAAACCGTATTGGGTTCGATGCGCTTCATCTACTAATACAAAAACATTTTCTTTTTCGCTTAATGCTTCAAGTTCTTCGATGTCTTTTTTTACACGTTTGCCGTCTTCGTCATATTCATCGTTTTGGAATTTTTGGATTGTTGTTGTTATTGTTTTGCCGTAATCGTCTTTTAGAAGTTCCTTTAAATGTTTAACTGACGACGCTGATATCGGGTTAGGGAATCCGCAGGCGTTAAATGTTTTTGTGATTTGTGTATGCAAATCAATACGGTCGGTCATTACTATAATTGTCGGGTTGTTAAAACCGTACTCTTCACGTCTTAACTTGGTAGCGAGGTAGACCATGGAAATTGACTTTCCTGAGCCTTGCGTATGCCAAATAACGCCGCCTTGTTTTTCTGTAATAAGTTTGTTTAATGTCTTGTTTACGGCTCTTAATTGCTGATAACGAGGTAATTTTTTAACGGTTGTTCCTTCAGCAGTTTCAAATATTACAAAGTTTCTGATTATATCGAGGAATTGGTCTTTTTTAAACAGGTTATAAAGCATTATGTCTTGTTTGATTAAATCTCTGTTAAGTAAAGCTTCCAGCTCAGAATTATCCTCGGTTTTGAACTCGCTGTAATGAATATCTTTTGCGCCGATTGCTCCGTATTTTGCGCCGACTTTGTTGATTCCTGCGCAAATTTGGTTGTAATAAAAAAGTTTTTCGCTGTTTTTTTGGTAATAATCTAAATCGCTGATAGCTTTATCGTTTGCCTTATTTGCAGTTGAAGATTTTGCTTCTATAATCGCCAAGGGTAAACCGTTCACAAATACCACTAAATCAGGTATGGAATTGCGGTCTTTGCCCTTAAATCGCATTTGATTAACAACTAAGAAATCGTTATTTTCAGGGTTTAAAAAATCTATAAACATAGGACTTTTAGGTTGTCCTCGTCCGTCAATTACTTGATTAACGCTGAAATCTGAATTTTTACCTGTAATAAGTTTATAAACCTGCTCGTTTGCTTCCATAAGTGAAGAGGCAAGAACAGAAGTTACTTTTTTGTAGCATTTATTGAGGTTATTTTCGTTTATCCACGGGTTAAGTTTTTGGATAGAAGCTAAAAGCCTATCTTTTAAGATAACTTCGTTAATAGATTCACGAGGATCAAAAACAGAAGCATCAAAATACTCATATCCCATAGCTTGAAATAATTCGATAGCAGGTTTTTCAGCTGTAATATATTCAGGTGTTTGCGTTTGCATGTTGAATCTCTTTTTTCACTCTATACATTTCTCTCAAAACAGACCAAGGAGATGGAAGCTCTTTAATCTCATAACTATTATAAAGGGCGATTTCATCATAAAGTTCTAATAATAATCTATGCTTGTTGTATTCGTATTCTTTTTCTTCTGTATCTTTAAAAGTTATATCTAATAAATCTGGTCTTAGTTTACCAATTGATAATAAAATATTTTTCATAGTAGGCTTAAATCCAAAATATGGTAATTCTGAAATGCCTTTTGTGTTATGCCCCATATGCACTTCGAATAATAACAAGGCATCCCAATATTTTTTCTTGTTTTTTTCGTAATTAGTCATATTGTAATGGGCAATGTCATTTCTTAAAGCAGATAAGTGTTTCCAATTGGCTTGTAATTGTCCAAACTTTTCAGGGACATTAACGTAAAAAGCTTCTGTTATATCTTTTTTGAAGAATTCTTTGCAGTTTAAAACAAGAAACAACACATCTGATAAATATAGTGAATAAACCAATTGTTTGAATTTTTCTAAATCATCTAAGTTATTAATATTTAGTATGTTTTTTAATGTATTGCCGTTTTTATTATTGTATCTATTAAATCTATTTTTATTATTAAAAAATTTGCTAAATGTGTTTAACGAATCATTTTTGTAATAATTTGTAATCGCATATACTGCATTTTCTTTCATTTGCAGTTCTAATCGCATTAAGCGACTGTATAATTTAGAGAATTCAAAACTGTATCTGTCAATCATTGCTATAGTTTAGCATGAAATTACAAATGTAAAAGCACACTATAAAAGTGTGCTTTTTAACTTTCTTTCGTACCAAGGAATCTATCAAGTAGACCTACGCCTTTTTCAGATATAATCTGGGTACATTATCAGTTTAACATATTTATTTAGAATTTAAACCCTTTCACATAAACTCATAAATCTTATTTACACGCTCACTCTAATCTGTCCTGTAAGTAGTTTTTGCATTAAGCCTTTTTTGAGTTGTTCGTATTCTGATTTTTTTGCCTGCAAAGTTTCAAGCTTATCATCAACTGTACTCAAAATTTCTGCGATTTCTTGTTGTTCTTCTAGTGGAGGTAAAGTAATTACCATACCTTTTAAAGTTGTTCTACTTATTTCAAGAAAGGTACTACCTGAAGACAATTTGATTAATTGCTGTTTTGATTTTTTAAGTAGATATAACAGAAATAGATTATTAACTTTTTCTGAGCATTCAAAGGAGGCAAAACCTTGATTTGTTGTCATTAATTTAGTATTAATTTTACATTCTCCAATAGTTGCTCTACTGCTCATTAAAATTGTTCCTGGTTTTAGTAATGTTGCAGAACTGTTTTTTAATCCATATTCATTTATCAATAAGTCTGTTTCGGAAATATAATTCCCTTTCCTTTTCGTGAAATCCGTAGGTGTTGCCCAATATATTGTTCCATCTTTCCAATATTCTTTAGTTTCTTTGCGAGGAGTCCCTCCTCCAATAATACTTGTAATACAACCTAGTTTCTTCAGCTCCCAACATGCCGGTATGGAGCCGAGGGGGGAAGGTTTGAATTTGGTGTGACCGATGCCTTGAGTGAGAAGTTTCTGCATCAATCCTTTTTTAAGCTCCTGCGTCTTCTCAATCTGCTCCCCTATACAATCAATCTTCTCATCAACCGTACTTAGGATTTCCGCAATTTTCTGCTGTTCGGGAAGTGGTGGGACTCGTAATGGACATTTTAATACTTCATCTTTTCTTAAATTTGTTTGACTTACTCCATTATCAAAGCCTAAAAAATAGCTATTTCTGTTTATTGTGTAGAATAAATATTTTGAATTATTGCCGTCCTTTGTCTTTAAAGAACAAATCCTCTGATTTAAAGTATATTTATCATCTTTATCCACTAAAAAGCACTTTGCAAAAGCTTTTCCCTTGGGGATGTCACTCATTACTAGAGTTATATCATCTTTTAAAAGAGGTGAAATGTTATCCGATGAAAATTTATACACCCTACCATTTGTTGATATAAATTTTGAATTGACTACAATATACCCATTCTTTTCTACAATAGATTGTTCATGAGCCTTGCCATTGTTAAAAGTAGTTACTTCGTCAAGACATTTAACTTCCCAATCTTCGGGAATCCAGCCGAGTTTTGTTTTTTTATAGCCTTGTTTTTCTTGCAGGGTGCTAGTCATTAGTTTTCTCCTGCGAACTTTTAGAGTAAGTTAGTTTTTGCGCTTCTTGAACTTCCCTAATAAACTGATCTTCTGATTCCAGAACTTCTATTTCTTCTAAGAGTTCTTCAAAGTAATCTTTACCCTGTGGATCTTTTAAGTATTCTTTATTAATAGCAAAGCCTTTAACCAGATAATCCCTAATTCTTTGAGTTGCCCATTGCCTGAACTGTGTACCTCGAATAGATTTTACTCTATAGCCAACAGAAATAATAACGTCAAGGCTATAGAAATCAATATTCCTCTCGACATCTCTTGTACCTTCTTTTTGAACTATCCGGAAATTCCGGACAGTTGCAAAATCTTGATTTAATTCATTTTCAGAAAAAATATTATTAATGTGCTCACTTATTGTTCTTACATCTTTTTGAAAAAGTTCAGACATCATTTTTTGAGAAAGCCAAACTGTTTCATCAATTAATCTTACCTGAATTTTTTTCTCACCATCCGCAGATGTATATATTAAGAATTCGCTTTGAGGTTGATCTGTAAGGACAAGTTCATTTTTATTATCCATTCAACCCAAGCTCCACTAAAAAACCGGATAATTTCTTATCAATTTCCTGCTCTTTTTTCTCAATATCTTTAATATTTTGCAATACCGCAGGGATATCAACAGGTACTTCTTCTTCTGTAGTGTCAATATATCTAGCAATATTAAGGTTAAAATCGTTTTCCTTGATTTCCGCAAAGTCAACAATACGCATAAACTTATCAACTTCCTGCATTGCTTCATAAGATTTCACAATTTTAGCAACGTGTTCATCTTCAAGAGTATTCTGATTTTTGCCGTCCTTAAACTCTTTTGACGCATCAATAAACAGGACTTTGTTTTTCAAATGCGCAGGTTTGCTTTTATTTACTATCAGAATACTTGCAGGAATTCCTGTGTTATAAAACAGCTTCGAAGGCAACCCGACAACCGCTTCAAGAATATCGTCTTTTAAAAGCCCTTCCCTGATTTTCCCTTCAGCACTTCCCCTGAATAACACCCCATGAGGTAATACAATTCCGAGTTTGCCATCCATTTTAAGCACAGAAATCATATGCTGTAAAAACGCAAGGTCTCCATAACTTCTAGGTGGAACTCCATAGCTAAATCGTCCGTATTTATCAGATACATCTTTCGCATAATTAATAGTTTTCTTGTTTGCATTATCAGGGTCGATTTCCGCCGCCTCCCACCATTTATCCTGAGAAAAAGGCGGATTTGCGATTACCCTGTCAAAAATTTGAAGTTCTCCATCCTGCAAATGCTTCGGACTATCAAGAGTGTCTCCTTTTTGAATATCAGCATCACCAAGGTTATGAAGAATCATATTAAGCTTACATATCGCCCAAGTTCCAAGGTTCTTCTCTTGCCCAAACAGGCTTATATTAGTAAATTTCAAGTCTTTTTGGTCTTCGTAATGGTTACGAACATACTTAGCTGATTGAATCAACATACCACCAGACCCACATGTTGGATCATAAACTCTGTTGCCGGGTTCAGGTTTTATGAGATGGATTATAAGGTTTACAACTTGTTTAGGGGTATAGAATTCCCCGCCTTTTTTTCCTGCATCATCAGCAAATTGTTCGATTAAGTATTCATAAGCATCGCCCAAAATATCTTCTTTGTATAAATCAGAATTTTTAAGCGAGTATTTGTTAAAGTGCATTAAAAGTCTTTGGAGTATATTATCGGATAGCTTTTCTTTATTACCAAAATGTACGGCAGTCATAACTCCATCAAGACCGGAGTTGTTTTCTTCAATAGTAGCAAATGCTTTGTCTATTGCTTCGCCGATTTTTTCTGTTTTAGAGCAAATATAATCCCAGCGGGCTTCTTTTGGTAGAAGAAATTCGTGATAATCGCCATCACTTTCTGCTTCTTCTTTCGAGAAACCTTCTTTATTAATATACTTCTTAACATCTTCTTCAAAGACATCGTTAACTCGTTTTAAAAACAAAAGCCCAAATATATAGTTTTTGAAATCACTACTGTCTATACTTCCACGCAGTATATCAGCAGATTCCCATAACCAACTTTTTAGAGTATCAAGCGTTAATTTCATATATACCCCTTCAATCCATAAGTTTACAAGCGAAATTTATACTATAGTTATATTTTAAAGGAAGAGGTTTATCAAGGAAACTTAATGTTTTGTATAGTTTTTTGACTATTATAAAAAAGCTGTGGCAATTTTTTTTATGTTTTTACTTTATAAATTTAAGGTCATAAAAAATAAGGAATTTTCAATATGATAAATAAAATTAATTTTTCAATGCAATGTAATCCAAATATCAAAGTTAATTTTGGAAATCAACAACCAGCTAAGCATATACAAGAACTTATAGAATTTACTACTGCTGAACAGCCTAGTTTTTTTAGATTGTCTAAAATCACATCAAGGTTAAATGTAATAAAACCAACAGCCCATGATTTAGATGCTTTAGAGAAATCTTTGAATAATAAAGCTAAGTGGAACCCTAAAAACAAGGAGTATTTTGAGGGAAAAATTACTAATCTTCTTAAGAACAATGGCAGAAAAATTGATTGAAATTAAGTAATAATTTTATCGATTTGTTTATTTAATTCTTTAGAAACACTTAATCCAATGAAAGAGCCAATTGCCATTCCAACCAATCCAGCTATTGCTCCATATGGATTCAATATTGCTCCAGCAGTAGCTATGCCTGCACTGACTATACCAATATAACCCACTGATTTGAGTAACTGTATTCCGAAAGCTTTAAACTTATCCAGAATAGAACCTTTAGTTTTAGTGGCTGAATTAACAACAGCAGGAACTTCAAGAATTGCACTTGTAATCAAGCCTAAAACAGATACCCTTAAAAGAGATTTTCCTATTAATTTTTTAAAATAATTTCCTGAAAAAATCAATCCGTCTTGTTCACTTGCAGCAAAACCAACACCTTTTATTTGAGCAAAACTTTTTTCTTTAACTTTAAAAACTTTTTTAATTAAAACTCCAAATTTTGTATCATATAGAGTTTTATCAATATTTTCTATAGAAGTCTGTAGCAAGGGGCTGTTGATTTTATATAAGAGTTTTTCAAACAAAGTCCCTTCGACAAAAGCAAGCTGACGTTGTACTTCGTTTTTTGAAATACTTTTAAAGCCCTCTTTGTATATATTTTTAAGTTCACCTGCGGCTCGTGATAAATGCGTCAGATCTCCAGGGAAATTTGCAGCTGCCATTCCTAGCAATAAACCTGCTCTTGAATGATTCTTATCTTCTAAGGTGTCAGGAAGTGAAGAAATTCTTCTTGCTGTTGGAATTGGGCTTAATGCATATAACAATGCTTGTTGTTTTCCCGAAGTTTGTTTATCAAGATTATCTACGCTATTTTTCAATTTGTTAAAAAATGATTCTTGATTTCCATTAGTTGAAGTAAATGCCGATTTGTTTCGCCTGTCCGTATTCAAACGTCTTTCCTGCGCAATAGGGGCAGAATTTTGCCTTCTGTCCCATGATCGATATTCAGGATTGAATTGTGCAATTTGTAAAGACATTAAAACTTCCCGAGCTTTAAAACATAACAGCATTCCCTATAATATTAAAAACAAATTTCACGCTTTTATTGATAATTGAGTTCCGAATCTTTACAATGCAATTGCTAAAACAATCAAATTAGCACACAGTAGCATCGAAATTTAACGGGCTAAGCATTGTTTTATGTGCATAATGATGTTTAGTTTAAAAACCTGCAAGGAATCGGGTGTGAATTCAGGATAATTTTTTATGCCTAAAACTTTAGTAGTGAATTTATTTCGGATAATCGTAAAATCGAAAAATCCTGTTTTTCAAAATCAGAAAAATAATAATTTTTAAACTCGTTAAATCGAATCTAAGCCTCTTAAAAAATAACGAGGTAATTAATGCATCAGAAAATGATGTTTACATAATAATCATTATTTACTCATTTATTTATGATAGATATTTTTTTAATTGTTTTAATTATTTCTAATAACTAATAAAATTTATTATGTATGTAAAAGAGATTCTTAATAAATGGTTTAATTTATTGAATTTAAAGATCAAATCATTATCGCAAAAGTTGAATCATTAATTTAAATGTTTTAAGTAACTATTTATTATAATTTCTTTACATTTTATCAATTTTTTACTTTTAGCAGTTTTCTATATTTACAGAAACAATTTGGAGTAAATATGTCAGTTCGATATCATCTAAATATAAAGAACTTAAATCAAAAAAACGATCATAACTACAAAAAGAAAATTGATTGTGGACTAACTCTTAAGCCTCAAGACATTGATGATAAATTTCTTCATGTAGATTCAGTACCTGTATATTTTTATGGCAACAATATTAATTCTAAATCAATTAAAAAATTCTCCTTTAAAGGTCAATCTCAAGACGAAGTAATCTCTATTATCAAAAATACTGAAAGAGATTTAGATCTTGCACTAGAAAAAAAGAAAGTGCTTGAGAGCAAAGAGATAAAAATTTGTGTAAAAAATCTATTTGAAAATACGAAATATTTGTGGAAGCTAAAACCTAGTGAATACGAAAACATTGAGCCTGTTTACTCACAAGTTTTTAATTTGTTTGATAGTGAAGGGAAACACCCCAAGTTAAGATTAAAATTATTACGAACTTGTTTAATACCAATGAATTATGAGCTAGGTAACATTTCGAAAGCAAAATATTTGGAGAAAAAAGCTATAGTTATCGAAGAAGCTCATTTAAATAAAGATGTTTATGATTTTCATCCTTTTTCTTGTGATCCCTCTTTAAATCCTCCATTAATGCAATCTTCCGGTGACTTTGATTACAGTATTAATGGAAAAGAATTATTAGTAGATCTTCCCTCAATTCTCAAAAATTTTGCAAATCCTTTGAGACAAAGTACTGAATTCGGTGAGGTTTTAGTTCATTACCCTATTTTACCCGAAGAAAAAATAACACCTGAATCTTATAAACAAGAACATAATGAGACTATTTTAGAGGCATTTGTGGACTTTTCTGAAATGGGTATTGACTATAACAGATATAAAAATTTATCGATAATTCATCAAAACGATGATGTCTTTTGTGAAAAAATTAAAGATATGAATACTAACAAAAAAGTTGTTTTTTTTGAAAAAACAAGGATCGAAGATATTAAACTTAAAGAATTAGTATTTGAGTTGAAAAAGAACAGTAAAAAAAATGATTATAATGAAAAATATGAAAAATTATTTGAAATGTATCAATTAAATCAAGATTTTAGAGATTTAGTATTAAATAAAAAATTAGTAGACGTAAAACATACTTTAAATCAAATTAATAATAGACAATCAATATTATACGGAAACACGAAGGTCTTTATAACAAAATTCCCCCAATATAAAGAGAATGCTTCCAGTGAAAACGAGAGTCGCTTAGAAAAAACATTTAATGGTTTTACAGGTTCTCTGATAGAAGAAATGCTACATTCAAAGGAAGCATCAAAAACATATGGCCTACTTAAGGAATATTATTTTGATGATGGACTTAAAGGAAGTAAAAAGCATTTTAAAAGAGAAGCCTGGAACCAGCCTGGCGGACTTAAAGATATGATTATCGAACATTGGGTAAATAATCATCTCATTGATGCAATGAAACCTGAATTAAGGAAAATCAAACTTATTGAAGAAGCGGTTAATGACCCCAAAACGCCTATAATTATAAAAGACGTACTACAAATGCCTGGAGTTAATCCAAATTACAAATTAACTGCAATCAGGTATAAAAATAACTCCTGTTTTCAGAAACTCATCAGAGAAAATATCGTTAAAAACAAGTCCGAAAAAAATGTAAATAGAATATTAAAATATGCATTTTGGGGTGAAGGTAAGAGTATTCGAAAGAACAGTGAATGCGATATTAGCTTGAAAGTGAAATCTGTTGACCCTGATTTAATAAAAGAAGTGAAAGATGTTGGATTGAATAATTCTGATTTTAATAAATACATAAAATATAATTATTTTTTACGTACTTGTAGCTTAGAAGCATCTGAACAAAAAATGAAAGAGAATCTAATGAATAATTCTTCAGAATTTATTTCTTCTATACCTGATGAAATAAACTCTGATCAACGTAATGAATATGGGAAAAAAATCGAAAAAATCGGCAAAGTATTAATTAAAGCTTATCTGGTTAAGCAAATATTTGGAGGCCTCTGGCCTGATAATGGGTTTGCACATCTCTTGGGATTAGATCAGTCAAACTCAATTGCTAGTTCATTATTAACGCCAGAACTTTTATCTACTATAGGCAATCCCGTTGACCACATAAACACGGTGGCTCATACTGGTACTTCTAAGGCAATTATTAAATCAATTATGAAAATAGAAGATAAAAATGCAAAAGGAGAAACATTAAAAGTTTCAGATGTTTTCAAAATAATTAAGGATGAATGCAAATTATCAGCTATGCTTGCAGGTGGTTTTACTTTGATGGATGAGTCACTTGATAGATTTCATTTTACATTACCTGATGATGCGCAGTTTTTATCTTTAATAGATAACGACAAGTCAGGTTCCAAATTGGCTAAAATTCTTGACCATATGAACAGTCATACAATGACAAAATCGGATAAAGAAAATCTTGTTCATATTGTTGATAATTATGTTAGAAGTGGACTGTTGGTTACAAAGGTTGTTAAGTCTAAAACGCATAATTTTTCAGAAAAAACAAAAGTCAAAAATCAAAAAGAAATTATAAAAGAAAATTATTTAACACCATTGTTTGTTACTCAGATTGAAAGGGATAGAAAAAATAAATCTGCAGATATTCCAAACAGTCTTATGCTCGTAGGGCCGGATTCTAAAGCAATAAATGAATTGATAGACTGGACAGGAAGAAACTCTGACTGTAATTTCGTTAAAATCAAACATACTGATGATTTGCTGGAATGTCTCGAAGATGCAGAAGATAATTATCAGGAAACTAAGATGAGGACATTAATACATGTTGATAGTCTTGATAAACTGTTAAACCCCCAAGTATCCCCTGATCATACGATAGGAGCATTAAAAGACATAATGTGTGCAACTTCAGAAGATTATCATTCAACGATTATTTTCAGCACAAAAAATCCTTCTAAACTTGATTCAATAGCTATTGGGGACAACAGAGTCGACCACAGAATTGATGTGGATTTGGATTAACAATCTATTAAACAGATGTTTTTTTAATCCAATACAAAATTTGTTAATCTAACCAGCAAAAGAATGATAATTTGTTTTCTATATCTTTATGTTGGGGCTTATTAATAGGTTATTGGCATAAAACCGTTGTAGATGTATTTATCAAAAAGTACGACTTATAAGTAATTACCTGAGCGTTAACAAAATTTTCTATCATTTTCATTCTTGTCTGAAATTAAACGTTTAATGCCGATAGCAACAGCTCCCACTAAAAATCCTATTCCGGCACCTGCTACTAATTTTGTTCTTGGAATCTCTTGTATTTTTTTGCTTAAATCCTGCATTTTTTGGATTTCAATTTTCAGTTTCTCTTTAAGTTTTAATTTCTCATTAATTTCACTCTTGTATTTCTCTATAAATTTAAATTTTTTATTAAGCTCATTTATTTCAGATTCCACTTTATTTATTTCGCTTGATTTTATGTTTACGTCAATTTTTGCTTCAACTCTATTATCTCCAATAGCAATAGAATCAAGTTTTGATGGGTCTTTAGTATTGAATATAATGGTTGAGTGATAATCATCTGAAGTAGCACTCATTATATCTTTTAATGCTCCGATCGTATGGTCAGGAGAGATGTTGCGATTTAAAAGTTTATCCATCCCATCAACATGTAATAAGGTCCTTTTTTTAGTTTTTTGATAATTTTCTTCAGCCTTTTCAAGACAATCCAGTAAATCGTCAGTATGTTTGATTTTAATGAAATTACAATCCGATTCATTTCCAGTCCAGTTTATCAATCCGTTATTAATTTTAGTGTTTTTTCCAACAAGCATAATACCATTAGGGAAGACTGCAGCTTTACCTTTTCTTTTCATTTCTGTCAACACTATGAATTCTTTTAATAAAACATCAATTATTTTATCAGTAGTTTTAGAAAGTTTGATTTTTTGGAGTTTTTTTATTGAAGTTTCTGTTGTTGTTAATAATGATTTAATGCTCTTTAATGACTCTTCTGTTTTTGTTACTGACGACTTTGCTTTATCAAATGAATTTTGAAATTTATCTTTATCAGAGCGATATAATCCATATCCTGTTCCTGCACCAATTGCTGTTATTCCGGTTACAATACTACCGTTAACGTATAATTCTTTATTTGAGTTGTCTTTTGATACTGGTTTTTGTGAAATGTTATTTTTTCTTTTGATAAAGTCAGCAAACATTTGATTATTAATTGTTGTCATAACAAGAGTCCTTGCTTTATTTTATTCATGATTTGACGTTAATATTTTTAGATCTTCTTCGTAGTCTCTAAGATCATACTCTTTTTTTTCTCCTTCTATTTCAGTGGCTATTCTCTTTATTGAAGGTTCTCTTTTCTTTCCAGAACTGTCTACTTTTATAAAATGTAAAACATCTTCTTGAGTCATTTGTTCTTTTTTAGCGGCATGAGCATCTTGAACGATGTTCTTAATTTGAGAATTGCTAAACATTCCATCTTTTGAATTTTTTAATACTTCCCTCGCTAAGGTAGTATGATTAAATTTATTTGTGGTTTTATCTGCTATATAATGCCTAAACATAGCTTCTAAATTTTTTTCTCCTGCCGGATCTAATGCAACTCTTACAGGAAAAATTTTATTCATATTTAGCCCTATTTTTCGAGGATAATTATTTGCAGCAAAAACAATACAATGAAATTTTTCAGAACAATTTTCTAAAAAGCCTTCCAATTCTTTTTTTATTGTGGTCCCTATACTAGCTACTCTATCTATCTCATCTGTGAATAAGATTGTCCTAATTCCTTCTTTTTCAAAACGTCCTTTTGCTTTTTCAGCTTCTTTCGTTAATTTTCCCCAAAAACTTTCTTCTTTTTGCACCCTTTCCTTTAATTGAGGTGATATTCTTATAGGGACAATTTTACAACCAGTTTCTTGAGCAAAAGCCTGCGCAAAAAAAGTTTTGCCAACATTTGATGGTCCAAAAAAGAACACACTATCATGTATTTTAGCTCCTTTTTTTCCTTCAAGTCCCATAATAAAATTTTCCCGTAATATTTCTTTTTTCTCTTTCATAACCTGCAATCTTTTCAAAACCTTTTAAATCTTTAAGCTTTCCCTTGGCAGACTCAGAAACATCCATTTCTTTTTGTAATTTTAATGAATGTTCAGGATCATGTTTGCCTATATTTTCAGACAAATCATCGACTACTTCTTTATAGTTATCTGAAATTTGCACCCGTTTTTTGACAATATCATCTTTTTTTTCTAAATTCCTTTTTAATCCATCCATTTCTCTTTCGTTAACGCCTTTTATCTTCTTTTTTGTAAAAAAGAAATTATTTTCAACATATTCTCTTTGTCTTTCAGATTCTTGTCTTATTTTTGCATCCGTCCCATCAATAGTCTTTAATTTTTCAAGTTTAGCGTTCTTTTTTAGTGTTAGAGAATCTATTTCGTTTGATGCTTTTTTTAAAATATCATTTACAGGTGAAATAGAGGACTGTAGTTTGTTTGCAGCATTTTTAACACCTTTTACAAAAACTCCGCCTTTAAATCCGCTAAATGAGATTCTTTGAATGTGCATACCTAATCTGTTTCTTACATAACTTTCATTAGATAAGACCTGATTTTTACAATCAGCGTTTGCATTATATGTTTGTAACTTTTGTGATATTAACATGTCCTTATTCCACTTATTAATTTTATAAAGGTTTTTTCAAATTTACATCAATTCTATGGTCAACTCTATTGTCCCCAATAGCTATTGAATCAAGTTTTGAAGGGTCTTTTGTACTGAAAATAATTGTTGAATGATAATCTTCTGAAGTTGCACACATTATGTCTTTTAATGCTCCTATCGTATGATCAGGGGATATTTTGGGGTTTAACAGTTTATCAAGACCTTCAACATGTATTAATGTCCTCTTCTTATTTTCATTTTCCTGATAATTATCTTCCGCCTCTTCGAGACATTCCAGCAAATCATCAGTATGTTTGATTTTAACGAAATTACAGTCAGAGTTTCTTCCTGTCCAGTCTATCAATTCATTTATTGCTTTAGAATCCGGCCCTACGAGCATAAGACTGTTCGGAATATCTGCAGATTTATTTTTTCTATCCCTTTCAATCTGAGTAACAAACAATGGCATTAAATAATTTTCTTGTATGTTAGATTTTTGTTTCAAATAATTTTCCTTAAGTTTTAATCTTTCATCTTTCTTTTCTGCTTCAGCTAGCTTTTTGTTTAATTCTTCATTTTCAAGGTCAATGATAAGTCTTTCTACTCTAGATATATGTTCTTTGGTCTTTTTAATCAGTTTATGTTTATCAATTTTTCTTGATATTTGATTTACAGCCTCGGCCAGACCTAAAGAATATATTCCCAATAACGCTCTGCCCTCATCGTCACCATCCAATATTCCCCATCCCTTATGATCTCTTTTTGCAAACAATTCATCTTTCCATTTGTCTTTGTCTTCATTTGTTTTTTTATTTTTTAAAGCTTTTTTTGCATCATCTATTTCATTAATTTCGTAATATCCTGAGGGATATTGCTTTCCTGAGAAAAAAATGTCTTTTTTAGAATTATTTAATATCCCTGACCTCTGATAACATTTCGCATTAAAAATAGTATGATTTGTTTTTAGATTTTGATTGCTATTTAAAGCATAATTGCTTGTTGCTTTTAACATTTTAATTCTCCTTAGAACTAAGACAAAATGTCGTCTAAGTCATCTGTCTCATCACCGTTAATTTCTGAGAGATGATCATCCCCAAGATCAGAATCATTTAGTTGATCCATTAAATCGCGTGTTCCACCCGAATTAAGTTGACTAAAAGTATCTAATATTGAGTCACCATCATTTCCAGTTGTTTCTTTATGTTTCGTTAAATCGTCTTTGATCTGTTGTTTAAGAGCAGCCAAATCATTTTGTTCCTCTTCAGAATGAATAATCTTTGAATCTGGGGCCTCTTCGCTCATGAAAGAAGTTAATTCGTCATTTATAGGATCATCGGTGGGAACTACTTTTTCAGTCAACTTTTTCAATAGTTTCTACTGCTTTATCACCAACTTTTTCTATTACTACTTTTGCAGAGTCAGCTGCTGTTCCCATGACTTTTTCGCTTTGCTCTTGTAATGAATCAAATATTTCTTTTCCTTTTTCAATCGCTTTAGGTCCTATTATTCCTGCAGCTAATATTTTAGCGGTATTTTTATGTTTATCCCATAATTCTTCTGATTTATTTGGGGTCGCCTGATCTTGTTCTTTTGTTTGGTTGTGGAAATCTCTAGGTATATTTGAATAACGTTCTGGTCCTTTTCCAACAGGCACCAATAAATCTTCAGGAACATCTATTAGTCCATTAGGGAGAGTCCTTCCTAATGGTTTTCCTTCTTTTATATTTTTTTTAGCTTTATCAAAATCAGCAGAAAACCCTAGAGTTTTTGCTTTAAAGTAACTATAATTTTTTATTGCATAATTATTTAACATTTTGTTATCCTTTTTACTTTGACTAAATATTTAAAACCTAAGCATAAAAAAAATTTACTATTTATTTATAACTATTAAAAAATATTTACAATATTTATAAACATTTTTCGTTGATAATATGTGGTTTTCAATTAACTCAATTACAGAAAATGTAAAAAATAGTTACATTTTTAAAAAATAGGTTAATTTTTTTTATGTACAGATTTTATGTAATTAGTTATTAAAATTAAATTTACAAAAGGACAGAAATATGATTGTAACTAATGTAAAACCTCAAATGATTAATCAAACAAAAATCGAAAACATATCTTTTGGTTCTGGAATGAGTGAAGTACAACACTTAATAGAACATACCAACATAAAGCACGTAACAGATCATTTCCATAAACTCGGAATACCAGCTGATTTTGCAGGTAATAAAATAGTTGCAGCCTGTAGTGGTTTAGCTTCAAATATATTTATGAAATTAGGATTAAAACTCCCTACTGGGATTTTTGTTGCCGATTTTAAACTCGTGGGTGAAAATAATGCATTAGGATTCTGTCTTAATCGATCAAAAGGATTGGGCGCTGATTATATGGAGAGGCAATTAGGGCAAAAACTTAATCTCAGGAATGTATTCTTTAATAAAAACACTAATTGGGATTTCATAGACCAACTTTCAACCAAAAATAAATTTTCAAATCATACTTCTTCTAAACACTTTTTGCATGTGTTTTTACATGAATTTTCGCATAATGCACATATAGATCATCTTTATACCAAATTTGGAGCTCCACATGAAAATAATTTAGGTTATAAAACTTTGAGCTGGATGAGTGATTTGTTTAAAAAAGATGGAGCTGATATTTTAAATACACCGTTTAGAACAAGCACTGAACCAATAAAAAGTCGTGTTAGCAATTATGGCGCAACAGAACCAGCTGAATTTGTCGCAGAAAACCTGACAGAATTAATTGTAAAATCTTTAGACCTAAAAACTTGTATGCCCAAAAGAAGTCCATTTAAAAACAGTCAATTTGTAAATGGAAAAATTGTTGACGATTTATTTAAAAAAGCTTGGGCTGGGAAATTACCCGGTTGTTAAAATAAAAACTTGTATTATTAAATTAAAGGAGAAATGATATGTACTTGCAAAGTTCAAATCCGTTTCTAAATCAAAGTTATGCTAAATTTATGTCAAATGCTGCTAAGCTTCAAACACAAAATCAATCCAGCTTTGTGCAAATAGCTAATGATGATTCTACAAATTTCAAAATCGATAAGAATTTAGTTGGTTCCAAAAAGTATAAAGCTTACAAAAAATATAAAAACAACCCGGATTTTCAAAAACTGTTAAAAAGCTCGTTTTTTAGTGGGCCAGAAGGTGCAGCTAAATTGGTTGGTATCATATATGAACTTGATAAAACGCAGCAGGAAGCATATAAAAAAGTAAATTCTTGGGGATATACATGTATTATAACTCCAGATACTACAAGGATGCGTGCTAATATTAGCGTAGATAAATGTATTGGCAATTTGAATAAATTTTTTAATTCAAAATTGCCTGATGACATTAAGCAAAATATGCTTAATGAAAAAAGTAACCTTACTGATTTATGGTATGTTTCTCACAATCTAGAATATTTAAACCCCGACAAACCAGAATTAAGCACTTTAAATACAAAATTCTATGCATTATAGAAAGAACTGAACACTTCAAACAGCCTATAGATGCAGGGGGTTCTCTATCATAATTGTTATGACAGAGAAGAATACTTTATGTAAAAAACATTAATATCTAGTGACAAAAGGTTTGTTAAAAAGTGACAGGGAATAATGAGAAAAAATAGTTGATTCTATTTGGCTAAAATCAAATTAAAAAGTGTGTGCCCAGTTTGTGCCCAAAAAAATTCAAAACATAGCATACTATACAAGGAATACAGGAAACCTAAAACGGTTAAGTTGCATAAAACATCGTTATGTTCATAATATTTATGCTAATATCTAATCATACAAGGTGTTTTTAGGTATTTCTACGAACCAGAAGGCCGGGGGTTCGAATCCCTCCAGGCGTATTCTTTCATAACAAGGGTTTCGGCGTTTCGCCGATTTTTTATTTCATCAGTTTGTGCCCAGTTTGTGACCAAAATTCTAATAAACACATCAAAATATGCATAAAATATCAGAATAATTTTGGTATTTTCAAAAAAAATAAATTCAGTAAAACTGTAATAAATCACTCTGTATTTTAGTTTTCAAATTGGTATTCTTAACTAACTTCCCAAACATGAATTCAGTGCGATTTGACTGCAAGTTATTTCTTTTAACGTCATTATTTATGCAAATCAGGATAAAGCCGGTTTATTTTAGACGCTACTGCCCGCAAATTAAATGCTTCTCTTGATTGTTATAGTCGTTTTTCTTTCCAAATATAGATTCTAATGCTTCAATTCCCTTTTGATGCACTTCAGGCAAAAGATGCCCATACGTATTAAGGGTTACGTCTATTGCACTATGCCCCATTTGAGCCTGAATATATTTAATTGGAACATTTTTCGCTATTAAAATACTGGCATAGGTATGTCTTAAGTCATGAAATCTTATTTTATCAATGCCAGCTTTTCTAACAACTGGAAAAAATTTCCTTTTTATCATGTTTTCTGGATTTCTAGGTAATCCTATTTTATTTGCAAAAACATAATCACTTGGAGGTGCTTTTAATTTCCACTCTTTAAGAACTTTAACAAGTGTTTCAGGCATATCAATGTTTCTGATTGACTTAAGAGTTTTTGGGGTTGTTAATTTCCCTTTATATAAGTTATGCCTTACCATGATTTTATTTGTTCTGAAATTCAATCGATCCCAAGTCAAACCAAGAATTTCACCTCGCCTCATTCCCGTCATAATAGCGGTTAATAATAACGGATAAAAATCAGGATAATATTTTTGAGCTACGTTTAACACTGCGTTTATTTCTTCTTCTGTTAAAAACCGCACTTCTTTTTGAACAACTTTTAATTTTTTAACTTTTTAAACAGGGTTTTTAATTATAATTTCCTCATCAACTGCTTTTTGCAATATAGAATGAAGTAAACTAACAGAATTATGTATGCTTTTATTTGATAAATTTCCTTCTTTAATTTTTTTAGCAATAAATTTCGTTATAAGTTGCGTATTAATATCAATTAATTTCTTTTTTCCGAAGAATGGCTGCAAATGTGTTCTAAAATATTGTTCAAAGTTTGTTTTGGTAGAGGGTTTGCAATATAAATCAACATGAAATTCCATATAATTTTTTGCCATTTCTTCAAAAGTTATTTGAGTATCTTCTTTTATGTAATTAACGCTATTTAATTGTGTTTGTAATTCAGCAAGTTCATTTTCGGCTTCTATTTTGGTTTTGAATCCAGAACGTCTGATTCGCTCTCCACTTTTATCATAAAAGGTAAAACCCCAAGAGGTGTTATTGCCTCCAGACCTCAATTTATGGGTTCTTTTGATTACTGATGCCATTGTTTTGCTTTCTTGTTTGCTATAAATGCTGAATTAATACAGGGAAATTGCTGATAGTTCAAGCAATACAAGTCATAAAGACTTGCATTGCAGTGGTGTAAAGGTGTTCTGATCTACAAAATTTTGAATTTCAATTGGATCAAACAAAACTCTTCCACCAATTTTAATAAATGGAATTGTTTTTCTGTGAATATAACTATATATTGTAGATTTTTTAATATTTAACATCTCTGAAAGTTGTTTAATATCAAGTAATTTGTTCATGGTTTTCTCCTTTGGTTTTAATAATAGACTCAGTCGCCTAACGCTCATAGTAAGGAATCCAAATTTTTCTTTTACATCTTTTTGATAAATTCTAAAAGTATCTAGTCCTAGAAATGTTTTTAGAAAATTTGTTTCTTTTATCCAAGTTAATCGACATTTTTTGATGTTATAAAAATACCAGTTTGTATAATCTTTTAGCTGTTCTGTTTGTCCATTAACATTATTTTTTAGAAATGCATTAACGGCAGCAATAGCTGAATAGTTTATAAATTCAGTCTTGAATTCAGAATTTTCTTCCTTATAAAAATCAAGATGCAGATGAAGAAAATAACCGATAAAATCCTGTTCATCCCAAGAATTAATGTTTTTATTTTCCCACTTATTGTAAAGAGATCTTATTGTTGGATTTTTAAGAATATGCTCTTTGGGTAAATCTCTAGATAAAAGGTTTTCAATAAAATCAACAACATTTAAATATTCTGATTTTAATAAGTTTAAACTTTTGCGATCAAATTTTTGTAGTTGATTTCTTGAATAAATTCTAAGTTTGTTTTGCATAATAATATGCTCCTTTCTTATTTAATTAACTAAATTTACGTTTAATTTAATATTTGGGTTGAAAATGACATAGACATCCATATCGGTATTTAAAATGCGTTAGAATCGATTCTAACCACCGGAAATCAATTGATTTTATTTTGTTTTGAAGCTTCTTTTTTATATTTTTATAGTTGTATAAGGTATTCAAGCAAATTTATTACTATATAAGTGTTTAACTATAAGCATTAGGGGGAACAACTTATGTATGTTATTAAGCTATTAGGTTATTAAGTGTTTATTAGTTATAAAGATTACTATATTAAGGATGTTGGTATATTGAACCTTTAATTAGGTTGTTATATCTGTATATTTAAATAATTATTCCTTTAATTGCTTAGTATGCTTATTAGTTACTTTGTTATTTCTACTGTTAGTTATATTTTAATTATTTCTTATTACGTTTAGCTACTCTAGGAATTTTGTACGTACTTCGTTGTATAGGGGATTTACTTGAATATTCTTTGTCTTGCAAATAGTTTCAAGGACATCGTATTCGTCTGCTTTCTTGTAGGAATTCTGTTTTTTATAATCATAATCAACAGTTAATCCTTTCCGGTAGCTTACTTTTGTTGGGAATTTAGTAAAATATGCATCCATATCAACAAAATCAATAAATGGATTTTTATTAATTGCTTTGCGTATTTTTTTATTAGAAGGTATTTTTATTGAACCGTATTGATTAAAGTCATTTTCTGCAAAAATCATTTTTTCCATGCGTTCTTTGTATAAAACAATCAAATTATTAAATTTTTCTTCATTCAACAAATCATTTATAGTTCCAATCTTCCAATCAAGCTTTTAACTGTTGCTTGATGTGTTGTTTGTATTTCACCTCTGATCCAACACCCCTTAGCACCAATACTACTTAAATCTTTTTTATAAGCCGATTTAAATTGTCTATTTTTGCAATAAAATAAGTAAGATCGAACTTTGTTTTCAAATTTAACTGTTGTTTGTTCTTCAATTATTTTTTTTATATGCCTACTTACATGCATATTTTTGAAAACATTATCAAAATAAACTTTTGCATCTCTATCGCATTGGATATTTTTTGCAATATGAATTTCTGTAATAATAGCTAATTTGTTTAAATTATTAATATCGTCTTCAACAGCGAAAGAGCATTTTTTTGCTGTTGGTAAGATTCTTTTTTTTAAGTCTTTAACTAAAAAATTCCAAGCTTTAACAAATTCGTCATAGTTTACAAGGTGAAAATTACCTACTGATTTTCTAAAAACTTCGTTGTAAATCACGCTGGGGTTGAATTCAATATATAAGTTTTTGCCCCACCAGTTCACATTATATAAGCCCTTAGTCTTTTTATAACTAATACATACTGGATCAAATGGGAGTTGTGGATATTTAAGTTTTATTTTGTCTATTGGCATAGTTAAGCCTCCTTCAGCTTTTCTAAAAGTTCACATTAATATCACCTCCTTATGGCGCCTTAAGGATTGGTTATAAATTAAATTTAGTTGTAAATTCCTTGTTATTTCGGTTTGTTTCCTGATGATGTATTTATATTAGTACGCCTTTATGTTATTAACAATGGATAAGCGAAACATATCCGAAACAAAAATCAAAGAGTTTTAAAAATGTCTCAAAATATAGAAATAGATATTAATTTGGAGAATAGAAACACACTAAAATGGACTGTTTATGAGGATCCTGCTTTTTATACAGCCTTTAAATTCGAAACTTTTTATGATCAAGAAAAAAAAATAATTGATGAAAATGGTAATGAATGTATTTCACGTAGAGTAGCCGGCTTTAACTGTAATGACGAAAAAGGGGATATTGTAGAATTCCTTAATAATGTTGAAGTCGTTCTGGGTCCAAATAATGAATTTAATTTATATGAATTATATTCTTCTATTTCAGAAAGTTTAGACCATGATTATTCCTATTCTGAAGACGATTTGCTCACATACTATTTAAACTATTGTTCTTCTATTGATTTAATATTTATAAAACCTAATTCAAAATCCAAAAGTTATAGTCCCTCAGATATTGGTGATTTATTTGAACAATTTTCACAACTTGGAGAAAAAATAATAAATTTAATAATTGAACTTAATTTAGACAAAAACATAGAACATAATAATCAAAAATTCAATGCTATTGTATTTGATTGGATAAATAAATTTGGATGTCTTACTAATACAAAACATTGTTATATTTTAACTTTTATTTACAGAGCTTCTCTTGCTTGCATTCTTGATAAACTTTATAAGGTTTTAATAGAACCGCCTTCTTCCTTGAATTTTAAATTCAAAGATTTAATATCTTTAAATGATAATTATATTTCTATCAATGAATTAATCTTTTTTCCTCAACTAAAACAAGTTTTTGAAAATGGCAATAGAGAAGGAGAAATTTTTATTAATTATTTAAATTTCCCCGTACAACTTGACACAAATATCGATAATTTAAAAAATAAAAATCCAGAAGAATTTTATAAGAAATTAGCATTTATCTATATGACTGAAACCGTTATAAATGTTTTAGAAAATTCAAAAATAGGATTTTATTCCAGTAGGCCTAAAGAAATTGCTGGTTATAACTATAAAGAAAATGATGCAATGTATTATAATGAATCAGGTTATTATATTGATACTTACCCCAAATTCATAAATCTTGAACAAATAATTTTTAATCAATTTCTTCAAAAGTTAAAACTTGATCCAAATCAAAGAAAATGTATTTATTGCGGAAGACCTTTTAGAGGAAGGCGTGATAAAAAATTTTGTGAAGATAGTTGTAGAGCACAATATAGTCGTGAAAAAAGAAAAGGTAATATTTAATTTTCTTTTTTATCTTGTTCTAAATTAATTATTCGATCTTGCATTTGTTTTAATTCATGAGCTAAATCGTCGATCGATTCTTTTAAATCGAATACTATAGCGTCAATTTTGGAAGTTGATTTGTATTGTTCTTTTTTAGTTTTCATAAGTCTTGATTCTCGACTTTTTCAGTAACGATAATAGGTACTGATTTACAAAGGTTTGCAGCTTCAAGAATTTTTTACTCTTGCAATCTTCTGAATATTTTTCAGAATTCAATCCATCATCATATGAAAGAACTCGGGCTTCGTTTTTGTCGGGATATATTCTGACCTTGAATTCAAAGTCATAAGCAAATTCTTCATCTGTTTTTGTGTAATTAGTAACGGCAATAGTATTATTATCGACTTGATTAACCCTTAAATTTATGAACTCTGCGTATTCGAGGTTCAATTCTTTATTAATTGCTTTGAATTTGTCTATTCCATCAACAAGCTTGTTCATACGGTAATATAGAAGCTCGTATGAGTTCTTTGTCATCGCTATATTTTCCCATTCATAATTATCAACATTCATCCTAATAACTCCTTATATAAGCTTATTTCAGGATAAATTAATTATAAAATCGCTAATAATCATATGCA
>CALOAD010000004.1:0-24169 GCA_942491415.1 Candidatus Gastranaerophilales bacterium | reverse complement strand
ATTGATTACAGGGAAGAGGATGAATCAAAAGAAGGTTAAGCTTCAACTCATGCAACAAACGTTGTTACAGAAGGCTTAAAACTCAAACAGGAAAAACCTTTGCGCTGATCTTGTGCAAAATCCAAGAAATTTCCCAGCAGGCAATAAAATTACCTTGTCAGGCAAATCAAAGTTCTCTAATTACAATAACTCTGACCCTATTGGGGTTATTGAAGACGCTAAGGATGCAATCGCCGGTAAGATTGCGCAGGATCCCAACACTATGGTTCTGGGACATGAAGCTTGGAAAGTGTTAAAAAGGCATCCTCAGATTGTAGATATTATTAGCACAAGCAAAAACAAGCTTGTATCAATAGATTTACTCAAAGAAATCTTTGAAATCCCCAATATTGTTGTAGGCAAGTCAGTATTTGTTGATGAAAACGGTAACTTTGTAAAAGTTTGGGGAGATAACATAGTACTTGCCTACACTTCTTCTTTGTCTTTAAGAACAGAATATGACCCGGCTTTTGCCTACGTAGTCAAAAAGAAAAATGCCCTAAAAATAGATGAATACAGTAAAGAAGGCAATAAACTCAAATATATAAGGGCAACTGGAGACATTTACACTCCATTCCTTGTTGGGTCTGAAGCTGGATATCTTATCATCAACACAAATTGATGTCAGATGTGTAGGAGTAGTCCTACAGATGTGTTCTTTTAAACAAAATAAAGAGTCTTAAATTTACTGAAAGGAGATAAAAATGTCCAAGTATAAAATTCAAAAAACAGATATTTTAAAAGGGAAAACTTTATGCAGAAGGTTCTGAAATAGAGCTTACACAGGAAGAAGCGAAAAAAATTGCTGATTTTTTAATTCCTGTTGAAGAACCTAAAGAGGATAAAAAAACAACAAAATACAGAAAGAAACTACAGCAAGAAAACCACAAAAAACAAACTCCAAAACTGAAACAAAAACTGAAAAAAGAGGAAACCAAATAATGGAAAAGACGTATAAGCCAGGAATTATAGAATCCAGTCAAGGCTCAAGCTGAAAATCTAGACAAAACAAAGATTTGTCGGTTTTGACGGCAAGTATTCAGTGCTGCAGGCGAAAAAGCTCTAGGTGTTTGCGATGAAGGAACAGCTCAAAACCAGCTTGCTCCCGTTGCACTCAGGAATTTTACTGGTGGAAACAGCCGGAGCAATTACAGTCGGAACAAAATTCAACTCTGATGCTAATCAGGGCTGTGCAATCGCTGTATGCAAGCGGAGAAGAACTAAACGGCTATGCTCTTGATGCTTCAGGGCAGCGGCGAGATTATCAGAATAGCAAGAGGGAATCTAAATGTACTGCACTATTGAAGATATACAAAAATTTGTTGATAACTCAACGCTTATCCATCTTACTGATGATAATCAAACAGGTGAAATTGACACCACAGTTATTGAAGAAGCAATTATCTATTCTGAAACACTAACTGATGCTTATTTGCGAGGAAGATATTCCCTGCCGCTGCCTCAGGCAATTAAGATAATCACTTTTATTGTCCTTGATTTAAGCATCTACAGGCTTTATTCAAGAAGACTCGGAACTGATATGCCTGAATCAATTAATGAAAAATACAAAAATGCCATAAAAACTCTTGAAAAGATTCAAAAAGGAATTGTTTCTTTAGGAATCGAAATACCAGGAACGGCTCCTGAACTGGGAGAATACAGAACCAATAAAAGCTTTCAGGATAGAGAGTTTTCAAAAGGCAGATTAAAAGCGTATTAAATGCGGTAGCGGGATTTTAAGGAAAACTAGTTCATGAGAATAAGTGAGATTGAAAATTCAATTAATTGAGCATTTAAAAGATAATATTCCGAGCTTCATATTGAAGGTTTTCCTGAAAAGCCTGATCAGAGTTTAATCTTATTCATCCTAAAGGTTCTGTCCTTATTCATTATCAAGGGGCAAGTTATTCAAATACAAAATCAACAAGCTCAATAATTCAAGAAAAGAAACTTGAATTTTCAGCAACTGTTGTAATGAGGAATCTACGTTCTAATGACGGAGCTTATGAGGTTCTAGACAGAGTTAGAGAACTTTTAACAGGCTTTAAGATAGGCGGCTGCTCTAAAATCTTTATGCTTAAAGAAAATTTTCTGTTAGAAAATGCAGGACTTTGGCAGTATGCAATTAATTTTTCTCTAAATTCTCAAAGCTTAGAGAATCAAGACACACAAGATTTACCACTATTTATAATAGGAGAATTTAACGATGCCAGCTAGTTTTTTGCACGGAGTTGAAACTATTGAAATAGATAAAGGAACACGTCCTATAAGAACAGTTAAAACAGCTGTTATTGGACTTATTGGAACAGCTCCGATTCAAAACGTTGCTGAAGAGAATAGAACAGTGAATAAACCTGTTTTAATCACAAATGAAAAAGATGCTGCTAAATATTTTGGCGAAGCTGAAGCAGGATATACAATTCCATCAGCTCTAAATGCAATTTTTGATCAGGGAGCAGGAATAGTTATTGCAATAAATGTATTTGATCCTGTTGTTCATAAAGATGAAAGCGATAATGTTCAACTTTCTGATGTTATTGGCAACGTTGATGCTCACGGGAAAACGAACAGGATTAAAAGCATTTAAAAGATAGCTATTCACTATTTGGATTTTTCCCTAAAACAATTATTGCTCCAAAATATTGCGAGGATACAGCTGTTGTTACTGAAATTAATGCAGTAGCAGGAAATATTAGAGCAATTGGACTGGCTGATGCACCTGTTGGAACGTCAGTTCAAGAATCTATTACAGGTCGTGGCTCAGAAGGAACAATAAACTTTAATACAAGCTCAGATAGAGTTATTCTTTGCTATCCACAGTTAAAAGTCTATGACACAGCGACAAATAGTGAAAAAGTAGAACCTTATTCTCAAAGACTGGCTGGGGTTATAGCAGCAAAAGATATTGAAAAAGGTTATCACTGGTCACCAAGTAATACCGAGATTAAAGGAATAATCGGAGTTGAAAGAAACCTGACTTCCATGATTAACGACCCTAATTCAGAAGTTAATCTTCTGAATGAAGCTGGAATAATGACCGTTTTTAATTCTTTTGGTTCAGGATTCAGAACCTGGGGCAACAGAAACGCAAGTTATCCAAGCTTCCACTCATCCTAAAAACTTTATCAATATTAGAAGAACAGCTGATATTATCCACGAAAGCGTGGAATACTCTATGCTTCAATTTATTGATTATCCGATAGACAACGGTCTTAATCGATGCAATAACAGAGTCAGTAAATGCTTTTATCAGAACTTTAATCGGCAGAGGAGCTTTAATAGACGGCAAATGCAAATACAATCCTGATAAAAATCCGCCAACAGAAATTGCAAACGGTCATTTAACTTTTGATATTGAATTTATGCCTCCAACACCGGCTGAGAGAATAACTTTTGAAAGTTTTATAGATATTAATTTACTCAAAAATTTAGGAGGCGAGAATGTCTAAGATTCAAATAAACCGCCTGACTAACGCCAATATTTATATGGACGGCAACAATTTGCTAGGAAGAGCAGAAGAAATAAATCTTCCTAAGATTAAACACAAAATGACTGAGCACAAGGCACTTGGAATGATTGGCTCGGCTGAGTTCTTCTCAGGTATAGACAAGCTAGAGTGCAAAATCAAATGGAATTCACTTTACCCGGAAGTCTTAAGAAAAGCAGCAAATCCGTTTAAAACCGTTCAACTACAGGCAAGAGCAAGTTTAGAAACATATAACAGTATGGGCAAGCTGGCAGAAGTTCCTGCAATTGCATATATTTCAGGAACATTTAAAGATTTTCCTCTCGGCAACATTAAAGCTGGGGATAACGCAGAATATGAAACAACTATAGCGTTAATTACGCCAAACTAACAGCAGGTGGTGAAGAACTTTTTGAAATAGATATTCTTGAAAACATCTATAAAGTCGGAGGAATCGATATTTTACAGGATTACAGAAACAACATTGGAGGATAAAAACTTGAAAAAAATAACACTACCATCAGGCAAAACAGCACAAATAGAACAAGGTAAAGGATACCATCTTACTTTGCGCGCAAAGAAAAGCCAAAACAACTGATGAGATCTCATACGCTTTAGTGGCTGAATTAACACAAATTGACGGCAATAAACTTCCATACGAAGAAATCTTAGAAATGCCTATTGCTGATGTTTCAACACTTTTAACAGAGGTAAACAAATTGGGGGAGTCTTCGACTCTAAATCAATCCTCATCTTCAGCTCAACCACAGGATGTAGCCTCAGCGAAATAAAGGAAATGAACCTTGATGAACTGTCCTTCTGGATAAAAGAAGCAGGGAAATTATTGAAAGAGATGCACAGTGAATAACGATTTAAGAGTCGGAATAGAAATAAAAGCTACTGATAAAGCGTCAAAAGTAATTAAGGGAATTGCCGAACAAGCCAAAAAGCTTGAAGATGTTTCAAGAAAACTTGATGCTTTCGGCAGAACTTCCCTTGATTGCAGGTGGTGTTTTATCAGCAGGACTTGGCTTTGCTGTAAAACGCGCAGCTGACTTTGAATCTTCAATGAAAAGAGTTAAAGCTCTTTCAGGTGCAACTAATGAGGAATTCCAATCCTTATCTCAAACAGCAAGAGAACTTGGAGCATCAACTGTTTATTCTGCAACTCAATCCAGCGAAGCTATGCAATTTCTTTCAATGGCTGGATACAGGGCAAATGAACAAATTGATGCAATGCCAGGACTTTTGGATCTTGCGGCAGCTTCGCAGGAAGAGCTTGGAACAACTGCTGATATTGTTTCAAATATAATAAGCGGGTTTAATCTTCAGGCTAAAGAAAGTTCAAGAATAGCAGACGTTTTAACCAACCAGACAACAGGTCTCAAACGTTACTCTCTTGAAATGGGCGATGCAATGAAATTCGCTGCTCCTATGTCAGCAGCTCTTGGAATTGCAATTGAAGAAACCTCTGCTGCAATCGGTGTTCTTGGTGATGCCGGTATTAAAGGCGGTATGGCAGGGCGAAACTTAAATATAATAATATCAAGATTAACCGACCCTCCAAAAGAAGCAGCAAAAGCATTAGAACAACTTGGAGTTTCTGTTCTTGATTCAGCAGGAGAATTTAGAGGACTGCAAACAATTTTATCTGATGTAAAAGGTGCAACAGAAAGATATGACATCAGCCCAACGTGCTGCAACATTATCTCAAATAGCAGGACAAGATGCAGCTAAATCATTATTAAACCTTGTATCTCAGGCAAATACAAAGCTGGTTGAATATACAAAAAACAACAGAATCCAAGGAACAGCCGCTAAAGTTGCAAAAGAACAAAATGAAAGTTTCTTAGGAGCCCTAAAAGAACTTAATTCGGCTTTTGAAGAACTTCAAATTTCAACAGGAGAAATGCTCTTGCCAAGTTAACCCAAGGAATAAAACTGGTAAAATCGATAGTTGATCTGATAAACAAAATCCCAGCACCAATAAGAGGTATAGGGGTTGTAATTGGTCAGCAGTTGCTGGAATTGACCTTTTAATAGTTGGAGCTTTAACTTGCTCTGTCAGCTTTTATAAATACTTTAAACATTCTTGCTCCTACATTCTTAACAAAACTTGTTCCTGCAATTTGGCAAATGCAACTTGCTTCAAAAGCTTGGCTGATTTCAACATTCAAAAATATTGCAAGTTCAAGAATCTGGACAATATCTCTAAAGGATTCTTTTCTCTGGCTCAATGCTAATAAGACTGCAATTCTTGCAAATACAAAAGCATTAATCATCAATTCAGCTCAGGGATTATTGTCCTGCGTAAAAAATATCTGGAAATATACAGGAGCTCTGGCAATACAAAAAACATCCCTGCTTATAACTACAGCAGCTAATCTGGGCTTTGCAGGTTCATTTAGGGCATTAGGTGCTGCAATTATTGCAACTCCTCTAATTGGCTGGATTGCAGGGCTTGTAACACTTGCAATAATCCTAGTGCAGAACTGGGATAAAGTTGTTGCAGTATTCAAAAAGGTAATCAATCTCGCATCTAAAGTTCCGGGATTTGGATTCCTGAAACAATTCTCAGGAACAGAATCTCCTGTAGCTAAATCAGCAGGTAAGCTTCCAAAATATGATGTTGGCAGCAGGTTTATCACGCAGACAGGACTTTCTGTAGTCCACAGAGGCGAAGAAATAGCTCCGGCAGGAACGGTTAAAACTATATTTAACAAACAATCCGGCGGAAGTGTTGCGCTGAATTACAATCCGACAATTTCTATTCTTGGCGGTGGGGAAAAAGCAAAATCAGATTTTGCTCAAATGCTAAAACAACACAAAGATGAAATTGTAAGAATCATAACAGCTGAAAGCCAGAGAAGAGCGAGGTTAGCTTACTAGCCCGCCGGCGAGGCATCGGTGTGAAACCCAGAAAGGTAAAAAAATGTACGCGCAACTTGGAAACGTAAAATTTGACTTAATAACTTCATTTAACGGTTTTGATGAAACCAAATCATATAACTATGCAGAGCATCAAAGGATAGAAAACAAACCAAAACTTCAATATACAGGCGAAACTTTAAGATCCATAAATATTAAACTCAACTTTCATAATGGCTTTTGCAATCCAAAAACTGAAACTGAAAAAATAAAAAAGCTTGCTGATACTCATAAACCACAAGCTTTTATTCTTGGGAACGGTGAATATTTAGGGCAATTTGTTATAGAAGAAATCTCTTCATCTATTGAATACACAGACAAAAAAGGAAATATTAACTCAATAACCTTATCAATCAAGCTGAAAGAATGGACTGGAGAGATAAAAACCGAATCAAAACCAAAGCAAGGATTTAAAACCAGATGAGTGAATTCTTTGAATACATAACAAAAGAAGGCGACAGATGGGACTTAATAGCTTATCAATTCTACTCAAACGCCTCATTATATGAACCAATAATCCGAGCCAATCCAGATATAGAAATAACTCCAACCCTGCAATCAGGAATAAAGCTAAAAATTCCTGTACTAGATCAGGAAAACACCATCGAATTTGAACTCCCGCCTTGGCGTAAATAGGAGAAAGTTATGAAACCAACCTTTAAATTAAAATACGAAAACAAGGACATAACTGTTGATGTTGCTCCTTATGTGCTGAATATCGATTATTCTGACTTTGAACACGGACAAAGCGATGAAATTCAGATTCAGCTTGAAGATTCAGATAAACTTTGGCAAGGAAATTGGTATCCAAGAAAAGGCGATACGCTTAACTCTGCAAATCGGCTATGAAGGAGAAAAGCTCCTTAACTGCGGAAGTTTTGAGATTGACGAGATTGAATATGTTTCTCCTCCTGACACCATTACCTTAAAAGCACTTGCAACTAATATCAAAAAGGCTCTGAGACAGGAAAACAGCATTGCATATGAAAACAAATCCCTGAAACAAATAGCTCAGGAAATCGCTGAAAAGCATAATTTAAAACTTATCGGTAATATCAAAGAAATCAAGGTTAAACGCATTACTCAAAACAAAGAGCGTGATTTAACTTTCCTTAAAAACCTGGCTGAACAATATGGTTACATCTTTAAAATTAGCGATAACCAGCTTGTATTTTATGAAACAGAAAAATTAAAAACCGCAAATTCAACAGTAATCCTCACTAAACAGGAATTAACCTCAATAAATCTTAGAGAAAAAACACACGAAAAATACAAAGCCTGCGAGGTTTCATATCATAATCCTGAGACTAAAGAGGTTATAAAAAGCACCATTAGGGCTGAAGGAATTACAAACGGTGATATTTTAAAGCTCAACACACGCTGTGAAAACAAAGAGCAATCAATTCTTCAGGCTCAAGCAGCGTTAGACAAAAAGAATACTTCTAAAATCGAAGGTTCATTATCACTTATCGGAACACCATACCTTGTTGCAGGCTCAAACATTGAATTAAAAGGAATCGGAAACTTTTCCGGCAAGTATCATTTGACTCAGGTAAAGCATTCAATTGATAAAACATCAGGATATACAACAGCATTGGAGGTGAAATCGTGCTGAGATTTGGAATAGTAACAAATATTGATGAAAAGACAGCAAGAGCAAGGGTGCAGTTTGACTCAGATGAATTATCATCATACTGGCTCTCTGTTTTGCAGGCAAAAACCCAGAAAGACAAGTTCTACTTTATGCCAGATAAAGGCGAACACGTTGCATGTCTTATGGATGAAAAGTCTGAAGCGGGAGTAATATTGGGCGCAATTTATTCTGATCTTGACGAAGTGCCTGTTGTTTCAAAAGACAAATTCAAAATCAAGTTCGAAGACGGCACAGAGATTGAATACGACAGGGCAGAGCATGTTTTAAATATTCTCTGCCCGAATATCAATATCGAAGGAATGATTAACCACACAGGATTATTGTTTAATTCCACAGGAATATTCTCAGAAGGTGAAATTACAGATCATACAAGCAGTATGCACAATGAGAACTATTTACAACGCCCATAACCATATAGGAAATCAAGGAAGCCCTACTTCTGCTCCCGATGAGAATATGTGAAAGAAAGTAATAAATTATGGTATAAGTTATAACAAAAGCACAAATATCTTGATAAGTTGTTAAAACTCTTAAAATTACAAGATTTTTCTTATGAATTTTATAAACTACCAAATAATGATTTTTAATTACAAAAAACAAAACATCTTTATAGGTAAAATCTGGTTTTTTTACACCAATATCAGGATATTCGGATAAATTTTTAAAAGTTTTATAAAAAAGTTTCAGCATTTTTACTGCAGCACTTTTCTTATCTTTTGCAATAAAATCAGCTATTAATTCCATATCATTTAAAGCAGTATTAGTTATTTTTAAATTTAATTTACTCATATTTATTAATTAAATCATTAATTGCCTCATCACCATCTTGGATTTTATCGGCATTTAAATCCTCTAAACCTTTATCTATTGCATTATTTAACATATCAATACGATTTTTGGAAATAGCTTCTTTTGAAATTAATAATCTTAATGATTCTCTAATAACCTCACTAGCTGAATTATATAAGCCTGATGCTACTTTTTCTTGAACAAAATTACTTAGAGCCGGAGTTAAAGATATGTTCATAATTCACCTCATTAATAATAAATTATATATAAATAATAACAAAGATTGTTATTATTTTCAAGAGACAAAAAATTTATGAGTAATCTAAACGACATAAAATACGCTGATTGGCAGCCTAAACTGAATCAAATCGGCGAAGTCTCAGAGGGAATTGATGATATTAACCAGTGCATCGCAATAATTCTAACTACTCAAAAAGGTTTAGTCCCTCACCGACCTAACTTTGGCTCTGATATTTATAAATACATTGATTATCCAATAAATGAAGCTATCCCAAACATAATCAGGGAAACAATAGATGCCATTAAACAGTGGGAAAACCGTATTACGGTTAAAAACGTAACAGCAAAGATCATTGAACACCAAATAAAAATGCATATTGAATGGCAGCTTAAAGAGTCAGATATAACAGAAAAAACAGAGGTATTAGCTTGAGCAATTTACCTGAACCTAATTTCATAGACAGAGATGTAGATACCATTACTCGTGAATGGATAGCTTTGTATGAAGAAAAAACAGGCAAAACTCTTCACCCAGCTCAAATTGAAAGACTTTTAATTGATGTTGGCGTTTACAGGGAAAACCTCCTGCGAATAAAAATACAGGAAACAGCCAAACAAAACCTTGTTAATTATGCCTCTTATCCTGTCCTTGAACATCTTGGAGAACTCGTAGGAGTTAAAAAACTTCTTGCTCAACCAGCTAAAACAATAATCAGGTTTAGCCTTACAGAGCTTATGACTGTTGATATTACCGTTCCAAAAGGTACTCAGGTTGAATCAAAAGACGGCAAAATTATCTTTGAAACGCAAGCAGAAGCAGTAATTCCAAAAGGAAACCTGTTTATTGACGTTGAAGCCACCTCTAATATTGAAGGCAGTGAGGGTAATGGCTATCTTGCAGGAGAGATAAACAATCTCATTACACCAGTAAGCTATGTTGAAAAAGCTGAAAACATTCAGATGAATCGTCAGGCGGTGCAGATGAAGAAACGGTTGAACAGCTTAGGCAGAGAATAAAAGAAGCTCCTGAAAAATATTCCAACGCAGGAAGTAAAGGTGCTTACAAATATTGGGCAATGTCCGCTCATCCGTCAATAATCGATGTTTCTGTTTCAAGCCCAACTCCCGGAATCGTTCAAATTCATCCGCTTGCAAAATCAGGAAGCCCATCTGATGAAGTTTTATCAAATGTAGAGCTGATTTTGACAGACGATAAAATTAGACCGCTTACAGATAAAGTGGTTGTAAACTCTCCTGAAAAAATAGATTTTGAAATAGAAGCAGATATTTATCTTTTTACATCAGCTGATTATGACAGCATTATAGGCGAAATATCTTCAAGAATAGACAAATATATTGAGGAATTAAAATCAAAACTCGGCAAAGACATTGTCCCTTCTCAAATTATAGCCATATTAAACATTCAGGGAGTCTTTAAAGTTGATTTAATAAAGCCGCAGTTTGTTGAAATTTCTCATTATCAATGGGCAAATTGCGCAGGGTTTAAAACAAATTTTAAAGGTTACACAAATGGATAAGCTTTCACCTGTAAATGATTTGAATTCATCAGCTATGGACGATTTATTCTCAAGGTTTAACAGCCTTGATACAGAAAAACTACTTGTAAATCTTATCGATAAGGTTGACGCTTCAGCTCTTCCTCATCTGGCAGAACAGTTTCACATTATGGGCAACGAAGGCTGGCTTCAGGTAAAAACTGAAGAAGAAAAACGAAACCTCATAAAAGAAGCAATAATTATTCACCGCTACAAAGGAACAAAATACGCCATCGTAAAAGTCCTTGAAATGCTTAATCTTGAAGGAAAAGTAAAAGAATGGCACGAATATTCAGGCAATCCTTATTATTTTAAAGTTGAAGCAGGGTTTGCAAACAGAGGCGCAGACCAAGAAATAATTTCAAAACTCGAAGACCTAATTCTGGAGTATAAAAATGAAAGAAGTTTTCTTGAAAGCCTTGAAATATTTTTAATAAGCAGCTGCTCTGCTCCAAAATACGGGGTAATAACTTTAACAGGCGATGTAATAAAGGTTGAACCAAAGCCTGCAAGTTTTCTTTTTGATACAGATAATTGGAATGAGAAAAACTGGAATCCAGACCCGATTTTAAACTTGAGGGTTAGACCGATTTTATGGAATCAACAGGACTGGGATGTAAAAGGCTGGGCGTTTGGATAATTAAGGAGAGAATTATGGAATTCATCACCAATACTTACAACTACAGGAATATCAAAGCTGGCGCAAGCTCAGGCTAATTCTCAGGCATTGTCTTTAACCCAAATAGCAGTGGGTGATTCAGGCGGAGAATATTATGACCCTTCAGAAGTTCAGACAGCTTTGCTTAACGAAAACTGGCGCGGTGATATAAACAGAATGTATCAAGACCCTGAATACGCTGACAGAATTGTCATTGAAATAGCTATATCAAATGAAACAGGCGGATTTTACATAAGAGAAGCAGGTGTATTTGACTCTGACGGAGATTTGTTTGCAGTTGCCAGTATCCCTGAAACATATAAGCCTCACAGTTCTGAAGGAAGTTCAAAAGATTTGTATATAAAGCTGGTGCTGCAAATTTCAAACATGGAAAGTCTTCAGCTCGTTACTGACAACTCTGTTGTAATAGCGACAAGAGAATATGTTGATTTAAACCATAATAACTCCCCTGATGCTCATCAAAACAAATGGGTAGAAAAATCAGGCGACACAATGACCGGCAATTTAAATATTCCAAACGGAATAGAAAATTCTCACGCCGTAAATCTTGAGCAACTGCAATCAGGCTTAAATAAAAAATCTGACAAAACACATTCTCACCCTGATGTTGTTCCAACAGGCGCAGTCCTGCATTTTGCAATTGTTAATGCTCCTTCAGGCTGGCTGGTTTGCGACGGATCATCTGTATCAAGAACAATTTATAAAAACCTGTTTGAAAAAATAGGGACAATATTTGGGGCAGGAGACGGTTCAACAACTTTTAACCTGCCTGATTTAAGAGCTGAATTCATAAGAGGCTGGGATAAAAATCGTGGTATTGACGATGGCAGAACCTTTGGAAGTATCCAAGCAGATGAATTAAAATCCCATAATCACAGGAGTTTAGCTAATGGACAAGCTAATCACGGAGGACATAATACCGGTTTTTGGGTGAATAGCGCAAATTATGGAATAACCAAAACAGGTTTAACAGGCGGAGATGAAACCCGACCAAGAAACATTGCGCTTTTACCCTGTATTAAATATTAGGAGGATATTATGACTTTTATCAACGAACTTAAACAATTTATACCAGGCACTAAAGCTCTTGCTTCCGAGGTTAACCAGAATTTTGAAACGTTAAGACAATCAAATAACAATCAGAATGAAAGAATAAACATTCTTGAAGAAGGCGTTGATAATATGCTTGAAAAATCAGGCGGTAACCTGCTTGGCTCGCTGCATTTTGCTCCGCCCGAAACAATAAGCTCGGTTGAGGGGATTTTAACACTCCATAAAAATACCAACTCTTTTGAAGTTACAGGGCAAGAAACAATTACCGAAATAAACGGCTGGAACAACGGAATAGCTATACTTCGCTGGACTACTTCAAGAACCATTCAGCATAATTCTGATTTATCCCTTCAAAATTCTTCAAACAGAGCAACTACAGCAGGCGATACAGGAATTTATGAGTTTAAAGATGGAAAAGTAAGGGAAATAGCATATTTCCCAAAATATACAGAAAAAACCAACAACTTTAAATCAGCTACTGTATTAAACTGTCCTGTTGATGCTCAAGGGTATGCGGATTTCATAGAAAAAATACAGTTTAGTCAGGATATTATTCCAATAATGACTTCAAATACGCACACTGATTGTACAATTTCGGCAAGCTCTGAGTATAACGCAAGCTATCAGGCTTATAACGCTTGTAATGACAATAATTTAAATACTTTAAGCTGGCTAACTCCAGCAGGAATGCCTTCAGGATGGCTGAAGATTAATTTTACTGAGCCTAAAAAAGCTTCAGCTCTTTCTATAACTTCAAGAAACAATACTGATGCTAATATAATATCTGCAAAAACTTTCATAATTGAAGCGAGCAATGACGATGAAAACTATATATTCCTTGGCTCATGGGCTAATATTACCGGCTGGGTTCAAAACGAAAAAAGAATATTTGCCTTCCAAAATCAAAACCATTTTAAATATTACAGGCTGACAATAACAGAAAATAACGGCGGAACTTATGTTGGTATTGGCGAATTTGAACTTTTTGAAGCAATGAACGAAATTGAGCCTCTGATTGCAAAAATATCAGCTCCGGTTATTCTTAATTTCGCCAAAGGTTACAGCTTTAATGGCAAAATCAATGAAACAGGATATGTTCAGCAAAACGTCTTGCTCTCTGATTTACCTGATAACACCCTGCTTTATCTTTACGCTGAAAAACTTCCAACAGGAGATATTTCAATATTCAAAACAACCGCCTCCCCAAGTTATGTGAATTCAAAACAAAAACACTCTGAAATATGCTCAGTTCCTAAAATGCTTTCAAATACGACAAGCATTGAATTCTCATCAGGTTATTCTGTTTTGGCAAGTTCATTTTCCGCTGCCGCAACTTCAGCATTCTGCGCTTTTGACAAAAAACCTCTTTCTAAATGGATGGCAGCAGTAGTTGGAGGAAATCAGTTTATACAGATAGATTTACCCAACAAAAGAAAAGCTGCAAGGTTTACAATAAAAGCACCCGGTGATTTGCCTGACGGGTGTATTAAAAACGGTGTAATCAAAGGCTGGGACGGTTCATCATGGATAAATCTCAAAACGATTTCCGAGCAAACAAACTGGATAGCATACGAAAAAAGATTCTTTGATACTGAAATATTTGCAGAATGTTCAAAATTTAAACTTGAAATTGATGAAATTCAAAACCCTGCAAGAAATGCTCAAATAGCTGAATTTGAAATCTATGAATTGGGATGCTGTTTTGTTATTCCAGATAATAGGTTCTATATTTTTAACCCCGAAGAAAACGTTTACACAGAAAAAAAGTGGTTTTTCTGGGCAAAATCTGCACAAGCAACGGATTTGTAATTGACGCTAAAACATTTGCTCAAAACGCTAAATACAAAAGCCCTGAAATTAATTTATCCATAAACAGTCTGTATAACTTTTACCATAATATAGGCTGCGATTTTAAAAATCTCAAAATATCAGGCTGGATTAAAGATAGAGTCAACGGAACAATTATGCCGTGGTGCGTTGATTCAAGCATTGACTACAACTACGACAAAAATAACTACGGTTACCACATTGATGACTGCAATTTTCTGGTAAGAACAACAGCAGTTCTTATGCAATATAAAAGCCCGCTGGGTATAAATACTGCAATAACGGCAAACTCAACGCTGATTTTAGAGATAGAAAGGAGTTTTGAATGATACCTGTAAAAGAAACGGGGTGTTTCAATACACCCAAAAACTTGAACATTACGACATCCTTGTTAAAAACATACCTTTTGAATCAGCAGAATCTGATCAAAACAACCAATTGAAATCAACTCCTGAACATATCAGGGAAAAATTGATAAATGAACTGAAAGAAAAAGCAGAACCGGATCTTGTCAATTCTAAAATTCCTGTATTTAAACAAATTAACGCTGCACTTGGAATTTATGACGATAAAACCAAAAAAGAAATCATTAACTGGATTAATGCGGTGAGAAAATCTATTGATGACGCTGAAAAAGAGATTAACTCAATAAAAAACAAAGGAAAACTTCAAGAATTTGAATTTGATTTTGAAAAACTCAGAAAAAATGCAGAAACAACATTTAAAAATTTTGAAAAAATAGAAAAAACAGGAGAAAAAAATGTTAAAACCGACACTTCAAAACTTTAAAAAATCAGAACTTGCCTGCAGACACTGCGGAAAACTCATTATTAATCACGAAGCTCTGATATAGTTTACAAGCTTTCAGGTATTACCTGAACAGAAAATATGGCAAAAATATCAGGATAACTCCAACCTGCGGAACAAGATGCTGCCTGAGCATAATGCAGATATTGGCGGAGCAAAAGGAAGTTATCACCTTACAGGACAGGCTTTTGATATAACTTCACCGGATATTTCATACAAGCAACTTTATGAAGCAGCAGTTGAGAGCAAGCTGTTTTCTACAATTATTCGCTATGATAAAACCTATTTTGTTCACGTTGATACAAGAAAAAGAAAAGGATACCAATTGAGGACTGGGCTTGGAATAAATAGTTATTTTCTAAACAGATCAGAATGCGATCCGGTTCTTATTAGATGTAAAATTTTATTTTCTTCGTCAATACGGTATATCAGCAGCCAATCTGGCTCAATATGACATTCTCTTGTATTAGAATAATTTCCAATTAACTGATGATCTTTATATTTTGAGTTAAGACTGTTACCTGAAACCAATTCAATAATTATAGTCTTAAGTTTTTGCATATCCTTGTTACGTTTTTTAGCTAATTTTATATCTTTTTTAAAACTATTTTGTCTCGATATTGTGTACATTTAAATGTCTAAATCCTCAAAAAGCTCATCAGCACTATTAAATTTCTGTTGATTTTTTCCTTCAAAAGATTCAGTTATAGCCTTTTTAGTTTCAGTATTAGGAATTTTAACCTCGAAAGGAAGCCCGTTATAAAGTTCTATCTGTTTATAAAACATTTTAATAGCCTCAGTTTGAGTAATTCCAAGCTGCTCAAGTATTTTTTCAACGTGTTCCTTGAGTTCCGGTTCAATTCGAGTCCTTATAAATGCGGTTTTAGCCATGATTTTTCTCCATATTTTAATAACATTGTATCCCATTTGAAACACATTTTAAACCCCCTTGGTAAAATTTTTAAAAATTATGTCTAAAAGATACGAAATGTACAAAAAATCCACTATTCCTGATGAATGCAAGCTAATGTGTGATTGTCAGAATATAGGAGATGCGCTTATGCAGGAAAACATATTTAAAAGCAGAAAAAACTTCAGAAACTTCATTGCCGAAGAAGGAAAAACAGAACTTGAAAACCTTATAAGTTCAAATATGAATTTTTTATCAGTATCAGAAGAATCCACAGAGGAGAAGCCGGATATACTCGCAGTTCTTAATATTCATGAAAAAACTGTTATTGAATGCGAGCTAAAACAAAACATTAAAACCCTTGCCAGTCTTCTAAAACATGCCTCAGCTTACAACGCTAAAAACATTATCTGGCTGGTTAATCAGGACACACCAGAAGCAATGCAGGCAGCAGAGTGGCTCGGCAGGATAATATCCTATGATGTAAAGCTATATATAATTAAATGCTTTTTATATAAAGACAAAATATCGTTTAAAGAGCTTTTAAAGCCATCTGCAAATGCTTATCAAAAACCCATAGCTAAAATTACAAATACCAAACAAAAACAGGGTGAATTCTGGCAAGAATTCCATAAATACACTGTTGAAAACAATTCCCCTATAAAAATATCTCACCCAGCTCCGCAGCACTGGCAGTATATCCCGATTGGAATATCAGGAGTTTCTATTCAGCTAACCATTAATACAGCTAAAAACAATCTTGGGTGTGAACTGTTAATTGCAAACGATAAAGAGCTTTTTTACAAACTGGAAGGCTTTAAAGACGATATTAAAAAACAGCTTGGCAAATTAGACTGGCAATCACTTGAAGGCAAAAAATCCTCCCGCATAAGAACAACTCTGGATTTTAATATCGAAGATAAAGATAACCTTGAACAAAGTTTTAACTGGCTTATAGATAATACAATTAGGTTTAAAGATGTATTTACAAGGTATTTAACCTAATACTCCTTATCATATAGCCCCATAACGGGGCTTCTCTTTCTTAATTGTGTCGAAAAGATACTTCTTTCTGCTAAAACACTTTAAATATCAGAAATGCACGCTATTGTGTGAATGTAAGCAATAAAGGAAAGCGAAAAATGAATAAACAAATTTTAAAAATAGCTCAAACAATTTTAGATTTAGAAACTTTAGAAACCAGAAATAGCGATAGTCTTGATTTTAAAGAGCAGGCTGTATGGAATGTCAAAGAAGCCTTGGAACAGGCATATAAAGCAGGGCAACAATCAGTAAAATAAATAAAGGAGATACGGACTATGACAAACGCAAAAATAAACAAAATAAAAATTAAAAAAGAAGTATTACCAACCAAAAATGAAGGCTGGGGATTTTGGGGAACAACAAATAACGATTACTTAATAAAAGAAACAGAAAAAAGATGGACAGAGGCTTTTATCACCCTGCTTGAACTTACAAAAAAAGAGCCTGAAAGAGTCCGCAGATTTTTAGATTCCAGATCAGGACGTCATCTGGCAGATGCTTGTTATGATCAAAACACAACAGTAGAAGAAACAATAAAAAAACAGATGGCAACACTCATGGTTTAGAAGAGAAGTATTTGATAAAGCTTATACAGTAACTGATGAAGAGTATTACGAAGAATAAAAATTTATTCATCAGATTTTTTATACCCGGTCAATTTTTTTATCTCACAACTTTAAAATGTGTCGAAATGATTCAAAATTGCTGAAGCTTCCGGTAATAGACTTTAAAAATCAGAAATGCACGTTATTGTGTGAATGTAGGCAATAAACAAAGGAAATAAAGACTATGATAGAACTTAAAACAGTAGTAAACATCCCGTTACAAGCGGTTTTTAAAGATAATAACTTTAACAGCTGGCTCGCTAAAAATACTGACGAAGTTAAAGACGCTTTAGGTATAGAGGACTGGGAGCTTACAGCAGTAAACAAAAACGAAACAGTATTAAGGTTTACAGAAAGCCAAACAAGCGAAAAATACTTTATTTACTGCAACATGGGCGAGTTTCAAGAACAAAATCTTTTAAACATAATGGCTTTAGCTCAGGTCTATCAGGTAAGCAGAGTAATATGGATTTTAGAAAATCCGCAGGATAAAACAATAGCAGCCCTAATGAATATAAATAGCTTAGCAAAGAAAAAATATTTAACCCTGATGACAGCTCAGGCTTTTAAAATCGGCGATTCAAAACCTGCAATAGAATTTAGAGAACACTAAAGATCAGGTTATATAAGGAGAAAGAAATGACAATGATGGATTTAACAGAAAAAGAAATTAAAAATTTTGAAAAATTTAGAGCTGACTTAACTAAAATCTCAAAAAAATATGGGATAGCCATACAATCAATCGGTGGAGTAATGATAGGCGATATAAAAGAGATAGAATACAGTGATGACCCTACAAGCGGTGATTTATATCCCAGAAACTTAGATTGGGCTGAAGAGGAAATATAAAATGAAAAAATACAAAATGGTTGATTCTTGGGAATGCGAAAACTCCTACACTACAACAGAAAAAGAATTATTTACTCTGGCTTATGAACTTTACTGCGGAAAGCCAGTGGGAGAAGAGTTAAAACAGGCTAAAAAAGAATTTGGACAAGATCTAGATAAAGTCATAGCTTATGTTGAAAAAGAATGTGGCTGGCGGGTTGAGGCATTATAAGCTCACCAAATTTAAGATATTATACATTTGCAAATCGTAAAGTAAATTTATGAATTGCTGAATAAAAATATCAAAATAGATTTCTAAAATTACAATTAATAATTTTTATAAAAACGCAATTTTTTTTATGTTCTGGTTTTAAATAATCAAAGGTAATAATATGGAGATTTCCTTATGATACAAAATATCTCGCACACGCATAACAGAATAGGATTTAACGGATGGTTCGATAAAAAGCCACCGGTGCCTGAAAAGAAAATGGAAGACTATCAAGCTTATAAAAATTTTAAACCTGATAAACTAAAGGAATTTAAAAAACTCCACCCGCTAGTTCAGAAGCTTGTAATATTTGAAAATACACTTAATTTCGATAAAAGTCTCGATAATGCTTCTAGAGCAGGAATTACTACTAAAATTGATAGTGTAATTATGCATATAAATGCAGCAAAGCGTAAAGGTGAAATACCTAGAGAAGATTTTTTAAAAGCCAAAAATTTTCTAAAACAAAATCAGTAAATTAACAAACAAATTTATCTGCCTGTTTGTCAGTAAAATCAGCCGCCTTTAATCCTACATAAGAACCAACTGCCATACCTACAAGTGAAGCAATAGTTCCATAAGGAACTAAAATTGCTCCGCCAATAGCAATGGCTGTATTAACTGCCCCAACCCTGCCAGCTGACTTGCATAATTGGTTAGCAATAGATTTTGTTTTATCAAGAATATTGTCCTCTTTTTGAGCTGATTTAATTATTGCAGGTATCTCGAATAAAAAACTTATACCTAAGCCTAAAGGTGACATCCTTAAAAGAGTTCTTCCTGCTAATTTTTGAGAATAATTGCCTGAAAATTTATACCCCCCAGCCATATTAGAACTGGCTGTATTGTACAAATCATCCATTAAATTATTTGAATTTGTTATTGGCTTAATATTAAATTTATTAGTTAAAAATTTACCAAATTTTGTTTCATAAAGAGATTTGTCAATTTTATCGAGCCATTTAAATTTTTCCGGCAACCATTCTAAAAAAGTTCCTTTAAAAAAGTGGAATTTATGTTGCCCTTCGTATTTAACCGCATTAAGCCCATTTTTAAATATATTTTTACCTTCTTTGATACCGTTCAATAATTCTGTGCCGTCCCTCGGAATATTAGCAACAGCAAGCCCCGCAATACCTGCAACTCTTGAGTAGTTGCCTTTTTCGAACTCGTCAGGAAGTGAATTTATCCTTCGCAGAGTAGGAACAGGACTTAAGATATTTAGAGCTGTTTTCACAGCTTTTAAATCTAAATTATTAACATCACTTTTGAATTTATTAAACACAGTATTATCCGCATTCTTTATACAATGCGGAGTTGCATAGTTATATACCGGGTACGCACTTATTGGATTTAAGCCCATACTTCTCCCTGAGTTATTTACTTCCTACTTATATAAAAACATTTTTAAAGTAAAAATTGCCTATTATTATTGGATTTTTTACAAAAAAACACGGAAACATTCAGACACATAGAGACTATTTTAAAAACTTGCAAGCTAAAATCACTATGATTAGAAAACATAAGGAGACTTTTATGACTGAAATTAATTTCAATACTTACATTGAAGGCGTTAAGAATGATGTAAAAATAGCAGTGGACGATGTATTCGCTGTTTTGGAAAAAATTGGCACTGATGTCGAAAGCATTAAGGTTAAAACGTCTAAACCCGATAAGCTAGCAGCGTCGCTTTTACTTGATTATCTCGGTTGGGATAAAGGCAAGTCAAGACAAAACCTTGAAAAACTATGCGGAAAAGAAATCGAGCAGTATTTGAAATGGCTTGAATATCACTGTAAAAAAGAAGGACTAACGCACGAGCAGGCGTTAAGAGAAATTATTGAAGGTTAAAACTTTAACAGCTCATAGGGTTTCACCCCAAGAGCAGTCGCTATTCTCTTTATTTTAGACAGGGTTATATCGTTCTGGGCTGTTTCAATCATGCTGATGGTTGAGCGAGAAACATTGGCATCACAGGCTAAATCCTCCTGAGATAAATCTTTTCCCTCTCGTAGAAATTTGATACGTTTTCCAACTTTTTTAATAAATTGCTTGTCCATAAAAGAATTGTCAGCTATACTGGCATTAGTTACAACCAGCCACACTGACATAAAAGGAGGTGTAAATGTGCAGCATATGGATTTTAAGGATAAATTACATTCAAGCGGAAATCTTTTAAAAATTGCGGTTAATGACTTCGTAGGATTTATGGAATATTTTCATGACGAGATGCAGGTATTAAAAGGCAATCCGCTAAAGCCCAACAGAAAAATAGCTCTTGCCCTGCTGGAATATATAAGTTATGAAGATTCAAGAATAAAAACAACTGTCGAAACCCTAAGCGGACAGCAGCTTGAAAAACATCTTGAGTGGCTTAAAGAATACTGTGACGAGTATAAATGCACGCAAGAACAAGCTTTAAAGCGGATTATCGAAGGTAGCGAACAGATATAAATTTTGCTCCGCAAAAAATGCGGAGATTAGTAGGTTTAATCTCCGCAATATCAAAAATTAAAAAACCGGCTGGTTTTATAGTAACCAGCCGGAATTACAAAAAAGGGAAAGAAAAATATATTAAGATGTATGATTATTTTCAATTTTAAGCAATTTTTTTCCTGTATCTCGAAGCCAGTTGCTTTATGTATCCTTCTGTAACTCCAAATTTAATAGCCAGTCTCATTCTACTTGATTTTGAACCATCATACATCTGACATATATATTGATTTCTACATTTATTCAGACCAGTTTTTGGAATATTTATTAAAGTTCCCGGCAGTTCTTCCATAAATTTTATAGTTATTTTCACCCCAAAGATATCTGCCACCAGTTTAAGCTCTTCGTTTGGCAATTCGTCTATTGTTAAATGGCTTGTCCAGTTGTGCATAACGATATAACCCCCGTTTTTTGGTATTAAGATGTTTATATATAAAATTAAAGCCTGAATATTCCCGAAAAATCCAGTCTTTTAGTCGTTCAGAAGATAGTATCGCTGTTATGCTTAAAGACAGTAACAGAAAAAGAAAGTTCTATAAATTAATATACTTTTTAGTCAAGCAGGCTTAGTATTCTTTCTGTAACTTGCATTTATATCTATAATATATGCCTTTTTGCATGCAAAAACTTCCTTCAAATGGAGGATTTGCTATATTAATTTCTTTGACAGCGAAACAATACACCGTTTTTAAATGGTACATTATACAATTAATAGAGGTTTAGGGAGAAATTGTTTAGCATTTTTTGATTTATTTTTGAGAAATAAGAAAAAATTAAGTTTATATTTTCACTTCAATAATCAAATAGCAGTTAACAAACTCTTTTAGCCATTGCTGCCTGTTCATGATTTCATTTGTTACCCCTTCATACTTCCAGCTTTTGATTAAACCTTTGTCCTTAAGAGCGTTAAGCAGATCCTCAAGATACATCCGCTCAAGAGTGCCTTTTTTCTTCAAGTAAATTGTGGTTCCAAGTTCCTCAAAAATATCTTTAAGCTTAAATTTTAGGGATGCACTGGAGGTTTTCTGTAAATAATTCAATAAATATCCCATCCGTTTTTCTCTCCTTCTTGTATAAATAGGATATTTAAGCAGGCTGACCGGTAGTTTTCCTTCTATATCTTCAAGTAAATAATCATCTATTTGCAGAGTGAAATAAAAATCTGTTCTATTTTTTAGCCTTATCAAAGGAGTATCTTCGTTGTTATCAATACTTAATCTAATATCGCCTAAAAATTCAAGATATTCTCTGTAAAACTCCTTGTCTTTAATTTTAAACCCTTTGCTGAAAGTTTTTTGCAGCCTTAAAAAGGCAATATCATCTACGCTGATAAGTACATTATTATTTGTATTATTAGATTTAATCTGCCATAAATGAATACAGGCAAGCAAAATATCAAATACCAGATCGCCGTATTTTAAGTGTTGATAATGTCCTTTAAGCTTAAAACAATATTCTTTGCCGTATTTTTGAAATTTAACTTCTTTGTTTTTTAATAACTTATTAAAATGGCAAGTAAAAACAATCCTTATTGCATTTAAATTTTCATTTATTGAAAAATCAAAATATTCAGGTACATCTTTGATAGTTCTTTTTGATTTCTGCGAAGGGTTTTGATCTAAATATTTTCTTTTAAACTCCTCCTTTAAAGCCTGTCCTCTGTACCTGTAAGCGTCAATAATGCTCTGATTAAACTCAGCATGCAATCTTTTTTTGAAAAATTTAATATCAGGCAAATCGTTTTCAGCAATTTCAGGATTTTCTCGTAAATATTTTTCTTTAGCCACTGTATAAGCAATCTTGGTTGTTTCTGCTGAATAGAGTAGATAAAAATCCCTGAAATAATAGTAAAATTCATTGTGTTTTTGTCTAGAGTTTAAGCTTGAATTTTTTAAAATCAATTTCTGTCTGCCGGTAAATAGATACTCTGTATCATTAAGCTGTTTTAGCTTTCTCTGTTGAAGTAAAGACTTTAATTCGATTAAAACTGCATCCTCCGGTTCTTCAATGATTATCGAAAGTTCTTCAAGCGTAAACCTGTCCATCATTTTAACTACTTTAAGCAACTTCTCTTTCAACATAAGCTATATTTCTCATTAAAAAGTTTATTAATTGCAGGTATAATGTCTTTGTCTTGGATTAAATGCCCGTAGCGTAGCATTGTTTGTTTTACTTCACTATGTCCAAGCAAAGTCTGAACCTGATTTATGGGAATATTTTTTCTAATAAGCAAATAAGCATAAGTATCTCTGAGCTTTGTATAACTTATTCGCTCAAGTCCACTTTTTTTGCCTATTTGCACAAGTTTTTGTCTATATTGATTCTCATATTTTGTGATTTTCCCTTTTGGATTTATAAAAAGAAATTTATGTTTTGTCCTATTTGTTTCTAATTTATATTTTTTAAAGTCTTTATTGTAAATTTAGGAATAATAATGGTTCGCTTACTATATATATTTCGGTCATTCACGATCTCATTATTTATAAGGTACTTATTAATAGTGATTGTTGAATCTTCGAAATTGATTTTATCCCAGCTTAAAGCTAATATTTCACTCTTTGTTATACCAGAAGTTATCGCCAACAATAAAAAAGGATAAAATTCAAGGTAAAATCGCCTGCAGGTTTTTAAAATTAGTTTTACTTCTTCTTCTGTAAAAAACACCGGATTTGGTAAATATTGTCTTTGAGAAACCACTTCAATAAGGCTAAAACTGTTATCATAACTTCTTATTATTGATTTTAATAAAATCAAACAGCCTTGATAATCTTTTATGGGTAATTCTTTATGATCAAGTAAATTAATAAATTCAGATATGATCTCTGCAGTAAAATCATTAAGACTATATTTTTCTAATTCCGGCAATAAATATTCATTTAGATAATAATTTAATAATTGAACTTTTTGTTGCTTAAGTTTTTTCGAATTATTTTTTATGAATTCACTAGCAGCTTGTCTAAAACTAATTAATTTTTTATT
>CALOAD010000003.1:0-13893 GCA_942491415.1 Candidatus Gastranaerophilales bacterium | reverse complement strand
TGCATATCTTTTACAGCCTTCTTTTAATAAATATTATAATGTAATATACCATTGGAGTGGAGGAGCAATTTTAAAGAATGATTATGACGTTATTGTATTTTATGATACAAAATTGTATTATAAAACTATATTATCTATGTATGTTGATGTTTTAAGATTAGATCCCATAAATAATAAAATTACTGATAAAATTAATAAGACTTTTAACAAAGGTCATTTAATTAAAACAATAGTCCATAAAAGTTGTATTAAAAAACCATGTTATAGGGAAATTTTAACCCCTTTGGAAAGTATAAGAATATTTGCATAAGATGAATAAACAAGCTGGATTTTTAAATTCTAATAAAAATTTAATATATTTATTTTTAGCAGGATTGTTATTAAAAATAATTTTAGGAATATTTTTAGCATCTGATTTTCTTATAGATTTTTTTGCTCCATTTGTAAATTATTTTGTTGAGAGTAATTTTAAAAATCCTTATCTGTATTTTGAAAATTCCAGCATGCAGGAAGCATTTCCTTATCCTGCTTTTTATGCTTTATCTTTTTAGCATTACCGAGAATTCTTCTAGGGTGGTTAGATTCGACAAGCCAAATATCGTTTTTTGATGTATTTATTTATCGAATTCCTCTATTAATTGCAGATACAACAATTTTTTTAATTTTATATAAATGGTTTAAGTCTTCTTTAAAAGAATTATTAATATTTTATTGGTTTTCACCTGTTCTGATTTATATTAGTTATATTCACGGTCAACTGGATGTAATTCCAATTAGTTTATTATTTGTTAGTTTGTATTTTCTTTTCAAAAAAAGACTTTTATTAACAGCATTATTTTTAGGATTGTCGTTTTGTGCAAAAACTCATATCTTATTAACTTTTCCATTTTTTATTATTTATCTTTTTAGACAAAAAATTAAATTTAAAGAAATTATTTTGTTTTTTTCTATTATAGTGGGATTATTTTTAATTCTTAATATTCCTTTTATTGCAGATAAATCGTTTTATACAATGATCTTTCATAATAGAGAACAGGGAAAAATATTCGATTTTTATCTTGAATATAACCAGAATTATAATTTTTATCTTATACCGTCAGTTCTTCTATTGCTTTTATTTAAAAGTATTCTTTTTTGAAAAATTACAATAAAAATATTTTTATAATGTTCTTAGGTTTTGCTTTTGGGCTTTTATTAATTTTTATTCAACCGGCTCAAGGTTGGTATTATTGGCTTATCCCTTTTTTATGCTATTTTTATCTTAAAGAAAAAGGGAATGCGTATTTATTATTTTTATCGTTGCAGGGTTTTTATTTACTTTTCTTTTTAGTTTCTAAAAATTCTGATTATTTGCAAGTTTTTCAATTATTTTCTCCTGATTTAGCTTCATCAAAAACACTATATGCTTTTTTGCAAGCCCAAGGCTTTAATGGCGCTATATTAAATAATATTATATTTACTTTTTTGCAAACTACTTTAGCTTTAAATTGTCTCTGGATATATAACAAAGGTTTGGAAAGTTTTACTAATCATAAAATTTCTTATAAACCGTTTTTACTTGGTATTGGCGGAGATTCCGGCGTAGGAAAAACAACTATAGCTAAATCATTAAGTGATGTTTTTGGAAACGAAAATATTACTTACATCGCCGGAGATGATCTGCATAAATGGGAAAGAGGACATGAAAAATGGTCAGAATATACTCATCTTGATCCAAATGCAAATCTTCTTCATAAAGAAATTAATAATCTTCAATTGCTTAAGAGAGGCAAGAAGATTACCAGGCAATATTATGATCATAGTTTAGGTAAATTTACTTCAGAGCAAAATATTTTAGCCAATAAACTTATTATTTATGAAGGTTTGCACCCTTTTTATATAGAAAAAACGCGTAATTTATATGATTTGAAATTTTTTGTAAATACTGAAAAACAACTTGCATATCATTGGAAAATAATCAGAGATTCTAAAAAACGAGGTTATTCAAAAGAAAAAATTATTGAACAAATAGAAAGAAGACTGGATGATTGTAAGAAATATATAGATACTCAATCTTCTTGTGCTGATATTAATGTGCAAATTTTATCTAAAAATATAATAAAAGATTTAGGAAACGAAAAAGAACAAGTAGAATCATTTATTATCGCTGAGATAATAAATTCTATATTTTTGGAACCTCTTGTATTTGCCCTTGAGAAAATACCAACTTTATCAATAAAACATTATTACGATAAAAATGATAAACAGCTTCTTGAGATTGACGGGGAAATAACTGAAAATGAAATAAATAATTTAGCAAAAGAATTAATACCCGGTTTGGAAGATATTGGAATTAATTTATCTAATTGGCAAAAAGACCAGCTTGGCGTGATTATTTTAATATTAATATATTGTATTTTTGAAAAAGTGGATCAAAATGACTAAAACTATTGAAAATTTGGTTTATATATCTGGCATAATCGGGCGAAATCTTTCTTATGCTCAAGGCGGCGGCGGAAATACCTCGGTGAAGCTTGATAAAACACGAATGGCTATTAAAGCTTCTGGCATCGCTCTTTCTCAAGTTGCTCTTGATAAAGGGTATAGCGTTGTTAATTATCCAGAAATTTGCGCTTATTTATCTTCTCCTGATGAAGACGAAAATCTATTTGTTAAATCAATTAAATCGCAGGTGATTGAAACAAATAATATACCTTCGATTGAAACCGGTTTTCATGCCTTGTTAAAAAAATATGTTGTTCATACTCATTCTGTTTATGTAAACATTCTTGCCTGTTCACAGGAGGGAGAGGCAATTGCATCTAATTTGTTCGAAAATTCAATGTGGATTTCTTGTTCAAGTCCGGGGAGAGAATTAACTGTTTTAATTTATAATGCGATAAAAACTCAAAATGAAATTCCTGAAATTATATTTTTACAAAATCATGGGCTGATTGTAACTGCCGATGATGCTGATGAAGTTTTAAAAAAACATGAACAGGTAAATAATAGAATTAAAAATTATCTTAAATTTATTAATGATTACAATGAATATAAGAATCAAAAAGAAATATCAAAACATATTGATTTTATACAAAATAATGTGTTATTCCCTGATCAAATCGTTTATGCAGAAAATAATGAACTTATTAAAACTTCAGTAGCAGAAGAAGCTATTAATGCGTATTGGTTTATTCTGCATAATATTGAAATGAATAGTTTAACCCCCTGCTTTATTTCAAAATCAAAAGTAGATATAATAAAACACATGGAAAGTGAAAAATATAGGCAAAATTTAGCTAAAAATGATTTATATAAACCATCGAATTAATACAATTTCATTATTAAGCAATGTTCCTGAAGAAAATGGACTCGAATTGGATGTCAGGTATCATAAAAATGAACTGATATTGCATCATGATCCGTTTTATCATCATGAGTCACCTGAGCCTGAAAAGTTTGAAAATGTTTTAAAAGCTTGGAAACATAAAGGTCCTATGATACTTAATGTTAAAACAGAAGGTATTGAGAAGGAATGTATTCGGTTAATGAATAAATATACTGTAAAAAGTTGGTTTTTCCTTGATCTTTCAATGCCGTATTTTGCTTTATATGCAGAAGATGCGATAAATAACAATATTGAAGGTTTTACCCCTGAAAATCTTTCAGTGCGATTTTCAGAAAGAGAAGCTCTGGAATATGCGCTTGGGTTTGCGCAGAAAGCAAAATGGGTATGGGTTGATTGTTTCAGTAAATTGCCTCTTGATGATGATTCATATTCAAAACTAAAAGAAGCGGGATTTAAAATTTGTGTAGTTTCTCCAGAGTTGCAAAAACACTCTGCTGCCAAAATAAATGAATTCAAAGAACAGCTGGTGAATAAGGAAATAGATGCTGTATGTACAAAGCGAACGGATATATGGAAACAGAACCTGTCCGAGGAAATGACCTCGCAGTTAAAAGAGAGGTTTCCTATTGTTTAAAATCACTAATTTACAGTTTTCTAAGCTTATAGATAAAAGTAAAAAAAGTGTTATTCCGTATTTTTTTGTATTTTTTTGTTTGATTTGCATCTATATTTTTATACAAACTGATTTGTATTTTTCAATTGCAATAACATCAGATGAAATTGGGTTTAAATCCCTTTTTGATAAACTTCATCAATTACCTTTCTCTTCAATTTTAAAAATAGAAAATAAATTAGGATATGGCAGTTTTTATTGGATAATAGGAGGTTTTTTAAATAACTTATTTTTATTAAGAGGGCTATCTTTACTTTATATGTTATCAATTCCAGTATTTATTTTTCTTATAGGAAAAAAAATATCAAATGAAAGTGTACAAGTTTGTCTTGCTGTAGGTTTATGGTTTAGTTTTTCTGCCGCATGGTGGTACGGTAAATTAATAGGACCGGAGCTCCTGAGTGTTTTTTTGGGGATGTTGGGAGTTTACTTAACGTTATATAAAAATAATTTTAAATATATTGGATTTATACTATTAGGGTTGAGTATTGGTGTTAAATTAAATGCCGTTATTCTTCTGGTATTTTCTTTATTTTATTCTATTCCTTTTAACATATTAAAGAAACATAAAATATCCGAACTTTTTAATAAAAACCGTAAGCATATTGTTTTTATTGTCCTGGCGTGTGTTTCAGGATTTATACTATGCAATCCTTTTATACTGATTGAACCTTTTCTTTTTATTAAAATAGTTGAATCATGTCGTTACACCATTTTCCTTTACAAACTTTTTTTAAAATATTTTATAATTTCGATTGGATGTGGGATTCAGTTTTTTCCGGTGGCTTATTTAATTTATCAATTGGCATAATACCTTTTTTTATTTTAATGTATCAACATAAAAAATTAAAAATAAAAAATAAAAAGCTTTTAATTTCTCTAATAGTAACTTTTATGTTTTCTGTACTTTTACTTTTAAGAGAACGGTATTTGGGCTGGTATTGGTATCCTTTTATTACATTGCTTCCTTTAATAACTTTTTGTTTTGATATAAATAAGGATGCTATAAAACTATTTTTGTTTTTAATCTTAATAAACGGAATAACTAATTATCCTTTGATAAAGGAACGAGTAACGTTAAGATTGGACCACGAAAAAATATTACAAAATAAAGAAAAAATTATAAGATGTTTCAACGAGAAAATACATTCTTACGAAAATGTCAGGATATATAATTTTTCTGAATTTGCTCTTTTACAAAGCAAGATAGCATATAAAAATTTAGCTTACGGGGATATTATGCCATCATCAATAATTATATTGGGGGACAGATTAACAAAACATAGAAAGGAATTGCATTTAAACAACTTATTTTCCAAAATACAGAAAAATAACAATTGTCCTGTTTATATCGGAAAATGTTCTGGGATGAATATAATAGAGGTAAAACAGTGCAAATAATTATCCCTATGTCAGGATTTGGAGAAAGATTTATAAGAGCGGGTTATAAAGATATTAAACCGCTTATAAGAGTACATAACAGACCTTTAATCGAATGGGTTGTTAAAATGTTTCCCGGCGAAAATGATTTTATTTTTATTTGCCAGAATGAACATTTGGAAAAAACTGAATTAAAAAATGAATTAAAACGCATTAAACCTGATGGGAAAATATTCGGTATAGATTCTCATAAAAAAGGTCCTGTTTATGCTGTAGCAAACGTCTTTGATGAAATAAATAATGAAAAACCATCTCTTGTAAGTTATTGCGATTATTATATGCATTGGGATTATAAGGCTTTTAAGACAGCAGTAATTAATAAAGGGGTGTCAGGTGCAATCCCCTGTTATACAGGTTTTCATCCAAACCTTTTACCTGCTAAAAATTTTTATGCGTCCTGTAAAACTGATGAAAATCAAAATTTGATTGAAATTAAAGAAAAATTTTCTTGGACAGAGAATAAAGAAAAATCTCTTCAATCTCCGGGTGTTTATTATTTTAAGAGCGGCAAAATTTTAAAAGATTATTTTGAAATAATGCTAAAAGAAGGTCCAGCTCTTAATAATGAGTATTATATTAGCTTAGTTTATAATTTTATGGTAAAAAATGGTCTTGATGTTTGGGTTCCTGAAAATGTTGATTATTTTTGTCAATGGGGAACCCCAGAGGATTTAGAAGAATATTTATTTTGGGTTGATTTGGTTAAAGGAGTTAAAGAATGACAAATATTTTAATTCCTATGGCAGGAGCGGGAAGTCGTTTTAAAGAAGCCGGATATAATATTTCGAAGCCTGTAATACCATTAACCTATAGAAAAACCGGTAAAAAATTCCCTATGGTTGTTGCAGCGGCTAAGGATTTATTATTACAAGGCTCTAATCCTAATATTATTTTTATTGATAGGGATTTTCACAAAAATGAAGGTGTTGAAACAGAAATTAAAAAACATATTCCGCATTCGCAATTTATTACGTTAGATCATCTGACGGATGGGCAGGCATCAACTTGTCTTTTGGCAAAAAATTATATTAACAACAGCGAAGAATTATTTATAGGCGCTTGTGATTGTGGGATGCTAATTGATGAAGAGGTTTTTAATAAAACTAAGACTGAATGTGATGCGATAATTTTTACATATAGAAATCATGATTTGGTTTTGGAAAAACCTGAAGCACACGGTTGGGTGAAAGTAGAAGAAAATAGTAAAACTGTAGCCGGCATGTCCGTAAAAATTCCTATTAGCGATAATCCTCTTAACGATCAAGCAGTTACCGGGAATTTCTGGTTTAAACATGGCTCTGATTTTATTAAGTCAACAGAAAAAATGATTGCTGAAAATAACAGGATTAATAATGAATTTTATGTTGATCAGGCTATGCAGCACGCAATAGAACTTGGTTTAAAAGTTCAGGTGTTTGAAGTTACAAAGTATTTTTGCTGGGGAACTCCTAAAGACTACGAAAACTATGAAAAAACTTTAAAATATTGGCTGGAATTCAGTCATAAAGAGGATTGGGTATAAATTATGCATTTTCTTTCAATAGTAATTCCTTGTTATAACGAAGCTGAAAATATTCATTTAATCATAAATCGTTTAAATGAAATTTTACTGGTGCGTCATGATGTGGAAGTTATACTGGTAAATAACGGCTCAACAGACGATTCTAAGGATATACTTGATGCAGAGATTGCTAATCATAATTCACAACTCTTTAAAGTGGTAAATATTGAAGAAAATCAGGGATACGGTTATGGGATTTTAGAAGGGTTAAAGGCGTGTAAGGGCGATTTGCTTTCTTGGACACACGCGGATATGCAAACTGATCCTGAAGATGTTTTAAAAGCATTTGATTTGTATAAACAGCAAGGAAGAGAAGATATCCTTGTTAAAGGAAAGCGTAAAAATCGTCGTTTATTAGAAAGATTTTTTACCTGGGGAATGCAAATTATTGTGGGATTTGTTTTAAAAGAAAAATTAGATGATATTAATGCCCAGCCTAAATTATTTAGCAGAGATTTTTATGAAAAACAAATATTGAATAAAGCACCTAATGACTTTTCACTTGATCTATTTTTGTTATATCAGGCTAAAAAGAATCGATATGATATTTTAGAAATTCCGGTTTATTTCTTTGAAAGAAAATACGGAGAGGCTAAAGGCGGAGGAACTTGGAAAACCCGCATTAAGCTGATTAAAAGAACTTTAGATTATATTTTTGATTTACAGAAATCTTTTACAACATAGTTATTTTTAAATAGACATATTTTATATTTATTACAAGAATTTATCTTTATTAAGAAAAGTAAATTCTAATCTTATTTAGTGTCAAATACATTTATGTAGGGACTTAATACCTATAGACACTAATTAATAAAAGGAATATGAGTAAAGCAAGTTTATTAGAAAAAGCATGTGGGCGGTTTGGTAGAAATGATGCTGTTTTTGCTGTTGCTACTATAGCGACTTTTAAGGGGGTTTTTAGACCATTATTTACGATGATGGATACAAAACAACCTAAAGAGTCAAAAGTATATGCAGCACTTAGAGAGGGCGTAACCGAATTAGTAGCTATACCCAGTTATATTGGGATGAGTTGGGGTGTTAAAAAACTTGCTAAGCCTTTAGCAAATGACGCTGCAAATAAAGTAAACGTCGGTAATGTAAAAAGCAACCTTTCCTTTTTAGCCGTATGTTTTACAGCAGTATTTGTCATTCCTTCCCTTTGTAACCTTATTTTACCCTCAATTCTTAAAGCATATAAAAACCGCCAATCCAATAATAAACCTGCTCAAAATACAAATTTAACCTCAATAAAGCCAATGTTGATAGCGAAAAAACAGGTTACTCAGGTAAATTCAATTAATCAAAATGTATATAGTGACTTTTTGCAAGCAAGAAGAAATTTAACAGGAATGAGGATATAGTTATGAATATTGGAAATACTACAATCTTCAAACCTGTAAAAAAACTTGTGAACAGTGAGCGGTTTAATGAAATTGCAGAACATACGATAATAGCTGTTTCAGTTGAAACAACTTTAAAAGCATTAGCCCGACCCACATTTACTTACCTTGACAAGAAAGCGGATAAAGAATCTAAAAAGTATTCTGCGGCGAAAGAATTTTTGTATCAGGCTATTTGTTTAAGCTTGTATTTGAGTATTCTTCCAACTATTAAAAAACATGGATACAATTTTATTAAAAACAGAGTCATTAAGAAAAATTCGTCAACAAAAGATATTTTTAACGGGTTTGAAAAAGCTAAACAGGCTATTGAAGCGGCTAAACAATCTAAAAATAAAGAAAAAATAAAAGAATTAACTACTAAGTTTAAAGATGATGTAAAAGGTAAATATAAATTGGCTAAAGGGGCTATTGAACTAAGTTCAATTATTGGATCAGTGCTAACATTAACAATTTTTGCGCCGCAAGTTAGTCATTTTATAATTCATCCACTTATGAAAACGCTGGGACTGGAAAAAAAGCCTGAAGCTTCTTCTAAACCTCAGGCTAATCAAATTAATACAAAAATATAAAATTAAATCGTTTTTTAATTTATTTATTTACTTTTTTATTATTTTTTTTATTCTCTTGTTTTTTCCAAGAAGGTTTATCTCCAAAAGGTTTTGCTCCTTTTTCTGAATCATTACTTTTTTTGCCGGCACTTTTTCTCTTTTTAAATCCGCTGAAACCACCTTCTTTTTTGAAGAGTTTCTTTTTTCCTCCAAATCTTCTCTCAGAGGGTCTTCTGGCTTGATTGCCTCTTTTTTTGTCTTTTACTATTTCAACTTCTTCGAAATCAACAGATGCGTCAAAGCCTTCGTTTTCTTTTTCAATTGTCATTTTAAGCAGTACTGCGGCAATATCAAGAGAAGTGAAATCGTCTCCCATCAGTAATTCAACTTGATTTATGTATTTACTGATATGCCCTTCTTCAATCATTTTTTTTATTTTTTCAGCAAAATAATTAACTCTATTTGCCTCAAGTTCATTGATTGAAGGTACGCTTTGTCTTTGTACCTGAACGCCATTTGCTCTTTCGATTCTTTTCAGGTTGTATATTTGTTTTCCTGAGACAAAAGTAAATGCTGTTCCTGATTTTCCGGCTCTGCCTGTTCTACCGATTCTATGAACATAATCTTCGTCATCTCTTGGTAAATCGTAGTTGAATACTGCTTCAACGTCATTTACGTCAATACCTCTTCCTGCAACATCTGTTGCGACAAGAATTTCGATAGAACCGTTTCTGAATCCTCTCATTACTTTATCACGCTGGTTTTGATTCATATCACCATGTAGGGCGTCAACCGCATAACCCACGAGTTTTTAATACTTCAACAAGTTCATCAACCTGGCTTTTTGTATTACAAAAAACAAGTGAAAGTTTAATGTTATGAATATCGATTAGTCTTGCAAGCAATTCAGGTTTATTTTTATTTATAACTTCGAAGTATAGTTGTTTAATTTTAGGTGCACTCATTTTTTTGCTTGTAACATCAATTTTTACGGTTTGATTTTGATATTTTTTGGTTAATTGTAGGATATCTTTTTCCATCGTTGCTGAAAACATCACTGTTTGACGTTCTTTTGGAGTGTCTTTTAAAATAATTTCGATGTCTTCTCTAAAGCCCATATCAAGCATTTCATCTGCTTCATCAAGAACAATTGTTTTTACTTCTGACATATCTATAGATTCTCTTCTGATATGATCCATTGTTCTTCCAGGAGTCCCTATAACTACTTGAGCTCCTTTTTTAAGCTCCATTAGTTGTCTGTCAATTTGTTGACCGCCATATACAGGAATTGCTGATAATTTTTTCTTGTATTTTAATAGTTTGCCAAATTCTTCGGCGACTTGAATAACAAGTTCTCTTGTTGGGCAAAGCACAATGCTTGAATTCCGGTTAGCTTCTTCATCAAGGTTCTCAATAACCGGGATTGCGAATGCAGCTGTTTTTCCTGTTCCTGTTTGTGCTTGTCCGATAATATCTTTGTTTTCTAATAATAAAGGTATTGCTGCTGCTTGAATGGGGGAAGCTTCTTCGAACCCCATATCTTTAATAGCCTTTAATATATCTTTAGATAAAGACAATTCTTCAAATTTTAGTTTTTCCATAATAGTTCTTTCATATACATAGTTACTCCTCTCACATGCCTAGAATGTAAGAGGAGTAAGATATTTTACATTAAAGGTTTTATAACTAGTAAGTTGTTTAATCGTGCTTTCTGTTTTCAGAAATTACAGTACCTTTAGTCATTTCAGGCTTCCTTAATTCTGAAAACCATTTTGGCTTAGGTATAAACAATTCTTTGTTCAATTATATTATATTTCAAAAACGTAAAATAAATCATAAATCATTAAATATAGCTTTACTTCAGTCATTTTAGATTTTGAATTAATTGCAAAATTTTGAATGAGTCACCTTGTTTATTCTGCTAATTCTTAAATAAAATTATTGTAAACATTTATATTTTTTAAATTCTTATTGACATTTATAGACGAATGTCTATAATAGTTATTATGTTAACTCAAAAACAAAACGACTTTTTGAAAAACTTAAAAGTACATACGGCAAAAACCCCCTGCCTAGCTTTGAAAAAATTGCGATTGAATTTGGTTTTAAGCACAAAAATTCTATAGGACAGTATTTTAAGAAGTTTAGAGAATACGGATTGATAAAAAATATTGGTGAAAAGTTTTTTATTTCTTCGGAGGAATTTGGAGCGGTGCTTTTTTCAACACCGGTTAAAGCCGGATTCCCTTCCCCTGCTGAAGACTATATAGAAAGAAGGGTTTCTCTTGATGAAGATTTCAGGATAGATTCCCCTTCAACGTTTATGTTTAAAGTCTCAGGGGATTCAATGATAGATGCGGGTATCTTTGAAGATGATATGGTGATAATTCAAAAAAATCAGACCCAAGAAACGGAGAAATAGTTTTAGCAAATGTGGACGGGGAATACACTTTAAAAACATTCAGAAAAAAAGGGCAAGACGTGTATTTAGAGCCTGCTAATAAAAATTACGACATTATTAAGGCAAAAAACAGCATGGAAATATTCGGCATAGTAACTGGTTCAGTAAGAAAATTTTAACTTTTTAAATTAATTAAATATCCTCAACATAAACTCTTCCATTTAAACAGGCGGGGTGTACTCATCTGCCTGTTTAAACTTTTTTTTTTAAGGAGAAATTATTATGGCAAAAGAAATAGCATTAGTAGATTGTGATTCGTTTTTTGTATCTTGCGAACAATTTGTAAATCCGTCATTGCTAAACAAGCCGGTATGCGTTATGAGTAACAATGACGGCTGTGTAATTGCGCGTTCTAAAGAGGCTAAGCAAATTGGAATTAAGATGGGATTGCCCGTTTTTATGGCGAAGAAAGAATTTCCTGATGCGGTCTATCTATCAGGGAACATGGCGCTTTATGGGGAAATTTCAGCAAGGATTATGAGTAAATTAAAAGAGTTTTCGCCTATGGTGGAAGTTTATTCTATAGACGAAGCTTTTCTTGATTTAACAGGGCTTAAAAAAGCTTTACAGAAAGCCTTATATTGAAGTTGCAAGGGATATACGTCAAAAAATAAAAAATGAAGTTGGTGTGCCTGTTTCTGTTGGAATTAGTCTATCTAAAACCCTTGCTAAGCTTGCCTCAGAGAGGGCTAAAAAAAGAGATGGGGCTTATATAATTAAGCATAGAGAGATTTCTAATGAATTAAGAAAAACACCGTTAATTGATATTTGGGGTATAGGCAATAATACAGCAGAGTTTCTGAATAAATACGGGTTTAAAACCGGATATGATATAACCCTTATTGAGAATTCCAAAATTAAAAATATGCTTGGTAAAAAGGGGTTGGAATTAAAATATGAGTTAATAGGGCAAAGTGTCTACCCCGTGTCTGACAAGTATATCCAGCCTAAGTCTATTCAAAAAACAAGTTCTTTTGCTAAATTTACTTCTGATGAAACTTATATAAAAAAATCGCTTCATTACCATACACACAGGGCTTGCGTGAAATTGAGGAAGCTTCGGTTAAAAACAAAAATTGTTGGAATAATGCTTAGGACAAAGGATTTTAAGGTTTATATCGAGAAGGTTCTATTATTACAGCCAACGGATTGGGAATTTGATATTAACAAGGCTGTAAACCTGCTATTTGAGAGGGTTTATATTCCTGATGTGATTTACAGGAGTTCAGGGGTTTATCTGGAAAATTTGACAGAAGATAGTCAGATTTCATTATTTTCGTCGATTCCTGATATAGAGAAAAACAAGCGGCTGGCTGAATCTTGGGATAAGTTGGAAAATAAATACGGCAGAGGTGTTATTGTTACAGGGTAATAAAAAATTCATTTTTTAGTATAACTATTATTTTTCTTGTACAATATTATTGCTTTAGTTTTACAAATATTTGAGAGGGAGAAATTACAAATGCCCGAAATAGTAAGAGCAAAAATACGGGATATTCCTGATTTTCCTAAGCCAGGGATAATTTTTAAAGATATAACAACTGCTATCAAATGTCCTAGCACTTTTAAAAGAATTGTCGACTATATGACAGAAGAGTTTCGGGATCAAAAGATTGATTATGTTGCCGGGATTGAGTCTAGAGGCTTTATTTTCGGCGCTCCTGTCGCTTATAACCTGGATGCAGGATTTTAGTCAACAAATATGTATTTCATCAACATATTCAGGACTGATATTTTCAGACGTTTTACTGATATTTTTGGCGTTTTTTATCTGCAGTTTCGACGGAAAACAGACATAAAACAGATGTGTTTCTGATGATTTTCATATAAAAAGTGACATTTTACATACATTTTGCGACGTGTGTTTTTTCGGTTGCTGTATAAGAGTTTGTTGTGCAATACAATGTCTTGGTGTTGATATTTATTGTGTATTTTTCGCTTGTTTTTGATTTTAGTAGTGGTGATTGTTGAGTAATTGGTATGCTTATACCAATTTGAGGGTTAGTTTTTTTAGCAGAGACGGAAAGTCGATTTGGGCGGGGTTTTTAGTGTTTATGTTTTGTTTTGTGTCTTGCAATGCTGATTTTTTTGCGGGGTTGGGCAGTTCCCGCATCAAGTGCGGAATGACATTCGGGAGTTTTAGTGCGCATGTGGGGAAGGAAGGTTGCTTCGGGTGAGGGTTTTAGTTTTTATGCATTGTTTTATGCCTCGCAATGACGATTTTTTGCGGGGTTGGACAGATTGTCACGGAAGGGGGTTAGTCGTTTATACATGAGGTTTTTCGCCTCGTAATGACATTTTGAAGAATTATTTGGGGGTATGCGTTTAAAATAAAGTAACGTAACTAGGTTTCAGGGGTAAGGACTCCGTTTTTTCTGACTAAATGTCAGAAAAAATGGAGGTATTCCCCTGACTCTCGCTTCGCAAAGCCTTTCGTTTTCTTTTTTTTGGTTCGTTATTTTTCTTTTGCATCAAA
>CALOAD010000002.1:0-6649 GCA_942491415.1 Candidatus Gastranaerophilales bacterium | reverse complement strand
ATAACGATGGCATCATTGAGAAATGGCAAGCTGCTTTGGTATATGTCAAGAATCCACAAAAGAATAATGAAATTTTAAAGAATAATTCTGATAGAACCATTATAAATTCGTATCAGGATTATTACGATCCAATAGAAAACGCTATACGATATTTGATTGATGTATATTCTAATCGCAATGACCTTGTACTTGATCCATTTTTAGGAAATGGTGATGTGTTGAGTGGGCTGCAAAAAGCCCGAACCGTAATTTTATAGGGATTGGATAGTGATTCTGGACCGTGTTGAGATAGCTAAAAGTCTGTCGTTATGACAAAAATTACCTAAATACCCATATCACTATGTGGCTCTTGACCTATTTTGTTAATGAGAAAGGGCAGAACTTAAAATGGTTCTGCCCTTGTATTTGATACCACATTAATTATACTTAAAAAAGTTTACGGATAAAAATTACGATTTTTATTGAACTAATTTTTGGGTTTTACTTTTTATGAGTTTGACAAGATTCTTTTGAATTTTTGGGATTTTATTGGTAGACCAAAGTCTTCCAATTTCGGGATGGTCATAAAAGTGCCCACTCAGTTCCAACCAGAATAGTTTATCAATCTCAAAGTTCGAATATCCACTCATTTCTGATAATTTGTTTACAGCCCCTACAATCTCCAATTCAAGTTTATTTCTTTTAGGCTTTCCATTTATTATCCCAATATATGGTACTGTACTCAATAATTGAGAATCAGGCTTTACACAATGAGGAGCGATTGAGGGTTCCGCTATTTTTCAAAATCCATAGCAAGAGCAAAACCAAGACCACGAAGATGACCTGATCCCATACTTTGAGCGAGAACTATTGCCCCCTCTGCCCCTAATTGTGCATAAGGTTTTACAAATTTTTCAAAATCTCTGACGCTTTTGAATTGAGAAAAAAACCTTGCTCCATCCAGAACTCCACAAGCAAATCTTTTCCATAGGGTTCGACCATGAGTTTTTACATCTGGATTATACTTCTTAACAGCTTTTAAAAACTTCGTAACGCTATCTCCGTATGTTTCAATAATTTTGTTACAATTATAATTCAATAAAAAATTCTTATTTAAATCTTGTAGTTTTATTACATTTGGCATCATAGCAGAGTCTAAAAAAAAAAAAAAAAAAAAAAAAAAAAAAAAAAAAAAAAAAAAAAAAAAAAAAAAAAAAAAAATTGAAGTGTAAATACGTACCCTTTATATAATTGTCGAGAGTGATTTTAAAAAAAAAATTTAGGTTCAGGTTCTAAATAATAATCAATAATTTTTGTAAATGATCGCTTATTGTACTTATCGGACTCTTTTATAAAATCGGCAGCTTCGTTTAAAATATGATCATATAGGCAATTTATAACAATTTTGGCATTTCTCTTAGTTACGTTCATTTTTTCTCCTATTTTTTGGTTTAGTTCCTAAAATTTATACATTATGTAATATCGACATAAAAATGTCAATCTTTAGAAAAATTTTAGAAATTATTGCTTTACCAATACCCGATCAGCTTTACAATAAAAAAGCAGGTCGAAAAAAGACCTGCTTGATCTATAAAAAGGTAGAATCTATAACCGTTTTATACCTTTTTCAGAGACACTCCCGATTTGGTCTTACGAACCACAAATTTATCCCCGATTCCAAGCCCAAGACTCTCAATCACCTTTGGAAATAATCAGACTGCCACGTTTCCCAACCGTTACCTCATTAGTCGGTGCCGATTTAGCCCCACCACGTCCACCTACGATTTCAGGTATCTTTCCCGCTTCCATTTGTGCCTTTGCGTAGGCAATGGTCAATTGGCTACTGGTTTTTAGCTTTAAATTTTTTCATTATTTCGGGTCTTGGAACACCGTCTTCAACCATTTTTATCAAACTTGCACCATCAATCGCTTTCTTTTTTGGCATTTTGAATCTCCTTTAGATTTGAATTGTATTATTGAACAGAAAAATGATGAATTCCAATTATCAATTTTATCGAAAAAATCAAGAACAAAATTTAAAAATAAACAGCAATTTTTATGTACAAAGATTTTTTATGAAACGATTGTGATTATAGGTTTGATTTGACACTCTATGGAAAATATGCCATATAATCAGAAAACTAATTGAATCAGCCAAAACCCTGAAATTTGAATCCAACAGGGGGGCTTATGATTACATTGTAAAACCCTGCTTTACAGATGAACATGTGAAGTGGGGTTTTTTATTTTGTGATGGAGATAGATAAATGGATGAGAACAATAATTATCAGAAGATCAGCCAACAGAGGAACAAAAACTTTCTGATGAAAGTGAACCGAAACTTCGTGTAATATCTAAAGAGGAATTGAAGAAGATTCTTGAAAAACATAAGAAATGGTTAGAGACTGATGGGGAAAGAAGGGGAAAAGGCTGATCTTACATGGGTGAACCTTCAGGATGCTTTCATTTTTTGAAAAGTTAACAAAGCTCAAGCTGATATGGCACAAGTCAACCTTGAAAAGTCCTATTTGTGGGAAACTGACTTACAGGAAGCTGATCTACAAGAAGCTGACCTTAGACAGCTGATCTTGGTCAAATAGCAAATCTGCAAAAAGCCAACCTAAGATGCAAATATTCAGAGAAGCTAACTTGTAAAAAACAAAACTTTCAGCAAGCCCAACTGGAATAAGGCTAATTTTTATAAAGCAGATATGCAAGACATTAGAACAGTGTTAAAGGCTTATCAGAAGCTAACTTACAATATGCAAACTTTGAAGGTGCAACAGGTCTATTGGGAAATGAATTTGCTCAAGCCGATGTTACAGGAACAAAACTGCCTGATGGTATAAAAGAATTCAAAGCATTGGAAATTGTAAAAGAAACATCCCAAAATGCCCGAAAGGTCTTTTTTGCAATGCTTTTAGGTTGCGTGTATTCATGGCTGACTATTGCAACCACTACAGATGTTAGACTTTTAACCAATACAGCTTCATCACCACTACCGATCATTGGAACAGAAATTCCAATTGCATGGTTTTATATAGCAGCGCCTTTAGTATTGATATGTCTATATTTCTATTTTCATTTGTATCTTATCAAACTTTGGGAAGCTTTGTCAGGGCTTCCTGCTATATTTCCAGATGGTAAACGATTGGATGAAATAGCATATCCTTGGCTGTTGAATGGACTTGTAAGAAGGCATTTTATAATCTTAAAAACATGCAGACCATTTATAGCACACGTTCAGGAATGGATAACAATAATTCTTGCTTGGTGGGTAGTTCCAATTACATGATTGCATTTTGGTTAAGATATATTCCACGGCATGATTGGGTTGGTACTATTTTTCACATTGGACTTATTGTGGTTTCCGTTGAATTTGCAATAATTTTTTACCGATTGTGTGCTTTAACATTACGAGGTAAAGTAAAAGAACATTTCCTATTTAAAAAAGCCTACAAGGATAGTAGGTCTTATTATGGTATGATTGTCGTTGTGGTTGGCATTTTATTTTCAATAGTCTCATATGGTGCGATTGAAGGCGTTAGCCATTACGATGGTAAAAAAGGTAATCTTCTCAAAATCGTTGAATTTGTTCCTTGGGCTTTTGAAAAGATTGGTTATGATGTATTTGCAGATTTCAGAGAAAAGGCAGTTTCAGAAAAGCCTGATAGATATTGGGAAATTCCCGAAGTTGATCTTTTTAAATATGTAAATGGTGCTAATCTAAAGGGTATAAATCTCAATAACGCAAATATGTATAAAGCATTTTTAGTTAAAGCTGACCTACGTAGTGCTTTACTTATAAATGCTAATCTTTCGTATGCGAACCTTGAGATAGCCAACCTTGAAGGAGCGAACCTTACGAATGCGAATTTACAGCAAGCCAACGTCTGGATTGCGAATCTAAAGGATGCCAATCTTGAGGGAGCGAATCTAACAGGGATACAATTTCCAGTAATTGATAGAATATCAAATGTAAAAACTCTTTATAAAGCCAAATTAGATGATAGTCTAATAGAGAGAATTAATGAGTGCTGTCCTCAACTATTGGAAAAGCCTCAAGAAGAAACCAAATAAAAAAAACTTGAAAAAACTATTTTAATACAATGAATCTGAAATTTTAAGACATCCCAATAGAACCCGATACAAGAATCCTTTTTCAAAAAGAAACCAATGTAGGTGGATTTCCTGTCCGCTATGAGATTTGGTCATGGGATGGCTATAGGGCAGAGAGCTTTATTTTCTCAAATGATGATGTTTCAGGGCTATCAGATAATCGTTGAACCAAAGGTTAAAGCATCGTCCCCAACATATTTTGCCATCGGAGATTTATGAATTGTTGGAAAAGCTGATTGTGTATTAGAATAATTTCGATATTTTTGGTCAATTAAGAATGACTGCTGTTGTACTAAATATACGATTTAGGGCTTCACCAAGACTGCAAGGGATGCTTTTTAGTTATTTAAATTCAATCATTCAATGGAAACGCTTAAATTCATTTTCTTGAATGTGATGAACTCATGTACAGGTTTTAAAGCGAAATTCAAATGTATATCTTTGGTTTCTGCTAATATTGAACCATATACCTTTTGACCATTTTCAACTAGATTTTCTTGAACCCATCCTACGTAGCGTAGTATCTGTCCTACTGTCTGATCCGTTGATTTCCTTTTTAGTTCTATTACCATGAAATCGTTATTTTCATCCAAAAATAAAAAATCCATAGTTCCTGCTTCTTGAGCGAAAAAATGCCCTCCATGATCATTCTGATATTCTTCATCATAATATTTGTATTGAGGGAACAGAATTTTGCGATTCCTATGAATTAATGACTGATAATGCTGAACTTCAAGAGCTTCTATGATCTCATCTTCTGTATCATCAGTAACCGTTTCCCCTGAAGGTTTTAAAGGAAAAGTTTCATAGATTAATTTCGTAAATTGAATGTTTGTCAGAATACTTTGTTTCGATTCAGGGATAGTATCCAACAATTTTTCTTTTATTTTTAAGAACAGATAGTTATTTCTTAAATACAACTCAAGTCCAACGTATTGGGGAGAATAATCAATTATTAACTGTTTTAGGTAATGCTCTTGGTTATTGAAAAATTGAATGAAGACTGATGGATAATACATTCGTAAAACTTTACCAGTTAAACTCATTCCTGATTTTAGACCTTTGATTGCTTTTGTTTGATCTATAACTTTTAAGATACCATCGACTAATTCACCATTTTCCTTGTAAAATGAATTGATACTATCCTCAAAGGACAAAAGATCAATCAAGAGAGCTTTAATTGCGTCAAAATCAGCTTCATATCCAAATTTATAAACAGAACCACCACCGATACCGCCTAATTTTCTTGTAGCCCATTCCAACTCATAGGTGAAACAGCCTGATTTTCTGCCTTTACCCTGAAAATATTCATCTGTTGCTAATGTCGCTATCTTGTTTTTATCAAAATAGTGCACGAATTTTTGACGTGCTTCTTCCAATTTATTTTCATCTTCTTCAACAGAAAAATTGCCAAAACCCTCCACTAATTTATCAAAAGAATCAGGTATTATTCTCAATTCCATATTGTTTCCTTTCTGTAATTCAAGAAATTATCAAAAAACAAAAAGATTCCTGATATTAAAATCGTTTTGGAAACCAAGATTTTAAGGATTTTATTAACCCTTCATTCTTCCTCTCATAATTTCCACACATTCTTTATTTCGGTCAATAGCAATACATTTCCTTCTTAAATCCTTTGAAACTTTTAACACGGTTCCTGCACCTGCCATTGGGTCTAACACCAAATCACCCACCTTTGTAAACCGTTCTATTACGTATTTAAAAGGTTCTTCGGACTGTTGCCAATCATGCATGTCTTTTTCACGGCTATTGCTCGTAAAATGATCACATAGCAGCTTTGGCAATATGGGTGGATTTTTATGATAAATTAACATCGGTTTATAAGCACTAAAGGTACTGAATTTTAATCTTACTGATCCCTTGTAATGGATACACATCATCCACCAATAAGTAAGGTGTTGGGATAATCGGGATGTAACCTCTGGAATAAATTTTGTGTTGCAATATGTAATAAGCCACTTTGAGGGTTTCAGAACCCTTTTGGCAACCTCACCTAATTGGGAATAGGCATCCAAATACTCTCTACCGTATGGGGGATCGGTCAATATCAAATCAATACTGTTATCCTCAAGGTTCTCATTGCACCATTGGACGAAATCGGCATGGACTATCTTTATGTGGTGGTTGGATTTGAACTGTTTCCCTGCCTTCTTGAGAGCATCTACCCTTTCTTTCCTCTTTAATTTTATTTTTCCTTGTGTGATCGTCAGGTTTCCATTTCTTATTTGATCCGCAACATCAGGCATTGTTTCTTGAATGGATTTGCCATATTGGACATACCGTCCAGAGACATTGAACAGCTTGGAAACCAAATCCCTTGATCTGCCATTGCTGTTTGCCCGTTGTGGCATCAATGCCCTATCGGGAACCTTTTTCCCCTTTTTAAGGTTTGATAATTTCCGTTTCTTTGCATCCTTTTCAAAAAATGGAAGGGCATCAACTGCTGACATTGCTTTTTGGCTTGCCGTTAAGTGCCGTCTTTTCAAGTTTAAGGCGATCACAAAATCTATAAGGGATGTGCCATTGATTT
>CALOAD010000001.1:0-25659 GCA_942491415.1 Candidatus Gastranaerophilales bacterium | reverse complement strand
TCAATATTCTTATAATTGCTCTCTAGCGCTATATTAAGTTTAAAAGTATTTTTATTCAAAGTCGTTTAGTTTTTGTCAAACAATGTCATTAAATAATGACAGTATATTGTTTTAAGCCTATAATTAAAGCTGTTTAATAAATTTTGTAAGATAAAAAAATAAATATATCTAATAAAGGGAATTATAAAAATGGATGAATGTTGTTTAAAAATGGCTGTACCAAACGAGGTCGATTATCTGAAGATACATGAACTTTTTAAAGAAACAGGATTAACTATAACAAAGAGTGAAAGAAGTCTTTATGCAAAGACTCATGACGGAAATTACACGCTTATTTTTGTCAGAACACAGGACATTCCTAAATTTGTAAGCGATGAGGTAATGGATCTTGGCGTTACGGCCAGGATGTAGTAGCTGAAAGTAACAGTATCGTTGACGAAATTTTTCAGCTCAAATTTGGTTCATGCAAAATGGTTATCGCAGCAAAGGAAGAATCACTGTAAATAGAGCTGAAGATCTTCCTGATAATATAAAGATAGCAGCATCGCCCTATTATTGCTAAAAAATATTTTGATGGTCTTAATAAAAAAGTTCATATGGCAGAAGTCTGCGGAGCAACAGAAATCACTCCCAAACTTAGGCTTGCAGACGTTATAGTAGATATAACTTCCAACTGGTTCAACATTAAAAAACAATAATTTAAAATTATCGGCGAAATAATGACATCAAGCGCTGTAATAATAGCAAGACCTAACCAAAAAACCAGGAATCCGCAAAGCTAAGTCTTTTAAAAGGGTTATAAAATCTGCCATTGACGCTGAGGAAAAGAAATACCTTATGGCCAATATCCCCAGAACTGCACTTCCTGAAGTCAAGAAGATTATTCCGGATTAAAATCCCAACGGTTGTTAGTTACTGGATAATGACAATGAAGTTGCAATACATGTCATTGTTAACAAGAAAACTATCTATGAAAATATTGACCGGCTTAAGCAGCTTGGAGCGAATGGGATACTTATAATGACAGTAGATCAAATGATACGCTTAAGCTGAAAAAGCCGGTTTATTTTATTTAAGCGTTGCTTTTTTCATTTTTGCAAATATTTAATTAATCCATTTGCTTATACTTAGCCTAAAAATGTAATAAAGACCTAACACTTGTTTGCACTGAACCTGATCTTTGACCATTTTGACGTTAGGATGTTTTGCCATAAAATAACCTGTTCTATACCCTGTGTCAGCAGCCATTTTTACGCCCTGTCCGGTTCTTTGCATTATTGTACAAAATCCTTTAAATTTTTTACCGTTTTTTTCCATTGCTTTCATTCAAATCCCCCTATTCAAAGAAATAAATATACATACTAATTTCCTTAAATCATAATATATTTTTTAAAATCTATATTAAATTCCCCGTAAGATTAGATAAACTCGGGTATTTAAAAAGCACTATTTAAAAAATACCTTATTTCCTAGTGAGTTTTTTGAAAAAAACTAAATAGGATAAAAAAAGCTAAATATATTTCTTGAATTTTAAAAAATTAAATTTGAAACAATAAAATCATCATGGATTTTAAACAAATTAAAAATGAATTATTTTATAAAAACCTGAACAACAGGGGAAATTATGCTGCTAACTTCATATAATTAACAAGTTTATAGGCACTTTTGACTCTGTTCAACTCAAACATCATCTTGTTGATTTCCTGGGAGAAATTTTTAATGCTGATAAATGTTTTATAGACGATTATGATTTTAAAAATAAAACTTTTGTTCTTCCTGAATATGAATATAAGGTTTCATCTGATATAAAAGTAGTAAAAGACACATGACAGCAAAAGAATATACAAACTGTGATATTGCAAATAAAGGCGAAGAAATTATTTTTTCAGATTTTGAAAAATATATTAAACAAAAAAATCTTGCAGGCACTAAATCCGAGAATTTTATAAAATCTTTTGGCGTGAAATCCGCTGCCTATATCCCAATAAAATATGGGCAGGAACTTCTGGGGCTTTTAGGCTTAGTTTATGTAAGAAAAAAAATAGAATTTCAAAAAAATGAACTAAATTTAATAAGAAAGATTACTAAACAAATTAGTATTGTCTTTATCAAATTAAAATACAGGACTCGCTATGAATGTCTGGATAAGGAAATTATTCTTAAAAAGTTTACGCATAAAATACGAAGTACATTAAATATTAATCAAATAAAAAAAATATTTTGCTTGTTGAAATTGTAAGCAAATATTTTAGCGCAAACAGGGTTGGTATTTATCTATATAATAAAAAAACAGGAACTTTTATATTTGGCGGCGAAAATGCAGAATACTTATCTGATCCTGAACAAACTAGTTTTAATCAGATTAATACGACTAATTCACAGTTATTTTTACAACCGCTTTTAGATGAAAAAGAAATTATCTTTACCGATTTAGAAAACTATGCGAAAGAACATAAGCTTGAAGATACAGAAATATTTAAAAATTTAAAAGCGGCAAAAATCAATTCAAGTTATAAAATTCCAATTTTCTATGATAATGAGATTAAAGGATATTTTTGTATTGATTTTAACGAAACTAACATAAAAATTAGCCCTGTAGAACTTAATTTTATGAGAACGCTGGCTGACCAGCTCGGTATTGCAATATCTCAAACTGAACTATATGAAAAAGAACTGAACCACCTTGAGAAAGACTGTTGAGAGAATGATTGAAACAATCAAATACATTAGATATTAATGAAACAAAAAAAGCTTTAGCAAAATAGGGTAATATTTTGGAAGTAGATAGATTATTTTCGTTGAATATGATTCAGAAAATGATACTTATTTACCTTTAGATAAGCATTCGAATATCTCTCAAGTCCAGATATTGAATCTTTTATCGGTTTTAAACTCTCTTCTCCTGACTGGATACATTTTATTAATACTTTAATGGAACTTAAAGAAATTAATTTCACTCTACTTGATGATTTTATTAAACAACATAATATAGAAAATACTGGAACAGAAAGAGTATTTAAACACTGTAAGGTTAAATCAGGCTTGAGTATTTTAATAACCTACGGAGATGAACTTTTAGGATTTTTTTGCCTTGATTTTGTACTAAAGAGTTATGAAATAAAAAAAGAAGACTATGAATTTTTGAGAACTTTATCAAATCAGTTCGCAATAGCACTGCATCAAGCAAAACTTTATAATCAAGTTAAAAAAACAGCAGAAAAAGAGTGTTTATTAAAAGAAATTATAAGTGAATTAAAAATTGCTCAATCAATTGATGAAATTTTTAATTACATATTAGCTAAACTAACAAAATATTTTTAGATTGAACAGAAGCTTTTTGATTGCCCCCCCTTATTTTGAGAACAAAATACCAACTATAAAATATGAATATTTGATAACTAAAGAAATAAAATCTATTAAAAATGCAATTTTGCCAGATAGTTTGATTAATATATTTAAGCAGTATCAAATAATTTAATTACTTTTATAAGTGATGATTTTAAGCAACAGTACCGGGATAATCATGAACTGCAAAATTTTATAAAAGAATATAATATTTCATCCATGTTGATTGTCCCTTTAGTTCCAATTAATCCAATGGGTAAAAACTTTGGAATTATATGCCTGGCTTCATCAACAATTCATGAATGGACCAAAAGTGAACTTAATTTATTAAAACAAATAATTAAACCCCTTGTATGTGTAATTTGGGATATTATGAAAATCAATGAAATTAAAGAACTTCGAGATAGTTTTATTTTAACGCTTACATGATATACGATTCCGCTCGTGTGGCAAAAAAGAAATGTCGAATTTCTATTATCAAGGCCGGATGATAACAGAATAGGAGATTATAAAAGTTTCATTCAAACAATGCTGAGTGATAATGAAGATGTTATTAATGGCAAAAGCCTTGATATTTACAAATATGAAGCGAGTAAAAAAAGAATTATATTTAGTAAAACAAAAAATCTCAAAAATTATTAGAGAAACCGTAAATTCATTAAATAAATTAGCTGAAACTAAATCTATTAAATTGACTTTAGATATTCAAGAAAATATTCCTGATATATGTATAGATAAAAAAGAAATCAAAAAAGTAATATTTATTTTTTTAGAAAATGCACTTACTTACACACAAAAAAATGGCTTTGTAGAAATAAAAACATATCAACTGAAAAATAGCATCATCACATCAATAAAAAAGATAATGGCCTGGTATTACAGAAGATATAGAGAAAAAATGTTTCAAAGATATGAAATGCTTAAAATTATTGAAAGGAAAATAAGACGGGATTAAGGATATATGTACCGAAAACAAATAATTGGAAGCTCCTATTAGGAAACTTTAGTGCAAGAACTCAACGAGAAAAGATGCTACATTTTATTTTTCATTACCTTTATTAACTGATAATATTCATATATAAAAATCAAACTACTTTTAATCTGTTTTTTACGAGCCTATTTTTCTTAAAATTTGCTTCCTGAACATTATTGTAAATTTCAAAATATCTATCCAGTTTAAGAAGATAAAATACATAAATTATCAGAATTTATCCCGCAAAGAGAAATAATACATTTATTTACTATCACAAAATCTCCATAGAAAAAAAGCATTTCCGTGATAAATTGTTACCGCCACGCTATGATTTAAATTTAAAATTATATGCCTTCTTTTAACTCTTGCCTGCTTAATTATCGTTTTACTGAGCGATAAATATTCAGACAAATCAAATCTTTCAGCCCGAATGCTTATTATAGTAGTGTTATCAATATTTTTAATACTAAAAATCATAAATACTCCATAGGCTTAATTACTAAAATCAAACCTGTTTAAACAAAAAAAATCCGGTTTTATTCATGCTTTTTTCAAGCATTTATTGAATAATTCCGGATGCTTATTGTCAACGACGATACGCAATATTAAAATTTATTTCCTATTATGTTTATACATACATAAAAATGCGATGGATTATTTATAAATATCCCTTTTTAAATTTTTAAATTACGAGGGGATTCCCCCTCAATGATACAAAGTTGTTTCTAAATTAAGCTTAACGCAACGCCAGGTGCCTGGTTAGCCTGAGCTAGTAATGTTGCAGAAGTTGCTGCAATATTTGGTTTTAGTTAAGATTGCAGCTTCCTTAGCAACGTCAACGTCTCTGATTCTGGATTCAGATGCTGACATGTTTTCATACTGAATACCTAAACTTTCAATCGCTGAATCTAACCTGTTCTGGAAAGAACCAATTGTTATCTTCTTGAAGAAACACTGCTAATAGCTGCATCAACACTTGAGATATAGCTTGCTGCTGCTGCTGCAGTAGCAACCGATGTGGACACAGCTACTTCCAAGCCTAATGCTGAAGCATTAGCTGATCCTAATGGTGAACCATCATAGCTACTCAAAGAGTTGAGTGACGCTGCGTTTGAACCAATTTGTAAGCTAAAGTGAAGATGATTTGATCCATCTAATAAGTTTACATTCCATTAAATGTAGAGGAACTTGATATTCTGTCAATCTCATTAACACGCTGTTGAACTTCTGACTGAATAGCTGTTCTTTCTGCTGTACCGTTTGTTCCGTTTGCTGCCTGAACTGATAGGTCTCTAAATCTTTGAAGGTTATCCTGAATAAGACCGAAGTCACCTTCAGCTGTTTGCAAGAGGTTAACACCTGTTTGTGCGTTTGGTGATGCAACTTGTGCACCTCGAGCCTGTGATTTTAAACTTTCAGAAATAGTCAAACCAGCTGCGTCATCAGCTGCTTTGTTGATTCTATAACCTGTTGAAAGTTTTTCCAAAGAAGATTGAATGTTTCCTGTTGAACTTGTTAAACTTCTTTGAACAAGAATAGAACTTACGTTTGTGTTTACAACGATACTCATAAAAAGACTCTCCTTATCTTTTCTATCTACTCAATCTTTTTCCTGAGTAATCTAAATTACCTCGTTATAAATTTGTTTAATGAAAAATGGGTTCCTTCAATTTTTACATTGCGGTAATCAAGATTATTTATCCAAGAGGCTTATCAATGATAAGCCTCTTTGTCAGGATTAAAGATTTTATATTAAACTAAGGGCAACCTGTGGTGCCTGGTTGGCCTGAGCCAACAATGTTGATGATGCTTGTTGTAATATTTGGTTTTTAGTTAATTTTGCAGCTTCGTCTGCTACGTCTACGTCTCTGATTCTGGATTCAGATGCTGACATGTTTTCATACTGGATATTTAAACTGTCAATCGCTGAACCTAATCTGTTTTGAAGTGAACCGATTGTTGATCTTCTTGAAGAAACGCTACTAATAGCTGCATCAACACTTGCTATATAGCTTGCCGCAGCTCCTGAGCTTCCAAATGCATTAGCTACACCGCTAATTCCAAGAGATGAGGCATTTGCACTACCTAATGAGTTGGATTCCACTAGTAATGCTTAAAGAGTTCAATGAAGATGTTGCATTTGCACCGATTTGCAAGCTAAGTGAAGATGCGGTTCCATCTAGCAATTTAATTCCGTTAAAGTTTGAAGAACTTGCAATCCTGTTAATCTCATTTACACGTTGTTGAACTTCTGACTTGATAGCTGTTCTTTCTGCTGTGCCGTTTGTTCCGTTTGCTGCCTGAACTGATAGGTCTCTTATTCTTTGGAGGTTATCCTGAACAATTGCAAGGTCGCCTTCAGCCGTTTGCAGTAAGTTAACACCGGTTTGTGCGTTACTTGATGCGACTTGTGCACCACGAGCCTGTGATTTTAAACTTTCAGAAATGGTTAAACCGGCTGCGTCATCTGCTGCTTTGTTAATTCTGTAACCTGTTGAAAGTTTTTCCAAAGAAGATTGAATGTTTCCTGTTGATGTTGATAAACTTCTCTGAACAAGAATAGAACTAACGTTTGTGTTGACAATAATACTCATAAATAGATTCTCCTTATCTACTTTATTACTTCCATGTTTAGCTATAAGGCATAATTAATTTGCAAGCTATGCATAATACGTCGCTATTGCAATTACCCTGACAGCTAAATATTAAACTATGTATTTTAATGTTAAGGTTTGTTGCAGTCTTTTTAAATTCAAATAAAGTTAGAAATTTCTCCAACTAAAGTTTGAAAAATTTCTAAAAAATATTATTTAAAAGTACTCTATTGTGTTGAAATAAGTGATTATTAGGCCATAATGCCCTAATTTATCTATTTATACTTTTATATTTTTTAAAATTGATATGGTTAAACAAAAATCAATTTTTATAAGAAATTTTAATAATTCACATTGATTATCAAATATTATAGGCAAATTCAAAAAACCAGCTTTATACTTGCATTTAAGGGGGATTACTCAACAATCCCCCCATCTATTTAAACGATTACTAAACAAATATTTGTATTATTTTTGCATCTTTTAATATAATTAATTTGAATTAAATATAAATATTAAAATTGTTTTGAGTTCTTAATTGAATATAGATTGAAAACTTAAAGTGATTAAGAAATTAAAGAGTAAAAGATAATTATTGAAAAATGGGAATAAAGGAGAATTATTTAAGAATAAAAGAAGGAATTCCTGGAACACGAATTGTTGCAGTAACAAAATACGTTGGGCCTGAAAAAATAATTGAAGCGTATGAGGCAGGAATTAGAGATTTCGGAGAAAATAAAGCTCAGGATGCAGAAAAAAAAGAGCCCAATTACCTGAAGAAGTAAATAAAAATGCAACATGGCATTTTTTAGGCCACATTCAAACAAACAAAGCAAAAAATATTGTCAGGGAATTTCGATTATATCCATTCCGTAGATTCAATAAAATTAGCAGAAATAATATCTAAATTAGCTTCATTAAAACAAATAAAACAAAAATTTTTATACAGGTAAATATAGCAGAGGAGAAAACAGAAAATACGGCTTTAAAACAGATGAATTAAAAGAAGACTTCAAACAAATTTTAAGTTTAGATTCATTAGAAATAGTAGGTCTTATGACAATGGCCCCATTCACTGAGGAAGTGGAAATTCAAAAAAATGTATTTAATAGCTTAAGAAAATTAAGAGATTATTTGCAAACTGAATATAAAAATATTCCTGAATTATCAATGGGGATGAGCAATGATTATAAAATTGCCTGCGAACAAGGATCTACTTTTATAAGAATCGGACATGCAATTTTTAATGAAAATTAATAAAACAAATAAAGTAAGTAAATATTTATGGGAGGAAACAAATTGTCTGGATTAGTAAACAGATTAAAAAACTGGGTTAAACCTTGTTCCAGAAATTGACGAAGAAGAAGAATTTTATGATGAAATATTTGGTGCGGCTGAACAATACGAGGAAGAAGAAACCCTTATGGAAAGTCCCAAAAAAGAAAAAATCCGGCTTAAAAGTTATTTCACATCCGAAAACAGGTCCTTATGAAGTTGTAGTTAATGAGCCAAAAACTTTTGAAGAATCACTTGATGTAGTAAACAATCTTAGAGATGGAAGATCAATTGTTTTAAATCTTCATCTTCTTGATGCAGAGCAGTCACAAAGAGTTGTTGATTTCGTGTCAGGTGCAACACACGCAGTAGACGGACATCAACAAAGAATCGGCGAAGGTGTATTTATTTTCACACCTAGAAACGTTTCTATCGCTGCTGAAACTGAAAAAGCCAGAATTACAAAAGAAGGCTTCTGGAATCAAGCATAATAAACCATTAAAAATATAAAACTAAAAAACTGTTCTGAAATTCAGAACAGTTTTTTTATAACCAAAATATGGGTTCTTATTCCAATTTCAATCTGGTATAAGTAATTTTTCTAACTTTTTTCATTGACAAAACATGACCCCCCCCCCCCCCCCCCCCCCCCCTATATCTTAATTGGTATTATGGTACCAGTTAGATATTAAGTCAAAGTTATATGAGTAGTATTTTAAAAATTTCAGAAGCAGCATCATTAGCCCTTCATTCAATGATTATATTAGCAAAAAAAGGAGATCAGGTTGTTTCTGTAAAGGAAATATCAGAAATGCTGAACATTTCAGCAAACCACCTTTCAAAAGTAATGCAACGGCTGGTAAAAGCTGACCTTGTGCTGTCAATAAAAGGTAATAAAGGAGGCTTTAAGCTTGCGCTTCCACCTGCGAAATTAACACTTCTTGATATTTATGAAGCAATAGACGGCAAATTTAAACCTTCAAGTTGTCTTCTAAGCAAAAACAAGCCCTGCGAGCCGGATAAATGTTTTCTCGGTGAGCTCTTAATATCTGTAAATAAAGAAGTTGAAGAACATTTTAAAAATAAAAAGCTTAGTTCATTTATAGAATAAAATTTTTTTAATCCAAATAAGAATACAGGTACCATTATTCTTAATACAAAATAATTAATGAAAAGGAGAAATAATATGGTTTTTGAAAAATTATTTTCCAAACTGAATGAATGTTGTAAAAAAGAAAGAGGTAATGCAATGAATATGTTTTGTTATCAATGTGAACAGGCCGCAAATGGAACAGGCTGCACATTTAAAGGAATTTGCGGCAAAAACGCTGATTCCGCAGACCTACAAGACCTTATTATAGACGGTTTAAAAGAAATTGGATTTTATGCAGTTAAACTTTCTCAATTAAAAGAAGGTGAAGATTGCAGTATTTTTAGGAAAAAAACTTCAACAAATCGGCGTTGAATGCAATTGCAACGAACTTAAAAAAATTACACTTGAAGGGTTGTTTACCACAGTTACAAATGTGAATTTTGACAGAAAGAGGCTTGCGGAAATCGTTCTTAAGTTAGATCAATCAAGAAAAGACTTAAAATCTGCATATTTAACATTGTCAAAAGAAAAAGGAATTTTGCCTGAAGTACCTGAAATCCCAGCAATACAAACAAATTCCGGGGATATAGAAACTCTTGTAAAACAGGCACAAATAATATCAATAGCAAATAAATTACATTCTCAAAATAAAGATATAGTGTCACTTCAGGAAATTTTAACTTACGGATTAAAAGGAACTGCTGCTTATGCCCACCATGCAGCGATACTTGGCAAGGAAAACAATGAAGTTACAAATTTTCCTTTGAAGCATTAAGCCTTTTAACAAAGAAAAACCCAACAGTTGATGAGTTATTAGGAGCATGTATGAAATGCGGGGAAATAAATCTACTGGTAATGGAGTTGTTGGACGAAGCAAACACAGGAAAATACGGTCATCCTGTACCAACTCAGGTAAGAATAACTCCTAAAAAAGGTAAAACAATACTCGTTTCAGGCCATGAATTGGCAGACCTTGAAGAATTGCTAAAACAAACAGAAGGAAAAGGCATAAATGTTTATACTCACGGAGAAATGCTGCCTTGTAACGCTTACCCTGAACTAAAAAAATACAAACATCTTGCAGGCAACTACGGCGGTGCATGGCAAGATCAGCAAAAGGAATTTGCAGAATTCCCCGGATCAATTTTAATGACAACAAACTGTATTCAGGATCCTAAAAATTATACAGATAAAATCTTTACTACAGGGCTTGTTGCCTGGCCTGGAAAAACATATTCCTGACCACAACTTCACCCATGTAATTGAAGCGGCGCTTGCAGAAAAAGGTTTTACAGAAGATGGAGAAGAGAAATTCATCACAATCGGATTCGGAAGAAATACGGTTTTAAGCGTAGCCGATAAAGTAATTGACGCGGTAAAAGCCGGTCAAATCAGACATTTCTTCTTAGTAGGCGGATGCGACGGCGCTAAATCAGGCAGAAATTACTTTACTGAATTTGCACAAAAAGTACCGCAAGACTGTGTAATTCTGACTCTTGCCTGCGGAAAATACAGGTTTAACAAATTAGAATTCGGCGACATTGGAGGAATTCCAAGGCTCCTCGACATAGGGCAATGTAATGATGCATATTCAGCAATAAAAATTGCTGTTGCTTTAGCCGAGGCGTTTAATACAGATGTAAATAGCCTGCCATTGTCTATGATTATTTCATGGTATGAACAGAAAGCAGTTGCAATACTGCTTACGCTACTTCATCTTGGAATCAAAAATATCAGACTTGGCCCTACTTTACCGGCATTTATCACACCGAACGTTTTAAATGTTCTTGTTGATAAGTTTGAAATAAAACCAATAACAACTGCTGATGAGGATTTAAAAGCAATTTTAGGATAAGAATATAATTTTAAAGAAATATACCGATCTAAATTTATAAACTATAAAAAAATCCTTATTACTGAATTATGGAAATAGTTCATAAAACAAATTACACCTCTATTACAGATCCATTAAAACTGAAAATAGAGGTGTAATCATATGTAGGAACATATAGAGAAATTTGTCAATAAAATCATATCTTGAAGAACTTGTTTTGAATGCTTTATCCAGACTAAGAATGAGTTTGGTTAAAGTCTCCAACGTCGGCAAATAACTCTTAAAACCCGCTAGCGAAGCGACCTGAGGATCTATCCGGCTTTCATTATACCAGAATGAGTTAGTTTTCGATAAAAGAAGCAAAGCTCCTTTTTCCGAAAACGTCGCTCCCGCTTCGCATACCAATTTATGATAATTAATTTCATTTAACGTTTACTTATTGAAATTGGTATAATTGTAATAATCTTAAAATATTAATTTTTTGATTTTTGTTACAAACCACGATAGATAAATTTCCACATCAGCCTTTCAGCCATCCTCGAATGACAAGGCAAAATTTGTTATTACTATAAAAATACTGATGGAATGACATTTTTTCACTTTATCATAAAAAAATAATAACAAGTTTTTGAAAAAGGTGCATTATAATAAGAAATATTATAAAATTATTATGCGCATTTATAAAAAATAGGGGTTAATCGTGACTGATTTTGAAAAGTTTATCGCAGCGGCTGATGAATACAAGCTTAATAAAGACTATAAAAATGCCATAGAAAACTATAAAAAAGCCCTGTCCATAAATCCTCAGTGCTATAAAACAATGGAGAAAATTGCTGACAGTTATTTTTGCCTTAGTAAATTTGAAAAGGCATTGATTTTTTATCAAAGCGCACTTAATTCTAATCCTCATTATTTAATTGCATTAGTAGGAATATCAAAAGTTTATGAGCTTACTAATAAGCTTGATAAATCTGTTGAATATATGGAAAAGGCTTATGAAATCAGTCAAAAAGATGTAGATATAACGTATAACCTTGCGTTGCTTTATATAGCAAATAATAATTACCAGAAAGCATTGAACTGTACTGAAGAGCTTTTGGAAAACCATCCTGATTTTGATAAAGGATATTATTTACACGGATTAAATCTGGAAAAAATCAAGAATTTTGATGAAGCTGCGTCAAATTATCAAAAAGCAATAGGGCTGAATTATCAGAATTTCGATGCGCATTTGGCTCTTGGCAAAATATATTTGAATAAAAAAGAAATATTAGAAGCTGAAAAAGAGTTCAATAATGCATTGGATATAAATTTTGATAGCGTGAAAGCCCACTATTATCTTGGTTTAGTACATATTGAAAAAGAGAGCTACGAAAAAGCAATACCTGAATTTAAATATGTAATTACTTTTGAGCCGAAAAACATCAGTGCATACAGCAATTTAGGGCTGGCTTACGGAAGTTTAGGGTGGACCGATGAAGCTCTTAATGAATTTAAACTTGCCGCTGAAATTAATCCGCAGGATTCAGAAATTAGATATGCGCTGGGATATATTTATTACAAAAATGAGAATTATGACCTTGCTGAACTTCAGCTGAAGAAAACTGTAGAACTGGAACCCTTACATGGTCAGGCTCATTCTATACTTGGTTCTGTTTGCGCAAGACAGAGAAAATTTAATGAGGCAGTCAGGCATTTTATTGAATCTCTAAAAATGAACCCTGATGATGCTATAACTAATTATAACCTTGCTTCCACTTATCAGGCGATGGGATTAAAAGATAAAGCAATTAAATCATATGAAACATCTATTCAACTGGATTCAAATTTGATTGACGCCTGTTATACTTTGGGAATGCTTTTCTTAAAGGAAGATTCTCTTGAAAATGCTTATAAATATTTTGAATTTGCACTTAACAAAAATGATAAATTCGCCGAGGCTTATTATGGAATTGGATTATACTATGTAAAACTTGAGGATAGCTCAAAAGCACTTGAGTATTTTGATAAAGCTATTTCTTATAATCCTAATATATCTGATATCTATTATCAAAAAGGTCTTATTAACAGGGAATTGGGTGATCTTGAAACAGCAATAAACAATATTAAGCAGGCGACTGTATTTGAACCAAAGAATGCTATTCTTCTGAATGAATTAGGGCTTACTTATCAGGCAAAAGGAGATCTTGAAAGTTCTGTATATTATTACAGAAAAGCAGCTTCTATTGATGTTAACAATATTGAATACAAACATAACCTCGGGCTTGCTCTTTTTGAAATGAAAAGATATCAGGAAGCGATTATTGAATTAAAAAGAGTGATCCGTTTTACACCTGATAATCCTGATATTCATTTTAATCTGGCTCAGATTTTTGAAATTACAAATAATTATATTGAAGCAATAAGTTCATATAAGGAATTTTTTAAGGATAAAGGGCCTGAATATAAAGATATTGATCAAATAAACAATAGAATTAAATATATTTCTGCTTCTATTAAAATTAAAAAAGAGAAAATTAAATGCGAAAATAAAGAAACGCCTGAAACCAGCAGGAAATTTATGGATAATATAAAGAAAATGTTTAAATAATGAGATAAAAAACATGCATTTAGTAATCAAACCTTTTAAAGAATTAACTCTTGTAGAATGAATACTGGCTTTAGGTTGTCTAAATATTGTTGTGGTCAGAGGCGATTAATGCAATATTTTCAGATCAAGCCAAATAAGATAAAAAAATGAAATTTAAGACTTAAGAAGGTTTTAATATAGAAATAAAAATAGTAATCTTGCTAAAGAAGATTACTATTTTTTCGATAATATATATAGGTTCGCTCGTCAACATTCTATTGGTGGTATGCATATGCTTATTGATTACGACAAATATTCTCTTAAAGTCAACAACAAAAGAACTCTTATACGGAGTGCGGCTATTCATTATTTCAGGATGCCCGGGCAGAACATGTGGAGGGATCGCCTCAGTAAACTGAAAGCAGCAGGCTATAATACGGTTGATATTTATTTTAATTGGGGCTACCACTCAAACGAACCTGGTAAATATGATTTTACAGGAATAAGAGATGTAAGAGCTCTTCTTGATATGGCGGCTGAACTGGAATTGTTCGTAATAGCGCGTCCAGGGCCTTATATTAATGCAGAAACTTCACTCGGTGGTTTGCCTAAATGGTTGTTAAACCAGCCTAATATTAATATGAGAAACAGAAAAGACGGAGAATTCGCTTATTCTGGAATTTTCATGAAATATTTACGTGAATGGTATTCAAGAATTATTCCTATATTAAATGAATATCACAATATCATTGCGTTTCAGGTAGAAAATGAGTATTTTACAGACGAGGCTGAACCGGATTATATTCAAGAATTGTATGATCTTGCTCGGTCTATGGGGGTAAAAGTTCCTATTTTCCATAATGATGTGCTTGGTTATTGTCTTTATTCAGATATAGTAAATATTTATGCGTTTGATAATTACCCGACAATAAATGTGAATTTCGATTGGCGGGAATTTCCAGATACATTTGGCGTTCTTGATCATGCAGAAGAAAATCTTGGCGGATGTTCAGAAAATGCACCTCTTTTTGTGGCGGAACTTCAGGCAGGCTGGTACGATAAATGGAATGGAACAGGATATGAACAAATTAGGACCTTATTTGGATCAGAACATATAAATATTGTGACCAAAACTGTACTTTCTCAGGGAATAACAATGTTTAACCATTATATGGGCTGCGGTGGAACGTCATGGGGACAGCTTCCCAGTTCTGAAGTCTATACTTCCTATGATTTTGCGGCTCCGGTTTCTGAAGAAGGAATTCCTCGTGAAAATTATTATAAAGCAAAGGAAATTAACTATTTTTTAAAAGGTTTTGACTTGTCTTCAACTGATATGATCGCACAAGGCAATGAGATTGCAGGAAATGAAACAGAAAATACATTTGCAAGACTTAGGAAAGATAATATAAATAACTGTAACTGGCTGTTTATAAGGAATTTAAATAAAAATAAAGTTGATTTTGCTTTAACTGATGGAAACTGCGTTTCTGTTAAACCTTTTGATATGAAGATATTACCTGTTAATCTGGAATTAAAAGGGTGTAAAGTGGATTTTTCAGGCATGTCTATTTTTACAAAAGTAGAACACGAAGATACAGAGATACTTTTTGTTATTAAAGACGACGATAATGAAATTAAAATATCAGGCTTTGATGAGATAAAAACGTCTTTACCTGTTGAGAAAATTGAAAGCCAGTTGCTAATTAAAGGCGAAAATATAGCTGATTTATATTCTTGTGTTTTAAAAAAAGGGAATAAGTCCACAAAAATTGTATTTTTAAGCGAATCTACAGCTGATAAAACGTGGGTAACAAATGATAGAATTATAATGGGGCCTGATTTTTTAACTGATGATATGGAGGAAGCTGCGTTCTCTAATGATACAGAAGTAAAAGTTATTTGTTTTAAAAAGTATGGATTTTAAAACTAAAGAAATTAAAGCTCAATGTAAAGTAGAGTTGCCTCAATTGGAAGGATGTCTTGTGCTTAATGGCAGTCCGGAAATTGACCTTGCTTATGATTGTTCAAGCTGGAATTTTCTGGAAAATAACAAGTTTGATTGTATATCAAATGAGGTTTATGATGATTATATCTGGTATAAAGGTAGTTTTAAAGGGCATATTGACGAAATTGAAATAAACGCAAAACATTGTTATTCAATTTACCTTAACGGTCATCAAATATTTTATTTTGATTGTCTGGTATATAAAGAAGGCTGTGAAGTTCCAGAAAATATTACTTTTAAAGTTGATAAACAATTCTTGAATGAAAAAGGAATAAATGTACTGACCGTATTGGTTCAAAATCTCGGGTTCGATAGAGGTTTTCAAAATGACTTAAAAATCCCCCGAGGTGTTATTTCATTAAGAACATTCCCTGAAAAAAATATTGAATGGCAAATAAGAGGGGGATTAACCCCTGTTATAGAAGAATGGACCGAAGCTTTGCCTGAAAATATAGAAAATACTTCTGAAAATTCCTTTATAAAAATGCTTTATTTAACTTTTGATTTTGAAAAAGAAAGTAATATATATAACCCTTTGTTGTTGGATGTTTCTGATTTGCCTTATGAGAAAGCAGACATCTTTTTGAATGGAAATATGATAGGAAGACACTGGAAAAATAAGAGTCCTCAGAAGTTTTTCTACTTACCTGATGATTTTTTAATTGATAAAAATATTGTATCCCTTGTTATCTGGGAAGTTATACCAGAAAATTTTACAAAACATGGGTGGGAAAAACTTGACAAATATGTTAAAATAAAAATAGGAAATATTAAGCCCTTTAAGCTAATTCCAGTCAATGAACTCGCAGCATCGGAGTAAGAAGAGTTGAAAGGCAAGTTGCCAGATTTAAAAGCTTTTCGTAATTCATTATTTTGATTGGCGAGAATGACTGTTAACTCATATATATAACTTGAGTTACAGAAAAACAAGAAAAGGGGTACAAAATGAACATTCTGCCACGGTTTATTCTTAACAAAATTTATCAAAAAGGCAGTCTTCAGGAAACAAATGATGGTGTTTCCTTTAAACTAAAAAATATTTTAGGTCCGGGAATTATTACCGGAATTAATTTTGTTAAAATTAATGATGAAATTTACAATTCTTCTGTAATTAAGATTGTAAAATCAGGTGCAGCGGTTATTGCAGAGCAAGTTTCAAGTGATAATCCTATGGTTTTTAAGTTGAATGAAGATATTACCTGTGTAATTCAAAATTGTCTTGCGTTGCAGGATGGTATAAATAAAGTAATGGTGGAATTGATAAGTAAAGATGTCGGAAAAGTAAATGTGACATTGTCTGATGTTCTTTAAGTAATTTTAAAAAATTTAGATTTATAAAAGCAAGAAGCCTCTTTATGTGCTTCTTGCTTTTATAATTTTTGCAAAGAGAAAAGTAGCATTTTATTTTTAAGATTTATAAGTTAATTAGTCGAAAAATAAAGTGTGATAATAAATTCTGATTACAAAGAAATCAGAAAATAAAATAAAATTTCAAAAATTATTGATTTTTTTTTAAAAAAATATAATATTAAATTCAAAATATGTATTTTAAAAATTTTAATTTAAAAAAGGAGTTTGAGTGGTGTTAAAGAAAAAAGCATTAGCGTTAGCAGTAATAACTTCATTAACAATGGGGTTACCTGTTTTAGCACAAAGTGTATCATTGACTGATTTGCAGGCAGTCCAGCAGGCTAATTTAGTAATTAAACAGCCTGGGCAATCTATTGATAAGTCACATTGGGCATACAAATCTTTAAAATATCTGTCAAATAAGTATGGATTGATGTTAGGTGACGAAAAAAGCCAGTTTGCAGGAGATAGGCCTTTAACTCGTGATGAAGCAGCAGTGATACTTGTTAACCTTGTAGGTAAAATTGAAAAAGACAAAAGTAAACTTTCTGATGTTGATAAAGAAAAAATCAATACAATGAAAAATGAGTTCAGCAGTGAACTTGATGCTTTAACTGGTAGAGTCGCTACTCTTGAAGGTTCAGTTTCAAAACTCGAAAAATCTGATAAAAGATCAGTTAAATATGGTTTTGCGGATACAACACAAATTAGTGGTGCAATTCAGGTAAAATATACCGGTAATATTCACGGACAAGGCGAAGAAGCCCAGCCACAAAACTTTAGTGCACCGATTGTTGATATGACATTCAAGGGCAAAATTCGTGAGCACCTTGATTATTGTATAAATACTTTCCCAAGCAGAGGTTCAGGCAGTATACTTGGTGATGTTTGGTTAGCGACTGATATTGTCCCTCATACTAAATTATATGTTGGACAAACAAGAAAACCACTTGGTTTAGAAGGGATGCAGTCTCCATATACAAATGATACTATTGAAAAAGCACAACTTGCAAGAAATTTCAGTGATGTAAGAGATCTTGGTATAACTGCAAAAGGCAAATGGAGTGCCGTTGAGTATGCATTAGGTACTTATAATGGCGAAGGAATGAATGCTATTGAGACTAATTCAGGTTTAGAACTTGCATCTATGGCAACAGTTGATCTTTTACACTGGACTCCAGATTTAGGTACATTAAAAGTTGGTGGTGTTTATGATTATAACAATACATCTTATAAAAATAGAATATATGGAGCTATAGGTCAGTATATTAGCCCAAATGAAAAATTCAAACTGCAAAGTGAATACGCTATGAAAAACGGTTACGGACTTGGTAATATAAAAGCAGATGGCTTTTATGTGAAATCAGCCTATTCTTTAACGGATAAACTGGAATTAGTCGGTAGTTTTGACAGATTTAATCCAAATCAGGCCATTAATGATAATGAGTTATATGAATATACACTTGGTGCAAATTATTATTTCTTCAATCATAATTTGAAACTGATGTCAGATCTTGTATATGTCCAGAACAGAGCTGGGGATGATTCTCACAGATTGTTAGTAATGACTCAGTATAGATTCTAATTAAAAAAAATTGTAAATTTAAAAGAAGAGAGAAATAAAGTCCGAAATATTGTTTATAGAGGCTAATATTGTTTCTCTCTTCTTAACATAGGTGTTATAATTTCTTTAAAATACGGCTTTAATAAAGATATAATCATTATAAAATTTAAAAATTGATTTAGCTGGTTTTAGTTGAAATTATTAAATTCTACTAATATTGAATTGAAAGGTTATGTGCATTATGTATTTAGTAAAAAACTTAAAGAGTTTATTATTAAAACTTAATCAGGCTAAATTAACAAGAAACCTTATTTTAGGTTTAATTTTGATAGCATTACTGGTTCCTCTAATGGGTGTTTCTTTTATTTTTTGTTTGAAAAATTTTGTCAACATAAATAATGATATGGAAAAGTTTCTTAAAGAAAAAGATTTAATAACTAAAAGATATGATTACCAGCAAACAATGGTGCCGACATTTAATAAAATGATATCTGAATATATTGTTAATGAAGAATTTATTAACAAACATAAAGAAGGTTTATTAAAAGAAGAATTTTTTACGTCTAAAAATAATTTCTTAAAATTTAAATCAATAGAAGATGCACAGCAAAAGAGCATAGATAAAATTGTAAAAGCTTTAAATAATTTTGATACTGCAACTGCTACAGATGTATTAATGTTGGAAATTAAACCAAGCGTTGATGCTTTTAGTAAGCAAGTTGAAATAGAATCTAAAAATATAAATGATAAAATGAATTCTGATAGGCAGGATTTGATATCTATGCAAAAAACAATGTCTATCTTAGTTATTGTTTTAACATTATTTAGTTTTAGTATTGCAATTTTAATCGGACATATGGTTGTCAAAAAACTAATAAACGGTATTGATAACCTGAAAAATATTTTAACGAGGATCTCAGAGGGAGATTTAACTGCAGAAGTAGAATATAACCCTAATGGAGATGAAATTGACAATTTACTCTGGAACATTTATAAAATGACAGATTCTTTAAAAGTTTTAATTAATGATGTTAATGAAAAAACTAAAGTTGTTACAGTTACATCTGCACAAATGCAGGAAGCTGCTGATCAAACAGCGCAAGCTGCACAGTTTATTGCTTCAAGCCTTAGTCAAATGGCGTCAGGTGCTGAAGCTCAGGCAGACGACGTTAATAAAAGCCTTGATAATATAAATACAGTTAATAGTGCTATTCAAAGTATTTTAAACAGTTCGAAAAATACAGTTGAAATTTCTAGTTTGACTGAAAAAACAGCAAACGAAGGACAATGTCAGGCCAAAAAGGCAGTTGTTACAATAAAACAAATTAAAACAACTGCAGCGGATGTAGCTAATTCAATAAATCAACTTGGAAAATTAAGTGCTGATATAGGACAAATTGTTGATTTAATTAAAGGAATAGCCGGTCAAACAAATCTTCTTGCACTTAATGCCGCAATTGAAGCTGCAAGGGCAGGTGAACATGGTAAAGGCTTTGCAGTAGTTGCAGGAGAAGTAAAAAAACTTGCCGAGCAATCTGCAAGTGCTACTGATAAAATTACTGAAATGATTGAAGAAATTCAGAATAAAACTAATGATGCAGTAGTTACGATGGAAGCGGCTGTTCAGGAAGTTGAAGAAGGCGTTAATATTGTAGAAAATACAGGTAACTCCCTTACTGAGATTATAAAATCAGCTAGTATAAATTCAAAAGAAATTACTGATATTGAAAATGAAGTAAGTAAAGTTGCTATAAACGCAGAAAACATTGTAAACATGATGGAAAATATTGCATCTGTTACACAAGAATCTAGTGCTAGTGCTGAGCAAATTGCCAGCATTACTGAAGAGCAGACAGCTGGAACAGAAGAAATTATTGCAAGTATTCAAACACTTGCGCAAGCAGCAAAAGAACTTTATGACAAAGTGTCGATATTTAAAGTTTAGTGAGTATTTTGTAATTAGGAGTTTTTATGAAAAAATTATTTATTGCTCTATTTTTAGGGGCATTTCTGTTATTTGTTACATTAAGTGTATCAGCAGAAACAGTCAAAATTGGTATGTCAACAGCATTAACCGGACCTTCAAAGTTCCTTGGACAGAATATGAAGGCTGGAGTTAAGGCATATCTTCAATCTGTAAATGCAAAAGGCGGAGTTAACGGTAATACTTTTGATTTGATTGCTTATGATGATGGTTATGAGCCAACAAAAACCGCACCAAATATGCTTAAGTTAATTAAACAAGATAATATTTTTGCAACTTTAGGAAATGTAGGTACACCTACAGCTGTACCTGCTGTAAAAATTTCAGATACATTTCAGACACCTTTCTTCGGTGCTTTTACCGGTGCAGGTCTTTTGAGAAAAAACCCGCCAGATAAGTATGTATTTAATTATAGAGCTAGTTATGTTGAAGAAACTGCTAAAATGGTAGAACTTTTAGTACAAACAGGTATTAAGCCTAGTGAAATAGCGTTCTTTATACAGGATGATGCTTTTGGTCAAGCTGGTTTAACCGGTGGATTAAAAGCTTTAAGCAAATATGGAATTAAAGCAGAAAATATAACGGTTGGAAAATATACAAGAAATACAGTTGATGTTGAAAGTGGAATGTATAAAATTCTTGCTGCTAAACCTAAAGCTGTTATTTTAGTTGGTGTATATAATCCTTGCAGTGAATTTATTATTAAGGCAAAAGAAAAAGGCTTAGATTCTATTTATCTTTGTGTTTCATTCGTTGGTTCAAAAGCTCTTGGTGAAAAACTTGCAAGTAAAGGCGAAAGTTTTACAAAAAAGGTAGTTGTAACACAGGTGGTACCTCACTATAATTCTAATTTGCCTGTAATTACTGAATATAAAGAAAATTTAGCGAAATATTCACCGGGATTCGAGCCAAATTTTGTTTCTTTAGAAGGTTACATTGCTGCTAAATTATTTGTCGAAGCTTGTAAAGAAGCCGGTCCTAATTTAACAAAAGAATCTTTTATTAAAGCTGCTGAAAGTATAAAAAATTATGATCCTGGAATGAACCACAGTTTGTCTTTTTCTACAACAGATCATCAGGCTTCTCATACCTTATGGCCAACAATGTTTAATTCAAAAGGTATAGAAATAGACTATAACCCAAGTTTACTCTAATTTATTCAAAATGGATTTCATGTAACACAAAAGACGGTTGAACTTATTCAACCGTCTTTATTATATACCCAATCTAAAAATCAATTGGGATTTTTTCACTATACCAATTTCAATAAGTAAACGTTAAATGAAATTAATTATCATAAATTGGTATGCGAAGCGGGAGCGACATTTTCGGAAAAAGGAGCTTTGCTTCTTTTATCGAAAACTAACTCATTCTGGTATAAACACTGAATTTATTACATAAGAAAAACTCCTTCTATCATTGCCTTATCAATGGCTATATCGCAGAATAGAGTAAATTCAATACTTTATATGCAGTAATTTTTAATTTGTCTTTAATCGTTTTTATGACTGCATATGAGAGAAAACAGCCCCAAATGTAAATTCCTTGAGCCTTTATCGTGTGTTGTTGACAGCGATCTAATCCGATAAACATAAAAAAGTTTCCATATATTTCCCACTTTTTTAAAAACTTGTTATTATTGTTAAGGTTATCAACCTATTAGGCGGCACAATGGAATTATTTTTAAGTTTTTTAGCAGGCTTGTTTTTAGGACTATTTCTGGCGTTACTTGTTTTTATAAAGAAATTTATTAAACAGAACAGGAAAATTGCTGATCTGGAAATGCAAAATAAAAGCTATGCCGAAATAAACATACAGGATAAATTCCTGACAGAATTTGAAAACACGGCAAACAAACTTTTAAAACAGAATTCAGAGGAGTTTTCAAAACTCGGCAAAAAAGAAATAGAAGATTTAATAAAGCCTTTTCGGGAAAAAATCACAGAATTATCGCAACGAATTGAACAAAGCAGGCTTGATGAAGCAAAAGAGCTTTCTTCCCTGCAAACCCAGATAAAATTACTGTCAGAAAATAATCAGAAAATATGCAATGAAGCAAATAACCTCGCTAATGCAATAAAAGGCGATTCAAAAACACGAGGAAATTGGGGAGAAGTTATTCTAGAAAAGATCCTGGAATCATCAGGACTTCAAAAAGGAATACATTACTCTGTGCAGGAAAGTTTCAGAAACGAGGAAAACAATTTGCTAAGACCTGATGTGGTTATTTATATGCCGGATAACAGACATCTTGTTATAGATTCAAAAGTTTCGCTAATTTCCTATGAAAAGCTCTGTAACTGCGAAAATGATAAAGAAAAATATCTTAAAGAGTTCTTGTCTTCTGTGCGGGAACATATAAAAAACCTGAAAAATAAGTTTTATCAGGAACTAAAGGATATAAACGCCCCTGATTTTGTTTTAATGTTTATTCCCGTGGAATCCTCATTTAGTTTAATAATGCAAAATGAGCCTGATATTTTTGAATTTGCAAGAAAAAACAAAGTCATGCCGGTCAGCACATCAACATTGCTTGTAGCGCTTAAAACCATTGATCTATTCTGGCAAAAAGAAAACCAGAATAGGAATGTAGCAGAAATTGCAGAAGAAAGTGGAAAACTTTACGATAAATTTATCGGGTTACTTAAGGAAATGGATATTTTAAAAAGCTGTTTTTCTAAGGTTACAGGCTGTTTTGACAACATAAACAAAAAGATTGAGGGAAGGGGCGGACTTATCAGCCAAGCAGAAAAAATTAAATCACTCGGCGCAAAAACTTCTAAAGAACGTCCTAAATCATATTCTGAAGAAATTGATTTTTGATGTTTCTATATTATTTACTTGAATTGCTGGTTAAATAAAAGATCCGGTCATTTTCTATAATCAAACATTTATTAATACATAAGTTTACTATAACAGGTAAATATGCTGATCTTTCAATCACAACACAGTCTATCATTTCAGGCAAAAGATTTATGTAATGAGGAAACGTTTATTTCTCGGATAGGATCTTAGTAATTCAAATTAATTATTCCTTTTTTTATATATAATTTATAATTAAAGTAATGATTAAATGAAATGGAGTAAGAAATGCAGGGTCTTTTATTTATAGCAGCTGGTGGTGCAATAGGAGCTTTATTAAGGTTTTTACTGTCTGAAATAACATGTAAAATTACAGGAATTGGGTTTCCGTGGGGAACACTTATGGTAAATCTTGTAGGCTGTTTTTTTTATTGGAATTATGTGGGGGATATTTAATATTTTTGACTTGGGACATAATACAAGGCTTTTTGTCTTTGCCGGCTTATTAGGAGCTTTTACAACCTTTTCAACATTTGCCCTTGAAAACTTCAATCTTTGGAGAAGCGGTGAGCTTCAAATGGCAGTTTTTAATATTTCAATAAGCAATATTATAGGAATTCTTCTTGTATTTGCCGGTTTTTATATTTCAAGTATTTTATTTACAGGTTTAAACAAATAATAAGAGCCCTTCTGGTTAAAAATAAAAAAATAAATTATAAAAGAAATTAAAGGCGAATTTTTTGACTGCGGTTAAAATTGAAGAGGCTTCGACGAGAAGGCTCTGGATATGTTAACAAGACAGCTTCTAAGTAAAAAGTATAAATTCATAGCAATCTTATTAATAGCTGTATTAATCTCATATATGATATGAAAATTTTTCAAATTTCGTATTTTTAGAGAATTAATTTTTTAAAATATTAATTTATAATTACAATTAAAGATCAGAACTGCCGAACCTTGTAGTAAGCAATTCTGATCTTTTTCATAACTATACCAATTTCAATAAGTAAACGTTAAATGAAATTAATTATCATAAATTGGTATGCGAAGCGGGAGCGACGTTTTCGGAAAAAGGAGCTTTGCTTCTTTTATCGAAAACTAACTCATTCTGGTATATTAATGCTACATTTCGTTACAGGTAAAAAATAAAAGACTTTAGTGAATTATGAAAAAATGTTAATATGAAAATATCATTGAATTTTGGAAGTGTGATGGGGTTATTATAAATCATGAAAAAATATTCAATCGGAGTTGATCTTGGCGGTACAAAAATACTGGCAGGCCTTGTAAATACAAAAACCGGACAGGTTATAACATCAGTCAAAAAGAAAACTCAAAAAAACAGCAATGAATCTATTGCAGAGCGAATAATTGAAACTATTGATCAAACTATATGTGAAGCACAAATTTCAGTTTCTGATATATCTTCGATAGGAATAGGTGCAGCAGGACAGGTTGACAGAAAAAATGGGATTTTGCTTTCTGCTCCAAATATTAATTGTTTTAACCTTAATTTCAGAGAAATACTTGAAAACCAATTTAAAATACCTGTTTTTATTGGTAATGACGTTGAAGTCGCAACTATTGGCGAAATAAAATTCGGCAACGGGGTTGGATGTAAAAATTTTGTTTGTATTTTTGTTGGTACTGGTGTCGGTTCCGGGATAGTTTGCGACGGAAAAATATATAGCGGAATTACAGGAACAGCCGGTGAAATAGGTCATATTATCGTAAGTTCCGGTGGCAGACTATGCGGATGCGGAGGACACGGATGCCTGGAAGCATATGCATCCAGAACCGCTATTGAAAAAAGAATTACAGGGGCTATTAAAAAAGGACATAATTCTATAATTCAGAGTTTATTAGAAGAAAATAGTCAGATAAAATCAAAACATATAAAAAGAGCCCTGGAATTAAACGATGAAGTTGTATTTAATGTTATAACAGAAGCAGCAGAATATTTAAGCAGCGGAATCGCATCTGTAATTAACTTTTTCAACCCGGAATTAATTATTCTCGGAGGCGGGCTTATAGAAGCGGTTGATTTCTTCTATGAAATAACAGTTAAAAAAACTCACGTAAAATCCTTAGCTATTCCATCTGCCGGAACTAAAATTATGAGAACCGGATTAAAAGATTTTTCAGGCTTAATAGGAGCCGCTCTTCTTGAAAAATATTATGAGAATGCAACTGTTTAATGTATAAGGAACAAACAATAAAAAAATACTTATTTTATCTTTTCAAAAATATTCCTAATTTTAATTTTTA